>NZ_JBITDV010000003.1:0-156092 GCF_044454545.1 Cryptosporangium sp. NPDC051539 | reverse complement strand
ACCCGAGGTCGGCTGGCCGTAGCCGGGGCCGGAGGTCGGCGGACCATAGCCGCCGGGGCCGGCCGGACCGCCGGGCCCGCCGGGGCCCCAGCCGCCGCCGGGGCCACCCGGGCCCCCGGGGCCGCCGGACCCGCCCGAACCGCCGCCGCGACGTCGCATGAACAGCACGACGCCGATCACGATGATCGCGATGAACAGGAGGCAGCACACCGCACCACAGATGCCGCCGAAGCCACCACCACTGCGCCGCCGACCCCGGGCGACCTCGGTCGCGACCGAGGCCAGCGCCGGGTTTTCGGCGGCCCACGCGGACGCGGGAACGAGCACGGCGAACACGGTGGCGGCCGCGCCCGCGCCGAGTACGGCGAGCATGCGCCGGAAGGAAGTCATGTCCCTAGTGTCCCCACCAGCGCAATCGGGGGTTCATCCGGGCCTGCCCCTAGGGGGCGAGCGCCTCCAGCACGGTCAGCGCGTGGCGCAGCGACCCCACCGGATCGGCGTCCGGTGACCCGACCGCGGGATCGAAGTTCAAGTCGACGAACACCTCGGTGACGCCCTGCGCCTCGAGCGCCGGGAAGTCGGCGCGGATCTCGCCGAGCGTGCCGGTCAGCATCCGCTTGCGCGGACCGACCACCGCCACCCCCCGGCAGATGAACCGCAGGTCATCCGGGTTGCGTCCGGCCTTCTCGGCCGACCCGCGGACCACGCCGATCGCGTCGCCGAGCTTCGTCGGGTCGAAGCGGCTCGCGCTGATCCAGCCGTCCGCGAGCCGCCCGGCGCGGTCCAGCGCGCGCGGTGCGTCGCCGCCCAGCAGGATCGGCGGGCGGGGGCTCTGCACCGGCTTGGGTAGCACAGTGGACGGTTCGACCCGGTAGAACTCGCCCTCGAACGCGACCGGGTCCGGGCCCCAGATCGCGTCCAGGCAGTGCAGGTACTCCTCGAGCCGGGCACCGCGCCGCTCGAACGGCACGCCGGTCGCGGAGAACTCCGCCGGGAGCCAGCCCAGCCCGAGTCCGGTGACCAGCCGCCCGCGCGACAGCACGTCGAGCGTCGCCAGTTGCTGGCCGAGCACGGCGGGGGCGAGGAACGGCGCGTTGACGATCGCGGTGCCGAGGCCGATCCGCTCGGTGGCCGCGGCGGCGAACGCCAGCGAGACCACCGGATCGAGGACGCTCGCGTAGACCGGTGGCAGCGGCTGCGCCTCGGGAACGAGGAGCCGCTGGAACGACCAGAGCGTCCGGTAGCCCAGTTCCTCGGCGTGCCGCGCGACCGTGACGACGTTCTCCGGCGTTGCCCAGGCCCCGGAGACCGGCAGCCCGAATCCGATGTCCATGACCCGAGCATGCCAGCAACCTGGCTGCACCCGGAGTACCCCCAGAGCCTCACCGACGGTTTTCGCAGCGTCCGGCCGAGACCGCCGACCTTCCTGATGACGCCAACGGCAACCGACGCCGGCGCCGACCAAGGGGGACAATTCGTGCGAAACACCACCGTGCGTACGAAGCTCGCGTTCGGCGTCCTGACCGCCGCGATCTTCACCACGATGGCTGTCGGCGCGGGCTCGGCGGCATCGGCCGCCGACCAGCCCGCCGGGGGTTACGACCGCTACTCGCAGAGCGTCGACCACTACCGCTACTACGGCCCGTGGGGCCAGCGGCACGTGCAGCGCTCGGTCTCGACGACCACGCAGCAGACGGCCCCGGCCAAGTCCGCCCCCACCACGAGCAGCCCGACGACGAGCAGCCCGACCGCGAGCAGCCCGGTCACGAACGCTCCGGCCGACACGGTCACGCCGACCGGCCCGACCGCGAACACCGGTACGACGAACGCCCCGGTGCAGGCCGTTCTGCTCCAGATCAACAAGCTGCGGGCCGCCAACGGCGCCAAGGCGCTGACGCTGAACAACCAGCTCATCGGTGCCGCCCACGAGCACAACCTGACGATGGCCGGCGGTTGCGGGCTCTCCCACCAGTGCGCCGGCGAGAGCAACGGCGGTGCCCGGATCGGCGCGCAGGGCCTGAAGTGGAGCGCGTGGGCCGAGAACATCGGCTTCGGCAGCACCAGCGCCGCGACCGACGCCGCGCACGCCGCGACTGCGACCCGCATCACCCAGAGCATGATCGACGAGGTGGCCCCGAACGACGGTCACCGCCGCAACATCCTGAACCCGTCGCTGAGCCAGATCGGCATCGACCTGTACCGCGACGCCAAGGGCACCCTCTGGCTAACCCAAGACTTCTCTAACTGAGCGGGCGGCCCGCTGAGGGCGACGCTGCCGAGCGGGCGCGACGACTTGAGTATCAGTTATACGCGGCGTCATCGCGCCCGATCGGCAGCGTCGCCCTCAGCGGGCTCCAGGTCACTACCAACTACGTGGCGACGGGGCTTTCTGTGAGGGGGTGATTACTCCTTGCAACCGAGGTGCAACCGTGTGACACCCTTTTTCGCACCCGAACGGGAGAAATCTCTTTTGTGTCGGACCGGAACAGCACCGCTGCGGGAGCGGACGCGGCCGGCGCCGACCGAGAGATTTCAGGGGGGACCGCATGACCAGTCTTGCCACTCCGGAGCGCTTGTCCGAGCGGGAACTCGACACGCTGGTACGTGATCACCTGGCCCTGGTGGGCCACCTGGTCCGCGAGATGCTGGGCCGGGTCCCTGCCCACGTCAATCGCGACGATTTGACGTCGGCCGGTCTGGCCGCGCTGGCCGGCGCGGCGAAGTCCTACGATCCGTCGCGCGGCACTCCGTTCGGTTCGTTCGCGACCGTCCGGATCCGGGGTGCGTTGCTGGACGAGTTGCGGGGTCTGGACTGGGCCAGCCGGTCGGTCCGTCACCGCGCCCGCAAGATCGAGACCGCGGCCGCTGAGCTCACCGCTCAGCTCGGCCGCACGCCCTCCGAGGCCGAGCTCGCCGAGACGCTCGGCGTCGCGGTGGCCGAGCTCCATTCGGCGGCCGACGACGTGCAGCGCGCGGTGGTGCTCTCGCTGCAGGGGTTCGCGGCCGGGACGGCCGAGGACTTGGTGCCCGACCGCACCCAGGGTCCGGAGGAGCTGCTGCTGCACCGGGAGAAGATCGGCTATTTGCATCAGGCGATCTCGGCGTTGCCGGAGCGGCTGCGCACGGTGGTGGAGTCCTACTTCCTCGACGAGCGTCCGATGGCGGTGATCGCGGCCGAGCTCGGGGTGACCGAGTCGCGGGTTTCGCAGTTGCGGGCCGAGGCGCTCACGTTGCTGCGCGACGGGATCAACTCCCAGCTCGACCCCGACCAGCTGCCGAACCACGCCCGCCAGGACGGGTGCATCGCCCGGCGCCGTCACACGTACTACACCGACGTCGCCACCCGCGGAAACCTGCACACCCGCCTGACCCACACGTCGCCGCTCGGCACGCCTCTGCGCAATCAGCTCAAGGCGGCCGGTTTCTGAGCTACCGGCCGATCGGCCGGTGAACGCGCGGCCTTCCCGCGGGCCGCGTTCGGGGGCCCCTGCCTATACGGCGGGGGTCCCCGGCTGTTCTCCGGTCGCGGCCGGGCGAGCGGGATCGGCGGACCACTGGGACCACGAGCCGGGGTAGAGCGCGGCCGGGATACCCGCGACGGCGAGCGCGGCCACCTCGTGCGCCGCGGTCACGCCCGAGCCGCAGTAGACGCCGACCGTGGCCGCGGCGTCCACGCCCAGCGCGGCGAACCGTTCGCGAAGTTCGGCGGGGTCGCGGAACGTGCCGTTCGTACCGAGGTTGCCGGCCGTCGGAGCGGACACCGCACCCGGGATGTGCCCGGGACGGGAGTCCACCGGCTCCACCTCGCCGCGGTAACGCTCGCCCGGCCGGGCGTCCAGCAGAACACCCGTGCCGGTCAGGGCGGCGGCCTGGTCGGCGTCGAGGACCGGGAGCTGCCCCGGGCGCAGCGTGACGTCCCCGCCGCCGGGCGCCGGGTTCTCGCCGGTCTGCACGTCGTGTCCGGCCGCGATCCACGCCCCGAGCCCGCCGTCGAGCAACCGGACGTCGTCCACGCCGGCCCAGCGCAGCAGCCACCAGGCCCTGGCGGCCGCCAGCCCGCCGGTGTTGTCGTAGGCCACCACCGGTTTCCCGGTACGGACACCCCAGCGGCGGACCGTGTCCTGCAGGTCCGCGACCGCAGGCAGCGGATGCCGACCGCCGGCCGCGGTAGCCGGGGACGCGAGCTCGGTGTCCAGGTTCGCGAAGATCGCGCCCGGCACGTGCCCGTCGCGGTAGTGCTGCTCTCCGTGCGGATCGCCCAGTGCCCAGCGCACGTCGAGAATCGTGAGCTCAGTAGCGTCCGAAAGCAGGGCTCGTAGCTCTTCGGTGGTGATCAGCACGTCGGTCACCGGACCTCCTCGGCGGCCAGGCGGAGCAGCGTGGCGGGAAGCGTGGGATCGCCGCCGCCGGGCGCGACGCCGTCGCGCGCGGCCTTCGCCACCGCCGCCTGCATCGCCGCGTTGAGCGGCGTCGGAATGCCGTGCAAACGGCCGAGCAGCACGATCTCCCCGTTGAGGAAGTCGGCCTCGGTCGCGCCGGCGCGCTTGCCGAGGCTCTGCCGGGTGGAGCTGCCGCCGTACTGGTCGAGCAGGTCGTCGGCGAGACGGACGCGCATGTCGGAATCGGCGGAAAGGTCGGCCGGGTCGAGGCCCGCCGCCTCGAGCGCCCGCCGGGCCTCGGCCCGCAGTGCGGCGGCGACGTCGTCGAAGAGCTCGTGGCCGGCGTAGAGCGCGTCGAGCGGGTTCAGCACGTTGTTGAGCAGCTTGCCGGCCTTCCAGCGCGGCAGGTCCTCGACCAGGCGGACCGCGAACCCGGAGCGGCGGAGGTCGGTGGCCCAGACCTCGGCGTCCGGGTCGAGGCCGTCCGGGTAGCCGCCCAGGAAGAACGCGCCGACCACCGGGTCGCCGGGCGCGACGACCTCGCCGGGACGCAGGTAGCTGCTCGGCATCTGGACCGCGGCGCCGGAGGTGCGGGCGAAGCGGCGGAGCGCGGCGCGTTCGTTCTCCAGGCCGTTCTGCAGGCTGATCAGGGGTAGCGACTCGGCCGCGGTGGTGCCGCCGGTGACCGGGCGCCACGACCACTCGGCCAGCACGGCCTCGGTGTCCTGGGTCTTGGTGGTGAGCACCAGGACGTCGCCGACGGTCAGGTCGACTTCGGCGGCGGATCCGGCGACCGGCAGCCTGACGCGGTGTTCGCCGTCCGGGCGGACGTAGCGGAGCCCGTCGGTCGAGATCGCGGTCCGGTGCGCGCCGCGCGCGACCAGGACCACGCCGATGCCGGCGGTGCGCAGCTGGGCGGCGATCGGTGCTCCGATCGCACCGGCTCCGATGATGACGTAACGGCTCACGTCAGCCCTTCCTCTCGGCTCGATGTCCTGCTTACCGCACGCGGTGCCGGGCTCGGCGGTGGGCCCGGCCGCGACTCGCGGTCGGGGCCGGGAGCGGTGACGCGGTGACGCGGTGGCGCAGAGGAGGACGGCGGCTTCTGACCCGGGTGCCGCGTACGGCCCCGGCCGTGCCGGTCAGGGGGCGGCGGTGGTGGAGGGCCAGGGGCCTCCGGGGATCGGGATGGCGGTGTTCGCGCGGGGCTGCGTCCAGCCGGGGGTTTCTCGGACGGGCGCGACGGAGCTCTGGTCGGCCGGAGGAGCGGCGGGCGGTGGGAGCGGGGCAGAGCCGGGCCGGGGGACGTCGGGCCGGGCGGGAATCGCGGCGCCGACCGCGGGTTCGAGGGCGGTCAGCAGGCGCAGGTGGGTGGAGATCATCGGCCCGGCCGAGTGGGCCAGCGCCGTGACCGTCGGCGACGCACCGGCGGTGAGCTCGGCGGTCACCAGCGAGGCCGCCCGCTGGTGTTCGGTGACCTGCGTGGACACCCAGAGCGGGTCGAACTCCGCGTCGGGAGCGTTCCGGTAGCGCGCGGTGAGCGCCTCCTGGGCGGGGGTCGGCGCGGCCGGCAGCACCACGTCCAGGGCGATCGCGGCTTGGACGAGCGACCGGTCGGCGGACGTGTGGTCGCTGATCCAGCGGGTGGCCAGGTCGCGGACGCCCGACGTGGTGCCACGCTGCTGGGCGATCCGTGCCGCGCTGATCTCGGCCAGATTGCCCTGGTGCGCGGTGCGCAGGAACACCTGGTCCTGGGCGTTCGGGCGAGCCGTACCGGGGTGTCCGGCGGTCAGAACCGCCAGCAGGCTGACGGTTACGGCGGTTTTGGTAATCATTGTGGGGTTGTGCCCGGTTATCTGAGGGTCATGCGCTGCTCGGGTCGGTGCTGCTCGGGTCGGTGCGGCTGGACAGGCGGTCGTGGCGTTGTGACGCCGCTTGGGCGCTGCCCAGGCCCAGGCCGAACGCGATGTCGGCCCAGGTCATGCCCCGGCCCCTGGCCATCAGGAGCAGCCCGAGTTCGAGCTCGTCCAGCTCGGCGCGGACCAGCGGGACCAGCGTCAGCGCCGCGGTGAGGTCGTCCGCGTCGACCTCGGGCTCGCCCCCGCGGTACGCGGCCGACCCGCCGGCCAGGAACGAGACCAGCCGGACGGCCTCGTGCGGCGCCAGGATCGCCGGGTTCACCTGGCGGGCCCGGGCCTCGGCGTCGCCGGCGTGCCGCTCGGCCAGCCGGAACAGTGCCGCATAGGTGCGCTCGGCGCGGGCCCGGCTCGGGCTCGGCCTGCTCAACGATTCGCTCATACGACGAGTTTAAACAGATCGTTTTCAACATGCCATTGAAAAGTGCGTGCCTGTGGACGACGCGCACCGGCGTCGGCGCGCGGACGCTACGGTTCTCCGGAGCAACTGACGGGGCCGGGAGAGACCCGGCCGAAGACGGATTGGTGAGCTGCGTGGTAACAGAATCGGTAGGGGCACGCCCGGCGGGCCCGACCGGTGTCGGGGTAGCGACGATCGCCCGGCGTATCGCCGAAGAACTCGGCGTGCAGGAGCGGCAGGTCGACTCCGCGGTGGCCCTTCTCGACGGCGGCTCGACCGTGCCGTTCATCGCCCGCTACCGCAAGGAGCAGACCGGCGCGCTCGACGATGCTCAGCTCCGCACGCTCGACGAGCGCCTCGGCTACCTGCGTGAGCTCGAAGAACGGCGCACGGCCGTGCTGGACTCGATTCGCAGCCAGGGCAAGCTCGACGACGACCTGGCGGCCCGCATCAACGCCGCCGACTCGAAGGCGCGGCTGGAAGACATCTACGCCCCGTTCAAGCCGAAGCGTCGCACCAAGGCGCAGGTGGCCCGCGAGGCCGGGCTCGAGCCGCTGGCCGACGCGCTGATCGGTGACCCGTCGAACGACCCCCAGACGCTGGCCGGGCAGTACGTCGACGCCGAGAAGAACGTCGCCGACGTCGCCGCGGCTCTCGACGGCGCCCGTTCGATCCTCGTCGAGCGCTTCGGGGAAGACGCCGACCTGATCGGTGAGCTGCGTGAGCGGATGTGGGAGCGCGGGCACGTCGCATCCCGGGTCCGCGAGGGCAAAGAAGAGGCTGGCGCCAAGTTCTCCGACTACTTCGCGTTCTCCGAGCCCTACTCCCGGCTTCCCTCGCACCGCATCCTCGCGCTGTTCCGCGGCGAGAAAGAAGAGATCCTCGACCTCGACTTCGCGTCCGAGGAAGCGCTGCCCGAGGGGGCGCAGGCACCGGCCGGAGCGTCCGGCTACGAGATCCGGATCGCGGCCCGCTTCGGCATCCGCGACGACGGGCGTCCGGCCGACCGGTGGCTGCTCGACACCGTGCGCTGGGCCTGGCGCACCCGCATCGTCGTGCGGCTCGGCATCGACCTGCGGCTCCGGCTGCGTCAGTCGGCCGAGGACGACGCGGTCGCGGTGTTCGCCGGCAACTTGCGAGACCTGCTGCTGGCCGCACCGGCCGGCACCCGGGCGACGATGGGGCTCGACCCGGGGCTGCGGACCGGTGTGAAGGTCGCGGTGGTCGACGGCACCGGCAAGGTGACCGCGACCGACACGATCTACCCGCACGAGCCGCGCCGCCGCTGGGACGAGTCGCTCGCGACGCTGGCCCGGCTGTGCGCCGCCCACGACGTCGAGCTGATCGCGATCGGTAACGGTACGGCGTCCCGGGAGACCGACAAGCTGGCCGCGGAGCTGATCGCGAAGCACCCCGAGCTGACGCTCACGAAGATCGTCGTCTCCGAGGCCGGCGCGTCGGTGTACTCGGCGTCCGCGTACGCGTCGCAGGAGCTGCCGGAGCTCGACGTGTCGCTGCGGGGCGCGGTGTCGATCGCCCGCCGTCTGCAAGACCCGCTGGCCGAGCTGGTGAAAATCGATCCGAAGTCGATCGGGGTCGGGCAGTACCAGCACGACCTGTCGGAGGTGAAGCTCTCCCGCTCGCTCGACGCGGTGGTCGAAGACTGCGTGAACGCGGTCGGCGTCGACCTGAACACCGCGTCGGTGCCGCTGCTGGCCCGGGTGTCGGGCATCAGCACCGGGCTGGCCGAGAACATCGTGGTGCACCGCGACGCGAACGGGCCGTTCCGGTCGCGGGCGGCGCTCGGCGGTGTGCCCCGGCTCGGGCCGAAGGCGTTCGAGCAGTGCGCGGGTTTCCTGCGGATTCCGGGTGGGGACGATCCGCTCGACACGACGAGCGTCCACCCGGAGGCGTACCCGGTCGTGCGGCGGATCGTCGAGACGTCGGGCTCCGACCTGCCGGGGCTGCTCGGTAATACCGCGACGCTGCGGACGCTGAAGCCGGCCGACTTCGTCGACGAGCGGTTCGGCTTGCCCACGGTCACCGACATCCTGATCGAGCTCGAGAAGCCCGGGCGCGACCCGCGTCCGGAGTTCAAGACCGCGACGTTCACCGAGGGCATCGAGAAGCTGTCGGATTTGACGCCGGGGCTGGTGCTGGAAGGAGTCGTGACGAACGTCGCCGCGTTCGGGGCGTTCGTCGACGTGGGGGTGCACCAGGATGGGCTCGTGCACGTGTCGGCGATGTCGAAGACGTTCGTCAAGGACCCGCGGGACGTCGTGAAGCCCGGGGACATCGTGCGGGTGAAGGTGCTCGACGTCGACGTGCCGCGTAAGCGGATCTCGTTGACGCTCCGCCTCGAGGACGAAGCCGGGCCGGGCGGGAGCCGCGCCCAGGGAGGCCGGGGCCAGGGCGGTGGCCGGGGCCGCGACGGTGGCGCGGGTCGCGAGGGCGGCGCGGGTCGCGAGGGCGGCGCGGGCCGCGACGGTGCTGCGAGTCGTGAGGGCGGTGTGGGGCGCGACGGTGCTGCGGGTCGTGACGGCGGCGCGGGGCGTGGCGGTGCTGCGGTTCGTGAGGGTGGCGCTGGCGGTGCGGGTGGCGCTGGCCGTGAGGGTGGTCAGGGCCGTGACGGCGGCGCGGGTGGTGGCCGTGAAGGCCAGGGCCGTGACGGGCAGGGCGGCGGCGGTCAGCGCGGTGGGGCGGGCGGCGGCCGTGGTGGCGGTCGCGGTGGGTCCGGTGGGTCTGGTCGTGACGACCGGGGCGGGCGCGGCGCCGGTGGCGGTGGCCAGCGGCACGGCGGTCAGCGACAGGGCGGTGGGCCGCGTGGTGGGCGGCCCGAGCCCGAGGGCGCGCTGGCCGATGCGCTTCGCCGGGCCGGGCTGGTCGGCGGTGGCTCGGACGACGGTTCGCAGGATCGTCGCAAGCGTTAGCGGGTAGTTGGTCCGGCTCCCGAGCCGGACCAACTACCGCCGTAGCGCTCCGCCCGCCCGGCCGGCCGGGCGGCTGCCGGGCGGCTGCCGGGCGGCTGCCGGGCGGCTGCCGGGTGGCGGGGCGGCGCGGCCGGGTGGCGGGGCGGCGCGGCCGGGTGGCGGGGCGGCGGGGCCGGGTGGCGGCTGGGCGGTTACCGGACGGGCGGAGCGTCCATCGGGACGGATGGGTAGAGCTGCGGGCCGGTCACCCCGCAGTGCAGGCACTTCGCCAGGTCGAACCCGCCCCTCGCGGGCTCCGGGCTCCCGGCTTCGTCCGGCGCCGCTTCGTCCGGCGAGCCCTCAGGAGCCGCCACGCTCGGCGCCGCCCCCGCCGCCACGGTTCCTGCGGCCGCCCCGGGCACCACCCCCGGCGCAACCACGCCCGGAGTCGCTGCACCGACCCCCGACACCACCCTGCCCGCCGTCGCACCCCCGGCGACGGCCGCGCCCGCCGGCCCAGCGCCCGTCGGCCCAGCGCCCGTCGGCCCAGCGCCCGTCGGCCCAGCGCCCGTCGGCCCAGCGCCCGTCGGCCCAGCGTTCGCCGGCCCAGCGCCCGCCGCAGCCGCGCCCGCCGGCCCAGCGCCCGCGCCGGCCGCGCTCGTCGGCCCCGTCCCGCTGTCGGCCCCGCTCGTCGGTCCAGCGCCGGCCGCGGCTGCGGTTGTTGGTACGGCGCCGGCGACGCTCGCCGGTCCGGCCCCGGCATCGCCCGCGTTGGTCGGTCTGGCCCCGGCGACGGCCGCGCTCGTCGGCCCAGCGCCCGTCGCGGCCGCGCTCGTCGGCCCGGCGCCCAGGCCGGTCGCGCTCGCCGGTCCGGCGCCTGCCGCTGAGGTGCTTGTCGGCCCGCCGCCCAGGCCGGCTGCGCTCGCCGGTCCGGTCCCGGCGACGGCCGCGTTCGTCGGCTCAGCGCCTGCCGCGGCCGTGCTTGTCGGCCCAGCGCCCGGGCTGGTCGCGTTCGCCGGTCCCGTTTCGACCACGGCCGCGCCCGTCGGCACAGCGCCCGCCGCCGCATTCGTCGGGACAGCGCCCGGACCGGCCGCCACCGCGCCCGCCGCGCCCGCCGCACCCACTTCGGTCGCGGTCGGCGCCGTGGTGGCCGGCGTCGGCCGGGAACGCGCCGCCCCCGACGAGGCGCGGGCCGGCGTCCGGACGGTGGTGAAGGACAGGACGCCGCCGACGGCGAGAAGCCCGGCGCAGATCATCATCGCCATCCGGAACCCGTCCGACATCGCCGCCGGATCGGCGTACGCCTGACCGGACAGCCCCGCCACCACCGGAATCACCGCCACCGACAGCAACCCGGCCGCCCGCGCGACCGCGTTGTTGACGCCGGACGCGATCCCGGCGTGGCGCGACTCCGCGGACCCCAGCACCGTCGCGGTCAGCGGCGCCACGGTCAGCGACAACCCGGCCCCGAACAACACCACCGCGGGCAACACGGTCCCGAGGTACGACGACCCGGAGCCGATTCGCGACGCCAGCAGCAACCCCCCGGCCGCCACCAGCGGTCCGACGGTCAACGGCAGCCGCGCGCCGATCCGGTCGGCCAGCGCGCCCGACCTCGACGAGAACGTCAGCATGATCGCGGTCACCGGCAGCAGCGCGGTACCGGCCGCGATCGGCGAGAAACCGGCCACGACCTGCAACTGCAGCACGAGCAGGAAGAAGAACACGCCGAGCGCGGCGTAGACCAGGAACGTCACCCCGTTGACCGCGGTGAACGTCCGGTTGGAGAACAGGTCCAGCGGCACGAGCGGGTGCGGCGACCGCCGCTCCACCAGCAGGAACGCACCCAGCAGCACGACCCCGGCCGCGATCAGCGCCCACACGAACGGGCCGAACCCGCGACCACCGGCGATCAGCCCGTAGGTCAGGACGCCGAGCCCGGCCGCCCCGAGCACGGTGCCGCTCACGTCGAATCCGCGCACCGTGGACGGATCCCGGGTCTCCGGCACGTGCACCCGCGCGACCACCACGACCACGACCGCCAGCGGAAGGTTCAGCAGGAACACCAGACGCCAGTCCCACTCGACCAGCCACCCGCCGACGAACGGCCCGATCGCGCCCGCGATGCCGCCGAAGGCCGACCAGGCGCCGACCGCCCGCGACCGGTCCTGGGCCGAGAACGTCGCCGCGATCATCGCCAGGCTGCCCGGTGTCAGCAGCGCGCCGCCGACCCCCTGCAGGGCCCGCGACAGTGCGAGCAGCTCCGCGGTCGGAGCCAGCGCGCACAGCAGCGACGCGAGCGCGAACCACACGACGCCGATCAGGAAGACCCGCCGCCGGCCGAACCGGTCACCCAGCGCGCCGCCGAGCAGGATCAGCGCCGCGAGCGAGAGTGTGTACGCGTTGACGATCCACTGCAGCCCGGCGAAGTCCGCGTCCAGATCGCTACCGATCCGTCCGAGCGCGACGTTCACCACCGTGCCGTCGAGCATGACGAGGCTCGAGCCGAGCACGGTCGCCAGCAACACCCAGCGACCTCGCGCGGACCCCATCCGGATGCCCTCAGCAGCCTCTGATGGAACCGGCATCGTCACCCCCTCCGCAGAACTCCTGGCGAGCCGGGACGCTACCGGATCCGGTTCGCCCCCGATCGGTCGTGATGCGGGGGCCGAATACTCCGGTGGGAGTTGAGGTGTCAAACGACGAGCACGTGAATCGGCGCCGTCAGGATCACCCACTTATTCGATATTTGCGATGAGAAGTCGGCCGGTGATGTGGCTGACATCGGCTGATGCGGTGGGGGACCCTGCGGTGAACGGTGATTCGAGCTGCTAGGTTCCATCACCGTGAGAGTGGTCACACACCGTCGTCAGCTCCTTCGTCGGAGACCCGTCCGCGCGCTCGTCGGCGTCAGCGCGTGTCTGGGTTTGGTCCTGGCTGCCGGCGGGT
Organism: Cryptosporangium sp. NPDC051539; assembly: GCF_044454545.1. NCBI lineage: Bacteria > Bacillati > Actinomycetota > Actinomycetes > Cryptosporangiales > Cryptosporangiaceae > Cryptosporangium > Cryptosporangium sp. NPDC051539. Next base: position 143,536 of record NZ_JBITDV010000003.1, on the reverse strand, counting down.
GCGGCATGGCGCCGGAACGGTCGTCCGCCGCCACGAACGATCGGGCCGAGGCTCAGCTCGGCCTCCTGGTTCCGGATACGACGTCGGACGACTGGGACGCGTTGCGGAGCGCAGCGGTCGACTCCGGTGACCAATTCGCGGTCGACGTCTCACCGGACGCCGCCGATGCGAAGGATCCGGCGGTCCAGATCCGCAAAGTCGAAGCGTTCAACGAGCAGCGTCTCAAGTGCTTCGCGATCGCGCCGGTCGACCCGGCCGCGCTGATCAAGCCGCTCGCCGCTCTGGCGAAGAAGAAGGTCGCGATCTTCAACCTCGGCCTGCGCATGGACACGGCGGCCGCGGCGAAGGCCGGCTACCAGATCACCTCGCAGATCGGGCCGGCCGACAAGGAAATCGGCCACCAGGCGGCGCGAGAGATGGCCACCGCGGTCCCGAAGGGCAGCGAAGTCGCGATGGTGCTGGGTGACGAAGACGACCCCAACGCCGCCGACCAGCGCGTCGGCTTCAAAGAGGGCGCCGAGGCCAACTTCACGGTCTCGCTGACCAAGGCGACGAACGACAACTACAACACCGCGGTCCAGGTCGTCACCGACACGATCGCCGCCAAGCCGAACCTCAAGGGCATCTTCGCCAGCAGCGACGTGATCGGCCGTGCGGCGGCGAAGGCGGTCAAGGCGGCCGGCAAAACCGACTCGATCTCGGTGATCTCGGTCGGCGGAACGCTCGACGGCCTGCGTGCGGTCCAGGCCAAGGAGCTCGAGGCCACGATCGCGACGTTCCCCGCCTCGGTGGGTGAGCTGGTCGTCCGCGCCTGCCGCCAGGTCGTCGACGGCGGCGCGATCAAGCCGCGCCTGGTGACGCAGAGCTACGCGGTCAACAGGACGAACGTCGCGGCCGAGCTCGACTCGTACCCGCAACCGACCCAGCCGTTCCCGGACCCCCTCGTCTGACCCATTGCTCCATTAGTGGGGCATAGTGGGGCGAATGGGCACTCTGTCGTTCGGGGCCGATGAGCCTCGTCCGGCCGCGCTGCTGGCCTTCGATCCGGACAGCCGGGTCGTGCTGGCCGACGCGTTGGCCGCCGAATTGTTCGCCTGCCCGGTCGGCACGCTGGTCGGGCAGACGCTGGCCGGTCTGCTCGCGCCGCCCGACCAGGAGCCATCCGCCCGCGGCCTGATCGCCGCGGAACCCGGCACGGTCGCGACGACCCCGTTCCGCCGGCCGGACGGCAGCGTGTTCACCGCGACCGCCGCCCGCAGCGCGCTGACCGGACCGGACGGCACGCTGGTCTCGCTGTCGCTGCGGGCCGCGACCGAGCTCGGAGCCGCGCAGAGCTGGCTCGCCGGCATCGTCCGCTCGGCCCGCGACGCGATCATCGGCGAGTCGCTGGACGGCCGCGTGACCTCGTGGAACGCCGCCGCCGCCCACCTCTACGGCTACAGCGAGGAAGAGATGCTCGGCCGCCGGATGGCCGAGCTCTACGCCCCGGAGAGCAGGAACGAGGAGTCCGACATCCTCCGCCGGATCTCGGAGGGCCAGAGCGTCGAGATCTACGAGGCGCAGCGTCTGCACCGCGACGGGCACCGGATGACCGTCGAACTCTCGGTCTCGCCGGTCACCGACGCCTCCGGCCGGATCGTCGGTGCGGCCCGCGTCTCCCGCGACGTCACGGCCCGGCACCGCGACGAGGCCAAGTTCCGCTGGCTGCTCGACGCGACCGCGCTGGCGATCATCGGGGTCGACCGCTACGGGCTCATCCAGCTCGTCAACTCCGAGGCGCAGCGGCTCTTCGGCTACCGCCTCGACGAACTGAGGGGCCAGCCGGTCGAGCTCCTGCTGCCCGAAAGCGTCCGCACCCGGCACCGGCAACACCGGTCGGTCTACGCGACCGACCCGCGGATGCGCCGGATGGGGGAGGGCCTGCAACTGCGGGCCTGCCGCCGGGACGGTTCCGAGTTCCCGGCCGAGATCTCGCTCGCCTCCATCCAGACCGACGAGGGGCTGCTGGTCGCCGCCACCGTGCACGACATCTCGGCCCGGATCGAGCAGGAGGCCGAGCACCGGCGCCTGGAGAACGAGCTGCAGCGCTCGCAGCGGCTGGACAGCCTCGGTCAGCTCGCCGGTGGCGTCGCGCACGACTTCAACAACGTGCTCGCGATCATCAGCACGCACGCGTCGATCCTCGAGGAGGACCTGGAGGAGATCGCGTCCAGCACCCCTGCGCTCGACGGGGCGCACGAGGCGGTCGCGCAGGTCCTCGCGGCGTCCGAGCGCGGCGCCCGGCTCACCCGTCAGCTGCTGGCGTTCGGCCGCCGGGAGATCGTCCGGCCCGAGGTCTTCGACCTCAACGACGTCGTGTACGACGTCCAGCGGATGCTCACCGGCACCCTCGGGGCGGACGTCGTCCTCGGCGCCGATCTCGCCGGACGCCCGGCCGCGGTGAGCGCCGACCCGGGCCGGATCGAGCAGGTGCTGGTGAATCTGGCCGTCAACGCCCGGGACGCGATGCCGGCCGGCGGCTCGCTGACCGTCCGCACCGACCACACCGTGCTCGGGCCGATCGAGGCGGGGGAGTACGGCCTGGAACGCGGCTCCTACGTGCGGCTCCAGGTGACCGATACCGGTACCGGCATGCCCCCCGAGGTCGCCGAGCGCGCGTTCGAGCCGTTCTTCAGCACGAAGGCGGCCGAGGGACACGGCACCGGGCTCGGCCTGGCCTCGGTCTACGGGATCGTCGCGCAGGCCGGTGGGGCGATCAGCCTGGACTCCGAGGTCGGGATCGGCACGACCGTGACGATCCTGCTGCCGTCGGCCGAGCTGGTCGAGACCGGCGACCGGCCCGACACGGTGCAGCTGGAGCCCGCCCGCCCGGGCTACGGCACGATCCTGCTCGTCGACGACGAGCGCGAACTGCGTGCGTCGATCGAGACGATTCTGACCCGGGTCGGGTACCTGGTGCTGTCGGCCGCGACCGGGGCCGAGGCGGTGGAGCTCGCCGCGAGCTTCCCGGGACGCCTCGACCTGCTGCTGACCGACATCACGATGCCGGGCCTGTCGGGACGCGAGGTCGCCGACCAGGTGCGGTCGACGCATCCGTCGATCCAGGTGCTGTACATGTCGGGCTTCGCGCAGCGACTGCTCACGTCGAAGGGGACGATCGACCCCGAGGTGACGTTGATCGAGAAGCCGTTCAACCGTCGAGACCTGCTAACCGCGATCGAGGAAACCCTGCGCCTGCCGGTCTAGCATCGCCGGAACCGGTTCCGCACCGCGGCGAGCACGCGCCCGATCGGGCCACGGCGCCCGCGCGACGCCGACGGCCGGCCCAGCGGTGAAGGCCGGCCCAGCGGTGAAGGCCGGCTCAGCGGTGAAGGCCGGCCCAGTGGCGGTGGCTGCTCCACCCGGCTGGAAACGCGGGCTCCGGGTACCGCGTGCAGTGCCGCACCCGGCACACGTTTGGGTAGCCTCCCGGGCGTCTCGGCGAAAGTGTCCTCGAGTCTGACCCGCGGACGCGGGAGGGGCATCGGCTGGCTCATCGGTCTCCCTCGTGCTGCCGGTGCGCACGTCCGAACTTCCCGGTCGTCCTCGCGTGAGCGTCACGGTGATGATTGCCCGAACGCCATCCTCCGCGTGATGCATGCATGCATGCGCTCCATACCTGCCCCTGCTCGGAGCCCGGTACGGAGATAGTCTCCGGATATGGCGATCTATGACATCCCGCTGCGGACGCTCTCCGGCGACCCGGCCAGCCTGGGCGATTACGCCGGGCAGACGCTGCTCGTCGTGAACGTGGCCTCGAAGTGTGGTCTCACCCCGCAGTACGAGGGCCTCGAGCGGCTGCAGAAAAAATACGAGGACAAGGGGTTCACGGTCCTCGGCTTCCCCTGCAACCAGTTCATGGGGCAGGAACCGGGCTCGGCCGACGAGATCCAGGAGTTCTGCTCGACCACCTACGGCGTGACGTTCCCGCTGTTCGAGAAGATCGAGGTCAACGGCGAGAACCGGCACCCGGTGTACCAGGAGCTCACCGCGGCGCCGGACGCCACCGGCGAGGCCGGCGACATCCAGTGGAACTTCGAGAAGTTCCTGATCGGCAAGGACGGCACGGTCGTGAACCGGTTCCGGCCGCGTACCGAGCCCGAGTCGCCCGAGGTCGTCGGTGCGATCGAGTCCCAGCTGGGATGACCGTCGGGCTCCCCGCGTCGCCCGCGGCCCGGCGTCCGCGCCGCGCCGACGCCCGCCGGAACTACGACCGCCTCCTGGACGCCGCCCGGGAGGCGGTGGCGGCGCACGGCGCCGACGCCTCGCTGGACGACATCGCCCGGCGGGCCGGCGTCGGGTCCGGCACGCTCTACCGGCATTTCCCGAGCCGGGCCGCGCTGCTCGAAGCGGTGTTCCACGACCAGGTGGAGGCGCTTCTCGAGCAGGCGGACGCCCTGTGCGTGCACACCGACCCGGGTACGGCGCTCGACCGCTGGCTCCAGGCGGTACTCCAGCACTCGATCCGCTACCGGGGCCTCGCCGCTTCGCTGCGGGCCGCCCTGGTCCGGGAGGGCGCCGACCTCACCTGGTGCCACGCCGCGATGACCGCCGCCGCCGACCGCCTGGTCATCCGGGCGAAGGCCGCCGGTGCGATCCGCCCCGAGGTCGCCGCCGGCGACCTGCTGAAGCTGATCAACGGCCTCGCGCTGGCCAACGTCGACTGCGCCGACGCCGACGAGGGCAGCGCCCGGATGCTCGGCTACCTGCTGGCAGGCATCCGCACCTAGGACTTGCCCTCGGCGACGACGGCGGCGAGCAGCGCGGTGTCGGCCCCCTCGCCGGCGGCGGGGGAGTGCGGCAACCGGTGCTGGTTGAGGATCTCGGCGTCCCGGAGCGCCACCGCCCGCGCCAGGTCGGTGATGCGGCGCTCCATGTCCCGCGTCCGCAGGTAGAAGTTGATCACGACGAAGACGAACGCGACGACGGTGGCGTAGAGCACCAGGTCGGCGCCACGACCGACGCCGACCCAATGCGCGATCGCGGTGATGTCGTCGGGGCGGACCACCGCGTACGCGGCGAACACCAGGAACGCGACGAACGCGAGGCGCTTGCCCGCCTGCAACCGGACGCCGTGCTGCCGCCGGACGAAGTAGAACAGCGACGCGGCGACCGCGAGCAGCAGCAGGAACTGGATGACCATCGGTTAGACGCCTTTATGACGCAGGGACAGCTCGAACAGGATGTTGACGCCGTTGACCAGGGACTGTCCCTTGGCCCGGGAGTAGTCGGTGTACAGGATCGTCACCGGGATCTCCGACACCCGCCAGTTCGACCGGGCGAGTTTGCCGACGATCTCCGACGCGTGGGCCATGCCGTTCATCCGGATCCGCAGGCCCTCGGCGGCCGGCCGGTTGAACACCCGCAGGCCGTTGTGCGCGTCGGTCAGCTTCAGCTTCCGCGCCGTCGGGCTGAGCGTCACCACGGTCTTGAGGACGAGCCGCTTGATCCACGGCACGGTCTCGCGCGACTCGAGGAAGCGCGAGCCGAGGACGACGTCGGCCTGGCCGGAGCGGGCGACCTCGAGCATCCGCAGCGCGTCCTCGACCCGGTGCTGCCCGTCGGCGTCGAACGTCACGAAGTACTCGGCGCCCGGGCGGTTCAGCGCGTACCGCAGACCGGTCTCGAGCGCGGCGCCCTGGCCCATGTTGATCGGGTGCTGCACCAGGTGCGCACCGGTCGGCGCGATCGCGGCGGCCGAACCGTCGCGGCTGCCGTCGTCGACGCACACGATGTTCGGGAACGTCTGCCGGGCGTGCTCGACGACGTCGGCGATGACCTGGGCCTCGTTGTAGACCGGGATGACCAGCCAGACGTCCTTGTTGTCGGGAACGTGGGCATCGGCGGAGGCGTCGTGCAGGTCACCCTCCGCGACCGCCGGGATCTCCACGCCGGTGCTCTCCGCGACTTCGTCGCTGCTCAGCACAGCGGCGTCCTCGTCCGTCACGATGCTCTCGCCTTCGTTCTCGATTCCGACGAACTGTAATGGCGCCGTGCCACTCATACCCACCGTCGAGTCACCGACCACCAGATCGTGACCAGACCGTTGACCGCACCCGCAAGTGCTGGTACCGGAATGACCGATGCATCGACTTTTGTTGTCAAACGTGCCATCCAGATCCGGTCCGGCACCGTGGCTTCGGCGCGCAGCACCCGGCGCCGCGCGCGGATGTGCGAGCGGTGCGCCCACAGCCACCGCCAGCCCTTCACCTTGGCCGGGAACCAGCCCTGCGACGCCGCCATCAGCGTCATCGCGACCTCCAGCCCGGCCAGCGGGATCGCCAGCAGCACCAGGGCCTTACCGCTCCACAGCGTGGCCACGAACAGCAGCCGGTTCCGCTCGACCAGGTACATCTTGAAGGCGTTGCGGGAGAACTCGTAGCGGTGCACGGCCACGGCGTCGGGCACGTACAGCACGCGCAATCCCATCCGCCAGGTGCGGATCGAGAGGTCGGCGTCCTCGTGGTACGCGAAGTACTCGTCGTCGAAGCCGCCCAGCGCGTCCCAGTGGGCCTTCGGCACCACGACGCAGGCCCCGGAGGCCCCCGCGGTCTCCATCGGCTCGGTGAGCGTCTCCGGCTGGCCCATCCGGCCCGACCACGAGAGCCCGAGCACGTGGATCGGGTTCGCCCCCGCGTTGAGCAGCGCCGGGTCTTCCGCGAGGCGCACGCTGGCGACCGCGATGCCGACGTCGGGCTTCGACGCCTCCTCGACCAGCCGGGACATCGTCGTCGGCTCGACCACCGCGTCGCCGTTGACCAGCGCCAGGTACTCGCCGGTCGCGGCCTGGGCGCCGAGGTTGCAGCCTCCGGCGAACCCGGTGTTGGTGCCGGGGCGCAGGACGGTGACCCGGTCGAGGTGCTGCAGCACGTCGACGTCGTCGGTGGTGCAGCCGTTGTCGACCAGGATCACGTCGATGTCGACCTTCTCCGAGGCCAGTAGCGCCTCGACCGAGCGCCGCAGCCAAGGCTCCGCCTTGTAGGCGAGCACCACGGCGCTCACGCGTTCAGGCGGGTTGGACATCGCTGAGCTCCTCAGACTGTTGGGGGACGCTGCGCAGCGCGCGGCCGAGCACGGCACCGAGCACCGCGATCGTGACGGCCGCACTGGCGAGCTGGGCGATCACCGCGTCGGTCACCGGCGCGAACGGCAGCGCGAAACAGGCCGCGAAGACGACCGCGCCGAGCACCCAGCCGCCGGCGACCCAGCGGTGGTGGCCCAGCGCCAGCAGCGCGGGCTGGACGATCTGTACGGCCATGCCGGCGACCGTGCCGACCATCAGGGCCGTGACCAGCAGGTTCGAGCTGGTGAACGTGGGGCCGAACGCGATCCGCCCGGCCCAGTGGCCGAGGACGGCGCTCCCGAGGATCGCGGCGACGCCGACCGCGGCGACCAGCAGCAGCGCCGGGCGCACGGCCCGTCGGAGCGCGCCCGGGTCGCTCTGGGCGGCCGCGTGTGCGAACGACGGCAGCACCAGCGACTGCGCGCCCTGGAACACGAACAACGGGATCCGTGCCAGCACGACCGCGGACGAGAACGTCGCCGCGGTGGCCGCCCCGGCCGCGTCGTTGGGCAGCAGCCCGCTCACCACCACCGGAGCCGCGTTGGCGATCGCCAGCGACAGCCCCCAGGCCACGGTGAGCAGTCCCACACCCCGGGCCAGCCCACCGAAGGCCTCGCCGGCCGCGGTGACGGGCAACTCGTCCGGCGCGGACGTGCCGGGGGCGGCAGCCGACCCGGCGCGCCCGTCCGCCGCGCCGCCGCGGATGTCGGGCAGGAACCAGCGTGCGGTGAGCAGCACTGCCACCGCCGGCGCGAGGCAGAACGCGAGGCCGTAGGCGCCGGCGCCGCCGGTCGCTCCGGTGGCGACGACCCCGCCGAGAGCCAATGCGGCCAGCACCACACCCGCGATCAGGCGGACCGTGCCCTCGGTGCCGACCGACGTGCCGTACCGGCCGAACGCGCGGCGCCCGCCGAAGTTGCCCCGGGTGACCGATACGACCGCGTACGACGCGCTCGCCAGCAGCAACCCCACCAGCAGCACGGCGTCGGAGTGCAGCACCTCGGGCAGCAGCACCGGCGAGAGCGCCAGCGTCAGCACCGCGATGCCGGCGAACAACCCCGCCGAAATCAGCGCCAGCTGCCGCACGACCGGCCGCGGATCCAGCCCGCGCGCCAGCCGCGTCGACACGTTCCGGCTCGTCTCTTGCTCGACCGCCGCGAACAGCCCCGGCCCGATGATGTTGACCAGCAGATACACCGACGCCAGGGCCGAGTAGGCCGCGTCGTCGAACACCCGGCTGGCGATCGCCAGGAACAGGTACCCGGCACCACCCAGCACCAGATAGCCGGCCCCCACGGACGCGGCGCTGCCCAGCAGCGCACGCAACCGGGAACCACTCACGAGGCCGCCCGGGCCTTCTCGACCAGCTCCGCGAACGACGGCCGGGCCAACGCCGCAGCCAGCTGATCGCGCCACTCCGGCTGAACCGCCACCCCGGCCGCGGCCCAGCGGTCGTGCGCCAGCACGCTGTACGCGGGCCGCTTCGCCGGGCGCGGGAACGCGTCGCTCGTCGTGGTGGAGACCCGGGCCGGATCGAGCCCGGCCAGCCGATAGATCTCCTGGGCCAGCCCGTGCCAGGTGGTCTGCCCCGACGCGGTGCCGTGGTAGATGCCGGGGCCCGCGTCCGGCGCGTGCCCCAGCGCGACCAGCTGCGCCGCCAGCGACGACGTCCAGGTCGGCTGTCCGTGCTGATCGTCCACGACCGAGACCGTCGGCCGGGTGGCCGCCAGCTTCAGCATCGTCGCGACGAAGTTGGTGCCGGTCTCTCCGTACAGCCACGCCGTCCGGACCACGTAGCCGCGCGACGGCAGCAGCGACAGCACCGCCTGCTCACCCACCAGCTTGCTGCGCCCGTACGCGTTCACCGGGTCGGTGGCGGCGTCCTCCGGGCACGGTGACGACGCGTCCCCGGGCAGCACGTAATCCGTCGACACGTGCAGCAGCCGGGCGCCCGACGACGCGCACGCGTCGGCCAGCACCGAAGGCCCGAGCCCGTTCACGCGCGTCGCCGCCACCTCGTCGGTCTCGGCGTTGTCGACGGCGGTGTACGCGGCGGCGTTCACGACGACGTCGTGCCCGCCGACGGCCGCGCGCACCGCGTCCGCCTCGGTGATGTCGAGGTCGGCCCGCGTCGCGGCGGTCACCTCCGCGCCGCGGAGCGCAACGAGGAGGTCGTGTCCGAGGGCGCCGCCGGCGCCGGTGATCAGCCAGCGCACGACTACTTCTCCAGTGCGGCGCGCTGCTTGAGGGGCTCCCACCAGTCTCGGCGGTCGCGGTACCACTCCACGGTTTCGGTGAGGCCCGACGCGAACGGCACCCGGGGGGTGTAGCCCAGCTCCGACGAGATCTTCGAGATGTCGACCGAGTAGCGCCGGTCGTGGCCCTTCCGGTCTTCGACCGGGGTCACGAAGCTGTCCCAGTCTCGCCCGGTCGCGTCCAGCAACAGCCGGGTCAGTTCCTTGTTCGTCAGCTCGGTGCCGCCGCCGATGTTGTAGACCTCGCCGGCCCGCCCGCCCTGCAGCGCGAGCTGGATGCCCCGGCAGTGGTCGTCGACGTGCAGCCAGTCGCGGATGTTGCCGCCGTCGCCGTAGAGCGGCACCGGCTTTCCGTCGAGCAGGTTCGTGACGAACAGCGGGATGACCTTCTCCGGGAACTGGTACGGCCCGTAGTTGTTGCTGCACCGGGTGACGACCACGTCCAGGTGGTGGGTGCGGTGGTAGGCGAGCGCCAGCAGATCCGACGACGCCTTCGACGCCGAGTACGGCGAGTTCGGCTGCAGCGGGTGCGTCTCGGGCCACGAGCCCTCGTCGATCGAGCCGTACACCTCGTCGGTGGAGACGTGCAGGAACCGCCCGGTGCCCGAGCGGTGGAACGCGTCGAGCAGCGTCTGGGTGCCCAGCACGTTCGTCGTGACGAACTGCGCCGCACCGAGGATCGACCGGTCGACGTGGGATTCCGCGGCGAAGTGCACGACCGCGTCGTGGCCCGGCACGAGATCGTTCACCAGGTCGACATCGGTGATGTCGCCCTTGACGAACGTGTAACGCGGGTCATCCGCGACCGGGTCGAGGTTCGGCAGGTTGCCCGAGTACGTCAACGAGTCCAGCACCGTCACCGACCACTCCGCCGCGCCGGCGTAACCGCCGGTCAGCAGAGTGCGGACGTAATGCGACCCGATGAAACCGGCGCCCCCGGTGACAAGAATCCTCACGGCGCGGGAGTGTAGTCACCGGGAGCGACACAGCGTGAATCGCCGAGCCGCCGCACGCCGGGGTTGTACCGCGCTGCGAGGGGCGTCACTTTCACCGAAGGTAGGCGCCCGGGCACGCGAACATCGCGCCTTCTGAATCGCGTACGCTGCGCACCGTGCGCGGAATCCTCCTGGCCGGCGGCACAGGTTCCCGTCTGTGGCCGATTACTCACGCTGTGTCGAAGCAATTGATGCCTGTCTTCGACAAGCCGATGGTGTATTACCCGCTGTCAACGTTGATGTACGCGGGCGTCCGGGAAGTACTGGTGATCACCACACCGGGGGACGCGGCGCAGTTCGAGAAGTTGCTCGGCGACGGCTCGCAGTGGGGCATGGACATCCAGTACGCGGTGCAGCCCTCTCCCGACGGGATCGCGCAGGCGTTCCTGATCGGTGCGGAATTCATCGGCGACGAGCCGGTGGCGCTGGTGCTCGGCGACAACATCTTCCACGGTGCCGGTCTGGGCCGGCAGCTCTCGACGCACAACGGGCTCACCGGTGGGCGCGTGTTCGCGTACCCGGTGGCCGACCCCGAGGCCTACGGCGTCGTCGAGTTCGACGAGACCGGCACCGTGCTCTCCCTCGAGGAGAAGCCGGAGAAGCCGAAGAGCAAGTACGTCGTCCCAGGGCTGTACTTCTACGACAACCGCGTCGTGGAGATCACCCGCGGCCTGAAGCCCAGTGCCCGGGGCGAGCTCGAGATCACCGCGGTCAACCAGGCCTACCTGGACGAGCACCAGCTGAAGGTCACGGTGCTCGACCGGGGCACGGCCTGGCTGGACACGGGCACGTTCACCTCGCTGGTCCAGGCGGCGGAGTACGTCCGGGTCATCGAGGAGCGGCAGGGCTTCAAGATCGGCTGCGTCGAGGAAGTGGCCTGGCGGCAGGGCTACATCGACGACGCCCAGCTGCGCGCGCTCGCCGAACCGCTGCGCAAGTCCGGCTACGGCGATTACCTGATCGAGATCCTCGGCTAGGGTTCCGAAAAACCCCGGGACGGAAGGTCTGGACGTGGCGACGAACGAGGCACCTGGTACGGCCGGCGCGGATTACGCCGAACGGCTGCAGCGGCTGGAAACGGCCCGCTGGAAGCAGGTGCTCAACGTCCAGGCCCCGTACCGGTGGAACCTGCGCCGCCTGAAGCTCGGCCGCACGCTCGACGTCGGCTGCGGCATCGGGCGCAACCTCTCGCACCTGTCCGACGGCAAGAACCCTCCGCCGGTCGGCGTCGACCACAACCCGACGTCGATCGAGCTCGCCCGGGAACGCGGCTTCACCGCGTACACGGTGGACGACTTCTTCGCCTCGGACGAGATGGAGCCCGGCTCGTTCGACGCGATCCTGGCCTCGCACCTGGTGGAGCACCTGCTCGAGCCGGACGCGAAGGCCGTCGTCGAGTCGTACCTGCCCTACCTCCGCTCCGGCGGCCGGGTCGTGTTCATCACGCCGCAGGAGAAGGGCTTCACCACCGACGCGACCCACGTCCGGTTCAGCGCCTTCGACGAGGTGTCGGCGCTGGCCCGCGACGTGGGTCTGACGGTCGTCAAGAAGTACTCGTTCCCGTTCCCGCGGTTCGCCGGGAAGTTCTTCGCCTACAACGAGTTCGTGGTCGTCGCGCGCAAGCCCTGAGATCGCCCCGGTCGTCCGGGCCGCCACCACGTCTTCTCACCCAGGACCCCGAGAAGTGCGGGCATCAGCAGTGCCCGCACCACGGTCGCGTCCAGCAGGATGCCGATCGCCAGCGCGCTCGCGAACACTTTGAGTTCGGTCACCGGGGCCGCGGCCAGCGAGGCGAACGCGAGCGCGAGGATGTCTGCGGTCGAGCCCACGGATTCCCAGGTTTTTCCCAGCCTTCGGACGCGCCCGGACGCCAGGATGACTCCATGACCGAGGGACGGCCGACCGGCGAACCGCGCCGAGTCCTCGTCGTCGACGACGAGACCGCGCTCGCCGACCTCGCCGCGATGGCGCTGCGCTACGAGGGCTACCGGACCGCGGTCACCGGTTCGGTGCGCGGTGCCCTGACCGAGGTCGGCCGCTTCCGGCCCGACCTCATCGTGCTCGACGTCGTTCTGCCGGACGGGTCCGGTGTGGACGCCTGCGCGCGGCTGCGTCGCGGTGGGACGACCGCTCCGGTGATCTTCCTGACCGCCCGGTACGACGTCCGCGATCGGATCGCCGGGCTGGACTCCGGTGGCGACGACTACCTCACCAAGCCGTTCAGCCTCGACGAACTGGTCGCCCGGGTCCGGGCCGTGCTGCGTCGGTCCGGCCCGCCGGAGCGTCCGCTGCTCACCTGCGGTGACCTGGAGATCGACGAGGACGCGTAGGAGGTGCGGCGGGGCGGCACCCCGGTGACGCTGACGCCGACCGAGTTCCGGCTGCTGCGGTACCTGGCCGCGAACACCGGCCGGGTGCTGAGCAAGTCGCAGATCCTCGACCACGTCTGGGGCGGGGATTTCGGCGCGAGCGACAACACGGTCCAGACGTACGTGAGCTATCTGCGGCGGAAGCTCGATCCGCTGGGGCCGCCGCTGCTGCACACGGTGTCGCGGGTCGGGTACGCGTTGCGGCCGCCGTCGTGATGCTCCGGACGCGGGTCGCGTTGACCACGGTGGCGCTGCTCGCGGTGGGGCTGCTGGGGACCGCGCTGGTGAGCGCGTGGTCGATTCATTCGGTGGCGAGTCAGCGCACCGAGTCGAACCTGACGTCGGCGGCGGCCCAGGCCGCGGCGATCCTGACGCTGGTCGACACCGGGCCGGGGGCCGACCCCGCTCCGATCGGGGCGGCGCTGGGGGCGGTGCTCAGTCGCAACGAGCATCTGTCGTTCGGGGCCGTGGTCGACACCCGGGGCCGCACGCTGGCGACCACCGGACCGGTTCCGGACGCGGCACTGGCCAGGGCCGGGGCGGTGCTGGCGGCCGACGGGCGCGCGCTTCCCGCGGACACCGTGGGCTCGTACCCCTACCGGTCCGGGCTGAGCCGGGTACCGGCCGGGGACGAGCAGACGCGGGTGCGGGTGACGCGGATATCCGGCGGTGCCGCGCTGGTCGTCGGCTCGCGTACCGGGGCGACCGACGCGCTGGTCCGGACCGTCCTCACCACGATCCTGAGCGTGCCGATCGTCGCGCTGATCGCGACCGGGCTGGCCAGCTGGTGGCTGGTGCGCCGCGGCCTGCGGCCGCTGGCCCGGATCGCGGAGTCCGCCGACGAGGTGGCCCCGAGCGGTTCGGACCACGGCGACGGGAAACCGGGCGACGGGAAGCCGGGCGACGGTAAATCGGGGGATGGGGGGCAGCGGATCGCGGTGCCGGACGGGTTCGCGAGGGGCGTCAGGTCGCGCAGGCGCTCAACCGGATGCTCGACCGGATCGAGACCGCGCGGCGCGAGCGGGACGCGTCCGAGGAGCGCCTGCGCCGGTTCGTCGACGACGCGTCGCACGAGCTCCGCACGCCGATCGCGACGATCCGCGGGTACGCCGAGCTGTTCCGCCGGGGGGCGGCCGAACGGCCCGAGGACCTGGCGACGGTGCTGGCCCGAATCGAGTCCGAGGCGCAGCGGATGGGGCTCCTCGTCGACGACCTGCTGGCCCTGGCCGCGCTGGACCGGGACCACACCCCGGTCACGGAGCCGGTCGACCTGGTCGCGGTGGCGACCGACGCGGTCGCGGCCGCCACCGTGGCCGGTGCGCGCGGGCTGACCGTGCACGCCCCCGACCCGGCGACGGTGCCTGGGGATCCGGTCGGCGTGCGCCGCGTCCTCGACAACCTGCTGGCGAACGCGGTCCGGCACACCCCGCCCGGTACCGAGGCCGAGGTGCGGGTGTCGGTCGGGGACCGCGGCGACGTACTGCTGGCCGTCGCCGACCGGGGGCCCGGCCTACGCGACCCCGCGCGGGTGTTCGAGCGCTTCTACCGGGACGGGACCCGCGGCCCGGCGCCGGGCTCCGGCGCCGGTCTGGGGCTGGCCATCGTGGCCGCGATCGCGTCGGCTCACGGGTGGACGGTCGTGGCACGGAACATGCCCCTCGGCGGTGCCCTGGTAGGCGTGACGATCGACGGGGAAGGGAGGCCGGACCGTCCGCGGACGCCCGGCAGGGGCGGGAACCGCGACGGCGGCGGGGCCAGTACGGTGGCCGCGTGAAGATTCGACCGCTGAGCATCGACGGTGCTTTCGAGATCACCCCGGTCCTGCACGGTGACCCGCGGGGGTTGTTCACCGAGTGGTACCGGTTCGACCATCTCGCGGAAGCGGTGGGGCATCCGCTCGGGCTGGCGCAGGGCAACCTGTCGGTTTCCGCGCGCGGGGTCGTGCGTGGCATCCACTTCGCCGACGTGCCGCCGGGTCAGGCGAAGTACGTCACGTGCGTCCGGGGCGCGGTCGTCGACGTCGTCGTCGACCTGCGCGTCGGCTCACCGACGTTCGGGCAGCACGACGTGGTCCGGCTCGACGACGTCGACCGGCGCGCGGTGTACATGGCCGAAGGCCTCGGGCACGGGTTCTGCGCGCTCACCGACGACGCGACGCTGACCTACCTCTGCTCGGCGACGTTCGCCCCGACGAGGGAGCACGCGATCCACCCTCTCGACCCCGATCTGGCGATCGCGTGGCCCGCCGACTCGCCGCAACTGTCGGCGAAGGACGAGGTTGCTCCGTCGCTGGCGGAACTGCGCGCTGCCGGGGGCCTTCCCGACTACGAAGAGTGCCAGCGCTACTACGCGTCGCTGAATCGCGTCTAAACAGAAACGGAGAGCGACCGCCGTACGGGGCAAATCGACCACGCTCGAAGTTGCCGGGTCAAGGTGGGAAACCCCCGCTAGTGTTCAATCATGGAGCGGCGGATCTTCGGTCTCGAGACCGAGTACGGAGTCACGTGCACGTTCCGGGGCCAGCGGCGTCTCTCGCCCGACGAGGTGGCGCGGTACCTGTTCCGGCGTGTGGTCTCGTGGGGACGGTCGAGCAACGTTTTCCTGCGGAACGGCGCCCGGCTCTATCTGGACGTGGGTTCCCACCCCGAGTACGCCACGCCGGAGTGCGATTCGGTCGCCGACCTGGTCACCCACGACCGGGCCGGCGAGCGGATCCTCGAAGGCCTGCTGGTCGACGCCGAGCGCCGGCTGCGTGACGAGGGCATCGCGGGCGACATCTACCTGTTCAAGAACAACACCGACTCGGCCGGCAACTCGTACGGGTGCCACGAGAACTACCTGGTCTCGCGGCACGGGGAGTTCGCACGGCTGGCCGACGTCCTGATCCCGTTCCTGGTCACCCGGCAGCTGATCTGCGGCGCGGGCAAGGTGCTGCAGACGCCGCGCGGTGCGGTCTTCTGCCTGTCCCAGCGAGCCGAGCACATCTGGGAGGGCGTCTCGTCGGCGACCACCCGGTCGCGCCCGATCATCAACACCCGCGACGAGCCGCACGCCGACGCCGAGCGGTTCCGCCGTCTGCACGTCATCGTCGGTGACTCGAACATGAACGAGGTCACGACGCTGCTGAAGGTCGGTGCGGCCGACATCGTGCTGCGGATGATCGAGGCCGGCGTCACGATGAAGGACCTCACGCTGGAGAACCCGATCCGGGCGATCCGCGAGGTCTCGCACGACATCACCGGCCGCCGCACCGTGCGGCTGGCCAACGGCAAGGAGATCTCGGCGCTCGACATCCAGCTCGAGTACCACACCAAGGCCGCGGAGTTCGTCGAGCGCTACGGCGGTGGCCCGGCCGCCCGCCGGATCATCGACCTGTGGGGTCGCGTGCTCAAGGCGGTCGAGGGCGACGATCTGGGTTCGGTCGAGCGCGAGATCGACTGGGTGACGAAGCTCAAGCTGATCGAGCGCTACTCCGAGCGCCACGGGCTGACGATGTCGAGCCCGCGGGTCGCTCAGCTCGACCTGGCCTATCACGACATCCGGCGGGGCCGGGGAGTCTTCGCGGTGATGGAGAAGCGCGGAGCGGTCGAGCGCATCACCCGAGACCTGGACGTCTTCGCGGCGAAGTCGGTGCCGCCGCAGACGACCCGGGCCCGGTTGCGTGGTGAGTTCATCCGGCGGGCGCAGGAGCGGCGGCGGGACTTCACCGTGGACTGGGTGCACCTGAAGCTGAACGACCAGGCCCAGCGCACGGTGTTGTGCAAAGACCCGTTCCGGGCCGTCGACGAGCGAGTGGACCGTCTGATCGCGTCGATGTAGGGAAGCGGTGCCGCTGTGGCGGCACCGCGATCACCAGTCGAGGATGTCGGTCGTGGTCGGCTGAAGTGAGCCGACCACGATCGCGCTGACCGCGAATCCCTTCCTCTCGGCCGACGAGAAACCGGCGAGCTCGGCCGGGATCGCGGTCGAGCCCGGCGCGCCGATGCGGAACCCGTCGACGATTCGGCAGCCGGTCGCGGTCGGCGGGCAGCTACGCCACTGCACACCGGCGAACGCGGTTCGCCGGGGTTGCAGGAGCATGCCCACGGGCCGGCGGGGACGGTTGACGTTCGTGGCCGGGACGCGGAGCGCCGTACCGCCGCTGGTGAGACCGATCACCGGCCAGCCGCTGAGTGCGCAGGCTTTGCCGCCGAGGTTGTTCAGGATCACCAGGCCGACGCCGGGGCTGGTCTTGCTGGTGCCGAGCTGACGGATGATCCGGACGCTCAGCTGGGTGGTCTTGCAGGGTGCGGTGTTGCCGGGCGGCGGCGGGGGAGCCTGGGTGGCCGGTTGGAGCGGCGCGGTCGTCCTCGGGTGCGGTGGGGCGAGGGTGAGCGGCTCGACCGGCTGATTGCTGGCCTGCTCTTCGGACTCACCGGACGCGTAGGGCGTGCCCGGCGGGCCCGGGGTTCCCACGGTAGGCGCTTCCGGCCCGCCGGTCGTGCTGCACGCCGCGAGAACCGTGAGAAGAGCCCCCGTCGTCGCGAGCGCTCTGAGGCCGTTGTTTCGCACGCCTGTTTGCTCCTCCGGTACCTCGCCGATGCGTCCGGTGCAGGCCAAGGATGACCGATTAGTGCTTTATATCCGCTGAGCCGCGCCGCCGACTCTTGCGCCTGATGCATGGATTCGTCCGTTACGAACGTTCCTAATAATCACTTATGTACGTTATCGTCGGTTTTGATCGCGCCGACACGGGTCGACGACCGCTACTTACCGGGCCCAGAGCCTCGAGTTTGAGTCGAAGGAAAGCGTCAATGCCTAGTTCGAGTAAAATGTCCAGAACGTGGACAGCCGGCGTCGGTGTAGCCGCCGTCGTGGCCGGCAGCACGTTGGCCGCCCTGGCCCCTCACACCGCGCAGGCGGTGGCCGCCACCGTCTCGCCGCCCACCGGCCCCTCCAACGGCCAGATCACGATCAACGCGCCCGCCGGCACGTTCCGGACCAGCACCGGGACGCTGCGGATCGGGAACACCGCGAACGTGGTCAACACCAACGCGATCCAGTTCTCCACCACCGCCTGCCCGACGACCGCCGGGACCGTCCCGTCGCTGCCCCGCCAGGTCACCGACATCACGACGAACGCCACCACGACGATCGTGTCGGGCGGTAACGCACTGTTCTCGGCAGCTGACGTGGGCCGGGCCGTGTACGGCACGCAGATCCCGGCCGGCGCCACGATCGCGTCGGTGACGAACGCGACCACCGCGGTGCTGTCGGCCGCGGCGACCGGCTCGACCGCGGGCAGCGCGACTCTGCGCATCGGCGTCCGGAAGGTCGCCGACCTCGCCACGACGTCCGGCAGCACCACGGTCACGTCGGCGACCGCGGGCTTCCACCAGGGTGACGTCGGCGCGTCGATCCTGAGCCCGAACCTGGGCGCGACCGGCAACGTCATCACCGCGGTGACGAACTCGACGACCGCAGTGGTCACCACGGCGGCCACGGCGACCGGCTCGTCGCAGACGGCGACGATCAGCACGCTCGGCCCGTCCTACGGGGTGACCTCGCCGGCGACCAACGTGACCGTGATCAGCGGCTCGAAGCTGCTCGTCAAGGCCCCGCAGTACATGTCCAGCCTGGCCGGAGGCACGACCTACAACGTCTGCGTCTACGACAACCAGGCCGGTTCCGCGGCGACCGTGCTGGCCAACGGCACCTACAAGGTCTACACCGCCCCGACGATCACCGACGTGTCGACGACCTCCGGCCCGACGGCCGGCGGCAGCAGCATCACGGTGACCGGAACGAACGTGTCCGCCGCCGCGAAGGTCACGATCGGCGGTACGTCGCTGGACAACCCGATTGTCAGCGTGGCCAACGGCACCGTGACCGGCACCGTGCCCGCGCACGCGGCCGGTGACGCGCCGATCGTCCTCAGCACCGAGGGCGGCCCGGTCACCTACGGCACCCTGTACACGTTCCTCGACGGTCTGGACGTCAGCCCCCGGCAGCTTTCCTCGAGCAGCAGCACGATCCTCGACATCTTCGGATCCGGCTTCACGGATCCGAGCCTCGCCTACAGCGACTTCGCTCTGCCGACGGCCATCACGCCGACCGGCTCGGCGACGGTGGCGGCCAGCGACACGATCACGCTCAGCGCGACCGGTGTGGGCTCGCTCGTGGTCGGTGACCGGGTGAAGCTGGGCACCGTCGGCGCAACGATCGGTGGCCTGGTGTCCGGCGGCACCTACTGGGTGACGTCGCTCAACGGGACGGCCCTGAAGCTGTCGCTGACTCCGGGTGGTACTCCGGTCGACATCACCGGAGCGACCGGAACCATCAGTGCGTTCCAGGTCGTGACGCGGCTCGGCTCGGTGTCGACCACGGCGGCCACGTTCACCGACACCGGCGACGTCGTCGGCTGGAGCGCGCACGGCCTGGTCGTCGGCGACGTGGTGCGCTTCTCCGGTGCCCTGCCGGGCACCAATGCGTCGTTCGCGGTGAAGAACAACATCCCGTACTACGTGGTCGGGACGCCGGGCACGAACTCCTTCCAGATCTCCGACGTGAAGGGTGGCCCGGCGATCGACTTCACCGACGACGGCACGGCCGCACTCGCCTGGCACGGCGACGCCGGGACCCACCTGGTGGTCGCGCTCGGTTCCTACGACCCGAACGCCACGCCCGGAACCGCGGGCGCCGTGGCGGCCGAGTGCACGGGGGCCGGCGCGATCTCCGACCAGGAGCTGATCTGCAACCTGAGCACGCCGAGCCTGGCGCCGGGCAACTACCAGGTCGCGCTGCTCGACAACGTGTTGCAGGGCGGCGACCGTTCGACGATCGTCACCAGTACGTCGTCGCTGACCTCCGGTCCGTACTGATCGGCTGAGTCGCACCTCGCCCGGCGAGCCGGCCCGGGTCTCTTCGGAGGCCCGGGCCGGCCCGTGTTCAGAGCAGTGACGCCGCGTGGCGACCGGCGACGGCGGCGGCTTCGAAGTAGACGCGGTCCTCGTCCAGCCCGCGGCCCATCGACGAGAGCTTCACCGGCACCGCCCGCAGCGCCGCGTCCAGGCCGTCCACCGGCACCTCGACGACCCGGTGGCGCTCCGGGAGCTCACCGAGTTGCGCCGCGATCCGTTCCGCCGAACCCGCCGGCAGCGGCGTCGGTACCGGCAGGTCGGCGCCGGCCAGTGCCACCTTCCCGTACGCGGTCAGTGAGTGGTGCGACACCCCCTGGTGCCGCTCCCGGGCGTCACCGGACGAGAGGCGCAGCGACCCCACCGCCCGGCCCCCGAGTACGGAAACGGCGTTCACCGCCTCGCCGACCGCGACTCCGGAGAAGCCCCACGGCGTCCCGGTGCCGAGGTTGCCCGGCCCCTGGGCGACCACGACGACGTCGGCCGAGAGCACGTGCCGGGCGGCCAGCAGGCCGGTGTGCAGGGTGACCGCTTCGAGATCGCCGCCGAACGCCTGGCCCACGGTCACGGTGCCGACCAGCAGCCCGGCCTCCCGCAGCGTGGCCACCGTGCGCGAGAACCACAGCGGCAGCGCCCCGCCGTCGGTCATCACGTACGCGACCCGGGCCGACGGCCGGTCGGTGTGCACCCCGGCCAGAACGGCGGGCAACGCCGAGTGCAGATCCGCCAGCACGACCGGCGTCCCGTCCAGCGACGAGGCCGCGGCCAGCAGCGCGTGGTGCGGGGAGTCCTGTTCGTCCACTCCGAGCACCGTGACCTGGCCGGGCGTGTACCGGGCCTTCACCATGTGCCCCGGCCCGTCGAGCACCGGGGGATCCGGCGGCAACCGCGACGGCAGCGCTACGACCAGCGCGTACCCACCGGTCCCGAGCCCCATCGCGAGGGCGGTCGTGTTCAGCAGCACGTCGTCGCCGACCACCGGTTCCCCGACCAGGGCCGGATACGCCAGCGCCCGCACCGGCGCGCCCTCGACCGAAACCGTCAGCTCCACCGCCCCGGCCCACCCGCGCCCGACCGACTGCACCTGCCCCCGCCGCCAGCGAATCACCCGACCACCGTAGTGGCCTCCCGGCCACGACATCGTCAACAGGCACCGGGGGTGCGCCACACTGGTCGCAGAAGTGAAGTAGCGTCGGCTGGTGTGTCCCGTCGACGCACCGAACGCCTGGTCAACCTTCTGCTCTGCCTGCTGTCCACACGCCGGTACCTCACGGCTGCGCAGATCGCGGCGATCGTGCCCGGGTACGAGCACGACGAGAACGATCCCAAGTCGCACGAAGCGTTCCAGCGCATGTTCGAGCGCGACAAAGGCGAGCTCCGTGACCTCGGCGTGCCGTTGGAGACCGGCACCAACAGCGTGTTCGACAGCGAACCGGGTTACCGCGTCACCCGCGGCGACTACGCGCTGCCCGAGGTCCACCTCGACCCGGAGGAGGCCGCCGCGGTCGGCATCGCCGCCCGGCTCTGGCACCACGCCGAGCTCAGCAACGCGGCGAGCTCCGGCCTCACCAAGCTGCGCGCCGGGGGAGTCGACCTCACCGACGGCCCGCCGCTCGGCATCGAACCGGTGGTCAGCGTGGATCCCGCGCTCACCCCGATGCTGGCCGCGATCGACGTCCGCCGCGCGGTGAGGTTCGGCTATCGCACCCCGCGCGACGACCAGCCGCGGCAGCGGCGCCTGGAGCCCTGGGGCGTGGTGTCCTGGCGCGGCCGCTGGTACGTGATCGGCCACGACCTCGACCGCGACGCGACCCGCTGCTTCCGGCTCTCCCGGGTCGTCGGCGCGGTCAGCACGGTCGGCCCGGCCGACGCCTACGAGCCCCCGGAAGGCCTCGACCTGGTCGCCCAGGTCGCCGCGTTCGACCCGGAGCCCACCGAGCAGAAGTCCGCCCGCGTCCGGGTGCGGGTCGGCGCGGCGGCCGGTCTGCGCCGCTGGGCCGACGAGGTCCGGCCCGAGGAGGACGAAACTCCCGAACTGCTCGAGGCGGACGTCACCGGAGCCGGCGCCGTCGTGACGCTGGACGACGAGAACGCCCCGCAGGCGAGCGTCCCGCCCCCGGCCGAACTCGATCCCGACGACGAGTGCGGCGAACCGGCCCCGGACGCCAAGGCCGCCTGGGATCTCGTCACGCTGAGCTACTCGGATCCGGAGGCGCTGGCCGTCCGGCTCGCCGGGTACGGCTCGGTGGTGGTCGTGCAGGAACCGCCCGAGGTCCGGGACGCGGTGATCCGCCACCTCACCCGGATGGCCGCAGGCATCCCGGCGCCCCGGGGGCAGGCCGAATCCGTCCCGAGCCGGGAAGCACTCCGATGAGCAGCGCGGGGACCGACCGGCTGGCGCGGCTGCTCGCGCTGGTGCCGTACCTGCAGGCCCGGCCGGGCGCGCTGATCTCCGAGGTGGCGGCCGACCACGGCGTCAGCGAGCGGCAGCTGCGCGACGACCTGCAGCTGTTGTTCGTCTGCGGGCTGCCCGGTTACGGCCCCGGCGACCTCATCGACATGTCGCTCGACGACGACACGGTCACGCTGACCTACCACGCCGAGCTCGACCGCCCGCTGCGCCTGACCGCCGACGAGGCCCTCGCGCTGATCGTCGCGCTCCGGGCGCTGGCCGAGACACCCGGCGTCGACGGCGCCGCGGTGGGCAGCGCACTCGCGAAGGTGGAGAGCGCCGCCGGAGAGGCCGGACGCTCGGCGCGCCAGGTCGCGGTCACCGGCGGTTACGAAGACACCGGTGTCGCCGGCCGGGTGCGCGGCGCGCTCGAACGCGGCCGGGCGCTCAAGATCGTCTACTACACGGCCGGGCGCGACGCGACGAGCGAGCGGGTCATCGACCCGATGCGGTTGCTCGTCGTCGACGGGCGCGCGTACGTGGAGGCGTGGTGCCGCCGTGCCGAAGCAGTCCGGATGTTCCGGATCGACCGGATCGACGCGCTGGAGGAACTCCCCGAGCCGTCCGTCCCGGCCCGGGGGATCGCCTCCGACGGCTCCGCCTTCCGCCTCGCCGACGGCACGGTGTTCGAGCCGCCGCCCGATTCGCCGCTGATCACGCTGCGCGTCGGCCTGGGTAGCCGGTGGATCACCGAGTACTACCCCTGCGACGACGTCCGGCCCGAGCCCGGCAGCACCTGGCTGGTGACGCTGCGGGCCAGCGACCTGGAGTGGGCCCGCCGGCTGGCGATGGGCCTGGGCGAGGACGCCGAGGTCGTGGGCCCGCCCGAGCTGGCCGAACTCGTCCGGTCCGAGGCGCGGGCGGCGCTGGCGGCCTACTAGTCTGCATCCGTGACCCTCGCCAGCTGGATCGTCGTGGCCCTCGTCGTGCTGGGTGTCGTGCTGCTCGGGCTCGTCGCCACGCCGTTGCTGTCCAAGCTGGCCCGGCTCAAGCGGGCGGCCGACGTCGCCAAAGGCAAGGCCGAGGAGGCGCAGGCGCTGCAGTCCGAGCTCGAGCGGCTCCAGGGACAAGTTCTCGAGGTGCAGGCGAAGGTCGAGAGCCTCCGCCCGGCGCGCTAAATGTCTACCTCGCGTCGAATTTGCGCCGACGCAGCGTAGGGCCGGTTCCCGCCGCTCATTCTCAGGGCCTATCCTTCGAACCGCAGGGCCGGTGAGACGTACGATGAACCGGTACCCGATTCGAGAGGTGTCGTCATGGGTGCTCTCAAGCCCTGGCATATCGCAGTACTCGTTATCGTGCTGCTCCTGCTGTTCGGGGCCAAGCGTCTGCCCGACGCTGCGCGCGGTCTGGGCCGCTCGCTGCGGATCTTCAAGGCCGAGACCGAAGGCCTGATGAAGGACGACGTCAAGGGCAAGGCCGAGGCCAAGCACGAGCGCGCGCCGCTGACCGAAGAGCGCACCGACCAAGCCGATCAGTTCACCGAGCGGCCCAACCCGGTCGTTGAATCCCGGGTGGTCGACTCGCGAAGCGAGACCCGCGACCAGCGGTGAGCCCAGCGCTCAGGCTGCGCCGGCGCACACCCAAGCGGGTGATCGCGCCGGACGGCTCGATGACACTCATGGAGCACATCCGTGAGCTGCGTGACCGCCTGTTCAAGGCGTCGCTGGGCATCCTGCTCGGGTTGTGCATCGGTCTGTACTTCTCCGAACCGGTGCAGCACTTCCTGACCGATCCGTACTGCCGCCGGTTCGTCGACCAGAAGTGCCAGCTCAACGCGCAGACTCCGCTCGAGCCGATCA
Source organism: Cryptosporangium sp. NPDC051539 (assembly GCF_044454545.1). NCBI lineage: Bacteria > Bacillati > Actinomycetota > Actinomycetes > Cryptosporangiales > Cryptosporangiaceae > Cryptosporangium > Cryptosporangium sp. NPDC051539. The sequence goes on along the minus strand of NZ_JBITDV010000003.1, from coordinate 119,668 downwards.
TCGTCAAACTGAAGATCGCGCTGTACATCGGGCTGATCATCTCGTCGCCGATCTGGCTCTACCAGCTGTGGGCGTTCGTCGCGCCGGGGCTGCACCGGCGCGAGCGGAGGTGGGCCTACGGGTTCATCGCGTTCGCGGTGCCGCTGTTCGTCGGCGGTGCGGTCCTCGCGCACTTCGTCGTCAACAAGGGCATCCACTTCCTGTTGCCGACGAACGGCGAGTACCAGTTCACGACGGATATCGCCGGCTACATCGATTTCGTCACCGGCATGCTGTTGATCTTCGGCGTCGGGTTCGAGTTCCCGCTGCTGGTGTTCATGCTGAACCTGGCCGGGGTCGCGAGCGCGCGCCGGCTGCTCGGCTGGTGGCGGGCCGCGGTGTTCCTGACGTTCGCGTTCACGGCGGTCGTCACGCCGACGCCCGACCCGTTCGGGATGACCGCGCTCGGCGCCTGCATGACCCTGCTGTACTTCGGTGCGGTCGGGGCCGCGTTCCTCAACGAACGGCGGAGGGCACGAGCCCTGGCCCGCAGCTCGTACGGCAGCCTGGCCGACGACGAGGCGTCCGAGATCGACACCGCGCTCGACCCGGTCGACGTCAGTGGTCCGGTCGACGTCAGCGGCCCGGTCGAGCCGAGTGAGGCCCCACGGCCGACGCGCCGGGAAGATCTCTGATCGATCGCTGACCGGCCCCGCTCGCGGATCCGCGTGCGGGGCCGTCCGCTGTTCCGGCGCCTGCTCCGGCGGTACGCTGCGCCGATGCGCGCTGACCGGTCCGGCCCGGGCGACCTGGCCGGTCGCGTCGGGGTGATCGCCCATCCGGCCGCCGGTCGCGGCCGGGTCGGCCGGCACCTGGACGAGGTTCTCGCCGCGCTCGGCCCCGCCGATCCGCTGGTGCTGTCGGCGGCGACGGCGGCCGACGTCGTCGCCAAGGCTCACGACGCCATCCACGCGGACGTCGCCGGGCTGGTCGCCGTGGGCGGCGACGGCACCGCGCACCTGGCCCTGCAGGCGGTCGCGGGTACCGGGGTGCCGCTCGGGCTGGTCCCGCTGGGTACCGGCAACGACCTCGCCGACGCGGTAGGGGTGCCGGCCGGCCCGATCGAGGCCGCGCAGGCCGTCCTCGCCGACCTGAGCGCCGTCCGGACGACGCCGATCGACGCGGTCCGGGTGTCCGGCGCCGCTCCGCACGGCGCCGCTCCGCACTGCGCCGCTCCGCACGGCGCCGGATCGGGGGGCGCCGGATCGGGGGGCGCCGGATCGGGGGGCGCCGGATCGGGGGGCGCCGGATCGGGGGGCGCCGGATCGGGGGGCGCCGGATCGGGGGGCGACCACTGGTACGCCGCGATCCTCTCGGTGGGCTTCGACTCGGCGGTCAACGCCCGGGCGAACCGGATGCGCTGGCCCCGCGGACCCCGCCGCTACGACGTGGCGATCCTGGCCGAACTCGCCCGCCTGCGCACGTACGCGCTCACGCTCGACCTCGACGGGGTCCGCGTCGAGACCCCGGCGCTGCTCGCCGCGATCGGTAACACCCGCTCGTACGGCGGCGGCATGCGGATGTGCCCGGACGCCGACCCGACCGACGGCCTGCTCGACGTCACGGTCGTCGGTCCGGTGACCCGCCGCGAGCTGATCCGCGTCAAGCCGCGGCTCTACGACGGCACCCACGTGACGCATCCCGCCGTGCGCACGTACCGCGCCGCGACGATCCGGGTGGACGCTCCGGAGGCGAGCGTTTTCGCCGACGGGGAGCCGCGCCCGGCGCCCCCGCTGACGCTGACGGTCGTGCCGGGCGCGCTGCACCTGCTCGGCGCGCAACTTCCCGGCTGAGGGTCGACCTCAGGTCGAGACGCCTCAGGTGCCCCGTCCCGCGGCCGATGGGACCGTCATGTTCACGCGCCGGTCCGGGGCCGTTCTCGTCGTTCTGGCGGTGCTGGCCGGGGTGCTGTCGGTCGCCTCGCCCGCGCGGGCCAACCCGTACTGGCGGGTGGCCGTGAACGTGACGCCGGGGCGAGCGTCCTGCACGCTCTCCTGGATCCGCGATTACTGGGACGGGCCGGTCAACGCGTACACGATCTGGGTGGTCCCGCAAGACGTCCGGATCAACGCACCGCAGGCGTACCGGAAGATCCCGCTGACCCCGCAGACCGCCGGAGCGTCGAAGTCGGTGAAGGTCGACGGCCTGACCAAGGGCGCGCCGTACGTGTTCTGGCTCGAAGCGTTTTACCCCAGCTACTTCCGGAACGGTCCGATCAGCAAGCAGGTCGCCACGACCCGGGTGTGCGTACCGACCTAAGCTCTGTGCGTGCTGGCAGACGTCGTCGACAGGCTCCGCTGCCCGCACTGCGACTCCGCTGCCGACGTGCCTCTGACGCTCGGGGACCGGATTCTGCGCTGCCCGGAGGGCCACACGTTCGACGTCGCGCGGCAGGGTTACGTCAGCCTGCTGACCGGCCGGGCCCCGGCCGTCCCCGGCGACACCGCGGCCATGGTCGCCGCCCGCGAGTCGTTCCTGGCCGGTGGCCACTTCGCCCCGATCGCCGAGGCCCTCGCCGGTCGGGTCGCGGCGGCGGTGCCGGGCGGTGGTGGCGGCGTTCTCGACCTGGGCGCGGGCACCGGGTACTACCTCGCGGCGGTGCTGGAGGCGGTGCCGGGTGCGATCGGCATCGCGGCCGACGTCTCCGGGTTCGCGTTGCGGCGGGCCGCGCGGGCTCATCCGCGGATCGGGGCGATCCGGTGCGACGCCTGGCGTCCACTGCCGTTCCGGACCGGCGCCGCGGACGTCGTCCTCAATGTCTTCGCACCGCGCAACGGCGGCGAGCTGTACCGCGTCCTGCGGCCCGGAGGGGTGGTTCTGGTGGTCGCACCGACCGACCGGCACCTGCGGGAGCTCGCGGGCGCGGTGGGCGCGGTGTCGGTCGACCCACGGAAGTCCGATCGGGTGGACGCGGCCCTCGGGCCGCACCTGTCCGCCGCGGGCACCGAGGCGGTCGAGACGACGCTGACGTTGGATCACGCGGCGGCGGTGACCGCGGTCGCGATGGGGCCGGCGGCCTGGCACGTCGGGCCGGAAGAGCTCGCGGCCCGGGTCGGCGCGCTGCCGGAGCCGGTCGAGGTGACCGTGTCGGTCACGCTCAGCGCCTACGAAAGGGTGGCATGAACGGGTATCTGGAGGAGCTGTTCTCGCTGCGCGGGCGGGTTGCGCTGGTGACCGGCGGGAGCTCCGGCATCGGCCGGACGATGGCCGGTGCGCTGGGGCGTAGCGGCGCCAAGGTCGTGATCGTGGCGCGAGGAGAGGCTTCGCTGGCCGAGACCGTCGCTTCGCTCGCGGCCGACGGCGTGGAGGCGGCCTGGGTGAGCGCGGACCTCGGCCGGCGGCACGACGTGTGGCGCGCGGCCGCGGAGGCGGTGGACGCGTTCGGCGAGCCGGACATCCTGATCACCGCGGCGGCGGTGAACCACCGGCCGCCGATGGAGGAGCTCACGGTCGAGGACTGGGACGCGACGATGGCCGTCAACCTGACCGCGCCGTTCCTGCTCGGGCAGCGGTTCGCCCCGGCGATGGCCGAGCGCGGCTGGGGCCGGATCATCCACGTGGCGTCGCAGCAGGCCGTGCGGGCGTATCTGAACAGCGGCGCGTACGGAGCCTCGAAGGGTGGCGTGGTCGCGCTGACCCGCTCGCAGGCGGAGGCGTGGTCGTCGCGCGGGGTGTGCTGCAACGCGGTGGCGCCCGGCGTCGTGCGGACGCCGCTGACCGCGCCGGTGTTCGCGGATCCGGAGAAGGCCGCGGCGATGGCGGCCCGCACGATGATCGGCCGCAACGGCGAGCCCGACGACTACGCGGGCGTGGCCGTCTTCCTGGCGAGCGAAGCCGCCGCCTACGTCACCGGTCAGACCGTGTTCGTGGACGGCGGCTTCTCCGTGCACTGACGCGCCGGTGCCCGGTCCGCTCGCGTGGACCGGGCACCGGAGGTGCCGTTGTTAGTGCGAGACGTAGGTGTACGTCGTGGCGCCCGTGATGATGCTGTTCAGCGGCGTCGAGCCGGTGCTGACGCTGACGCTCACCGGGCCCTCGGTGGCGCCCGTGGCCTGGGCCGGGGCGGCGACGACGAGCTTGGTGGCCGTGCTCTTCGCCGTGTCCACCGTCGCCGCGACCGTTCCGAACTTGACGACGGACGAGCCGGTGCCGGTGACGATGAACCCGGTGCCGCTGATGCTCACCGTGGTGCCGCCCGCGGCCGGGCCGGACTGCGGCGACACCGTGACCAGCGTGCCCGCGTAGGAGTAGCCGGTGTCGGTCGCGGAGAACGTCTTGCTGACGCCCGCGCTGGTGACCTGGAGGCCGACGGTCCCGACTGCGTGCTTCGGCGCCTTCGCCGTGAAGTAGCTCCCATCCGTGGCCATCTTGACCTCGGTCATCGCGGTACCGCCGAGGGACGCCTTCAGCGGCAGGGCGGTCGAGTTGGCGAACGGCGTGCCGCTGGCGGCCACGACCCGGACGACGGTGCCGCCCTCGATCGGTGACGTGACCGTCTGGTCGGCGTAGGGAAGACTCGCGGTGGTCTCGTTGAGGAGCGGGCGGTTCGAGCCGTCGATCGCGACGATCGCGGGCGGGGCCGCGAACGTCAGCACCTGGTTACCGGCGTTCGACGACACCGCGGTGTCCCCGTCGGCGTCGGTGATCGTGATGATCGCCGCGCCGGTCGCGCAGTCGGTCCCAGCCGTCTTGAGCACCATCGAGGTCGCGCTGACCACGATGTAGGTGGGCGCGGTCGAGCATTTGTCGATCGTCACGCCGGCGATGGTCGTCTCGTCGAACCCGGTGCCGGTCACCGTGATGACCTGGCTCTTCGTGGCCGACGCGACGATTTTCGGGCTGAGCGCGGTGATCGTGACGGATGCGCTGGTGCCGGCGAACGCCGGGACACCCGCGGTCAGGACGGTGCCGACTCCGACGGAGCCGGCGGCGAGAGCGGCAACGATCCGGAGCCGTCGCCGTTTACTGGTGAGCATCAAAACCCCTCCGTGTCTGCCGTGCCCTGCCCGGGTGCTCCGGGACAGACATAGGGGCACATATCAGACGTATACCGCGATTCTGACCTATCGCGGCGCGATACTCCGCCAGCGAACCGCGTGCACTTTCTGTCAGAGGTTCGTGTACGTGTAGATCGACCCCGCGGTGAGGCCTGCGGTGGTGCCGTCGGAGAACGTGGGAAGCACCGGGACGGCGCCGGCGGCGCCAGCCGGAATGTTGACGCACGTCCACGTCGTCGCCTCCTTGCCGGCGACCGCGGTGCACGTCCCGGCGGTCTTGCCGAACGTGAAGCCGGTGGCCGAGGAGAGCCCGACGCCGGTGATCGTCAGCACGGGTTTCGCCGTGGAGCCGGTGGTGCCGGCCAGCTTGCCGCTGGTCACCGACAACTTCGTGACGACGGCGTCGTAACGGGCATGGGTACTGTCGGCCGGGCCGGCGACGCCGTTGTTGTACACGACGACCAGGAGCTTCGCCCCCGACTTGGTCGGCAGCCCGGCCGGGGCGGTGAGGTCGGCGTGGGTGGCGTCGACCCAGGTCAGCGGTGCGACCGTGCCGTCGACCGTGGCGGTGATCTTCTTCGCGGTGAACGTGCTCTGCGACGTGCCGAGGTCGAGGTTCTTGCCCGACAGTGTCAGGCGGACGACCGTGCCGCCGGCGGCGGAGAACTCGGTCTTGTCCGGGAGCGCGACCGTGATCGGGTCCAGGTACGTGAAGTCGTCGCCACTGGTGTCGGGGCTGACGTACGTGCCGTCGGTGACCGAGACCTGGACCTTCGCGCCGGTGCCGGCCGGGGCGGTGGCCGCGATCTGGGTGTCGGAGAGGACGAGGAACGTCGCGGCCGGGCTCTTGCCGAACAGGACCGAGGACTTGTTGGTGGCGTCGACCCGGCCGAAGCCCTTGCCGGTGAGCACCACGGTGGTGCCTCCTGCGGTGCTGCCGAACGCGCTGCTCAGCGACGCGACCGAGATGACGACCGGTCCGGTCGGGCTCGGCTTCGCGGACGCCTTGGGAGTCGCGGACGCTGTCGGGGTCGCCGGCGTTTTCGGGGTCGCGGACGCTTTCGGGGTGGGTTTGGCCGACGTCTTCGCCGGCGCCTCGGCGGTTGCCGACGTCGTCACGCCGGCGAGCGCGGGGGCGGCCGTCGCGAGCGTGCCGATGCCGAGAGCGCTCGCGCTGACGAGAGCGGCCGCGGCGGCCGCGCGGCGGGCGCGGGTGTCGAGCTTCACGAGTCGTCTCCTCCGGCAGACCAGATGGTTCCGAAGAAAACGTCGGCGCGGCGCCGCCCGGCCTGAGGCGCCCGGCAGGAGTGCCCCGGGAGCACCCCGCCCGCCCTGCGACCGGGAGTACGGCCCGGCCATACGGCTCCGGCTCCGGCTCCGGCTCCGGCTCGAGGGCCGGCTCCGGCCCGGCCGGGGGGTCAGATGCCGGCTAAAGCCAGGACTGCGGCCAGGCCGTGTACCGCACCCGGCGGGCTCGCCGGGAGCACCAGCGCGGGGATCCCGCTCTCGGCGGCCCCCGCGTCCGCGAGCGTGTCGCCGACCATCAGCGCCCGCTCCGGCTCGACCCCGACCGCCGCGCACGCCGCCGCGAAGATCTTCGGGCTCGGCTTCATCGCGTCGACCTCGTACGAGAACACGAACGCGTCGATCCACCGCGTCAGACCGTGGTGGTCGAACGTCGGGCGCAGGTCGTGCGCGATGTTGCTGACCACCGCGACCTTGATCCCGCGCGCGTGCAGCGTCTCCAGTACGACAGCGCTGTCCGGGTACGGCACCCACGCTTCCGGCGGGAACATCGCGTCGTACAGCGCGTCCGCGAGCTCCGGGTGGGGCAGGCCCGCCCGGGTCATCAGCGCGACGTACGCGTCCCGGTGCTGCTCGGGCGTCAGGTCGCGGGCCGCGTACAACTCGGCCAGGCCGTCCGTCAGTCCGGTGGGTGCGGGACCACCCGGCCGGCCGGCTCGCAGCAACCGCTCGATCAGCTCGGCGGATTCGGTGTCGGTGAACTCGAGACCAAGAGGAGAAGACGCTCTGTGGAGCCAGTCGGCCGCCGGTTCGACTGACAGCAACGTGCCGGAGAAATCGAAAAAGACGGCGTCAATGGGACGGAGCTGTCGGGCATCGGACACGGCCCTCACGCTAACGCACCGCCCGAACCACACGCCTCCGTGGTGATCGTCCGCAAAAGCCTATCGATCGGGTAGGTAATGCGCTCCACCGGCCTGAAACAGGCCCGCTATTCGGAAATAACAATGTAATGGTATTAGTTTGGGGGCAACCGTCAGTGACGGTTGTACTGGTTTCCGTGGCGGTGAAACCGCAGGTGGCTGACTAGAAGGTGACCGTACGGCGGGTTTTTTCCGACGAACGGTTGTGGTCGACCTAGTACTCGCTGTTACCCCACTGGTGGTTGTGGTGGTAACTCCCGGATTCCACGATCATCATCACAAGGTCGATCCGATCGGCTTGCGGGGACCGATAGCGTCAGGCTTGAACAGGCCTGTATTGTCATTTCCCGACGGGCCTTCGTGTATTCGAAACTTTCCGTTAACCACAAGCCTTATACGAAAGATCCGAGTCGTTTGTGAGGCGACCGGGCTGGCCGGTGCGTCGTTTTGCACCGCGCGAGGCCGCGCGTATGTCCCCACACCAGACGGTCACGAACATCGAGGATGGGGGGCAGTCCATGCTCAGTCGCGCCGAGATCATCGACGAAATCCTGACGCTGGCTCCGGCCGGAGACTTCGGCTCCGACCCGGCGGCGGTACGGGCGCGCTTGTGGGAGCTGACGAGCACGCTCATCAGCTCCTACAACGCCGATGAGCCGATCACGGTCGATCCGATGGACATCTACCGGCAGCGCGCGGTGCCACTGGAGGCGGCCCGGCTGGCCGACTTCCTGCGCGGCCGGCGGGTGCTGGTCACCGGAGCCGCGGGGGCGGTCGGCTCCGAGGTCGTCGAGGCGCTGGCCAACCGGTTACCGACCGGCGCGATCCTGGCGCTCGACCTGAAGGAGTCGCCGGTCCCGGCGGGCGCGGAAGACCGCGTGATCCCGGTGGTGTGCGACATCCGCGACGCCGAGGCCACCGGCAAGGTCTTCGCCGAGTTCAACCCCGAGATCGTCTACCACCTGGCCGCCCAGCGCGAGCCCGGTCTGGCCGAGTTCGAGACCGCGTTCACGATCACGACGAACATCTCCGGCACCCGCAACATCGTCACGCTGTGCGAGCAGTACGGCGTCGACATCTTCGTCCACGCGTCGACCGGCAAGGCCGCCCGCTACTACACGCCGGACGTCTACGCGGGTAGCAAGAAGGTCGCCGAGTACATGATCGCCGAGCTCGCGCCGACGATGACGACGAAGGTCGGCATGGTGCGGTTCACGCACATCGCCGAGAACAGCATCGTCTTCGACGACTTCCGCCGGAAGGTCGCCAACGGCGTCCTGAACATCCACGAGCCCTACCGGCTGATGTACGTCCAGAGCATGGTCGAGGCCGTCGCGCTGGTGCTCAACACGACGCTCTACGTCGACGACGGTGACGCCACGCTCGTCACGGTGGGTGACCTGGGCTGGCCGCTCGACATCCTCCGCCTCGCGCTGCACACGATCGCGATCAGCGGCGAAGAGGTCCCGCTCTGCTTCATGGGTCTCCCGGCCGGCTACGAGAAGCACACGTTCCTCGGGCAGCTCGACTGGTCGGCCCCGTGGAAGACGCACCCGATGCTCAACGCGCTCGAGTCCGAGGGTGCGCACCTCACCGACGACGAGGGCATGATGATCTCCCGCCCGTCGCGCCCGGCGGTGTCGGTGCTCGCCGAGGTCGACCGGCTCTGTTCCGACGTCGAGGCGTCCGACCTCGAAGACCGCGACACCCACAAGCGCCGGCTCGCCGAGTTCCTCCGGTGGGGCTGCAAGGCGACGTTCGAGAGCTCGGACGCCGTGCAGCGGATGCGCATGCTGATGTGGGGCTGCGACCCCGACGTGCTCGCCCGCGAGGGGGCCACGGTCGGCGAGTTGGGCCCGGTCGTCCCGATGCTGATCGATTCTCTGCAGGGTGTGCAATTCGGTCCCGAATTCGCCACGCTGAACGCCGACCGGGTGGCCCGGACGCTGCGCAGCCTGGCCGAGGAGCCGGAATTGAAGGCGATGATCGAGGCGATCGACCCGGCCGCGAAGCCGGTCTCGGCGTCCGCCTGAGCGACCATTCCGAATCCCCGGGTGCGGCCTCCGCCGTGCCCGGGGATTCGTGCTTTCGCGAACTCATTCCGGCCGTTGCGGGGAATCCTCGAGGAATCGCCGGTAACCGACCGAACTGTCGGAATACGGCGCACTACTGTGGGTTAAGTACGCGATTACCAGCTGCTACCGACGGGTTACGTAAACCGATGGATGTAACGGGCGCCGCGCTCCGCGTGAATCGGTCGCGCACTCGCGTAGCCTGGGGCCCATGAGCTCCCCCGCCGAGCAGTACGCGGCGGCTCGTCGGAGGGCCTCTTTCCCGGCCTACACCGACTTCACCGCGCAGCTGTCGTTCGACCTCGATGATTTCCAGCGGGAGGCCTGCCAGGCACTCGAAGACGGTGGAGGGGTGCTGGTCTGCGCCCCGACCGGCGCGGGCAAGACGGTGGTCGGCGAGTTCGCGGTCCACCTGGCACTGCGCCAGGGCACCAAGTGCTTCTACACCACGCCGATCAAGGCGCTGTCGAACCAGAAGTTCAACGACCTGGTCGCCCGCTACGGCGCCGACAAGGTCGGGCTGCTCACCGGCGACAACGCGATCAACGGCGACGCCCCGGTGGTGGTGATGACCACCGAGGTGCTGCGGAACATGCTCTACGCCGGGTCCGCCGCGCTGACGAACCTCGCCTACGTCGTCATGGACGAGGTGCACTACCTCGCCGACCGGTTCCGCGGAGCGGTCTGGGAAGAGGTGATCATCCACCTCCCCGAGTCGGTCGCGCTGGTCTCGCTCTCGGCGACGGTCAGCAACGCCGAGGAGTTCGCCGAGTGGCTGGTCACCGTTCGCGGCGACACCGACGTCGTGGTGTCCGAGCACCGGCCGGTGCCGCTCTGGCAGCACATGCTGGTCGGACGCCGGATGTTCGATCTGTTCGCGGAGAAGTCGACCGGCTCGGCCACCCAGAAAGACGTCGACCCGGAACTCATCCGGCACGTCCGTGACCAGCTGCGTCGCGTGCAGTACACGCGCAGCGGCCGGCCGATCCGGGCCAAGAACCTGGTGCCGTTCCGGTCCGACGTCATCGAGCGGCTCGACGCCGAGGGTCTGCTCCCGGCGATCACGTTCGTGTTCAGCCGGGCCGGCTGCGACGCCGCCGTGCAGCAGTGCATGGCCGCCGGCCTGCGGCTGACGACGCCGGAGGAGCGGGCCGAGATCCGGCGCATCGCCGAGGAGCGCACCAAGGACCTCGCCGCCGAAGACCTCCAGGTGCTGGGCTACTGGGAGTGGCTCGACGGGCTGCAGCGCGGCCTCGCCGCCCACCACGCCGGCCTGCTGCCGGTGTACAAGGAGGTCGTCGAGGAGCTGTTCGTCCGCGGCCTGGTCAAGGCGGTCTTCGCGACCGAGACGCTCGCGCTGGGCATCAACATGCCGGCCCGGTCCGTCGTCCTCGAACGCCTGGTCAAGTTCAACGGCGAGACGCACGTGGACCTGACCGCGGGGGAGTACACCCAGCTCACCGGTCGCGCCGGACGGCGCGGTATCGACGTCGAGGGGCACGCGGTCGTCGTCTGGTCGCCGGAGATCGATCCGCGCCACGTCGCCGGCCTGGCCAGTACCCGCACGTATCCGCTGCGGTCGAGCTTCCGCCCGTCGTACAATATGGCCGTCAACCTGGTCGGCTCGGTCGGGCGCGAACGGGCCCGTGAGCTGCTGGAGACGTCGTTCGCGCAGTTCCAGGCCGACCGCGCGGTGGTCGGGCTGGCCAAGCAAGCCCAGCGCCAGCACGACGCGCTGGATGCCTATCAGGAGTCGATGACCTGCCACCTCGGCGACTTCGCCGAGTACGCGGCACTGCGGCGCCAGCTCAAGGACCGCGAGAACTCGCTGGCCAAGCAGGGTGCGAACCAGCGGCGCGCGGCCGCGGCCGACTCATTGGAGAAGCTGCGGATCGGTGACGTCGTGATGGTGCCGACCGGCCGGCGTGCCGGGCCGGCCGTCGTCCTCGACCCCGGGACGCAGCCGCTCGGCGAGGCGCGGCCGCTCGTCCTCACGGTCGACCGGTGGGCCGGCCGGCTGTCGCTCGCCGATTTCACCCAGGAGATCGACGTCCTCACCCGGATGCGGGTGCCCAAGCACTTCAACCACCGCTCGCCGCAGGCGCGGCGCGATCTCGCGTCCGCGTTGCGGACGGCGGCGGCCGACCTGGCCGACGTCCGGAAGCGCAAGACCCGGTCGGGCGCGGCCGACGACGAGGTGCTCGCCGAGTTGCGCGCGGCGCTGCGGCGGCACCCGTGCCACGGCTGCAACGACCGGGAGGACCACGCGCGCTGGGCCGAGCGCTTCGACCGGCTGGCAAAGGAGACACACCAGCTCGAGCAGCGCGTGCACAATCGCACGAACTCGCTCGCGAAGACGTTCGACCAGGTGTGCGGGCTGCTCGAGGGCCGCGGTTACCTCGACGGCGAGCGGGTGACCGACGCCGGTCGCGGGCTGGCCCGGATCTGGTCGGAGTCCGACCTGCTGGTCGCCGAGTGCTTGCGTGCGGGCGTGTGGGAGGGGCTGTCGGCGCCCGAGCTCGCCGGGGCCGTGTCCGCGCTGGTCTACGAGGCGCGGCGGGCCGACGAGAGCCCGGCGCCGGTGCCGAGCGGTCCGCTGCGCGACACGCTCGCGGTCATCGGCCGGCTCGCCTCGGAGCTGCACGGGGACGAGAGCGCGCGGGGCCTGTCGCTGACCCGCGAGCCCGACTACGGCTTCGTCTGGCCGGCCTACCGCTGGGCGCGCGGCGAGCCGCTCGAGCGGGTGCTCACGTCGGTGGCGGGCATCGAGGGTGAGATGCCGGCGGGTGACTTCGTGCGCTGGTGCCGGCAGGTGCTCGACCTGCTCGACCAGATCTCGGGCGCGGCCCCCACCGAGAGCGGCCTCCGCAAGACCGCCCGGGAAGCCATCGACGCGACCCGCAGGGGCATCGTGGCGTACACCGCCGTCGCCTGACCTCCGATGTGATTAGATTTCCGGCATACCGGGCGTCGGGACAGGTTCTTTGTGGCGAGTGGGGGCTCAGTGCCGCACGACGGGCAGTTCGACCGGGGGTTCGTCACCGATGACGCCGGCGGTGTGCCGACCGCCCGATCGGCGGCGGACGGTCTCGACCCGGCCGCCGATCACGCGGCCTTCCAGGCCGCGTTCCGGGCCCGGAGCGGTCCCGGTGACGGTGTCGACTTCATCGAGGACTTCGTCGACCTGGTCGGCCACCACCTGCGGACGCCACTGACCGCGATCCGCACGCTGCTCGAACTGCTGGCGGACGACAGCGCGGGTGGCCTCGACGCGGCGACGGCCCGCCGGCTGCTCGACGCGATCAAGTCCAATTCCGACCGGATGCTCCGGGTGATCGACACGCTGTTCCTGCTGGCCCGTGCCCGTCAGGCGAACACCGATCACGTGCCGGTGGACCTGGCCGCGGTCGTCGACCGGGTCGGCACCGCGGTGGCGCCGGCCGCGAACGGCAGCGGTGTCGCGGTGACCGTCGAGGCGACGCATCCGGTCTGGACGGTGGGAGACCCGGTGCTGCTCGAGCGGGCGATCGGGCACCTGGCCGGCAACGCGCTGCGGTTCACCGACCGCGGCGGCCGGCTGAGCCTGCGGGCGCTGGCCGGTCCGGAGCCGGTGGTCGAGGTGCAGGACACCGGCATCGGCATCGAACTGGAGCTGCAGCCCGGCCTGCTCCGCCCGCTCCGGCTCGTCTCCGGCGGTTCCGGGCCGCAGTTCGACGAGGTCACCCACCTGGGCCTGGGCACGGTGAGCGCGATCGCTCAGGCGCACCACGGAGACCTGGACGTCCGGTCGTCCCCGGGCACCGGGACGACGTTCCGCCTCCGTCTGCCCACGGCCCCGTCAGCCGGCTAGCGCTTTCTCCAGCCGGGTGACCGCGCTCTCCAGGCCCCAGCGTTCGGCCAGCGCGCCGACCCGCTCGGGATCGACCGGCGCGGACGGCAGCGGATCGGTCACCGGAGGAATCGGCGCGTTCGTGGCCACCTTGACGACGTCCGGCGCCACCGCGAGGTACTCCCGGGCGGCGTCCAGTTTGCGCCAGTGCGTCGCCGGCAGGGCCTGGGCTTTCGCGTCCACGGCGGCCATCAGACCGGACAGGTCGCCCCATCGTCCGAGCAGGCCGGAGGCGGTCTTCTCGCCGATCCCGGCGACGCCGGGCAGCCCGTCGCTCGGGTCTCCACGCAGCGTCGCGAAGTCGGCGTACTGACTCGGCTCGACCCCGTACTTACCCCGTACGGCGGCGTCGTCGAGCTCCTCCAGTTTCGCGACTCCGCGTCCGGTGTAGAGCACCCGGACGCCCCGGGCGTCGTCCACGAGCTGGATCAGGTCGCGGTCGCCGGTCACCACGTCCACCGGGCCCGGACCGCGGGTGGCCAGCGTGCCGATCACGTCGTCGGCCTCGTAGTCGGCCGCGCCCGCGGTCGCGATACCGATCGCGGCCAGCACCTCGAGCAGCACCGGGACCTGCGGCGCGAGGAGATCGGGCACCTCCTCGACCGTGGGGTCGCCCCCGACCTCGGCCAGCCGGTGCTCCTTGTACGAGGGCACCAGCGCGACCCGCCAGGCCGGACGCCAGTCCTCGTCCAGGCAGGCCACCAGCCGGGCCGGCCGGTACCGGGTGACGAGCGTCGAAACCATGTCGAGGAACCCGCGCACCGCGTTGATCGGCGTCCCGTCCGGCGCCGTGATCGACGTCGGCACGCCGTAGAACGCGCGGAAGTACAGACTGGCGGCATCGAGGAGCATCAGTGCCCCGGGAGGTCTGCTCACGGGGTAGAGCCTGCCAGACGAGAGTGATTCCGGTCGCGTCCGGGAAACCCGACGCGGGCACCGACGTTTTCCGACTGACGACCTGGGGAGGCAGTCATGGCGGAGGAACTGGTCATTTCCGACCTGAAGGACGAGAGCCGCTACGAGGCGACGCTCGACGGCACGGTCGCCGGAGTGGTCGAGTACCAGCTCGACGGCGACGTCATCATGTTCACGCACACCGGGGTCCCGTCCGAGTTCGAAGGCCGCGGCATCGCCTCGCAGCTGGCCCGGCACGTGCTCGACGACGCCCGCGGCCGCGGGCTGGAGGTACTGCCGCGCTGCCCGTACCTGGCGGGCTGGATCGCCAGGCACCTGGATTACCTCGACCTGGTGCCGCCGGCGTCGAGGGTGCGCTACAAGCTGCCCGCGGAGGCGTAGAAAACCTTCTAGCCTGGCGGCATGTCTGAATCGCTCTACCCGTCCGACCGGCTGCGCACGGCCCAGCAGGCCACCGCCGCAGCCGGTCTGGACGCGCTCCTGCTCACACCCGGCGCCGACCTGCGCTACCTCACCGGCTACGACGCCCATGCGCTGGAGCGGCTGACCTGCCTGGTGCTGCCGGCGGCCGGTGACCCCGTGCTCGTCGTCCCGGCGCTGGAGGAGGCGGCCGCCAAGGCGTCGCCGGCCGGGGGCGTCGACCTGGAGATCCGCGCGTTCCCGGAGGGCGACGACGCGTACGCGCTGATCCGAGGCCTGCTCGGCCCGGGCGCGCGGCGGCTGGGCCTGGCCGATCGGATGTGGGCCGAGCAGGTACTGGCGTTCCGGGCCACGTTCCCGGAGGCCGAGCAGGCGCTGGCCGGCGGGGTGCTGCGTCCGCTGCGGGTGCGGAAGTCGGCCGCCGAGGTCGAGGCGCTGCGCCGGGCCGGCCAGGCGATCGACCGGGTGCACCACCGGATGGGCGAGTGGCTGATCGCCGGGCGTACCGAGGCCGCGGTCGGCCGCGACATCGCCGACGCGATCCTCGAGGAGGGGCACGCGCAGGTCTCGTTCGTCATCGTCGGCTCCGGGCCGAACGGCGCCAGCCCGCACCACGCGGTCTCCGGCCGCGTGATCCAGGACGGTGACCCGGTGGTCGTCGACATCGGCGGCGTCACCGCCGAGGGCTACTGCTCGGACTCCACCCGCACGTACGTCGTCGGCGACGCGCCGGAGGGCTTCACGACCGCGTACGCGGTCCTGTTCGAGGCCCAGGAGGCGGGAGTGGCCGCGGTCCGGCCGGGTGTCACCGCCGCGTCCATCGACGCGGCCTGCCGGGACGTCCTGACCGCGGCCGGTTACGGTGACGCGTTCATCCATCGGACCGGGCACGGGATCGGGCTGGAGGAGCACGAGGAGCCCTGGATCATCGGCGGCAACGAAACCGTGCTGGAGCCGGGGATGGCGTTCAGCGTCGAGCCGGGGTTCTACCTGGCCGGGCGGTACGGCGCCCGGATCGAGGACATCGTCGTGTGCGGGAAGGACGGCCCGGACCGGCTGAACGTCACGCCGAGGACGCTGACGCTGCTCTGAGCGCGCCCGCGGCCGCCCGGCGGCCCCGCGGGGCGACTCTCCGTAGGCGGGCAGAATGACCCGTATGGCGACGCTCTACCGCAACGGTGAGATCTACAGCCCCGCGGATCCTTTCGCGACCGCGCTGCTGGTGGACGGCGACCGGGTGCTGTTCGTCGGCTCCGACGACGCCGCCGACGCGGCCGCGTTCGGGGCGGACGAGGTCGTCGACCTGGAGGGTGCGCTGGTCGCGCCGGGTTTCGTCGACGCGCACGTGCACGCGACCCAGACCGGTCTGACGCTGGTCGGCCTCGACCTCGCCGGGCTGCCGACGCTCACCGCAGCCCTGGACGCACTGGCCGCGTTCGCCTCGACGCACCCCGGGGCGATTCTCGGGCACGGCTGGGACGAGACGGCCTGGCCGGAGGGGCGGGCGCCGTCGGTGCGGGAGCTCGAGCGGGCGGCCGGCGCCGGCCGGCTGGTGTACCTCTCCCGGGTCGACGTCCACTCGGCGGTGGCCTCGGCGGGGTTGCGTTCGTTCGTGCCCGATCTGGCCGGGCGAGCCGGATTCTCCGACGACGGGCCGTTGAAGCGGGACGCGCACCATGCGGTGCGGATGGTCGCGCTGTCGGCGATCTCGGCGGCGCAGCGGGCCGAAGCGCAGCGGGCCACCCGGTCGCACGCCGCCGCCCGGGGCATCGTCGCGCTGCACGAGTGCGGCGGCCCCGACATCGGCGGCGAGGACGACTTCACCGGCCTCCTCGCGCTGGCCGCCGCCGAACCCGGCCCGGACGTGTTCGGCTACTGGGGCGAGTGGCGGTCGGCGGCGAAGGCGCTGGAGCTCGGCGCGGTCGGCGCCGGGGGAGACCTGTTCGTCGACGGGGCGCTGGGGTCGCACACCGCGGCGTTGTCGGCCCCCTACGCCGATCTCGACACGTCCGGGCACCTGTACCTGGACGCCGACCAGATCGCGGAGCACGTCGTGGACTGCGTCCGGCACGACACCCAGGCCGGGTTCCACGCGATCGGCGACGCGGCGCTGACCGCGGTCGCGGACGGGCTCTCCCAGGCGGCCGGGGTCGTGGGGCTCGACCGGGTCCGGGTCGGGCGGCACCGGATCGAGCACGCCGCGATGCTGGACTCCGCGCTGATCAAGGCGCTGGTCAACCACGGCGTCGTGGCAAGCATGCAACCGGCGTTCGACGCGTTGTGGGGCGGCCCGTCCGGCATGTACGTGCGGCGGCTCGGCGCGTCGCGGGCGGCCGAGCTGAACCAGTTCGCGGCGCTGGCCGGCGTCGGGGTGCCGCTGGCGTTCGGGTCGGACGCGCCGGTCACCCCGCTCGACCCGTGGGGAACCCTGCGGGCGGCGGCGTTCCCGCACGATCCTCGCCACGCGATCAGCGTCCGGGCCGCGTTCGCCGCGCACACGCGGGGCGGGTGGCGGGCACTGGGCCGCGACGACGGCGGGTTGCTGGTGCCGGGCGCGGTGGCCTCGTTCGCGGTCTGGGACGTCGCGGAACTCGTCGTCCAGGCGCCGGACGACCGGCTGGCACGGTGGAGCACCGATCCGCGGGCGGGCGTGCACGGCTTGCCCGCGCTGAGCGAGGACGCGATCCCCCCGCGATGCGTCCGGACGGTCGTCCGCGGAGTGCCGGTGTTCGTGGATCCGGCGACACGCCGATGAGCGCGACACGCCGACGGGATTGTCGTGCGGGGTGAACGGGGCTGACCAGGTGCGATGTCCGCTCTATACCGATTCGTCCCTATTGACAGGAGACGGACGGCAATTACGGTGACGGGGTAACTTCCGCGGGCACCGGACGGCGACGGAACGTGCCCTCGCGCGCTGGGCAAAAGCGGTGGCGCCACCGCAGGGGCCAGGTCCAGCGCTCGAGGGGTGGCGGGACGACGACGGTCGCGTCCGGCGCCAGGTAAGCGGTGATGGAGGTTCGGAAGAATCAGTAGACAACGGTCTGTGCGGCGGCAGCCAGCCGGTTCGCAGCCGGTCCGAAGGTTCTCCCACCCTCCTCCCGTACCGGTCGGGGAGTTTCACTGAGCAGGGGCGCGGCGTGCACGCCGCGCCCCTGCCCCGTGTAGCGGGCGTCTACCACAGGGCCTTCCCGGGTCTCGGTCCGGCCACCGTGCCGCGGTAGCGCGCAAGAGTGGGCACAATCGTTCTTCGAGACGACCCCCTCCCGGGTCGGGAGGAGGATCGGTGCTGCGCGAGACGGAGAGCGGGGCGGTCGCGGCTCCCGCGCCCGGCGCGGACGACGCGCCGGGGCCGGTGTCTACCGCCACCTCCGCTGAGACTTCGGCGGCGGAGGAGCAGGCGGGTGCGGAGGCGCCCCGCGGGAGGCGCTGGTGGCGGGCCCGCCGCAGCGGGGTCGCGGACCCGGAGCGGCCGCCGTTGCCGGGGTGGCTCGCCGCCGTGCTGGCGCTCGTCTCGGGGGCGCTGCTCGTCCCCGCGTTCCCTCCGCACGACCTGTGGTGGCTGGCGCCGATCTCGACCGCGCTGCTGGCCGCGGCCGTGCACCGGCAGCGGGCGCGGCGCGGTGCGTGGCTGGGCTTCCTGCACGGCGCGGTGTTCTTCGGGATCCTGCTGCAGTGGGTCGGCATCTACGTCGGCGAGTCGTTCGCGTACCTGCTGGCCGGCGTGGAAGCGGTGTACCTGGCCGGGTTCGGCGCGCTGCTGGCCGCGTCGTCACGTCTGGTCGACCGGTACCGGTGGTCGTGGCCACTCGTGCTCGGCGCCGGCTGGGTCACCCAGGAGGCGGTGCGCTCACGCTGGCCGTTCGGCGGCTTCCCGTGGGGACGGCTGGCGTTCGCCGAGACCGGCGGACCGCTCCTGAAGCTCGCCGTCCTCGGCGGCGCGCCGCTCGTCACGTTCGCCACCGCCGCGGTGGGCGGCCTCCTGGTGGCCGCCTTCTGGCGCCGCCGGCCCGCCGGGTCCGAGCTCTCCCGGCCCCGCGCCTCGGCCGGTGACGCGCGCCGCGCCGCGGTGCGGGGCGCCGCGTGGGTGGCCGCGGCGGGCCTCGTGCTGCTCGCGGCCTGGTTCGTGCCCTCGCCGGAGGCGTCGGGGAAGAACGTCACGGTCGCGGTGATCCAGGGGAACGTGCCCCGCCTCGGCCTGGACTTCAACTCCCAGCGCCGGGCCGTGCTCGACAACCACGTCTCCCGCACGCTCGCCCTGGCCCGGGACATCGCCGCCGGACGCGAACCGCAGCCCGACCTCGTCATCTGGCCGGAGAACGCCTCCGACATCGACCCGCTGCTCAACGACGACGCCTACTCCGAGATCAGCGAGGCCGCCGCCGCGATCAAGGCCCCGATCCTGGTCGGCGCCGTCCTCCAGGGCCCCGGCGACTACCTGACCAACGCCGGTCTGGTCTGGGAAGCGGGCAAGGGCCCGATCGACCGCTACGCCAAGCGTCACCCGGTGCCGTTCGGCGAGTACGTCCCGCTCCGTTCGCTGGCTCGCAAGGTCACCTCGAAGGTCGACCTCATCCGCCGCGACTTCAAGGCCGGTACCGAGATCGGCACGGTCGGCATGCCCACTGCCCGTGCGGGTACCGTCCGAGTGGGTGATGTGATCTGTTTCGAGGTGGCTTATGACGGTCTGGTCACCGACACCGTGAACGCCGGGGCGCAGATCCTCGCCGTCCAGACGAACAACGCGACGTTCGGCCTGTCGGGCGAGAGTCCCCAGCAGGTCGCGATGGCACGGTTGCGGGCCGTGGAACACGGAATGTGGGCGGTCGTGGCCTCGACGAGCGGAATCTCCGCCACAATAGGACCGGACGGGACGATTCACGACCACGCCGGGATGTTCGAAGCCGGAACCCTGATCCGGTCACTCGCGTTGTCCGATGACCGTACGCTAGCCACCCGACTAGGGATGTGGCCGGAAGCGGTGTTCTGTGCGCTCAGCGGCGCCGCGCTGATCGCGGCCGGGGTACTGCGCCGGCGAACGACGAAGGAAGGCTGACACGTGACGGCCGAGAAGATGGAACCGGACACTCCGGAGTTCCCCGCGGTCTCCGAACACTTTCCGGAATACCCCGGGCTGGGGCACGTCGTCGTGGTGATCCCGACCTACAACGAGGCCGACAACATCCGCCCGATCGTGACCCGGCTGCGCGAAGCCGTTCCGGACGTCCAGGTGCTGATCGCCGACGACGGGTCACCCGACGGCACCGGTGAGATCGCCGACGAACTGGCCGCCGCCGACCCGCTCGTGCACGTCCTGCACCGGGCCGGCAAGGAGGGCCTCGGCGCCGCGTACCTGGCCGGATTCGCGTGGGCGGCCGAACGCGGTGCCGACGTGATGGTCGAGATGGACGCCGACGGCTCACACAACCCGGACGAGTTGCCGCGCCTGCTCAACGCGCTGCGCAACGCCGACGTCGTGATCGGCTCGCGCAAGGTCGCGGGCGGGAAGATCGTCAACTGGCCGATGTCGAGGGTGATGATCTCGCACGTCGGCAACCTCTACACCCGGCTGGCGCTGAGTATCCCGATCAAGGACAGCACGGCCGGCTTCCGGGCCTACCGCGCCGAGGTGATCGCGGCCAAGAACCTCGGCGGCGTCGCGTCGCAGGGGTACTGCTTCCAGATCGACATGGTCTACCGGGCCTGGCGGTCCGGTTACCGCGTCGTCGAGGTCCCGGTCACGTTCGTCGAGCGCGAGCGCGGCCAGAGCAAGATGAGCTCGGACATCGTCCGGGAGGCACTCTGGCGGGTCGGGCTCTGGGGCGTGCAGGCGCGGCTCGGTGCGGCGAAGAAGGCGCTCGACCGGCTGCGCTGAGAGCCTGCTGAGAGTTCATCTCCGGGCTGCGAACCAGACGTACGCTTGATTCATGAAAGCCTTCCTCGCGGCCTTCGTCCTTCTGATCGTCGTCCCCACCGCTGAGATCAGCGTCCTGCTGCGGGTCGGCCACGCGGTCGGCCTCGGGTGGACGCTCGTGCTGTTGCTCGGCAGCGCCTTCCTGGGCAGCTGGCTGCTCCGCCGTGAGGGCGCCCGCGCCTTCCGGGCCCTCCGTGAGGCCGCGGCCGAGGGCCGCACACCGGCCAGGGAGACCGCCGAGGGCGCGGTCGTGCTCGTCGGCAGTCTGCTGATGATCCTGCCGGGCTTCCTGACCGACGTCGTCGGCATCCTGCTCCTGCTCCCGCCCATCCGGGCGCTCGCCGGACGGCTGGTCCTGCGTTCCGCGGCCCGCCGGCTCCCGCCCGAGGTCAGCAGTGCCCTGCTCGGCCCCATGCAGGTCCGTTCCAAGCGCATGCGGACGCCGGCCGGCGCGCCGGCCGACGCGTCAGCGGCCGGGCAGGGCGAGCCGATGCCGCCCCGCGTGACGAACGCCGGGGCGGGCACCGTCATCGAGGGCGAGCTCGACCGCTGACGGCGGGCACACGAAAACCCGCCAACCCATTTCGGGTTGGCGGGTTTTCGTGTCGTTGGCCGGTGCCCGGTCGCGCCGGGCGGCTCCGGCGTCAGGCCGAGCGGCTCCGGCGGCCCCGGAGGACCTCCAGACGCTCGGCCAGGACCTCTTCGAGTTCGGCGACGGTCCGCCGCTCGAGGAGCATGTCCCAGTGCGTCCGCGGTGGCTTAGCCTTCTTGGCCTCAGGCTCGTCACCGTCGATGATGCGGGCCACCGTGCCGTCGGCCCGGCATTCCCACGTAATCGGGATCTCGGCATCAGCCGCGAAGGGAACAGTGAACCGGTGCCCACGCGGGCACAGGTACTCTCCCTGCTGGCGGGGCGCCAGCTCCGTGTTGCGGTCGGTCTCGTAGCTCACTGCTCCGAGCCGACTACCGCGCAGCGTGCGCTCACCCATCTGCATCAACCCCCTGGCGTCTGCGGTCAGCCACCGGTACCAACGACGATGACGGACAGAAGATTCCGCCGCCGTTGAGTTATGTGCCCAGCAGCACAGCACCGCATGCGCACATGCGGCAACTCATTACAAGGAGGACACGCGTGGAGCACTCGACCGACACCGGATCAGCCTCGACCGATCGTGCTCGGCAGATCGTCGTCGCGGTCGCACTGCTCCGATTGGCCGTCGGTGCCGTGTCCACTGGTCAGGATACCGTGCTGCCCCGAGCGTTGGGTATCGATAGCGCCACCGCCGGGCGAATGGCGTTTATCACTCGAATGTTCGCGAGTAGGGAGATTGCGCTCGCTCTCGGAACCGGTGCCGCGGTGCTGAAGGGCGGACCGGGTGCCCGGTCGTGGGTGCTCGCCTCGGCGCTGGCCGACGGGGCCGACGCCGTGACGCTCGTCACTGCGGTCCGAACCGGCCGAGCGGCGGGCCTGGCCGGTTATGCCGCCGCCGCGGGCGCGGTAGCCGCCGTGGGCGCCGCCCTCTGGTACGCCGCGACCCGCCGGTAACGCTCGCCGGTCGCACTCGCGGGGGGCGGAAGCGGGCCACTTATCGCCCGTGCCGGTCGAAAAGTTCGGGCTGTTTCCGCGCGTCCCCGGAACCCCGAACCGAAAGCCGGGATGTCACGTGCAGTGACCGAAACCGGATTGGATACCGTGCGCACGGCTGCGGACAGTGGCCGTGGGGCACGGGCGGAGATGACGGGGTGGCAGGGAGCATGACGCGCTCAGGCGGGGACGAGTACGACGTGATCGTCGTCGGTGCCGGGCCGGTCGGGGAGAACGTGGCCGACACGGTCGTCCGCGGAGGCCTGTCGGCGCTGATCGTCGAACGCGAGCTCGTCGGCGGAGAATGCTCGTACTGGGCCTGCATACCGAGCAAAGCGCTGCTGCGCCCGGCGGCCGCACTGGCCGACGCCCGCCGCGTCGACGGGGCCGCCACGGCGGTGCGGGGTGGCCCGAACGCCGAGCAGGTGCTGGCCCGGCGCACCGCGTTCACCCACAACTGGTCCGACGACTCCCAGGTCGGCTGGCTCGACTCGGCCGGCATCGCGCTGGTCCGGGGCAGCGGACGGCTGGTCGGCGAGCGTCAGGTCGAGGTGCGCACGCGCGACGGCGGCACGCGTCGCCACACCGCGCGGCACGCGGTCGTGCTCGCCACCGGAAGCCGCGCGATCGTCCCGGAAGTGCCCGGGCTGGCCGAGGCCGACCCGTGGACCAGCCGCGACGCCACCTCGGCGACTGCCGTGCCCGACAACCTGGCGATCCTCGGCGGTGGCGTGGTCGGGTGCGAGATGGCGACGGCGTTCGCGGCGCTCGGCAGCCACGTCACGGTGATCGCCCGGGGGAGTGCGCTGCTACCCCGGCTGGAGCCGTTCGCCGGTGAGGCGGTGGCCGCCGGCCTCCGGAACGCCGGGGTCGACGTCCGGCTCGGCGCGACGGTCACCACCGTCGACCGGGACGCCGCCGGGGTCCGGATCGAGATCGAGGACGCCGACGGCACCCGGACGATCCGGGCCGACGAGGTGCTGGTGGCCACCGGCCGTCGCCCGGCCACCGACGGGCTCGGCCTGGACGCCGTCGGCCTGGCCCCGGACGCGCCCGAGCACGTCGACGACAGCCTCCGGGTCCACGGCGTCGACTGGCTGTACGCCGCCGGCGACGTGAACAACCGGTCGCTCCTGACCCACCAGGGCAAGTACCAGGCCCGGGCGGCCGGTGCGGCGATCGTGGCGCGGGCGGCCGGCGACGTGGTCGACCTCGGGCCGTGGAGCCCGTACGCCGCGACCGCGGATCACGTCGCGGTGCCGCAGGCGGTGTTCACCGACCCGGAGGTCGGCGCGGTCGGCCGGACCGAGGCGCAGGCGAGGGAGGCCGGGCTACCGGTCCGGACCGTCGAGTACGACCTCGGGCAGGTCGCCGGGGCGGCGCTCTACGCGGACGGCTACACCGGCCGCGCGAAGCTCGTGCTCGACACCGGGCGCGACGTGATCCTCGGCGCCACGTTCGTCGGCACCACCGCCGCCGAACTCGTCCACGCCGCCACGATCGCCCTCGTCGGCGAAGTCCCGCTGGCCCGCCTCTGGCACGCCGTCCCGTCGTTCCCCACCATCAGCGAGGTCTGGCTCCGCCTCCTGGAGGCGTCCCGCTCAGGCGGCTGACGCGGCCAGGCGCTCGGCCAGGGCTTTTCCGCTGAGCGCTGCGGTGGAGTGGGCGTTCGCCAGGGACTCCGCGGCCAGCCCGCGGAGTTCGGCCATCGCCGGGGTCACCTCGGCCAGCGTCAGCTCGGCCTCGACGATCTCGAGGTCCAGCCCCCACATGTCGACGAGCAGGCGGCGCAGGTACGGGGTGTTGTGGTCCCAGCCCTCGCGGGGCGTCCCGGGTGCATAGCCGCCACCCCGGACCGTCACCAGGATCCCCGGGCGCCCGGCGATCGCCGACGGCCCGCCGGGCGCGAACGCCGGGGTGGTGATCAGCGTGTCGGCCCACGTCTTCACGGACGCCGGAACGCCGTAGTTGTACAGCGGGATCGCGAACAGGAACGCGTCCGCGGCCACCATCTCGTCGGCCAGCGACGCCGCGAGCTCGGTCGCGCCGGCCACCGCGGGGCTGGGCTCCGCGGCCGGGTTCATCATCGCGCCGATGATCGTCGACCAGGTGTCGGCCGGCAGCGGGTCGAGGCCGAGGTCGCGCCGGGTGATCGGCGCGTCCGGGTGCTGGGCCCGCCAGCCGGCCTGCACGGTGTCGGCGACCGCCCGGCTCACGGAACCCTCGGTGCGAATGCTGGCGTCAAGGCGGTACAGGGTCACGACTCACTCCTCGAAATGTGATGCGCTGCCGAACAGCTGTGTTGGAGATAGTATTGCCAGCAGACGATCTCGTCGACAACCCTTTCGAGCCGCAGTTTTCTGGGAGATCGAGGGAGGCGACCCGTACGATGAACGTCATGGCCGCGGTCCCCACCCCCGTGCAGCCCTCGACGCTTCCGCTCAGCGACGATCTGGGCTGGGCGCTCGGTGTGCTGTTCCGGGCCTACGCCAAGGCGGCCGGTGTCGTGATGGCCGACGTTCCCGGCGGTCCGCGCGGCTACCAGGTGCTCGCGACCTGCGTCCGCGACACCCCGGGCACCCAGCTCGCGCTCGCCCACCAGCTCGGCGTCGACCGCACGGTGATGACGTACCTGCTCGACGACCTCGAGAAGGCCGGCCTGGTGACCCGGCAGCCCGATCCGTCCGACCGCCGGGCCCGGCGCATCGTCGCCACCGACACCGGCCGGGCACGCCTCGCCGAGCTCGACGAGGGCCTCTGCGGGGCCGAGAACCGCCTGCTCGCCGGCCTGCCCGAGGAGGAGCGGCCGCTCTTCCGCGACCTGCTGCAACGGCTCGCCGCGACCGTCAACGTGCACGACCCGATCCACAACGCCTGCCAGGCCGCCGACCAGATCGCCGGCCCCTGAACGGCCGTCTGAACGGCCGCCCGGGCGGCCCCGGCCGCTAGTCGGCCGCCAGCGACAACTGACCCGCCGACGGCACCGCCGGTCCGAGGTCTCCGTCGCGGTAGTGCCGGCGGCACAAGACCTGGTAATGGACGTCGGCCGGGTCGACGTCGGTATCCGCGACGAGAATCTGGTCGCCGGTGCGCGTCACCTCACCGTTCACCACGCGTGCGTTCTGCTGACCAGGGCGCCCGCACCAGCAGAGCACCTCCACCTGCAGCCGGACCAACTCGTCGGCCAGCTCGAACAGCCGCCGGCTACCCGGGAACAGCTCGCTACGGAAGTCGGTCGCCAGCCCGAACGCGTACACGTCGATGCCGGCCCGGTCAGCGAGATCGGCCGCCTGCTCGATCTGCTCGCAGGTGTAGAACTGGGCCTCGTCGCAGATCAGGTAGTCGACCTTGCGTCCGGCGAGCCACTCGGCCCCCACGACGTCGTGCAGATCGGTGCCGGAATCGACCTCGGTCGCCGCCGCGGCCAGCCCGACCCGGCTGGAGATCCGCGCGCTGCCGGCCCGGTCGAGCTTGGTCAGCAGCAGGCCGTGGCGTCCCTGCCGGGCGTGGTTGTGGTTGATCTGTAAGGCGAGCGTGGATTTCCCGCAGTCCATCGGTCCGTAGAAGAAGCGGAGCATCCCCGGTGAGCCGGCGGGAATACGGACGGATCGTGCGGCAGCCATCAGAGCAGCCTAGGTGGCTGGTTCCCGGCGGCGAGAATCGCCCGTCGCATCGGCACCGCCAGCAGCAGGAAGAACCCGGCGACGAAGAACACGATCAGCGACAGGATCGAGATCCGGTAGCTGTCGGTCAGCTGGTACGCCAGCCCGAACAGCAAGGGACCGAGCCAGCTCGTGCCCCGGTCGCTGATCTGGTAGATCCCGTAGTACTCGGCCTCTTTTCCGGCCGGGATCAGCTGGCTGAACAGCGATCGCGACAGCGCCTGGCTGCCGCCCAGCACCAGTCCGATCGCGGCCCCGAGCGCGACGAACTGCAGCGGCGCCCTGGCCGGCACGAAGTAGGCGGCGACCAGGACGACCGCCCAGAGCACCAGGCTCGCCAGCACCGCTTTCCACGCGCCGATCCGCCGGGCGATCGCACCGAGCAGCAGCGCCCCGCCGAACGCCAGGAACTGGATCATCAGGATCGTCGGCACCAGCGCGGTCTGCTCGAGCTTCAGTTCCTCGGTCGCATAGGTCGCCGAGAGCGTGATCACGGTCTGGATGCCGTCGTTGTAGACCAGGTACGCGATGAGGAAGAACAGCGTCAGCCGCAACTGACCGAGCTCGCGTAGCGTCCGCCCGAGTTGAGTGAAGGCGTAGAAGACCGATCGGCTGCGTACGGTCTCGACCGGAGGCCGGTCGCGCAGCGGCCGGAGCGCGTACACGGCGAACACGGCCCACCAGGCGCCCGCCGACACGATGCTCCACCGGGCGATCTCACCGGTCGACCAGCCGAGGCTGTCGCCGGCCAGCACCGCGACGACGTTGAACAACAGCAGCAGGCCGCCACCGAGATAGCCGATCGCCCAGCCGCGGCTGCTGACCGCGTCCCGCTCGTCGGGATCCGCGAGCTGCGGGAGGTAGGAGTAGTACACGGTCTCGGCCGCGCCGAACAGGACGTTCGAGACGACCAGCAGCGCGCCGCCGAGCAGGTAGCGGTCGCCGGTCACGAACAGCATCGCGAGCGTCGTACCGGCGCCGAACACGGTGAGCCAGGCCAGCAACCGCTTCTTGTGCCACGACCGGTCGGCGTACGCGCCGACCAGCGGCAGCACCAGCACCTGGGCGAACACCGAGAGCGAGAGCGCGTAGGCGAAGAACGATCCGGGGGCGACCGGGATGCCCAGCGGGTGCAGGTCGGCGCAGGTCTGACCCTCGTCGGCGCAGCCCGCGGCCCGTTCCGCGATCGAGGTCAGGTACGGGCCGAGGAAGACGGTGGTGACCGTCGTGTTGTAGGCCGACGCCGCCCAGTCGTAGAAGTACCAGCCCCGGCGCTCGCGCGGCGTGGAAACCGGTTCGATGACCGGCTCAGTGGTCGTCACGTGGCGTCCCGAGGGGTGTTCAGGCGGCCCACTGGCCGCGGGAGGTGAGCACGTCACGGAGGACGTCGATCCGGTCGGTCATGATGCCATCCACGCCGAGGTCGAGCAGACGGTGCATGGTCGTGGCGTCGTCGATCGTCCAGACGTGGACCTGGAGTCCGGCGCGGTGCGCGGCGGCCACGAAGCGGGCGTCCACCACCCGGAGGCCACCGTGCCTGACCGGCACCTGGGCCGCGCACACGCCCGGTCCGAACCTCGGCCGGGAGCCGGTGAGCGAGGCCAGCTTGAGGCGGGCCACGTCCCGCGGCCCGAGGCTGGTGGCCACCGACCCGCCGAACGCCGCCCGCACCCGTCTCAGCCGGGCGTCGGAGAACGACCCGACGCAGACCCGGTCTTCCGCCCGGTGTTCGCGTACCGCTTCGACCAGCGGCTCCACCGCCGCGTCGGCCTTCACGTCGATGTTGATCCGGACGTCCGGCCAGGCGTCGAGAAGCTCGTCGAAGAGCGGGACCTGCTCGGTGCCGCCGATCCGGGCGGCACGGACCTCGGTCAGCGGGAGCGCGGCGATCGCGCCGCTACGGTCGGTGACCCGGTCGAGCGTCCGGTCGTGGAACGCCACCAGCGCGCCGTCGGCGGTGGCGTGGACGTCGGTCTCGACGTACCGGTAGCCCGCGTCGACGGCCTGCGAGAACGCGGTCATCGTGTTCTCGAAGCCGTGAGCGGCTCCGCCACGGTGAGCGAACGCGAGGGGACGCGGAGCATCGAGATACGGGAGCGGCACGCGGTTCAGTATCGCCGTCGGTCGGGGAACCGACATGGGCGATCCAGCCCGTCGTACGGCCCCGATAAGGTGACCGGCGAAAGGGGGAGCCTCATGCGCGTGCTCGGTATCGACTTCGGCACGTCGAACACGGTGGCGATGCTCCGCACGCCTGACGGCCGGGTTCGGCCGCTGTTGTTCGACGGTTCACCGTTGCTGCCGTCGGCGGTCTATCTCGGGACCGACGGCCGGATGGTGGTGGGTCGAGACGCCGAGCGCAACGCGCGGGTCGATCCCGGGCGGTTCGAGCCCAACCCCAAGCGCCGCGTCGACGACGGCACGATCTTCCTGGGCGACCGCGAGCTGACGGTGCCCGAGGTCTTCGCGACTGTGCTCGGCACCGTCGCCACCGAGGCCCGCCGCCAGATCGGCGCGCTGCCCGACGAGGTGCGGATGACCCACCCGGCCCGCTGGGCCGAGCGGCGGCGCAACGTGCTGATCGAGGGCGCGGTCCGGGCCGGGTTACCGCGTCCGAAGCTGATCGCCGAGCCGGTCGCCGCGGCCTCGTACTTCACCGCTGAGCTGCAGACGTCGGTGCCGGTCGGCCGGTCGCTGGCGATCTACGACCTCGGTGGCGGCACGTTCGACGCCACGGTCGTGCGGCGCACCGCGGCGGGCTTCGAGGTGCTGGCCGAGGGTGGTCTGCCCGACGTCGGCGGCGTCGACTTCGACCACGCGGTCATCGAGCACCTCGGCCACGTCTACTCGCGTACCAACGGAGACTTCTGGCAGCGCCTGCAGAACCCGGTCGACGCCACCGACCGGCGCAACCGGCGGATGCTCTGGGAAGACGTGCGCGGCGCCAAAGAGATGCTCTCCCGCACGACCAGCGCCGACATCCACCTCCCGGCGATGGAGATCGACGCGCACCTCACCCGCGACGAGCTCGAGCAGCTGATCCGCCCGTACCTGGAGCGCACCGTCAACTGCCTGACGACGACGATCACCGAGGCGCACCTCAACCCGCGCGATCTGGTCGGCATCTTCCTGGTCGGCGGATCGAGCCGCATCCCGCTGGCCGCGCACCTGATCCACAGCCAGTTGCAGGTCGCCCCCACGGCGCTGGAGCAGCCCGAGACCGTCGTCGCCGAGGGCAGCCTGCGGGTGGGCTCCCTGCCCGGCGAGGCGGGCTCCCCGTCGGGCGTGCGTCCGGCCGTCACGCCGGCCCAGCCCCGCTCCGGTCCGCCGGGGCGTCCGGTCAGCGGCCCGCAGATGTCCGGCGCGGGTGCCGTCCGTCCGGTCTCGGCTCCGGCCCGGCCGGTGAGTGGCCCGCCGCCGCACGCGCAGGCGCGTCCGCTCTCCGGCCCGCCGGCCAGCCCGGCCCCGATGCGGACGCCGATGCCGCCGCGGGTCGCGAACCCGATGCCGCCCCGGGTCGCCACGCCGATGCCGCCGCCGAAGCCGGTGGCGGCACCGCGCAAGCGCTGGTATCAGGAGCCCGCGGTCGTGGTGACGCTGATCGTGGCGCTGGTACTGCTGCTCGGGTTCTTCATCATCCTGTGTCTGGCCCTGGGCAACTCGGCCGGTAGCAGCTAGCTCAGGAGCGCTTGCAGAGGCAGAACGGGTGCCCGGCGGGGTCGAGCACCACGGTCCAGCGGTCGCCGCCGGGCTGGAACTCGGGCTTGGTGGCTCCGAGCTCGACGCAGCGGGCCGTGGCCGCGTCCGGGTCGTCGACCGAGAAGTCGAGGTGGAATCGCTTGCCGGCGCCCGCGTCCGGCGACCATTCCGGGGCCTGGTAACCCTCGGCCAGGCCGAAGCCGATCGGTGCCGCCCCCTCGGTGCCGGAGGAGATCATCGCGTACTCGGCCTGCCGGTGGACGACCGGCCAGCCGAGTACCGCGCTGTAGAAGTCGGCGAGCGCTCCCGGGTCGGGGGCGTCGAGGTTCACCATCGCCAATGTGGCGAGCGAAGTCGTTTGTGACATGGCAGCAGCCTGCCGGGTGTTCCTGCCATCTTGTGTCAGGTACTACGCCGGGGGTCCCCAGAGACGGGCCAGGTTGCGTACGGCCGGGTCCTCACTGGCCACCAGTTCCCGGTAGGCGTCGTGGGTGGGGTCGCCGACGGGGGCCGGTTCGCCCAGCGCGGCGTGCAGGTCGTCGGCGCCACCGTCCGGGGTGGCCGGGACGCTGTCGCCGGTGACGGCCAGGTCGGCCGGGTCGGTGGGGTCGGCCGGGTCGGTGGGGTCGGTCGGGGTGTCGGCGTCGGGGCCGAGCAGGCCGGTGTCGACCCACGGGGGTCCGCCGACGGGCTCCGGGACGTCGATGTCGGCGAAATCGGGCAGGTCGAGCCAGCCGGTGTCTCCGAGGTCCGCGACCGGCAGGTCGGGGTCGGCCCCGACGCCGACCGGATCGTCGGTATCGGGAATCGCCTCCGGGTCGGGCGCCGTGTCGTCAGGCCGGCCGTCGCCAGGCCCGCCGTCGCCAGGCGCTGCGTCGTCAGGCCCGCCGTTGTCGGGGGCCGGGTGGTCGGGCCCGCCGTTGTCGGGGGCCGGGTGGTCGGGCCCGCCGTTGTCGGGGGCCGGGTGGTCGGGCCCGCCGTTGTCGGGGGCCGTGTCGTCGGGCGGGGGATCCGGGGCGTCGGAGTGGTCGTTGGCGGCCCCGTCGCCGGGGACGTGGTCGTCGGGCGGGTAGCCGCCGGGGTCCGCCGGGTGGTCGAACGCGTTCTCGCCGTCGGAGCCCAGTTCGCCGTCGGAGCCCAGTTCGCCGTCGGAGCCCAGCTCGCCGTCGGAGCCCAGCCCCACCGCGTCCGGGCGTTCCGCGTCCACGTGCTCCGCGTCCACGTGGACGGGGCCGGGCGGGAAGTCGTCGGGGCCGTCGTCGTCCAGATCGATGGTGATCTGGTCCCAGCCGTCGCCGACGGCGGGATCCCCGCTCTCGTCCGGCAGGTCCCCACCGGAAGAATCCGGCAGATCGTCCGGGAACTCATCGCCCACGTGGCCGTCCACGGCCTACCCCGCCTTCCCGCCGGCCGGCGCAGCCGCAGGCGCCGAGGCCGGGGCCTGCGCGGGGGGAACCGTGATCCGGGTGGCCGCCTTCGCCTTGCCGAGCACCTCGTCGAGCTGCTTGATCCGGGCCCGGATCCCGTCCCGGTCGGCCTGCAGCGCGGTCCGCTTCTTCGACCGGTTCGCCTTGTCGTCCGCCAGCGCCTTGTCGATCTCCGAGATCTGCGTGTCGAGCTGCTCGACCCGGCGTTCGACGGCCTCGTCCAGCGCCACGGTCAGCGCGAACTGCAGGTCGGTGAACCGGTGCTGGACCTCTTCGGAGATCGATGCCCTGGCCTCGTTGAACACCTCGCGCAGCCAGATCTTGGCCTGCTGGCGGTCGTTGCCGACCCGGCGGCGGTAGAGCATGAACGCACCGGCCGCGAGTCCGACGCCGAGGCCGATGACCGGGATCGCGACGCTGGCGGCGGCGGTGCCGGCCAGCACCACCCCACCGCCGTGCATGGCGAGGTTGCCCATCAGCGACGCGGTGCCCGCCGCGCCGGTGATGACCAGCGCGTTGTCGGCGCCACCGCCGTCCCGCTGGGGCCGGGCCGAGGCGACCGCCCGCAGCCGGGCGTTGAGCCGGGTCAGAATCTGGGAGAGCTCGGCGTCCGAGAACACTTCGCGCAGCACCTTCGCGCCGATCAGGCGGAACCGGCGCTCCATCTCGGCCGAAATCCGCAGCGCGATCGCCTGCAAGGTCTGGTCGACGTCGGTGGGCAGACGTTTGATCCGTTCGCCGTTCGCCTTCTCGACGATCGTCAGGAAGTGTTCCTGCGCCTTCGTGACCTCGGCCCGGAGCAGGCTGGTCGCGTCGGTGCGGGCGCGCTGCACCTCGGTGTTGAGCGTGAGCGTCCAGGTGCGGGCGTCCTTGCGCTTGCGCTGGACGAACTCGGCCCGCTCGGTTTTGAGCTTCTCGGCCATGCCGGGGTCGGGGTCGACCGCGCGCATCTTCTCGCCGATCTGGGTGTCCATGCCGACGAGTTCCGACCGGACCGTCCGCAGCATGTTCGCCTGTACCAGCAGCCCGTTGCGGATCGCGACCTGACGCTGCAACGCGTTCCGCAGGTCGGCGATCCGGGACTCCTTACGGACCTCGGCGGCGGCCTCCGGGATCGGCATCTGGTCGGCCAGCTCGGCGAGCCGGGCCGAGACCGGGAAGAACGCGGCCTGCGCGAACCGGGGCGCGTGCGTGTGCAGCAGCGCCTTGTCGTCGTCGAGCACCGTGCGCCAGCCCGGGAACGCATCGGTCTTGGTCAGCGCGAACATCACCAGGTTGACGCGTTTGCTGGCCTCGAGCAGGAAGTCGAGCTCGGGCTTGGAGAACGGCGACGAGGCGTCGACGACGAACAGCAGCGCGGTGGCTTTCGCGACCGCGTCCAGCGCGATCTCGGCGTGCGTGGAGTCGAGCCCGCCCACGCCCGGGGTGTCGATCAGCGTGATGTGCTGCAGCAGCGGGGCCGGGTGGAACACCTGGATGTGGCGGGGCGGCCGCTGCCCGTCGGGCATCGCACCGAGGACCGTGCCCCAATCGCGCAGCGCCTCCAGCGACAGCGGGTGCGGCGACGAGTCGCCGGGCACGTGGGCCAGCGCCCGCGCCGGCTCGCCCGCCGCGAACTCCAGGTACGCGCTGGTGGCGACCGCGGCGTCCACGGGGGAGAGGTTCGGGCTGGCCAGCAGCGCGTTGATCAGCGAGCTCTTGCCGCGCTTGGTCTCGCCCACCACGACGACGGTCGGCTCGCCGACGTCGGCCCGGCGGACCTGGTCGAGGTCGGAGGCCAGGTCGGGGTCGAGGCGGCGGATGTGGCCGAGGCCGGTGTCGACCGCACCCCGGATCTGCTCCTCCACCGCCTTCAGCGCGGCGGCCGGGTCCTGCTTCGGTGCGGCGGCGGGGGCGCTCATCGGGCGTCCGGCTGGTAGACGGTCACGACCGGCGCGCGTAGCACCTGGCCGCGGTCGGTGTAGCCGGAGATCTCGACGGCCGCGATGCGGCCGGCCATCGCCTGGTCGGCGGTCGGCGTCGTGCCGCCGGCCTCGTGCCGCGCGGTGTCGAACGGCTCGCCGGCCGGCCGGTCCTCCACGACGCCGACCTCGTTGAGCGCCCAGGCCAGCCGATCGGCGATCGCCTTGCTGGTGGCCCGGTCGCGGACGTAGATGCAGGTCTCGACGAGCGTCTTGCGCTCGCGCCTGAGCAGGCCGGTCTCCGCGGGCGCGCCGGTCTCGGTGAGCACGGCGTGGGTGCCGGTCGCGGTCGATCGTCCGACGAGTGGTTGCCCGACACCGAGGTCCCCGGAACGGCCTCCGCCGGCACCGTACCCGGCGCCCGAGCTGAGCCCGCCCGAGCCCGCGGCCACCGGGGCGGGCGCATCGGTGCGGGGGAGGAACAGTGCCACGCCGCCGACGATCGCCCCGGTGAACAGCGCGCCGAGGAAGCCGAACACCGCGGTCAGCGCGGAGAACCCGCTGCAGTCGGCGGTCGCGCCGGTGAGCGTCAGCGACTCGTTGATGCCGGGCTGGTCGATCTTGCCGGTGTCACTCTTCGGGGACTGCGGCCTGCTGTCGTTCCCACCCGGGTTGAGCTCACCCTTGTTGATGTCTCCGGAGGCACTCGGCGAGGCACCGGCCGGCGCGTTCGCCGGTCCGTTGCCGGTCGACGCCGGCCCGGTCGAGACGGTGGACGTCGGCGTGATCTCGTCACAACCCGGCCCGCCAGCGACGAAACCGGTGACCAGGCCGGTGAGCACGGCCAGGACAAGGGTCAGCCCGGCCACGATGAGCCGGACGAAGCTGGTCGGCATGGTAGCGGTACTCCTTAGGAGGCGTTCGCGCGGACGCGTTGCGAGAGCAGGTAGAAGCCGCGGTGGGCGACGTGGGCGATCCGGGCCTGGGCGGGGCTGGCGCTGGCGACCGCGAACGTCCGCCAGCGGGTTGCGGCCTCCAGCGCGGCCTGGGCCAGCTGCGGGGTCGGTGCACCGGCCAGCTGGAGGATCCAGCCCGGGTCGTCGGAGAGCGCGAGCCGGGTGAGCTCGCCCTCCATCCCGGACGGCAGTTCGACCGCGCCGGTGGTGACCTGCTGGGCCACTTCGAGCAAGCGGAGCTGGTGGTACTCGGGCTGCTGGAGCAGGCGCTCGACCGCGTCCCGGAGCAGCTCCCGGTCGGCCGGACGCTCGGCCCGTGCCGCGACCTGCTCCAGCGTGGTGAGCGCCCAGCCGGCCTTGATCGCGTCGGTCCGCCAGCGGAAAGCCTGGTCGAGCGTCTGCCGGACCCGGGGGAAGCCGGACGCCCGGTAGAGGCGGCGGATCAGCTCACCGGTGGCGAGCGTGGGGTCGGCGGCCAGCGAGGCCACCGCGAACTGGATGCCGTAGAGGTCGAGCAGCCGGAGCAGGCGTTCGCGCTGCTCGGCCGGGATCTCGCAGTCGCGCGTGGTGAACAGGTCGACCGACGCCATCAGCACCGCGCGGTCGACCGCGGGCAGCGCGGCCAGTGCGCGCAGGCTCTCGCAGTCGGCGGCGGTCAGGCGCCCGGCCTCGGTGGTCTCGGCCAGCAGCCCGACCACCGGGACCACGTCGGCGACCTGGCGGCGCAGGGCCTGGGCCTGGGTCTCGGCCAGCGGACCGGCCACCGGCCAGGGGTCGCCGCCGCCGCCCAGCTTGTCGACCTTGTTGAACAGGCCGAGCGAGTTGATCGGGTTGGACGACAGCCGCGCGGAGATCGACCGGAACGCCTCCAGGGCCTCCAGGTCGTCTTCGCGTACCGACTGCGTGAAGACGTAGATGATCGCCTCGGCGCCGGACAGCGCACTCTGCGAGTCGGAGTCGAGGTCGTCGTCGACCGGGTTGTCGTTGAAGAGGAAACGGCGGGTTCCGGCGCTGACCTGCGCGTTCGTCGAGCTGAGGCCGGGCGTGTCGACGACGGTCAGATCGCGCAGCCGGTCGCTGGCGAGCGTGACGTCGACATAGGACACCTCCTGGCGCGGGATGCCGAGACGCTGCGGGATCATGCCCGATTCGTCCAGCGGGAGGCTGACGCGCAGCCCGTCGCGGCGGACGACGTCGACGCGGTCGGCCGGGCCGTACCGGAACTGCGTCACCAGCCGCGTGCACTCGCCGACCTCGGTCGGGGCGACCCGGCGGCCGATCAGCGCGTTCACCAGCGTGGATTTGCCCGCCTTGAGCCGTCCGGCGATCGCGACCCGCAGCGGTTCGCCGAGCCGGCGGGACAGGTCTGCGACCGCCACGCCGGTACCGCCGCCGAGCCGGGGACCGACCTCCCGGCAGAGTCCGGCGACGCGCTGGCTCAGCGGACCTGGCCCCACAGTGCTTCTCCTAGTACTCGGAAGTTATCCCCAAATGATGCCGCTCGCCGGGGCGCGGTCGGCAACCGCTCCCCGGCGAGTAGTGCGGATCAGGCGGTGGTGAGGTCCGGCGCGCCCGTGGTGGAGGTGGTGGGGTCGGCCGGAGCGGTCGACCCGGTGTCCCACTGGCCGTCGCCGTCGGCGTCGGTGTAGGTCGCGTCGATGTTGCCGTCGTTGTTGCTGTCGACGTACTCGGTGTCGGCCACGCCGTCGTTGTTCGTGTCCGCCACGAACGTGTCGATGACGCCGTCGTTGTTCGTGTCGGCGCCGACGATGTCCGCGTCGCCGTCACCGTCCGCGTCGTAGGCGACGGCGTCGATGACACCGTCGGTGTTCGTGTCGACGCCGATGGCGTCGGCGTCGCCGTCACCGTCGGTGTCGACCACGACGGTGTCGTACGCGCCGTCGCTGTTGGTGTCGACTACCTCGTAGGCCGTACCGTCGGTGTTCTCGACGAGGTAGCCATCGGCGGTGCCGTCGCTGTTGTA
Organism: Cryptosporangium sp. NPDC051539; assembly: GCF_044454545.1. Classification (NCBI taxonomy): domain Bacteria; kingdom Bacillati; phylum Actinomycetota; class Actinomycetes; order Cryptosporangiales; family Cryptosporangiaceae; genus Cryptosporangium; species Cryptosporangium sp. NPDC051539. The sequence continues at coordinate 84,040 of NZ_JBITDV010000003.1, read as the reverse complement.
GTCGACTTCCGTGGCACCGTCCGGCGTGCCGTGGTCGTCGAAAGTGGCGTCGGAGCCGTCGTCGCTCATCGGGGTGTTCCTTTCGGGGTTATCTGTCGGGGGTTTCCGGCGGCTTCATCGTGCCGAGGTCGGCGGTAGCGCCGGGAGCTGTGTCGGGGGTTTGACTGTGCAGGATTCGCAGTACTGACCCTAGGCATATCCTGCGGCGGTTCCATCCCTGATTCGTGCCAGTCGGACGGGCGCTCGGAGCAGTAGGTGCGGGAGGAAATCGCGGTGGTCGACGCCGACGGCGCAACGCCGGCCGGCCGGGACGGGCTCATCGACCGGCGGCTGGACGGCCGGCTGCTGGGCCCGGGGCTGGTGGTGCTCGCCGGTGGGCCCGGTACGGGCCGCACCACGGCGCTGCGTACCTTCGCGTCCTCGTTCCGCGGACCCGTGTTCCACGGTGGCGGTCTGGCCACACTGCGTCACTTGCCGGGGATGGCGCTGGCGCGCGCGGTGCGCGCCCGGCTTCCCGAGCGTGACGCTCCGCTCGCGGCCGAGGCCGTGCGGGCCCGGGTGGGTGACGGTCTCCTGGTGGTCGACGACGTGCATCACGCCGACGCACTGTCACTGGCTGTGCTCCCGTTGCTGGCGGACGCCTGCCGGGTGCTGGTCGCGATCCGGACGCCCGGCGGGCTGCCGCCGGGGGCGGAGGAGGCGTTGCGGGCGGCTGCTACCCAATGGACCGTGCTGACCGGCCTCGACGCGGTCTCGGCGCGGGAACTGGCCCGATCCGTGGCCCCCGCGCTGGAGGAACGCGGGCTCGACGCCGTGCTGGCGCGCGCCGGCGGCAACCCCCTCGCGGTGCGGGCCCTCGCGCTGCGGGCCGCCCAGCGCGGTGACGCCGAGACCGCGCCGACGTCGGGCGACGAAGACAGCGCGGCCGGTGCGCTGGATCGGGCGGTGGCCGCGGCAGTGGCGGACCTGCCCCGGTCGGCGCGTACCGCGCTGGCGGCGCTCGGGTTGCTCGGCCGGCCGGCATCGCCGCTGCTGCTCGGGCCGGGCCTGCCCGAACTGGTGGACGCCGGCTGGGTGACCGTGGACGGCGACCTGGCCACCCCGGCGCCGCGGTACCTCGCCGAGGTCGCGGCCGCGGTGCTGCCGCCGGCCGAGCGGTCAGGGCTGCACCGGCGGCTGGCCGATCTGCTCGGCGGCCTCGAGTCGGCCCGCCACAGCCGGGCCGGTGGCGACCCGGTGGGCGCGTACCGGTCGGCGCTGGCGGCGACACGCGCGGCCCCGACGGTCGGCGACCGCGCGGCGGCGCTGCTGCTCGCGGTGGACGCCGCGGTCGAGGCCGGTGCCGCGGGCGACGTGGACCCCGGCCGGACGCCCACCGGTCCGGACGGTGCCCGGCCCCGGCCGCTTCCGGCGCTGCGTCTGGAGGCGGCCGAGGCCGCGCTGGCCGCCGGTGACCTACCCGGCTGCCACCGGATGCTCGCCGACGGCTCCGATGCCGGTCCGGGCCCGTTCGCCGGGGCCTCGGCCGGAGACCGGGTCCGGGCGGCGGTGTTGCGGGCCGAGGCGCTGCTGCAGGGCGGTGACGCCCGGGAGGCGATGTCGGCGGCCGGCGCCGTCGCCGCCACCGGAGCGCCCGACGTCCTGCGGGCCGAGCACACCCGCGTGACGCTGCTCGCGTCCCTCGCCGGAGACCCCGGCGACGCGGCCGAACGCGCCGGAGCGGTACCGGCCGAGCTCTCCGGATTCCCGGCGGTGCAGGTCGCGCTGGCGGCGGTGGGGGCGCGGGCCCGGCGCGACGGCTGGATCGAGCGCCTGAACGCGGCCGCGAGCGCCGCACTCGCCGACGGGCGGCCGGTCGACGCCTGGTGGAGCGGCTGGCTCCTGACCGAGAACCTGCTGGCCGACGGCCGGGTCACCGAAGCCAACGCGGTCGCGGCCCAGTACCGGGCCGCCTGTGCCGGACAGCTCGCCTACTCCTGGGAGACCCGGTTCGCCGCCGCCGAACTCTGGTCCGGCGCGCTGCTCGGCGTCGATCTCGACTCGGTCGTCCGCGGCGCGGTGGACCTGCTGGACCGGACGCTCCCGGTGCAGGCCCGCAGCTACGCGCTGGCCGCCGCGTCGCTGGCCCTCGCCGACACCGGCGCACTGGCACCGGCCCGCAGCCGCCTCGACCACGACCGGGCCGGCCGGGGAGCGTCCGAGGTGGTGCGGTGGGTGGATTCCGAGGTCGCCTGGCTCGACGGCCAGCCGGATCGGGCACTCGCCGCGGCCGGTCCCGCCGACGGTTCGCTGCCGGGTGGTCTGGGCGCGGTGACCGCCCGCTGGGCCCGCCACGACCTGCGCGGCCCGGACGAGCCCGGTTCGCCCGGTCCCGGTTCGCCCGGTCCCGGTTCGCGCGGCTCTGGTGCGCCGCCCGAGCCGGACGGCCGCCACCGCCTGCTCCCGGTCCGGGCCACGCTCTCGGCCTGGGCCGCCACGATGCCGGACGGTTCCGGGGACGCGAGTGGCCCGGCACCGTCCGTGGTCGCGTTCGAGACCGCGGCCGCGCTCTGGCAGGGCAGTGCGCTGCGCGAGCAGGTCCGGTGCCTGCTCGCGGCGGGTCTGTCCACGCCGGACGCCGACCGCGCGCTGCCGCCGTTGCTCGCGGCCGAGAAGTACGCCGAGCACGCCGGGCTCACGGTGCTGCTGGGCCGGGTCCACCGTGCCCTGCGCCAGTTCTCGGTCCGCCGGACGACGATCGACCGCAGCCGCACCAGCACGCTCACCGGCCGCGAACGCGAGGTCCTCGCGCTGGTCGCGGCGGGCGAACCGACCCGCCGCATCGCCGGTCAGCTCGGAATCTCCCGCGAGACCGTCGAGACGCACGTCCGCTCCGGCATGCGCAAGCTCGGTGCCCGCACCCGCACCGAAGCCGCCGCCCTCGTCCTGGACGGCGCCGGATGACCGGTCCCGCGGCGCGTCCGCTCTACGTCCTGCGGTCTCCGGGCGACCTGGCCGCGGTGGTGCGGCAACTGGCCGCGGACGGCTGGGTGGTCCGCAACGGCCTGGCCGTTCCGGACGAGCCCTGGGACCTCACCGCGTCCCGGACGGTGGTCACCGGACCGGTCGCCGACGACGTCGCGGTGGCCGGTGCGGTGCTGGCCGCCGCCCGCGGCGCCGGTGTCGTCGCGGTCGCCGACGCGGAGAGCCCGTCCGGCCAGGCGTTGCTCGCGGACCTGGCGCGGATCGGACCGGTCCGGCGTGCACCGCTGGTGGCCGACGGCAACGGGCCGGCACCGGAGCGCGCCCCCGGGCCGAACGGGGTCGGCTTACCGCTGACCGCGGAGCAGCGCGCGCTGCTCGACCGGCTCGCGGCCGGTGACTCGATCGCCGCGGCCGCGGCCGCGGAGTTCCTCTCGCTCCGCACCGCCAACCGTCGTATCGCCGCCGCCCGCAACGCCCTGGGCGTCCGGACCACCCGCCAGGCGGTCGTCGAGTACGTCCGGCGCCGCTAGGCCGCGCGGGCCTCGCTCCCGGCTAGCGGCAGGCCCGGTCCAGGAAGATCGAGAGCGCGGTGAGGACGCCGCCGCTCAGTGTGGTGGTCACCTCGATCGCGCGGGAGTCGTCCGGGCGGGTGAGCGTCGTCCGCAGGCGCAGTTCGGTCTCGTTCAGGGCCTTGGCCTGGACGCAGTCGGTCACCGCCCAGCGGATCGTCACGATCCTGGTCGAGCCGTTCGTGACGCGGACCGGCAGGTCGTCGACGGTGGCCGCGAGACCGGGGCCTTCGCTGCGAAGAGCGCTGATGTCCCACGCCGGGGTCCAGTTCAGCCGGAACCGGACCGGAATGAACAGACCGCGGTCGTTGATCACGATCGTGCCCTCCTGCTCGGCCGCCGACCAGAGCCCGAAGTCGACGTCCACGCAGGTCTGGCGGGCGGCGGTGAGCAGCAGCGAGGTGTCGTCGGCGAGCGGGATCCGGACGTCGCGGGCCGGGCGGCCGTCGGGGGTGATCGAGGCCGTCATCGTCGTCGGGGTGCGGGTGAGGCCACCGCCGGCGCAGGCACCGGAGACGTCCATCGTGACCCAGGTGTCCTTGCCGGGTGGGAGCGCGACGTTGCGGCTCACCGATCGCAGCGACGAGTGCAGCGCGGTGTCGGCCAGTTCGGCCGAGCGCAGGTGCAGGGTCGTGGCACCGCGGTTCGAGAGCACGACCCGGAGCAGCCAGGAGTCACGGCCCTGGCCTCCGGACGACTGGATCGGCACCACGCGTGCCACCAGCGAGACCGTGTCGCGCCGGGACTGCTCGGCCAGCCGCTGGTCGTACCCGTGGATGAACACACCGCCGAGCACGACGCCGACGACCAGCGCCGCTACCAGCCACCGCCGCCCGAGGCCTCCCGCCCGGCCCGGTGGAGCCGCGGGGGCCGGGACGTCCGGCGAGTCCTCGTCCGGATCTCCGGCCTGCTCCTCGTCCCGGAGCCTCGCCCCGGCGAGTGCGTTCGAGGCCCTGGCCAGGCGGGGGAACCGCTCCCTCAGCGGTGGACGGTCTTCGCGGCGCGGCGCCGGGCCACCGGATTCGAGGAGATCGGGCTCGGGGGGTGGGACCGGTGTGTCCCAGGAGTGCGGTAAGTCGGCCAACGGCACCCGGCGGTCTTCCGACGGCACCTCGCCGTCGTCGGCAGCGCCGCGCCAGTTCGCCATATCCCCAGCGTACGGCCGGTCTGAGCGCACCGGTACCGCGGCTGTGAATACTGTGCTCATGGCCTTCGTGCAGTGGGATCCCGCGGTGTACGTGCGCCGGGCGTCGGAGCGGGCACGGCCGTTCGTGGAACTCGTCGCGAGGGTCGGCGCGGAGCCCGAGGCGGTCCGCTCGATCACCGACGTCGGCTGCGGCCCCGGTCACCTCACGGTTTCGCTCGCCGACCGCTACCCGCTCGCCCGGATCACCGGTTTCGACTCGTCACCCGCGATGATCGCCGAGGCGCGGGCCACCGACCGGGTGCACTTCGCGGTCGGTGACGCCACGAGCTACCGGCCGGCTCCCGACACCGACCTCGTCGTCAGCAACGCGGTACTGCAGTGGATCGACGGTCACCCGGGCCTTCTCGGCGACTGGGCGCGGCAGCTGCGTCCGGACGCGTGGCTCGCGGTCCAGGTTCCCGGCAACCGCGACGCCCCGTCGCACGTCGCGGTCCGGGAGCTGTCGGCCGACCCGCGCTGGAGCGACCGGCTCACCGGCATCGCCGAGTCCGGCCCGGTGCTCGACCCGGCCGGCTACGCCGCCCTGCTCACCGCCGAGCACTGCGAGCCCGACGCCTGGGAGACCACGTACCTGCACGACCTGGACGCCGAGGGCGACGTGCATCCGGTCCTGACCTGGCTGGAGGGCACCACGCTGCGCCCGGTCATCGCCGCGCTCGGCCCCGGCGACTACCCGGGCTTCGCGGCCGCGCTCACCGCCCGCCTGGATGCCGACTACCCGATCGGCGACGGTCACGTCTGGTACCCGTTCCGCCGCGTGTTCGTCGTCGCCCGCAAGCGCCGTTGAACGAAACACGCTCCCCGTAGGCTGGGCGCCGTGGGCACTCTCCATAAGGTCGGCCTGGTCCTGCACCCGGCGCGCGACTCCAAGCAGGCCATCGACACGATCCTCGACTGGGCCCGCGTCAAGGGCGTCGAAGTCCTCGGTCTGAAAGACGAGGTCCAGCGGATCGACTGCGAGGCCGTACCGGTCGACGTGGCCGAGCTCGCGGCCTCGTGCGACCTGATCATCAGCCTCGGCGGCGACGGCACGATGCTGCGCGCGATGCGGATGATGCCCGGTCACCACGGCGCGATCCTCCCGGTGAACCTCGGCCGGCTGGGCTTCCTGGCCGAGGTCGACGTTCCCGACCTGGCCGACGCGCTGGCGCAGATCGACGCGGGCAAGTACCGGGTCGAGCCGCGCTCCGCGGTCGCCGCGACCGTGCCGGCCTGGGGCGCCGGCCCCGACACCGCGTCCCGGCTGCTCGCGTTCAACGACATCGCGCTGGTCCGGACGCCTGGTCACGGGCTGGCCTCGGTCGAGCTGAGCGTCGGCGGGCAGCCGTTCCTGCGCTACGCCGCGGACGCCGTCGTCGTCGCGACCGCGACCGGCTCCACCGCGTACAGCTTCTCGGCCGGCGGCCCGATCATCTCGCCGACGGTGAAGGGGCTGGTCGTGACGCCGGCGGCGCCGCACTCGACGTTCAACCGCTCGGTCGTGCTCGACTGCTCGGAGACGCTCGAGCTGACCGTCGAACCGGGCAGCGGCGCGCTCGCGGTCGAGGTCGACGGGTTCGTGGGCGGTACCGCCGAGCCCGGCACCACGCTCGTCCTGCGCACCGACCCGGATGCCGCCCACGTCGTCCGCCTCGGCGACACCACGTTCTACCAGCGGGTCCGCCGCAAGCTCGGCATCGTCGACGGCGCCTCGTACAGCTAGGAAAAGCAGAACCCCCGCATCGGCGAGCCGATGCGGGGGTTCTGTTCTCGCCCCGGCGGAACCGGAGGGGATCGGTCGACCGGGGTGGTCTCAGGGGCGGAAGCCGCGGCTGGGGCGAACCAGCTTGACCAGCATGGAGAGCGTCTGCACGACCGTGACCACCGCGAGCAGCGACCAACCGGTGGTCAGCACCCGCTCCTGCAGCCAGAGCGGAGCGTGCAGCCAGCCGAAGACGGTCAGGCCGGCCAGAATCGCGATGATCGCGACGGCGGTGATGATCCGGCCCGGGCCGTTCGAGGCGCCGCGCTCGGCGCGGGCCTGGTCCTCCCAGCCGTCACGCTTGATGCCGGCCAGGACGTTCGACCAGGAGGCGGTGGTGCAGGCGAGGCGGAACCAGAGGTACGCCTCCACCGGGAACAACAGGGCGCCGGTGATCACGTCACCCATCGTCCGGTTGGGCATCGACCAGGCGACCTTCGCGTTGAGCAGCGACGCGATCACGGTCGGGGTCATCCACCACCAGGACCAGACGAACTGGTGCACCATCAGCGAGAACGTGAGCAGGAAGAGGAACAGCAGCCGGGTGGCGCCGTTGGAGAGCAGCGAGAGCTGCTGACGCCAGAGCGTCGCGGTCCACTTCGAGAGCTGCGGCTTGGCCAGCAGGCGGGCCATGCCCTCGTCCCACTTGCGACGCTGCGCCCAGAGCGAGCGGAAGGTCAGCATGGCGCCGGCGTGGGCCCGGGCGGTGGAGGAGACCAGCGTCTCGTAGCGCATCGACCGCAGGTCACCGGTGAGCTGCATGTCCTCGACCTGCGCGGACGCGTCCCACGGGCCGTTGGTGTTGTTGTGCTCGGTCACCCGGCGTAACGCGTCGGCGTTGAACAGGGAGGCCTGGCCGCCGAGGACGTAGGTCGTCCGGTTCTTCTGCAGCGCGTCCATCGTCCAGCCGGCGAACTCCATGCGCTGGAGGCGGATCAGCAGGCGGGCCATCGGCGTGGTGCCGAGGCGCTGGTCGAAGGTGTAGCGGGCCATCACGCCGCCGGCCTTCGGGGTGCTCGCGAGCTCCTCCTCGAGCTGCTGGAGGCAGTCGGGGGCGAGCTGGGTGTCGGCGTCGATGCCGGCGATGAAGTCGTAGCCGGCCTGCCAGCGGCGCCAGGCCTGGTTGAGGGCGCCGACCTTGCGGTCGTGGTTGTCGACGGTGCGCATGACCGTGACTCCGCGGTACCGGCGGGCGATCTTCTCGGTGTTGTCGGTGCAGTTGTCGGCGATGACCACGATGCGGTCGGGGACCCGGGTCTGGGTGAGGAGCGCGTCGAGCGTCTTCGCGATCGTCGCTTCCTCGTTGTGGGCCGGGATCAGCACCAGGAGGCGGGCGGTCCGGCTGCGCGGGGGGCGGTAGCGGACCTCGTGGACGAAGCGGTCGACCGTTCGCTTGGTCTCGCCGAGCCGGGCGGCCAGGCGGATGGCGAACGACTCGTCGTCCAAGTCGGTGGTCTGCCCGTAGGGCACGGGCCTCGGTGCGATCACGATTTCTTTGCCGGCCACGGAGTTTCCCCTCTCCTGCGTGTCGCTCCGCGGTGTTCCGCAGCGCGCTTTCACAGGCACAGAACCGCCGGGCGGCGCGGAAATACCGGCTGTGGCCGTCGTCACTGTCAGTGCACTGCAAGCGCGCTGACAGCGGGCTCCCGCACCGTGGCCGCACTGCCTACGGAGGAGTTCGACATGACCGACGTACTCGTCATCGGAGCCGGACCGACCGGCCTGACCCTCGCGATCGACCTGGCCCGCCGCGGGGTGGGCGTCCGGATAGTGGACGCCGCCCCCGGACCGTCCGTCGGGTCGCGGGGAAAGGGGCTCCAGCCCCGCACGCTGGAGGTTTTCGACGACCTCGGGGTACTGCCCCGGGTGCTGGAGGTGGCCAGGCCCTACCCGCCGATGCGCGCGTACGCGGGGTCGGACGTGGTGTGGGAGGGCGCGATGGGCACGCCCCGCCCGGCGAGCCCGGACGTGCCGTATCCGAGCATCCTGATGCTGCCGCAGTTCCTGACCGAGGAGATCCTGCGGGACCGCCTGTCGTCACTGGGCGTGAGTGTCGAGTTCGGGGTAGCGGTGACCGGGGTGTCCGGGACCACGGCGGTCCTCGCCGACGGGTCGGTGATCGAGGCGACGTACCTGGTCGGGGCGGACGGCGGGCGCAGCACGGTCCGGCGGGCGCTCGACATCCCGTTCCTCGGCGAGACGTTCGAGACCGAGCGGATGGCGCTGGCCGACGTGCGGTTCGCGCCCGGCCGGCTCGACCACGAGCACTGGCACATCTGGGGTGATCTCGTGTCCCAGGACCTCTCGCTGGGGCTGTGCCCACTGCCCGGCACGGACCTCTTCCAGCTCACCGCGCCGCTGACGGCGTCCGAGGATCCCGGCGACCTGCAGGAGTTCGTGTCGGCGCGGTCCGGACGCCCGGATCTGCTCATCGACGCGGTCACCTGGCGCTCGTTGTACCGGGTGAACATCCGGCTGGCGGCCGCGTACCGGGCCGGGAACGCGTTCCTGGCCGGCGATGCGGCGCACGCGCACTCGCCGGCCGGCGGCCAGGGCCTGAACACCGGTGTGCAGGACGCCTACAACCTGGGGTGGAAGCTCGCGAGCGGGTCGGACACCCTGCTCGACACCTACGAGGCCGAGCGGCAGCCGATCGCCGCCGAGGTGCTCGGGTTGTCGACGCTGCTGCTGCGGGGCTCCTCCGGGGCGCCCGAGCGCGGCAAGGACACCGACCAGCTGGACCTGCACTACCGGGACAGCTCGCTGTCGGCCGACCTCCGGCGCGCGCCTTCCGGCCCGCTCCGGGCCGGCGACCGCGCCCCGGACGCGCCCTTGGGCTCCGGCACGCTCTTCGACCGCCTCCGCGGCCCCGGGTGCACGGTCCTCACGTTCACCGAGCCTCTGGCGGACGCCGTTGCGCTGGACGCCGCCGCGGCCGCGGCCTACGGCCTGGACGCCGGGGGATACGCGGTCGTGCGTCCCGACGGCTACCTCGGCCTGTTCGCCGACGACCCGGCCGACGTGGCCGCCTACCTGCGTCGGCTCTGCCCCCCGACGCCGCTGCGGGGAGCGATCGCGGGCCGGTAGGAACCGGGTGGGACCGGACTCCGTGATCCGGGCAACGGTTTTGCTCAGTGTGGGCTCTTCCCCGCCGAACTGACGACTGGAGTGGCAAACGGGGAGGGGCTAGGTGCATGGGCCTGTTCGGCAAGAAGACGGCGCCCCAGACGACGTTCGTCATCCCGCGCGATGTCGAGGCTCTGGAGCGGGTCGTGGTCGCACTCGGGAGCGGCGTCGACAGCCTTGCGGACGCGAGCGGCAAGATCATCACCGAACTGGTGAAAACGCTTGACCTGGCCTACGGTGCCTGGTGGTCGCGGGAGCCGTCGGGCCACTACGTCCTGACCGCGGAGGCCGGCACGCTGGGCGCGACCCTGCGTGCGGCGATCAACAACGCCGAGTCGGTCCCGCCGGACGCCGGGCTGCTCGGCGTCGCCGTGAGCAGCCGCCGGCCGGTGATGACCAGCGAGATGCCGCACGCCGGCGACAAGTGTCTGCGCTGGAGTGCTGCGCAGCGTTCCGGAATGGAGCACGCGGCCGCGGTGCCGCTGCTGCAGGACGGGAACGTCGTCGCGGTCATGGAGTTCTTCGGCTCGCACCCGCTGCCCGCGTTCGGCGGCGAGAAGTGGGCGGCGATCACTCGGATCGCGCAGATCGCCCGCAATCAGGCGTTCAGCAACGCGGCGCTGCAGGAGACGCTGGAGGACCGCGAGGCCGTCACCACGGTCGTGGCCCGCGTCGGTGACGCCCACGACCAGGACAGCGCGCTCCGGGTGGCGCTGGAGACGGTCCGCTCCGCGTTCGGCTGGGCCTACGGGTCGTTCTGGCAGCTGGACCCGAACGAGAACGTGCTCCGGTTCAAGGTCGAGTCCGGCTCCGCCGGTGAGGAATTCCGCAAGGTCACGCTCGAGGCCACGTTCGCCGAGGGCGTCGGTCTGTCCGGGCGGACGTGGAAGTCGAGGGACCTGTTCTTCGTCCGCGACATCGGCGAGATGACCGACTGCGTGCGTGCACCCGCCGCTCAGCGCGCCGGTGTGAAGTCGGGCGTGTGCTTCCCGATCCTCGACGGAGACGCGTTCATCGGGACGATGGACTTCTTCACGACCAAGGAGATCGACCTCTCCGAGTCGCGCGCGGCGGCGTTGCGCAACGTCCAGCTGCTGGTCTCGCAGCGGATGTCGGTCCTGCGCCGGTCCGAGCGGGACGCCGAGAAGGCGCAGGCCCTGCTCGGTAGCATTTCCGAGCTGCGCCGTGCGTCGATGGACGCGAGTTCGGTCGGCGAGCAGGCGATGCGGGGCGCCAGCGCGATGACGACCGAGGTCGAGGCGCTGGGCAACGCGTCCGCGGCGATCGGCGACGTCATCCGGATCATCAGCGGCATCGCCGAGCAGACCAACCTGCTGGCGCTGAACGCGACGATCGAGGCCGCCCGCGCCGGTGAGGTCGGACGCGGGTTCGCGGTCGTCGCCAACGAGGTCAAGGAGCTGGCGCGGGAGACCGCGGAGGCGACCCAGAAGGTGTCCGACCAGATCACCGGCATCCAGGCCAGCAGCCAGCAGGTCGCCTCCGGTATCCACGCGACCAGCCAGACGATCGGGCAGCTCGACACCGTGCAGGCCCGGATCAACGAGGTCCTGGAAGACCAGGCCCGGATGGCCCAGGCCTTCGAGCGCTCCTAGGTCTCCAGGACCGCGGAGCCGGACGCCGACCGGAGGGGTACTGAACCTTTCCGGCGGCGGAGCCGTGCGTCTCCTGCCTCTCCACCGAACGGCTGAGCAGTTCGTCCGTAAACGGCCGGATCTGCAATGCAATTCCCACCGGTCTACGGCACTACGTCAGTGCGCGCTTCGCACCTACGTCAGTCGACCGATGTCTCGTCACCGTGCGTAGACGACCGTATCCCTCAGCGACGGAACCCCTCTGGAGTCCTCCAACCGGGCCCCGTCGGTGAGGAAGGTGGAGCGCAGATGGCTATTTACACGACGCTGGATGCAACCTCGGCATCCGCGGCTGACGTCTTCCGGCTCCCGCCCGTCCTGACCGAGCCCTCCGTGGCGTCCTCCCTCGCGGAGCCGCTGCTCGACGCGAAGGCACTCACGTTCTCGCCGATGGGCGCCGCCGCGATCGTGGCGCTCGCCGGGCTGGACCTGATCGGCAGCTACTGCGCGATGCGCTACCTCGACACGGGCCACCAGCTCTGGTGGTCGGCCGGCGCGATCGCCTTCCTCGGACTCTTCGCGGTCTACTCGGCCAGCCTCCAGTGGGCCGAGCTCGGCACCGTCACGCTCGGCTGGATCGTGTTCGTGCAGGTCGGCGTCCTGGCCATGGACAAGATGGCGCACGGAACGGTCATCCCGACGACCAAGTGGCTGGCGATGGGCGTGATTTTCGTCCTGATGGCTTACATGCTGCTGGCCCCCAACGGCAAGACCTCCTCGTCCACCCAGATCGTCCACTCCCCGGGTGCCGGACTTCCGTCCGGTGCGCCAGGCGGCACGGCGGTCATCGGTCACGAAAGGACGGCGAACCGATGACCGCCGTTGCCCTGTCCGGCGGGGACCGTCCGGTCCTCTACGACGCCGCTCACGGCGCCGCCCCCTTGGTCGACGCCATCATCCGCTACCGCGGCCTGGAGACCGGCGCGCTGCACGTCCCCGGCCACGCCGGTGGCCGCGGCGTCGGCTCGACCCTCCGCAACCTGCTGGGCAGCACGTTTCTCGCCTCCGACGTCTGGCTGACCCCGGCCGACGCGACCCGGGCCCGCCGCGAGGCGGAGGCGCTCGCCGCCAAGGCCTGGGGAGCCGACACCGCGCTCTTCCTGCTGGACGGCTCGTCCGGCGGCAACCGGGCGGTCCACCTGGCGCAGCAGCAGGCGTTCGGGCCGGGCACCGACCACGTCGTGATCGCCCGCGACAGCCACACGTCCACGCTGGCCGGTCTGGTCCTCTCCGGAGCGACGCCGCACTGGGTGATCCCGCGGATCGACCAGGCCGGGTTCGGTATCAGCCTCGGCATCGACCCGGCGTCGCTCGACGCGGCGCTGTCGTCGCTGGGGCGCCGCGCCGGGCTGGTCAGCATGGTCAGCCCGGGATACGCGGGTGCCTGCTCCGACGTTCGATCGCTGGCCGCGGTCGCGCACCGGTACGACACCTCGCTCTTCGTCGACGAAGCCTGGGGCGCGCACCTGCCGTTCCACCCCGACCTGCCCCAGCACGCGATCGCCCAGGGCGCCGACGTCGCGGTCACCTCCGCGCACAAGATGCTGGCCGCCCCGTCCGGCGCCGCGATCATCATGACCGCGGGCGCCCGGGTCGACGCCGGCCGGATCAGCCGCACCGTCCAGATGACCCAGACCACGTCGCCGCTGCTCCCGGTGCTGGCCAGCATCGACGACGCCCGCCGCACGATGGTCAGCCGCGGCCGGGTGCTGCTCGACCGCACGCTGGAGCTCGCCTCCGACGCCCGCCGCCGGCTCGCCGCCATCCCCGGCGTCCGGGTGGCCGAGGCCGAAGACCTCGGCGTTCCCGCCGACCGGTTCGACCCGCTGCGGCTGGTCATCAGCGTCCGCGGCCTCGGCCTCACCGGCCTCGAACTCGAACGGCTCCTGCGGACGCCCGGCCCCGGGCTCGGCACCAGCGGGCTGCTGCACCCGGCGGTCGCCGTCGAAGGGGCCGACGAGAGCAACCTGTTCGTGGCGATCACCACCTGCACGTCCCCGGACGTCGTGGACGCGTTGGTGACCGCCCTGCGGACGGTGGCCTGCCGCCCTCGCCGCCGGCTCCGCCCGGCCTGGGACGGCCAGCTGGTCGAGGCCCTGCTCGCGCCGCGGACCCAGGTCTGCACACCGCGCGAGGCGCACTTCGCGGCCACCGAGTCGGTACCGCTCGAGCGTTCGGTCGGCCGCACCAGCGCCGAGCCGATCACGCCCTACCCGCCCGGCGTCCCGTCGGTGATGCCGGGCGAATGCCTCGACCGCGACGCCGTCACGGCCCTGACCAGGGCGGTCGCCAGCGGAATGCACATCCACGGAGCCAGCGACCCGAGTTTGAGCACGGTCTGCGTCATTCGCGATTAGTTCTGGAGGTGCCGAAATGATCGACCTCGTCGCGGCGGAGCGTGGACACCTCGCCCCAGCTGTTCCTACGATTCCCACCACCGAGCAACTCGCCTGGGCGGCCCGGGTCGCCTGGGCCAACGCCGACAAGGGCATCGGACGCCTGCGCTGGCGCGGGCTGCACGTCCGTGACCTGCGCGGGGTCACCGATCCCGACGCGGTCGCCTCCGGGCTGGCCGAACACCTCCGGGTAGCGACCCGGGACGGCCGGATCCGCTCGGTCGCCACCGTGCTCGACCCGAGCATCGAGATCCTCAACGGTCAGCTCGTCAGCTACGCCGGCTACCGGCAGGCCGACGGCTCGATCCTGGGAGACCCGCACCACCTGGAACTGACCACGCTGGCGCTGCGGGCCGGCTGGCCCGGCGGGCGTCCGGTCGACGGTGGACGACTGCTCCCCGGCCCGTTCGACGTGCTGCCGCTGCTGCTGCGCGTGCACGGCGGCCCGGTGATCGCCTACGAACTGTCGCCCGAACGAGTGCTGGAGGTGCCCCTCGAGCATCCGGCGTTCGCGTGGTTCGCCGCACTGGGCCTGCGCTGGTACGCGGTGCCGGCGTTATCGCGCCACCGGCTGCACTTCACCGAGGCGCTCGCGTACCCGGTGGCGTTCTCCGGCTTCTACGTCGCGTTCGAGATGGCCTGCCGTGAGCTGGCCGATCCGAACCGGTACAACGTGCTGCCGATGATCGCCCGCTGCCTGGGCCGGGAAGGCCATCCGGTGGACGGGCCGTGGCTCCGCGAGGCGGCCCGGGTGCTCCAGCAATCCATCCTGCACTCGTTCGGACGCGCCGGGATGGTCCCGCCGACGGCGTCCGCACGGCTGGAGATCTACCACCGCTACATGCCGCGCCCCAAGTCCGGGCCCCGGCCCATGTACCGGCCGATCGACGCCCCGGTGCCGTCCGGCGTGACCGCGGTCCCGGCGGGACTCGGCCCGGCCCGGCACCGCCTCGAGCGAGCGGCGGGGTGAGGGCCGTGCGTCACTGGGTGTCACACCTGCCTAGCACTCCGCCTTCGTTCGCCTCGGCGTCAGCGGGTCCGCTGTGCTCGGTCTGCGGCACGTTGCGGCCCTGTGCCGACGGTGCGCCGGAACGGAGCCTTGCCGTCGTCGTCGCACCGCCGTCGTACGACCGCACGGAGCTTCGCGGCTACGTCAGTCGACCGATGTCTCCCGATCGGACTTAGACGAGTCTTTCTACCAGCGACGGAACCCTTCCCGGGCCCCGTCGGAGCCGGAGGGTGGTGTGTTTCGATGGCCAACGAACTGACGGCCGGCCGGATGGTTTCCGAGCAGCGCGACGCACGGACGCGGGAAACCCCGACCCAGCGCTGGAACCGGAACTACCTCGAGATCCTGCACGAGGTCCGGGCCGCGCAGATCGGAACGCAGTTACTCCTCGTGTTCTTGCTGCTACTCGCATTTACCGGACGGTTCGCGGAGACCACGCAGTTCCAGCGGACCGTGTACGTGGTGAGCCTGGTGCTGGTGGCGGGCGCGACCTGCCTGCTGATCGCACCGGCGCCGTTCTCGCGGCTGGTGTTCCGCCGCCGGTTGGAGGCGCAGCTCGTCCGTGCGTCCAGCCGGTTCGCGTTCTGGGGCGTCACGATGCTGATGCTGGCGATCAACGGCGTGGTGCTGCTGATCCTCGACGTCGTGATGGGCGCCCCGTACGCCTACTGGATCACCGGCGGGTCGCTGGCCTGGTTCCTGATCTGGTGGTACGTCGCACCGGGCTGGGTCCGGGCCGGCCAGCGCAAGCGCCGGAAGGAGGCGACGGTGGTCGCCCTCGAGGCCGCGAGCCAGAAGCTCCACAGCGAGCGCGTCCGCGACGGGGAGGCCGCGCCGCGTGCGCTCGGCTCGGGTGCCCGTCCGGCGGGTGCGCTGGGTTCCGCCGAAGGTGCGGTCGGCACCGCGGGCGTGGTGGGCAGTACGGCTCCGGTGAGTTCGGTGCCCGTGAGTTCGCCGCTGGGCGCCGCGCTCGGCGGGGGCCGGGGACGTCCCGGCCCGCACCCGCCGCAGCTGCGCCCGGGGCCTACCTGGCCGGCGCCGCGGCTGCCGATGATGCCGACACCGCACCCCTCGCTGGCCACCGGCGACCAGCTGGGTTATCCGGGTGGCCACGCCCCCGCGGTCGGCTTCGACCGCCCGTCGCCGCAGCCCGGTGCGGCGACGGGCCCGAACGGCCGGTACCCGATGGGCCCCCGGCCCGCGGGGGGGCCGAACGGCGCCCGGAACGGCCGCAACGGACCGGTCCCGGTCGGATACCCCGGCCCTACCAGCGGCCCCGCCGGCGCCCTCGGCGGGCCCCGCTCCGGCACCGACGGCCCCATCGGCGGGGGCGTCCCGAACGGAACGGGCCCCGTCCCGATCAACGGCGGCCCGCTCCACGGCGGCCCGCTCCACGGTGGGGGACCGATCCACGGCGGCCCGATGTACGGGGGGCCGAGGTACGGGGGGCCGATCTATCCGGCTCCGCCGTCCGAGCCGGGACGCCCGGCCGGCGCGTACGCCGCCGTCGACCCGCTCGGCCCGATCGCAGTAGGTGGCCTGGCCGTCCCGCCGTTCGACCACCCCGTTCCTCCCTACGACAGCTCTGGACCGGTGAATCCGATGCAGTACGACGCCCCTGGCGCCTCCCGGCCGATCAGCTCGATGCCGGTGAGCTCCACCCCGTTCGACGGCGCGGCGGCTAGGGGGCCGCGCCACCCCTACGGCCCCTTGGTTCCGGGGTCCGCAGGCCCGGTGGCACCCGGCACGGCGGAGCCGGGTGCCCCGGGCCGAGCATCGGCGGGACGCCACCGCGGTATCTCGCTCACCGATCTGCCGATCACCCACACCACGGGCGACGTGCCGCTGATGTACGGCACCGGCGACATCCCCCGGCTCTCGGGCGACGGCATGCAGCACGGCCGGTCCGGTGACGGCATGCAGAACGGGTCGGGGGGTGACGGCGTCACGCAGTTCGGCGTCGCGATACCCACCGCACCGGCCCCCTCCGGCCTCCCCGCCTCGGGCGGGGGGGCCGTTCCGACTCCGGCCGGCGCGTCCGGCTCTGCGGCGGCCGGCCCCGCGGCCGCAGGCCCCGCGCCGGCCGGTCCTTTCCCGTCCGAGACGTCCGAGGCCTCCGAAGCGTCCGTGCCGGACGAGGCGGGTGAGCGGCTGGTGTCCGATCTCGACGGCGAGACCGGCGCCACCACCGACGCCGACGGTCAGGGCGTCGTCGGCCGGGCCCGGGTCACGCCGCCGAACGCGGTGACGTCCCGGCACGGATACCCCACTCCCGCGGAGGAGTAGGGGAGCGGGGAACGAGTTCAGCCGGGGACACGAGGGGTGTCCCCGGCTGATTCGTGTGCGGAGGAAGGCGGTTACTCGGACCGGCGGGCGGCTTCGCGCGCCAGGTCGATCCGGGACCGCAGGTCGAGCTTGCTCAGGATGTGCGAGACGTGGGTGCTGACCGTCCGCGGCGAGAGGAACAGCTGCGCGGCGATCTGCGGGTTCGACATCCCCTGCACGACCAGGTCGGCGATCTTCGCCTCGGTCGGCGTGAGGCTGTCCCACCCCGAGCGGACCTGGCGGTGTTTGACCCGCGGGGCCCGCCGGATGCCGTACTCGCGGAACCGGTTCTGCAGCCGCGCCGCGTCCCAGTGGGCTTCCAGCATGTGGTAGCCGTCGAGTGCGCGGCTGAAGGCGTTCCGGGCCTCGGCCCGTTCGCCGAGCTCGGCGAACAGCCCCGCGGCGGCTTCCAGCGCGGTGGCCCGGCGGAGCGGACGCCCGCCGGCCAGATAGCGCTCGGCCGCCTGGAGCAGCAGGTGCGGGTCGCGCTCGAGGAGCCCCCGGCAGTACGACGCGGTGCCGACCCGGTGCGGGATCGCGGCCCGCCCGACGGCCTCCTCGGCCAGCCGGAGCACGTGCGCCGCGCTCTCGTGGTCGTTCTGCTCGAGCGCGAGGCGCATCGCGTCGGGGACGAGCTCTTCCATCTCGTCGAGTTCGTCGACCTCACCGGTGAGGTTGGTGAGGAGCGCGGCGAGGGCCTGGTCGGGCCTGCCTTCCTGTTCGAAGCGGAGCGAACGGGCCTGCGCCAGCGACGCCAGGACGCGTTGCCCCAGCGTCTCGGCGTGCGACTCGGACTTGGCCAGGTTGACCAGGCCGTCCTCGGTGTCGCCCCGGTGCAGCAGGATCGCGGCGGCCATGCCCCGGTTGTGACAGGCCGACGCCTGGTCCCACGCCTCGTCCGGCACCGCGGCGACGCTCGCCAGCGCGTCGTCCCACTGGCCGTTCTCGAAGTAGAGCTCGCAGAGCGCGGTGTGGGCCTGGGCCAGCCGGATCGCCGAACCGACGCGGGTGGCCGCGTCGCGGACCTCGCGCGCGGACTCCAGTGCCTCGGGATACCGGTCGAGGTCGCCGAGCGCGACGGCCCGGTTGACCTGCACCAGCAGGCGCAGGTCGGTCAGCGACAGCTCATCGGTGGTGACCGCGATGGCCTGGTCGAACAGGGGGATGCTCTCGGCCGCGTCGCCGCGGGTCACGGTGGTGACGCAGAGCAGGTGCAGCGCCCAGGCCAGCGCCCATCGGTCATTGGACTCCAGCGCGAACTCGCGCGCCTCTTCACCGGCCTTGGACGCCAGCTCGAGCTGGCCGATCATCCGGTGCGCGCGGCCGACCGGAATCAGCAGCCGGGCCCGGTGGCGCGCGGTGAGCTGCGGGTTGGCCAGTGCCTTGTAGAGCACTTCGAGCGCGTTCGCGGTCTCGCCGGACTGCATCTGGGCCTGGCAGCTGATCCAGTGCAGCTCCACCATCAGGTCGGGATCGGTGACCCGGTCGAGCGCGGCGGTGGTGACGCCGATCGCCTCGGCGGCCTTGCCGGTGCGGTAGAGCGCGTCGGCGAACAGCGCGGAGAGCACGGTGTTGGACGGGCGCACCGGCCAGCCGGACGTCGCCCGCCGGAGCAGGTCGACCGCGGCCTGCGGTGCCTGGCCGACGAGTGCCGGACCAGCCTCGACCAGCCAGTCCTGCACCCACGGGTCGAGCGGGCCGAGGCGCGGGCCGGACGGGTCGTCGGCCGAGAGCAGCTGCCTGGCCACCCGGTCGACCGGGGCGTGGGCGGCAGCCAGCGCGCGGCCGGCGTCGCGGTGCAGCGCCGAGCGGACGGACGCGGGCAGCTCTTCGTAGAGCGCGGTCCGGATCAGCGGGTGCCGGAACCCGAGGCCGTCGGGGGTGTCGGCGAGGACGCCGGCCGCGATCGCCTCCTGCAGCGACGGCAGCAGGTCGGTGACGCTCTGCTTGAGCACGAGCGCGAGGTCGTCGACCGCGAACCGGACTCCGAGCAGGGCGGCGGCCCGGAGCACGCCGCGCACCTGTTCGGACAGGAAGCCGAGCCGGTCGGCGATCGCCGCGGTCAGCGTCTGGGGCGCCGAGTCGGAGACGACGTCGACCGTGCCGGGTTCGGTCTCGGTCAGGAAAGCACCACGGCTGAGCGCGCCGATGAGCTCGGTGAGGTAGAGCGGGTTGCCTGCGGCGCCGTCGGCCAGCCGGGCCAGCCCGGCGCCGGGGCGGGCGCCGGTCAGGCTGGTCAGCAGCGCGGTGACGTCGGACCCACCCAGCGGGCCGAGCCGGACCAGCTCGCTCGCGTCGACCGTGCGGCGCAGTGCGCGGAGGCTGTCGCCCTGCGGCGTCGGGCGGGCGAGACCGAGGAGGAACAGCGGCAGGGGCAGCGGCAGCTGACGGGCCGCCCGGGCGAGCCGGCCCCACAGCGCCACCGACGTCGGGTCGCCCCACTGCAGGTCGTCGATCACGATCATCGTCGGCGACTGTTCGCAGAGCTGCTCGATCAGCGCGAACAGGTGCTCGGACGCGGCGGTGACGACGTCGACCGCGGTCGCCGCGGACAGGTCACCCCTTAACAGCCGGAGCACCGCGCGCCGGCGCGGGTCGGTAGTGGACTCGCGGACCTCGAGCGCGTCGAGGAACGGGATCAGCGGCAGGGCCTGGCCCAGCTCGTCGCCCGCTCCCCGGTAGACGGTGAACCCCGCCTCGGCGGCCTGGAGCGACACGGTGCGCATCAAAGTGGATTTGCCGATGCCGGCCTCGCCGTCGATCAGCACCGCGCGGCCCTCACCGGCCATGCAACCGGTGATCCACCGGTCGAACTTCGCGATCTCCAGGTCACGCCCGATCAACGAGCCGGGAACCGGAGAGATCGTCACGAAGTCAGGATAGATGTTGGACGGAGAGTGAACAAGTGACTCACGCCCTTCAGCGAGTGAACAACTGAGCTCACTCAGACTGACACTACCCCATACCGTGCGGAGTTCACGATTCCGGGCCAGTCGGAAATGCATTCCGGAATTGCCGCCCAGGCCCGCCGACGGCCGATGGCCGGCGCCGGGGTGACCGCTGGGTCGTACTTTAAGAGAACCACCTATTTACCTTAAGAAGGTTGCCATTACGTTCGGCTGTGGAATGGTTACTCACGTCCTCGGAATTGCTCGGGAACACGACGCGTCGAGCATCTTGCGAAACCCCTAGGGCACCCGAATCAAAATCGGTTCCCCCTCAAGGAGTAATCATGCGGATCGGTCGTCTCATCGCAGCTGCTGCCACTGCAATCACGCTCGCCACGGTTGCCTTCCTTGCCGGCGGCGGCGGCGCTGCGGTCGCCTCTGGAATGATGCACCCCTGATCTTCGTTCCCATTCGATGCCGAATTCTTTCGGTCTGATGTCGAGGAGTAGTGCCATGCAGCACGGCTGACCATTCCTGGTCTTTCACGGTCCCTTTTCCTACGGAGCAGTTTCCTCGTCGACCGCGCCTTCCGCGCCGGACCGGCCCCTCGCGGCCCTGGTGGAACGACACGGTCACCCCCGCTCGCTGGACGTTCGCCACAGCAGCGGGTCCCGAACGGCCGTCAACGCCGTTCGCAGACGTCCCGTCTCGCCGGGCTACGACCCCGAACATCCTGATCAGCAGGTATGGCGGTCGGCCCGGCGAGGGCGGGGACGTCGGAGCAAGCGCACGACATCGAGCTCACCGCGCGCCGCCGGCTCTCACTCGTGACACTCGGCCCGGCGCGCCGGCAACAGGCCCCGGCCGACGACCCGTTCCGGTCTTCCGGAACGCGTGCTCGTCGGCCGGGGCCTTTTCGTGTCCGCGCCGGCTCCCGGCCGTCGTCCGCCCCGTTCCGGCCGCGGCTGCACAATGCCGCCGCAATGCCTGTGCGGCACCTTTCCGGCGAGCCGGGCCGCTGGGGTGTCCTCTCCTGCGCGTGTTCGTCCGAAGCCTTCTGCGGCCTTTTCAGGGCCGCTCCCGGCCGCGCGTAACCAGAAATGGTCGACGCCATTCTTCGGCCTTTGTGTGAGGGTGCCCGGTACCGCTCGCGGATATTTGAGCAGACTTTTGAATCCGGTTGCGAACAGGCCTCTACTCTCCGGTACGGTTCGGAGGCGGGCGCGGTGCCGCCCGAAAAACTGCATCGGCACTACTGAACGAAACCCGTCAGTATTAAGGACAGATAAGGTTGGGCCCTGGATCGCAATTCTTGAACACAATTCAAAGCCGAATAAATTTAAAATCGCATTTAAAATACCGGCTTTGAAAAAGTCGGCAGAAAGCCCTTGGCCGAACGTGCCGATTGGGGCTTCTGCGGTGTTCTCCACGTGGGCCGAGACGGCCCGACTTCAACTCTGCGTGACTATCCGAGAGTCCACTTTAGTACCTCGCGCGTTCGGTGCGGCATTCACGTCGACTCACGCGCAGCACGCCGACGTGGGAAAACTGCGACGGATCGTGATCGGATCAGCCGATTGGGCCACGTGAAGTGCCTACATCGGACGATGACGACCCGGACGTGAATGCCGCGGACCGGTACGTTCGGACAGCTAGAACTCCGGAACGTCCCGGTGGAGCTCGTCCAGCCAGGTCCGGGCGGACGCGTCGGACGGGGCCCGCCAGTCTCCGCGGGGTGACAGCGACCCGCCGGCCGAGACCTTCGGCCCGTTCGGCATCGCGGAGCGCTTGAACTGGCTGAACGCGTAGAAGCGGGCGACGAACACCTCGAGCCAGTGCCGGATCTGCGCCAGGTCGTAGGCGTTGCGGCTCTCCTGGGGGTAGTTCGGCGGCCACTCGCCGGCCGCGACGTCGCGCCAGGCGTGCAGCGCCAGGAACGCGATCCTCGCCGGGCCGAAGCCGTAGCGCAGGACGTGGAACAGCGAGAAGTCCTGCAGCGCGTACGGACCGATCTTGGCCTCGGTGCTCTGCGGGGTCTCGCCCTCGCGGGTCGGCACCAGCTCCGGGGTGATCTCGGTGTCGAGCACCGCCTGCAGCACCTTGCCGACCTCGTCGTCGAACTGGTGCGACGCGATGACCCAGCGGATCAGGTGCTGCATCAGCGTCTTCGGGACGCCCGCGTTGACGTTGTAGTGCGACATCTGATCGCCGACGCCGTACGTCGACCAGCCCAGCGCGAGCTCGGAGAGATCTCCGGTGCCCAGCACGATGCCGTTGCGCTGGTTCGCCGCCCGGAACAGGTAGTCGGTGCGCAGCCCGGCCTGGATGTTCTCGAACGTGACGTCGTAGACCTCTTCGCCGCGCGAGTACGGGTGCCCGAGGTCGGACAGCATCTGGTTGGCGGCCGGCCGGATGTCGATCGTCTCGAACGTGACGCCGAGGGTCTCGGCCAGCCGCTCGGCGTTGTTGCGGGTGTGGTCGCTGGTCGCGAACCCGGGCAGCGTGAACGCGAGGATGTCGCTGCGCGGGCGGCCCTCCCGGTCCATCGCTTTCGCCGCGACGATCAGGGCGTGCGTCGAGTCCAGGCCCCCGGACACGCCGATCACGACCTTCGGCTGCCCGATCGCCCGCAGCCGCTGCTCCAGGCCGGAGACCTGGATGTTGTAGGCCTCGTAGCAGTCCTGCTCCAGCCGGGAGGCGTCGGCGGGCACGAACGGGTACCGCGCGAGCGGGCGCCGCAGCCCGATGTCGCCCGCCGGCGGCCGGGCGGTGAACTCGATCTGCCGGTAACCCTCGAGCCGGGCGGCGTGGTGGCGGCGGTTGTCGTCGAACGTCCCCATGCGCAGTCGTTCGGCGCGGATCAGGTCGAGGTCGACGTCGGCGATCGCGTGGCGTTCGCCGCGCGGGAACCGCTCGGTCTCGGCCAGCAGGACGCCGTTCTCGTAGATCATCGTCTGCCCGTCCCAGGACAGGTCGGTCGACGATTCACCCTCGCCGGCGGCCGCGTAGAGATAGGCCGCCAGGCAGCGCGAGGACGCCGACCGGCAGAGCAGCCGCCGGTCGTCGGCGCGGCCGATCGTGATCGGGCTGCCGGAGAGGTTCACCAGCACGGTGGCCCCGGCCAGCGCCGCCTCGGCGCTCGGCGGGATCGGCACCCACATGTCCTCGCAGATCTCCACGTGCAGCGTGAAGCCGGGCACGTCGACCGCGGTGAACAGCAGATCCGGGCCGAACGGGACGTCGTACCCCGCGGCGCCGCCCAGCCGGATCGTCCCGGTGACGTCGTCGCCGGGCGCGGTCTGCCGCCGCTCGTAGAACTCGCGGTAGGTCGGCAGGTACGACTTCGGGGCGACGCCGAGGACGCGGCCGCGGTGGACGACGACCGCGGTGTTGTAGAGCCGGTGCCGGTACCGCAGCGGCGCGCCGACGACCAGTACCGGCAGCAGGTCTGCGGACGCGGCCACGATCGTGGCCAGCGCGGTCTCCACCGCGTCCAGCAGCGTGTCTTGCAGGAGCAGGTCTTCGATCGAATAGCCGGACAGCGTCAGCTCGGGGAAGACCACCAGGCCGACGCCCTCGCCGGCGCACTCGCGCGCGGCCTCGAGCACGGACGCGGCGTTGGCCACCGGGTCGGCGATCGCGGTCTTCAGCGCGCTGGTCGCGACTCGGAAGAAGCCCTGGTCGTAAACGGAGTAGAAGTCCATCGCGGCCCAGTCTTACAGACGCCCCTGATAGATCGCCGCGAGCCACACGCCGAGCAGCACGTCCACCACGTCCGGGCCGGCGATCGCCGGTTCGAGGCCGCCGAACGTCCCGTGGATCACCCGCTCGTTCATCGCGGTGAGCGCGATCGCCAGGTCGCGAGCCGGGGGAGCGGTGGGACCGGCCGGGGCCGCGCCGCGGGCCCGCTCGGACTCGATCGCGAGCTGTGTCCGGCTGACCCAGCCCTCGACGATCCCGGCCCAGAGCGCGCCGACCTCCGCGCTGGTGGTGCGGGCCTGGGCGGCGGCCAGCGCGACCGACCGGTGGGCGGAGAACGTCTCGTAGAACGTCCGGATCGCGGCCCGCCAGAGCGCCCGGGGGTCGTCGGTCGTCGAGTGTTCGAGCGCATCGGTCGCTCCGGCGTGCGCCTCGAGGCCGACCCGGTCGAGCAACGACAACAGCACCGCTTCTTTGGACGCGAAGTAGAAGTAGAACGTCGGGCGCGAGATACCGGCACCACGGGCCAGGTCGTCGATCGAGATCTCGGCGAACGGGCGCTCGCCGAGCAGGCGTTCGGCGGTGGCCAGGATCGCGGACTCGCGCTCGTCGCCGGACGGCCGCGCCTTCCGTCGTCCTCGGGACGTCTGCATACCGGGCACCTTACTCGACGACCTGTCGAGGTTCTCGACACGGTGTTGAGAGCGTTGCTACGGTCGTGTCCATGGAGCACGTCGATGTGTTGATCGTCGGAGCCGGGCTGTCCGGGGTCGGGGCCGCCTGCCATCTCAAGGCGCTCATGCCGGACAAGACGTTCACGATCCTCGAGTCGCGCGACGC
This sequence comes from Cryptosporangium sp. NPDC051539, assembly GCF_044454545.1. Classification (NCBI taxonomy): domain Bacteria; kingdom Bacillati; phylum Actinomycetota; class Actinomycetes; order Cryptosporangiales; family Cryptosporangiaceae; genus Cryptosporangium; species Cryptosporangium sp. NPDC051539. The sequence continues at coordinate 59,624 of NZ_JBITDV010000003.1, read as the reverse complement.
GATCGGCGGCACCTGGGACCTGTTCCGCTACCCCGGCGTCCGCTCCGACTCGGACATGTTCACGCTCGGGTACTCGTTCCGGCCCTGGACGAGCCGGAAGGGCATCGCCGACGGCGCGACGATCCTGGAGTACGTACGGGAGACCGCGCGGGCGTTCGGCGTCGACCGGAAGATCCGGTTCCACCATCGCGTGGTCAGTGCCGACTGGTCGTCGGAGACCGCGCAATGGACGGTGGTCGCGGACCACCGGGGCGAGACCGTCACGATGACGTGCTCGTTCCTGTACTTCTGCTCCGGCTACTACCGCTACGACGAGGGCTTCACCCCCGACTTCCCGGGCGTCGGTGACTACCGTGGCCGGGTCGTCCACCCGCAGCACTGGCCGGACGACCTCGACTACACCGGCCGGCGGATCGTCGTCGTCGGCAGCGGCGCGACCGCGGTGACGCTCGTGCCCGCGCTGGCCCGGAAAGCCGGGCACGTGACGATGGTGCAGCGCTCGCCGAGCTACGTCGCCACGCTGCCGACCGTCGACCCGATCGCGGCCCGGCTGCGCAAGCGGCTGAGCCCGGAACGCGCCTACCCGGTCATCCGGTGGAAGAACGTGCTGTTCACGACGCTGAGCTACCAGCTCAGCCGCCGCCGCCCCGAGCTGATGAAGAAGCTGCTGCGCTCCGGCGCGCTGCGGCAGCTCCCGCGCGACTACGACGTCGACACCCACTTCGGGCCCCGGTACGACCCGTGGGACCAGCGGCTCTGCTTGTCTCCCGACGGCGACCTGTTCGAGGCGATCCGAGCCGGGACCGCCTCGGTGGAGACCGACCGGATCGAGACGTTCACCGAGTCCGGCCTCCGGCTGGCGTCCGGAAAGGAACTCGAGGCCGACGTCGTGGTCACCGCGACCGGGCTGAACCTGCTGTTCCTGGGCGGTGCGACGCTGCGCGTCGACGGGGTGGAGCCGGTGCCGTCCGAGCTGGTCGCCTACAAGGGCATGATGCTCTCCGGCATCCCGAACTTCGCGCTCACGGTCGGGTACACGAATGCGTCGTGGACGCTCAAGGCCGATCTGGTCGCGCGGTACGTGACCCGGCTGCTGCGCTATCTGGACGAGCACGGCTACGCGGTGTGCACCCCGGTGTCGCCGCCGGTGTCGCCGGACGCCCCGCCGCTGATCGACCTGAAGTCCGGCTACATCCTGCGCAGCGCCGACGACCTGCCCCGGCAGGGCCCGGCCGCGCCGTGGCGGCTCCACCAGAACTATCCGCGGGACGTGATGATGCTGCGCCACGGCAAGGTCGACGACGGGGCGCTGCGGTTCTCCCGTGCGCCGGCCGGCACACGGGAGACCACGCTCAGCTGACGTCGATCGTCAGCCGGGGGACGAACAGCGCGTCCACCCCGACCCGGAACGCGTCGCTGCCGTAGATGAAGCTGCCGTCCGCGCCGCCGGTGTTGTTGCTGTTGCGGTAGAGCCACAACCGCAGCCTGCCCTCGGGGTTGCTCGCCGGGATGTTCCTCAGCAGGCCCGGGGAGTCGACGCCGTCGCCGTTCCAGTCGCCGACGATCGGAACCTCCCGGATGCGCGACGCGGTCGCACCGAACGGGAAGTTCGTGTCCGGCGAGCCGCCCGACAGCACGTCGTTGATCTGCATCCACTGCTTGCCGCGCACGATGCCGGCCGTGTCGGCCCCGTCGCCGTTCCAGTCGCCGACGACCGGCGTGTCACCGAGGTGGCCGTAGGCGAACGTGACCGTCGGCGAGGACGCGGTGAGGTCGAGCCGGATGGTCCACCGCAGCGTCCCGGTGGTGTCGGCGATCACGTAGCCGACCTCGTAGGCGTCGTCCGAGGGATCGAAGTTGCCGGCGATCGGCGTCCCGCGCAGGATCTCGGTCAGCCCCGGCTGGCCGAACGTGAACGAGCGGTCCGAAGGACCGGCGCTGTTCGCGTTGCGCAGGAACCAGGTGAACGTGTTCGCGTTGCCGTCGGCCCTGGCGATGCCGACCGTCTCCGAGCCGTCACCGTTCCAGTCACCGACGACCGGGACGTCGAGGGCGCTGCCACGCCGGCCGAAGCTGAACGACCGGTCGGCCGAGCCTCCGGAGGGTGTGTCCTTCTCGTACCAGAGGCCCCGGTCGTAGACGACCGGTCCGCTCGGGCCGTCCGGCGTCGCTGCCGACGCCGCCGGAGGCGCGGCCACCGCCGCGGTGACCAGCCCGGCCGCACAGACTGCGGCGGCGAGAGTCCGCCGCAATTTAGTAGTCATATCCCCACCTAGACGTTGGTTTGTGCAGTGCGTGAGCCGGTGTATCCCGATACCGAGAGTGATTCCCAGTCACGGTCCGCATCCGGACAGGTCTGTAACAGCGTGTCTTCGGCCGGACTGGTATCAAGGGCGCATGAGCCCCAACGCCGAAGACGAGGTAGTAGACCTCGCGCGGGACCTGATCCGGATCGACACCACGAATACCGGGGAGACCGCGACCAGCGCGGGGGAGAGGGCCGCGGCCGAGTACGTCGCCGCGAAGCTCGACGAGGTCGGCATCGCCGCCGAGATCTACGAGAGCGAGCCCGGCCGGGCCACCGTCGTGGCGCGCATCGAGGGATCCGACCCCGACCGCGGCGGCCTGGTACTGCACGGTCATCTGGACGTCGTTCCCGCGAACGCCGCCGACTGGGCCGTCGATCCGTTCTCGGGCGAGCTGCGTGACGGCTACCTCTGGGGCCGGGGCGCCGTCGACATGAAGGACATGGACGCGATGATCCTGGCGGTCGTGCGCCGCTGGGCCCGGGAGGGGATCAGGCCGCCGCGCGACATCACGCTCGCGTTCTTCGCCGACGAGGAGGCCGGCAGCACGCACGGCGCGCACTGGATGGTCGACCATCACCCGCAGTGGTTCGAGGGCTGCACCGAAGCGGTCAGCGAGGTCGGTGGGTTCTCGCTCACGGTGACCGACGACCTGCGGCTGTACCTGGTCGAGACGGCCGAGAAGGGCATCGAGTGGCTCCGGCTGACCGCCACCGGCAAGGCCGGCCACGGCTCGTTCACCCACGAGGACAACGCGATCACCACGCTGTCCGAGGCGGTGTCCCGGATCGGGCGGCACCGGTTCCCGCTCGTCCTCACCGACACCGTCCGGCGCTTCCTCGACGAGGCGAGCGACGCCCTGGGCATCGAGCTCGACCCGGACGAGCCCGAGCAGGTCATCGCGAAGCTCGGCCCGATCGCCCGCATCATCGGCGCGACGCTGCGCAACACCGCGAACCCGACGATGCTCGACGCCGGCTACAAGGTGAACGTCATACCCGGGCAGGCCACCGCGGCGATCGACGGCCGGGTGCTCCCCGGCCAGGAGCAGGAGTTCCTGGCGACGATCCGCGAGCTGGCCGGTCCGGACGTCACGGTCGAACCGACGATGGAGCAGATCCCGCTGGAGACGACGTTCGACGGCGCCCTCGTCGACGCGATGGCCGACGCGCTGCGGCACGAGGACCCGGGTGCTCGCGCGGTCCCGTACATGTTGTCCGGTGGCACCGATGGCAAGGCGTTGTCGCGTCTGGGCATTCGATGCTTCGGATTCGCCCCGCTGCGGCTGCCCGCCGATCTCGATTTCGCCTCGCTGTTCCATGGTGTCGACGAGCGCGTGCCGGTCGACGGCCTACAGTTCGGTGTGCGTGTGCTCGATCGGTTCTTGTCGCGTAGCTGAGGAGCCCCAGGCGATGTCTACGGAAGCTCAGATCGACGCGGCGCTCGACGCAGTCGTGGTCGCCGCCCGGCACCACCGCACCGTGCTGCAGGCCGGTGCGGCGGAGGAACAGGTCTGGCGCGCCTACGTCGCACTGAACAACGCGACCGTGCGGTACGACGACCTGATCAGCGACGTCTACGACGAGGTCACCCCGTGGGACTGCGAGTACCTCGAGACCGACGAGGCCGTGGCGGCGGCGTCGGCCGGCGGCAGCGTGCCGACCGGCAGCGCTCCGGTCGGTGACGGTGCGCTGATGGTCTCGGTGCGGCACCGCCGTGACTACGTGATCCCGGAGCCGTCCCGGCTGCTCGCACTGGCCACCGAGACCCGCCGGACGTCGTGGGCCACTGTCGATTCCACTCATGCCGCGCGGCCGGTCACCGACCTCGGCGAGGCCGTGAACGAGCTGGTCCAGGCCGGCGACGGCACGGTGGCCGCGCTCGACGCCTACCCGGAAGACCTGGTGCCCGGTAACGGCGTCCTGCTCGTGAACGCGGTCCGGCGTCCGCTCACGTTCTCCGACGGTCCCGACGGCGCCGACCCGTTGCTGCTCGGCCCGGACGAGGAGCAGCTCTACCGGATGGACGAGGAGATCGTCGACGAAGACACGGTGGAACCGGTCAGCGACTACCCGGCGCCGCGGGGCCCGCTCGTCGATCCCACCGCCAGCAGCCTCTGGTAGTTACGTCGCCAGTGCCGGGGCGGCGGTGCTGTCGGGCCGCCGCCGCCGGCGAAGGACGACCTTCCGGGTGCCGTCGGGGTACAGCCGGACGCGCGCCAGCTCCCAGCCGCCGTACTCGGCCCGGATCGTCAACTCCACCTGTGCCGACACCCGGTCGGTGCCGGGCGGCAACCGCAGTGGCGCGTACTCGTAATCTGGGGGCACCTAGCCATAGTGCCTCAATCCTCGCGGCGAGGCCCTGAACTCAACCACCGTCACGTTCCGGGTACCCGAATTCGGGCGCGGAGACGTCGTCGAGTGCCCGCCGGATCTCGGCCGGGAGGGTGAGCGCCTCGGTCTGCAGCGACTGCGTCAGCTGGCCGACCGTTCGCGCACCGACGACCGGCGCGGCCACGCCCGGCCGGTCCCGGATCCACGCCAGCGACACGGTGAGCGGCGAGACGCCGAGCCCGTCGGCGGCCGTCGCCACCGCTTCGACGACCCGGGCCGAGCGGTGGTCGAGGAAGCGCCCGATGAACCGCTCGAAGTGCGGCGAGGCGCCGCGGGAATCGGCCGGTGTCCCGTGCCGGTACTTGCCGGTGAGCACCCCGCGGCCCAGCGGCGACCAGGGCAGCAGCCCGATCCCGAGATCCAGTGCGGCCGGCACGACCTCCCGCTCGACCCCCCGCTCCAGCAGCGAGTACTCCACCTGCGTCGAGATCAGCCGCGGCCGGCCGTGGGCCAGCTGCCAGGTCGCGGCCTTCGCGGTCTGCCACCCGGTGTAGTTCGACATGCCCACGTACCGCGCCCGCCCGGTGCTCACCGCGATGTCGACCGCGGAGAGCGTCTCCTCCAGCGGTGTGTGCGGATCCCAGGCGTGCAGCTGCCAGAGGTCGACGTGGTCGGTGCCCAGCCGGGCCAGCGAGGCGTCCAGCGCCGACAGCAGGTGCCCGCGCGACGCGTCCCGCCTGCGCAGCGCGGGTACCGCGACGGCTTTGGTCGCGATCTGCACCGCGGACCGCGGCACGACCGGCCCGAGCAGCTCGCCGAGGATCTCTTCGGCCCGGCCGTCGGCGTAGACGTCCGCCGTGTCGACCAGGGTTCCCCCGGCGTCGGTGAACGCCTTCAACTGCTCGGCGGCGTCGTCCGCTTCGGTGTCTCGCCCCCAGGACATGGTTCCCAGCGCGAGGCGGGACACCATCAGCCCGCTGTGGCCGAGGGCACGCAGTTCCATGGCAGCGGACGCTACCGTCGCCCCGGCCCACACCCGAGCACCGACCCGCCGTTACGCTGCGGCCTGACCTCATCCAGACGGGAGTATCAGGTGAAACTCGGGGTGAATCTCGGGTACTGGGGCGCCGGTAACGATGCGGCGAACCTGGCTCTGGCCCGGGAGGCGGACCGGCTCGGCTGGTCCTCGGTCTGGGTGGCCGAGGCCTACGGTTCCGACGCCGCCACGGTGATGGCCTGGGTCGCGGCGCAGACCGAGCGGATCGACGTCGGATCGGCCGTGCTCCAGATCCCGGCCCGAACGCCGGCGATGACCGCGATGACGGCCGCGACGCTCGACACGCTCTCCGGCGGCCGGTTCCGGCTCGGCCTGGGGGTCTCCGGTCCTCAGGTGTCCGAGGGCTGGCACGGCGTCCGCTTCGACAAACCGCTGGGCCGGACGCGGGAGTACGTCGACATCGTCCGGATGGCCCTGGAGCGCAAGCGACGGGTGAAATACGACGGCGCGCATTACCGGCTGCCGCTGCCGGACGGGCCGGGCAAGGCCCTGATGCTCACCGTGCACCCGGTGCGGGACTACATCCCCACCTACCTCGCCGCGGTCGGGCCGAAGAACCTGGAGCTCGCCGGCGAGATCGCCGACGGTCTGCTGGCGATCTTCTTCTCGACCGACTTCGGGCCCGAGCAGCTCGAGATCGTCGCGCGCGGCCGGGAGAAGGCCGGGAAGACGATGGACGGGTTCGACGTCGTCGCGACCGTGCCGGTCGTCGTCGGGGACGACCCTCTCGAGTGCGCGCGGGCGGTCCGCGGTTACACCGCGCTCTACGTGGGCGGGATGGGCAGCCGGGAGAAGAACTTCTACAACCGGCTCGCGGTGCGGATGGGTTACGCCGACGCGGCGGCCGAGGTGCAGGACAAGTACCTGCGGCGCGACTACGAGGGCGCGATGGCCGCGCTGCCGTTCGAGTTCCTCGACCGGACCGCGCTGCTCGGCCCGGTCGACCGGATCGCCACCGGCCTGCGGGCGCTGGCCGACGCCGGTGTCACGACGGTCGCGGTCGCGGCTTTCCCCGGGAAACTCTCCGGGCTCCAGACTCTGCAGGCCGTGGACGAGGCTTACCGCCTCGCCGGATTCTCGAAGGACGCCCCGGCTCAGTGAACATCTTCGAAGCTGTCCTCCTCGGCGCCGTCGAGGGGTTCACCGAGTTCCTCCCCATCTCCAGCACCGGGCACCTGACGATCCTGGAGAAGCTGCTCGGCTACCGCATCGACGACCCGGACATCACCGCGTTCACGGTGATCATCCAGTCCGGTGCGGTGCTCGCGACGATCATCTTCCTGCGCGACACGATCTACCGGATCATCGTCGGGTTCTTCGCCGGGCTGTTCGGCAAGCGGCCGAAGAGCGATCAGGACTTCCGGCTCGGCGTCGCGGTGATCGTCGGTTCGATCCCGATCATCATCGTCGGGCTGCTCTTCCAGGACGCGATCGAGACGACGCTGCGCAGTCTGTGGTTCGTCGGCGCGGCGCTGATCCTCTTCAGCGGTGTGATGTGGTTCGCCGACCGGGCGGCCACCCAGCGTCGCCACGAGGAGCACATCACCTGGAAGGACACGCTGATCATGGGCGTGGCCCAGTGCGCGGCGCTGATCCCCGGCATCTCCCGGTCGGGCGCGACGATGTCGGCCGGTCTGCTGCGCGACATCGACCGGGTGACGATCACCAAGCTCTCGTTCCTGCTCTCGATCCCGGCGCTGACCGGCGCGAGCATCCTGCAGGGCGTCACCGAGTACGACCGGATCTCCGGTGGTGTCGGCTGGCCGGCCACGATCGTGGCGACGCTCGTCAGCTTCGTCGTCGGCTACGTCTCGGTGTCGTGGCTGCTGAAGTTCATCGCGAAGCACAGCTACACGGTCTTCATCATCTACCGGGTGATCCTCGGCACGATCGTGCTCCTGCTGGTCGGAACCGGCGTCATCTCCGCGACGTAGGGTTGGGCCTTCTGCTGTGCTGACGGGATGAGGTTGGACGTATGCCGACGCTGGTGCTGCTGCGGCACGGACGGAGCACCGCGAACACCAGTGGCGTGCTCGCCGGCTGGTCGCCGGACGTCAACCTCGACGACCACGGCCGCACGCAGGCCGACGCGGTCGCGGAGCGGCTGCGGCCGGTGCCGCTGGCCGCGATCGTCTCCAGCCCGCTCGACCGGTGCCAGCAGACGCTGGCGCCGGTCTGGGCCGACCGCGACCTCCCACCGGTCGTCGACGACCGGTTCGGGGAGTGCCGCTACGGCGACTGGACCGGCCGCAAGATCAACGACCTGGTGAAGGAACCGCTCTGGAAGGTCGTCCAGCAGCACCCGTCGGCCGCGGTGTTCCCGGGACCGGAGGGCGAGGGGCTCGCCGCGACCCAGGCGCGTGCGGTCGCGGCGGTCCGCGAGTGGGACGCCCGGGTCGAGGCGTCGCACGGCAAGGACGCGGTCTGGCTCGCGTGCAGCCACGGCGACGTGATCAAGGCGATCCTCGCCGACGCCTACGGAATGCACCTCGATCTGTTCCAGCGGATCGTCGTCGACCCGTGCTCGGTGAGCATCGTCCGGTACTCCGAAACCCGGCCGTTCGTGGTCCGGGTGAACGACATCGGCGGCGACCTGACCGGGTTGCTCCCGGCCCCGAAATCGCCCGGTAACGCGGACGAAGCCGACGCCTCGGACGCCGTCGTGGGCGGTGGCGCGGGCACCTCCTGACCGGGGGACCTCGTGGAGGCGGTACGCGTCAGGACCGCGTAGGGTCGGAGGTATGGCAGGTCAGGTTCACGCGTTCGAACGCCCCGAGAGGTTCGTCGCCGGCACGGTCGGAGAGCCCGGCGACCGCACGTTCTACCTGCAGGCCACCGATCAGAGCCGCACCGTCAGCGTCGTGCTCGAGAAGACTCAGGTGGCGCTGCTGGCCGAGCGTCTCGTCGAACTGCTCGACGAAGCACAGCGCCGGCTCGGCGCCGAAACCGGCGACGAGCCGGACGACGTCGACACCGAGCCGCTCGATGCACCGGTCGAAGAAGAATTCCGGGTCGGCACCCTGTCGCTGGCGTGGGACGCCGAGTCGTCCACGGTCATCGTCGAAGCCACCGCGCAGGCCGACGACGAGGAAGCACCCGAGGACGACCTCGACAGTCTCCGTGTCCGGCTGACCGCTGCCGAGACCCGGGCGTTCGTCGCCCGCGCGGTCCGGGTCGTGGCCGCCGGGCGTCCGCCGTGCCCGCTCTGCGGGTTGCCGCTGGAGGCCGGCGGGCACGTGTGCCCGCGTTCGAACGGGTACCGGCGCTGAGCACTGCGAGGCGGTCGGAGGCGGGTCGGTCGGGCGCGAGTCGGCGGGAGCCGGAGCAGCCCGAGGCAGAGCGGCCCGACGGGGAGCGGCCCGACGCGGGGGTGCTCGATCCGGCGGAGGCGCTCGTCCTGCTGGCCACCGGTGAGATGCAGATCGAGGGGCGTCTGGTCGACGCCAGCAACGCGACGCTGCTCGCGTCGGTCACTGCCGACGGGCTCACCGCGGCCTGCGTGTACAAGCCGGTGCGGGGCGAGCGTCCGCTCTGGGACTTCCCGGACGGCACGCTGGCCGGCCGCGAGGTCTCGGCGTACCTGGTCGACCAGGCGCTGGGCTGGGATCTGGTGCCGCCGACGCTGCTGCGCGACGGGCCGTTCGGGCCGGGGATGTGCCAGCTCTGGATCGAGTCGGAGCCGCTCGAGGAGCTCGTCGATCTGCTGCCGGAGAATCGCGTCCCCACCGGGTGGTTCCCGGTCTTCGGCGGCGTCGACGGCGGCGGCCGGGACGTCGTGGTCGCGCACGCCGACGACGTGCGGCTGCGGCGGCTGGCAGTGCTGGACGCGGTCACCAACAACGCCGACCGCAAGGGCGGGCACCTGCTGCTCACGGCCGAGGGCCACCTGTACGGCGTCGATCACGGCCTGTGCTTCCACGAGGAGAACAAGCTGCGGACGCTGCTCTGGGGCTGGGGCGGCGAGCCGCTCGCCGACGACGAGGTCGCGGCGCTGACCCGGCTGCGCGGCGAGCTCGCCGACGGTGAGCCGCTGGAGCAGGCGCTGTCCGAGCACCTCACGGTCACCGAGGTCCGCACCACGATCCGCCGCGTCGAACGCCTGCTCCGCACCGGCCGCCTCCCGAACCCCTCGGGCCACCGCCACGCCGTCCCGTGGCCTCCGTTCTAGCCGGGGTAGGCGGTGGAGACGCTCAGGTGCTCCCAGGTCGTCAGGTCGTCGGCTTGCCGGGTCTGATGGGCGCGGAGGGCGTCGACGGCGTCCCGGCCCAGGGGCAGCCGCGCGCACCACACTGCGGCTGGCCGATCTCGCCGACGAGCCCTGGGTCCTGACGCCCCGCGATTCCTGGCTGCCCTGGCACCAGAGGTACGACGCCGAGTACGCGGCCGCCGGCTACGAACCCCGGGTGGTGGCCGAGGGCAGCAGCGTGCAGAACCTGCTGGCGCTGGTCGCGGCCGGGGTCGGGGTGACCCGGCTGGCGGCGTCGTCGCGGAGCCTCCGGGGGAGCGGCGTGGTGTACGTGCCGCTGGAGGGCGCGGTCGCCGAGACGGTCGTGACCTGGCGCCACGAGACGCCGCTGATCCGCAACGTGGTGTCCGTGGCCGCGGACCTCGCCGCGACCACGGACCTCACCCGGGACTAGTTTCCGTGCGTCGAGCTGCTGCGGTAGTCGGTGTAGGTGTACGGGTTGTCCAGAACCTTGGTCTCCGGGACGTCGGGGTTCATGCCGGCGGCCCAGGCCTCCTGGCCCAGCGCACCCTGCAGGTACTCGACCGTGTTCTCGATCGCGGCCTTCGCCGCGCCCAGGTCGATCCCGACGAGCTTCCCGTCGTGCTTCACGACCTTCCCGTCGACGACGACGGTGTGGACGTCGCCTCGCTGGGCCTGGAACGCGACGTGGCCGTACGGGTTGAGGATCGGGAACATCACCGGTGAGTTGTCGTTCTTGATCAGCACGACATCGGCCTTCTTGCCGGGCGCCAGCTGACCGACGTGGTCCAGGCCGAGCGCGGCCGCCCCGCCCCGGGTCGCGTACTCGACGACCTGGTCCGCGCGCAGGTTGGCGTGGGTGACCGTGTCGCCGACCTTGTGCGCCTCGAGGTGTTCGCGGGAGCGGTCGGCACCGAGCGTCGCGCGCATGGCCGAGAACAGGTCGCCGCTCCACCAGACGCTGGTGTCCATCGACAGCGACACCGGGATGTTGTGCTTGCGCAGCGCCCAGGTGGGCGGGTAGCCCTGGCCGCAGCTCTGCTCGCTCTCGGTGGAGACCGACACCGAGCCGCCGGTCGCCGCGATCCGCTGGTACGAGTCGTCGGAGAGCGTCGCGGCGTGCACGTAGACCGTGCCCGGCGTCATGAAGCCGTTCTCGTACATCAGCCGGATGCCGTCGTCGTTGGTCGCGCCCCAGACCCCGGCGTGCGTCGTCACCGAGGCGCCCAGGTCGCGAGCGACCTCGAACGCGGCCTTCTCCGGGAACGCCGGGTCGCCGGTGACGTCGAACGCCATCTGGAAGCCGATCATGTCTTTCTTGCCCATCCGGCGGCTGACGAAGTCCCGGAACTCCGGCGTGGTGGCCCACTCCCAGGCGCCGGCCTGGATGTTGCCGTAGGCGAAGACGAACCGGCCCGGGACCGCTTCGAGCGCGTCGACGGCGGCGTCCGCGTGCTGGGTCGTGTGGTTGTTGTGCGACCAGTCGACGGTGGTCGTGACCCCGGCGTCCAGTGCCTCGATCGCGGAGAGCAGGTTGCCCGCGTAGATGTCCTCGGGCCGGAACGTCTTGCCGTGCTGCAGGTAGTAGAAAACGAAGTACTGGGTGAGCGTCCAGTCGGCGCCGTAACCGCGCATCGCGGTCTGCCACATGTGGCGGTGCGTGTCGATCATGCCGGGCATGACGATGCCGCCGGTGGCGTCGATCTCGGCGGTGCCGTCCGGCACGGTCAGCGACGGGCCGATGGCCTCGATCGTGTCGCCGACGACGAGCACGTCGGTGTTCGTCAGCACCGACTTCGCCGTGTCCATCGGCAGCACGGTGCCGCCTCGCAGCACGATCGGCCGTCCGGGCTGGAATTCATCGCTCATGAACTCGACTCCTTCGTCGCGTACAGTGTTTACGGACGGCTGTCCGCAGAGTGGGCGCGGCCGTGTGGGGGCAACACTCGTTCCGTGCGCTCCCGGTGTCAAGAGTCAACGCTTGACGGACGGTTGTCCGCACAGCGGACAACGCTATCCGGCCGCAGGGCAGATACGCTCGGCTCATGCAGAGCTGGCCGCATCCTGACGTCCCCGTCCTCCCCGGAACCGGCATCCCCCTGCGGCTGTACGACTCGGCGGCGCGCGAGGTGCGTGTCACCGCGCCCGGCCCGACCGCCCGAATGTACGTCTGCGGCATCACGCCGTACGACGCCACACACCTCGGTCACGCGGCGACCTACCTCGCGTTCGACCTCGTCAACCGGGTCTGGCGCGACGGCGGGCACGAGGTGGCGTACGTCCAGAACGTGACCGACGTCGACGATCCGCTGTTCGAGCGGGCCGAGCGCGACCGCGAAGACTGGATCGTGCTCGGCATGCGCGAGACCGCGTTGTTCCGCGAGGACATGACCGCGCTGCGGGTGATCCCGCCCGCGCACTACGTCGGGGTCGTCGAGGCGGTGGAGGAGATCGCCGAACTGGTCGAGAAGCTCGTGTCGCTCGGCGTCGCCTACCGGCTGGAGGACGGGTCCGGTGACGTCTACCAGGACCTGTCGAGCGCCGGCCGATTCGGGTACGAGTCCGGGTACGACGCCGGGACGATGCTGAAGTTCTTCGCCGAGCGGGGTGGAGACCCGTCGCGGCCCGGAAAGCGCAACGCGCTCGACCCGCTGATCTGGCGGGGCGCCCGGGAGGGCGAGCCGCGCTGGCCGTCGCCGGTCGGGCCGGGGCGTCCGGGCTGGCACGTGGAGTGCGCGGCGATCGCGGTGAACCGGCTCGGCATGGAGATCGACGTGCAGGGCGGTGGGTCCGACCTGATCTTCCCGCACCACGAGATGTCGGCGGTGCACGCCGAGGCGGCGGCCGACCAGTGGCCGTTCGCGCGGCACTACGTGCACGCCGGGATGATCGGCCTGGACGGCGAGAAGATGTCGAAGTCGCGCGGGAACCTGGTGTTCGTGTCGCGGCTGCGCGGCGATCGGGTCGATCCGATGGCCATCCGCCTGGCCCTGCTGTCCGGCCACTACCGGTCCGACCGCTCGTGGACCGCCGCGGTGCTGGACGAGGCCCAGGAACGGCTGGCCCGGTGGCGCGACGCGGTCGCGCGGGCTGCCGGCCCGTCGGCGGTGGAGCTCCTGGCGGCCGTCCGCGACCGCCTCTCCGACGACCTGGACACGCCCGGGGCACTGCGGGCCGTCGACGACTGGGCGGCGGCCACCGGCACCGAACCCGCCGCTCCCGCGCTCGCGCGTTCGACCGTCGACGCCCTGCTGGGGGTCGCGCTCTGACCAGCGCTCCCCGTGCGCCGGAACGAAGGTTCCGACACACGGGGAGCGCAAGGGCGCACGGGGAGCGCCGCGGTCAGGCGGTGGCCAGGGCCTCCACCGGAGCGGTCCTGGACGCCCGCCGGGCCGGCGGGAGAGCCGCCAGCACGCCGATCACGGCCGCTCCGAGCAGGACGAACACGATCGACAGCACGGGGACGCCGATCTGCAGGCCGTCCTGCCCGCCGAACGCGGCCAGCGTGCCCGCGATCCCCAGGCCGATCCCGAGCACGGTGCCCAGCACCGCCGCGAGCAGGGCCATGATCGCGCCTTCGAGCGTGAGCGTCGCGTAGAGCTGGCCCCGGGTGAGCCCGAGCGCCCGCAGTACCGCGATCTCGCGGCGCCGCTCCAGCACCGAGAGCGTCAGCGTGATCATCACGCCCAGTACGGCGACGATCAGGCCCATCCCGATCAGCAGCCCGCCGACCGCCAGGTAGCCGCTGACCTCGGACTTCAACTCGTCGAGCGACGAGGCCAGGTCCGCCACGTCGACGTCGGGCAGGTCGGCGATCGTGGTGTCGATCGCGGACCGGGCGTCGGCCGCGTCCACGCCGGGCTCGCCCCAGAGCAGGATGCCGGTGGAGGCGCTCTTGCCGTACCAGCGGTCGAAGTCGGCCGGGTCGAACGTGATCGGCCCGAACGGCGAACTGTAGTCACCGGTGACGACCGCGGCGACCCGGAGCGTGGTGTTCCCGACCCGCACGGTGTCACCCGCCCGGACCCCGCCGAGACTGGCCTTCGCGGCCTTGGTCGTGACGACGACGGTCCCCGGGCCGAAGTTCGCCAGGCTGCCCGACGTCACGAACTTCGACGGCAGGTGCGCCCGCAGGTCGTCCGGGGAGAGCGAGACACCGGTCAGCCCGGCGGTCGCGCCGCGCGCCTCGATCTTCTCGATGTCCTTCGAGCGGACCGGCACCGGCTTCTGCAGCTCGGGTTTCCCGCTCAGCGTTTTCGCGAGCCCGGCGGGCAGCGGGGTGTAGCTGCCGTCGGTCGACGGCGACACGCTGGTGAGCGTGTAGTCGGCCGGATAGCCGGCGGTGAGTTCGGCGTTCGCGGTCTTCTCCAGCGACGCGAACCCGACCAGCATGACGGTCGCGAGACCGATGCCGATCGTCAGCGCGTTCGTGACGGCGGCGGTCCGGCGGGGGTGCCGGGCGCCGTTCGCGGCGGCCAGGTGCCCGGCGGCTCCGGCCAGGCGTCCGGGGAAGCCGACCACGCGCACCAGCGGGCCGACGACGACCGGGCCGAGGGCGAGGAGCGCGAGCATGACCAGGAAGCCGCCGCCGATGCCGGCGTACGCGTCGTGCCGGGCGCCCGAGTACCAGGCCAGCGCCGCCCCCGTGGCCAGCAGGGCGACACCGGTGCCGGCCCGCAGCCACCCGATCCGCTTGTCGTCGATCAGTTCCGGCTGGTCACTCAGCGCCCGCACCGGCGCGACCCGGGTCGCCGACCAGGCCGGCAGCACCGCGGCCAGCAGCGACACGCTCAGACCCACCACCAGCGCGACCAGGGCCGCGGTCGGCGAGAACGTCACCGCCAGGCTGTCCGGCGCGACGCCGGTGGCGCGGGCCCCGATCGCGGCCGCCGTCGCCAGCGCCTGCCCGGCCACGTATCCGCCGATCGCGGCGGCGATGCCGACCGCCGCCGCCTCGACGATCGCGGCTCGGAACACCTGGCCCCGGCTCGCACCGACGCACCGGACCAGCGCGAGCTCGCGCTGCCGCTGGGCCAGCACGATGCCGAACGCGTTGTAGGCGACGGCCAGCGCGACCACGACCGCGACCCAGGCGAACAGCTGCAGCCCGCGGATGACGTCGGTGATCCCGCCGCCGAGTTTGTTCGAGGCCAGCTCGTCGGCGTACTCGGCCCCGGAGATGACCTGGGCCTTGCTGCCCAGCGCCGTGGCCACCGCGTCGGGCGTGACCGTGCCCTTGACGTCGAGCGCGTACCAGCCCCGCTCCTCGTTCGTTTGGAGCAGCGACGAATAGTCGGCCGGGAGCAGCCCGGCGGCGCCGTCGGCGACCGGGCTCTCGACCGTGCCGGTGATCGTGAAGTCGTGCTTGCCCCGGGCGGTGTCGAGGACCAGGACGTGCGCCCCGGGCTCGAGGTCCTGGTCCTTCGCCAGCTTCTCCGGGACGACCAGCTCGCCGGCCTTCGTCGGGTACGACCCGGCGGTCAGGTCGCGGTCGCTGAAGTCGGGGTCCACCGGCGCCACGAACGCGGTGAGCGTCGGTTCGCCCGGCGCCCGCACGACCTTGCCGTCCGGCCGCAGCAGCGTGATCGTGCCGAAGTCGATCCGCGGCTGGACGGCGGTCACGCCCGGAAGTTTCCGCACGGCCTGGACGTCCGCGTCCGTGAGCCGGTCCTGGGTCGCGGTTGCCCGGGCGGCGACGTGCTCGGCCTGAGCGGCGGTCTCCTGGTAGACGGCCGTCCGGATGGCGTCCCCCAGAGTGAAGGTCGCGGCGATGAACGCGACGGCGGCCGCCACCGCGAGCGAAACGAGCAACAGGGATCCGAACTGGTACCGGACCCGGGTGAGTGCGACACGCAGCATCAGGCGGCCCGCGTCTCGAGAGAGCCGACGCGCTCGAGCACCGTCTCCGGCGTGGGATGGGTCAGCCGGTCGACGATCACGCCGTCGGCGAGGAACACGACCTGGTCGGCGTAGCTGGCCGCCTTGGGGTCGTGGGTCACCATCACGACGGTCTGCCCGAGCTCCCGCACGCTGGCCCGCAGCAGGCTCAGGACCTCGGCCCCGGCGCGCGAGTCCAGGTTTCCGGTCGGCTCGTCCGCGAACACCACGGCCGGCTGGGTGATCAGCGCGCGTGCGCACGCGACCCGCTGCTGCTGTCCTCCGGACAGCTGGTTCGGCCGATGGTGCATCCGGTCGGCGAGCCCGAGCAGGTCGATCACCCGGTCCAGCCAGTCCCGATCCGGACGCCGGCCGGCCAGCCGCAGCGGCAGCAGGATGTTCTCGGCCGCGGAGAGCGTCGGGAGCAGGTTGAACGACTGGAACACGAAGCCGACGGCGTCCCGGCGCAGGCGGGTCAAGCGGCCGTCCCTCAATCCGCCCAGCTCCGCGTCGCCGATGCGCACCTGACCGCTGCTCGCGCGGTCGAGGCCGGCCAGGCAGTGCAGCAACGTCGACTTGCCGGAGCCCGACGGACCCATGATCGCGAGGAACTGGCCGCGGTGCACGGTCAGCGAGACTCCGCGGAGCGCGCTGACCCGGGTATTGCCGCTGCCGTACGTCTTCGTGAGATCCGTTGCCGTGACTGCCGGGGTTGTGGTCATGGCACTGACGCTAGGAAATCCGCGGTGGTGAATCGTCTGGCGCGGGAGGTGTTCCGAGGTATGACTTCCGGCTGATGCGCTACGACTCGAGGCCTACCAGCCCGGACTGGTAGGCGAGCACGACCGCCTGTACCCGGTCGCGGACGCCGAGCTTGGTGAGAATGCGGCTGACGTGCGTCTTCACGGTTCCCTCGCTGAGGAACAGGGCTTCGGAGATCTCCGCGTTCGAGAGCCCCCTGGCCAGCAGGACGAGCACCTCGCGCTCGCGGGCGGTCAGCTCCGTGAACGCGTCGGTCTTCTGTTCGGTCAGATGGGGCAGGAAGCGGTCGAGCAGGCGCCGGGTCGTGCTCGGCGCCACGACCGCGTCACCGTGGTGGACGGCCCGGATCGCGCTGACCAGCTCGGTGGTCGGGACGTCCTTGAGCAGGAACCCGGCCGCGCCGGCCTTCAGCCCGGCGAACGCGTACTCGTCCAGGTCGAACGTCGTCAGCAGCAGCACTTTGGGCGGCTCGGGGAGCGCGGCGATGCGCTCGGTCGCCCCGACGCCGTCGAGCCGGGGCATGCGGACGTCCATGACCACGACGTCCACCCCGCCGGCCCGGACCCGTTCGACGGCGGCCAGCCCGTCACCGGCCTCGTCGACGACGGCCAGCTCGTCCTGGGCGTCGAGGACCATGCGCAGCCCCGACCGGACCAGCTCCTGGTCGTCCACGAGCAGAACGCGGATCACTGCGTCACCACCGTTCGGCTGGGGAGCCACGCCCGGACGCTGAAACCGCCACCGGCTCTCGGCCCCGCGATCACCTCGCCGCCGACCGCGGCGGCCCGTTCCCGCATCCCGAGCAGACCGAGCCCGGCACCGTCGTCGGCCGCGCCGGCGCCTCGTCCGTCGTCCGTGATGACGACGGTCAGACCCTCGGGGCCGGCCTCGGCCGAGACGTCGGCCGTCACCCCGGGTCCGCCGTGTTTGACGGCGTTGGTCAACGCTTCCTGGACGATCCGGTAGGCCGACAGACCGGCGCCGGCCGGGACGGCGGAGAGGTCGCCGTGGACCGTCAGCGTCACCGGCAGGCCGGACGCACGGACTTGGCTGACCAGCAGCTCGAGCTGGCCGAGGTCGGGCTGGGGAGCGCGGGAGGCCGCCTCCGGGCTGCGGAGGACGCCGAGCAGGCGGCGCATCTCGGCGGTGGCCTCGCGGCCGGTGCGGCCGATCGCTTCGAGGGCGCGGTCGGCGCGTTCGGGGTCGTCGTGCAGGACGTGACGGGCGCCGTCGGCCTGCAGGACCACCACGCTCAAGCTGTGGGCGACGACGTCGTGCAGGTCGCGGGCGATCCGGCCGCGTTCCTCGACGACCGCGAGGCGGGCCAGCGCGTCCCGTTCGCTCTCCAGCCGCGACGCCCGGTCGAGGGCTTCCTGCAGGTACGCGTGGCGGGCGTGGACCACGCCACCCCAGAGCCAGGCCATGACCAGTGGGGCGCCGCAGAGCCCGGTGCTCAGTCCCAGCGCGAGGATCCGGTTCGGCAGGGTGAGTTCGTTGAGGGTGTAGCTCGTGCCGGTGAGCTCGAGGATCAGGTAGCCCCACTTGACGCCGCCGATGATCCCGAACGCGACGCACAGCGCGAGCGCGTACCGGGCGTGCTTGCGGGGGCCGTAGGCGTTCGCCGAGTAGGCCATGACGATGCCGGCGTAGAGGATCGCCGGGTGGGGGAACTGGAACGTGGCCAGCGCGAGCAGCCCGAGCGCGGCGGTGGCGTAGAGCACGCCGACCTGGTGGCGGCTGCGGAGGGCGACCGGGATGACGAACACGAGCGGGAAGGCGGCCTGCCAGTAGTGGCCGCTGCTGACGAGAGAGGCGAGCAGCAGCAGCCAGAAGAGCGCGACGGCGGCCGCCGCCAGCCCGTCGAACACGAGCGGGTGCGCTCTCAGCCACAGGTGCACGTGCCGCATGCCTGCCGAGGTTAGCGTCCTTCAGCTCCGGCGCCCGTCGAGGAGCCGGCCTCCTGCGCGGTGGGCTGGTGGATGGCTCAAACCGCGGGGCCGCCCGGGCCGGCGGTGCCGCCCCGCCGCCGGAGGTACTTCTCGAACTCCCGGGCCAGATCCTCGCCGCTGGCCTGCGGCAGTTCCTCGTCCCCGTCGCGCTGCTCCAGCGTCCGGATGTACTCCGCCATGTCCGCGTCCGACGCCGCCAACTCGTTCACCTGCGACTCCCACGCCGAGGCGCGCTCCGCCAGCTCACCCATCGGCACCCGCATGTCGAGCACGTTCTCCAGCGTGTGCAGCAACGCCAGCGTCGCCTTCGGGTTGGGAGCCTGGGCCACGTAGTGCGGCACCTGGGCCCAGTACGACAGCGACGGGATCTCGGCCCTGACGCAGGCGTCGTGCAGCACCCCGACGATGCCGGTCGGGCCCTCGTACTTCGTCTGCTGGACGTCGTACTTGTTGGCCATCTCCGGGTCGGACGCGCTGCCGGTCACCGGGAACTGCCTCGAGTGCGGTGTGTCGGCCAGCAGCGCGCCCAACAACACCACCTGCTCGACGTCGAGCGCGTGGAACAGTTCGAGGATCTCTTCGCAGAAGCCCCGCCACCGCATGTTCGGCTCGATGCCCCGCACCAGCACGACGTCGCGCTCGGCGCCGGGCGGTGTGCAGGTCGAGACCCGGGTCGTCGGCCACTCGATCCGCCGGCCGCTGGGGTCTTCGGACATCGACACGAGGGGCCGGTTGACCTGGAAGTCGTAGTAGTCATCGGGGTCGATCTCGGCGACCGGCTTGGCCTGCCACTCCAGCTCGAGATGTTCGACGACCGCGGTCGCCGCGTCACCCGCGTCGTTCCATCCCTCGAACGCGGCGATGACGACGGGGGAGCGCAGCACGGGTAGTCCGTCGAACTCGGTCACACCAACCACCCTACGGCGCGCGCAAGTCGAAGGTGGCGGAGCCGCCGACCGCACCCGATATGCCCCGATGCCTTTGCCGGAAGCACCCACCGTTCACGGTAAGCTTGACAACATGGTGTCCATCCTGCGGAGCACGCCGGCCACTGCCCTCACGTCTGCTCTGTCCGAGCGCGTCCTCGTTTCCGATGGAGCCATGGGCACGATGCTCCAGGCCGCGGACCTGACACTCGACGATTTCGAGGGTCTCGAGGGCTGTAACGAGGTCCTCAACGCGACCCGTCCGGACGTCGTCAAGAGCGTTCACGAGGCGTACTTCGCCGCCGGTGCCGACCTGGTCGAAACGAACACGTTCGGCGGCAACCTGGCGAACTTCGCCGAGTACGACATCGTCGATCGGATCTTCGACCTCAACGAGAAGGGCGCCCGGCTCGCCCGCGAGGTCGCCGACGGCTTCAGCACCCCCGACCGGCCCCGGTTCGTCCTCGGGTCGGTCGGTCCCGGCACGAAGCTGCCGACGCTCGGCCACGCGCCCTACGCGACGCTCCGCGACGCGTTCCAGCTCCAGGCCGAAGGCCTGCTCGCCGGCGGCGCCGACGCGATCATCGTCGAGACCTGCCAGGACCTGCTCCAGGCCAAGGCCGCCCTGATCGGCGCCCGCCGCGCCATGGCCAAGGTCGGCAAGCAAGTCCCCCTCATCTGCCACGTCACCGTGGAGACGACCGGCACGATGCTGCTCGGCTCCGAGATCGGCGCCGCGGTCACCGCGCTCGAGCCGCTCGGCATCGACTACCTCGGCCTCAACTGCGCCACCGGCCCGGCCGAGATGAGCGAGCACCTCCGCTATCTCTCCCAGCACGCGCGCACCGGCCTGAGCGTCATGCCGAATGCCGGGCTGCCCGAGCTCGGTCCGAACGGTGCTGTCTACCCGCTCCAGCCGGCCGAACTGGCCACCGCACTCACCCGGTTCGTCACCGAGTACGGCGCCGGCCTCGTCGGTGGCTGCTGCGGCACCACCCCCGAGCACATCCGCCAGGTCAAGCAGGCCGTCGAGAACCTCACCCCGGCGACGCGCCACCACGAATCAGAGCCGAGCGTCGCCTCCATCTACCAGGCGGTCCCGTTCCAGCAGGACGCCAGCGCGCTGATGATCGGCGAGCGCACCAACGCCAACGGCTCCAAGAAGTTCCGCGAGGCCATGCTCGACGGCCGCTGGCAAGACTGCGTCGAGATCGCCCGCGAGGCCACCCGCGACGGTTCCCACCTGATCGACCTCTGCGTCGACTACGTGGGCCGCAAGGGCGCCGTCGACATGCGCGAGCTGGCCGGCCGCTTCGCGACCGCGTCGACGCTGCCGGTCATGCTCGACTCCACCGAGGTCGACGTCATCGAGGCCGGCCTGGAGTCGCTCGGCGGCCGGTCGATCGTCAACTCGGTCAACTTCGAGGACGGCGACGGGCCGGAGTCCCGCTTCGCGAAGATCATGCCGATCATCCGCGAACACGGCGCCGCGGTCGTCGCCCTGACCATCGACGAGGAAGGCCAGGCCCGCACGGCTGCGGACAAGGTCCGGATCGCCGAGCGCCTGATCGACGACCTCACCCAGAAGTGGGGGATGGCCGAGTCCGACATCGTCGTCGACATGCTGACGTTCACGATCGCGACCGGCACCGAGGAGAGCCGCCGCGACGGCCTGGAGACGATCGAGGGCATCCGCCAGCTCAAGCAGCGGCACCCGAACGTCCAGACCACGCTCGGGCTGTCGAACATCTCCTTCGGCCTCAACCCGGCCGCCCGCCAGGTCCTCAACTCGGTCTTCCTGCACGAGTGCCGCGAAGCCGGGCTCGACTCCGCGATCGTGCACGCCAGCAAGATCCTGCCGATCAGCAAGATCCAGGAGGAACAGCGCGAGACCGCGCTCGACCTCATCTACGACCGTCGTCGCGACGGTTACGACCCGCTGCAGCACCTGCTGCAGCTCTTCGACGGCGTCGACGCCAAGTCCACGAGCGCCTCCCGCGCCGAAGAACTCGCGGCTCTGCCACTCGAAGAGCGCCTCCAGCGCCGGATCGTCGACGGCGAGCGCAACGGACTCGAAGACGATCTGGACGCTGCGCTGCAGCAGAAGTCGGCGCTCGACATCATCAACGAGACGCTGCTCTCGGGCATGAAGACGGTCGGCGAGCTGTTCGGGTCGGGCCAGATGCAGCTGCCGTTCGTGCTGCAGTCGGCCGAGGTGATGAAGACCGCGGTGGCCCACCTCGAGCCCCACATGGAACGTCATGAGGACGACGAGGGCAAGGGCACGATCGTGCTCGCCACGGTCAAGGGCGACGTCCACGACATCGGCAAGAACCTCGTCGACATCATCCTGAGCAACAACGGCTACAACGTCGTGAACATCGGCATCAAGCAGCCGGTGAACGCGATCCTCGACGCGGCCGAGGAGCACCGGGCCGACGTCATCGGCATGTCCGGCCTGCTGGTCAAGTCGACCGTCGTGATGAAGGACAACCTCGCCGAGATGAACACGCGCGGCGTCGCCGCGCGCTGGCCGGTGATGCTCGGCGGGGCGGCGCTCACCCGCGCCTACGTCGAGAACGACCTGGCCGAGATGTACGCCGGCGACGTGCGGTACGCCCGCGACGCGTTCGAGGGCCTTCGGCTGATGGACGCTCTGATGCTGGCGAAGCGGGGCGGGACCGCACCGGCCGACAGCGCGGAAGAGGCGCGCAAGGCGGCCGAGCGCAAGGCCCGCCACGAGCGCTCGGCCCGGATCGCCGCCGAACGCAAGGCGAAGGCCGGCCCCGAGATCTCGGTCGACGACGAGAGCGTCAAGTCCGACGTCGCCACCGACAACCCGGTGCCGACGCCGCCGTTCTGGGGCGACCGGGTCGTCAAGGGCATTCCGCTGGCCGACTACTCCGGCCTGCTCGACGAGCGGGCGACGTTCCTCGGCCAGTGGGGCCTGCGCGGCGCCCGCGGCGGCGAGGGACCGTCGTACGAGGAGCTGGTGGAGACCGAGGGCCGGCCGCGGCTGCGCTACTGGCTCGACCGGCTGCTCGCCGACCGGGTGCTCGAGGCCGCGGTCGTCTACGGCTACTTCCCGGCCGTCTCCGAGGGCAACCAGCTGATCGTGCTGGAGTCGTCCGACCCGACGTCGGCGGAGCGGGTCCGCTTCCGCTTCCCGCGCCAGGTCCGTGACCGCCGTCTCTGCCTGTCCGACTTCTTCCGGTCCCGTTCGGCCGCTCTGGACGAAGGGCGGGCCGACGTCGTCGCGTTCCAGGTCGTGACGATGGGCAACCGGATCGCGGAGTACGCGAACGAGCTGTTCGGCGCGAACTCCTACCGCGACTACCTCGAGGTGCACGGGTTGTCCGTGCAGCTCACCGAAGCGCTGGCCGAGTACTGGCACCAGCGGGTGCGTGGCGAGCTCGGCTTCGGCGACCAAGACCCGGGACGCGTCGAGGACTTCTTCGACCTGCAGTACCGGGGCGCGCGGTACTCGTTCGGCTATCCGGCCTGCCCCGACCTCGAGCAGCAGGAGCAGATGTTCGAGCTGGTGAAGCCGCACCAGATCGGCGTCAAGCTGTCCGAGGAGTTCCAGCTCCACCCGGAGCAGTCCACCTCGGCGATCGTCGTGCACCACCCCGAAGCCAAGTACTTCGCCGCGCGATGAACGACCTTCCCGATGCCGTCCTGTTCGACATGGACGGGACGTTGTTCGACAGCGAGAAGCTGTGGGACGTCGGTCTGGAGGAGCTGGCGCGCCACCTCGGCGGGGAGCTGTCGACGGCGGCGCGGACGACGATGATCGGCGCGCCGCTGGCGATGTCGATGGAGATCCTGCACACCGACCTCGGGCGGCCCGACCTCGACATCGCGACCAGCGGCGCGTGGCTCGAGGACTACATGCGCACGCTGTTCACGACGTCGCTGGTCTGGCGGGCCGGTGCCCAGGAGCTGCTCAAGGCCGTGCGGGCGGCGCGGATCCCGGCGGCGCTGGTGACCGCCACCCGGCGGAACCTGGTCGAGGTCGCGCTGGACACGCTCGGGCGCGAGAACTTCGACGCGGTGGTGTGCGGGGACGAGGTCACGCACTCGAAGCCGCACCCCGAGCCGTACCTGCGGGCGGCGTCGCTGCTGGGCGTGAACGCGGGGAACTGCGTCGCGATCGAGGACTCGGTGAACGGCACCGCGTCGGCCGAGGCCGCTGGGTGCCCGGTGCTGGTCGTGCCCAGTGAGGCGCCGGTGCCGGCCGGGCCGCGCCGGGTCCACCGCGACTCCCTGGTCGGCGTCGGCCTCCCGGAGCTGTCCGCGGTGCTGGCCGCCGTCGCCTGACCCGCGAGCGGCCGCTGGGCGCGAACCGGCCGAGTTCGGGTGCGGGCGCACCGGGTGGGGTAGCAACGGTTTACAGTGCCCCCCGGGCCGGATGCGGTCAGTGACGGCCACAGAGGCGACGGGGAGTCGTGATGCAACCTCAGGAGTACGGCGGTCAGGCGCCGTTACCGGCCTACGGGCAGCCGGTGAACGGGTACCAGAGCTACGGGCAGCCGGTGTCCACACCCCCGCACGTCTCGGGTCCGCCGCAGCCGGGCTACGCCCCGCCGGTGAGCTCCGCTCCCCAGCAGCAGTGGCCCGGCCAGCCCCCGCACGGTGCTCAGGCCACGTACGGGGCCCAGCCGGGTTACCCGCCCCAGCAGCAGGGATACCCGCCCCAGCAGCCGCCGTACGGTGGTCAGGCGCCGTACGGCGCTCAGCCGGGGTACCCGCCCCAGGGCGCTCAGCCGGGGTACCCGCCCCAGGGCGGTCAGCCGGGGTACCCGCCCCAGGGCGGTCAGCCGGGGTACCCGCCCCAGGGCGCTCAGCCCGGATACCCGCCGCAGGATGCTCAGGCGGGGTACCCGCCTCAAGGCGGTCAGCCGGGGTATCCGCCGCACGGCGGTCAGCCCGGGTACGGACAGCAGGGGCACGGGTTCGCTCCGCCCGGCGCCGCCACGGCCGCCGGGCTCTGGAACCGGCCCGGTACGAAGCTCGTCGTCGGCAGCGCCGCTCTGCTCGTCGTCGGCATCATCCTGACGATCGTCACGTACTCGATCGCCAACCCCGGTGGCCACTTCATCGTCGCGACCGGTCCGATGATCTTCGGCTTCATCGGCATCATCCGCGGTCTCATCCGGATGGCGAAGGGCTGACCCGCTGCCCCCACGCCGGCCCGCCGGGCGTAGGTCTGAAGGCCTTGACGGAAACCCGACAGCTGAGGGTTCGGCCGGGTTTGCCCGAGGGGGTTACATTCGCTGCCACGGTGCGGCAGAGAGCTACCGCCGCCCGAGCTTCGGGAGTGGCGGCCTCGGTCTCATGAGGACCGTGCTCCCCGCGGAGGCGCCGCCGGGGGCGGTGCGCTCCGGCGGGCCGCGTTCCGGCGGCCCGGCTACACGCGGCCGCAGACGGGCCGCGGACCGCCACGGCCGTTTACGGGGAAACCATGAAGCGACACACACGCGAAGAGTTCTACGTCCTGGGCGAGGGCATCCTCTCCCAAGAGGACGGCAAACCGACCTGCCACCGACCGTCCACAGCGGCCTCGCTGCGGAAGTTCCGGTTCTCACGGCTGGGCCCGCAGGGTGAGGCGACCAGCCCGGGCCTGATCGGCAAGCTCGCCACGGCGATGACCGCCGGGCCCGAGCAGGGTGACGACCACACCGCGAACCGCATCCCGGCCGGGTACACCTACCTCGGCCAGTTCGCCGACCACGACCTGACGATGGACGTCACCCGGGCCGCGCTCGGCACCGACGTCAGCGTCGACGAGCTGTTGCAAGGCCGCTCGCCGGCGCTCGACCTGGACTCGGTCTACGGGCGCGGTCCCGACTCCGACGACCGGATCTTCTACGACTCGGACGGCGTCCGGCTGAAGATGGGCGGCACCGAACCCGCGCCGTTCCCCGGCACGGGCCTGCCGCTGGACGACTTCGACCTGCCCCGGCACGGCATCGGGTCGACCCACCGGGAGCGGCGCGCGCCGCTGATCCCGGACGAGCGCAACGACGAGAACCTGATCGTCGCGCAGACCCATCTGGCGTTCCTCCGGTTCCACAACACGGTGGTCCGCGATCTGGCGTCCGGCGGGATCTCGCTCGACCGCCTGTTCGGCATGGCGCGCGAACGCGTCGTGAAGCACTACCAGTGGATGCTGCGCACCGACTTCCTGCCGAAGGTCGTCGACCCGGCGATCGTCGACGACGTGTTCACCAACGGGCGGAAGTTCTTCGAGGTGGCCGGTGGCGCCGGGGCCGCGGGGCAGGCCGGGCTCACCGAGTCGATCCCGGGCGACCGGCCGACGATGCCGATCGAGTTCTCGGTCGCGGCCTACCGCTTCGGGCACAGCATGATCCGGACGAGTTACCAGTGGAACCGCCTGTTCCGGGCCGGTGGGGTCACGCCGGCCAGCCTGTTCCTGCTGTTCGTCTTCACCGGCATGAACGGCAACTTCAACCCGGGTGCCACGTTGTCCGATCTGGACGACCCGAACTCGGGCACGGTCGACCGGCTGCCCACGAGCTGGATCGCGGACTTCCGCCGCCTGTACGACCTCGGCCGCCCGGAGCTCACCGCTCCGGACGGCGAACTGAACCTCGCCCGTCCGATCGACACGCTGCTGGTCGACCCGCTGTCGAAGCTGCCGTCGGGCGCGTTCGGTCAGCGTGGGGCCGGCCCGGTCGCGCCGATCGAGCGCAACCTCGCGTTCCGCAACCTGATGCGGGGCACGATGGTGAAGCTGGCCTCCGGCCAGCAGCTCGCCGCGCTGTTCGGCGTCGAGGCGCTCAAGCCGGACGACCTGCGGACCGGCAACGGCGGCGCGGTCGTCACCGGGCTCAGCCCGGACGAGGACGCGGAGCTGACCACCCGCACGCCGCTCTGGTTCTACGTGCTGCGGGAGTCGGAGATGAACGGCGGACGCCTGACCGGCGTCGGCGGCCGGATCGTCGCCGAGGTGTTCCACCGGGCGATGGAGGGCAGCCGGCACTCGATCGTGCGCGACCCGTTCTGGCGGCCGTCGCTGGGTCCCAACCCGGGGGAGTTCACGATGCCCGACCTGCTGCGGTACGCGTTCGACGATCGTCCCGAGCTGCTGAACCCGCTGGGGGACTGAGACACGGCGGCCGTCCAGGCGCGAGGGGTGCCCGGACGGCCGCCGCCTTCTCCGATGCCGGGCCGCCCGCCCGGACCGGTGGGTGGGCCGGACAGGCGACGGCCGGGCGGGGAAGGGGATCCCGCCCGGCCGTCGTCATCGTGCCGGAAACAACCTCTGCGACCTACTCGTAGGAGATTGCCGCCAGCACGTTCAATCGGGCCGCACGCAGCGCCGGCAACAGCGCCGCGATCACCCCGACCAGCACGGACGACACCAGGTAGAAGCCCATCTGACCCCACGGCAGCGCGAACTGCGAGAGCCCCTGCGACTTCAGTGCCTGCACCACCGCGGCGCCCAGACCGACGCCGACGACGATGCCCAGCAGCGCACCGAACACCGAGATCACCACCGACTCCACGGTGATCATCCGGGTGGTCTGCGACCGCCGCAGACCGATCGCCCGCAGCAGCCCCAGCTCCCGCGTCCGCTCGATCACCGACAGCGCCAGCGTGTTGATGATGCCGAGGATCGCGATCAGGATCGCCAGGATGAGCAGGACCTGCACGAACAACAGGATCGTGTCGAACTGGCTGGTGATCTGGTCGATGAACGCGCTCTGGTTCTGCACCGTGACCTCGGGGCTGTCGGCGAGCAGCACCTTGATCTCGGCCTCGACCTTGTTCACGTCGGCCCCGTCGTCGACCTTGATGAAGGCCTGCGACGGCTGCGCGATCTGGAAGTTCTTCGCCGCGTCCTCGGAGGCCAGGAAGCCGGTGAACGCGCTGTTCTTCTCGTAGATGCCGGTGATCCGGTACGACTCCGCATTGCCGCGGACCTGCTGGACCTGCACGGAATCGCCGAGCTGGAGGTGCTGGTCCTTCGCGGTGTCCTCGTCGACGATCAGCTCGTTCGGGCCGACCTTGTCGATGACACCGGACTTCACCTTCAGGCCGAGCGTGTCCTTCGTGGCCTGCGGGTTGGTCATCGCGGCCAGGAAGGTCTGGTCGTTGTTGATCCGCGCCGGGCCGGTGTAGAACGCGGCGACTTGCTTGACGCCTTCGGCCTGCTCCATCTTGTCGAGCGTCGCGACGTCGAACGTCGGCGGCTGCGCGCTGGTCTGCTGACCGGCGACGATCAGCTCGGCGTTCAGCTGGTTGCCGATCGCGTCCGTGACGCTCTTGCTGGCCGACGCGAGCACCGTGCTGACGCCGGTGACCAGCGCGATGCTGACCATCAGCGCGGCCGCGGTGATCGCGGTCCGCCGCGGGTTGCGGGCGGAGTTGCGCCGGCCGAGCTGGCCCGGCACCGACCAGGCGAAGATCCGCCCGAGCAGTCCGACGACCGGCCGGCTGATGATCGGCGTCAGCAGGGCGACGCCGATGAACACCAGCAGGACGCCGGCCAGCAGACCCCAGAGCGTGTTGTCCGCGTCGGCGAACAGGCCCCAGGACATGATCGCGGCGCCCAGCACGAAGATCGAGCCACCGACGATCGTGATCCGGGTGAGCGGCTTGTCGGGCGTGGCGGCGTCGCGCATCGCGGCGATCGGGGGGATCCGGGAGGCCCGGATCGCCGGGAAGAGCGCCGCGATCAGCGTCACGCCGACACCGACGACGAACGAGGAGATGACCGCCGACAGCGGCACCGAGAGCTGCAGGTCGATGTTCGCGCCACCGAGGTTGCTGAGCAACGAGCCGAGGATCGCCCCGATACCGATGCCGACCGCCAGGCCGATCACCGACGCGACGAGACCGATCACCAGCGCCTCGAACAGCACCGACCAGATGACCTGGCCGCGGGCAGCGCCCATGGCCCGGAACAGCGCGAGCTCCCGGGTCCGCTGGGCGACCAGCATCGAGAACGTGTTCAGGATCAGGAAGATGCCGACGAACAGCGCGACACCGGCAAAGCCCAGGAAGATGTAGTTGACGAAGTTCAGGGCCTGCTGGATGTCCTTCGAGTTGGCCTCGTTGACCTCGTCACGCGTCTGCACGACGTAGGTCCCGCCGAGCGTGCCTTCCAGCGTCTTCTTCAGCTCGGTCTGGCTCACGCCGGCGTCCGCCACGACCTGCAGGTCGGTGTAGACGTCCTTCTCGCCGAGCATCAGCTCCTGGGCGACCGGGAGCGTGAACGCGACGACCTGCGAGCCGCCGAGCGTGTCCCGGTCACCGCTGTAACCGAAGATGCCGACGAGCTTGAACTCCTTCTTCGGCTGCAGGGTGAGGACCCCGATCGTGTCGCCGACCTTGAAGTTCAGCGACTTCGCCATCGCCGCGTCGATCGCGACCTCGTTGTCCGCGGTCGGGCCCTTGCCCTCACGGAGCTGGATGAGGTCGTCCTCGCCGGTCCAGTTGCTGCCGAACCGGGGTGCGAACGACGGCGCGACCTTGCCGTCCTTGCCGATCACCCGCGCGCCGTCGGCGAACACGTCCGCGGTGACCTTGGAGACGCCCGGCGCCGATTCGACCTTCGCCACCTCGGAGGCCGGGATCGTCGCGGCGATCGCCTCGCCGCCGTTGCCCCCGTTGTCGAGCTTCGGCTTCGCCGTCACCTGGACGTCGATGTTCTTGTTGATGCCCGCGAACATCGCGTCGTACGACTTCGCCATCGACGACGTCAGGACGAACGAGCCCGCGACGAACATCACGCCGAGGACGACGGCGAACGCGGACAGCCCGAGCCGCAGCTTCCTCGAGAGCAGGCTCTTGATCGTGGCCCGGAACATCAGGCGGCCCCGAGCGCGTCCAGCGACTTCATCTTCTCCAGCACGCGGTCGCTCGTCGGCTCGAAGATCTCGTCGACGATCTGACCGTCGGCGAGGAAGACCACCCGGTCGGCATAGGACGCCGCACCCGGGTCGTGCGTCACCATGACGATCGTCTGTCCGAAGTCGCGGACCGAGTTCTGCAGGAACTGCAGCACCTCGGCACCGGACCGGGAGTCGAGGTTACCGGTCGGCTCGTCCGCGAAGACGACGTCCGGCTTCGACACCAGCGCCCGCGCACAGGCGACCCGCTGCTGCTGGCCGCCGGAGAGCTGCGTCGGACGGTGCTTGAGCCGGTCGCCGAGGCCGACGGTCTTGATCACCGTGGCCATCCACTCCGGGTCGGGCTTCCGCTTGCCGATGTTCAGCGGCAGCGTGATGTTCTCCTCGGCCGACAGCGTCGGCAGCAGATTGAACTGCTGGAAGATGAAGCCGACCTTCTCGCGCCGGAGCAGGGTGAGGCCCTTGTCTCCGAGCGTGTCGACCCGGGTGTCGCCGATCCAGACCTCGCCGCGCGAGATCGAGTCGAGTCCGGCCAGGCAGTGCATGAGCGTCGACTTGCCGGACCCGGAGGGCCCCATGATCGCGGTGAACTTGCCCCGCTCGAACTCCGCGGTCACGCCGGCCAGCGCGTTGACCCGGGTGTCCTCGGTGGTTCCGTAGACCTTCCAGACATCGACCGCACGCGCGGCGGCGTTACTGCTGACCGCGTCGTTGGTCGACGAGTCGGTCATCGGCGTCGTCACAGCCT
Source organism: Cryptosporangium sp. NPDC051539 (assembly GCF_044454545.1). NCBI lineage: Bacteria > Bacillati > Actinomycetota > Actinomycetes > Cryptosporangiales > Cryptosporangiaceae > Cryptosporangium > Cryptosporangium sp. NPDC051539. The sequence goes on along the minus strand of NZ_JBITDV010000003.1, from coordinate 29,578 downwards.
TCTCCGTCTCTGTATTAACCCCGTTGGCTGGTGGTCGCCAGCCTCCACCCCAACGTAGGGGCAGACTCAAGGGCTATTCGTCGTCGCGTAGGTGGGTTCTCGCGTACGACCTAGGGGGGACACCGAACCCTGGGCCACTCTCAGGGTTCCCCTGAGGTGTACTACGTGGGTTGCGCCGGCTGCGCGGCGGCAGTCACCCTCTGGAGTACGAGCGGCTCGACCGCGCTCCTCGTGAGGCCCAGACCGGCCAGGACGCCCTGCCCGTCCTCCTGCTCGATCAACGCGAGCAGGAGGTGTTCGGTTCCGACGTAGTTGTGCCCGAGCCGCAGCGCCTCCCGGAAGGTCAGCTCGAGGACCTTCTTCGAATCGACGGTGTACGGGATCAGGTCCGGCACCGGTTCGGCCGCCGCCGGCAGCGTCGGAGCGACCGCCGCGCGGATCGCCTCCGCCGTGACGCCCCGCTCGGCGAGGACCTGCGCCGCGATCGCCTCCGGCTCCGCGAGCAGCCCGAGGACGATGTGCCCCGGCCCGATCTCGCGGTTGCCGGCCCGGCGCGCCTCCTCCTGCGAGGCGACGACGACGCTGCGGGCGCGCGTGGTGAACCGGGCGAAGCCCGCGGCCGGGTCCATCCCGCCGTCCTTGGGGTCCTTCGGGACGAAACGCTTCTGGGCGGCCTGCTTGGTGACGCCCATGCTCCGGCCGATGTCGGTCCAGGACGCACCGGCGCGGCGGGCCTGATCGACGAAGTGCCCGATCAGGTGGTCGGCGGTCTCGCCGAGCGCCTCCGCGGTCATGACCGCGGTCTGGAGCTGGTCGAGCGGGTTGTCGTGGACCTTCTTGATGCCGGCGATGAGGGAGTCGAGACCGATGGCCGGGGGGAGTGGTGTGCTCATGCGTCAACCCTAGGTTGACGACCGGCGTGGCGTCAACCTTTGGTTGACGATCAGGCCTGGGGGCGGACGAGACCCGTCTCGTAGGCGAGGATGACGGCCTGCACGCGGTCGCGCAGGCCGAGCTTGGTGAGCACGTGACCGACGTGCGTTTTCACCGTGGTTTCGCTGACGAAGAGCTCGCGGGCGATCTCCCCGTTGGACCGGCCCCGGGCCATCAGCGTCAGGACCTCCTGTTCGCGCTCGGTGAGGACGGCCAGCGGACGGCGCCGGTCGACCGCGGGGTCGGGCAGCCGGTCGGCGAACTGGGAGAGCAGGCGCCGCAGGATCCGGGGTGACACCACCGCGTCGCCGGCGGCCACGGTCCGGATCGCGGTGATCAGCTCCTCCGCGGGCACGTCCTTGGACAGGAACCCGCTCGCGCCGGCCCGCAGCGCCCCGACGACGTACTCGTCCAGGTCGAACGTGGTCAGCACCAGCACCCGGGCCGGCAGCCCGGCCGCGACGATCGCTCTGGTCGCGGCCACGCCGTCGAGCCGGGGCATCCGGATGTCCATCAGCACGACCGACGGCAGCAGCCGCCGGGTCAACTCGATCGCCTCGACGCCGTCCCCGGCCTCGCCGACGACGTCCAGGTCGGGCTCGGCGCCGAGCACCATCCGGAAGCCGGTGCGCAGCAGCGGCTGGTCGTCGGCCAGGAGGACCTGGATCCGTTTCGGTTCCCCCGTGTCGGTCACGCACGTCCTCCCAGTTCCGGTAACTCGCTCGGTTCGCCCTTCGGCGGCGGGGTGGTGCCGTCCGGGGGCAGGCGGGCCCAGACGCGGAAACCGCCCCCGGGCCGGGCACCCGTCCGCAACGTGCCACCGTAGAGGGCGACCCGTTCCCGCATGCCCACCAGCCCGTGCCCGAGATGCCGGACGCCCGGCGCCGGGCCGTGACCGTCGTCGGTGACCGACACCCGCACGCCGTCGACCGCGAACTCCAGCGTCACCCGGGCGCTCCCCGCGTCGGCGTGCTTGAGCGCGTTCGTCAGCGCTTCCTGCACCACCCGGTAGATCGTCAGGTCGAGTCCCGGGTCCAGGTCGGGCGCGACCCCGATGACGATCAGGTCGACCGGCAGCCCGGCCTCGCGGACCTGCTCGGCCAGCCGCTCGAGCCCCGCGACCCCCGGCTCGGGCGGAGGCTCGTCGGGCGCGTGCTCGTCGTCCGCACGCAGGACGTCGAGCAGGCGGCGCATCTCGCGCAGGCTGGTGCGGCCGGTGTTCTCGATCGTCCGGAGTGCCTCGTCGGCGGCGTCCGGATCGCGTCGGAGCGTCCGGCGGGCCCCGGTGGCGAGCACCCCCATGACGCTCACGTGGTGGGCGACCATGTCGTGCAGCTCGCGGGCGATCCGGCGACGCTCGTCCAGGACCGCCTGGTGCGCGGCGGTCTCCCGGTTGAGCTCGGCCGCGCGGGCCCGCTCTTCGAGCGCCGCGGTGTACGCCCGGCGGGTGTAGACCGTGCGGCCGAGGAACAGGCACGCGAGCAGGGCCAGGAGTCCCGCGGTCACGCTGGCGACCCGGGGCCCGCTCGGTTCCGGCCCCAGGAGCGTCACCGCGGCTCCACAGGCGCCGAGCGCCAGCGTGGAGAGCACCGCTTGACGCAGTGGCGCCAATGCCCCGCGCGTGTAAGCGACGATCAGCGCCGCCACCGCCGCGACGCCGATGCCGGCGTCGCGCCACTCGCTGAGCAGTAAGACCGCGCAGACCAGCCCCACCGAGGTCACCGGTGCGACCCGGCGCAGCGCGATCGGCGCGGCCCCGGCCCCCGCCAGCCCGACCACCCACCAGGCCCCGCCCTCGGCGTCGAGCATCAGCGGATCGGCCGGCCCGGCGACGACGGCGAACAGCAGCAGGACCGACAGCGCCAGCCCGGAATCCACGCCCAGCGTGCGCCAGCCCCCGCCCACCTCCGGCGGCGGCGGCCCGGGCCGACCCACCGCACCAAGCCAGGGAACGCGCATGATCCGCATTATCCCGGCGACGCGCGTCGCCCGGTCCGAGTGCCCGCCCCTGATCGGAGACCGGTGCGGTCACGGCCGCCCGCCTCGATGAGGCGGAACCCCGCCGCCCGCGCCCGCACCTGCCGACCGGCCCGACACCCGGCACGGCGCGGTGGGGCTGCAACAGGCTCGCCCGAGCGCTGCCCGGCATGTCCGTCGCCCGGCAACGGCGCGGTGAGGGCCGCGGCGCGCCTGCACGAGCGCTGCCCGGCAAAACCCGCACCCGGCCACGGACCACCACCCCACCCGGCCCAGGCCCCGCGCCCCACCCGGCCCACCCGGCCCGCCTGACCAGGCCTCCCGTGCCCCCGCCCGGCCCGCCCCGCCCGGCCGGCCCCGCCCGGCCCGCCCGGCCCGCCCGGCCCGGCCCGCCCGGCGCCCGGCCCGCCCGGCCCGGCCCGCCCGGCGGCCCCCGGCGCCCGGTCCCGCCCCGGCCCGCGCGCCCCGCGCGCCCCGCGCTCCGCGGCGCCCACGGGCGGAGTCAGTCTTCGGCTGCCGGTCCCAGGACCGGCTCGCCCACCACCCCGACCGCCTCCGGGAACGGCGGCAGCGTGCCACCGTGCGCCGGGCACAGGCCTTGGTGATCGCACCACCCGCACAACGGGCCCGGGTTCGCCTGGAAATCCCTGGCCTCGGTCGCCCGGTCGATCGCCGCCCACAGGGCCTGCAGCGTCCGCTCGAACCGCACCAGCTCGTCGGCATCCGGCACGTAGTCGAGCACCTCGCGGTCGCCCAGGTACAGCAACCTCAGCAGGCGCGGGACCACGCCCCGGGTCCGCCAGATGACCAGCGCATAGAACTTCAGCTGGAACATCGCCTTGCCCTCGAACGACTCGCGGGGGGCGGCACCGGTCTTGTAGTCGACGACGCGGATCTCGCCGGTGGGTGCCACGTCGATGCGGTCGACGAAGCCCCGCAGCCGCAGCCCGGAATCGAGCACGACCTCGACCAGGCGTTCGCGCTCGGCCGGCGCCAGACGGTTCGGGTCTTCGAGCGTGAAGTACCCCGACAGCAACCCGCGGGCCGACGCGAGCCACTCGGCCAGCGCCTCGGGCGTGCCGAACAGCTCGGCGAGCTCGGGCACGTCGGTGACGAGCCGCTCCCACTCCGGTTCGAGCAGCGCCTCGGCCGCGGCGGGGGAGCGCTGCCCGGGCGGCAGGTCGAACAACCGCTCGAGGACCGCGTGCACCAGCGTGCCCCGCGTCGCCGCCGCGTTCGGGCGCTGGGGCAGCCGGTCGATGCTGCGGAAGCGGTAGAGCAACGGGCAGGTCTTGAAGTCGGACGCCCGCGACGGCGAGAGCGAGCCCACGATCTCGAGCGTCGGCCGCCCGTCCGCTGTGATGCTCATGCGCGACAGATTAGGGCAGCCGTCCGACAGTCCGCCGCACTCACCCCGCACCGGTGGACAACTCCCGCCGTGCTTCCACCGGCCGGGGCCGATTAGAGTCGAGCGCCGTACCAAGCGAAGGAGATACTGGTGACGGCACCGGTCCCGGACGGGACGACAATGACGGACGTGGCTTCCGAGCCCATCCCGACCGACGGTGTGACCGACACCACTGGCGCCGAGATCGCGGCCTCCCGGCCGATCGGCGCGTCCCGGCGCGGCCCGTTCGCGGCCGGCGACCGCGTGCAGCTCACCGACCCGAAGGGTCGCCTGCACACCGTGCTGCTCGAGCCCGGCCGGTCGTTCCACACCCACCGGGGCGCGCTGGCGCACGACGACCTGATCGGCAAGCCCGAGGGCATCGTCGTGGCCGCGACCTCCGGGACGCAGTACCTGGCGATCCGTCCGCTGCTGTCGGACTTCGTGCTGTCGATGCCGCGCGGCGCGCAGGTGATCTATCCCAAGGACGCCGCGCAGATCGTCGCGATGGGCGACATCTTCCCCGGCGCCCGGGTGCTCGAGGCCGGTGCCGGTTCGGGTGCGTTGACCTGCTCGTTGCTGCGGGCGGTCGGCGAGCGGGGCGCGGTGTACTCCTACGAGCGGCGCGAGGACTTCGCCGACATCGCCCGTACCAACGTCGAGCGGTTCTTCGGCGGGCCGCACCCGGCCTGGTCGCTGACCGTCGGAGACGTCGCCGACGCCGACGCCGGTGAGGTCGACCGGGTCATCCTCGACATGCTGAGCCCGTGGGAGGTGCTGCCCACGGTGGCGAAAGCCCTGATACCGGGCGGCGTCCTGATCGCCTACGTGGCGACGACCACCCAGCTCTCCGCCACGGTCGAGGCGCTGCGCGAGCACGGGAACTTCACCGAGCCGCGGTCGTGGGAGACGCTGGTGCGCGACTGGCACGTCGACGGGCTCGCGGTGCGGCCCGATCATCGGATGGTGGCGCACACGGCTTTCCTGATCAGCACCCGCCGTCTCGCCGACGGTGTCGTCGCGCCGCGCCGCCAGCGCAAACCGTCCAAGGGAGCCGAGGCCTACCTGGCCCAGCGCCTCGGCAAACCCGACCCCTCGGCGCCTGCGGCCCCGGCCCCGAACACCGCCGAGGCCCCCCAAGCCCTCGAGCCCCCGAAAATCCCGGAAGACCCGGAAACCCCGGAGAGCTAAGCCGACGGGCCGGCGATCTCCACCCCGTCGTCGGCCCGGACGACGTGGATGCAGTCGCCGGGGCACTCCTTGGCCGAGCCGATCACGTCCAGCCGAAGCTTCGACGGCACCGGCACCTGGGAGCCGGCGTCCGTCCGCAGCTCCCCGTCGTCACCCTTGACGTAGGCGAGGCCGTCGATGTCGAACTCGAAGACCTCCGGCGCGTACTGGACGCACAAGCCGTCTCCGGTGCAGAGGTCTTGATCGACCCAGACCCGCAGCGGCGCGTCCGCGGCAGTGTCCGACACGTGTCCTCCCTAAAAATTCTTTCAGCGCCGCCAGCGTAGGCACGTTTCAACCCCGACGCCCAACGGGGTTCTCGTCCGAGTGACCCTGAATGCCACAAATTTCACAACCGGCTACTGGGATCGCCCGAACCGCCACTCTGGGTGAACAGGGAGTGTCCTCCTTCCCGGTCGCGACGGCGAATGAGTGAACGGGACAAAGTTTCCCTTCTGTGACGCGGACATCGACTGCACGACGGGTTTGCGGGGGACTCGGTACTGTTGGTGCACCGATCACCGGGGGAGGTGGCCGCTCGTGAACACAGATCCGAACGACGCGCACGGCAGCGCGCGGCGCGAGGCGGAGGTCCGCGATCTCACGGCCCAGGTGGACTTCCTCCAGGAGGAAGTCCAGCTCCTGCGCCGCAAGCTCACGGAAGGGCCCCGGCATGTCCGGACCCTTGAGGATCGTCTTGCCACCGCGCAAGCAACGATCTCTCGCCTCACCGAACAGAACGACAAACTGGCCTCGACTCTCAGAGAAGCGCGTACGCAGATCGTGGCGCTCAAGGAGGAAATCGACCGGTTGGCCCAGCCGCCCAGCGGCTACGGGGTCTTCCTGGTCGCACACGACGACGGAACCGTCGACGTGTTCACCGGCGGGCGCAAACTCCGCGTCGCCGTCTCCCCGTCGGTGGAGGTCGAAAGCCTCGCCCGCGGTCAGGAGGTCATGCTCAACGATGCCCTCAACGTGGTGCAGGCCCTCGGTGTCGAGCGGGCCGGTGAGGTAGTCACCCTCAAGGAGATCCTCTACGACGACGCGGGCGTCAAAGACCGCGCGCTGGTGCTCTCCCGCGCCGACGAAGAGCGGGTCGTATACCTGGCGCACACGCTCGACGACGTGCAGCTGCGGGCCGGCGACGCGCTCCTGCTCGAACCCCGTTCGGCCTACGCCTACGAGCGCATCCCGAAGTCGGAGGTGGAGGAGCTCGTCCTGGAAGAGGTGCCCGACATCGACTACACGTCGATCGGTGGCCTCTCGTCCCAGATCGAGCAGATCCGGGACGCCGTCGAGCTCCCGTTCCTGCACGCCGACCTGTTCCGCGAGCACGAGTTGCGGCCGCCGAAGGGCGTCCTGCTCTACGGCCCGCCCGGGTGCGGCAAGACGCTCATCGCCAAGGCGGTGGCGAACTCGCTGGCCAAGAAGGTGGCCGAGGTGCGCGGCGACACCGGCTCGGATGCCGGCAAGTCGTTCTTCCTCAACATCAAGGGCCCGGAGCTGCTCAACAAGTACGTCGGCGAGACCGAGCGGCACATCCGGCTGATCTTCCAGCGGGCGCGCGAGAAGGCGTCGAACGGCACCCCGGTGATCGTGTTCTTCGACGAGATGGACTCGATCTTCCGTACCCGTGGCTCCGGCGTCTCCTCGGACGTCGAGAACACGATCGTTCCCCAGTTGCTGTCGGAGATCGACGGCGTCGAAGGCCTGGAGAACGTGATCGTGATCGGTGCCTCCAACCGCGAGGACATGATCGACCCGGCGATCCTGCGCCCGGGCCGGCTCGACGTGAAGATCAAGATCGAGCGTCCGGACGCCGAAGCGGCCAAGGACATCTTCAGCAAGTACATCACCGGCGGGGTGCCGATCCACGGCGACGACATCGCCGCCAACGGCGGGTCGCGTCAGGCGACTCTGGACGCGATGATCCAGGGCGTGGTGGAGCGGATGTACACCGAGACCGAGGAGAACCGCTTCCTCGAGGTGACGTACGCCAACGGCGACAAGGAAGTCCTGTACTTCAAGGACTTCAACTCCGGCGCGATGATCCAGAACATCGTCGACCGGGCGAAGAAGATGGCGATCAAGGACTTCCTGACGCTGAAGCAGAAGGGCGTCCGGATGCAGCACCTGCTGGATTCGTGCGTCGACGAGTTCCGGGAGAACGAAGACCTCCCGAACACCACCAACCCGGACGACTGGGCCCGCATCTCCGGCAAGAAGGGTGAGCGGATCGTCTACATCCGTACGCTCGTCTCCGGCGGCAAGGGCAGTGAGGCGGGCCGGTCGATCGAGACCGCGAGCAATACGGGACAGTACCTCTGACCCGCCGGCGGCGGGCCGTCCGACGGCCCGCCGCCCGTTCCAACGACCACGGGACCGTACCTCGAAGATGACGCACACAGGCGCCGGACGGCGACGTTGAGGACGGTCTATCGACGTCTCCTGACGGCACTCCCGGTGCGCGCCTGGATACTCCTCGCGCTTCTTTACGTCCTCGCGGTCGTTCTCGCGCTGATCACCAATCCGCAGTTCGGGCCGGACTCACGCATCTATCTGGCTTGGACCTACTGGTACCTCGGGCACCCGCAGGCCGAGGCGGCGCAGCTCTCGTACAACTACCTGTGGAACAACGGTGGCCTGACCGACTGCTGGTCCTGCTGGCCGGACGACTACCAGCAGAAGTTCTTCACCGGCCAGTACGCGGCCGTCGTCGGGCCACGCGTGCTGCTGCCGTTCCTCTCCGCGCCGTTCGTCGCGCTGATGGGGCCGATGGGCATGCTCGTCGTGCCGATCGTCGGCTACGCGATCGCGGTGATCGCGACCGTGATGCTGGCGTCCCGGCTCTGGGGCCAGCGCTGGGCCCTGCTGTCCGGTGCGGTGCTGCTGCTCCCCGTGTACGTGTCCCGGTGGAGCGTGGTGGCGCACACCGAGGGGCCGGCGTTCGCCCTCCTCGCCGTGCCACTGCTGCTCCTGCCGCTGGCCCGACGCACGACCCGCAAGCACCTGGTCTGGTACGTCGTGCTGGTCGCGGTCGGCATGCTCAACCGCCAGTTCGCGATCGCGCTACCGGCCGCCGTCGGCAGCGCGTGGCTGCTGGTCGCGATCCGCGACCGGGCGTTCCGCAACGTCTGGCTGCCGTTCGCGTTCTGGGGCAATCTGGTCGGCTTCGGCATCCTGATCGCCCAGATGGTGATCACGCCGATCATCTTCGGCGGCGACGAACTCTCGCTGACCGCGCAGTTCAACGCGCTGGCCCAGCAGTACTTCCAGACCGAGGGGCTGGCCGCGATCCCGGCCGTCACCTGGAACATCATCACGTCCGACCTGCTGCGCGTGCGGTACGACCTCGGGCTGATGGCGCTGCTGGTGATGCTGACCGTCGCGGTGATCTGGCGGTTCCGCAGCGAGCTCTCGGCGATGGCGGTCGGCGCGTTCGTGACGGTCAGCGCGATCAACGTCATCGAGTTCTGGCCGGCCTCGTTCCGCTATCACGCGCCGATCGTCCCGCTGCTCGTGCTGGCCACGGTCGCGCTGCTGAACGACCTGTGGGGCCCGATCCGAGCCCGGCCGTCCCGGTCCACCGAAGCCGTGCCACGGGCTCCCGCCAACCGCCTGCGCGCCACGGCCGTCCGCGCGGCGATCGCCGCCTCGACCGCGAAAGCCGCCAGAACGTGGAAACCCACGGTCAGAGGGCTCCGCTGGGTCGGCGCGCTGCCCCTGCACGCCTGGCTGACGATCAGCGTCCTCGTCGTGGTGACGTTCGCCGAACTGCAGGACCGGACCTGGCACTACGGCCCGACCAGCATCTACAGCCTGGCCTGGGCCTACCGGGTTCTCGGGTACTCGCCGGCCGGCGCTTCGATGAAGACCTACGACGACCTGCACATGATGCCGTTCTTCGACAACGGCTGCGGCGGTCCCTGCTGGGAGTACGGCAACACCTGGATCTACCAGCACTCGACCTCGGCCGACCCCAACGTCGTGTACCCGGTGCTCTCGGCGCCGTTCGTCGCGCTGTTCGGGTACAGCGGGCTACTGGTCGTCCCGGTGGTCGCGCTGCTGGTCGCGACCGTGCTGATCACGATCTTCGCCCGGCGTCGCTGGGGTGCCGCGGCGGCGACGCTCACCGCCGTGATGTTCCTGCTGACCGACCGGATCGCGGTCGCCGGCCTGGCCGGCACCGCCGACATGCTGGCGATCGCATTGTCGATCGGCTGCCTGTTCACGCTCCCGATCGACGGCCCGCGCAACCGCCGGGCGCTGGCCACGTTCGGGCTGCTGATCACGCTGGCGCTGGCCAGCCGGTCGACGTCGATCGCGCTGGTGGGCGCCGTCGGCATGGCCTGGCTGTGCGCCTGCTGGACGGCCCGGACCCCGCTGAACCGCTGGCTGCCCTACGCCGCCACCGCGGTGACCTCGCTGGTCGGCGTCGTGGCGCTCGGCCAGATCATGCCGATGGCCGACGCCCGCTATCTCGGCCGGGCCCGTGAGGTGATCTCCGAGGGCACCGGCGGGGTCTTCGGGTCGATCGCCGACCGGATCCACGAGGCGACCCAGGTCGACGGCACCTACATCGCGGCCGACGCGCTGCTCTGCGCGGTGCTGCTGATCACGGTGTTCGCGGCCCCGCTGCGGGCGATCCGCGACCCGCTGGCGGCGCTCGCGTTCGGCGGCGGCCTGGTCAGTGCGTTGCTCGGGCTGCTCGTCGGGGTCCCCTCCGGCGCCCGCCAGTTCAGCGTCGTCTACCCGCTGTTCCTGCTGGCCTCGATCGGCGTCCTGGTGCCGCTCACCGGCCGGTTGAGGCCCCGGATGCCCGACCCTCCCGCCGAGCCGGGAGACCGGCCGTTCCCGGCGCTACCGGCCCTCGAACAACCCGCGGCCGACGTCGTGCCGGAACCGGTTCCGGCGGCGCTGGTGGCGGCCGAATCGGAATCCACGGCGGCCGACGACGGCCGGGTGTCGCGCAATCGCCCTGGGCCAGGCCGGGCGGTCGCGGCGCGAGGTACGTAGGCTTCACTCATGAGCGCGCGACGAATCATGGGCACCGAGGTGGAGTACGGCATCTCGGTTCCCGGCCAGCCCGGCGCCAACCCGATGGTCACCTCGTCCCAGATCGTCAACGCGTACGGGTCGCGCAACGACCCGTCGCGCAACGGCCGGGCCAGATGGGACTACGAGGAGGAGTCGCCGCTGCGCGACGCGCGCGGGTTCAACTACGGCGGTGCGCTCTACGACCCGGCCGAGGCGCTGGCCGACGAAGACCTGGGGCTGGCCAACGTCATCCTCACCAACGGCGCCAGGCTCTACGTCGACCACGCGCACCCGGAGTACTCGACGCCCGAGGTCACGAACCCGCGAGACATCGTGCTGTTCGACAAGGCGGGCGAGCGGGTGATGGCCGAGGCGTCCCGCCGGGCGGCCACCGTGCCCGGCGCGCCGCCGATCAACCTGTACAAGAACAACACCGACAACAAGGGCGCCTCCTACGGTGCGCACGAGAACTACCTCATGCGCCGACGGACGCCGTTCAGCGAGATCGTCATCCACCTGACGCCGTTCTTCGTCACGCGCCAGGTGGTCTGCGGCGCCGGGCGGGTGGGCATCGGGCAGGACGGGTCGGGCACCGGGTTCCAGATCAGCCAGCGCGCCGACTTCTTCGAGGTCGAGGTCGGGCTGGAGACCACGCTCAAGCGTCCGATCATCAACACCAGGGACGAGCCGCACGCCGACGCCGAGAAGTACCGCCGGCTGCACGTGATCATCGGCGACGCGAACCTGTCCGAGATCTCGACGTACCTCAAGGTCGGCACGACCGCGCTGGTGCTGAGCCTGATCGAAGACAAGGTGCTGCCGTCCGATCTGGCGCTGGCCGAGCCGGTCACCGATCTGCGGTCGGTCTCGCACGACCCGGCCCTGCAGCACAAGGTCAGCCTCCGCGACGGGCGGAAGATGACCGCGCTCGACATCCAGGAGATCTACTGCGAGCGGGCCCGGACGTACGTCGAAGACCGTCTGGGTGACGACGTCGACCCGATCACCGCCGACGTGCTCGACCGATGGGAGTCGGTCCTTCAGCGCCTCCGGCAGGACCCGATGCTCTGCGCCACCGAGCTCGACTGGGTGGCCAAGCTGCGGCTGCTCGAGGGTTACCGCGACCGCGACGGCCTGGGCTGGGACTCGCCCCGGCTGGCGCTGGTCGACCTGCAGTACTCCGACGTCCGGCCGGAGAAGGGTCTCTACCACCGGCTGGTCGCCCGCGGCGCGATGAAACGCCTGCTGGAGGACGACGAGGTCACCCGCGCGATGCTCAAGCCGCCGACCGACACCCGCGCGTACTTCCGCGGCCGGTGCCTGGAGAAGTACGGCGCCTCGGTGGTGGCCGCGAGCTGGGATTCGCTGATTTTCGACGTCGGCCGGGAGTCGCTGGTACGGGTGCCGATGCTCGAACCCGAGCGCGGCACGTTGCAGCACGTCGGTAACCTGCTCGACCGGTGCGACAGCGCCACCGAGCTTCTTGATGCGTTGACGGGTCCGGGACGTTAACAGCGGTCCAAACCGCCCGAAGGGGAGGTACCGTCGACATGCGAACCGAGGGGAGACGCCATGAGCACCAGGGACAGCGGCGGTCAGTCGCAGAGCAGTCGGGCCCGGCAGGACGTCGACGAGGTCGAGGCGGTAGAGGCGAATCCTGAGGTCGCCGAGCGGGTCGAGGAGATCACCGAAGACGTCGACGCGATGCTCGACGAGATCGACTCGGTCCTCGAAGAGAACGCGGAGGAATTCGTCCGCGGATACGTGCAGAAGGGCGGCGAGTAGCCCCGGGCACGAAGGCCGCCGGGCTGGTCCGGCCCGCACACTCCGCCCACCCACCCGAAAATCTGAGGCCGAAGGCCGCCTGGCCCTTGCCGGGCGGCCTTCGGCGACCTGACGGTAGGGTTGCGGCAAGCTCAACGCGTACGTACGAGAGAGGATCCAGGTGGCAACGGGTCTTGGTGCTTCCGGCCGTTTCTCGAACCTGTTCACGGCCCCGGGGGGCTCGTCGTTCACCGATTTCCTGAACCAGGCGGCGCCCGAACTGCTGCCGGGGCGGCGTCCGTTGCCGCCCGGTGACCACGGCGCGGTGGCCCCGCACGGCACGACGATCGTCGCCGCCACCTACCGGGGTGGCGTGGTCATGGGTGGTGACCGCCGGGCCACCCAGGGCAACATGATCGCTCAGCGTGACATCGAGAAGGTGTTCCCGACCGACGCGTACTCGGTTGCCGGCATCGCCGGTACCGCCGGTATCGCGATCGAGATGATCCGCCTCTACCAGGTCGAACTCGAGCACTACGAGAAGATCGAGGGCACGGCGCTCACACTCGACGCCAAGGCCAACCGGCTGTCGATCATGATCCGCGGCAACCTCGGCGCCGCCCTGCAGGGCCTCGCGGTGATCCCGCTGTTCGCCGGCTACGACGTCGACGCGGTCGACCTCGAGAAGGCGGGCCGGATCTTCGGGTTCGACGTCACCGGCGGGTGCTGGGAGGAGATGGGCTACTCCTCGGTCGGCTCCGGCTCGGTGTTCGCCAAGTCGTCGCTGAAGAAGCTCTGGAAGCCCGCGATGGACGAGGCCGGTGCGATCCGCATCCTGGTGGAGTCGCTCTACGACGCGGCCGACGACGACTCGGCCACCGGTGGTCCCGACCTCATCCGCAAGCTTTTCCCGATCCTCGCGGTCGTCGACGCCGAGGGCGTCCGGCGGCTGACCGACGACGAGGTGGGGGCGGTCGTCGCCGAGGTGATCGCCGACCGTACCGCCAACCCGGGCGTCTGACGTCCGTCTAGCGAAGGGGCACCCAGCACCGTGGCCATGCAGTTCTATGCCTCTCCCGAGCAGCTCATGCGCGACCGCTCGGAGTTCGCGCGCAAGGGCATCGCGCGCGGCCGCAGCGTGGTCGTGCTCAGTTACGCCGGCGGCGTGCTGTTCGTCGCCGAGAACCCGTCCAAAGCGCTCCACAAGGTCAGCGAGATCTACGACCGCATCGGATACGCCGCGGTCGGCAAGTACAACGAGTTCGAGGCCCTGCGCCAGGTCGGCGTGCGCTACGCCGACCTGCGCGGCTACTCCTACGACCGGCGTGACGTCACCGCGCGCGGGCTGGTCAACGCGTTCGCGCAGCAGCTCGGCGCGATCTTCGGTGAGCAGTCCAAGCCCTTCGAGGTCGAGGTCTGCGTCGCCCAGGTGGGCACGTCCTCGAGCGGTGACGAGCTCTACCGCCTGACCTACGACGGTTCGGTCACCGACGAGCCGGGCTTCATCGCGATGGGCGGCCAGTCCGAGGCGATCGCCACCAACCTGCGCGAGAAGCACGACGCCGAGCACGACCTCCGGGCGGCACTCAAGGTCGCGGCAGACGCGCTCGCCTCCATCGGGGGCGAGAACGGCAAGCCGCGGACCCTGTCCGCGGCCCAGCTCGAGGTCGCGGTCCTCGACCGCGCCCGCCCGGGCCGGGCCTTCCGCCGCATCATCGGCGCGGCTCTCGAGGGGCTTCTCTCCACCCCTGAGGCGGACGCCACGGAGCCCGCGCCGCCGGACGAGTCCGCATCGTCGGACGGGACCGCATCGTCCGACGAGCCGGCGCCGTCGGACGCGACGGCATCGTCGGACGGGCCGGGGAAGAAGACCACGGACGAGAGCGACTCCTCGGAGTCGTAGCCGGGAAATACCGTGCGCGCCGACCGGCTGCTCTCGCTGTTGCTGCTGGTGCAGACGCGGGGGCGGATGACCGCACAGGAGCTCGCCGACGAGCTCGAGGTGTCGGTGCGCACGGTGTACCGCGACGTCGAGGCGTTGTCCGCCGCCGGGGTGCCGCTGTTCGCCGACCGCGGCCCGACCGGCGGCTACCAGCTCGTCGACGGCTACCGCACGAAGCTGACCGGCCTGACCGTCGACCAGGCCGAGTCGCTGTTCCTGGTGGGTTTGCCCGGGCCGGCCGCCGCGCTCGGGCTGGGCACCGAGCTCGCCGCGGCCGAGCTGAAGCTGCTGGCCGCGCTCCCGGCCGAGCTGCGCACCCGGGCCGAGCGCATGCGCGAGCGGTTCCACCTGGACGCGCCGGGCTGGTTCCGCGAGGCCGAGGACGTCCCGCACCTCGGCGTGCTCGCGGACGCGGTCTGGAACCAGCGCCGGATCCGGGCCCGTTACCGTCGCTGGCGGGCGCCCCGCGAGGTCGAGCGGGTCTGGGATCCGCTGGGCGTCGTGCTGAAGGCCGGGGTCTGGTATTTCGTGGCGCGGCCGGTGCCCGGCGAGGAGATCCGTGCCTACAAGGTCTCGCACCTGCTGGACGTCTCGGTGCTCGACGACCGCTTCGCGCGTCCGGAGGGCTTCGACCTGGCCCCGTACTGGCAGGAGTGGACCCGCCGCTTCGAGGCGAACTTGATCACGGCCGAGGCCGAGGTCCGGATCTCGCCGCGCGGCCTCGAGTACCTGCAGCACCTGCTCGGCGGCCCGGCCATGGTGGCCGCGGCCGGCCGGAACGCCGGCCCGCCGGACGAGGACGGCTGGGTCCGCACCACGATCCCGATCGAGCGGATCCGGAAGGCCCGGGCCGACTTCCTGGCGCTCGGCGCCGAGGTCGAGGTGCTCGGCCCGCCGGAGCTGAGGTCGCTGGTGGCCGAGGCCGCACGTGCGGCCTCCGGCTTTTATGCCGACGCCACACCCGCACCGGTTACCCGGATCTAGTACGGTGCGTACCGCTCGCCTGAAACGGACATAGCGGGCGGTGCGGACGGGGGTTGCGGTGGCAACGGGGCGGCGGACCCTCGCGGTACGGGCCGGGTGCGTGGCGGGCGTGATCGTGGTCGCGGTGGCGGCCGGATTCACGGCGCCGGCGGCCGAGGCGCACGCGGGCGCCGGAGCGGCCGCACAGCCGATCGCCGGCCGGCCGGCGACGCGGTGCGTGGTCGCGGATCAGCGGCTCGGGCAGATCAGCGGGCTGGTCGAGCGTCCGGGCGGGTTCTCGGTCGTCAACGACACCGGGCCGGTGATCTGGCGGCTCGACCATTCGTGCCGGGTGACCCGCCGGACCGTGCTGAAGCCGCCCGCGGCGCACGACCCGGCGGCGGCCCCGCTCGGCGGCAAGCGGTTCGACACCGAGGATCTCGCGCTGGACGGGTCGGGTGCGTTCTGGATCGCCGACATCGGCGGCAACACCACCCGCCGGACCGCGGTGTCGTTGTTCCGGTGGCGGGTCGGGACTCCGGCGACCGCGGTGACCCGGTACGACCTGCGCTATCCGGACGGGCCGCACGACGCCGAGGCGCTGCTGCTGAGCCGGAGCGGTCGGGTCGCGATCGTCACGAAGACGATCGAGGCACCCGGGGTCTACGTCGCCGACGCTCCGCTCCGGCCGTCCGGGACGTTGCGCCTGGCCGGGCGGCTGCACGTCCGGCGCTGGTGCCCGTCCTGCCGGTACCGCAGCCGGCTGGTGACCGGGGGAGCGGTGTCCCCCGACGGCAAGCGGGTCGTGCTGCGGACCTACGACCGGGCGTTCGAGTGGGACGCCCCGACCGGTGACGTCCTCCGGGCGATGGTGTCGGAGACTCCCCGGCAGATCGTGCTGCCGGAGAGCCGCCAGGGTGAGGCGATCGCCTACACCCACAATGCGGACACCCTGCTCACCGCCACCGAGCGCATCCCCGCACCGATAGCGGCGGTCCCGCTGCGCCGTTAGGCGGGCACGACGGCCGGGAGACCGAACCACGTGCGCAGAGCGGCTTCCAGGCCGTCGGCGCCGCCGTCGGACGCCCAGGCCACCGCGCCGTCGGGACGAACCAGCAGGGCGGCCGGGCCGTCGACCGCCGACGCGGTGACGACCCGCACGCGGTCCGGGTAGCCCGCGGCCGCGTCCCGGACGGCCGGGTCGTCGGCCAGGTCGAACAGCACGCCGGTCCCGGCCGTGCAGTGTTCGGCGAGCCGGGACCCGTCACCCAGCACCAGGTCCGGCGCCTCGGCCCCCACCAGCGGATGCGAGCCCTCCAGCGGATACCGGTTCAGCACGCCCGAGAGGCGCTTCACCAGGTACGTCGTCCCGTCGGTGGTCGCCGCGAGATCCGCGACCACGGCCCGGATCGCGTCGGCCCACGGATCCGGCCGCATGATCGCGATCTGGGCCCGCGTCCAGTCGAGTACGCGCGCGCCGAGCGGATGCCGCTCGGCGGTGTAGGTGTCGAGGAGCCCGCCGGGTGCCCAGCCGTTGATCACCGCGGCCAGCTTCCAGCCCAGGTTCACCGCGTCGCCGATGCCGAGGTTGAGGCCCTGGCCGCCGAACGGCGAGTGGACGTGGGCGGCGTCCCCGGCGAGCAGGACCCGGCCGCGCCGGTAGTCGGTGGCCTGCCGGGCGTTGTCGGTGAACCGGGTGATGCTCGACATCCCGGTGACCGTCACGTCGGCGCCGGTGACCCGCCGGATCGCGCCCTGCAACTCCTCGGCGGTGACCGGGGTGTCGCGGTCGGCCGGTGGGCCGTCGAACTCGACCGTGAGCACGCGGCCGGGGAACGGCCCGAACGCGTAGACGCCCCGGCTCGACCGGTTCCAGCCCGGCCGGAGCCCCTCGGTGCCGGTCAGCTCGGCGAGGGCCTGGTAGCCGGTGATCTGCGGGGGTGTGCCGGGGAAGTCGAATCCGGCGCTCTTGCGGACCACGGACCGGCCTCCGTCGCAGCCGACGAGCCAGGCGGTGCGCAGCCGTTGGCCGCCCGCGGAGATCGTGACCCCGTCGGCGTCCGCCTCGACGGTGGTGACGGACGTGTGGCGACGGACCTCGACCCCGAGGGACGCGGCCCGGTCGGTGAGGATCTTCTCGATGTCCTGCTGGGGGACGAGACCGACGTCGGCCGACGGGCCGGCGCCGGCGAACGCCGGGTCGTCGGCGTCGAAGTGATCGCCGCTGAGCATGAGCGCGGCGAAGTGGCCGACGAACTTCGGCGGGGTCTTGACCGGACCGGCGGGGGCCGAGCCGGTCTGCTTCGCGACGAAGGCGCGGATGCCCGCCAGCCCGCGCTCCTGGGCCGCGGCCAGGTCGGGGAGAAGCCCGCGGCGGTCGAACGCGGCGGCCGTGGGAGCCGTGATCGATCCGGCCTTCATCGTCAGGTCGGGTTCGCCGAGCCGTTCGAGGACCAGGACGTCCACGCCGGCGAGGCGCAGTTCGCAGGCGAGCATCAGTCCGGTGGGTCCGGCGCCGACGAGGACGACATCGTGTTCGGGAGTCATGGTTCGAGAATATGTACCGAGTCAAAGTTTTGGCTAGGTATATCGTTGCGCCATGGGGCTGCGCGACCGGAAAAAGGCCGAGACGCGACAGCGGATCTCGGACGAGGCGACGCTGCTGTTCGTGACGCGGGGGTTCGACGCGGTGACGGTCGCGGAGATCGCCGAGGCCGCGAACGTGTCGAAGATGACGGTCTTCAACTACTTCCCGCGCAAGGAAGACATGTTCTTCGACCGGCTGCCGGAGGCGCGGGAGCTGTTGCTCTCGGCGATCGACCGCCGGGCGGCGGGGGTGTCGCCGGTCGAGGCGATCCGCGACCTGGCGCTCGACCTGCTCCGGCGGGACCATCCGCTCGGTGGGGCGGGCGACCACCGGCAGTTCTGGCGGACGGTGCTGGCGTCACCGGCGCTGCGGGCGTGGCTGCGGGAATCGGTCGAGGAGCTGGAGAGCACGCTCGCGGGCGTGCTGCTCGAGGCGTCGCCCTCGGCGGGCGCGATGCGGGCGCGGTGGACCGCGGCCCTGGTGATGGCCGCGCTCCGGACGATGCGCCAGGTGACGGCGCAGCGCATTCTGGCCGGCGAGGACGCGGCCGTGGTGGGCGCGGAACAATCCGCGCTGGTGAACGAGCTGTTCGACGGCATCGAACGCGCGCTGGCGGGCCCGCCGGCCTGACCGCGGCGACCGCGGTCAGGCGAGGCGTGCGTCGCTAGAAGAAGCCGTCGTCGTCGCCTCCGTCGTCGTCGAAGACCTCCTCGAAGACCTCGCCGGCGACGATTCCGCCGACGAAACCGGCCGCGGCGCCGCCGGCGACCGCGCCCATCCCCAGGCCGCCGCGGTGGCGCCGGTGCCCGTGGTGGCCGCCGTGGCTCCCGTAGCCGCCGTGGCCGTACGCGGCGTGGCCGCCGTGCCCGCCGCCGTAGCCGTGGGCGTTCGCGAGCAGCTGCTGGAGCCACCCGTCGAGGTACCCGGCCCAGTCGGTCTGGCCCGCGGTCGCGTAGTCGATCCGCAGGTGGTGGAACGTGTCGGCGCCGCCGCTGAACAGCCCGCCGCGCTTGTCGACCTCGAGAACGACGTCCACCGCCTGCGGACCGGCCACGAACGTGACCTCGAGCTCGTTCAGCCGGCCCGCGTACTGGGGCGCCGGGAAGAACTCGATCTCCTGGTAGAACGGCATCTGCTGCGGGACGCCGCGCAGGTGTCCGTACTCGACGTCGGCGGTACGGAACGTGAAGCCGAGCCGGGCGACCGCGTCGAGGAACAGCTCCTGCGCCGGCAGCGGGTGGATCGCGACCGGGTCGAGGTCTCCGGCGTCGATCGCCTTGGCCACCGCCACCTCGGTCTTGAGGCCGACCGCCATACCGCGCAGCGGCTGGCCGAACACCGCGGTGACCGGCGCCTCCCACGGCACCGGGAACTGGAACGACAGCGCCCGGTCGGCGTGTTCCGGCAGTTCGAACCGCCCGGAGAGCGGCAACCGCGCGAACTCGACCCCACCGGCCTGCTCGTGCTCGCCGCCCTCGAACTCCACGCGGGTGACGAGACCGAGCTCGATGCGCTCGATCGTCACGGTGCGGTCGCCTCCGCGCAACCGCACCTCGCCGCGGAGCAGCTCGCCGGGACGGCAGTCGCTGCGTTCGAGCACGGTGTCGACGGACGGCCCACCGGCGCCGAACGCGTGCATCAACTTCCGAAAGACCACAACATCTCCTCGGATGGCTGGTCAGGCGATAGTTACTGGTGTCCGGACAAACGCGCAGCGTAACGGCGTAGTTCCCGGACGGGGCCGGCCGCGCCGCGGTTCTGCGGCTCCATCCCGGACGGACGCTAGAGCGCCGGTGCGGTCCTCGCGTAGCCGGTGGCGGCCTCGAACGCGGCGGCCACCTGGAGCGTGAACAGGTCGGAGCGGGGCCTGGTGACGATCTGCAGGCCGACCGGAAGGCCCTCGGGCGTGAAGCCGGCCGGAACCGAGATCGCCGGGGCGCCGAGCGTCGTGACGTGGTAGGCGGCCCGCATCCAGTCCAGGTAGGAGTGCTGTTGTTCCCCGGCGACGACGTGCGGGTACTCCTCGTCGACGTCGAAAGGGACGACCTGGGTGACCGGTGTGATCAGGACGTCGTACGTCTCGAAGAATCGGATCCCGGCCTGGAAGACCCGCGAGAGCGCGGCGGTGGCGCGGCCGACGTCGGCGCGGCTGAGCTTGCGGCCCTGCTCGATGTTCCAGGCCAGCGCGGGCTTGAACGCGTCCGGGCGCTCGTCGAAGGACTCCCCGAATCCGACGTCGAACGCGTTCGCGCGCAGCGTCCGGAACGCGAACTCGGCTTCGGAGAGGTCGGGGGTGGCTTCCTCGACGGTCGCGCCCAGGTCTTTCTCGAACGTCACCGGTGCCGCGGCCAGCACCGCGGCGATCGCCGGGTCGATCGGCAGGCCACCGAGCGTGGGGCTCCAGGCGACGCGCAGGCCGTTGAGGTCGCGCTCGGGGACGGTACGGAAGGCCTCGCCCGGTGTCTCGAACGCGAGGGGCGATCGAGGGTCGGGGCCGGCGATCGCGGAGAGCAGCAGTGCGACGTCGGCGACCGTGCGGGCCATCGGGCCGGACGTGCCGAGCGTGTCCCAGAGGTTGTCGCTGGGCACGGTGGGCACGCGGCCGGGCGTCGGGCGGAACCCGACGACGTTGCAGAACGCGGCCGGGTTGCGCAGCGAGCCGCCCAGGTCGCTGCCGTCGGCGATCGGCTGCAGGCGGGCCGCCAGCGCCGCGGCCGCGCCACCGCTGCTGCCGCCGGCCGAGCGACCGAGGTCGTAGGGGTTGCGGGTGGGTCCGAACAGCGTGTTGAACGTGTGCGACCCGGCGGCGAACTCCGGGACGTTGGTCTTGCCGATCCGGATCGCCCCGGCGGCCAGGATGCGCGCCACGACCAGCGTGTCCTCGGTCGGGACGTTGTCGGCCAGCAGCGGAGAGCCGTAGGTGGTGCGCATACCCGCGGTGTCGTGGGTGTCCTTGAACGCGATCGGGAGGCCGTGCAGCGGGCCGGCCGGAGGCGCGTCGTCAGCGGCGGCGGCCGCGGCCAGGGCGCCCTCCGGATCGAGCGTGACGATCGCGTTCACCGCCGGATTGACCCGCTCGATCCGGTCGAGGTGGGCTTCGACGACGTCCCGGGCCGAGAGCTCGCGGGCGTGCAGCCGCTGGGCCAGGTCGGTTGCGTCCAGGGCGCAGAGCTCGTCAGCGTCTCGGGTCTCCATCCCCCGAGCGTCGCGGAAGCCGGGCGGTCTGTCACGGACCGACCCTGCCGCGCCGGGAGACCGGGAGACGGCAGGTTCTGCCAGGGCACGGGCTTGCGTCCGGGGCGGAAATGCGTCCGGAAACCGGGCGGATCCTGTCCGGTATGAGTTCTAGCGTTCGGGGTCCGATCCACTTCCCGGAGGTACTCGTGAACTTCGTTTCCGTCCGCGTCGTCACCACCGACGTCGCCCGGCTCGTCGGCTTCTACGAGCGGGTCACCGGCCTCGACGCGACCTGGTCCACCCCGGACTTCGCCGAGATCGCCACCGGCGGCGCCACGCTCGCGATCGGGAGCACGCGCACGGTCGCGATGCTGCCGCCCGGCGCGGTCACCGCCGGTGCGAACCGTTCCGCGATCGTCGAGTTCCTGGTCGACGACGTCGACGCCCTGCACGAAAAACTCGACGTCGACGTGGTCCTCGCGCCCACCACGATGCCGTGGGGCAACCGCTCGCTGCTCGTCCGCGACCCCGACGGCAACCTCGTCAATCTCTTCACCCCGGTGACTCCGGCCGCCGTCCACAAGTTCAGTGGGCACGTCGCGCCGGAGTAGGGGCGTCTACTTCTTCCGGCTGGTGAGGCTCTCCAGCACCAGGCCGGCGCCGATCCCGAACATCCAGACGTCCTTCGCGATCGGCGTCCCGGCCTGGGTCGGGCGCAAGCTGCCTTCCTCGCGCAGCCCGGGCGTCTTCAGGTACAGCCCGAGCAGACCACCGGCGAACGCGGCGAGCCCGGCCCCGGCCACCGCGGCCGGAACGATCGGCACCAGCAGTGCGGCGCCCAGCGCGATCTCGGCGGTCGAGAGGTACTTCGCGAACTGCCGCGGCTCGATCCCGGCCAGGAACGGGTAGGTGCCCGCCGCCATCCCGTGCATGCCGGCCGCGGCCTCGTCGTCGGCGTTCCGTTTCGACAGGCCGGAGTTCAGGATGTACGCGCCCGTCGCAAGACGAGGTGGCAGCTGGCTGAGCCGACCGAGGAACCGCATAGGTACTCCCGTAGACGAGTTACCGGAATGTCTGAATCGTAACCCTTACTTCCCCCTCCGTTGCGAATCAATCGTCTCCAGGAGCCGGAGCCACACTTCGCTGACGGTCGGGTAGCTCGGCACCGCGTGCCAGAGGTCGGCCAGCGGAATGCGGCCCTGGATCGCGACCGTGGCCGAGTGCACGAGTTCGGCGATGCCGGTGCCGACGAACGTGGCGCCGACCAGGACGTCGCCGTCGAGGACCAGCTTCGCCCGGCCGCGGTAGTCGTCGCGCACCAGGTACGTACCGGCCAGCGCGGCCATGTCGTACTCGGCGACCCCGACGTCGAGCCCGGCGTCGCGGGCCTGGGCCTCGGTGAGACCGGCCGAGCCGACCTCGGGGTCGGTGAACGTCACCTGGGGCACGACGGCGCGGTCCCGCTGCGGCGGCGGGTCTCCGGCGGCCCGGGCGGCGATCACGTCACCGGCGATCCGGGCCTGGTACTTGCCCATGTGCGTGAGCAGCGCTTTGCCGTTGAGGTCGCCGACCACGTACAGCCAGTCGAACCCGGGCACGGTGAGGTACTCGTCCACGGCGACGAAGCCGTGCGGCTCGAGGCCGACGCTCGGCAGGCCCAGGTCGTCGCTGTTCGGGGTGCGGCCGGCGGCGACCAGGATCTCGTCCGCCCGCAGGACCGAACCGTCGGAGAGCGTGACCGTGACCTCGCCGCCGTGGATCAGCCCCTCACCGGCGTCGTTGACCTCCGGCCGGGAGACGGCGGTGACGCGGGTCCGGGTCTTCACGGTCACGCCGGATGCGGTGAACGCCTCGGCCACCAGGTCGCCGGCGAACGGCTCGTTCTTCGAGAGCAGGCGCTCGGAACCCTCGACGATCGTCACCTCGTCGGCACCGAGGCCGCGGAGCCAGGTGGCGGCCTCGCAGGAGACGACCCCGCCACCGACGATCACGACCCGGTGCGGAACGACGTGCAGGTTCGTGGCGTCGCGGGACGTCCACGGGCGGGCCTCGCGCAGACCGTCGATCGGCGGGACGTTCGCCCTTGTCCCGGTGGCGAGCACGACGGCGTGGCGGGCCGTCAGCGTCCGCCCGTCGACGGTCACCGTCTTCGGGCCGGCCAGGCGTCCGCGGCCGCGGATCACGTCGATACCGGCCCCGGTGGCCCAGGTGATCTGGGAGGTGTCGTCGTGGTGGTTGACGATCTTGTCCCGGCGGGCCAGGACCGCGTCGACGTCGACGCGGGCGCCGGTGACACCGGCCAGGTCGGCCGAATTGGCGACGAGCTCGACCGGCCGGAGCAGCCCCTTCGACGGCATGCAGGCCCAGAACGAGCACTCACCGCCGAGAAGTTCCTGTTCGACGATCACGGCGTCGAGGCCGGAGAACTGGGTGGCGTACTGCGCGACGACCTCACCGGGCGGGCCGCCGCCGACCACGATGACGTCCCACTCCGACCGGTCCGGGTTCAGCTGAGCGCTCACGGGACCAGTCTGCCTGCTGTGCATCTGCGCCCTGCACACCCCCGCCCGCCGGAGGGTGGGCGGGGCGCCACGCACGGACCGGCGGGACGTTTCGGCCGCCGGGACCGGCGCCGGATCCGGAAGGAACCGGCGCCCGCCCGGCAGGCGTACTCAGCGTGCGTGCAGAAGGTGTTCGATGGCGAGCTGGTCCAGGCGGATGGCGCCGGAGCCCTTCGCCGCGGCCGCGGCGACGTCGAAGTCTTCGAACGCGGAGCGGTCGGCGAGCAGGTCGGTGATCGACTCGCCCTCGTTGAGGGTGGGCTGCGCGAGCCCGGTGACGCCGTGCTCGGCGAGCGCGGCCTGCACCTCGGGGTCGGCGCGGAAGGCCTGAGCGCGCTCCTTGAGCAGCAGATACGTGCGCATGTTGGCGGCGGCCGAGTTCCAGACGCCGGTCATGTCCTCGTTGCGGAAGGGCTTGTAGTCGAAGTGGCGCGGGCCGTCGTAGGTGGGGCCGCCACCGAACGGGCCGTGCTCGAGCAGGTCGACCAGGAAGAACGCGCTGATCAGGTCACCGTGACCGAAAACCAGGTCCTGGTCGAACTTCGGACCGTGCTGGCCGTTCAAGTCGATGTGGAACAGCTTGCCCTGCCAGAGCGCCTGGCTGATCGCGTCGACGAAGTTGAGGTTCGACATCTGCTCGTGGCCGACCTCGGGG
This sequence comes from Cryptosporangium sp. NPDC051539, assembly GCF_044454545.1. Lineage (NCBI taxonomy): Bacteria > Bacillati > Actinomycetota > Actinomycetes > Cryptosporangiales > Cryptosporangiaceae > Cryptosporangium > Cryptosporangium sp. NPDC051539. Next base: position 5,365 of record NZ_JBITDV010000003.1, on the reverse strand, counting down.
TTCAGCCCGACACGATCGGCGTGCTGGAGCATCGAGATGAACCCGAGCGCGTGACCGACCGTCGGGAGCAGGATGTCGCCCCGGGGCTCGTTCGGCTTGGGCTCGATCGCGAACTTGAGGTCGTAGCCCTGGTCGAGCGAGTACTGGACGAGCGTGTCGATCGCCTCGGCGTAGCGGGAGAGCGCGGCGTGCACGTCCTTCGCCGCGTTCGTCTCGGAGCCCTCACGACCGCCCCAGCAGACGAACGTGTGCGCGCCCAGTTCGGCGGCCAGGTCGATCTGGCGCATCGTCTTGCGCAGCGCGAACCGGCGCACCCCGCGGTCGTTGCTGGTGAACGCGCCGTCCTTGAACACCGGGTGGGTGAACAGGTTCGTGGTGGCCATCGGCACCTGGAGGCCGGTTTCCTTCAGCGCGTCCTTGAAGCGGCTGATGTGCTTCGCGCGGGCGTCCTCGTCGGCCTCGAACGGGATCAGGTCGTTGTCGTGGAACGTGACGCCGTAGGCGCCGAGCTCGGCCAGCTTGTGCACGGACTCGACCGGGTCGACCGGGGCGCGGGTCTCGTCACCGAACGGGTCGCGGGCCTGCCAACCGATGGTCCAGAGCCCGAACGTGAAGTGGTCGGCGGGGGTCGGCTGCGCTGCCATGGGTTGTACCTCCGTGCGGTTGGTGATTAGTTCAGGCCGTTAACATATCGGCCTACGGCCGATTTCGGGAGAGGTGCGGGCGGTGCAACGTCCCTTGTTCGAGGATTACGCTATGCGGCTGGGTACCGCCGGACGTCCTGCTCGAACCGGGTCGGTGCGGGCTCATAATTTGGCGCTGGTGCTCAGAGCGGTCGCATCGGCCGGGGTGCCGCTGTCGCGGGCCGACGTGGCCACGGCCACCGGGCTGACCCGGGCGGCGGTGTCGGGGCTGGTGGATGCGCTGGCCGTAGGGCGTCTGCTGCGGGAGACCGGGGTGCCGACCCGGACCGGCGTGGGGCGGCCTTCGACCGGGCTGGTGCTGGACGGCGAGGGGCCGGCCGGCCTCGGCATCGAGTTAAACGTCGACCATCTTTCGGTCTGCGTCGTGGACCTGACCGGCACGGTGCGGGTGCGCCGGGTGCTGGGTCTGGAGGGCGGGCTCGAAGGTGGGGGCTCCCCGGCAGCCGAGGCCTGGAGCGCAGCGGTCGCCGGGGCCGGGCCGGAGGGCGGGTCCGGGCCGGCGGCCGAGGCGGGGCTGGTGGCCGGTGGCGGGCCGGCGAGTGGGGGCGGGCTGGTGGCCGGGGCCGAGGGGCGGGGTGCGGTGCTGGCGGCGTTGTCGAGCGAGGCGGCGGCCGAGGCCGCCGCGCTCGGGCTGACGCTGTCCGGGGCCGCGCTGGCCGTGCCCGGGCTGGTCGACCCCTCGACCGGTGCGCTGCTGGTCACGCCGAACCTCGACAGCGCCGGGCCGCTCGAGGCGCTGGCGCGTCTCGGCTCGCTGCGGAGCGTCCCCATCGTGGTGGAGAACGAGGCGACGCTCGCGGCGCGCGCCGAACAACGGGCCCTCGGCGCCGCGGCCCCGAGGTCGTTCTTGCAGGTCTCGGGGGAGGTCGGCATCGGGGCGGGGCTGGTGCTCGACGGGCAGCTCTACCGCGGACGCCACGGCTGGAGCGGCGAGCTCGGGCACGTGACGGTCCGTCCGGGCGGCCGGCCGTGCGCCTGCGGCAGCGACGGCTGCCTGGAGCAGTACGCGGGCCTGCGGGCGATTTCCCGAGCGGCGGGGGTGGGCGCGGAGGAGTCCGGGCGGCCTGGAGGCGGCCGGCCGGGGCGCGGTGGGTCTGGGGTCGGTGGGTCTGGGGTCGGCGGGTCTGGGCGCGGTGGGTCTGGGGGTGGCGGGTCGGGGGTTCGGGCGATCGCGGCGCGGGCGGCGGCGGGGGAGCCGGCGATGCTGGCGGCGCTCGCGGACGCCGGAGAGGCGCTCGGGCTGGCGCTCGCGGCGGCCCTCAACCTGCTGGACCTCGACGCCGTGGTACTCGGCGGCGCGCACGCGGAGCTGGCGCCGTGGCTGGTCGGGCCGATCGAGGCGCAGCTCTCGCGCCGCCTGGTCGGCGCGGCGGTGTCGCGGCCGGTCGTGCAGGCGTCGGTGCTCGGCACGGACGCCGCGGCCCTGGGGGCGGCCTGGTCGGTGCTCGACCGGGTCCTGGACGACCCGGCGGCCTGGCTCAGCCGCTGATCAGCACCTCGACGCCGTCGAGATAGCGGGCCAGGCCGAACTCGAACATCGACTCGATCGAGAAGGCGTCGTCGGGAATCGAGCTGACCGCGGCCATCATCGGGAACTGGCCGGTGGCCAGGACCTGCACGAAGTAGTCGTCCTGGCCGTCCATCCACTCGCCGGCGTCCATCCCGGTGTCTTGCTGGTTGCGTAGTTCCTCGTCGTGGACGAGCGCGACGCTCCGGACGTGGTTGAACAGGCAGACGGCCACGTGCAGGAGTTGGGCGGGCGCGAGCCCGGTGTCGTTCATCGCGGCCATCGCGTACTCGGTGTGCACCATCCCGCGCGGCACGAGCTGCGGGCGCGAGAACGAGAGCGCTCCGGCCATCCAGCGGTGCTGCCGGTAGACGTCCCACTGTTTGCGGGCCACCGACTCCAGCTTGGCGCGCCAGCCGGCCGGCTCCGGGTCGGGGATCATCGAGACCTCGCCGAAGACCGCGTCGAGCATGTGGATGACCAGGTCTTCCTTGCTCGGGACGTACCGGTAGAGCGCCATCGTGGCGACGCCGAGGTCGGCGGCGACGCGGCGCATCGAGAGCTCGGCCATGCCGTCGGCGTCGGCGATCGCGAGGGCCGCGGCGATGACGCGTTCGCGGGTCAGGGGTTCGTCGGTGGGCCGGCGGCGACGGCGGGGCGGGTCGGGGAGCCCGAGCACCGGTTCCAGCCCGTGGGCGGGGTGGAGGGGGTCGGGGTCGGGGTGACCGTGGGTTGGGTGACCGTGGGTTGGGTGGTCGCGGGGTGGGGTGAAGCCGGAGGCCGGGCCGGGGGGCGGTAGTTCCTTGCCGGAGCCGGAGCCGGAGCCGGAGCCGGAGCCGGGGCCGGGGCCGGGGCCGGGGCCGGGGCGGACGACCGTGCCGACGCCGGGCACCGCGTCGACGAGACCGGCGTGACGGAGTGCGGTGAGCACCTTGGTCGCGGTGGCCATCGCGACGCCCCACTGACTGGTGATCTGCCGGGTCGACGGCAGCCGGTCGCCGGGCCGCAGATCGCCGCTCTCGATGCGACGGCGTAGCTCGCCGATGATCCGGGCCGAGGGCGTCTCGCTCATCGTCACCGTTCCTTCCGAGAATTTCTGTACTAGTGCACCACAGGGCGCCGGTACCGGCCAGGCGGGGGCGGGCGGCCCTGACCTCGGCGGGGCCGGGTGCGCTAGTGCACTAGCGGGCGGTAGTGCGCTTCCAGCAGCGAATATACCCTCTTGTGTACGGCGTCCGGGGTGCGCTTCAATTCCGGTGAGCGGCGCGTACGACGTACACGGGCCGCACTACCTGCCCTTCCGAGGAGCGCATCATGTCTGGTGAGTACACCGTCCGCGCGGGCCGGAAGGAGTGGATCGGCCTGGCCGTACTCCTCCTGCCGCTGCTGTTCGTCTCGATGGATGTCTCGGTTCTCTACTTCGCGGTGCCGTTCTTGAGCGTCGAGCTCGAGCCGACCAGTACGCAGCAACTCTGGATCTTCGACGTCTACGGCTTCGTCCTGGCCGGCCTGCTGATCCCGATGGGGGCGATCGGCGACCGGATCGGGCGGCGCCGGCTGCTGCTGATGGGCGCCGTCGGGTTCAGCCTCGCGTCCGTGCTGGCGGCCTACGCGCCCAGCGCCGAGCTGCTGATCGCGGCGCGGGCGATTCTCGGGGTCGCCGGCGCGACGCTGATGCCTTCGACGCTCGCGCTGATCCGGAACATGTTCCACGACGAGCGTCAGCGGGGCACGGCGATCGGTATCTGGACCGGCGCCACGGCCGGCGGGATCGCGCTCGGGCCGGTGCTGTCCGGGGTGCTGCTCGAGCATTTCTGGTGGGGCTCGGTGTTCCTGATCAACCTGCCGTTCATGGTCGCTCTGCTGGTGCTGGCCCCGGTTCTGGTGCCCGAGTTCCGCCACCCGGGCGTCGGGCGGTTCGACTGGGCGTCGGGCTTCCTGTCGCTGGCGACCGTGCTGCCGGTCATCTGGGGCGTGAAGGAACTGGCCCAGATCGGCGGCGGGGCGTCGGGGTCGGTGGTGTGGCCGGTGGTCTCGGTGGTGGCGGGGCTCGTCGTCGGTGCGGTGTTCGTCCGGCGGCAGCTGCGGCGTTCGGACCCGATCATCGACATCGCGCTGTTCCGGCGGCGGGCGTTCGGCGGCGCGGTGGCGCTGAACGTCGTCGCGATGTTCGGGGTAGTCGGGTTCGCGCTGTTCGCCACCCAGTACCTGCAGTCGGTACTCGGACTGAGCCCGCTGCGGGCGGCACTGTGGAGCGTGGCGCCGTCGATTCTGGTCGGTGGGGCGGCGCCGCTGGCGAATGCGCTGGCCCGGGTCGTCGACCGGGCGTATCTGATGGCGGGCGGGTTCACGATCGCGGCGATCGGGTTCCTGCTGACGACGCAGGTGAGTCCCGGCCGCGGGCTGTGGATCGTGCTGGCCGCGGCCACCACGTACGCGGTCGGGCTGGTGACCGTGATGTCGGTGGTCACCGAGGTGGCGCTGGGCGTCGCACCGCCGGAGCGGGCCGGGTCGGCGTCGGCGTTGCTGGAGTCGGGATCGGAGCTCGGCGGGGCGCTCGGGATGGCGTTGCTGGGGAGCCTCGGGAGCGCGATCTACCGGCACGGTGTCTCGGCCGGGGCTCCGGAGGGCGTGCCGTCGGCGGCGTTGTCGGAGGTCCGGGAGACGCTGGGCGGGGCCACGGCGGTGGCGGCGCAGTTGCCGGGTGACGTCGGAGACGCGGTGCTGCGGGTGGCCCGGGACTCGTTCACCGACGGGCTGCACGCGGCCGGGGTGGCGGCGGCCGTGGTGATGGTGATCGCGGCGGTGGTGGCGGCGACGCGTCTGCGTGGGTTGCGGATCACCCCGGCGGTGGATCCGTCGGCCGCGCCCGCGGTGGATCCCTCGGCGGCGCCGGCGGAGGTCCCGTCGGCCGTGTCGGCGGTGATTCCGTCGGCCGTGTCGGAGGGGGTTCCGTCGGCCGTGTCGGCTCCTGGGAGCCGGCCGGGCGGTGGGGTGGGTGAGGTGAACGCGGCGGAGGTGTAGGGGGCGGAGTTCCTCGCAGGTCGGGGGGGGGGGGGCGCCCGCCCCCCCCCCCCCCCCGGGGGCGCGAAAGATGCCCCCAGGAGGGGCGGGGGGCCCGCGGGGCGGGGTGCACACCGCTAAGCACCGCCCC
>NZ_JBITDV010000002.1:34457-933852 GCF_044454545.1 Cryptosporangium sp. NPDC051539 | reverse complement strand
CAAAGGAACCTTGAACCCACAACCGTGGGCACGAGGTAAAACATCTGGCACTAACTTTCAAACACACTGTTGAGTTCTCAAACAACACACGCGCACCATCTCGGCCCGCCAAGGCTCCGTCGGGGCTTGCTTCCCTACCGTCTAGCGCTTTCCAACCGTACCCGACACATTCCGCAGCACCAAATTCGCTCTGTTTCTTTATCGGGCCGCCGAAATTGCTTTCGCATTTCCAGCTTAGCTCGACCGGAGCTTCGGCGCCAAATTCGCGCCGATTGTTCGATCGGGCTTTTCAAGCGTATCCGGTCGAGTTCGCGGCGCCAAATCCGCCGCCTCGCCCAGCACACAGCGTTACGTTCCGGCTTTACCGGCTCGATCAGCTGGTTTCCCGCGGGCCGTCCACCCCGGCGCTTGCGCACCAGATCGTGTCCGTCTCCCCTGCGGGCCTGACGAAATCTACGCGGCTCGTCGGGGATCCGCAAACCCGGGAAGAGTGGTCCGCGCCACACTTGGCTCGTCGGTCGCCCGTCAACGGTCGTCGGCGGGGCGCGCGGCCCGTCCGGGATCTTCTGTGGGGTGCGGCCCGTCCGGCCCCGTCCGTCGACCGGCTACCGCTGGGGCGGGGTGCGGGCGGCCTTCTGCGGCTACGTCCGGCCGTTTGGCGATGTCGCCGCAGGCGTCCAGGGCCGGCGCGAGGTCGCTTGGCGGTGTCAAAGCTGCTGCCGTGCGCCGAGCTGCTGCCGGACAGCCGGCACGCCGGCTGTCGGCAGCTTCCGCACCTCGCTTTGCGTCGCAGGCGACCAGGCGTCGGATTGCCTGAGGGCTGTGGACTGGCTGACCGACAACGCCGCGTCTGCTGCCGACGATCCGACGGCCCGGCGGCTCGACAGCCCGGCGGCCAGTGGCCGGACGGCCGGCTTCCACACTCGGCCTTGCACTGGCGGACGCGGCCTGACCCGAACTGCCCCGGAGGCTGTGGACAAGCGGCCCGATCCTGACCCCGCACAGCGACCACGCTCACCGCGAGCAGCGGCGACCCGCCCATCCCCGACACCTTCGCCGCGAGCGGCGACGACCTTGCCCACCCCCGCACAACCCACCACACCCATCGCAAGCGGCGGGCGGGCCCGGATCGACCTCCTCGCGCTGGGCGGCCCGAGCTCACCGCCTCGGTCCGCCCAGGCTTTACCGGGCCGGACGGATCGAATTCCCCGCCCCAGGCCGGTCTGAACCCACCGCCCCGGGCGACCCGGGCTTCACCACCCCGCACGGGCCGGACCCACCATCCGCCACGGGCCCGAACCCACCGCTCCGGACAGCCCGGGCTTCACCACCCCGGACAGCCCGAGCTCGCCCCGACCGCCCGGGCGTGGTGTCACCACCCCGGTCGGATTGAACCCACCGCCCCGGACGGCGCAAGCTCACCGCACCGGACGGCTTGACCCGCCCCGGCCGGCCGGACCCTGCTGCCCGGATGGCTCGGGCTCACCTCACCGCACCGGCCCCACTGCCCCGGACGGCCCGACCTCACCGCACGGCTTGACCGCACTGCCCCGGACGGCCCCGGACGGCCCCGGACGGCCGGAGCTCACGGCCCCGCACGCCCCCACTGCCCCGGACGGCTCGAGCTCACCGCACCGGACGGCTTGACCGCACTGCCCCGGACGGCCCGGGCCCACCACACCGGCCCGCCCCCGCTACCCCGGACGGCTCGGGCTCACCGCACTGGGCGGCGGCCCGGCCGCGGCGGACTGGCCGGAGTGAGGACGCGGCCCCGGGCACTACGGCGGGGCCGCGCGATACGCGGAGCCTCCCCTGCGCGCCGGACGCGGGAGCGCCCGGCGCCCGCCGGGCAGGCGTAAAAACTAAACGACCTCAACCCCCGCGACGGTGCGCTTGCCCTTGCGCAGGACCAGCCACCGGCCGTGCAAGAGGTCCTCGCGGGCCGGCGACGCCTCGGAGTCGGTCACCTTCGTGTTGTTGACGTACGCCCCGCCCTCGCGGACCGTGCGACGTGCGTCGGACAGGCTCGACGCGAGGCCGGACGCGTGCAGCAGCGCGGCGGCGGACGGCAGCTCTCCCGAGACCTGGTGCAGGCCGGCCTCCGACAGGGCCGCACGCAGGGTCGCGGCGGGCAGCGTCTGCAGCTCGCCGCGGCCGAAGAGTGCGCCGCTCGCGGCAACGACCGCCTCGGTCTCGGAGGAGCCGTGGACCAGCGTGGTCATCTCCGCGGCCAGGCGACGCTGCGCGAGGCGCGCGGCCGGGCGTTCGGTGGCCGCGACCTCGAGCTCCTCGATCTCCTTGCGGTCGAGGAACGTGAACGTCTTGAGGCGGCTGACGACGTCGCGGTCGTCGGTGTTGAACCAGAATTGGTACCAGGAGTAAGGACTGGTCAACGACGGATCGAGCCAGACCGAACCGCCGCCGGTGCTCTTGCCGAACTTCTCGCCGGTGGCGTTGGTGAGCAGCGGCACGGTGAGGGCGTGCGCGGGGCCGCCGTCGTTCGCGGTGACGCGGCGGATGTAGTCGAGGCCCGCGGTGATGTTGCCCCACTGGTCGTTGCCGCCGATCTGCAGGCGGCAGCCGTGGTCGCGGTAGAGCTGCAGGTAGTCGTTGGCCTGCAGGAGCTGGTAGCTGAACTCGGTGTAGCTGAGGCCGCCGGAGTTGAGGCGGGCCGCGACCGACTCGCGGGACAGCATCTGGGTGATCGGGAAGTGTTTGCCGACGTCACGCAGGAAGTCGAGAGCGGACACCGACGCGGTCCAGTCGAGGTTGTTGGCGAGGATCGCGCCCTGCTCGAAGTCGACGAACTTGGCCAGCTGCGGCCGGAGGGCGTCGACCAGCTCGCGCACCCGCTCGGGTGTGTTCAGGACCCGCTCGGACGAGCGGCCGCTGGGGTCGCCGATCAGTCCGGTGGCGCCGCCGGCCAGGACGATCGGGCGGTGGCCGGCCTGCTGGAAACGCCGCAGCGTGAGCAACGGGACCAGGTGCCCGGCGTGCAGGCTCGCGGCGGTCGGGTCGAATCCGGCGTAGACCGTGAGCGGAGCATTGTCGAGTGCAGTGCTCAGGGCCTGTTCGTCGGTGGTCTGGGCGATCAGACCGCGCCAGCGCAGTTCGTCGAGGAAGTCACTCACGGAGAGCATCATTCCCTACCGCCGCAGCCCGGGGCGAACGTCTATACGGGCTGACGGTCGGGTCGCCGGTGATCCAGAAGCGCCAGGGGGTGTCGGCGCCCTTCGAGACGCCGGTGCGCGGACCGGCGCTGATGTGCTCCACCGGGTCCGACCGATCGAGCAGGACGAGCGGGCCGCGCCCGTCGAGCAGATTGGTTCCGTCCGCGCTCCGGTCGATCGCGAGCGCGGTGGTCAGGCGCGCCGGTCCGCGGGCGAGGTCCCGGTCGGAGAGCGTGCGGCCCCTCCGGGCCGTCTCGAGGCCGTCGGTCACCCGCCCGGCGCGCAGGAGGACGGCCGCGGCGACGCCGACCGGGCCGCAGGTGATGTTGACGCACCAGTGCATGCCGTAGCTGAAGTAGACGTACAGCGTGCCGGGGCCTTCGAACATGCTCGCGTTGCGCACGGTCCGCTGCCGGTACGCGTGCGACGCCGGGTCGCCGGCGGTACCGGCGTAGGCCTCGGTTTCGGTGATCCGCAGCGTGACGCCGTGCGCGGCGACGTACCGCCCGAGGAGCGCCGGTGCGGCGTCCTCGGGCGGACCGGCCAGGATCTCAGCGAGGGACAACCTGCTCCTGCGCCCAGGTGCTGAAATGCTCGATGGTGGCCTTGACCTGGGCCAGCTGCGCGGCGACGGCCTCGGGGCCGGTGGAGCCGGGTGTGGTGCGAGCCCGGAGGGCGCCCTCGACGTTGAGCACCGCGCGCACCGACGGGTCCAGGTGCGGGCTGACCTCGGTCAGGTCGTCGTCGGTCAGGTCGTCGAGTTCCTCGCTGCGCTGCGCGGCCTTCGCCACCAGAGCACCGACGATCTCGTGCGCGTCGCGGAACGCGACGCCCTTGCGGACGAGCCATTCGGCGACGTCGGTCGCGAGCGCGAAGCCGGTCGGCGTGGCCTTCTCCAGTACGTCGGTGTGGACGGTCATCGTGGCGACCATTCCGGTGAGCGCGGGCAGCAGCAGATCGAGAGTCTCGATCGCGTCGAACACCGGCTCTTTGTCTTCCTGCAGGTCACGGTCGTAGGCGAGCGGCAGTGCCTTCAGCGTGGCGAGCAGTCCGGTGAGGTGTCCGATCAGCCGGCCGGACTTGCCTCGGGAAAGCTCGGCGATGTCCGGGTTCTTCTTCTGCGGCATGATCGAGCTGCCGGTCGCGAACGCGTCGTCGAGCGTGACCCAGCCGAACTCCTGCGAGGTCCAGAGGACGAACTCCTCGCCGATCCGGGAGAGGTGGACGCCGATCAGCGCGGCGACGAACAGGAACTCGGCCGCGAAGTCGCGGTCACTGACCGCGTCGATCGAGTTCGGGGCGGCGGCGGTGAACCCCAGCTCGGCCGCGACCGCTTCCGGATCCAGCGGGAGGGAGCTACCGGCCAGCGCCCCGGCGCCGAGCGGGCTGACCGCGGCGCGCTTGTCCCAGTCGGTGAGCCGGTCGAGGTCGCGCAGCAGCGCCTGGACGTGGGCCAGCAGCTGGTGGCTGAACAGGATCGGCTGGGCGTGCTGGAGGTGGGTCATGCCCGGCGCGGGCACCGTCCGGTGCGCTTCGGCCTGATCGGTGAGCGCCTGGGCCAGGTTCGTGAGGTTCGCGGCCACCCCCCGGACGTGATCACGGAGGTAGAGGCGCAGGTCGGTGGCGACCTGGTCGTTGCGGCTCCGCCCCGCGCGGAGCTTCCCGCCGAGTGCGCCGAGCCGTTCGAGGAGGCCGCGCTCGAGCGCGGTGTGCACGTCCTCGTCGTCGATCGTCGGCGTGAACGCGCCTTCGGCGCAGTCCTTCTCGAGCTCGTCGAGCGCCTTGATCATCAGGTGCAGCTCGTCCGCGGTCAGCAGGCCGGCCCGGTTGAGGACGCGGGCGTGTGCACGCGATCCGGCCAGGTCGTACGGGGCGAGCCGCCAGTCGAAGTGGACGCTCACGGACAGGCGGGCCAGGGCCTCGGCGGGGCCGCCGGAGAAGCGTCCGCCCCAGAGGCGAGTAGTGGATTCAGTCACGGGTTTCCTTGGTGAACATTGTGGGCCCAGTCGAGGACCTTGGCGGCGAAGGCTTCGCCGCCGTGGGTGTCGCGGGTGATGACGAGGATCGTGTCATCTCCGGCGATCGTCCCGATGAGGTCGGGTAGCCCCGAACGGTCGAGTGCCGACGCGAGGAACTGGGCCGCGCCGGGCGGAGTCCGCAGCACGACCAGGTTGCCGCTGGCCTCGGCGCCGGTCAGGAGTTCCTGCAGCCGCCGGACCAGTTGGTCGGGCGGGCTCACCGACGGGCGCATCGGCGCGGCGCCCTCCTCCGGCAGGACGTAGGCGGCCGGGGAGCCGTCGGCGCCGCGGAGTTTCACGGCGCCGAGCTCCTCCAGATCGCGGGAGAGCGTGGCCTGGGTGACGGCCATGCCCTCGTCGGCGAGCAGGCGCGCGAGCACGGTCTGCGACGGGATCGGGGTCGACCGGACCAGGTCGCTGATACGCGCGTGCCGCGCCGCCTTCGTGACCGGATTACTCATGCTGCTCCACGAGCCAGGTCAGCAGTGCTTTCTGGGCGTGCAGGCGGTTCTCGGCCTGGTCCCAGACGGCCGAGCGGGGACCGTCGAGCACGTCGGCGCTGATCTCGTTGCCCCGGTAGGCCGGGAGGCAGTGCAGCACGATCGCGGTGTCTCGGGCCCGTTGCACGGCGGCGGCGTCGATGCGGTACGGAGCCAGGGTGGCGAGCCGCTCGGCGCTGCTCGCGGTTTCCTGGCCCATCGAGACCCAGGTGTCGGTGGCGAGGATGTCGGCACCGGCGGCGGCCTCGGGATCGTCGGTGATCGTGATCTCGTTGTCCGTGGCCAGACGCCTGGCCCGCTCGACGACGCGGTCGTCGGGCAGGGCGTTCTTCGGACCCGCGACGCGGACGTTCAGGCCCGCGAGTGCGCCCCCGACGAGGTAGGAGTTCGCCATGTTGTTCGCGGCGTCGCCCAGGTAGGTGAGGGTCCTGCCCCGGGTGGTGCCGAACCTCTCGCGGATCGTCAGCAGGTCGGCCAGGATCTGGCACGGGTGGAACAGGTCGGTCAGCGCGTTGACGACCGGCACCGCGCTGACGCTCGCCATCGCCTCGAGGCGGTCCTGGCCGAACGTCCGCCAGACGATCGCCGCGCACTGCCGGTCGAGGACCCGGGTGGTGTCTTCGATCGTCTCGCCCCGGCCGAGCTGGCTGGTTCCGGAGTCGAGCACGAGCGGGTAGCCGCCGAGCTCGGACACGCCGACCGCGAAGCTCACCCGGGTGCGGGTGCTGGGCTTGTCGAACAGCAGGGCGACGCTCCGGGGGCCGGCGAGCGGGGTGAACCGGTGGCGGTCCTGCTTCATTTGCGCGGCGAGGTCCAGGATCTGGCTCTGCTCGTCGGCGGTGAGGTCGTCGTCGGCGAGGAAGTGGCGGGTCATCGGGCGTTCTCCAGTGCGGCGGGGAGGGCCGCGAGGAACGCGTCCGCCTGATCGTCGGTGAGGATCAACGGCGGGGCCAGCCGGAGCACGCCCGGAGCCACCGCGTTGACGAGGAAGCCGGCCTCCTTGAGGGCCGCTTCGGCGGATTTGGCGATGTCGTCGGTGAGGACGATGCCGAGGAGCGCGCCGGTGCCGCGGACTTCCCGGACGCTCGAGTGGCTGATGCCGGCGCGCAGCCGCTCGCCGAGGTGCTTGGCGCGGGACAGCAGGTCCTCGGTCACGATCGTGTCGATCACGGCGAGCGCGGCGGCGCAGCTGACCGGGTTGCCGCCGAACGTCGAGCCGTGGCTGCCCGGGCCGAGGAGGTCCGCGGCCGCGCCGAACGCCAGGCACGCGCCGAGTGGGAGGCCGCCGCCGAGTCCCTTGGCGAGCGTGACAACGTCGGGCTGGATGCCTTCGGACTGGTGCTGGAACCAGTGGCCGGTGCGGCCCATGCCGGTCTGCACCTCATCGAGGACGAGGAGGGTGTCCGCGGTGATCTCACGGGCGGCCTGCAGATAGCCGGCCGGCGCCGGGACGACGCCGGCTTCGCCGAGCGTCGGCTCGAGGATGACCATCGCGGTCTGGTCGGTGACCGCGTTCCGGAGGGCGTCGACGTCGCCGTAGGGGACGTGGGTGACGTGGCCGGGCAGCGGCCGGAACGGGTCGGCCTTGCCCGGCTGGCCGGTGAGCGCGAGAGCGCCCATCGTGCGGCCGTGGAACCCGTTTTGGGCGGCGACGACGTGCGTCTTGCCGGTGCGGCGGGAGAGCTTGAACGCGGCCTCGTTGGCCTCGGCGCCGGAGTTGCAGAAGTAGACGCGACCGTCGCGGCCGGCTTTTTCCAGGAGGCGCTCGGCCAGCGTGACGGCCGGCACGCTGGCGAACAGGTTCGAGACGTGGCCGAGCGTGGCGACCTGGGTGGACACGGCCTCGACGATCGCCGGGTGGGCGTGGCCGAGGACGTTCACCGCGATGCCCGCGTACATGTCGACGTACCGGTTGCCCTGGTCGTCCCACACCACGGCGCCCTCGCCCTTGACCAGGGCGGTCGAGGGGGTGCCGTAGTTGTCCATGAGGGCTTCGCGCCACCGGGCCTGCAGGCCGGTCATGACGTTTCCTCCGGGGTCGGGACCACCATCGTGCCGAATCCTTCCTCGGTGAAGATCTCCAGGAGCAGCGAGTGGGCGACGCGGCCGTCGATGACGGTCGCCTGCGGCACGCCGCCGCGCACCGCGCGCAGGCACGCCTCCATCTTCGGGATCATGCCCGCGGACAGCGACGGCAGCAGGTCGTCGAGTTCCGCGGCCCCGATCTGGCTGACCAGCGAGTCGTGGTCGGGCCACCGGGTGTAGAGACCCTCCACGTCGGTGAGCACCACGAGCTTCTGCGCGCCGAGCGCGACCGCGAGGGCCGAGGCCGCCGTGTCGGCGTTCAGGTTGTGCACCTGTCCGTCGGCGTCCGGCGCGACCGTCGAGATGACCGGTATCCGTCCGGACTCGATCAGGTCCCACACCGCCGCCGGGTTCACCGTCGCCACGTCTCCGACCAGGCCGACGTCGACCTGCTCGCCGTCGACGGTGGCCGAGCGCCGGGTGGCGGTGAGGAGATGCGCGTCCTCCCCCGACATTCCGACGGCGAACGGTCCGTGCTCGTTGATCAGTCCGACGAGTTCCCGTCCGACCTGGCCGACGAGCACCATCCGGACGACGTCCATCGTCTCGGGTGTGGTGACGCGCAGGCCGCCCCGGAACTCGCTGTCGATACCCAGGCGGCCGAGCATCGTCGAGATCTGCGGGCCGCCACCGTGGACGACGACGGGCCGTGCGCCGGCGTAACGCAGGAAGACCATGTCTTCGGCGAACGCGCGCTTCAGGGACTCGTCGGCCATCGCGTGACCGCCGTACTTGACGACGACGACCGCGCCGTTGAACCGCTTGAGCCAGGGCAGTGCCTCGATGAGGACGCTGGCCTTGTGCTGGGCGTTCTGGATGTCCCGGGCCGAGAGCATGTGATCGACGCTCACGAGGTGTAGGCCGAGTTCTCGTGGACGTAGGCCAATGTCAGGTCGTTGGTGTGGACCGTGGCGGTGTGTTCCCCGGCGTGCAGGTCGACGTCCAGGGCCAGGTTCCGGGCCGAGATGTCGACGGCGGTCTCCCCGGGATTCGCGGCACTGTTGACGCAGACCGGGACGCCGTTGAACGAGACGTCGATGCGGTCGGGGTCGAAGGTGGCGTCGGTGGTGCCGATCGCGGCCAGCACCCGGCCCCAGTAGGGATCGTTGCCGAAGAGCGCGCACATGAGCAGGTTGTTGCGGGCGATCGAGCGGGCGACCGTCACGGCCTCGTCCTCGGTGTGGGCTCCGGTGATCGTGATCGCGATCTCCTTGGAGGCGCCTTCGGCGTCGCCGATGAGCTGGCGGGCGAGGTCGGCGCAGGCCGCCTGGACCGCGTGGGTCAGTTCGTCGACCGTGGGGCGCGTGCCGGAGGCGCCGCTCGCCAGCAGCAGGACCGTGTCGTTTGTGGACATGCAGCCGTCGGAGTCGATGCGGTCGAACGTCGCCTTGGTGGCCGCGCGCAGCGCCGTGTCGAGCGTGTCCGCGTCGGCCACGGCGTCGGTGGTGAGGACGCAGAGCATCGTGGCGAGCGCGGGAGCGAGCATGCCGGCGCCTTTGACCATGCCGCCGAGCGTGAAGCCCTCGCCGCTGACCACGGTCGTCTTCGCGTGGGTGTCGGTGGTGCAGATGGCTTTCGCGGCGTTGTTCAGCTCGTCGTCGCCGAGTTCCCGGGCCGCCGCGTCGACGCCGTTGAGGAGGGCGTGCATCGGGAGACGCTCACCGATGACACCGGTGGAGCAGACCGCGACGTCGCCGGCACCGATGCCGAGACGCTCGGCGACCCGCTCGGCGGTGGCGTGGGTGTCCTGGAAACCCTGCGGGCCGGTGCAGGCGTTGGCGCCGCCCGAGTTGAGGACGACCGCGGTGAGTCGTCCGGCCTTGAGAACCTGCTGGGTCCAGAGCACCGGCGCGGCCTTGATTCGGTTGCCGGTGAAGACGCCGGCGGCGGCGTCGAGCGGGCCGGTGTTGCGGACCAGAGCCACATCGGGGTCGCCGCTGGGCTTCAGACCGGCCGCGACTCCGGCGGCCTGGAACCCCTTCGCACTGGTGACGCTCACGGTGCTACTCCCGTCATCGGAAGGCCGGTGGTCTCGGGCAGGCCGAGGGCCAGGTTGAGGCACTGCACCGCGGCACCCGCGGTGCCCTTGGTCAGGTTGTCGATCGCGGCGACGACGACGATGCGGTGCGCGTCCTCGTCGAGGGTCACCTGGATCTGGGCCGTGTTGGCACCGAGGGTGGCGGCCGTGGTGGGCCAGCGGTTCTCGGCGAGGAGGTGCACGAAGGGCTCGGTGCCGTAGGCGGTCTCGTAGGCGCGTCGGATGGCTTCTTCGGTGACGCCCGGCTTCGCGGGGGCAGTGCAGGTCGCGAGGATGCCGCGGGGTAGCGGGGCCAGGACAGGGGTGAAGGACACCTTCACGTCGGTGCCGGCCGCGGCGCTGAGGTTCTGGATGATCTCGGGCGTGTGGCGGTGGGCGCCGCCGACGCCGTAGGCCGAGAGCGAGCCCATGACCTCGGAGCCGAGCAGGTTCGGCTTGAGCGACTTGCCCGCCCCGGACGTGCCGGAGGCGGCGACGATGACCGCGTCGGGCTCGGCCAGGCCGGCGTGGAAGGCCGGGACCAGGGCCAGGCTCGCGGCCGTCGGGTAGCACCCGGGGACGGCGATCTTGGTCGCGTTCCGCAGCTTGTCCCGAGCGCCGGGGAGTTCGGGGAGGCCGTAGGGCCAGGTGCCGGCGTGCTCGGTCTGGTACCAGCGCTTCCAGGCCACCGGGTCGGTGAGGCGGAAGTCGGCGCCGCAGTCGATGACGAGTGTCTCGGGCGGGAGCGCGTTGGCGATTTCTCCGGAGTGGCCGTGCGGCAGGGCCAGAAAGACCGCGTCGTGGCCTCGGAGCTGGTCCACGGTGGTGGGGGCCAAGATGCGGTCGGCCAGGGGAGTGAGGTGGGGGTGGTGGTCGGCGAGGGGGGTGCCGGCGTTGGAGGCGGCGGTGAGGGTGCCGAGCTCGACGTGGGGGTGGGTGAGGAGGAGTCTGAGGAGTTCGCCGCCGGCGTATCCGCTCGCTCCTGCTATGGCTACCCGCACGCGCATGCCGCCCTCCAGCCCAAGGTCCACCGCATGAGTATGCACTTCAATGGATTCTCATGCAAGAGTGAGGCTGTTCGTGGGGCGCCAGTCGGTAAGCTTGCCGTAATCCGCCGAAGGGTAAGCGATTCGAGGCGCCGTGACCGCATACGCTCCACCGCCACCATCTCGGCCTCACCGCACTCAGAGGTGGATCGTGTTGGTAGCCATTCTGTTGGCGGTTCTTCTCATTCCATGCTGCGGCGGGTTGGGTTTACTCGCCTGGAAAGCTTGGAAAACAGGTGCCGACTCACCCAACGAGGCTATCAGTGAGCTATTTCAGGCATTGAAATACGACGATATCGACAGGCTTTCGAATAGCCTATGCGCATCCGACAGGTCCGAGTCTGCCGATATAATCCAAAACTTTCGTTCAGGGCTTGAGATGGGAGGATTCGAACTACAAACCATCACCTGGCAGCGCTCAGGCGACAACAACACCGGGAAACAATCAATCGATTACACCCTCGCTGTATCCAAGGACACGAAGCGGTACAAAATACAGCGAAACGCAAAATTGCAGCTAGTCGAAGAACGTGGCTGGCGCGTTTGTGATGTAACTGGACTCAAAATATGACTCATCTACGCCGGACCCTTTCTTTGCTGCACACCGCGCAGCAAAGAAAGAGCCCCGCTAAGGCCTTCTAACGCAACCGGGCATCCCAAGCTGTGGCAGCGGTGGTTACGGCGTCGTCTCGGGTTTGGGTGGCTTCTTCGGCGGTTAGGGTTCGGTCGGGGGCGCGGAGGGTCAGAGCGAAAGCCAGCGACTTTCGGCCCTCCGGCACCTGCGCACCCGCATAGACGTCGAACAACCGCACCGACTCGAGTAGCTCGCCGGCCCCCTCGGCCAAGGCCTCCTCGACTTCTCCCGCCGGCACGTGCTCGTCCACTACGAGCGCCACGTCCAGCAACGCCGGCGGGAACGGCGAGATCACGGGCGCGGTCGGCACGGCTCCTAGCGGGAGCGCATCGAGGTCGAGTTCCATCGCGGCCGTCCTCGGCGGCAACTCCAGGGCCGCCACCACGCGCGGGTGCAGCTCACCGGCGTGACCGATCACTCGGCCGTCGACCACCAGAGCGGCGCAGCGACCCGGGTGCCACGGCGCCAATTCTGCGCGCTGCACCTCGATCGCCACTCCGGCGGCTGCGCCGACCACCCTGGCGGCCTCGACGGCGTCGGCCCAGGAGGCCGCGCGGCCGGGGCCCCACCAGCCGGCGGGGTCCCGGTCACCGGTCAGCACGACGGCGACGTGTCGCGGCTGCTCCGGCACGGCCGCGAACAGCGCCGCCAGCTCGGCCTCGGTCGGCCGCCGGTCGACGCCCAGGCGCGGTGCCGCACCGGCCGACTCGTCCGGCCGGAACACCAGCCCTATCTCGAACAGCGACACATCGCGCTGCCCACGGCCCAGGTTGCGCGTGACGGCCTTCAACAGACCCGGCAGCAAGCTGGTCCGCATCTCCGGCTCGGCGTCCGACAGCGGGTTCGCCAGCCGGACCGCCGACCGCCGCGGGTCGTCGGGCTCGAGGCCGAACGCGTCGTGGACGGCCGGGGACACGAACGGGTAGCTCAGCACCTCGACGAACCCGGCCTCGGCCAGCGCCCGCGCGACGGACCGGCGACGCCGCTGGTCGCCGGTCAGGCCCGAGCTGGCCGGCGTCGGCGGCAGCAGCGACGGGATGTTGTCGTACCCCTCCAGCCGCGCCACTTCCTCGACCAGGTCGACCGGATCGGTCAGGTCGGGACGCCAGGACGCCGGCAGCACCCAGAGCTCGTCCTCGCCCGCGGTGGTCACCGTGCAGCCCACGTCACGCAGCCGACGCTCCACCACCGACCGCGAGTACTCCACCCCGATCACGCGGGACGGCAGGGAGACGGGCAACCGGATCGGCGGAACCGGGCGCCGGGCGTCCAGATCCAGCACCCCCGGATCCGCCACGGCACCGCCGTACTCCACCAGCAACCGCACGGCCGCCTCGGCCGCCACCGCGGTCATCTCCGGGTCGACGCCGCGCTCGAACCGCTTCGACGCCTCGCTCGGCAGCTTGTGCCGCCGCGCGGTGCGGGCGACCGACACCGGATCCCAGTGCGCGGCCTCGATAAGCACCTCAGTGGTCTCGGCGGAAATCTCCGTCGTCGCGCCGCCCATCACCGCCGCCAGACCGATCGGCCCGGTGTCGTCGGTGATCAGCAGGTCTTCCGGCGAGACCGCGCGGTCGGCACCGTCCAGGGTGGTGACCCGCTCCCCCACACGCCCGCGCCGCACCACGATCGGCCCGGTCAGAGCGGACCGGTCGAACGCGTGCATCGGCTGGCCGAGTTCGAGCATCAGGTAGTTCGTGACGTCGACGGCGAGCGAGATCGACCGCACCCCGGCGGCCTGCAGCCGCCGCTTCATCCACTCCGGCGACGGCGCCGACGGGTTCAGCCCGGTCACGGCCCGCGCGTAGAACCGATCGCAGCCGTCGGTGTCTTCGACGACGACCGGGTACGGCACCTCCGACGACGCCAACGGCACGGAATACGTCGACGCCGGATCCCGGAACGGCACCCCCAGCGACGACGCCAACTCCCGCGCCAGCCCGCGCACCGAGAAGCAGTACCCGCGGTCGGGGGTGATCGCCAGCTCGAAGATCACGTCGTCGAGGCCGAGCAGGGATCGCGCGTCCGAGCCCGGTTCGAGGCCGGAAGGCAGCGACGAGAACGCCAGGATCCCGCTGTGGTCGTCGCTGATGCCGAGTTCACGGCCCGAGCAGATCATCCCGTCGGAGACGTGCCCGTACGTCTTGCGCGCGGCGATCGCGAAGCCGCCCGGCAGCACCGCACCCGGCAACGAGACGACGACGTACTCCGCCGAAGCCACGTTCGGAGCCCCGCAGACGATGCCCCGGCTTCCGTCCGGACCGTTGAGGGAGGGACCGACGTCCACCCGGCAGTACCAGATCGGCTTCTTGAAGCCGGTCAGCTCCTCCGCCGACAGGACCCGGCCGATGACCAGCGGGCCGACGATCTCGGCCCCCGGCTGATGAACCGCCTCCACCTCGAGCCCGGCCCGGACGAAGGCCGCGTCGATCTCCTCGACGGAGCGCCCCGCGAGGTCGAGGTAGTCGCTGAGCCAGGACACCGCGACGCGCATCAGATCTCCATCCCGAAAGCCTTCGAGAACCGCACGTCGCCCTCGATCATGTCTCGCATGTCAGTGGCCTCGTGCCGGAACTGCAGCGCGCGCTCGAGGCCCATGCCGAACGCGAAGCCCGTGTACACGGAGGGGTCGATACCGCACGCGATCAGCACCCGCGGGTTGACCATGCCGCAACCGCCCCACTCGATCCACCGCGGACCGCCCTTGGCCTGCGGGAACCAGACGTCGAACTCCGCCGACGGCTCGGTGAACGGGAAGTAGGACGGACGCCAGCGGGTCACCGCCTCCGGCCCGAACATCGACTTCGAGAAATGGTCGAGCGTGCCGCGCAGGTGCGCCATCGTGATGCCCTCGTCGACCACCAGGCCCTCGATCTGGCTGAAGACCGGGGTGTGGGTCGCGTCGAGCTCATCGGTGCGGAACACCCGGCCGGGAGCGACGATGTAGATGGGCGGCTTCCGCGAGAGCATCGTCCGCGCCTGCACCGGTGACGTGTGCGTCCGCAGCACCAGGCCGTCTTCGGGCGGCTCGACGAAGAACGTGTCCATCATGGTGCGGGCCGGATGGTCGGGGGCGATGTTCAGCGCATCGAAGTTCAGCCACTCGGCCTCGATCTCGGGGCCTTCGGCGATCTCGTAACCCATGCCGATGAACAGGTCGCTGACCCGGTCGAACAACGCCGCGACGGGGTGGCGGGCACCGCGCGGACGCCGGTCGAACGGCAGCGTCACGTCGACGGTCTCCTCGCGGAGCACCCGCTCGTCGCGCTCGGCGATCAGCACCGCCTCGCGGGCGTCGTACGCGGCCTGCACGGCCTTGCGGGACTCGTTGACGCGGCGGCCGGCGTCGGCGCGGGCCTGCGGCGGCAGGGCACCGAGTTCGCGGCGGGCCAGCGAGACCGGTGCGCGGTCGCCGAGGTGCGCGCTCTTCGCCGCACGCAGCGAGTCGAGATCAGCAACGTCGGCGAAGGCCTTCTCGGCGTTCAGCACGGTGTCGCCGAGCGCCTCGGAACTCAGGAGAGCGACCTGCTTGGGGTCGTAGGTGTCGTTGGGTCCAGACATGCGAGTGGGGTTCCGTCCTCCGACTGATCGCGCGCGAGGGCGAACGCCACTGCAGCGCGCGGGATGACCAAGTTCGGGCGGCTGCGCCGCAGCCCGCCGGCGTTCGGAGCGTCAGGCCCGACCGGCGGGCCGGGGAAACTCGTGCCGGTGGCGCACCGCTCGCCCCTCCTCGTGCCGCGCGACCCGGGTGGTCGTGATTGCTTGAAACTTTAGCGGATCGTTCCGACCGGTAGTCAGCGCGCTACGCACGCTCCCCAAAGCGTGTCCGGTCGGTGTAAGCCGCGGTAGAACGAACTACTTAGGTGGACGCCGCTGAGCTCGCGCCGACGCGTAGAGGCACACCGCGGCGGCGGCGGCCAGGTTCAGGCTCTCGGCCCGGCCGTGAATCGGGATGCGTACCCGGCGGTCGGCCAGCGCGGCCACCTCGCCCGGCAGGCCCCGGGCCTCGTTGCCGAACACCCACGCCGTCGGCCGCGCCAGCTCCCCGTCGTCGGCCAGTTCGTCGAGGTCGGACTCGCCGTACCCGTCGGCCGCGAGCACCTGCAGCCCCGAAGACCGCAGCGAGGCCACGGCCTCGATCGCCGGCACTCCCCGCACCACCGGCGGATGGAACAGGCTGCCGGCCGAGGACCGGACACATTTTCCGTTGTAGGGGTCCACGCTTCCCTCGGTGAAGACGACGCCACTCGCGCCGGCCGCGTCCGCGGTGCGCAACACGGTCCCGGCGTTCCCGGGGTCCTGGATCTCGGTCAGTACCGCGACCAACGGCCCGGACACCGCGGACATCGGGACGTCCAGGAACGAGCACACCGCGACCAGTCCCTGGGGCGACACGGTCTCCGACAGTCCGGACATACCGGCGTCGTCCACGGTGATCACCGGAACCGGCGCCGCCGACAGGAATCCCGCGTATCTTGCCAGCGCGGCAGGCGTAGAAAAAATGACGGAGGGCGCACCGGGGGTACTCGCCGGGAGAGCCAAGGCCTCGCGGACCGCTTGCGGTCCTTCTGCCAGGAACTGGCGGACGTCGTCGCGCCGCGAACGGCGGGTCAACCGCCGAGCAGCAGCGACCCGAGGAGTCCGACCGCTCGCGAGCGGTGGATCCTCGGGTCGCAGAGGCTGAGCGGAAGGCCTGGTCAGGCCGCGTCCTCACGCGGCGCCGACGTGTCTTCGGGCAGTGCGGCCTTCGCCACAGCGATGATCGCCGCGAACGCGGCGGCGTCGTTGACGGCGAGGTCGGCGAGGACCTTGCGGTCGACCTCGATCTCGGCGAGACGCAGGCCCTGGATGAAGCGGTTGTACGTCAGGCCGTTGGCCCGGGCCGCGGCGTTGATGCGAGTGATCCAGAGCTGGCGGAAGTCACCCTTGCGCGCCTTGCGGTCGCGGTAGGAGTACGTCGCGGAGTGGAGCAGCTGCTCCTTGGCCTTGCGGTAGAGCCGCGAACGCTGGCCGCGGTAACCCTTCGCGGCCTCGAGGGTGGTCCGGCGCTTCTTCTGGGCATTGACCGCCCGCTTCACGCGTGCCACGGGTACACCTGTCCTTCTTGTGGTCGTCGTCCGGTACCCGTAATCGGGCGGCGACGATCAGTGGTCAAGGGAAGTAGAAACTAAATACCGAGCAGGCGCTTGATGCGCTTGGTCTCGGTGGGCGCGAAGTCGGTCGTGCCGTCCAGCCGCCGGGTACGGGTGCTGGACTTGTGCTCCAGCAGGTGGCGGCGGTTCGCCTTCTGGCGACGCAGCTTGCCGGTACCGGTCAGCTTCACGCGCTTCGCGGTGCCCTTGTGGGTCTTGTTCTTCGGCATCAGTTTCCCTAGTCGTTTCGGTGTTCAGGCGTACCGGGGCGCGGCGCCCGTTCGCCGGGTGCCGCGCCTCCCGTTACGCGTCAGACGTCCGCCGGGGCGTCCGTCTCTACCTCTTCACCCGAGCCACGCTGGCCCGCGGTCTTCAGTGCGCGGTGCGGGGCCATCACCATGATCATGTTTCGGCCGTCTTGACGCGGCGACGACTCGACGAAGCCGAGTTCGGTCACCTCGTCGGCGAGCCGCTTCAGGAGCCGGAAACCCAGCTCCGGACGGCTCTGCTCGCGACCGCGGAACATGATCGTGATCTTGACCTTGTCGCCGGCCTTGAGGAACCGCACCACGTGACCCTTCTTGGTCTCGTAGTCGTGCGGGTCGATCTTGGGCCGAAGCTTCATTTCCTTGATCACGGTGAGGCTCTGGTTGCGCCGGGCCTCCCGTGCTTTCTGCGCGCTCTCGTACTTGAACTTTCCGTAGTCCATGAGCTTGCAGACGGGCGGCCGCGCGGTCGGCGCGACCTCAACCAGATCCAAGTCGGTGTCCTGGGCGAGGCGCAGGGCCTCGGCAACCGGAACGATGCCGACCTGCTCTCCTTCAGGACCGACGAGACGCACCTCTCGGGCGCGGATCTGGTCGTTCACACGCAGCTCTACGCTGATGGGACCTCCTCGGACGTGCTTCTAGTCTGCTGACCTGCCCGGTGGTACCCCACGAACGAAAAGGCCCCAGCGCATGCTGAGGCCCACTCGACCGGTCTATTGACGTGATCAACACGTCAAACCATGACCGGACCCTGCTACCTGACGGCGGCGAAGGTGGGAGCGGGGCTCCACTTGGCTGCCACCCGCTGGGAGCGGACGGCTGGTCGTTCTGCCAGGGTACCAGGCATGAGTTCTGAACACCCAACGAGCGATGTGCATTCCCTCGACCCCGACGTCCGCGACCTCGCGGACATCCCCTCCGTCGAGGTCATCAGCCGCGCCGCGGTCATGCTGATGAGTGCTGCCGCCGAGCGTCTCGGGCTCGCTTCCGACGATCCCGACGCCTCCCCCCACCGCGATCTGGACGAGGCGCGACGGCTGATCACCGCGCTGGCGGGACTGGTCACGTCGTCGGTGGAGTACCTGGGCGCGCACGCGGCACCGTTGCGTGACGGGCTCTCGAGTCTGCAGAAGGCGTTCCGCGAATCGTCGGTCATCCCGGACCCGCCGGGGCAGGGCCCGGGTGAGAAGCTGACCGGCCCGGTCTACTGACGGGTAATGGCAGCGGCGCTATTCGAGCCCGACCGATTCGTGACGTTCCGTGATCAGAGGGCGGTTTCGGCCTCGGATTCGGGGCGGGCGCTGGTTGTGGTGGTGGCGCGGCGCAGCGGGATGGCGGTCGGTGTGCGGAAGCCGAGTGATTCGTAGAGGGGTCGGGCCGGCGATGAGGCGTGGACGTCGATGGTGGGGACGCCTTGGTCGTCGAACCAGGTGAGCAGCGCGGTGAGGGCGAGGCGGGCAGCGCCTTGGCGTCGGTGCGGTGGATCGGTGGCTAGCCATTCCAGGTAGCCGATGCGCCCGGTGGGCCGCCGCGGGCTGGGTATCCGGTGGTCGATGACGCCGACCGCAGTGGCGATGGGCCGGTCGGTAGCGTCGACGGTCACGAAGGCCGCGATGTTGTTGCCGGCGGCGAGCCGATCGCGGGCCGCGGCTTCCCACCCGGGTGAGGCCACGTTTGTGCCGAGGTCGTGGAACATCCCGGTGACCAGAATGAGGACGCGCGGCAGGTCAGCGGTGGTTGCGGCGCGGACGGCGAATTGGGGCATGCCCGCGACTGTGGCAGGCCCATCGGTGTGGAGTCAGTCGTATTACGGCTGCTCAGGGTCGTGTGCGTCGGGGGCTTCGCGCTTCGAGGCAGGGCATCCGGTCTTTCGCGATCGCTGCGACCCAGCGGTTGGCGGTGTCGATCTTGACGCCGAGGAGGTCCGCGACGGCCGGCGTGGGCAGATCCTCGAGGAACGCAGCCCGGCGGCCCACGACGCCGGCCCCGTATCCGCTGGTTGCATCGCTCCGGCGTGCCGAGCGGTCAACGATTGCTGCAACAGGCGGTTGCGGTACTCGTCCGACGCGCCGGTGTAGGTCGCGGTCGTCGAGGCGTAGACGTGTCCGACCTGTTCCTGCATTGTCTTGAGCGGCCGAGCCATCCGGGCCTGTGACCTGCAACGTTTCATTGTGGACGTTGTCTTTGACATGTCACGTAGGTGCATGGCATGGACTTTCAGTAGAGACCAATCGTTACCGGTTTGGGACGCCAGCGGGTGGCCTGCGCCGTGTCATGGGTCGTGGTGCCGGCGTACGGCTTCGAGTGCAGAACAGCGTGCGCCATCGACTACACAGCAGCTAGCGACGTCTGTGAATTCAGCGGCAGGCTTGCGGTCGAGCCGACTTGCGAACGGTCGGCTAAACCCAGCCATATCGATCGGTCCCGTGGCGTCCGGATCCGAATTGAGGACGTTGCGACGCACCGAAAATCCTCAGACCTGCGGGCGATGCGTGAACCTCAGTCGGCCCTGCTGCCCATTAGGCAACCGCTTGCCGTCGTAGGTGCGGATGAAATCTCGGCCCAGGCGATCGCAATTGGCGATCACCTGCTCTCCCACGTTCGCCAGAACCACGCCGAAGCCGGTCCCGGGTGTCGTCCCGACACCGAGATCGCCGTTCCTGCCCTGGCCTGTCTCGTCCGCGACAAGCACTTCCAAGCAGGTTAGTGGCTTGGAGGTGCGCTGAGCGATCTCCGCGAGTGCCCACGCTTGCTCCACGGGGCTGTCGAACCCGTACCAATACACGAGCGCCGACCCGGATTCGGACACCTGCCCTGCGAGTTGAACTGCCGAAAGGCCGCCTGGTTGAGCAGCGAACGGGTCGAACGGGTCGATGTGGACGACACAATGGCTACCGGCGCAAGTGTCGAGCCACTCGGCTACCGCGGTCATGCCGTCGCGCTCGACGACCTGACATCGAGACAGCTCGAGGTCCCGCCCCCAGCGTCGTAAGTCGTCCGCGCTGACCGGGTCCACCTCACAGAACAGATACTCGGAGGTGTCACCGAGCAATGTCATCGCCTGGAGCGCTGATCCTGGGTAACGCGCTCGTCCGGTCGAGCTGAACCTGCGCAGCGCGTGAGCGTATGCGGATGAGCCCAGCGTTTCGACTACCGAAGACACCTCGAGAAAGTGACCCACGCCGTAGTTCCGCTCCTCGTCGTGCACCAGGTCGTAGGCGCCGCTGCCCGCATGGCTCTCGGCGTAGTGCGTCGGTTCGAGAGCTCCAAGCGCCTCGCACAACATGAGGTGCTTCCACACGTCGCTTGCCTTGCCGAAGTGTCGGTTAGCCATCCAGCGACGATGCCAGGCGCATCCTGCACTCACCACCTCATACCTGGGTAAGGCCGAGGTGGGACGGCTGTCAAGGCTCTGTACCGGAACCCGTATGCCGAGAGGTGGCCACGCGGCGTTCGCCGAGTGCCTGCGCGAGTTGTTCTCGGACCTTGCGGTTCTCCTCGGTCAGCGGCCGGATCCGTTGGTTGGCAGCTTCGAGCCTGCGCAAAAGGGAGGCGTTCGAGGACCGCTGCCGGGCGGGGATGGGTGTCGAAGGGGCTCGCCGGTGGAGGTCGCGGAGGCGTTCGATCCCGGCCCGGATGTCGGGATGGGCGTAGAGCCAGGACCGGGAGACCGCCGCGGCTTGGGCGACGGCCTCGAGACTGACGGGGCTGCCCTCGGCGTCGAGGGTCCGCAGGGCTTGGATCGCCTTTGCCCGGGTGAGCTCGTGGCGTTGCTGGGCGGCGGCGATGATGCGCCGGGAGTCGTCAGCTCGCATCCGCAGCCTCCCGCCCATCGGGGCCAGGGTTGGCCTCCAGCGCGGTAAACGATGTTGTCGAGGTTGCCCAGGACTTGCTCGTTCATCTCTGCCACACAGAGCTGGCCGCTGCCGGGAGCCCGCAGAAGCCGTTGGGCAGGGCCTGAGTGACGCGGCCGAGGCGTTACTTGGCCCAGTTGGCCTCGGCCGGCGGCCCGCCGGGGTCGATGGTGACGGTCTCGCCCTTGGCGTTGACCTTGCGGGCCTTCTCCCAGTGCCGGCGCACGGTGGCGTCGTGTAGTCGGGCGTAGTGCGCCGTCATGTCGCCAGAAGAGTGATCGAGCAGGACCCGGACGACCTCTTGGGGGATGTCGCGGTTGATCAGCCGGGTGCCGAAGGTGTGCTGCCATTGGTGCGGGGTCAGATGCACTGGGCGTGCGTGCTCGTCGCGGACGTCGCATCGTTGCAGCCAGTCCCGCAGTTGGCACCGCGTCGCGGTGCGCGGCCAGCGCGCCCTTGCGGCGCCGCGCCCGGGCCTGCTCGACCATCCCGTCGGCGGCGTCGAAGAGCGCCTGGATCTCGTCGTAGGTCAGCGGACGCCGCCGCGGGTCGCCCTCGTAGTCGCTGACGTGGACTTGCTCCGGTGCCCGCCCGAAGCGCTCCAACCACACCTTCGGCCAGCCATATCGCGGGTCAGTGGCGTAGTCGAGGAACTGCCGGATCGACCCGACATAGCTCCGCGCGGTCGATGGGGCGATCGGCCGAGCGCCTGACCTCAGATGGTCGAGGAACGCCTCCACATCGGCCGGCCCAACGACCACGGGTACTCGTTGGAGAACTCCACCCCGAACACCGCCTCGGCCGGGTCCAGATGAGCAGGCCCCCGGCGGCAGCACAGACAGCGCTGACCCCCAGCCGACTCCGCTCCTTCACGATGCATCTAACGCAACATCGATGAACCGGTTACGGCCCTGCCCGCAGATTGCCTGCTCAGCGACGCGACGGGGCTGCTCAGAAGCACCCCTGCCGCTAGGGTTCCGAGTAGCACATTCGTGACATCAAAGTGCCGAATGATGCATCAGATGCAATTCAGCCACTTCTGCCCAGCGGAGCTCCCCGGGCGGCCATGAACGGGATCGGGTTCACGGCCTCGCCGTTGACCCGCGTCTCGAAGTGCAGGTGCGGTCCGGACGAGTTCCCGGACGAACCGACCCGGCCGAGCGGCTGCCCGGCCACCACGGTCTGGCCGACGGTGACGAACGGCCGCTGGACCATGTGGCAGTAGCGCGTGGTCAGCCCGCTGGTGTGGGCGATCTCGACGTACCAGCCGCAGCCCTTAACGCTGATGCCGCCGTCGACGTCGCAGTTGCCGGTGGAGGCGTTGCATTTGGCGGTGATCACGATGCCGGCGCTGGCCGCGTGGATCACCGTGAACCTCGGGACGATGATGTCCACGCCCTGGTGGCTGGGCCGGTCCGGCGGCCGGAACCCGCTGCCGACCTGACCGAGCGCCGGGACGGTCCAGCCGGCGCCGGTGATCTGCCCCGGCGCCGCGCACCGGATCGGGTCTCCCTGGGTGGCGACGACGCCGTTGGCGGCTCCCTTGGTGAGCCGGTTCACCAGGAGCGTCGCGAACGACTCCCAGCGCGCGTAGCGCTCGGGGAACGCGGAGATCTGCACGGCTTGTGCGACGTCGGCGAGCCGCCTCTGATTCCAGCCGGGTTGGCGGAGCAGCTTCTCGTAGAACTTGGCCGACGCGTAGCTCGGGTCGGCCAGCCGCTGGGTAGGCGTCCGGGTGTCGGTGGCGGTGGCCGGGGCATTGCCCCAACCGCTGCTGGGACGCTGCTGGAACAGACCGACCGAGTCGTGATCGGTGGCGACCGTGTAGTTGTGCAGGAGGCTCTCCTGCAATGCGGTGGCCAGCGCGATCACCCAGCCGCGCGGCGGCACCTGCATCTTCTGACCGACGCCGACGATCGTCGCGGCGTTCTGCAGCTGGTCGGCGGCCAGACCGTCGATCTTGACGTCGTCGTCGACGGTGAAGCCCAGCGAGCCGCAGCCCTCCTGGGCGTTCTCGGCCGAGTCGCGCATGCTCTGGACGATGCCGCTGAAGACCATCGGGGTGAAGCCGAGGCAGAGCAGGGAGCCGGCCGCGAACACGCAGATGCCGATGATGACGAGCTTGCGGAGCCGGTTCGGGCTCTCCGGATCGGGGGGCGCGGCCGCGTCGGGGCGCAGGTCGATGGCCATGGGGGGTGTCTCACTCCCCCAGGTCGATCGTGGCGACCCGCCAGCCGGCGTCGGTGCGCACGCACAGGACGGTGGCCGGACCGGCGTTGGTGGGGACCGCGACCCGGGCCGCGGTGTCGCTGAGCGGGGTGGCCGTCGGCTCACCGGTGACCGTCGTCGCCGGATTCGTCGTCGGGTCGACGTCCTTCAGTTGGGCGGCGAGGTCGGGTGACGCATAGCGTTCCAGGCCGGCGAACCACTGCTTCTGGGAACGGCCGTCGGTCGGTTGGAGCCAAGCGCGCACGAACGATTCACCGGCCCGGGTCGCGCCGTCCGGCGCTTCGGTCGTGGGTGAGCTGCCGGTGTACACGCTGTCGTCGGGACCGGTCGACGTGACCGTGGTCGGCCGGGGTCGCGGGGCGGTCGGTTCCCGGTCGGCCGCGACCTGGCCGAAGACGCGCGCGATCAGGATGATCCCGCCGACGACGACGGCCAGTACGAGCGCGGAGAGCACCCGGTAACCCGGCCGGCGCAGGTGCACGCCCGCCGGTAGCCGTGGCATTCTCGTGCTCCTTCATCGTGCGTCTACTCGGGTCGGCTGCCGGCGGTTGCGTCTTCGCGGGGGACGCGGCGGGACTCCGGCCGTATGTCTGGTTCGACAGTCCGGAAGCCGCTGTCCGGTCGGTAGATCACGAACCGCTCCTCGGACTCGACCGGGATCGACTCGCCGCGAGTCGTGGCCGGGTCGCGATAGTCGACGCCGCGGCCGCCCTCGGGCCGGGCGCTCTCCGGGCGGCTTCCGTAGCTTCCGGGTATGTCCGGCTCGGAGTAGCCGCTGTTCGCGGCGACGCGGTCCGGTGGCCGGGTGCCGGGGTAGTCGTGGGTACTCGCGCCTTCGGGGCGGATGACGGTGCCGTCGATGGTGGTGGCGCTCGTTCCGGAACGGTTCGTGCCGGAAGGGTTCATCCCCGACGCGGAAGTGACCGGGGAGTCGTCGCGCAGGCGGGCACGCCGGGCGGGGCCACTCTCGGTGGCGGTCCGGTCGCCGGCCAGCGTGGCGTCGGTCGGGGACTCGCCGGCGCGGAGGAAGCTGTGGTCGCGGCTCCAGGACTCCGGGCGGGCTTCGGACTGCCGGTCGTGGGCGTCCTCGGCCGCGCGGTTGCCGATGAGGGCACCGGCGGCGACGAGGCCGGCTTGGCGGGCGTCGCCGAAAGCACGGCGCCGGACGGCGCCGAGACCGCCGACGAGGTCCTGGAACGGGTTGCCCCCGGCAAGCGACGTCAGGCGGCGGAAGGGCCGGAGCAGTAACCACATCACCAGGCCGGTGAGGAAAATGAGCAGGATCTGCTGCCACCCGGCGAGGGATGCCGTGCTGGTGATGAGTTCCAGGGCGAGGAGGTAGACGCTGGCGCCCACTCCGAAGATGACGCAGTTGAGGATGGCCGCGACGACGGTTCGGAACAAACCCCGGAGGGGACCGGATGCCGGGCGCAAAATTCCGACCACAGCTATGGCGGGCAAGAATGCGACCGCAAGCCTGATGATCAAGAACGCGATGATAATAAGGACAGAGGCCATCAGGTCAAACGGCGCGGCAACCAACGCCGCAACTAGGGCGGTCATCGAGGATCCGATACGTGCAGTGCCTTGCTTTCCGGTCAAGTATTCATACGCGTCAGGGTCATCTTTTTTAATATCAGCAGCAGTCTTCTTCCAATCCTCCTGCTTTTGCTTAACGAGCTCGTCTCTGCGACTAGGGTCAGAGCGTATTATTGCCGCCTCTTCCCAACTAAACACGGAGGCCGAATACAACTGTTCGCCGTACTTCTTGGCCGTTTTACTGTCCGCCGAGCCGAGCTCACCACTCAACCACTGATTAAAGAGGACAACATTGGTAAGTACGCCGCTCGCTTTTCGTTCGGGGAGCTCATCATCCTGACAA
Organism: Cryptosporangium sp. NPDC051539; assembly: GCF_044454545.1. Classification (NCBI taxonomy): domain Bacteria; kingdom Bacillati; phylum Actinomycetota; class Actinomycetes; order Cryptosporangiales; family Cryptosporangiaceae; genus Cryptosporangium; species Cryptosporangium sp. NPDC051539. Next base: position 909,016 of record NZ_JBITDV010000002.1, on the reverse strand, counting down.
CGAACCGCACCGCACTGACGATCCTCGCCAGGATGGAGCGCGCTATTAACTGTATTCAAAGATCCAGTAAGCGTATTGTCTGCGACATGAGCGGCGCGCATAGGCCAAGCAGCAACGGCAGTTGTAACGACCATGACGAGCACGGCCCAGCCTGCGAGGCTCGCCGCGTCCGAGAGATCGCCACGCTTTGCGCTCCACATTAGCCAAGCGCCGACCAAGACTACTGTAAGAAAGCCTACCACGGTGAAGATTTTGTGATACAAGGCCGAACTTGCCGAGCCGACCAACTCATCCGTCCAACCCCACATTGACGCAGGGTCGTATGCGTGTTCACGAATGGTATTCGTAACACCGACAATAAAGACGGAGACGCCCATCACCATATTGGCAACGCTGGTGTTAACGAGCGCATCAGGAGCCACGGCGCCGTCTGGACCGCATCCGAGGTCGTAGGTGTGATATTGGAGGCCAGCGTAGCCATAGTCGTCATAAAGAGACGATTCAACCGCCTGCCGACTACTTGCAGATTTAGAGGGCTCCTTGAGGAAGAAGCTGCCCGCGCCCGTGTCGGGCATGGCTGGGGTGGGGGGGTCTAGGCAATCGACCACGCTACTGCTCGGCAAACACGCCGCCGGGTCGCTTGGGCCGCAGGCGGCTTGTGCCGGCCGTACGCCCGGCGACGCGAACAGCGTCGCTACCGCGACCACCAGTACCGTCAGTACCCAAGCCACGACCCGCCCCGCCGGCAACCCCCGGCGACGGCCATCGATCACGTCCGCCTGCTCGGCCTCAGCGGCAGGCACGACACGCAGGGTCACCGGGCATCACCCTCCTGGCCGGCGATCCGGCCAACATCGCCGAGTGGATCGGCGGTGGTGTCAAGGTGTTCGAGCAGCCCCGCCACGTAGGCCAGGTCTGCCCGGAATTTCTGGACCCGGCCGTCAACGTCACGCATGACGAATTCCCGGTAGCCGAGCCGCTGATCGTTCTGACTATCTGCAACGGACAACTGCGCCAGCGTGTTCTCGTATCCGATCCCACGCTGTACACCGAGCATACGGAGCGCCTGGGCGGCGATCTCCGGATCCTCCGCAATACGACCCACGAAAACCGTGGACACAAGGTTCTGAACATCCAGCCCCAAGATGTCCACCGGGTTCTGCGACGCCGCCAGCGCGGCGATGTTCCATTTCCGCGAGTCCCGGGCGAGCCTGGTGAACAGCGCCCGCCCCGACCCCCACCCGGCCAGGAAGTGCGTCTCGTCCAGCGCCACGAGCTTGCGCTCGTGCATCGCCCGCCCGTACGCCCGGCGGGTGGTGAACGCGGTGGCCAGGTGCAGCATCGGCAGCGCCATGCGCTCTTCGAGCTGCCAGAACTCCCGGTCGATGGTCAGGTCCGGCAGCGCCAGCCCGGCCATCGTGATGACGGTCAGCACGGATTCGTCCTGTCCGTAGGACGCCGTCGACCGGCCGAAGAACAACCGCGACAACGGCATGTCCCGGACGTCCCCGAGCGTCTCGGCCAGCTCCGAGCCCTCGTCGCCGAAGGTCGCGACGGTCGCGATCAGATCGTCGAGCGTCGCCCACTCCTCCGGCTCCACCTGACGCGCGGCCCGCTGCAACAGGATCGGTGACGACCGCTCCCGCTGGATCTGCGGCGGCAGCAACATCATGCAGATGTCGGTGGCGAGCGCCTTCCGTTCCGCGCGCGCCGCTGCCACCGCCGACGTCCACTCGGCGTCACCCAGCGCGCCGGCCGGGAAGTGCTCTCGCCGCGGCGTCGGGATCAGCCCGTACGGCGCCAGCGTCCCCGGCTCGCCCCGGGTCAGGTTGTAGACCTTCGAGAACGGCGCCAGCTCGGGCATCGTCGCCAGCCGCGCCAGCGGACCGGACGGGTCGAGGATCGTGCACTGCACCCCGCGCCGGGCAGCGAGGTACGCGATACCGCCCATCAGCGTCGACTTACCACCACCGGGCTCGGCGACGAACACCGCGAGGCCGGACCGCTCCCGCACCTCGGTCGCGTAGTGCGGATCCCACATGACCGGCCGGTGCGACGTACCGCACGTCTCCCCGATGATCGGACCGCGCCGGTCACCGATCGCGGCCGCGGCCTGCGGGATAGCCGCCGCGAAGTACTTCGCCGGCATCCGCCGCAGGTAGCCGGTGTTCGCGACCGGCTGCCCCGGGATGAACTCGTCGAGCAGACGCAGCTGGTCGCGCGGATGGTTCAGCGTCATCCGGATCGACCGGTAGTGGTCGGTCAGCGCACGGGCCCGCTTGAGGCACTCCTCTTCGGTGCGTCCGGACACCGCGATCCGGTGCCACCCGTGGACCCGGGCCGCGTCCAGATCGAGCCCGGTCGACATCTCGTCGGAAATATCCAGCGCACGCTGGGCCAGCCGCTCCAGTTCGGGCGGAGCGTCCATCTCGTGCTCGTGGTAGTCGCGCTGCTGCGACCGGATCGTCAGCAGCTTGTGTTCGAGCGACCGCAACGCATCGCCCTGGCCGAGCACGTCGACCCGGCTGGAGATCTCCATCGGCCAGGGCAGTTGCTCGTGGAAGTGCAGCCACGGCTCGTGCCGCTCCGGGATCGAGAGCTCTTCCATCCGCCCGAACGTCAGCACCGCGACGTGACGCTCGACGTACTCGTCACCGATGCGCGACTGCAGCTTGACCGTGCTGCCGTACGGGCTCCGGTACCGCATCGTGTGTTCGGTGAACGCCAGCAGGTCGCCGGTCTCCCAGCCACCCGACTCGGCCGGCGACAGCGCCGGAGGCGGCGGCATGCACAGCGCCACCGACCGGTGGATCAGCCACTCCACCTGCTTCGCCGTCGCCGGGCGCGCCTGCATACCGAACGCGCCGAGTACCTCGTCGAAGCGTCCGACGAGCTGTTCCAGACGGTTGCGCTCCGCGTTCCCGGACCCGCGCTTGCGCAGCGCGTTGAGCGTCTCGATCATCTGCTCGCGCATCGTGCGCCGCTGGAAGACGACGCCGAGGTAGACCTCGCCCTCGGCGAGGCTCGTCGCGTGCAGCCGCCGCTGGCCGGCCTCGAGGTGGTCGGACCAGCTGGGTGCACCGCGGACGTCCGGCACCGGGTGCGGCGTCAGCGCGGCCATCCGTCGCGCCCAGCCGACGGCCGGGTACGGACGGTTGGTCCGTCGCATGTGCAGCCGGTAGCCGCCGAGCGCCGCGTACTGCGCCGCGATGCCGAGCAGGATCGACGTGCGCTCCTTGTCGGCCCGGAACGCCCACTGGATGTCGGGCAGGTGGTACCACGCGGTGACGTCGTTGCGGGTGAAGGTGAGATGCCCGGCGATCTCGCGCAGCTCGAGCTCGTGGACCGCCTGCCGGTCCTTCCGGTCCTTCGGCGGACGGCTCTTCACCCGTCGTGGCTTCTGTTTCTTGTTCGGACGCTCGTCCCGCTCGCGTTCCGGCTCGACCGGATCGGCGGGATCCAGCGCGGGGTAACGCTCGGGCGCGGGCACGTACATGGCCGGCGGCCCGGATTGCGGCGGCGCCGAGGCCGGGATGCCGGTGACCGGGCGGCTCGGTACCCGCGACGGCGGTGCGACCGCGACGGACGCCGGGTGCGTCGGCAGGGTCGACGGGGGTGCGGCGTTGCGCGGTGCGGCGTTCATCGGGTGCTGCACCGGCCACGGCGCCGGGCCGGGGCCGCGCTCGAGCCCGTCCGCGCCGACCGTGCCGGACACCGGGCGACCCACCGGCCCGGACACCGGGCGCGAGCCCGGCCGCTGCGGCCCCTGCGGACCGCCGGGTCCCACGATCGGGCCGGAGATCGGCCGGGACGGTGCACCGCCGTACCCGGCGGGACCACCCGGCTCCACGATAGGACCGGAAATCGGGTGCGACGGGCCGCCGCCGTAGTTGGACGGGCCGGCTGGGTCGCCGGGACCCACGATCGGACCGGAGATCGGCCGGGACGACCCGCCGACGTAACCGGCCGGACCGTCGGGGCCGGACGGGCGGCCAGGGCCGCCAGGGCCGCCAGGGCCGCCAGGGCCGCCAGGGCCGACGATCGGGCCCGAGATCGGACGTGAGGGGCCGCCGCCGTACCCGGTTGCCCCGTCGGGACCGGCCGAGCCGGGGCTTGCGCCTGGCCCGCCGCGCCCCGCGGGACCACCGGGGCCGTTACCCGGACCACCGGGGCCGTTACCCGGACCACCGGGGCCGTTACCCGGACCACCGGGGCCGTTACCCGGACCGCCACGGCCGCCCGAAGCGTCACGACCACCGGGCCCGGCCTGGCCACCAGGGCCGGTCGAGCTACCAGGGTCGGTCGAGCTACCAGGACCGCCAGGGCCTCCGGGACCGCCGCCACCGTGGGGACCGCCAGCGCCTGCTGAGCCGCCGGCGTTCGGGCGCGTCGGCCCGCCGGGGCCGGTCTGCCCGCCACCGCTGCGACCTGGACCGTTGAGGCCGGCCGGACCACCGGGGCCGGTCGGTAGGCCCCCGCCGCCGCTGAGACCGCCGCCGTTGGGGCCGGGGCCTACGGAGCCGCCGTTCAGGCCGCCCGCTCCGCCGGAGCCGGGCGCACCCATGGGACCGCCGGAGCCGGTCGGGCGACCGCCGCCGCCGTTGGGGCCGGGACCTCCGAAGCCACCGCCCTCGGGGCCGGGACCTGCGGGGCCGCCGCCGTTAGCGCCGCGACCCCTGCCTGCGGGACCGCCGCCAATTGCGCCGCCATCGGGACCGGGGCCCGCGGGGCCGCCGCCGCTGTCTGGGCCGGGGACTGTGGGGCCGCTGTTCGGGCCACCGGTTTCGCCGGGGGCGGGTGCGCCCGGGGGGCCGGAGGGGCCGCCCGGACCGTTGGGGGCGGTCGGGCCGACGACGGGGCCGGAGACCGGGCGGGGGTTGGGACGTTGAAGTGCGGAGTGAGGGGGCGCCGAGTGGGGGTGGGCGGCGTTCTGCGGGAGGACGGGGTGCGTGCCGGACGGCTGGGCCACTCCAGGTGGCACGGTGCCGGGGCCGGGGCGTCCGCCGGGTGGGCCCCAGTGGCCCGGACCGGTGTTGCCCTGACCGGGCTGAGGTCCCCCCGGGGATTGGGGGCCCTGGGATTGGGGGCCCTGCGGCGGGCGGCCTTGTGGGGGGCGGCCCTGCGGCCCGGGGCCGGACTGTGGTCCTGGGCCTCCGGGGCGACGGTTCGGGTAGCCCTGGGCCGGGACTCCGCCCGGGTGGGGGCCGGGACGCTGCCCGGATCCGGTGTGGGGCGGCAGCACCTGATGCGTGCCCGAGGGCTGATTCACGCCGGGCGGCACATTGCCCGGGGGAACATTGCCCGGGGGCACGATGCGCTGCGCCCCCGACGGCTGGTTCACGCCCGGCGGCAAGACCTGGTGCGTGCCGGACGGCTGGTTCACGCCCGGCGGCAGCACCTGGTGCGTGCCGGACGGCTGGTTCACGCCCGGCGGCAGCACCTGGTGCGTGCCCGACGGCTGATGCACGCCCGGCGGCAGCACCTGGTGCGTCCCGGACGGCTGGTTCACGCCCGGCGGCAGCACCTGGTGCGTGCCGGACGGCTGGTGGACGCCAGGGTGGGGCGGCGGTGGTCCGCCGGGATTGGGGGGCAGAACCGGGTAGGCGCCGGACGGCTGATTGATCACGCGATGCGGACCGGACGGCTGATTGACCGCCGGATTCGGCGGCTGGCCGTAGTTCGGCCGCGCTCCCGGAGGCATGATCCGCGGCGGGAACGGCCCCGGCCGAGGCGGCCCCGACTGCGGCGCACCCGACTGCGGCGCCCCGCCCTGCGAGGGCCCCGCCTGCGAAGCCCCCGCCTGCGGCGGCCCCGATTGCGGCACCCCCGAAAAAGTCCCGGCCCGCGGCACACCCGACTGCGAAGCCCCGGCCTGCGGCACACCCGACTGCGGCACACCCTGCCAAGCGCCGGCCTGCGGCGGCCCACTGGCCAGTCCGCCCGGCGCGGCACCACCACTCCGCGGCCCGTCCTGATCGTTCGCGGCCGTCTCCTGCCCTACCCCACCCGCCCGGCCCGGGCCCGGCTCGGACCGCGGCTCCTCGTCACCCACCGAATCGCCCACCGAATCGGCCGCCGAGCCCGGCACCCCGCCCCGCGGCACCCCCGAGGCCTGGCGCTCCCCTGACCCCCCTGAGGACGGCGCTCCGGTCTCCGGATCCTGTCCGGACTCCTGGTTCCCGTCCCCCGCCCGCGACACACCCTCGGACGGCACGGACCCACCCTGCGACGGACCCCCCGCCGGCGGCGGGCCGTTCGGCGGAATCCGGGTCACTCCTGCGTTGGCCGGCCGCGACGGAGCACCCGCCGGCCGGAACACCGGATAACCGTTCCTCGCACCGGCCGACACGCTCTCGCGTTCGCTCCCGGACTCCGGCAGCGAACGATCCGCCGAGCTCTCCTCAGCGCTGGTCTGTGCGTCCCGGGTGTTCGCCGGCTCGGCGTCCCCCCGGGAGTGGCGTCCGCTCATCGAATGGTCTCCCGAACGACGATCCTGGACCGGGCCCGGCCGCCGCGCATCTCGGCGGCACGATCGCGCCGCCAGTCCGTGGCCGCGGTGCGCAGCACCGCCCGGACCGGGCGGTCAGGACTCACCTGCCGCAGGATCACTGAGGTCAGGACGATCGACAGGGCGATCTCGATCGCGGGGAACAGCTCGACGTCCCTGGTGATGACCCACCGGAGGAACATCAGCACGGCGAGGACGACGGCGAACAACGGATATGCCACATAGGGCAGGTGCACCGGAAGCGTGAAGCCCTTCGGACCCAGGAAGAGCAGCTTCGCGCGGTAGATGTCGTCGTCGGGGCGCAGCCGCATCCGATTCAGCCTCCGAGCGCGAGCTTGGCGATGCCCTCCCCGAACGCGAAGAGCAGCCCCGCGCCGGCGATGAACACGATTCCGAGGATGGCGATGCCCCCAGTGGTCAACGCTTGCGACCACTGTCCCTTGCCGGACCTGCTCAAGATGATCACACCGACCACCGCGAGCAGGATCGGCACGATCTTGGACACGATGAACCCGACGATGCCGTCAGTGTTCAACGTGGTGCCGCCCGGGTCAGCCGCGGCGAGAATCCCGTCAGGAATCCCTGCGGTCGCCTGGATCACGTGGGTCAGCATCTGTACCTCCCGCATTGGTACGCCGACTCCTCGGCCCTTACACGGCCACGGACACTACTGGGTTCCCGCATCCGCCGATCGGCATGCCGACGTACCACCACCTCTCTGGTGACGCTAAGACACGCTACCGCTACGGCCGGGGAGTTGGTAATAACACCGTTCACCGATTGGGACCGCCGATCGTCCCCGCTCGGACGGCCCACACTCACCGATACGGAGGATCAACCCGCAGGTGGTGCGGGGTCAACCGCCTTCATCAGGTGAACCGGTACGTTCACGGGTCCGGCTACGGAGGGTGCGGGATCTCACCGGGGCCGCCCTCCGGCCCCCGTCTACCGACGAACTGCACTATGGGGACGCTCAGCCGCAGCGGCCTCATTGCCCCCACTGGGCATCATCGTCCGGTGTGGGACCCGATACCCTGTTTCCCGCGGCCCGGCGGTTCCCGGCGACGTCGCACCTCACGTGCTTGCACCGAGTGTCCGGAGGGACCGGTGAACAGGACGACGCTGGTCGCGGCCATCGCGCTCGGCTTGGGCCTACTTCTGGCCTTCGGCGGATCGGTGATCCTGGCGCACGCGCGGGCCGCGGTCCGGACGGACGGCCCCCGCAAGAGATCGAACACCCAGTTCCCGGCCGCGCTCTCCGCCCTGCTGGGATTCCTGCTGACCAGCGTCTCCGGGGCGGTGCTGTGCTGGCGGCTGGCGCCCGGGCACGGTGCGACCGCGCTGCTGGCCGCGATCGTCGCCGGGGTGATCCTGTTCGCGGTCGTGGGTGGCGGGTTCGCGCGGTTGGCCGACCGGGTCGAGGAACGGCGGTTGCGGCAGGTGCCGCACGAGACGCATCGTCCGATCTCGGCACCCCCGAAGCGGGCCGCGCTCACCGCGGGCGCCCGTCGTCCGTCGGCGCTGCCGGCCACCCCGCGCGACGGTCGCCGGAATAACGCCGGGCCCGAGGGCGGCGGGGCTCGTAACGGGCCCTCGCGGTCCGACCGGGAGCAACCGCCCGGGGCCGGCGCCGCCGACGTGCCCGCCCGCCGGCCGCCCGCTCCCCGGCCACCCGCTCCCCGGCCACCGGCCGACGATTCGCCCTACGGGGCCTCGACCCGTCTGGTCCCGGTCCCCCCGCGCCCCCGCCCCGCCGCGCGCCCACCCCAGGCCCAAGCCCCGGCCGTCGGCTACCCGCCCACCCCGGCGGACTCCCCGGCCGCCCCCGACCCCCAAGCCCCACCGGAATCCCAAGCCCCACCGGAATCGCAAGCCCCACCGGGATCCGAAGCCCCACCCGAGTCCGAAGCCGCCCCGGCCCCCGAAGCCCCCGCGAATCCCGAAGCCCCACCGAACCCCCGAGCCACCCCGGCCCCCACACCCACCGCCAACCCCGCCACGGACGTCGCTGCTGCCACTGTGGAGCCCTCCGGGTATCCGGGCCTCGACGCGGGCTGGATGTACCACGACGAGGCCGACGGGTGGTTTCTCGCGGTCGGCACCCCGGCCGGCGGCTCGGCCCTGTTAGGACTGCCGTCCTTCGCGCTGGTCGGGTACTCCGAACCGGGCGCTCCGGTCGGTACCCTGACGCGCGCGGGTGCCGCCGAGTTGACGGTCCTGCCCGACGAAGAGGAGACGGCGATCACTGAAGATAACGCCGTCAACAAATCGGCTGAGCCCGGCGCGGGAGAAGCCGGTTGAACACGTGAATGAATGGCCGAGTGCCCACCCCGAGCGATCAGTCATCGGACACAATCAGCCAACGAGTCACCAAGTCATATCAACGTGTTAGATTCTAACTGTTGGTAGACGAGCTGTGACTCTGCGGCAGCAGTGCTGGTGGGCGCCAACCCCCGCTGCGAGGAGGCGTGAAATGAAGAAGTTCCTCAAATGGGGAGCGATTGCCCTGCTGGTGTTCTTCGTCGTGACCCAACCGGGTGACGCGGCCGGCGTGGTTCGGTCCCTCGGTGATGGCTTGGTGAACATCGCCAGCGGGTTCAGTTCGTTCGTCACCAACCTGGCTTAGTACGTACGTCACCGCGCCGCCCGGCTGCGAGTCCAGAAGCGGCTCGCCGCCGAGCGGCGCTGTCGCGTCCCCGTGCGCCCGGTCAGTCTTCCGGCGGAGATCCGTCCCAGGCGGCTGCGTGCAGCCGCCTCAGGCCCGTCACGGCCTCCACCGCGAGCTGTTTGTCGGCGGCCTGCACCGCCAGCACCGACACCAGCTCGTCGTCGAGGAGCTCCAGCGCGGCCCACGGTGAGTGCCGGTCGAAGCGGACGGCCCGCACCAGCGTCCACGGCACGGTGATGCCGCCGATCACGTTCCGGACCCGCACCTCGGTGGCGTTCGCGACGACGCGGGGGCGAGTGAACGCCAGCGCGCCACCGGCCAGCAGGATCCCGAGGAACACCATGCCGATCTGGTCGCCGATACCGAACGGTCCCCCGGCGTCCGCCTCGGCTTCGGCGTCGTGCACCGGACGCCCGAGCAGCACCGCGACGACGACGAACAGCACCACGATCGAGACCGCCACGATCCAGCAGACGATCGTCAGCCGGTGCGGACGGGACCGGACGATCTCCGGCCGGGTCACAGCCGGCATGCGTGGATCGACGTGACGATGATGGCGCGGGCACCCAGGTCGTACAGCGAGTCCATGATCCGGTTGGTGTCTTCGCGCGGCACCATCGCCTGCACGGCCACCCAGCCGTCCTTGTGCAGCGGCGAGATCGTCGGGCCCTCGATGCCCGGTGTCATCGCCACCGCGTCGTCCAGGCGGGCCAGCTCGACGTCGTAGGCCAGCATCACGTACCGGCGGGCCACCAGGACGCCGTTGATCCGGCGGGTCAGCTGGTCGACCCGGTGGTCGTCGCCGGACTCCGAGCGGCCCTTGCCCCGGATGACCACCGCCTCCGAGCGCAGGATCGGCTCGGCGACGATCTCCAGGCCCTGCTGACGCAGGGTCGCGCCGGTCTCGACGACGTCCGCGATCACGTCGGCGACCCCCAGCCGGATCGCGGTCTCCACCGCGCCGTCCAGCCGGATCACCTCGGCCGTGACGCCGTGGTCGGCCAGGTGCGAGCGCACCAGCCCCGCGTACGAGGTGGCGATCCTGCGGCCATCCAAATCAAGAACCGAGGAAACGGTGCCCGGCCGGGCCGCGAACCGGAACGTCGACGCGCCGAACCCGAGCGGCAGCACCTCGACCGCGTCGGCACCCGAGTCGAGCAGCAGGTCACGCCCGGTCACCCCGAGATCGAGGTCGCCGGAGCCGACGTACACCGCGATGTCGCGGGGGCGCAGGTAGAAGAATTCGACCTCGTTCTCGGCGTCCACCAGCACGAGTTCTTTGGGGTCGCGACGCTGACGGTAACCCGCCTCGGACAGGATCGTGGTGGCTCGCTCGGAGAGCGAGCCCTTGTTGGGGACGGCAATGCGCAGCATGCCCGCAGGCTCCTTCTACAGGTGGGCGTAGACGTCGTCGAGGCTCAGCCCGCGGGCCAGCATCAGGACCTGCAGGTGGTAGAGCAGCTGCGAGATCTCTTCCGCGGTCCGATCGGCGGACTCGTGCTCGGCGGCCATCCAGACCTCGGCCGCTTCCTCGACGACTTTCTTCCCCACGGTATGGACGCCTGCCCGTACCGCCTCCACCGTGCCGGAGCCCGGGGTGCCCGCGGCCACCTTGGCCGACAGCTCGGCGAACAGCGCATCGAACGTTTTCACGTCCGTAGTGTTTCATGCGCCGGCGCGCACCCCGGGCGCCTGGTTAGCTAGCCGACACCGAAGCCCACCTGCGGCACCGGGGCCTGGCGGAGGTCGCGGAGTGCGACCGCCGCGTCCAGCGCGGCCAGGGTGGCCTCCCGGCCCTTGTCTTCGGCGCTGTCCGGGAAACCGGCCCGGTCGTGCGCCTGCTCCGACGTATCGCAGGTCAGGACGCCGTTCCCGACCGGAGTGCCCGCGTCCAGCGCTACCCGGGTCAGCCCGGCGGTGACCGCGTCGCAGACGTACTCGAAGTGCGGTGTGCCGCCCCGGACCACGACCCCCAGCGCCACCACCGCGTCACACCGCCGGGCCAGCTCCTGGGCGACGACCGGCAGCTCGACCGCTCCGGCGACCCGGACGCTGACCACGTCGGTGACGCCGCTGACCGCCGCGGCGGCCAGCGCCCGGTCGAGCAGGCGGTCGGCGATCCGGGAGTGCCAGCGGGCCGCGACGATGCCCAGCCGCAGTCCCGCGGCGTCCACCGCACCCAGGTCGACCGCTCCGCCCCCGCTCATGCCAGTGCTCCGTCCGGTAGTCCGATGATGTCGTGCCCCATCCGGTCCCGTTTCGTCCGCAGGTACCGCACGTTCTCCGGTTGCGCGTGCGCGGGCAGGACCACGCGGTCCGCCACGGTCACACCGTACGACTCCAGGCTGGCCTGCTTCGCCGGGTTGTTGGTCAGCAGCCGCACCGACCGCACGCCCAGGTCCAGCAGGATCTGCGCCCCGATCGCGTAGTCCCTGGCGTCCACCGGAAGCCCGAGCTCGAGGTTGGCGTCGACCGTGTCGGCGCCGGAATCCTGCAGCGCGTACGCACGGAGCTTGGACAGCAGACCGATGCCGCGGCCCTCGTGTCCGCGCAGGTAGACCACCACTCCCCGGCCCTCGGCGGCGATCGCGGCCAGAGCCGAGTCGAGCTGCGGGCCGCAGTCGCAGCGCAGGCTGCCGAAGATGTCGCCGGTGAGGCACTCCGAATGGACCCGGGCCAGCACCTGCGGGCCGGCGACGTCCCCGGCCACGAACACGACGTGTTCGGTGCCGTCGACCGTGCTCCGGTACCCGATCGCCCGGAATTCCCCGTGCCGGGTCGGCAGCCGCGTCTGGACCGTCCGCTCGACCTGCGACTCGGTCTTCCGGCGATAGGTGATCAGGTCGGCGATCGTGATCAGCGTCAGGCCGTGCTCCGCGGAGAACGTCAGCAGTTCCGGCACGCGCGCCATCGTGCCGTCGTCGTTGACGACCTCGCTGACGACGCCGGCGGGGTGCAGCCCGGCGATCCGGGCCAGGTCGATCGCGGCCTCGGTGTGGCCGGCCCGGGCCAGCACGCCGCCCTCGGCCGCGCGCAGCGGGAAGACGTGGCCAGGGCGGGTGAACGCCTCGGCCGTGACCGTGGGATCGCCCAGCAGCCGGATCGTGTGGGCCCGCTCGGCCGCCGAGATCCCGGTCGTGACCTTGTTCCTGGCGTCCACCGAAACGGTGTAGGCAGTGCCTTTGCTGTCCTGGTTGGTGTGGTGCATCGGCGGGAGGTCGAGGCGGTCGGCGTCCGCCGCCGTCACCGGCGCGCACACCACCCCGGAGCTGTAGCGGATCGTGAACGCGAGCAGTTCCTCGGTCGCCGCGGACGCGGCGAACACCAGATCGCCCTCGTTCTCCCGGTCTTCGTCGTCGACGACGACGACCGCCTTACCGGCGGCGACGTCGGCGATCGCCTGCTCGATGGTGCCGAATCCAGTCATGACCTCACCAGCTTCTCGACGTACTTCGCGATGACGTCCACTTCGAGGTTCACCACCGCGCCGACCGGGCTGGTCCCGAGCGTGGTCACCGCGAGCGTGGTGGGGATGAGGCTGACCTCGAACCACTCCGCGGTGACCGCGGTGACCGTCAGCGAGACGCCGTCGACGGCGATCGAGCCCTTCTCGACGACGTAGCGGCCGAGGTCGGCGGGCAGGCCGATCCGGACGAGTTCCCAGTGCGCGTCCGGCCGCCGTTCCAGCACCGTGCCGACCCCGTCGACGTGTCCCTGCACGAGATGGCCGCCGAGCCGGGTGGCGAGCGTCGCGGCTCGTTCCAGGTTGACCGGGTCGCCGGGGGCCAGCCGCCCGAGCCCGGACCGGTCGAGCGTCTCGGCCATCACGTCGACGGTGAACGAGTCGGCGGTGCTCCCGACGACGGTCAGGCAGACGCCGTTGACCGCGATCGAGTCACCGTCGTGGGCGTCGGCCGCGACGAGCGGCCCTTTCAGCGTGAGTCTGGCCGCCCGCTCCAGCCGGTCGACGTCGGCGAGCGTGCCGAGTTCTTCCACGATTCCGGTGAACATGATCAGCCGTGCCTCCTTCGCCTCGAACGGGCTCCGGAGACGCATCGCGGAAGGCAAGCACGGGCACCGGCGGGCCCGGCCGCGTCGGATCACCGAACTCGGATCACCGAACGGGGGCACGCCTCGACACCCGCGCGCATCCTCCCATCCGGACTTTCACCGTCGGTCCCGGAGTTCCACCGGGTCAACCGCTCACCTGTGAGGGATTGCGGGTCGCGGACTGTCACCGCCGGTTCGGACTTTCACCGACCCCGGAGCGCGCGTACTGCTTTCTGATCCTTGTCACTGATTCCGGTGGAAATCCCACCGTTACTTGGCATCCTTCCACGACCCCTCGCGCACGGCCCGGCGTGTGCGACATGGATCACGGTTCCGCGGTGCCTTCCAGGCTCCGCGCGTCCGAGCCTCGACCCGGTTCAGGATCTTTTCGACGATCGACAGCCACCATCGACCCAGGAGTCCGCTTCGCGACCGACTTCATCTCGCTGGCGGCGGCCACGACCTCGCGGTGGTCGGCGAAGCGGCGCTGGGTGGAGAGTGCGACGCCGATCGACAGCGTCAGCAGCCCGTGACGGCGTAACCGGCCTTGCCGGTCGAGCACCTCGAAGTAGCCGCGGGCCAGGTCGTCGGGGTCGTAGAGCACCCGGCTGGCCTGGTCGAACAGCGTGATCGCCCGGTCGGTGATCGGCGTGATCTGCTCGGGCGTGCAGACGACCAGGAAGTCGTCGCCGCCGATGTGGCCCAGGAACGGCTGGGTGCCGGCCACGCCGATCGTCGACGTGTGCAGGGCCGCCGCGGCCGCGGTGAGCATCTGGTCGCCGCGGTAGAAGCCGTAGACATCGTTGACCGTCTTGAAGTTGTCGAGGTCGATGTAGCAGACCGCGTACTCCCAGCCGTGATCCTGGCGCGCGGCGATGCGCTCGGCGATCGCGTCCAGGATCCGCGTGTTGCCGGGGAGGCCGGTCAGCGGGGAGACGTCGCGCATCTCACGGTTGCGGCGCAGCGTGTTGCGTACCCGGGCGATCAGTTCGGTGAGGTCGAACGGCTTCGTGATGTAGTCGTCGGCACCGGCGGTGAGGCCCTGGATGCGGTCGGCCGAGAGATCCTTGGCCGTCAGCATGATGATCGGCAGTGCGGCGGTGAGCGGAGAGGCCCGGAGCTGACGGCAGAGCTCGTAGCCGTCGACGCGCGGCATCATGACGTCCAGAAGAACGAGGTCCGGACGGTGGCGTTCGATGGCGGCGAGCCCACCGCGGGCGTCGTTCGCGACCAGGACCTCGAAGCCCTCGAACCGGAGGTTCATCGCGACGAGCGCGGTGATCGCGGTGTCGTCGTCGACGACGAGCACCAGCCCCTCGCCGTGCGGGGACGCACCGACGGCATCACCCGCCGCTCCGGTCACCGGATCGCCGCCGCGGTGCGGAGCGCGGCGACCGCGGCGGCCGGATCCGCCGCGTTGTAGACGGCGGAGCCGGCCACGAACGTGTCGGCACCGGCCTCGGCGGCCGCGTGGATCGTGTCGGCGTTGATGCCGCCGTCGACCTCGATCCGGAGGTCGAGATGCCCGGTCTCGACCCGCTTGCGGGCCTCGGTGACCTTCGGGAGCACCTCGGCCAGGAACTCCTGCCCGCCGAAGCCGGGCTCGACGGTCATGACCAGCAGCGTGTCGAAGTCCCGCAAGATCTCCAGGTACGGCTCGAGCGGGGTGCCGGGCTTGAGCGCCAGCCCGGCCTTGGCACCGGCTTTGCGCAGGTCACGGCCCACCGCGGCGGGGTCGTCGGTGGCCTCGGCGTGGAACGTGACGTTGTGCGCGCCCGCCTCGGCGTAGGTCGGCGCCCAGCGCCCCGGGTCTTCGATCATCAGGTGGCAGTCGAGCGGGATGTCGGTCGACGCCTTGATGCTCTTCACGACCGGCAGGCCGAGCGTGAGGTTCGGGACGAAGTGATAGTCCATGACGTCGACGTGGAGCCAATCGGCGCCGGGCGTGCCCGGTGAACCTTTGACCGCTTGCGCGGCCTCCGCCAGCCGGGCGAAGTCAGCGGACAGGATGCTCGGTGCGACGAATAGCTCCACGCTGTGGGATTTTACGGGGCGGGCTCCTCCGGCTTGCGGAGCAGGCAGAGGAACATCGCATCGGTTCCGTGACGGTGCGGCCAGAGCTGGAGAGACGTCAGGCTCACCCGGCTCGCCGTGCTTCCCGCCGTCGCCGGGTTCGCGTCCTTGGCCTTCCGGGCTTCCGGCACCGTCCGGACGTCGAGGGGCTCGGCGTTCGTGCGCCTGCAGACGTCGGCGACCAGAACACGCGTCTCGGCCAGGTGCGGCGAGCAGGTCACGTACGCGACCAGGCCGCCGGGGCGGACGGCCTCGAGCGCGGCCAGCAGGAGCTCGCGCTGGAGCTTGGCCAGTGCCGGGACGTCGCCGGGCTGGCGGCGCCAGCGGGCTTCGGGCCGCCGCCGGAGCGCGCCGAGGCCGGTGCAGGGCGCGTCGACGAGGACCCGGTCGAAGCCGTTCTCCGGGAGCTCCGGGTGCTTGCCGACATCGCGCCCGTCCGTGTGCAGCACCGTCACCGGGAGCCCGGCGGTCGCGTCGAGGACCAGCTTGGCCCGGTGTTCGGTGATCTCGACCGCGGTGAGGTGGGCGCCGCGCTGCGCGGCGATGCTCCCGAGGAGGCCGGCCTTGCCGCCGGGTCCGGCGCAGAGGTCGAGCCAGCGCTCGTCGGTGCCGGTGAGCGGGGCGGTGGCGAGGGTCCAGGCGCAGAGCTGGCTGCCTTCGTCCTGGACGTGGGCGCGGCCGTCGGCGATGGCTTTGACGTCGCCGGGGGCGCCTTCGGGGAGCTTGACGGCCACCGGCGACCAGCGGCCCAGCAGGTCGTTCTCCCCGTCGTCGGCGGTCGGGGCCGCCCCGCCGGCGGCGGGGAACGCACCGCTGACGGCGGGGGCCGCACCGCTGACGGCGGGGGCCGCACCGCCGTGCGTCGCGGCCGGGGGCCCGCCGGCGGGGGCCGGAACGGACGCGCCGGACGGCTCGTCGGACGGAGCGGACGCGTCGGACGCGGCAGCGGCGTCGGAGGCTGCCGGCGCGGCAACGCCGTCGGAGGCCGCCGGCGCGGCAGCGGATGCGGCGGGCACGGCCGGCGCGGCAGCGGGCACAGCATCAGATGCTGCCGGCGCAGCAGCGGGCACGGCATCAGATGCAGCGGGCACGGGGTCGGATGCGGGGGGCGTCGCGGAAGGCGGGGCGCCTTGTTCGAGCGTCGCGTCGCGTGCGGCGGGCTCGTCGGCAGCGGCAGCGGCCTCGGCCGGGTGCTCGGCAGGATCCGCAGCGGGCTCCCCGGCAGAGGACACGGCAGGCCCCTCAGCGGGGTCGCTCGCGGAAGCGTTCACCGGCCCGCCCGCGGTAGCTACCGCATAGCCGCCCGGAGTGCCGTCCGCGGAAGCGACCGCGGAGTCGCTCGCCAGGGGCGCAGCGGAGCTGTCGGCGGGCGCTTCGGCGGAGCCGCTCGCAGGATCTGCAGCGGAACCGTCCGCCACGGGCGCCGGGACGGAGGCATCGGCCGGCGAGGCGGAGCCGTCGGCCGGGACCGGGCCGGGAGCGGCGGGGAGGGCGGCGGGGGCGGTGTCGGGCCGGGCGCGGCGGGGGGTTCGGCCCAGGTCGGACCGGACTTCGGCGGCCAGGTCGTCAGGGCTGATCCGCCCGGGGCGGGCGGCCAGGTCGACCGTCGGGCGCTCGTTGTCGGCGGCCAGCGCTCTCGCGGTCTCGCTGTCGCCCAGCGCGAGCTGCTCGACGCTCTCGCCGAGCGCGTCGGCGAAGGCGCGGACCACCCACTCCGGGTGGCTGTACCGCACCGCGAGATGCGCGACCGGATCGGTCGCGAGGTCGGGCGTGACCTCGGTGAGCCACTCGTCGAGCGTTCGCTCGGAGACCCGGCGGAGCACCGCGTTGACGAACCGCGCCGGTCCGTCGGTGAGTGCCACCCGGGCGACCTCGACCGTGCCGGCGACAGCGGCGTGATCCGGCACCCGCGTGAACAGGAGCTGGTACGCGCCGAGCCGGAGCGCCTGGAGCACCCGCAGATCGACCTCCTCCATCGGGCGGCTGCTGCCCCCGGCCAGGATCGCGTCGAGGGTGCCCCGGTGGCGCAGGGTGCCGTAGGTCAGTTCGGTGACGAAAGCCGCGTCGCGACCGGTCAGACCCCGCTCGACGAGCAGCGGAGGGAGCGTGAGGTTCGCGTACGCGTCGCGCGAGGCCACCGCGACGAGCGCGTCGAACGCGGCCCGTCGTGCCGGGTCGGGGTCGGCCTTCTGGTACGAGCCCCAGGCGCGCTTGGTCCGGTCGTCGCCCGGACGTCCCCGGTCACCACGGTCCTCGCGCGGGCCGCGGGAACGGTCGCCGCGGTCAGGACGGCCGCCGGCACCGCGGTCCGGGCGTCCGCCGCCGAACGAACGGTCACCACGGTCCGGACGGTCGCTGCCGCCCCGGTCGGGGCGTGGACCGCGGTCGGGCCGGTCGCCGCCACCGCGGTCGGGACGGCCACCACCGAACGGACGGTCGCCACGATCCGGACGGCTACCACCGAACGAACGGTCACCACGATCCGGACGGTCGCCACGATCCGGACGGCCACCACCGAACGAACGGTCGCCGCGATCAGGACGGTCGCCACGATCGGAACGGCCGCTGCCGAAGGAACGGTCGCCGCGGTCCGGACGAGGGCCGGCTCCACGGTCTCCCGGCCCGGACCGGTCACGGCCGTAGGGGCGGTCGCCGCTCGGGCGGTCGCCGCCGCGGTCGGAGCGGCCGGTCCCGAACGAGCCGCCCCCGCGGCCGGGGCGGGCGTCGCTCGAGCGGTCGCTGCCCGAGTTTCGGCCGCCTGCGAAGGGCCGATCGCCACGGTCAGCCCGCGGCCCGCGCGGACGGTCGCCACGATCCGGACGGGAACCACGATCGGGGCGGTCACCGCCCCGATCAGGACGGCCACCCCCGAACGAGCGGTCGCCACCACCGAACGGACGGTCGCCACCATCCGGACGGGAGCCACGATCGCCGCCGGAACGGCCACCCCCCAAGGGCCGGTCCGATCGCGCACCGCCACGATCACTGCCACCGCGATCACTGCCACCGCGATCACTGCCGCCACGATCACTGCCACTACCGCCGCGATCCGGCCGCCCCCCGTTGAACGGCCGGTCGCCCCGATCCGAACGAGAGCCCCGGTCACCACCCCGGTCGCCCCGGTCACCACCCCGGTCGCCCCGGTCACCACCCCGGTCGGGACGATCACCACCGCGGTCGAAGCGGCCGCCGCCGGAGGGCCGGGAACCGCGGTCGGGACGCGGGCCGCGGCCTCGGTCACCGGACGAGGGACGGTCACCGCGGTCGGGGCGGTCGTCCCCGGCGGAGTTGCTGTGGCCCGTGGGGCGGCCGCGGCCGTCGGCGGAGTCGCGCCCGGTGGGGCGGTCGTCGGGGCGGCCATTCGGCTCGGTCACTGGTGCACCTTTGCGTTGAAGAAAATCGTCACTCGAACCGGTCGCCCGCCTCGGGCCGCGCGCCGCGCGCCCAGTCGGTGGCGGGCATCGGCTTCTTGCCCGGCGCCACCACCTCGCCCAGCACCACCGGATCGGTCGCGGTGCCGACCAGCACGCGCTTCCGCTCCACCACGAGCGCTCCCGGCTCCAGCCGGGACTCGTCCGGCGCGGACCGGACCGGACCGATCTTGATCCGCGTGCCGCGGAACGTCGTCCAGGCCCCCGGCGCCGGTGTGCACGCCCGCACCCGCCGGTCGACCGCGAACGCCGGAACCGCCCAGTCGAGGTGAGCATCCTCCGTCGTGAGCTTCGGCGCCAACGAGACGCCGTGGTCGGGCTGCTCGACCGGCGCCAGCGCGCCGGCGGCGATGCCGTCCACGACCTGCGCCAGGAGCTCGGCCCCGGCCGCCGACAGGCGCTCCAGCAGTGCGCCGGCCGTGTCGTCGGGCCGGATCACCTCGGTCAGCTGCCCGAATACGGGTCCGGTATCCAGCCCCTTCTCCAGCTGGAACACCGCGGCTCCGGTGAGCTCGTCACCGTGCAGGATCGCGTGCTGGACCGGCGCCGCGCCGCGCCAGGCCGGCAGCAGCGAGAAGTGCAGGTTGATCCATCCGAACGTGGGCACGAGCAGCGCCGACGGCGGCACCAGGTTGCCGTACGCGACGACCGGCACGAGGTCGGGCGACAGCAGCGACAGGCGTCCCAGGAACTCCGGGTCACCGGCCTTGACCGGCGTCAAGACCTCGATGCCGTGCGCGTCCGCGACCTCGCCGACCGGCGAGCGCTGCAGCGTCCGCCCGCGACCGGCCGGGGCGTCCGGACGGGTCACGACCGCGACGACCTCGTGCTCCGAGCGCAGCAGCCGTTCCAGCGGCGGCACGGCCACGGCCGGTGTTCCGGCGAAAACGAGCTTCATCGTGCCTTCCCGAACAGCGGGTGCGGGCTGACCTTCACGGCCGGCGCGGGCTGGTTCGCCCACTCGGCCTGCCGGATCGCTTTCATCGCCGCTTTCTTCGTCGCCGGGTCGAGCCGGTCGACGAACAGGACGCCGTCGAGGTGGTCGGTCTCGTGCTGCAGGCAGCGGGCCATCAGGCTGGTGCCGACGATCTGGATCGGCTCTCCGTGCTGATCGAAACCTTTGGCGACGGTGTTGAGCCGGCGCTTGGTGTCGAAGTACAGACCGGGGACGGACAAGCAGCCTTCCGGACCCTCCTGCTCCTCCTCGTCGGGGAACTCCAGCACCGGGTTCACCAGGTGCCCCAGCACGTCGTCGATGTTGAACGTGAAGACCCGCTGCGAGACGCCGAGTTGCGGAGCGGCCAGGCCGGCGCCGCGCTCTTCCAGCATCGAGTCGGTGAGGTCTTTCACCAGCCGACGCAGCTGCCGGTCGAAGTCGACGACCTCGTCGGCGGGGGTGCGCAGGACCGGATCACCGAAGAGCCGGATGGGACGGACAGACAAGCTCACTACCCCTTGATACGACGCGGGCACGACGGACTCGGCGCACAAACGTGCGCCGGCACTCAAGTCTACGGCTGCCGCCGGCACGCCCGGTCCGCCAGCCGTCGGATGAGCTCGTCGTCCTCGAGGGGCCCGCGGTTCTCGGGCTCGGCCGCGTCGGGCGCCGGTTCGTCAGAGGAGCTCGAGTGGGTCCACTTCGATCCGGACGGGGTTCGGGGCCTTGTGGGCGCTGCGGACCGACGCGGCGGCGCGCAGGGCCGCGGCCAGCGCGCCGCCCAGCGAGCGGGGGCACCGCACCAGCGCCCGCTCGAGTTCCTCGTCGCCCGCGCCGGTGCGGGACTCGACCGGCACCGGGCCGAGGATCTCCGCCTCGTCGGGCAGGTCGGCCAGCCGCAGCAGGTCGGCCACCGCGTCGGGCGTCCCGGTGACGCTCGCGATGCGGGTCACCGGCGGGAACCCCAGCTCGGCCCGGTCGGCGAGCTCACGGCCGGCGTGCCAGCCCGGATCCCACCGCAGCAGCGCCTGGACGGTGGGGATCGCGCCGTCGGCGGTGATCACCACCCGCCCGCCCGCCCGCGCGGGCCGCACCAGCGCCACCGCGTTCGACCAGCGGCGCAGCGCCTCCTCCGAGGCGCGTAGGTCGGCCCGGGTGAGCATCGCCCAGGTGTCGAGCAGCAGCAGCGCGCCGTAGCCACCCTCGGCTACCGGCTCGGCGCCGGGCGTCGCGATCACCAGCGCGGGCCCCGGCCCGACCGTCGTGAGCACACCGTCGCGCCCGGACGTGCGGACGGTGATGCCGGGGAACGCCCGGCCCAGTTCCTCGGCCGTGCGCCTGGCCCCGAGTACCGAGGCGCGCAGCCCCCGGTTCCCGCACTCCGGGCACGTCCAGCCACCCGCGAGGTGCCCGCACCAGCGGCACGCCGGCACTTCCCCGTCGCCGCGGCCGGCACCCGGGCCGTCGTGGCGGCCGCGCAGCTCCAGCGGGCCCGCGCACACCGTGCACCGGGCCGGCTGCCGGCAGCGGCCACAGGCCACCGACGGGACGTATCCGCGCCGCGGCACCTGGACCAGCACCGGGGACTCGGCGGCCAGCGCCTCGCGGGCGGCCCGCCAGGCCACCGTCGGCAGCCGGGCCGCCGACGCCGAGGGATCAGCGGCCAGATCGCGGTCGTCGCCCACCGGCACCACCCGGGGCGCGGCCGCGCGGACGACCTCCCGGTCGGCTTCGAGGGGCTTGGCCCAGCCGGTTTCGAGCAGGAGCTGGGCCTCGGCGGTGCGGGCGAACCCGCCGACCAGGAGACCGGCGCCCGCGAGTTGCGACCGCACCAGCAGGACTTCACGCGCGTGGCAGTACGGAGCGCGCGGCTCGGCGTGCAGGTCGTCGCCGTCGTCCCAGATCACCGCGAGGCCCAGGTCGTGCACCGGCGCGAACGCCGTCGCCCGGGTGCCGGCCACCGCCAGGACCTCGCCCCGGCGCACGGCCAGCCAGCGCCGGTAGCGCTCCTCCGGCCCGAGCGACGCGGCCAGCGTCGTGTGCCGGCCGGGGCCGAGGACGTCGGCCAGCGCGGTGTCGAGCCGTTCGAGATCGCGTGCGTCGGGCACGACGGTGACCGCACCGCGCCCGGAGGCCAGCGTCGCGGCCACGGCTTCGGCGAGGCGACGGGGCCAGTCTTCGCCCGGCAGCGCCGCGAGCACCGCCCGGGGTGACCCGCCGTCGGCGAGCGCCCGCAGGTACCCCGGGCCGGCGCGGTACCGGCCGAAACCGTCGGTCTGCGGACGGGAGCGGCCCTCGGCGTCGACCGGAAGGACGCCACCACCGCGGCGGGCACCGGATTCGGCCCGCGCGTGCCGCGGCGGGATCGCCAGACGCAGCACGTCGGCGAGCGTTCCGGCGGAGCGGTCGGCCACCGCGCGGGCGAGCCGCGCGATCTCCGGGCTGAGGACCGGCTCGGCCGAGAGCGCGCGTTCCAGGTATGCCAGGCGGCCGGTGTGGTCGCTGGTCTCGACCCGGTCGAGCACGAAGCCGTCGACCAGCTGGCCGGCGAACCGCACCCGGACCCGGCCGCCGACGACCGCGGTGTCGGCGAGATCGGACGGCACCAGATAGTCGAACGGCCGGTCGAGGTGAGGGAGCGGCAGGTCGACGCACACCCGGGCGACCGGCAACTCGGCCGCGGGCTCCCGGGCCCCCTTCGGCTTCGCCGCGCGCTTCTTTTTCGCGGCGGGCTTGGCGTCCGCCGAAGCATTGGCGTCCGCCGAAGCATTGGCGTCCGCCGAAGCATTGGCGTCCGCCGAAGCAACGGCCGGCCCCGCCGACGGGTCGGCGTCCGGCAGCGGCGCGGAAGCGATCGCCTCCGCCGGAGCGGTCGGCGCGGACGCCGACGGCGCCGCCTGCGCACGGGACGGTGTGCGGACGCCGGGGCCGGGGCCGGGGCTGGGCGGGCCGAGGTCGAGCGGGAGCGCCGCCTCCGGGAGGCGGGGTGGCTTGGCGCGGGACGACGCGCGCGAGGACGGTTTCCCGGCCGAGGGCCCCGCAGCACCACCCGGGCCGAGGTCGAGCGGGAGCGCGGCCGGCGCGGGACGCGGGAAGCCCGCGGAGCCGGGTGGCTCGGCGGGCTCCCTGTCCGGCAACGTCATCCCTCTGGTCTATCAGCACCCCCTGACAGGGCGCCGAACCCTCAGGCGCCGGCAGCGTCCTTCAATGCGGCCGCGCGATCGGTCTTCTCCCAGGTGAAGTCGGGCAGCTCGCGACCGAAGTGGCCGTAGGCCGAGGTCTGGCGGTAGATCGGGCGCAGCAGGTCGAGGTCGCGGATGATCGCGGCCGGACGGAGGTCGAAGACCTCGTTGACGGCCTTCGTGATCCGGTCGGGGTCGACGGTCTCGGTGCCGAACGTCTCGAGGAACAGGCCCACCGGGTGCGCCTTGCCGATCGCGTACGCGACCTGCACCTCGGCCCGGTCGGCGAGCCCGGCCGCGACGATGTTCTTCGCGACCCAGCGCATCGCGTAGGCGGCGGACCGGTCGACCTTGGACGGGTCCTTACCGGAGAACGCTCCACCACCGTGGCGGGCGAAACCGCCGTAGGTGTCGACGATGATCTTGCGGCCGGTGAGGCCGGCGTCGCCCATCGGGCCACCGATCTCGAAGCGGCCGGTCGGGTTGACGAGCAGGCGGTAGCCCTCGGTCTCCAGGCCCAGTTCGGCCAGCTCCGGGGCGACGACGTACTCGGCGATGTCGGGCGAGAGCAGCGTCTCGAGCGAGATGTCGGAGGCGTGCTGCGACGAGACGACGACGGTGTCGAGGCGGACCGCCTTCGGGCCGTCGTACTCGATCGTGACCTGGGTCTTGCCGTCGGGGCGCAGGTACGGGATCAGCCCGTCCTTGCGGACCTGCGCGAGGCGCCGGGCCAGCCGGTGCGCGAGCGCGATCGGCAGCGGCAGCAGCTCGGGGGTGTCGTTGTTCGCGTACCCGAACATCAGGCCCTGGTCACCGGCACCCTGGCGGTCGAGCGCGTCCTCCTCGGACTCGACCCGGGCCTCGTAGGCCTCGTCGACGCCCTGGGCGATGTCGGGGGACTGCGACCCGATCGAGACGCTGACCCCGCAGGACGCCCCGTCGAAACCCTTCTTGGACGAGTCGTAGCCGATGCCGAGGATCGTCTCGCGGACGATGCTGGGGATGTCGGCGTACGCGTCGGTGGTCACCTCACCGGCGACGTGGACCTGGCCGGTGGTGATCAGCGTCTCCACCGCGACCCGGCTACGCGGGTCCTGGGCCAGCAGCGCGTCGAGGATGCCGTCGCTGATCGCGTCCGCGATCTTGTCGGGGTGACCCTCGGTCACGCTTTCGGAGGTGAACAAACGGCGGGCCACGGTGCTCCCAGGGTTGAGGGTGTATATCGGCGCGAGTCTACCGATCCGCTGGGGACGCCCCGGAAAGTACGGTGGACTTCACGCCATGTTGTCGAGGTATCGAAACACTGCTGCTCAGCGCGTGAGCCGCGGCACCACGAGATCCCAGATGGTGTCCGCCAGCGCCTCCTTCGGACCGTGAGGGAACTCGGTGTCGGTTCCGTCCGCGGCGAGGATCACGGCCGCGTTCTCCGCCGACTCGAACGCCTTCCCGTCCGAGACGTCGTTCACGACCAGTAGATCGCAACCCTTGCGGGCCAGCTTGGCCCGGCCGTGGTCGAGCACCGATCCGGTGGCGTCGCCGGTCTCGGCCGCGAAACCCACGATCACCGGCCCGGGGCCGGTCCGGCGCCGGACGAGTCCGGCCAGGACGTCGGGGTTCTGCACCAGGGTGACGGTCGGTGCGCTGGTGTCGTCGGTCTTCTTGATCTTGGTGCCGACGTAGTCGGCCGGCCGGAAGTCCGCCGGTGCGGCGGCCATCACCACCACGTCCGCGCCGGTGGCCGCCGCGAAGACCGCTTCCCTCAGATCCTCGGTACTGACGACGCGGACGACGTCCACGCCGGCGGGATCGGGCAACGCGGTGTTCGCGGCGACGAGCGTGACCTCGGCACCGCGAGCGGCGGCGGTTCTGGCCAGCGCGTAGCCCTGCCGTCCGGACGAGCGGTTGCCGAGGTAACGGACCGGGTCGAGGAACTCCCGGGTACCACCGGCCGAGACGACCACCCGGACGCCCGTGAGGTCGGGGGCTGCGCTCCCCCGCCTCATCAGCGAGAAGGCCACGTCGGCGATCTCGGCCGGCTCGGGCAGGCGGCCCTTGCCGGTGTCGGCGCCGGTGAGCCGCCCCACGGCCGGCTCGAGGACGACGATTCCGCGCGACCGGAGCGTCGCGACGTTCGCCCGCGTGGCCGGGTGGTCCCACATCTCGGTGTGCATCGCGGGCGCGAACAGGATCGGGCACCGGGCGGTGAGCAGCGTGTTCGTCAGCAGGTCGTCGGCGAGCCCGTGGGCGGCGCGGGCCAGCAGGTCGGCGGTGGCCGGAGCCACGACGACGAGGTCGGCGCGGCGGCCCAGCGCGACGTGCGGCACCTCGTGCACGTTCGACCACACGTCGGTGGCGACCGGCCGCCCGGAGAGCGCCGCCCAGGTGGGTGCCCCGACGAACTCGAGCGCGCTCTCGGTGGGTACCACGGTGACGTTCAGGCCCGACTCCTTGAGCCGCCGGAGCAATTCGCACGCCTTGTAGGCGGCGATTCCGCCCGCCACGCCCAGCACGACTTCGGTCACGCCAGGAACTTAACCACGCGCGGTCGGTCGACCACCCTGATGCCCCCACGACAGCAAAGCGGACGATCAGCAGCCGCCGATCGTCCGCGAAATGCTCGAACAGTTGAAGCGCCGCCAGGCGCGCGCTCCGGCTCGGAGCCCGCCTGCGGATCAGCCGTGATGTTTTGCCATGGGATCGGTTTCGATCGTCTGCTCGTGGCTGAGCATGTCGGTGTTGATTTCGCGGAGCGCGATCGACAGCGGCTTCTCCTGGGGGCTGGTCTCCACCAGCGGGCCCACGTACTCCAGCAGGCCTTCGCCGAGCTGGGAGTAGTACGCGTTGATCTGGCGGGCGCGCTTGGCCGCGTAGATCACGAGCGCGTACTTGGAAGAGGTCTTCTCGAGCAGCTCGTCGATCGGCGGGTTGGTGATGCCCTCAGGAGCAGCGACGGTTCCGGACAAAACGGATCAGCCTCAAAAAGGATTCGGGAGATTTGTGATTTCTCGTGGGAAGAATCCCACCTCAGCACCCGACCGTCCCTCAGCGGACAGGCACGGTCAGCAACTCTACCAACTCGATGGCAGCCTGGCTGACATTGACGTTGACGATCGTGACGTCGAACTCTTTTTCCGCGGCGAGCTCGACCACGGCGGCATCCAGACGGCGCCGGATCGTGGTCTCGTCTTCGGTGCCCCGCCCGACGAGCCGGCGCACCAGCTCGTCCCAGGACGGAGGCGCCAAGAAGACGAATTGCGCGGAAGGCATCGCCTCCCGCACCTGCCGGGCGCCCTGCAGTTCGATCTCGAGCAGCGCGGGGAGCCCCGAGGCCAGGCGCTCCTCGACGGCGCGCCGAGGGGTGCCGTAGCCGTTGCCGGCGAACTCCGCATGTTCCAGGAGATCGCCGGCGGCCACCATCTGGTCGTACTCGTCCCGGCTGACGAAGTAGTACTGCTTGCCGTGCTCTTCGCCGGGCCGGGGTGGGCGCGTCGTCACCGACACCGACAGCCACACCGAGGGGTGGTGACGCCGGATCTCGGCCACGACGCTGCCCTTGCCTACTCCGGAGGGACCGGAGAGCACCGTCAGCCGCGCCGCATCAGCGGCGCGGGACGGGAGGCCGGGAAATTCAGCGTCCACCGGAGGTGGAGCCGAACTCCTGGAGCAGCGCGCGCTTCTGGTTGTCACCCAGGCCACGCACCCGCCGACTCTCGGCGATCTTGAACTTCTCCATGATCTGGACGGCACGGACCTTGCCGATGCCGGGGAGCGCCTCGAGCACAGCCGAGACCTTCATCTTGCCGATGACGTCGTCCTCTACGGCCGAGTCGAGGACCTCGGACAGGGACAGGCCACCGTGCTTGAGCTTGTCCTTGACCGCGGCACGCTGCTTGCGCGCCTCGGCAGCCTTCTGCAGAGCAGCGGCACGCTGCTCGGGGCTCAACGACGGAAGAGCCACAGGTCACCTCGGGTGTTCGTTGGGGAAGCGGACGATTCCAGCGCGTGAACCTAGCGAGGAAGTGCGACAGGAAGCAATGCGGCCCGGTGTTGGCTCCCGCCCAATCGTGGCATGAAACCGCAGAAAGCTGCGATTTGCAGACCTATGCCCGAATTTGCCGGGCCGCACCGGAACGTCACAGTGATCGATGACACACTCCACACTGACAGCAACGAGGGTTCGCCGCGAGGGGTTCATGCAGGTCGGAGAGTACCCATCGTGGCGTAGGCAACACCTGCGCCAGTTTTGGGCACCGAACCCGGCCCTCTTCTAGGCAAGCACAGCCCGGAAATCGTCCGCCGCCCGGGCCGCCACCGAGCGCAACGACGCCTCGTCCGGGCCCGCCCGCAGCACCTCCCGGGAGACCGACGGAAGCACCGCCCGGCGGGCGTCCCCGAAGACCGCGCGGAGGTCGTCCGCGGTCGCTCCCTGGGCCCCCAGGCCCGGCGCGAGGAACGGTCCGCCGACCCGGCTCAGGTCGTGCCCGGTCTCCCCCACGGTCGCGCCTACCACGACCCCGACCGGTCCGTAGGGGGCGTAACCCGCGTTCGCGTCCGCGACCGCGTCCAGTACGGTCTGCGCGACGGTCCGTCCGTCGGCGGCGACCGCGTGCTGCACCTGGGGTCCTTCGGGGTTGGACGTCAGGCCGAGCACGAAGACGCCGTTGCCGTGCGCGGCCGCGGTGGCCAGCAGCGGCGCCAGCGAGCCGAAGCCCAGGTACGGGCTCGCGGTCATCGCGTCGCCGCACAACGGCGACGACGGGTCCAGGTACGCGGCGGCGTAGGCGTCCATCGTGCTGCCGATGTCGCCCCGCTTGACGTCGTTGAGCACCAAGGCACCGGCCGAGCGGGCGTCGGCAATCACCCGCTCGAGCACCGCGACACCACGAGCCCCGTACCGCTCGAAGAAGGCCGATTGCGGCTTGAGCACCGCGACCCGGTCGGCGAGCGCGTCGACGACCGTGCGGGCGAACCGTTCCACCCCGGCGGCGTCCCTGGTCAGGCCCCAGGCGTCGAGCAGTCCGGGGTGCGGGTCGATGCCTACGCAGAGTGGACCGCGCTCGGCGACGGCCTTCGCCAGCCGGGCCCCGAAGTGGTCGCCGCCGGTCTCGACCTGGGATGTGTTAACGCTCACTTGACGCCTTCCCCGCAACGCCGCCGCTGAGCCCCGCAGACCCGGCTTTGGTGCCGAGACCCTCCGCCGACCCCTCCGAGGCGCTCTGCGGGCCTCTCAGAGGGCCGGAAACGGCCTCGCCGGGGGCCGAGCGTCCGACGCCACGCTGAGTGACGGATTTGTTGATCGACCTGACCAGTCCCGGACCCCGGTAGACGAGCCCGGTGTAGAGCTGGATCACCGCGGCGCCGCGGTCGAACATCGCGGTCGCGTCGGCGGGCGTCAGGATCCCGCCGACGCCGATCACCGGCAGGCGTCCCGACGTTTCGTGGACGACGAATCCGACGAGATCCCGGGCGCGGCGGGTCAGCGGCGCGCCGGACAGCCCACCGGCTTCCGCGGTCGCGACGCCCTCGCGGCCGAGCGTCGTGTTGGACACGATCACGCCGGCGACGCCGTGCGCCGCGCAGACCTCGAGCACCTCGCCGACCGCGCCGTCGGTCAGATCCGGCGCGATCTTGACGACGAGCGGGACCGGCCTCCCGGCGGGGCGGCGGGGTCCCGGGGTGCCGGCGAGTGACGAAGCCTCCGCGGCCAGCGCGGCCACCAGGGAGTCGAGCGCGGCCCGGTCCTGCAGAGCCCGCAGGCCCGGCGTGTTCGGCGAGCTCACGTTCACCGCGACGTAGTCGGCGTAGCGGTGCACCAGCCGGAGCGACGTCAGGTAGTCCTCGACCGCGGCGTCCAGCGGCGTGACCTTCGACTTGCCCAGGCTCACCCCGACCGGGACCGGCAGCGGGGGCTTCCCTCCGGCCGACAGGTCGGCCAGGCGGGCGGCCAGCGCGGCCGCGCCCCGGTTGTTGAACCCCATCCGGTTGACGATCGCCTCGTCGGCGGGCAGCCGGAACAGCCGGGGCCGCGGATTGCCCGGCTGGGCGTACGCGGTCACGGTGCCCACCTCGACGAACCCGAAGCCGAGCCCGGCCCAGGCCGGCAGCGCGACCCCGTTCTTGTCCATGCCCGCGGCCAGCCCGACCGGGCCCGGGAACGGCACGCCGAACAGCGTCCGGGCCAGGCCCGGGGCGTCGCCCAGGGCCCAGCGACGCCCGCCGGCCACCGCCGCCGGGACGTTGCCGAACCGGGTCAGCGCGGCCAGCGTCCGCTCGTGCGCGGTCTCGGCGTCGCCGCCGCCCAGCCGGAAGAGCGTCCGATCGCGCAGGAACCCGTAGACGCTCATGAACGCAGCGCCCGGTGCAGCTCCTGCAGCGGACGCACGAACAGCTCTCCGCGCAGCTGCGCCTCGATGCCGAGCACCGCCGCGGCCGCCGCCTGGACGGTCGTGATGCACGGGACGTCGGCCGCCACCGCGGCCGACCGGATCTCGTAGCCGTCGACGCGCGGGCCGGAGTTCCCGTAGGGCGTGTTGACGACCAGTTGAACCTCTCCGGCCCTGATCAACGTGACCACGTCGTGATCGTCCTCGCCGCCGGCCGGCTCGAAGTGCTTGCGCACGACGCGGGCCGGGATGCCGTGGCGCATGAGCACCTCGGCGGTGCCGTGCGTCGCGATCACCTCGAAGCCCAGGTCGACCAGGCGTTTGACCGGGAAGACGATCGAGCGCTTGTCCTTGTTCGCGACCGACACGAACACCCGTCCCGACGCGGGCAGCGACCCGTACGCACCGGCCTGGCTCTTCGCGAACGCCGCGCCGAACGCGGTGTCGATGCCCATGACCTCACCGGTGGATTTCATCTCCGGCCCGAGCAGGCTGTCGACCCCGGCGCCAGCGGTCGTGCGGAACCGCTTGAACGGCAGCACGGCCTCCTTGACCGCGATCGGCGTCTGCTCCAGCGCGAGCGACCCGCCGTCGCCCAGGGCCGGCAACAGACCTTCTTCGCGCAGCGAAGCGATCGTGGCCCCGAGCATGATCCGGGCCGCGGCCTTGGCCAGCGGAACCGCGGTGGCCTTCGAGACGAACGGCACGGTCCGCGACGCCCGGGGGTTGGCCTCGAGCACGTAGAGCGTGTCGTCCTTCAGCGCGTACTGGACGTTCAGGAGGCCTTTCACGCCCACTCCGGCCGCGATGGCCGCCGTCGACCGGCGCACGTTCTCGATGTCGGACGATCCGAGCGTGATCGGCGGGAGCGCACAGGCCGAGTCGCCGGAGTGGATCCCGGCCTCCTCGATGTGCTCCATCACGCCACCGAGGTAGACGTCGCCGGTGCCGTCGGCCAGCGCGTCCACGTCGATCTCGATCGCGTCGTCGAGGAACCGGTCCACCAGGACCGGATGCTCCGGACTGACCTGCGTGGCCCGGGCGATGTAGGACTCCAGCGTGGCGTCGTCGTAGACGATCTCCATGCCGCGGCCGCCGAGCACGTAGGACGGACGCACGAGCACCGGGTAGCCGATCGCCTCGGCGATCTTCTTGGCCTCGGCGTAGGACGTCGCCAGGCCGTGCTTGGGCGCCGGAAGGCCCGCGGAATCCAGCACCCGGCCGAACGCACCGCGCTCCTCGGCCAGGTGAATGCTCTCCGGCGGCGTGCCGACGACCGGGACCCCGGCCGCGGCCAGCCGCCGGGCCAGGCCGAGCGGCGTCTGCCCGCCGAGCTGGACGATCACCCCGACGACGCCGGGCCCACCGGCCGCTTTGCCCGAGGAGTCCTCGGCGTGCCAGACCTCGAGGACGTCCTCGAACGTCAGCGGCTCGAAGTAGAGCCGGTCGGACGTGTCGTAGTCGGTCGAGACCGTCTCCGGGTTGCAGTTGACCATCACGGTCTCGTAGCCGGCGTCGCGCAGGGACATCGCGGCGTGCACGCACGAGTAGTCGAACTCGATGCCCTGGCCGATCCGGTTCGGGCCGGAGCCCAGGATCATCACCTTGGCCCCCGTGCTCGGGAGGACCTCGGTCTCGGCCTCGGGATCGGTCTCGTAGGCGCTGTAGTGGTACGGGGTCGACGCGGCGAACTCGGCCGCGCAGGTGTCGACGGTCTTGTAGACCGGCCGCACGCCCAGCCGCTGGCGCAGCGTCCGGACACCGTCCTCACCGGCGAACTCCGGACGCAGAGCGGCGACCTGCCGGTCGGAGAGGCCGGCGCGCTTGGCCTTGCCCAGCAGCGCCGCGTCGAGCACGGCGGCGTCGACGATCTCGGCCCGCAACTCGACCAGCGACGCGATCTGGTCGACGAACCAGGGGTCGTAGCCGCTCGCCGTCGAGACCTCGGCGACCGAGTGCCCGAGGCGGAGCGCTCGCTCGGCGTCGTAGAGCCGCCCGTCGTGGGGCGTCTTCAGCGCCTCGATCGGGTCGTTGCCGGGGTCCGCCGCCGTCCAGAAACCCGCCGCCTCGGTCTCGGCCGACCGCAGCGCCTTGTTCAGCGCCTCCGGGAACGACCGGCCCAGCGCCATCGCCTCGCCGACCGACTTCATCGTCGTGGTGAGCTCCGGGTCGGCGCCGGGGAACTTCTCGAACGCGAACCGCGGCACCTTGACGACGACGTAGTCCAGGCTCGGCTCGAAGCTGGCCGGCGTCTTCTCGGTGATGTCGTTGCGGATCTCGTCCAGCGTGTAGCCGACGGCCAGCTTCGCGGCGATCTTCGCGATCGGGAAGCCGGTCGCCTTCGACGCCAGCGCCGACGAGCGCGAGACCCGCGGGTTCATCTCGATGACGACCAGCCGGCCGTTCTCCGGGTTGATCGCGAACTGGATGTTGCAACCGCCGGTGTCGACGCCGACCGCGCGCAGCACGTCGATGCCGACGTCACGCAGCCGCTGGTACTCGCGGTCGGTGAGCGTCATCGCCGGGGCGACCGTCACCGAGTCGCCGGTGTGCACGCCCATCGCGTCCACGTTCTCGATCGAGCAGACGACCACGACGTTGTCGTTGCGGTCGCGCATGAGCTCGAGTTCGTACTCCTTCCAGCCGAGGACGCTCTCCTCGATCAGGACCTCGGTGGTGGGGCTGGCGTCGAGGCCGGTCTTGGCGATCCGCTCCAGGTCGGCGTCGGTGTGGGCCATGCCGGAGCCGAGGCCGCCCATCGTGAACGACGGACGGATCACCACTGGGAGGCCCAGGTCGGCGACGGTCGCGCGGACCTCCTCCATCGAGTGGCAGACCGCGGAGCGGGGGGTCTCGGCGCCGACCGAGGCGCAGATGTCCTTGAACCGCTGCCGGTCCTCGCCGCGCTGGATCGCGTCGATGTCGGCGCCGATCAGCTCGACGTTGTACTTGTCGAGGACGCCACGCTCGTGCAGCGCGACCGCGGTGTTCAGCGCGGTCTGCCCGCCCAGGGTCGCCAGCAGGGCGTCCGGACGCTCCCGCGCGATGATCTGCTCGACGTACTCCGGGGTGATCGGCTCGATGTAGGTCGAGTCGGCGAACTCCGGGTCGGTCATGATCGTCGCCGGGTTGGAGTTGACGAGGCTGACCCGCAGGCCCTCCTCGCGCAGGACGCGGCAGGCCTGGGTGCCGGAGTAGTCGAACTCGGCGGCCTGGCCGATCAGGATCGGCCCGGAGCCGATGACCAGCACGTGCCGGATGTCGTCGCGTTTCGGCATCAGGCGTTGCCCTCCATCAGGTTCACGAACCGGTCGAACAGGTAGTCCGCGTCGTGCGGACCGGCAGCGGCCTCGGGGTGGTACTGGACGCTGAACGCCGGGGTGTCGAGGCAGTTCAGGCCCTCCACCACGTCGTCGTTGAGGCAGACGTGGCTGACCTCGGCCCGGCCGAACGGCGTCTCCCCGGCACCGTCCCGAGGGGCGTCGACGGCGAAGCCGTGGTTGTGGGCGGTGATCTCGACCTTGCCGGTCTTCTTGTCCAGCACCGGCTGGTTGATGCCCCGGTGCCCGTAGACGAGCTTGTAGGTGCCGAAGCCGAGGGCGCGGCCCAGCACCTGGTTGCCGAAACAGATGCCGAAGGTAGGTATCCGGGCGCCCAGCGCGGCCTGGGCCAGCGCCACCGGCCCGTCCGCGGTGGCCGGGTCGCCGGGGCCGTTCGAGAAGAACACCCCGTCGGGCCCGAGCGCCAGCAGGTCGCCGGGCGTCGTGGTCGCGGGCAGGACGTGCACCTCGATGCCGCGGGCGGCCATCCGGCGCGGGGTGTTGCGCTTGATGCCGAGGTCGATCGCGGCGACCGTGAAGCGGGCCGGCCCCTCCGCGTCGATCACGTACGGCTCGGCCGTGGTGACGTCGCCGACCAGGTCGGCGCCGGCCATGGCCGGGCTGCTCAGGACGCGTGCGAGCACCTCCTCGGGGCTCGAACCGTCGCTGGACACCGCCGCCCGCATCGCACCGCGCTCGCGCAGGTGACGGGTGAGCGCCCGGGTGTCGACGCCGGCGATCCCGACGATGCCCTCGGCCCGGAGCCGGTCGTCCAGCGAGCCGGTCGCGCGCCAGTTGGACGAGATCCGGGCCGGGTCACGGACGACGTACCCGGCGACCCAGATCTTCGCCGACTCGTCGTCCTCGAGGTTCACGCCGGTGTTGCCGACGTGCGGCGCGGTCATCGTGACGATCTGCCGGTGGTAGGACGGGTCGGTGAGCGTCTCCTGGTAACCGGTCATGCCGGTGGTGAACACGGCCTCGCCGAACGTCTCGCCGGTCGCGCCGAAGGCCTCGCCGCGGAACGTGCGGCCGTCTTCCAGCACGAGGAGAGCAGGGGGTTTCGTACTCATGCGGTCTTCTCCAGGATGACGTTCTCGATCGCGCGCAGATGGGTCGCGTTGTCGATGCGGTGGTCGGCTCGGAATCCGGTGTCGAGTCCGTAGCCGTGCTGGTCCCAGGTGATCACCAGCAGCCCGGCACCGCCGACGACCTTGTTCGCGAGGCCGGCGTCCAGCCTTGCTCCGGTGATGGCTGCGGCCGGAAGGAAAATCGGTTCCGCTCCGTCGCGTTCGATCAGCACGCCTTCGGGGCCGGTGTGCAGGGTGGCGGCGGCCCGGTTGGCGAGGTCACCCGCGTAGACGCGGGCCTGCCACTGACCGGCCTGCGTGGTGCCGACGTAGAGGCCGTTGCTTTCCGGCACGCCGTCGGTGACCGTGCCGCTCGGCAGCGGCAGCGGCAGCAGGCCGGCATGGGCCGCGACCCGGCGTTTCCAGGCCCGACGGGCGGCCAGCACGATCAGCGCGAACACGACCAGCACGGCCGCGGTGACCAGGATCCGGGCGGTCCAGTGGTCGGGCCCGCGCTGGTAGGCGGCAGCGATCATGCCTGGGCCTTCCGGTCGAGGACGGTGGCCCGCCCGCGCAGGAACGTGGCCGTGATCGCGCCCGGCAGCGTGAGACCCGCGTACGGGGTGTTGCGGCTGATGCTGGCCAGCTCACTCGGGACGACGGTCTTCTCGGCGGCGGGGTCGACGAGCACGAGGTTGGCCGGCTCACCGACGGCGAGCGGACGTCCGTGGGCACCGGCCCCGCCCGCCCCGCCGGCGCCGGTCAGACCCGCGATCCGGGCCGGCGTGTGGCTCATCCGGTCGGCGACCCCGGCCCAGTCGAGCAGGCCGGTCCGCACCATCGTCTTGATCACGATCGGGAGCGCGGTCTCCAGGCCCAGCATGCCGGGCCGGGCCGCCGCCCACTCGCACTCCTTGTCCTCGCGGGCGTGCGGGGCGTGGTCGGTGGCGACCGCGTCGATCGTCCCGTCGGCCAGGGCCTCGCGCAGCGCGGTGACGTCCTCCGACGTCCGCAGCGGCGGGTTGACCTTGTAGACCGGGTCGTAGGTCGCGGCCAGTTCGTCGGTGAGCAGCAGGTGGTGCGGGGTGACCTCGGCGGTCACCCGGATCCCGCGGCCCTTGGCCCAGCGCAGCACCTCGACCGAGCCCGCGGTCGAGACGTGGCAGACGTGCAGCCGCGAGCCGACGTGAGCGGCCAGCAGCGCGTCGCGGGCGATGATCGCCTCCTCGGCGACCGCGGGCCAGCCGGTCAGCCCGAGCTGCGCCGACTGCTCGCCCTCGTTCATCTGCGCGCCGACCGTGAGCTTCGGGTCCTCGGCGTGCTGCGCGATGACCCCGTCGAACGCCTTGACGTACTCCAGCGCCCGGCGCATCACCGCGGCGTCGTGCACGCAGTGACCGTCGTCGGAGAACACCCGGACCCGGGCGGCCGAGTCGGCCATCGCGCCGAGCTCGGCCAGCCGCTCGCCCTTGAGGCCCAGCGTGACGGCGCCGATCGGCTGGACGTCGACCAGCCCGACCTCGCGGCCGAGCCGCCAGACCTGCTCGACGATGCCGGCCGCGTCGGCGACCGGGTCGGTGTTCGCCATCGCGCAGACCGCGGTGTAGCCACCGAGCGCGGCCGCGCGGCTGCCGGTCTCGATCGTCTCGGCGTCCTCCCGGCCGGGCTGGCGCAGGTGGGTGTGCAGGTCGACGAGGCCCGGGAGGACGTGGAGGCCGGAAGCGTCGATGACCTCGGCGTCGTCGGCGTTCTCGGCGATCAGGCCGTTGTCGACCGCCAGGTCCTTGACGGTCCCGTCGGGGAACGTCGCGCCGCGGATCAGGTAACTGCTCATGAGGCCCCTCCGAGGAGCAGGTAGAGGACGGCCATCCGGACGTTCACGCCGTTGGTGACCTGTTCGACGATCGTGCTGCGGGGTGAATCCGCGACCTCGGGCGTGATCTCCATGCCCCGGTTCATCGGCCCCGGGTGCATCACGATCGCGTGCTCGGGCAGCGCGGCCACCCGGCGGGCGTCCAGGCCGTAGCGGCGGGCGTACTCGCGCTCGGTCGGGAAGTACGACGTGTTCATCCGCTCCCGCTGCACCCGCAGCGCCATCACGACGTCGAGCTTCGGCAGCACGGCGTCCAGGTCGTAGGAGACGTCGGCCGGCCAGGAGCCGACCCCGACCGGCACCAGTGTCGGCGGCGCGACCAGCGTGACCTCGGCGCCGAGCGTCGCCAGCAGCAGCACGTTCGACCGGGCGACCCGGCTGTGCAGCACGTCGCCGACGATCCCGACCCGCAGGCCGTCGAGGCGCCCGAGGCGGCTGCGCATCGTGTAGGCGTCGAGCAGGGCTTGAGTCGGGTGCTCGTGAGTGCCGTCGCCGGCGTTCACGACCGCCCCGTCGACCCATTTGGCCAGCGTGTGCGGCGCACCGCTGGCCTGGTGACGGATCACCACGGCGTCCGCGCCCATCGCCTGCAGTGTCAGCGCGGTGTCCTTGAGCGATTCGCCCTTGCTGACGCTCGACCCCTTGGCCGAGAAATTGATGACGTCGGCGGACAGTCGCTTGGCCGCGGCCTCGAACGAGATCCGGGTGCGGGTCGAGTCCTCGTAGAAGAGGTTCACGACCGTGCGTCCGCGCAGCGTCGGAAACTTCCGGACGCTCCGCCCGCTCGCGGCGGCCAGTTCGGTCGCGGTGTCGAGGATGAGGGTCGCGGTCTCGGCGTCCAGGTCGCCGGCGGAGAGCAGGTGGGTGATCATCCGGCGATCACCACCGCGTCGCGTCCGTCGGTCTCCTGCAGGTGGACCCGCACGTTCTCGCTGCGCGAGGTCGGCAGGTTCTTGCCGACGTAATCGGCCCGGATCGGTAGTTCCCGGTGGCCCCGGTCGACGAGAACCGCCAGTTGGACGCTACGCGGGCGGCCGAGATCGGAGAGGGCGTCGAGCGCGGCGCGGATCGTGCGCCCGGAGAACAGGACGTCGTCCACCAGGATCACCCGGCCCCCGTCGATGCCCTCGCTGGGCAGATCGGTGCGTTCCAGCGCGCGCGGGCCCCGCAGGCGCAGGTCGTCGCGGTAGAGCGTGACGTCCAGGGCGCCGACCGGGAGGGTCACGCCGGTGAACGTCTCGATGCGGCCGGCCAGCCGCCGGGCGAGCGGGGCACCGCGGGTGGGGATGCCCATCAGCACCGTGCCGGTGCCGCCGTCGGTCTTCTCGAGGATCTGGTGCGCGATCCGGTCGATCGTGCGCCCGACCGCCGCCTCGTCGAGAATCTCGCGGTCGGGGGGCTCTTCCAGTCGTTCCAGGGCAGGCGTCACCGCCGGCCACCTCCTTCCCCGCCTCACCGGACGGGTCGTTAAAGGATTGGCATTGCGTTGGCAACGTTATCAGCGACTTGACCGTCCGCGACCGTTCGTTGCGCAGGTCCCGGCAGTCACGGGCGACGCAGGTCACAACGGCTGTCACCGCGCTTGGCGCATTGTGCGGGCGCGAAAAACTGTGCCGTTTCGTACCGAGCAGGGCCCGACTTCCGGTACCGATGTGAACCATGTGACGACAGGATGATGAACTGTGACCGTCACACCCTGCAGCGACAACGGGCATAGGTGCTTACCGCGTGGAATCGACCGAGGCGTTCAACGTCACAACGCCGGGCGGCTACGGTTTCGTCATTCCTCTTGACCGGATTGCCCCGCTGGCCCTACGGTCACTCTGCGTAGCGACCGG
Organism: Cryptosporangium sp. NPDC051539; assembly: GCF_044454545.1. Lineage (NCBI taxonomy): Bacteria > Bacillati > Actinomycetota > Actinomycetes > Cryptosporangiales > Cryptosporangiaceae > Cryptosporangium > Cryptosporangium sp. NPDC051539. The sequence goes on along the minus strand of NZ_JBITDV010000002.1, from coordinate 871,683 downwards.
GCGCGGAGACGTGGCTCGGGTGTCGCTGCCCGTCCGCCCGCATGCTTTCCCCGGGCATGCGCAATACCCCTCGGAGAACTAATGTCCGATTACGCCAAGGCCCTCGGTGCCCGGCTGCGAGCCATCCGGCAGCAGCAGGGCCTCTCGCTACAGGGGGTGGAGGAGAAGTCCGGCGGTCGCTGGAAGGCGGTCGTCGTCGGTTCGTACGAGCGCGGCGACCGGGCTGTCACCGTCGCCCGCCTGAACGAGCTCGCCGAGTTCTACCGGGTCCCGATCGCGGAGCTCCTCCCCGGTGACGGTCCCGGCCGTCACGAGGGCGCCAGCAAGGTCGTCATCGACCTCGAGCGCCTCGAGCAGCTGCCCGGTGAAGACCTGGGTGCGGTGCAGCGGTTCGCCCGCAGCATCCAGCAGCAGCGCGGCGACTACAACGGCCGGGTGCTGTCCATCCGCGCCGATGACCTGCGCACTCTCGCGATCGTGTACGACCTCTCCCCGGCCGGGCTGATCGAGAAGCTCACCGAGTGGAACGTGCTCGTCGCTACTCCGATTCGCCCGTAACACCCCTGGTTCCAGCCGGGGGTGTCGGCTGGAACATCGACGAAGCCCCCCGCGCCGTCGGCGCGGGGGGCTTCGTCGTCCCGGCGCCTCGGCGCGGCGGCTTCGTCGTCCCGGCGCCGTCGGCGCGGGGGCTTCGTTCCGGCGCGCGACCGGCACGCGGAACCCGGCCGGGCTCCCGCCCACTCCGACGCTGGCGTGCGGCGACTTTTCGTTGTGAAGACGCCGGTCGTAGGACCGGAAAGTCGTCGGCAACCTCGTCAGTCCCGAGTACGCGGACCATCGGGCCGGACCGCCCCCGGCCCCGGCCCCGCCACCGGCCCTGCCACCGCCACCCGCCCCGCCACCAGCCCAGGTGCCGCCACCAGCCCAGGTGCCGCCACCGCCACCGGCTCCGTCGCCGTCACCGGCCCCGCCACCGGCATCCGCGCCGCGTGCGCGGGGGCACGACCGCGCCCGCACTGGGCCGCCTCCCCCGCAGCAGGGCGGCGACCCTGCATACCCCCCGCCACCGGAGGGTGGGTGCGCAACCGCCTGCGGCGGAGCGGGCCGACCCGGCCGGGAACGACTGCGCGCCGGTCGCGGGAGCAACCGGCGCGCACACTGCAGGCGTAATAAATCTAGAGCTCGGCCTTGACCAGCTGCAGACGGCCCAGCAGGCCGTTGACGAACCGCGGGGACTCGTCCGTCGAGAGCTCCCGGGCGAGGTCGACCGCCTCGTCGATCGCTACCGCGTCGGGAATGTCGTCACGGAACAGCAGTTCGTAGACGCCCAGGCGCAACAGATTGCGGTCGACGGCAGGCATCCGGTCGAGGGTCCAGCCCTCGGCGTACGTCGAGATGAGCTCGTCGAGCCGGGCCCGCTTGTCGGTCACACCCTCGACCAGCGTGATCGCGTAGTCCGGAACCGGCGGGTCGGACTGCGCGAGCCGGTCGCGAGCGGTCGCGAGGGGTTCGGTACCGCGGAGGTCGGCCTCGAACAGGATGTCGAGTGCGCGCTTCCGCGCCTTGCGACGCGCCGAACGCCGATCGGGGTCGTTGTCGCGGCGCGGGTTCGGTCGAGGACTGGTCACCCCGTGACCCGGCCGATGTACCTGCCGTCGCGGGTGTCGACCTTCAGCTTGTCGCCGGTGTTGATGAACAGCGGGACCTGGATCGTCGCGCCGGTCTCGAGCTCGGCCGGCTTGGTGCCGCCGGTCGACCGGTCGCCCTGCAGGCCCGGGTCGGTGTGCTGGACGACGAGCTCGACCGAGGCCGGCAGCTCGACGTAGAGCGGCGTCGAGTCGTGCAGCGCGATCGTGACCTCGGCGTTCTCCAGCAGGTAGTCGGCGTTGCCGCCCACCGTGCCGGCCGGGACCGTGATCTGGTCGTAGGTCTCCGAGTCCATGAACACGAAGTCGCCGGCGTCCTTGTACAGGTACGACATCGCCCGCTTGTCGACGTTGGCGGTCTCGACCTTCACGCCGGCGTTGAACGTCTTGTCGACGACCTTGCCGGTCAGGACGTTCTTCAGCGTCGTCCGCACGAACGCGCCGCCCTTGCCGGGCTTGACGTGCTGGAACTCGACGACGTTCCAGAGCTGACCGTCCAGGTTCAGCGTGATGCCGTTTTTCAGGTCGTTCGTGGTGGCCATGCGGAAGCTCTTCGTCTCCTGGTCGGCCGGTCTCAGCCGCGTGGTGCACGTGAGGCCGGTGCGCAAGTCGTAGGGATCTCCTGAGAGGCTGGGCGGTGGGACACCACCCGCTTGGCAGGTCACCCGATACTACCCGTAGGGCTAGCCGGCCCGATGCTTCGTGTCCGCCCGACCGTGGACGGCGGACTCCGGCTCCACGACAGAGAGGGTTCTCGTGCGCTACCGCCGCCCTGCGGCCTTCCCCCGGCTTCTCTCCACGGCCGTCGCGACGCTGACCGCGCTGGCGCTGCTCGCCGGCTGCACCGGCGGTGGGAACCCGGACGACGATTCCGAGCGGGACGCCCCTTCGGGTACGTGGACCCCCGTGGGCCCGACCGACGCCGTCGTCCGGATCGACCAGGTCGGCTACGGGAACGGTGAAACCAAGGTCGCCGTGCTGCTCGCTCCGCGCAAGGCCGACGGGGCCTCGTTCGCCGTCGAGCGGCAGGACGGGTCGATCGCGCTGAAGGGCTCGGTCGGCGCGGATCGCGGGCCCTGGAGCGACCGCTATCCGGCCAGCTATCCGATCGACATCTCCGCTTTACGAACCGCGGGCGCCTACCGCATCCGGGTGACCGGCGGTGCGACCGCCGTCTCCCCGGTGTTCCTGGTGGGCGCGAGCAAGGAGCTGTTCGGCGAGGTCGCGGCCGACACGGTCAAGTTCTTCGGCCTGCAGCGCGACGGGTCCGACCTGGTGTCCGAGCCGATCCCGCGGAAACCGTCGCACCTCAACGACGCGCACGCGACCGTCTACGACGCACCGGACTTCTCCGACGGCGACGACCTCGCGGCCGGGCTGACCGAGTCCGGGGACGGTCCCGCGTCGCTCGACGTGACCGGCGGCTGGTTCGACGCCGGCGACTACCTCAAGTTCACCCACACGACCGCGTACGCGGTCACGTTGATGCTGCTCGCGCAGCGCGGCGGCGACGCCAGCATCGGCAACGGCAAGGCGATCGACGGCCTCGCCGACGAGGCCGCGCACGGCGTCGGCTGGCTCGACAAGATGTGGGACGAAACGACGCAGACGCTCTATCTACAGGTCGGCCTGGGCAGCGGCGGGGTCGACAACCTGGTCGGCGACCACGACACCTGGCGGCTGCCGGAGGCCGACGACAGCGCGACCGGCGACTCCAAGCGGTTCCTGCGCGACCGGCCGGTGTTCCGGGCGAACACCCCGGGCGGTGCGATCAGCCCGAACGTCGCCGGCCGGGTCGCGGCCGCGTTCGCGCTGGCGGCCCAGGTCGAGGCCGGTGACCAGCCGACCCGGGCCCGGGCCCACTTGAACGCCGCCGCGACGATCCTCGACCTCGCGAACACCGACGACTACGGGACGTTGATGACGACGTACCCCCGCGGCTACTACGCGGAGAGCTCGTGGAGCGACGACATGGCACTCGGCGCGACCGAGCTCGCGCGGGCCGGGTGGGTGCTCGGTGACACCCGGTCGACCGCGTGGATGAGCCAGGCCGCGCACTGGGCGAAGCTCGCGGTCGGCACCGGTAACCGGCAGCCGCTGAACCTCTACGACGTCGGGCCGCTGGCGGACGGCGAGTTGTCGGGGCTGCTGGACGAGACGGGGGCGTCCGGGCTCGAGGTCGACAAGGCCGCGCTGGTCGCGGACCTGAAGGCGCGTCTGGACGCCGGCGTGACGGTGGCGGATTCGAGCCCGATCGGGGCCGCGTCGCCGCTGACCCAGGCCGACTTCACGTCGAAGACGTTCGGCTGGAGCGCGGTCGCGGCGATTTATCACCGGGCGGCCGGCGACGACTCGTACGACGCGTTCGGCACCGCGCAGCGCAACGTGGCGCTGGGGACGAACGGATGGGGGTTGTCGCTGGTGGTGGGCGTCGGGAGCACGTATCCGAAGTGCATCCACCACCAGATCGCGAACCTGTCCGGGTCGCTGAACGGGAAGGGGAAGATCGCCACCGGGGCGGTCGTGAACGGGCCGAACGCGGCCCAGGCGTTCACGTCGCTGACACCGTCGACGAGCGCGACCAAGTGCACCGGGGTCGACGTGAGCCGCTACGACCGCACCGATGCCCGGTTCGTCGACCAGCCCCAGGCCTACTCGAGCGTCGAGCCGGCGATCGACTTCACCGCCACCGCGTTGCTCGCCGTCACCCTGCAGGCCCGTCTGTAGCCGCTGCGGTTACCCGATTCCGCCCCAGCCGGCCGGGGCGGAATCAACCGGTCAGAGCGTCGTCAGGTGGTGCAGGGCGAGGCGGTAGCCGCCGAGGCCGAGGCCGATGATGACCCCGGTGGCGACGGCGCTGACGACCGAGTGGTGGCGGAACTCTTCGCGGGTGTGGACGTTCGAGATGTGCACCTCGATGAGCGGCGCCCGCAACATCGCGCAGGCGTCGCGGACCGCGATGTTGTAGTGCGTCCACGCGCCCGGGTTCAGCACGACCGGGGCGCGCTCGTCCGCGGCCGCGTGCAGCCACCCGAGCATCTCGTGCTCGGCGTCGGTCTGGCGCACGACCACGTCGAGGCCGAGTTCCTCGCCGGTCGCCCGGCACGACGTTTCGAGGTCGGCGTAGGAGTCCGAGCCGTAGATCTCCGGCTCCCGGGTACCGAGCCGTCCGATGTTCGGCCCGTTCAGCACGTACACGCGGGTCACAGCTGCACCGCGCGGGCCGGTGCGCTCTCGGTACCGACGGCCGAGTAGGCCGCGACCAGCAGCCCGGGATCGGGATCTTCCAGCACGGTCGGCTTCGCGAGCCCGTCGAGCACGATGAACCGCAGCCGGTTCCCGCGCGATTTCTTGTCGACGCGCATCGAGTCGAGCAATTGCGGCCAGGCCGCGGCCGAATACGTCAGCGGCAGCCCGAGCAGGTCCAGCACGTCCCGGTGCCGGTCGGCCGTGGCGTCGTCGAGACGCCCGGCGAGCCGCCCGAGCTCGGCCGCGAACACCAGCCCGACGCTCACCGCCGCACCGTGCCGCCACCGGTACCGCTCGTTCTTCTCGATCGCGTGGCCCAGCGTGTGCCCGTAGTTCAGCGTCTCGCGCAGCCCGGATTCGCGCAGGTCGGCCGAAACGACGTTCGCCTTGACGGTGATCGACCGCTCGACCAGCTCCCTGAGCACCTCCGACGCCGGGTCGGTCGCCGCCGCCGGGCCGGCCTCGATCAGTTCCAGGATCCGCGGGTCGGCGATGAAGCCCGCCTTGACGATCTCGGCCATCCCGGCGACCAGTTCGTGCTTCGGGAGCGTCTCCAGCGTGGCCAGGTCGACGAGAACCCCGGCCGGCGGGTGGAACGCCCCGACCAGGTTCTTGCCGGCCGCGGTGTTGATGCCGGTCTTGCCCCCGACCGCGGCGTCGACCATGCCCAGCAGCGTCGTCGGGACCTGCACCACACGGACCCCGCGCAACCAGCAGGCCGCGACGAACCCGGCGAGGTCGGTGACCGCGCCGCCGCCGAGCCCGACGATCGCGTCGGTGCGGGTGAAGCCGGCCTGGCCCAGGACGTCCCAGCAGAAGCCGGCGACCTCGAGCGTCTTGCCGTCTTCGGCGTCCGGGATCTCGAGCGAGTGCGCCTCGAAGCCCTGTGCGCGCAGGTCGTCGCGGACGGCCTCGCCCGTGGTGCGCAGGGTACCCGGGTGGATGACCGCGACCCGCTGAGCGCCCCCGAGCAGCGGCGGCAGCTCGCCGAGCAGGCCGCGTCCGATGAGCACGTCGTACGACGACTCACCGGTCACCGTGACGCGAGTGACCCCCGCCGGAGCCGGGACGGGTGGGGTGCTCATGCCGGCACCTCGTCCAGTTGCTGGACGACGTCGGCGAGGATCTCCTCGGGGGTGCGGCCGTCGGTGGGGACGGTGATCGTGGCGACCCCGGCGTAGATCGGCGCGCGCTCGGCCAGCAGCGTCCGCAGCGTGGCCCGGGGATTGAGCGCCAGCAGCGGGCGGGCGGCATTGAGCCCGACCCGCTCGGCCGCGTCGCTCAGACCGACGTCGAGGAACACGACCCGGTGGGATTTCAGTGCTTCCCGGGTGGCCTCCGCGAGGACGGCGCCGCCGCCCAGCGCCAGCACCCCGTCGTGGGTCCGCAACGCTTCGGCTACCGCGGCGACCTCCAGCGAACGGAACGCCGCTTCGCCGTCGTCGACGAAGATGTCGCTGATCGGCTTGCCCACGCTCGCCTCGATGTCGTGGTCGACGTCGCGGAACGCGACGCCGAGGTGCACGGCCAGCAGCACGCCGAGCGTCGTCTTGCCCGCGCCGGGCGGCCCGACGAGTACCGCGACCGGCCGGCTCACTCGATCACCAGCGCGGCCCGGTAACCGGCCAGGTTGCGGCGGATCTCGTCCACCGAGTCGCCGCCGAACTTCTCCGTCGCGGCATCGGCGAGCGTCAGCGCGACCATCGCCTCGGCCACGATCGCCGCGGCCGGCACCGCGCACACGTCGCTGCGCTGGGCGATCGCCTTGGCGGCCTCGCCGGTGGTCACGTCGACGGTCTGCAGCGCGCGGGAGATCGTCGCGATCGGCTTCATCGCGCCGCGGATGCGCAGCACCTCGCCGGTCGTCATGCCACCCTCGATGCCGCCGGCGTGGCCGGTCAGCCGGCGCACGCCGTCCGGTGTGTTGACGATCTCGTCGTGGGCGGCCGAGCCGCGCGAGCGAGCCTGGGTGAACGCGTCACCGATCTCGACGCCCTTGAACGCCTGGATGCTCACCAGCGCGGCGGCCAGCCGGGAGTCGAGCTTGCGGTCCCACTGGACGTGGCTGCCGAGGCCCGGGGGCAGGCCGTAGGCGAGCACCTCGACGATGCCGCCGAGCGTGTCGGCATCGGCCTTGGCCGCGTCCACCTCGGCGACCATCCGGGCCGACGCGTCGGCGTCGGCGCAGCGCAGCGGGTCGGCGTCGATGCGCTCGCGATCGTCGGGGGTCGGCAGGTCGACGCCGTCCTTGACGGCCACCGATCCCAATTCCACCACGTGCGAGACGATCTCGACGCCGAGTGCCTGGCGGAGCAGGGACTGGGCGACGGTGCCGAGTGCGACGCGGGCCGCGGTCTCCCGGGCGCTGGCGCGCTCGAGGATCGGGCGGGCGTCGTTGAAGCCGTACTTCTGCATGCCGGCGAGGTCGGCGTGGCCGGGACGCGGGCGGGTCAGCGGGGCGTTGCGGGCCAGGCTGGCGAGGATCTCCTCGTCCACCGGGTCGGCCGACATCACTTCTTCCCACTTGGGCCACTCGGTGTTGCCGACCCGGATCGCGACCGGGCTGCCGAGCGTCCGGCCGTGGCGGACGCCGCCGAGGATCTCGACCTCGTCTTGCTCGAACTTCATCCGGGCGCCGCGGCCGTAGCCCAGGCGGCGACGGGCGAGCTGGTCGGAGATCTCGGTCGTGGTCACCGCGATACCGGCGGGAAGCCCCTCCAACATCGCGACGAGGGCGGGCCCGTGAGACTCGCCAGCAGTCATCCAGCGCAACATACGTGCAGTCTTTCACGGCCGGAAAGCCCGGAGTCGCCGCAGGCACGCGCGCTGATCTGGAGCCCGCTGAGGACGGCGCCGGCGGTCGAGCGGGCCGACGCCGCGACCCTGGGCATGCCGCTCGCCTGCCGGCGTCGTCCTCAGCGGGCCGCGCACAACGCGGTCAGGGCACCGGCCAGCAGGAAAGGGCCGAAGGCCAGGCGGTCGGTGCGCGACAACCTGCGCGTCGCGAGCAGAACCGCCGCGCACAGGCCGCCGTACACGAATCCGTAGACCAGTCCGGTGAACATCGGCTGCCATCCGAACCAGGCCAGCGCACCGCCCAGCAGCCCGGTCAGCTTGACGTCACCGAACCCGAAGCCCGCCGGAGCCACCACGGCCAGCAGATAGAGCACCCCGAACGCGACCGCACCACCCTCGATCGCCCGGACCCACGACGAGACCCCGCCCAACGCCAGCAGCACCGCCAGCGCCGGGTAACTGGGCAGCACGATCACGTCGGGCAACCGGTGCGCCCGCACGTCCACCGGGGCCAGCACGAATCCGACCCCGGCCGTGAACACCAGCGCGGGCAGCGCCCACCCGTACCCGGCCCACGCCACCACCCCGCCGAGCCCGGCCGCGGCCACCCCGACCCCCACCGCCCCCGCCGCCGGACGAGCCACCGCAGCGCCGCCGACCCGGAACGACGCCTCCGCCGCGACCCGCTCGACGGTCTCGGCGAGCCACCGCGCCGCCCCCAGCGCCGCCGCCGCGACCACGAGCGCCGCGACCCAGCTCACCGGAGCCTCAGCGCGCCAGTGCCAGGGCCGCCCGCATGGCCTCGATCGGGGCCTGCCTGCCGGTCATCAGCCGCACCTGGTGCCCGGCCTGGTGCAGTAGCAGATCGAGCCCGGAGACCACCCGGCAGCCGGCCGCCGCGGCCGCGGTCGCCAGCGCGGTCGGCCACGGGTCGTACACCACGTCGAACACCACCGCGGACGGACGCAGCACCGCGTGCGCCAGCGGATCGGCCGCACCTTTGGGCAGCGTCGAGATCACCAGGTCGGCGTCGGCCAGGAGCGCCGGAGCGTCGTCCAGCGGGCGCACGTCGAGCGTCAGGCCCAGCCGCTCCGCGGTCGTGCGCAACTCCCCCACCCGCCGGGGAGCCCGCACCAGCACCGTCACCGCCGTCCCCGGCGCCGTCCCCGGCGCCGCGAGGCTTGCCGGGGCCAATGCCGCCAGCGCGGCCTGGGCCGTGCCTCCCGCGCCGAGGATCAGCGGCGCGGACGCCGACACCAGCCCGGCCTCGCGCAGCGCGTCGGCCATGCCCGGCGCGTCGGTGTTCTCGGCCCGCCGCCCACCCGGCGTCAGTACCAGCGTGTTCGCGGCCCCGATCGCCGCCGCCTCGGTGCTCACCTCGGTGGCCACCGAGAGCGCCACCCGCTTGAGCGGCATCGTCAGCGACAACCCGGCCCACTCCGGCCCGAGCCCCTCGACGAACCCGGCCAGCCCGTCTTCGGCGCACTCGACCCGGGTGTAGGACCACCCCGCCAACCCCAGCGAGGCGTACGCGGCCGAGTGCAACACCGGCGAGAGCGAATGCGCGATCGGTGACCCGAGCACGGCGGCCCGACGTACGGTGCCGGCCTGCCGGGCGTCCGCCACGGAATGAACGGAGAACGAAGACACGGCGATCACCCTAGGCGCTCCGGCGCCACCGGCGCCGGAGCCGTCCACAGGGGCTCAGCAGAAGCCGACCCGCTTGCACTTGAGGATGTTGTCCTGGTGCACGTTGTAGTCGTCGGTGAAGGCCGAGTGCCGGTCCTTCGTCACGACCACGAAGTACGTCCACGGGCCCGGCGTCGGGTTCGCCGCCGCCTTCAGCGACGCGTCGCCCGGGTTGCCGATCGGCGTCGGCGGCAGGCCCTGATGCCGGTCGACGTCGGTGCTGTAGTTGTTGTCCGGGTTCTTCAACTCGGCGTCGGTGACGATCGCCTTCCGGCCCTTGCCGGTCTGGATCAGCCAGTACTGGGTCGTCGAGTCGAACTGCAGGTACGACAGCGCACCGGTCGAGTTCAGCCGGTTGTAGATGACCCGGGAGATCTTCCCGAAGTCGGCCTCGATGCCCTCCTGCTCGATCAGCGACGCGATGATCATCAGATCCCACTCGCTGACGCCCAGTTCCTGCGCCTTCGCCGAGAGGTCGTCCTTCGTCGCCGCCTGCACCGACAGCGCGACCATCTGCTTGAGCAGGCCCTCGGCGGTGGTCTGGTCGTTGAGCTCGTACTTCGACGGGTAGAGGAAGCCCTCGAGCACGCGCCTGTCGGGGCTCGGGCCGCCCCACTCGGGCACACCGAGCGCCGCCGGGTCCTTGGCGGCCTTCTGGAACTCGGCGAGCGGAATGCCGGATTTCTCGGCCAGCCTCGGCAAGATCTCCTTGACCGTGAGGCCCTCGGGAATGATCACCGACGGCCCGTCGACCCGGTTCGCCCGGTCGAGCAGCATGTCGAGCGCGTCCGACGCCTTCATCTGCTTCTTGAGCTTGTAGCTACCCGGCTGCAGGCCCCGCGTCGAGTCCGGGTTGTCGGCGGCCGCGTTCACGAACGCCTTCGCGCTGGCCACGACGTCGTCTTTGAACAGCGTGTTCGCGATGTCCGTGACGGTCTGGTTGTCGTCGATCTGCACGACGACCGACCCGCTGCCCGGACCGTCGTAGTCGTCCGCGGTGAAGAAGTCCTTGACCTTCGTGACGCCGTACCAGCCCCCGAACGCGAGGCCACCGAGCACCGCCACCACGACGAGCAAAGCAACTAATGTTCTACCGCTGCTGCGATCGCCCTTTTTGCGCCGATGCTTACCGGGAGTGCCGGGGCCGGGGTTGCCGTCGCCGCCGGACTCCTCCGTGAACGGCACGAGATCGAGGTCGTTCACGGGTGATCCGCTCTCCGTTCCGCGTCCAACCAGGCCTGAAGGATCAGCACCGCGGCGGCCTGGTCCACCACAGCGCGGTGTTTCTTCCCGCGTACGCCCCTCTGGGAAAGAGTACGTCCCGCGATGACGGTCGTCAGCCGTTCATCGGACAACTCGACCGGCACCGGGTGAGGGAGAACACCTAGCCGTTCGGCCAATAGGGCAGCGTACGCGCGCACGGCAACCGCCGCCGGACCCTCCGCTCCCGAGAGCGAACGGGGCAAACCGACCACGACGAGAATCGCCTCGTACTCGAGGACGAGCGCCACGAGACGGTCCAGATCGGTCTCGTGACGTACGTCACGTCGCACGGTCTCCACCGGGGACGCCAGGAACCCCGAGGGGTCGCTGGCGGCGACGCCGACCCGTACGGATCCGACGTCCACGCCCAGGCGAACCCCCCGCTTCACGGACGGAAGCCCAGAGAACGGAAGCCCAGAGGCCGGAAAGCCAGCGGACGGAAGCCCAGAGGAAGGAAGCAGGGCCATGCGAAGGATTGTGCCGTATACAGAGGCCGGTCCCGGTCTGCTCGGCAGACCGGGACCGGAATCTCAGACAGCGCCGGCAACCAGGTCGGAGATCGACGCCAGCACCGAGGGCGCCGCGTCAGCCGCCACGCCACCTCCCTGCGCGAGGTCGTCGCTGCCGCCACCACGTCCGGACAATGCGCCCTTCACCAGCGCCGACGCCGAGATGCCGCGGCCGCGCGCAGCCTGGTTCACGGCGACGACCAGCGACGCTTTGCCGTTGGCCCGGGCCGCGACGGCGACCACGCCGGGCCGATCGGCCGACAGCCGGCCCCGGATCTCCTGCGCCAGCGACCGCACGTCGTTGCCCGCGGTGCCCTCCGGCGCCTCGATCGCGGCCACGGCGACCCCGCCGACGTCGGTCGCCCGCGACGCGATGTCGCCGGCCCCGCTCAGAACAGCGGCCGCCCGCAGCTTCTCCAGCTCCCGCTCGGCGTCCCGGAGCTGGGCCACCACGGCCGAGACCCGGTCGGGCAGCTCCTCCGGCTTCGCCTTGAACTGCTCGGCCAGCTTCGACACCAGCAGGTGTTCCTTGGCCAGGAACCGGAACGCGTCCAGACCGACCAGCGCTTCGACCCGGCGCACGCCGGACCCGATCGACGCCTCCGAGAGCAGCTTGACGACGCCCAGCTGCCCGGAGCGCGCCGCGTGGGTGCCGCCGCAGAGCTCGCGGGCGTACTCGCCGACCTCGACGACCCGGACCTCGTCGCCGTACTTCTCGCCGAACAGCGCCATCGCGCCGATCCGCCGCGCCTCGTCCTGCGAGGTGATGAACGCCCGCACCTCGAGGTCGTCGAGCAGAACCGCGTTGACCTCGTCCTCGACGTCGGAGAGCACCGACTGCGGCACCGCACCGGGCGTGTTGAAGTCGAACCGCAGCCGCCCGGGCGCGTTCAGCGAACCGGCCTGGGTCGCCGACTGGCCGAGCGAGCTCCGGATCGCGGTGTGGATCAGGTGGGTCGCGGTGTGCGCGCGGGAGATCGCCCGGCGGCGGTCGACGTCGATCGTGGCCAGCACCGGGTCGTCGACCTTGATCTCGCCGTCGACGACCTGGCCGCGGTGCACGATCAGCCCCGGCAGCGGCTGCTGGACGTCGTAGACCTCGAACCGGCCGGCCGGAGTCACGATCACGCCCTGGTCGGGCTGCTGGCCACCGCCCTCGGCGTAGAACGGGGTCGAGTCGAGCACGACCTCGACCTCCTCGCCCTGGGCCGCCCCGGACCGGATCGCGCCGTCGCGCCCGATGATGCCGCCGACCCGCGCCTCGCGCTCCACCTCGAGATAACCGGTGAAGTTCGTCGGCCCGGTCCGGTCGAGCACCGAGCGCAGCACGGACGTGTCGGCGTGCCCGGTCTTGCGGGCCTGCGCGTCGGCCTTGGCCCGTCGCCGCTGCTCGGACATGAGCCTGCGGAAGCCCTCTTCGTCGACGGTGAGGCCCTGCTCGGCCGCCATCTCCAGCGTCAGGTCGATCGGGAAGCCGTACGTGTCGTGCAGCTGGAACGCCGACGCGCCGGAGAGCTGCTGGCCACCGGAGGACTTCGTCGCCGCGACCGCGGTGTCGAGATGGGTCGTTCCGGACCGCAGCGTCGCGCGGAACGCGTCTTCTTCGGCGTACGCGTAACCCGCGATCCGCGCGTAGTCCGACGACACCTCCGGATAGGACCCGCTCATCGCGTCGCGCGCCACCGGGAAGAGCTCCGGGAACGACGGGTCCTCGTAGCCGAGCAGACGCATCGAGCGCACCGCGCGGCGCAGGATCCGGCGCAGCACGTAGCCGCGGCCCTCGTTGCCGGGCGTCACGCCGTCGCCGATCAGCATCAGCGCGGTGCGCACGTGGTCGGCCACCACCCGCAGCCGGACGTCATCGGCGTTGGGGTGACCGTCATGCTGCTCGTGCGCCGGGTACCGCTTGCCGGCCAGCGCCGCCGCCCGGTCGAGGATCGGACGGACCTCGTCGACCTCGTAGAAGTTGTCGACGCCCTGCAGCAGGAACGCGACCCGCTCCATGCCCATGCCGGTGTCGATGTTCTGCGCCGGCAGGTCGCCGAGGATCTCGTAGTCGGTCTTGCCCGACCCCGGACCCCGCTCGTACTGCATGAAAACGAGGTTCCAGAACTCCAGGTAGCGGTCGCCGTCCGGCTCCACACCCGGGGTGTTCACGTACTCGGGGCCGTACTCGGGACCGCGGTCGATCAGGATCTCCGAGCACGGGCCGCACGGCCCGGGCACGCCCATCGACCAGAAGTTCGGCCCCTTGCCGAGCCGGATGATCCGCGACTCGGGCACCCCGACCTCACGGTTCCAGAGCCGGTAGGCCTCGTCGTCCTCCTCGTACACCGAGACCCAGAGCTTCGACTCGTCGAAGCCGTAGCCGCCGTCCGCGATCGAGTTGGTGACCAGCTCCCAGGCGTAGCGGATCGCTCCGTCCTTGAAGTAGTCGCCGAACGAGAAGTTGCCGTTCATCTGGAAGAACGACCCGTGCCGGGTCGTCTTGCCGACCTCGTCGATGTCGAGGGTCCGGACGCATTTCTGGACGCTCGTCGCTCGCGGATAGGGCGGCGTCACCTGGCCGAGGAAGTACGGCTTGAACGGCACCATGCCCGCGTTGACGAACAGCAGGTTGGGGTCGTCGGCGATCAGCCCCGCGCTGGGGACCACGGTGTGACCGCGGTTCGCGAAGTGATCGAGGAAGCGTTGCCGGATCTCAGAGGTCTTCATCGCCAGTAATCCGTCGGTTCGAATGGGTCAAACGACACTATCTCGCGTGGACGTACGACCGCGCTGCCCAATATTTAGGGCGCTCGGTGGGCCCCGCGGGCATCGTCGGCGTCGTAGTTACCGGCCTGCTGCTGCTCGAGCGCGCGCGTCAGCGCGACTTCCTGCTCGGCCATCGCGACCCGCGCGTCCTCGACGAACGCCCGGACCGAGTCGAGCAGCCCCACGGCCGAGCCGCGGGCCGAGTCGGCCAGGCCACGCGGGCTGTACGCCTCCGCGGTCTTGGAGATCTTCCGGACGATCAGGACACCGACCGCCGCACCGACGCCGATCCAGAACAGGCGTCGCATCAGGCGCCCTTCCGCCGCTTCTTGAGCTCGTCCCGGACCTCGCGCTCGACCTCGGTCGCCCGCCGGGCCCGGACCGCGGACCGGATGCCGTAACTGAACGCCGCGGCCTTCACCAGCGGACCGGACACGGTGGCGCCGAACAGCGTCGTCACCTGGGCGATGCTGCCGGTCACGGCGGAGACGTGATCGGTGAGCGTGTCGACCTTGTCGAGCTGGAGGTTGACACCGCCCAGCGTCTGGTTGACACCGTCGACCGTCACGTGGGCGCTGGCCAGGATCGGCACCGCCTGCTCGGTGATGTCGGTGATGGCCTTGGTGGCCGCGTCGACCGTGCGGCCGAGCTTGATCAACGGCACGGCGAGCGCACCGACCAGAAGCACGAACGCAACGGCGGCGATGATGGCCGCGATTCCGCCGAGAGACACCGGCGAGTCTCCTTGGGTGAGTGGGCTCTGAAGTGGCTCGACCCTACCGCCTGCGACGATCACGCCCGGCACAGGGACAGCCTGGCGAGTCACTTACCCCGGATGACCCCGCGTATGCGGTCGAGGCGTTCGGCGACCGCGCGTTCGGCGCCGCGGCGGGTCGGGCGGTAGTAGTCGCGGCCGACGAGCTCGTCCGGTGCGTACTGTTGCGCGACCACGCCGGCCGGATCGTCGTGCGGGTACCGGTAGCCGGCACCGTGGCCGAGCGTCTTCGCCCCCGGGTAGTGCGCGTCGCGGAGCGCGGTCGGCACTCCCCCGGCCTTACCGGCGGCGATGTCGCCGAGCGCGGCACCGATCGCGCTGGTCACCGCATTGGACTTCGGGGCCGTGGCCAGGTGCACGACCGCGTGGGCCAGCGTCAGCTGCCCTTCGGGCAGGCCGATGAGCTGGATCGTCTGCGCCGCCGCGACCGCGGTCAGCAGCGCGGTCGGATCGGCCATCCCGACGTCTTCGCTGGCGAAGATCACGAGGCGGCGCGCGATGAACCGTGGGTCCTCACCCGCGGTGAGCATGCGGGCCAGCCAGTGCAGCGCCGCGTCGACGTCGGACCCGCGCATGCTTTTGATGAACGCGCTGGTCACGTCGTAGTGCGCGTCCCCGTCCCGGTCGTACCGGACCGCCGCCGTGTCGACCGCGGCCTCAGCCGTCTGCAGGTCGATCTCCACCGTCCGTTCTTCTGCCGACGCTGAGCCGCCCCCTCCAGCGGCGAGTGCAGGACCCGCCCCGGCCTCGGCGGCGGACGGGTTCCCGGCCGTCGCGTTCGGGGGGGTCTTCGCGGCGAGGGCCGCGTCGGCGGCGGCTTCCAGCGCGGTCAGGGAGCGCCGGGCATCCCCCGCCGCCAGGCGGACCAGGTGCTCCTCGGCCTCCGGCGACAGGGCCACCCGGCCGCGCAGACCGCGGTCGTCGGCGACCGCACGGCGCAGCAGCGCGCGGATGTCCTCGCCGTCCAGGGGCTGGAGCGTCAGCAGCAGCGAGCGCGAGAGCAGCGGGGACACGACCGAGAACGACGGGTTCTCGGTCGTCGCGGCGACCAGCGTCACGGTCCGGTCTTCCACCGCGGCCAGCAGCGAATCCTGCTGGGTCTTCGAGAACCGGTGCACCTCGTCGACGAACAGCACGGTGTAGACGCCCCGGCGCCGCTCGAGCCGGGCCTGCTCGATGACCGCCCGGACGTCCTTGACCCCGGCCGACAAGGCCGACAGCGCGACGAAACGCCTGCTCGTGGCGCGCGACACCAAGTGGGCGATCGTGGTCTTCCCGGACCCCGGCGGCCCCCACAGGATCACCGAGAGCGGAGCGTCCCCCTCGACCAGCCGCCGCAACGGCGACCCCGGCCCGAGCAGGTGCCGCTGCCCGACGAGCTCGTCGAGCGTCCGCGGCCGCATCCGCACCGCCAGCGGCGCGTACGGATCGACCCGTTCGTCGGCATCGTCGCGGGCCACCGGCGCCGTCGGCCCGGACCGCGCCGATGCCGGATCGTCGGCGGGGCCGTCGAACAGACTTTCGGTCTCCACGGCATCGACCCTACTGAGCCCGGGCCGCCGCGGTCGCCGGGGCGCCTGCCCGACCGGTACGGAATCCGCGAGGCGCCGCCGGCCGGTTCGCCCGGCGGCACCTCCGACGACTATTCCTTCGGCTTGGCGTCCACACCGGCTTCTTTGCGCTGACGGGGAGAGATCGGCGCGGGCGCGCCGGTCAGCGGGTCACCGCCGGAGCCGAGCTTCGGGAACGCGATGACGTCGCGGATCGAATCCACGCCGGCCAGCAGCGCGCAGAGGCGGTCCCAGCCGAGCGCGATGCCGCCGTGCGGCGGCGCGCCGTACTTGAACGCCTCCAGCAGGAAGCCGAACTTGCCCTGCTGGTCTTCCTCGGACAGGCCGAGCACCTGGAAGACGCGCTCCTGGACCTTCCGGTCGTGGATACGGATCGAGCCGCCGCCGATCTCGTTGCCGTTGAGCACGATGTCGTAAGCCCAGGCCAGCGCCTCGCCGGGGTTCTGGTCGAACGTGTCGATCCAGTCGGCGTTGGGCGACGTGAACGGGTGGTGCACGGCGGTCCAGTTGCCCTGAGCACCCTCGACGCCGATCTCACCGCCGCCGGCCGGCTCGAACATCGGCGCGTCGACGACCCAGAGGAACTCCCACCGGGACTCGTCGATCAGCCCGCAGCGGCGGCCGATCTCCAGCCGGGCCGCGCCGAGCAGCTCCAGCGTTCCGTGCCGCTCACCGGCGCCGAAGAACACCGCGTCGCCCGGCTTCGCGCCGACCGCGTCGGCCAGACCGGCCAGGTGCTCCTCGGAGAGGTTCTTGGCCACCGGACCGCGGGGCTCCCCGGTCTCGGCGTCGAACAGCACGTACGCGAGGCCCTTGGCGCCGCGCGAACGGGCCCACTCCTGCCAGCCGTCGAGATCCTTGCGGGTCTGCGCGGCCCCGCCGGGCATGACCACGGCGCCGACGTGCGCGGCCTGGAACACCCGGAAGCCGGTGCCCTGGAAATACGCCGTGAGGTCGACGAGCTCGTTGCCGAAGCGGACGTCGGGCTTGTCGGAGCCGTAGCGGGTCATCGCGTCCGCGTAGGTGAGGCGCGGCAGCGGCAGCGGGATCTCGTACCCGGCCAGCTCGCGCCAGATCGCGGACACGACCGCCTCGCCGACCTCGATGACGTCGTCCTGGGTCACGAACGACATCTCGACGTCGAGCTGGGTGAACTCCGGCTGCCGGTCGGCCCGGAAGTCTTCGTCCCGGTAGCAGCGGGCGATCTGGTAGTACCGCTCCATCCCGGCCACCATCAGCAGCTGCTTGAACAGCTGCGGCGACTGGGGCAGCGCGTACCAGGAGCCCGGCTGCAGGCGCGCGGGCACCAGGAAGTCGCGCGCGCCCTCGGGCGTCGAGCGGGTCAGCGTCGGCGTCTCGATCTCGACGAACTCCCGCTCGCCGAGTTCGCGGCGGGCGATCGCGCTGACCCGGCTGCGCAGCCGCAGCGCCGCGGCCTGCTGCGACCGGCGCAGGTCGAGGTAGCGGTACTTGAGCCGGGCTTCCTCGCCGACCTCGCCGGCGGCCTGGCCGTCGATCGGGAACGGCAGCGGAGCGGCCTCGCTGAGGACGGTCATCCCGGTCGCGACCACTTCGACGGCGCCGGTCGGCAGGTCGGGGTTCTCGTTGCCCTCGGGGCGCGCGCGTACCTCGCCGGTGACCCGGATGCAGTACTCGGCCCGCAGCGCGTGGCCCTCCTCCTCCCGGAGGACGACCTGCACGTACCCGGACGCGTCGCGCAGGTCGACGAAGATGACGCCGCCGTGGTCACGACGGCGGGCCACCCAGCCGGCCAGCGTGACGGTCTGCCCCGCGTGCCCGGCACGCAGCGTGCCGGCCTGGTGGGTCCGATAGGTGGTGCTGCCGGTCACGAGAGAAGCTCCTTGACGGTGCGGGCGAGGTCGGTCAGGGGGACGGCCCGCTGATCGGACGTGGTCAGATCCTTCAGTTGCGCGGTGCCGTCGGCGAGATCCCGGTCGCCCAGCACGACGGCGAACCTCGCTCCCGAGCGGTCGGCCGACTTCATCGCGCCCTTGAGACCCCGGCCGCCGAACGCGAAGTCGGCCGGAATGCCCTCGTTCCGCAGCTCGGCGAGGATCCGCAGGCCGCGGCGGCGGGCCTCGTCGCCGAGCGGCACCACGAACGCCTGCACCCGGGCCGGGGGCTCACCGATCAAGCCCTCGGCGCGCAGCGCGAGCAGCGTCCGGTCGACGCCGACCGCGTAGCCGATGCCGGAGACGTCCGGCCCGCCCAGCTCCTTGGAGAGCCCGTCGTACCGGCCGCCGCCGCCGATCGCGGACTGCGCGCCCAGGCCGTTGTGGACGAACTCGAACGTGGTCTTGGTGTAGTAGTCGAGACCGCGGACCAGCCTCGGGGCTTCGATCCACTGCACGCCGAGGTCGGTGAGGTACTCGCGGACCTGGTCGTAGTGCCGCCGGCAGTCGTCGCAGAGGTGGTCGACCATCAGCGGCGCGTCGGTGAGTTGCTTCGCCACGTCGGGGCGCTTGTCGTCGAGGACGCGCAGCGGGTTGATCGTGGCGCGGCGGCGGGTGTCCTCGTCGAGGTCGAGGCCGGCGAGGAAGTTCTGGAGCTTCTCCCGGTACTGGGGGCGGCAGTTCGCGTCGCCGAGGCTCGTGAGCTGCAACTCGAAGTTCTGGAGCTTCAGCGCGCGGAACCCGGCCGCGGCGAGCTGGACGACTTCGGCGTCCAAGGCCGGGTCGTCGACGCCGAGCGCCTCCATGTCGACCTGGGTGAAGTGCCGGTAGCGACCGGCCTGCGGCCGCTCATACCGGAAGTTCGAGCCGACCGCGTACAGCTTCACCGGCAGCTGCCCGGCGTAGAGCTTGTGCTCGATGAACGCGCGCATGACGCCGGCCGTCAGCTCCGGCCGCAGCGTCAGCGACCGGCCGCCCCGGTCGTCGAACGTGTACATCTCCTTGCTGACGACGTCCGTCGACTCGCCGACGCCCCGGGCGAACAGCGCGGTGTCTTCGAAGACCGGCGTCTCGACGTAGCCGTAGCCGGCGGCGCGGAGCGGGGCGGTCAGCGCGTCGCGGACCGCCAGAAACGTCGCCGACTCGGGCGGGAGCGTGTCGAACGTCCCCTTCGGAGCGGTGAAGGTGGTCACAGGCCGGTCCTCGGGAAGCTCTCGGCGACTTGCCGCAGATACGGGTTGGTGGCGCGCTCACGCGCGATCGTGGTGTCGGGCCCGTGACCGGGCTTCACCACCGTGGCGTCGTCCATCGGCAGCACGACCCGGGCCAGTGACCGGAGCATGTCCTGGGTGCTGCCGCCGGGCAGGTCGACCCGGCCGATCGACCCGGCGAACAGCAGGTCGCCGGAGAAGAGCACCGGCGCGTCCGGGGTCTGGACGCCGAAGACCAGCGAGCCGGGGGTGTGCCCGGGAGCGAGCGTCGTCGTGACCGTGATTCCGGCCAGTTCGAGGACCTCGCCGTCGGCGAGTGCCTTGACGTCGCTGGGTTCGGTGTATTCGAGCCCGAACATCGGGGTGCCCCGGGCCGCACCGATGTAGGACCACGGGTCGGCGAGCTGGTCGGCGTCGGCCGGGTGGATGTAGGCGGGGATGTCTTTCGCCCCGCACACCGGTGCGACCGAGAACGTGTGGTCGATGTGACCGTGGGTGAGGATCACAGCGGCCGGATGCAGCCGGTGCTTCGCCAGGAGGTCGTCGAGTTGGTCGACCACGCCGATCCCCGGGTCGATGATCACGCACTGCTCGCCGGCCGCAGGGGCGACGACCCAGCAGTTCGTGCCGAACGCGGGGGCCGGGAATCCGGCGATGAGCACAGCTGTCCTCTCTTCTCGGACGTCGTTCCCACCAGCCTACCGATAGACGCCGGTCGGCTCCGACTGCCTTTCTGTGCGCCCGCTCCCGGTAACGGAACAGCGTGGTGTAGCGGGGTAGCAGGGTCTCCCCTAGGGGGGCGCCGTACACTCGGCCGCACGCGCGGGCCCTGGTCCGCCTCTCGACAGCCCGAACGGAGTGCACGGAGTGCCGACGAAGGATCGCCAGCGACAGCTGGCCCGCGCGAAGCTGGAACGTCAGATGGCCCGGCGGGCCGCTCAGGCGAAGCGCCGGCGACAGACCCAGGCCGCCGTGGGCGCCGGTATCGCGCTACTGCTCGTGGTGGTCGGTGTGGGCTTCCTCGTCGCCAACCTGGGCGACGACGACCACAAGGACACGAAGACCACCGAGGCCGCTTCCGGCCCGAAGTGCACGTACCAGAAGGCCGACGCCAGCACCGGCAAGGTGAAGGACGTCGGGCTGCCGCCGACCTCGAACATTCCCGACACCGGTACCCGCACGGTGACGATGACGACGAACATCGGCGCGATCGAGTTCACGCTCGACCAGGCCGCCGCGCCGTGCACGAGCAACAGCTTCGCGTACCTGGCCGGCAAGAAGTTCTACGACAAGACCTCGTGCCACCGGCTGGTCACGACCGGCATCTTCGTCCTGCAGTGCGGCGACCCGTTCGCCGACGGCACCGGCGGCCCGGCGTACCGCTTCGGCACCGAGAACCTGCCGACGAACCAGCACCCGCCGTACCCGGCCGGCACGATCGCGATGGCGAAGAGCCAGGCGGAGATTTCGGTCGGTTCGCAGTTCTTCATCGTCTACAAGGACATCGAAGAGGGTGCGCTGACCGCCGACTACACGGTCGTCGGCAAGGTGACCAAGGGCCTCGACCTGGTCGTCAAGGCCGCCGAGAAGGGCGTGACCCCGGCGGACGCCAGCAACCCGGCCGACGGCAAGCCCAAGCAGGCCGTCGACATCTCGTCGCTGACGGTGTCACCGGCCGCGAGCTAGTCCGGCCCGCACGGGGTTCTCCTGGTCCCCGCAACACCCTGATTCGAGGGAGTTGCGGGGACCTCGGGTTTTGCGGGGTCGAGGGCGGAGTTCTCCGAGGCTCTGGGCGTGAGGGCGGCAGCGTTTCGGCGGCTGGGGGCCACCGGAGCGCGGCGATCGGGTGGGCGCTGGGCTGCCCGTCAAACGCGAACTCGACGAGCGCAGTATCAAGCGGCCCGCACCATGCGCAGCGGGCCCGGGCTGCCTCCGTGCCCGGCCGAGGCACTCGAAGCTCGCCGGGGGCGGCCCGTTGCGGTCGTGCGTCGCGGACAGGCCGGCTTCGTGCCGGAGACCACGCGGGTGAGCGTGGAGACAATCTCCCACGCGATCCATGTCCAGGCCAGCGGCGGGCGGCACCGCCAGCTGCGCCGCAAACCCACCGCGGCCTGCACCGCAACGCCACTGCCGGCTGCACCGGCAACGCCACCGCCGGTTGCACCGCAAACCCACCGCGGCCTGCACCGCAACGCCACCGCCGGTTGCACCGCAACGCCACCGGGCGCCCGCACAGGAAGGGCCCGGGGTTTCCGGACCGAGCAGGCCGCTGGTGCTCTCGGCCGAGCGCCGTGGCCAGGGTGCGTGTGAGTCGCAGAAATGCCGTGTTCGTGGGTAGCCATTTCGCCGCGGCGGTCCCGCGTCAGCGAGACCCGGCGGGGAGCATCCCGGTCGGCGAGGCGAGGCGAGGACGCCGAGGCCGCGGATGTCGCGGCCGCCGAGGCCGCGGACGCCGCGGACGCGGACGCCGAGGCCGCGGACGCGGACGTCCTCGGCGGTGTGGCTGCGGGGCAGGTGCCCGGCCAGGACGCAGCGGTGGAACGCTCGGCGAGCGTGACGCTCCCGGATTCCGAGCGGGTTCCGACGATCAGATCGCCGTCCCAGCGGCCGGGCACGGCCCGGTCGTCGGCCTCGGCGGGCGATCGAGATCCCCACCGTCGAGCCGGTGAACCGCGAGGTGCACTGCCCCCGCCGGCGGCGAGCCTCGCGGCAGGTGCGTTCGATCCGCAGCGCCGCGGACGCGTTGCGGTGCAGCTCGCGGTGGCTTTGCGGTGCACCTCGCGATGGCGTTGCGGTGCACCTCGCGGTGGCGTTGCGGTGCAGCTCGCGGTGGCGTTGCGGTGCAGCTCGCGGTGCGAGCGCCCAGTGGGTCAGCGGGCCTCGGCGGATTCGGCGTTGCCGAAGTCCGGGGGCGGCTCCGGCGGCGGGGCGGTGGTCGCCTGGAGGGAACCGGTCTCCCGGAACGACTCCAGGCCGACGATCTTCGCCCGCACCTTCCCGGGCTCCGACGATCCGGCCGGCCGGTCGGGCAACTTACGTTCGATCCCCATCCGAGACCCTCCTAGCCTGACGTGACCCGGTACGCGTCGTACACACCTTCGACCCGGCGCACCACGCGGAGCAGGTGCCCCAGGTGCTTCGGGTCGGCCATCTCGAACGTGAACTTCGAGACCGCCACCCGGTCGCGCGTGGTGCTCACGGTCGCCGAGAGGATGTTGACCTTCTCGTCGGAGAGCACCTTCGTGACGTCCGAGAGCAGCCGGTGCCGGTCGAGCGCCTCGACCTGGATCGCGACCAGGAACGTCGAGCCGGCCGTCGGTGCCCACGACACCTCGACCAGGCGCTCGGCCTGCCGCTCCTTCAGGTCGGACGCGTTCGTGCAGTCTTCCCGGTGGACGCTGATCATGCCGCTGCGCGTGATGAACCCGAGGATCGAGTCGCCCGGCACCGGCGTACAACACTTCGCGAGCTTGACCCAGACGTCGTCGCCGGCGTTGCTGACGATGACACCCGGGTCACCAGGACCGGCCGGACGTGAACGGTGCCGGGCCGGACGCGCGGTCTCGGCGAGATCTTCGGTCGCCCCCTCGGCCCCGCCCAGCGACGCCACCACCCGCTGCACGACCGCCTGCGCGGAGACCTGGTTCTCGCCCACCGCGGCGTAGAGCGCGCTGATGTCGGAGAGGTGCAGGTCTCGCGCGATCGTCAGCAGCGCGTCGCCGCCCAGCAGCCGCTGCAGCGGGAGGCCCTGCTTGCGCATGACCCGCTGGAGCGCCTCCTTGCCGGCCTCGATCGCGTCTTCGCGCCGCTCCTTCGCGAAATACTGGCGGATCTTCGTCCGGGCCCGGGGGCTGCGGACGAAACTCAGCCAGTCTTGGCTCGGACCGGCGTTCTCGGACTTCGACGTGAAGATGTCGACGGTGTCGCCATTGTTGAGCGTGCTCTCCAGCGGCACCAGCTTGCCGTTGACCCGGGCGCCGATGCAGCGGTGCCCGACCTCGGTGTGCACGGCGTACGCGAAGTCGACCGGCGTCGAGTCTTTCGGGAGCGCGACCACGTCGCCCTTGGGCGTGAAGACGTAGACCTCCTGGCCGCCCAGGTCGAACCGCAGCGCCTCGAGGAACTCGCCCGGGTCGCTGGCCTCGCGCTGCCAGTCGAGCAGCTGCCGCAGCCAGGCCATGTCGTCGACGGTCGCCGGCGGACCGGCCACGTCGGCGCCCTTGGTCTCCTTGTACTTCCAGTGCGCGGCGATGCCGTACTCGGCCGTGCGGTGCATGGCCAGCGTGCGGATCTGCAGCTCGATCGGCTTGCCCTCGGGCCCGATCACCGTCGTGTGCAGCGACTGGTACATGTTGAACTTCGGCATCGCGATGTAGTCCTTGAAACGGCCGGGAACCGGCTGCCAGGACGCATGGATGACGCCGAGCGCGGCGTACGAGTCGCGCACCGAGTCGACGAGCACGCGGACGCCGACCAGGTCGTAGATGTCGGCGAAGTCGCGGCCCCGCACGATCATCTTCTGGTAGATCGAGTAGTAGTGCTTCGGCCGGCCGACGACCGTCGCCCGGATCTTCGCGTTCTTGAGGTCGTTCTGCACCTGGTTGGTGACCTCGGCCAGCCCGCGGTCGCGCGCCGGGGAGTGCTCCTGCACCAGCCGCGCGATCTCCTCGTACCGCTTCGGGTACAGCGTCATGAACGCGAGGTCTTCCAGCTCCCACTTGACCGTGTTCATACCCAGCCGGTGGGCCAGCGGGGCCAGCACGTCGAGCGTCTCGCGGGCCTTCTTCTCTTGCTTCGGGCGCGGGAGGAAACGCAGCGTCCGCATGTTGTGCAGCCGGTCGGCCAGCTTGATCACCAGCACGCGCGGATCGCGGGCCATCGCGACGACCATCTTGCGGATCGTCTCGGCCTCGGCCGCGTCGCCGAACTGCACCTTGTCGAGCTTGGTGACGCCGTCGACCAGGTGGGCGACCTCGCCCCCGAAGTCGGCGTGCAGCTGCTCGAGCGTGTAGCCGGTGTCTTCGACGGTGTCGTGCAGCAGAGCGGCCACCAGCGTCGTGGTGTCCATCCCCAGCTCGGCGAGGATCGTCGCGACCGCGAGCGGGTGGGTGATGTACGGGTCGCCGGACTTGCGCAGCTGCCCGCGGTGGAACTGCTCGGCGACGTCGTACGCCTTCTGCAGCAGCCGGACGTCGGCCTTGGGGTGCGCGGAGCGGTGGGTGGCGACCAGCGGCTCGAGAACGACGTTCACCGAACCCTGCCAGGCCGGAGCACCGAACCGGGCCAGCGCGGCCCGGACCCGGCGACCCGTCGGCGCACCGATGCCGGCCGCCTCGGTGCCCCCGTTGCCGGCCAGCGGGCCGGCTGACGTGTCGGCGTGCGGCAGCGCACCATCGGCCGTGCCCTCGGTGGCGGCTCGAGCCACCACCGGCAAGGCCTGCTCCAGGTCACCTACGGGCGTCTGATCACGCTGCCCACCGGCGACCGTCGGCGCGACGTCTGACACAGGCCGCTCCCTCTGCTGGACCGCACGAAGCTCTCTCCATGCTACGCGGGACCGCCTCGCCACCCGCGCGGCCTTCCACAGGAGCACGGGTCAGCGACTGGTACCCGACTAGTCACAACAGCATGGCTTAACGGTTGATGCCCTCATCGAGGCAGTATCCCGAATGAGCCTCACACCGTCAGCAGCGCGTGTACTTCCCGCTCCGGGAGCCGCGCGCGCCCCTCGAGGAAGCCCAGCTCCAGCAGCACCGAGAACCCCACGACCGCGCCACCGGCCTGCTCGACCAGCGAGATCGCGGCCGCCGCGGTGCCGCCGGTGGCCAGCACGTCGTCGAGCAGGAGCACCCGGGCGCCCGGATCGAACGCGTCCGCGTGCACCTCGAGGACGGCTTCGCCGTACTCCAGCGCGTAGGACGCGGAGATCGTCCGGCGCGGGAGCTTCCCGGCCTTCCGGATCGGCACCAGCCCCGCGCCGCTCGCGTACGCGACCGCGGCCGCGAGCACGAACCCCCGGGCCTCGATACCGGCCACGACGTCGAACGCGCCGCCGTACTCGGTCGCGATCGCGTCGATCACCTGGGCGAACACCGGACCGTCGGCGAACAGCGGGGTCAGGTCCTTGAAACCGACGCCCGGCTTCGGGAAGTCGGGCACGTCGACCACGTGCGCGGCGATCAGGTCGCTCACCGCGGCCGGCGTCACCGGCCCGCTGCCGATCCGCCCGGTCGGGGACACGCTCATCGCTTCTTGCGGTTTCCGCCCGGGCGACCCGGACGGTTGCCGGACCGGCGCCGCGCCTGCTGCGACCGGTTGGCCGCCGGGCGGGCTGGCCGCGACGACGAACCCGCGCCGGCGGTCGCCGGCTCACGATCGGTCTGCTCGTCGCCGTCGGCGTCCACCTCGTCGGCCTCGGCGGAGGAGACCTCGTCGTCGGACGAGGCCTCGACCGGCTGGGACGCGGTCTTGGCCGCCGCGACCCGGCGGGCGGCCACCCGGTCGCGGAGGGCGCGGTAGCGGGGCTCGCGCTCCTTCATGTCGACCAGCCACGGCGTGGCCAGGAAGAGCGACGAGTACGCACCGGCGGCCAGACCGACGAACAGGACCAGCGCGAGGTCCTTCAGCGTGCCGACGCCGAGCAGGCCCGCACCGACGAACAGCAGGCCACCGACGGGCAGCAGCGAGATCAGCGACGTGTTGATCGAGCGCATCAGCGTCTCGTTCACGGCGTTGTTCGCGGCCTCGGCGTAGCTGATCCGCGAGCCGCCCAGGATGCCCCGGGTGTCTTCGGCGACCTTGTCGAACACGACGACCGTGTCGTACAGCGAGAAACCGAGGATCGTGAGCAGACCGACGATCGTCGAGGGCGTGACCTCGAACCCGACGATCGAGTAGACCCCCGCGGTGAGCAGCAGGTCGTGCAGCAGCGCGAGCAGCGCCGCGATCGCCATCCTGGCCTCGAACCGGATCGCCAGATACGCGGCCACCAGCACCAGGAACACCAGCAGCGCGATCAGCGCCTTGTCGGTGACCTGCCCGCCCCAAGACGAACTGACCTGGTTGTCGGTGATCTCGTTCGACGCGATCTTGTACGTCCCGGTGAGCGCGGTCTTGACCTCGGTGGTCTGCGCGATGCTCAGCGACTCGGTCTTGAGGACGTACTTCACGTCACTGCCGCGTCCGGCCTTCTGCGCGGTCTGCACCT
Organism: Cryptosporangium sp. NPDC051539; assembly: GCF_044454545.1. Classification (NCBI taxonomy): domain Bacteria; kingdom Bacillati; phylum Actinomycetota; class Actinomycetes; order Cryptosporangiales; family Cryptosporangiaceae; genus Cryptosporangium; species Cryptosporangium sp. NPDC051539. The sequence goes on along the minus strand of NZ_JBITDV010000002.1, from coordinate 845,100 downwards.
CGACGCCGGCGTCATCGACGGTCTTGGTGACCTGCTCCAGCGTGACGCCGCTCGGCGGCTTGAACACGAACGAGGTGCCACCGGAGAACTCGATGCCCCAGTTGAAGCCCCGGAACAGGATCGCGCCGACGCAGATCAGCCCGATCACGACGGACGCGATGTACCACCGCTTCCGGGAACCGATGAAGTCGAAGTTCGTCTCGCCCCGATAGAGGCGACCGGCCAGTCCCATCTCAGGACTCCTTCGGGCTGACACGACGGGCGGTCGCGGACCGTCCGCCTGCTCCGGCGCCAGGCGCGTCAGCAGCTTTACGCAGCGTACCCAGGCCGGAGAACCGGGGCGAGGTAAAGCGGCGCGAGCGGGCGAGGATGGCGACCAGCGGGTGAGTGAAGAGGAAGACGATGATGATGTCGACCAGCGTGGACAGGCCCAGCGTGAACGCGAAGCCCTTCACCGCGCCGACGGCCAGCACGTAGAGCACCGCGGCGGCGAGGAACGAGACCGCGTCCGCGGAGAGGATCGTGCGCCGCGCCCGGGCCCAGGCCCTCGGCACCGCCGAGCGGACGCTCCGGCCGTCGCGCACCTCGTCCTTCAAGCGTTCGAAGAAGACGACGAACGAGTCGGCGGTGATACCGACCGCGACGATGAAGCCGGCGACGCCCGCGAGCGTCAGAGTCAGTCCGATCTGACGCCCGAGCAGGAGGATCGACGCGTAGATGATCGCGCCGGACACCACCAGGCTGGCGATCGTGACCAGGCCCAGCGCCCGGTAGTAGATCAGCGAGTAGACGATGACCAGCGCCAGGCCGATACCGCCCGCGAGCAGACCGGCTTCGAGCTGCTCGATGCCGAGCGTCGGGCTGATCGACTCGGCGGTCTCGACCGTGAACGAGAGCGGCAGCGCGCCGAACTTCAGCTTGGCCGCGAGGTCCTGCGCCTCGACCTTGGTGAACTGACCGCTGATCTGGGTGTCACCGGTGATGACCTCGTTGGTCGTCGGCGCCGAGATCACGTCGTTGTCCAGCACGACCGCGACCTGCTTCTGCAGCGTGGCCTTGGTCAGCGCGGTCCACTTGTCTTGCCCCTTGCTGGTGAACTTCAGGTTGACGACCCAGCCGCCCTGCTGCGCGTTGAACGTGAAGCTCGCGGTCTTGATGTCGGTGCCGACGACACCGGCCTTCTCCAGCTTGTACTTCGCGGTGTCTTGGCAGGCGACGACCTGCTGGCCGACCGCGTCGATCGAACCGGCCGGCCGGTTGTTCAGCATCTTGCAGCTGATCCACGGCACCTTGAACTGCCAGTCGATCGGCAGCGCGGCGACCTCGGCCTCGGTCAGCTTCTTGGCCCCGGGCTCGAAGATCGCGGCGAGCTGCGGGTTCGTGGCGGCACCGGCGAAGTCTTCTGCCGACCCCTGGGCCACGTAGGTCGCGGCTTCCTTGGGGAACTTCGCGAGCGCGGACTTCTGCAGCGCCGCCTGGCTCGGCGACGTCGGGGTCGCGGCCGGGGACGCCGACGGGCTCGCGCTGGTCGACGGCGTGGCCCCGGCCGATTGGCTGGCCTTCGCCGACGGCGACGCGGAGGTCGTCGGAGTCGGGGTGTCGGCGGCCGGAACCGCCTGGGGGGCGCTGCCGCCCCCTCCGCCGCCGGAGGCGGACGGGCTCGCCTGCGTCTTGGCCGACGTCGAGGGCGACGGGCCGGGTGACGCCGAGCCGGACGTCGTCGGGCTCGGGGAGGGCGTGCCCGACGCCGACGGGGTGGGCGAGGCGGCCGCGGCCGCCGCCTTGATCGCGTCGATGTCCTGCGCCTGCTCGAGCACCGCGCGGAATCGCAGCTGGGCCGGCTCGCCGACCTGCTTGATCGCGTCGTTGTTCTGGCCGGGCGCGTTGATGACGATGTTGGAATCGCCCTCGGTGACCACTTCGGCCTCAGCGACACCGGTGCCGTTGACCCGGTTCTCGATGATCTGCCGCGCCTGTTCGAGTTGCTCGGCGTCGGGAGCCTTCCCACCGGCCTGAGCCGCGTGGAGCGTCACGGTCGTGCCGCCCTGCAGGTCGAGGCCGAGCCGTGGAGTGAGCTTGTCCTTCACCGACCCACTGCCGGTCAGGAACACGAACGCGTAGAGCGCGATCACGATGACCGCGAGAAAGGCGAGGTATCGCCCGGCACGCAGCTGTCCGCGAGGTGGTGCCACGGCTGAAAGGTCTCCTTCAGTGCTGGGGCGGCGGTGGTGCGGCCCCGTGAGTCCGCGCTACGTACGCCAGAGGCGACGGCGGTACGTCCGATTGGTGACGCTATCCGGTCGGACCTTCACGTGCAGGCCCCCTTACTGGTTACACAGGTGGCGCGGCCGGTCGAACCGCGCCACCCGTGCTCGATTCAGCGGCGGTCGGTGCCCTTGGCCGAGTCGGCCGTGTCGGCCGTCGAGTCGGCCTCGGCCGAGACCGGGCGCGGGTCGGCCGTGGGGTCGGACACGACCTCGGGGGCCGCGGGCGGCTCCGGCGCGGTCGTCGTGGTGGTGGTCGTCGCCACCACCGGCTCCTCGACCAGGACCGCGTCGGTGAGCGGCACGTCGTCCTCGTCCACGGCGTCCTCGTTGGCCGCCATGCCGGCCTTCGTGGCCTCCTCGTCGGACAGCACCTTCGCGATCGCGGCGCGCGCGTAACGGTTCGTCACGCCCGGCGAGACCTCGAGCAGAACCGAGTCACCCTCCGTGGACACGACCGTGCCGTAGAGACCGCCCAGCGTCATGACCGGCGCGCCCTCTTCGACCTTGTTCTGCATGCTGGTCATCTGCTTGCGGCGCTGCGACTGGGGTCGGATGACCAGGAAGTACATCAGCGCGAACACGCCGACCAGCAGCAGCAGAGGCAGGATGCTCCCACCGCCAGAGCTCTGTTGTGCGGCTTCGTCTACCACGGAGGGCCCTTTCGAACGTTCGTCAGCGGGGTATTGCGGGGGTGCGACTGCGGAAGTCTAGTAGCAGCTGCTCGGGCCGCTGCCACGCGGTCACAACGACCGAGGTCGTATCAACGTTCCGTGACGTTACGACCCCGAGCGGAAAGTTCCTCCGAAGAGGTCGGCCGCGGGTGTCGGCCCGGTTGATGGCACGAGTCCGGGCGGCGGGGTCTTGCCCAGATGGGCCCAGGCCGCCGGGGTCGCCACCCGGCCGCGCGGAGTCCGGGCCAGCAGGCCGGCCCGGACCAGGAACGGCTCGGCGACCTCCTCGACCGTGCCGGGCTCCTCCCCGACCGCCACCGCCAGCGTCGACAACCCGACCGGTCCACCGCCGAACGACATGACGAGCGCATCCAGCACCGCGCGGTCGAGACGGTCGAGACCGACCCGGTCGACCTCGTACACCTTGAGCGCGGCGCGGGCGACGTCGAGCGTCACCTGACCGTCGGCCCGGACCTCCGCGTAGTCGCGCACCCGCCGCAGCAGGCGGTTCGCGATCCGCGGTGTCCCCCGCGACCGGCCCGCGATCTCCGCCGCTCCGGCCGGGTCGATGCGGACGCCGAGGATGGACGCCGACCGGGCGAGCACTTTCTCCAGGTCGGACGCGTCGTAGAAGTCCAGGTGCGCGACGAAGCCGAACCGGTCGCGGAGCGGGCCGGTCAGCAGGCCGGAACGGGTGGTGGCGCCGACCAGCGTGAACGGCTCGACGTCGAGCGGGATCGCGGTCGCGCCGGGCCCCTTGCCGACCACGACGTCGACCCGGAAGTCTTCCATCGCCGAGTACAGCAGTTCCTCGGCGGGGCGGGCGATGCGGTGGATCTCGTCGATGAACAGGACGTCGCCCTGGGCCAGCGTCGTGAGCACCGCAGCGAGGTCGCCGGAGCGTTCGATCGCCGGGCCGCTCGTCACCCGGATCGCGCTGCCGAGCTCGGCCGCGACGATCATCGCGAGGCTCGTCTTGCCGAGGCCGGGCGGGCCGGAGAGCAGGATGTGGTCGGGCGGGCGGTTGCGGCGCTGAGCGCTGTGCAGCAATACCTCGAGCTGTTCGCGGACGCGGTGCTGGCCGATGAAGTCGTCGAGCTGTCGCGGCCGCAGGCTCGATTCGACGTCGCGCTCCTCGGGCGCGGCGTACGCCGAGACGACGTCGTCGTCGGCGGTCATCGGTTGCGTCCCAGCAGCTGGATGGCGCGCCGGAGGGCCACGGCGACCTCGATCGGCTTGCCCTCGGCGTCGGCCGCGATCACGGCGACCGCGTCTTCGGCCTCCTTGGGCGCCCAGCCGAGGCCGGTGAGGCCCTCCCGGACGGCCGGTTGCCAGCCTGCGCCGGGGGCGGCGAGGTTCGGCACCGCGATCGGGTCCACCGAGCCGATGCGGTCGCGAAGTTCCAGTACCAGCCGTTCCGCGCCCTTCTTGCCGATGCCGGGCACCCGGGTGAGTGCGGCGTGGTCGGCACCGGCGATGGCCAGCCGGATGGCGTCCGGGGAGTGCACGGCCAGTACGGCCAGGGCGAGACGCGGTCCGACACCGCTCGCGGTCTGGAGCAGCTCGAAGAGCGTGCGCTCGTCGTCGGAGGCGAAGCCGTAGAGCGTCAGGGAGTCTTCGCGGACGACGAGGCTGGTCGCGAGGCGGGCCGGCGAGCCGACCCGCAGCCCGCCGAGCGTCGCCGGGGTGCAGTGCACCGCGATGCCCACGCCCCCGACCTCGACCACGACACCGTCCGGCCCGACCGTCGTGACCTCGCCGCGCACTGAGGCGATCATTCACCCACCGCCCGGTCGCGGTGGCCGGCGCCGCGGGCAGGTGACGCGCTGCGGGCCAGCGCCTCCGCCAGGCGCGCCTGCGCGGGCGCTCGCCAGAGGTGGCAGATGGCCAGCGCGAGCGCGTCCGCCGCGTCGGCCGGCTTCGGGGTCCCCGTGAGGCCGAGAATCCGGGTCACCATCAGGCCGACCTGGGCCTTGTCGGCGGTGCCGGACCCGGTCACGGCCGCCTTCACCTCGGACGGCGTGTGCAGCGCGACCGGGATTCCGGCCCGGGTCGCCGCGACGATCGCCATCGCGGCGGCCTGCGCGGTGCCCATCACCGTCCGGACGTTGTGCTGGCTGAACACCCGCTCGACCGCGACCGCCTCGGGCCGGTGCACCGCGATCGCCGCGGCCAGACCGTCGGCGATCGCGACCAGCCGGTCACCGAGTTCGGCGTCGGCCGGGGTGCGGATCACGTCCACGTGGACGAGGCCGCAGCGCCGGCCGGGCGCGCCGTCGACGACACCGACCCCGCAACGGGTAAGACCCGGATCGACTCCGAGCACGCGCACGTCCGTCCACCTCCGTACAGCTGTTCGGTACGGAACGGATCAAACCACAGGCGTCAGTCGACTTCGGCCATGACCTCGTCGGAGACGTCGAAGTTCGCGTAGACGTTCTGCACGTCGTCGCTGTCTTCGAGCGCGTCGATCAGCTTGAACACCTTGCGCGCGCCCTCGACGTCGAGCGGGATCTGCATGCTCGGCACGAAGCTCGACTCGGCCGAGTCGTAGTCGATGCCGGCGTCCTGCAGCGCGGTACGCACCGCGACCAGATCGGTCGGTTCGCTCACGACCTCGAACTCCTCGCCGAGGTCGTTGACCTCCTCGGCGCCGGCCTCGAGCACCGCGACCAGCACGTCGTCCTCGGTCAGCTCGGCCTTCGGGACGATGACGACGCCCTTGCGGTGGAACAGGTACGCGACGCTGCCCGGGTCGGCCATCGCGCCGCCGTTGCGGGTCATCGCGATCCGCACCTCGGACGCCGCCCGGTTGCGGTTGTCGGTGAGACACTCGATCAGCACCGCGACGCCGTTGGGCCCGTAGCCCTCGTACGTGATGTTCTGGTAATCGGCCCCGCCGCCCTCGGCACCGGAACCCCGCTTGACCGCGCGGTCGATGTTGTCGTTGGGGACCGAGCTCTTCTTGGCCTTCTGGATGGCGTCGTACAGCGTCGGGTTACCGGCCGGGTCGCCGCCGCCGGTGCGGGCCGCCACCTCGACGTTCTTGATCAGCTTGGCGAACATCTTGCCGCGCTTGGCGTCGATGACGGCCTTTTTGTGCTTCGTGGTAGCCCATTTGGAGTGGCCGCTCACCGTACTGCCTCCTCTTTTTCTTGCACGTCCTTGGTCGGCCCCGCCGCCGCCTCCCGAACCATTCGAACGAACAATTCGTGCACGCGGAGGTCACCCGTCAACTCCGGGTGGAAGGAAGTCGCCAGCAGGTTGCCCTGCCGGACCGCGACCACCCTACCGTCCGCAACACCGCCGTCGACCCGGGCAAGCACCTCGACGCCGGGACCGACCTGCTCGACCCACGGCGCGCGGATGAAGACCGCGTGCATCGGATCGCCGTCCACTCCGGTGAACGCCAGGTCGGTTTCGAACGAATCGACCTGCCGCCCGAACGCGTTGCGCCGCACGACCATGTCGATCCCGCCGAAGCTCTGCTGGTCGTCCCGGCCGTCGAGCACGGTGCGGGCCAGCATGATCATCCCGGCGCACGAGCCGTACACCGGCAGACCACCGGCGATGCGCGCCCGCACCGGCTCGAGCAGGCCGAACACCCCGGCGAGCCGGCTCATCGTGGTCGACTCGCCGCCGGGCACGACCAGTCCCTCGACCGCGGCCAGCTCGGCGGGCCTGCGTACGGGTATCGCGGACGCGCCGGCCGCGTTCAGGGCGTGCAGGTGCTCACGAACGTCGCCCTGCAGGGCGAGGACCCCGATCACCAGCCGCGGTTCGCGTACTTCTGGTCGACCGGCAGCGTGTCGACGTTCAGCCCGACCATCGCCTCGCCCAGCCCGCGGGAGACCTTGGCGATCACGTCGGGGTCGTCGTGGAACGTGGTGGCCTTGACGATCGCCTCGGCGCGCTTGGCCGGGTCGCCGGACTTGAAGATGCCGGAGCCGACGAACACCCCTTCGGCGCCGAGCTGCATCATCATCGCGGCGTCGGCCGGGGTCGCGATGCCGCCTGCGGTGAACAGCACGACCGGCAGCTTGCCCAGCTGCGCGACTTCCTTGACCAGCTCGTACGGCGCCTGCAGGTTCTTCGCCGCGACGAACAGCTCGGTCTCGTCGAGCGTCGTCAGCCGCTTGATCCCCGACCGGATCGACCGCATGTGCCGGGTGGCCTCGACGACGTTGCCGGTGCCGGCCTCGCCCTTGGAGCGGATCATCGCCGCGCCCTCGGCGATCCGCCGCAGTGCTTCGCCCAGGTTGGTGGCGCCGCAGACGAACGGCACGGTGAACGCCCACTTGTCGATGTGGTGCTCCTCGTCGGCCGGCGTCAGCACCTCGGACTCGTCCACGTAGTCGACGCCGAGCGCCTGCAGCACCTGGGCCTCGACGAAGTGCCCGATGCGGGCCTTCGCCATCACCGGGATCGACACCGTGTTGACGATGCCCTCGATCATGTCGGGGTCACTCATCCGGGCCAGGCCGCCCTGCGCCCGGATGTCGGCCGGAACGCGCTCGAGCGCCATCACCGCCACCGCACCGGCGTCTTCGGCGATCTTCGCCTGCTCGGGGGTGACGACGTCCATGATCACGCCGCCCTTGAGCATTTCGGCCATGCCGCGCTTGACCCGGGCGGTACCAGTGGAGTTCGAGCTGTCGACGGCGGACACGGTGCGACGCCTTTCGATAAGAGTGGGGGATCAGAACCCACTCTACCGCTGCCCTTTGACAGGTCAGCGGGCCAACTGAGCCCTCATTGGTCCGGCTGGGTCGCGGCTTCGGCGGTCTGCTGCTGGTGGGCCACCTGGTCGAGATCGACCTCGTCGACGTCGAAGTACAGGGGCAGCGCACCGGTGCCGAGCCGGAACGCCCGCGGGATCCGGGCGGTGCGCAGCGACCGGGTGTCTCGCACGGCGTCGTTGTAGACCTGCCTGGCGACGACCAGACGGCGGTTCTCGGCCGGCAGGGCCGGCGCGGCCAGTGCGTCGGCGCCCAGGTGGCGCAGCTCGCGGACGAGGTCGTTCTCGGCGCCCTGGCGGGCGTCGGAATCGGGGCGGCCGCTGCCGATCGCGACGGCCGCGACCTCGTGGGCGGCGGGAAGTTCGGCGGCGGCGTTCGCGCGCCGGACGAGCTGCTCGTCGAGCGCACCGAGGGCGGCGGCGGTGCGGGCGGTCAGCCGGGTGATGCGCCGGGACAGCCACCAGACGTAGACGAGCACGAGCACGAGCGCCAGCGCGACGACAACGGGCCAGTCCACGTGGCGACTGTAGCCCAGCTGTGCATCAGAGTTGTTACACAGTGATGGTCACGACAGCGAACAGTAGGTAATCACCGCAAGCGTTCGCGGAGGTACTGCGGCAGCCGGTGGGTGGAGACCTCGTCCGCGTCGGTCACCGTCGGCTCGCTCGGGTACGCCGCGATCGCGCTCTGGTACACGTCGACCACCCGGGCGGCGACGACCGGCCAGTCGAACGCGGCGACGGTCGCCTGGCCGGTGGCGGCCAGGGCCCGGCGCTGCGCCGGGTCGTCGAGCAGGCGGTTCAGGCACTCGGCCAGCGCGGCGGGCTGCCCGGTGGGGAACAGCGCGCCCGCGCGGCCGTCGTCGAGGACCCGGCGGAACGCGTCCAGGTCGCTGGCGGCGATCGTGGCACCGGCCGCCATCGCCTCGGTGAGGATGATTCCGAACGACTCGCCGCCGGTGTTGGGCGCCACGTACACGTCGACGCTGCGCAGCATGCGGGCCTTGTCGGTCTCAGAGACCGTGCCGAGCAGCGTCACCCGGGGCCGCAGGGCACGAGGGACGGCGTCCAGGGCGTCGTCGGCGTCGCCGGGGCCGGCCACCAGCAGCCGGAGCCCCGGCCGTTGGGGGGCCAGCAGCGCGAACGCGTCGGCGAGGACCGCGAAGCCCTTGCGCGGCTCGCCGAACCGGCCGAGGAAGCCCAGCGCTCCGCCCTCACCGGGCCAGCCCGGCAGCGGCACCGCACCGGCGAACTTGCCGACCGCGACGCCGTTCGGGATCTCGACCGCTCCCCCGTCGAGGTGTTCGACCTGGACCCGGCGGGCCAGCGCCGAGACCGCGATCCGGGCGGTGATCTTCTCCAGCACCGGTTGCAGTGCGCTGTGCACCGCGGCCAGGGTGCGCGACCGCTGGGTCGCGGTGTGGAACGTGGCGACGATGGGGCCGGTCGCGACGACGCAGGCCAGCAGCGAGAGCGAGGGCGCGATCGGCTCGTGGACGTGCAGGACGTCGAACCGCCCGTCGCGCAGCCAGCGCCGGACCCGGGTCAGCGCGAGCGGGCCGAACGCCAGCCGCGCGACCGACCCGTTGAACGGCACCGGCACCGCACGCCCGGCCGGCACCACGAAGTCGGGCAGCGCCGGGCCGTTCTCGGGCTCGAGCGCCGGTGCCAGCACCGACACCTCGTGGCCGAGGCCGATCAGCGCCTCGGCCAGGTCCCGGACGTGTGCCTGCACGCCGCCCGGCACGTCGAAGGAGTAGGGGCAGACGATTCCGACTCTCATGGGGTCCGCTTCCGTGCGGTCAGTCAGCGACAGCCGCGGTCCGGCGGCGCCGGGGTGGGAGGTCGGCCAGCCAGAGTGGTTGGAGCATGTGCCAGTCGACGGGATGCTCGGCGATCCCGGAGGCGAGCGCGTCGGCGACCAGCTGGGTCACGGCGGCGACCCGCTCGGGGTCCCGATGGTGTTCGTCGGTCGGATCCGCCTCGACCGGGACGGGGATCAGCCGGGCCCGGGTGATCGGGCCGTCGTTCCAGAGCGCGAGGCCGAACAGCGGTGCACCCGTGCGCAGCGCCAGCACCGCGGGACCGGCCGGCATCTTGGTGCGTTCGCCGAAGAAGTCGACCTCGACGCCCCGGGCGGACAGGTCGCGGTCGGCCAGCAGCACGACCACGCGGCCCTCGCGGACCCGTTCGGTGAGCACGTCCAACGGGGGCCGGCCACCGCCGGTGAGCGGCAGGATCTCCATGCCGAGAGCCCGCCGGAAGGACAGGAACCGCTGGTAGAGGTCCTCGGGCTTGAGCCGCTCGGCGACGGTCGTGACCGGGATGCCGTGGATCGTGGCCCAGGCGCCGGCCAGGTCCCAGTTCGCCGCGTGCGGGAGAGCGACGAGCGCGCCGTGGCCCCGCGCGACCGCGTCGTCCAGCAGCGAGGCGTTCTCCAGCACGAACCGGCGCTGGATCTCCTCGTGCGACCAGTCCGGCAGCCGGAACGCCTCGTGCCAGTACCGGGCGTACGATTGCAGACCGCGTTTCGTGAGGTCGGCGAGCTCGGCCTCGGAGGCGTCCGGGACGACTCGGCGCAGGTTCGCGGACAGCCGCCGCGGGCCCGCGCCACCACGCCCGGCGAACCACCCGGCACCGGTCCGGAACAGCGCGAGTACCGGTTTCCCCGGCAGCACGCGCACCAGCTTCCACCCGGCCGCGTAGGCAGCGCCGGTGATGCGCTCGTTCACGCGTGCTCTCCGGTCGCCGGGGTCTCCGCTGCCGGGGTCTCCGCTGCCGGAGTTTGCGCGGCCGGAGTTTGCGCGGCCGGGGTTTGGTCGGCCCGGGTCTCCGACCCCGGCGGTGGCAGCGGGCCGGTGTCGAGCGGGCGGGCCGGGCGCACCCTGTCGTCCTTGGTCTGGTCCCAGACCGCTTTCACGCGCTGCCCAACCGTGAACGCCGCGAGCGCGGTGAGCAGCCACAGGATCCACTCGATACCGCCCGGTACCCCGAGCACCTCGAGCACGCCACCGACCCCGACCAGCACCAGCCGCTCGGTGCGCTCGGCGATGCCGACGTTGGCGGTGAGGCCCAGGCCCTCGGCCCTGGCCTTCGCGTACGAGACCAGGACGCCGGTGATCAGGCAGAGCAGCGCGGCGATGCCGGCCGAGTCGCGTCCCTCGCGGAACAGCCAGTACGCGGCTCCGGCGAAGATCGACGCGTCGGCCAGGCGGTCGCAGGTCGAGTCGAGGAACGCGCCCCATCGGCTGGACCAGCCGCGGGCGCGGGCCATCGCACCGTCGAGCATGTCGGTCAGCGCGAAGAACGTGATCGCGAGGCCACCGGCGAGCACGTGCCCCGGAACGACCAGGAAGATCGACGACAGCACGACGCCGGTCGTCCCGATGAGCGTCATCGCGTCCGGGGTCAGACCGGTGCGCACCAGTGCGGCACCGACCGGGCCGGTCACCCGCTGGATCCGGGAGCGCGACAGGACGTTGGACATGCGGATCCGTTCTCGAAGGGAAACGGGGGCCCGCTCACGATATCCGCTACCAGGTCGCGCCCCTCGGCCCCGCCGAAGGAAGGGTGACCTTACCCGGCGCGCGCGGGCCCGGCCCGACAGAATCGATCCGGCGCCCCCGCCGGGCTTGCCCCGAACGGGGGCTGCGGTGTGGGATCGGTCACATCGACCTTTCTCCGGCGGCGCGGCCGGACGCGCGCTCTGGCCGCCCTCGGGGCGTCCCAGCGAGCGCGAGGAGGCACCCGATGGCGCAAAAAGTGACGAACAGCCCCGACCGGGCTCATACCACCGGCCCGGTCGTGGACGATCCGCGGCAGCTCCGCAACGTGGTGCTGGTCGGGCACTCCGGCGCGGGGAAAACGACGCTGGTCGAGGCGCTGCTGGTCGCCACCGGCACGATCGCGCGGGCCGGGTCGGTCGTCGACGGCACGACGGTGTGCGACAGCGACCCGGCCGCGGTCCGGCAGCAGCGGTCGGTGACGCTGCAGCTCGCACCGGTGCTCTACCGCGGCGTGAAGATCAACCTGCTCGACACCCCCGGCTACGCCGACTTCGTCGGTGAGCTCCGGGCCGGGCTGCGCGCCGCCGACGCGGCGCTGTTCGTGATCTCCGCCGTCGACGGGGTGGACGCCAGCACGATCGCGCTCTGGGAGGAGTGCGCCCGGGTGGGCATGCCCCGCGCGGTGGTCGTCACGCGACTCGACCATCCGCGCGCGGACTTCGACGAGGCGGTGGCGATCTGCCAGCGGGTCTTCGGGGAGGGTGTGCTGCCACTCTACCTGCCGGTGCACGAGGTCGACGAGAACGCGCCCCCGGCCGAGGGCAAACAGTCCCTCGCGGACTTCCTCGGCGGCATCGACGGCGCGACCGAGCGGACCCGCACGGTCGGGCTGATCGGGCTGATCACCCAGTCGATCTACGACTACAGCGGCGGCGGCACCGAGCCGGTGATCCGCGCGGCCGACCCCGAGCACCTGGAGCTGATCGAGGAGGCCCGCAACACGCTGATCGAGGGAATCATCGCCGAGAGCGAAGACGAGACCCTGATGGACCGGTACCTGGCCGGCGAAGACATCGACCCGCTGGTGCTGATCTCCGACCTGGAGACCGCGGTGTCCCGCGGCTCGTTCTACCCGGTGCTGCCGGCCGACCCGAGCACCGGCGTCGGCCTGGCCGAGCTGCTCGACGGCATCGTCCGCGCCTGCCCGCCGCCGGACGAGCGTCCGGCCCCGGCCGTGACCACGATCGACGGTGACCCGATCGACCCGCTCACCGCCGACCCGGCCGGTCCGCTGGTCGCCGAGGTCGTGAAGACGACCGTCGACCCGTACGTCGGACGCGTCTCGCTGGTCCGGCTCTTCTCCGGGACGCTGCGCGCGGAAGACACCGTGCACGTCTCCGGCCACGGCGTCCGCCCGGTGGCCGAGGCCGACCACGACGCCGACGAGCGGGCCGCGCACCTGTACTCGCCGCTGGGGACGTCGCTGCGGGAGGTGCCGTACGCGGTCGCCGGTGATCTCTGCGCGCTCACCAAGGTCGGCAGCGCGGAGACCGGCGACACGATCTCGTCGAAGGACCGGCCGCTGCTGGTCGCGCCGTGGGAGCTGCCGGAACCGCTGCTGCCGGTCGCGGTCGTGGCGAAGACCCGCTCCGACGAGGACGCCCTGGCCAAGAACCTGTCCCGCCTGGTGGCCGGTGACGCCACGCTGCGGATGGAACGCAACCCCGAGACCGGCCAGCTGGTGCTCTGGACGATGGGCGAAGCGCACGCGGACGTCGTCCTCGACCGGTTGCGGGCGGGCGGCGTCGAGCTGGGCACCGAGCCGGTGCGGGTGTCGCTGCGGGAGACGTTCGCCGGCCCGGCCAAGGGCCACGGGCGGCACGTGAAGCAGTCCGGCGGCCACGGGCAGTACGCGATCTGCGACCTCGAGATCGAGCCGCTGGCGACCGGCGGCGGGTTCGAGTTCGTCGACCGGGTGGTCGGTGGCGCGGTGCCGCACCAGTACATCCCGTCGGTGCAGAAGGGCGTCCGGCAGCAGATGGAGCGGGGGCTCGCGTCCGGCTTCCCGGTCGTCGACATCCGGGTGACGCTCGTCGACGGCAAGGCCCACAGCGTCGACTCCTCCGACGCGGCGTTCCAGCTGGCCGGTGCGCTGGCGCTGCGCGAGGCCGCGTCGGCCGGGGCGGTCAGCCTGCTGGAGCCGGTCGACGAGGTCGACATCACGGTGCCCGACACCCACGTCGGCGCCGTGATGAGCGACCTGTCCGGGCGCCGCGGCCGCGTGCTGGGCACCGAGCCCGACGAGCACGAGCGGACGATCATCCACGCCGAGGTGCCCGCGGCCGAGCTGGTGCGCTACTCCCCCGAGGTCCGCTCGCTGACGTCGGGGACGGCGACGTTCACCCGGACATTCGCCCGCTATGAGCCGATGCCGCCGAGCCTGGTCACGAAGGCGCTGTCCGCGCAGTCCTAGGATCGCAGGCATGACGGGTCCGCAGATCGAATCCCAGCGGGGAGCAGGCGACCCCGACGCCTTCCAGCGGCTGTGGACGCCGCACCGGATGGCGTACATCAAGGGTGAGAACAAGCCCGCCGGTGACGACGCCGACGGGTGCCCGTTCTGCGTGATGCCGTCGCTGCCCGACGAGCAGGGCCTGATCCTCGCCCGGGGCTCCGCGGTGTACGCGCTGCTGAACCTGTACCCCTACAACTCCGGGCACCTGATGGTCGTGCCCTACCGGCACGTCGCCGACTACCCCGATCTGGACGCCACCGAAGTGGCCGAACTGGGCGCGTTCACGCAGGACGCGATGCGCGCGGTGCGGAAGGCTTCGGGTGCGCACGGGTTCAACGTCGGGATGAACCAGGGGTCGGTGGCCGGCGCGGGCATCGCCGCCCACCTGCACCAGCACGTGGTGCCGAGGTGGGGCGGCGACACGAACTTCATGCCGGTGGTGGGCCAGACCAAGGTGCTGCCCGAACTGCTGGGCGAGACCCGCGCGCTGCTCGCCGCCGCATGGGCTGACGTAGCCGAAACCGCCCGCCCGTAGCCGGTTCCTTCGCGCTGACCCGGAGCCCGGCCAGGGTGGCCGGGCCGCCCTCAGGCCTCGGAGAGGATGCCGTCGGCGACGGTGGTCTCCGGAGGCGCGGACGGGCCTTCGTTCGTGCGGGAGCGGACGACCTCCACGATGTGCGTGATCGCGGCCTCCAGCGGGACGCCGTTGCGCTGGGAGCCGTCGCGGTAGCGGAACGACACCGTGCCGGCGGCGACGTCGTCGTCACCCGCGATCACCATGAACGGCACCTTCTGCTTCTGGGCGTTCCGGATCTTCTTCTGCATCCGGTCGGACGCGGAGTCGACCTCGACGCGGATGCCCTGCTGCTTGAGCCGGGCCGCGAACTCGTCCAGGTACTCGACGTGGTTGTCACCGATCGGGATCCCCACCGCCTGCACCGGCGCGAGCCAGGCCGGGAACGCCCCGGCGTAGTGCTCGGTCAGCACCCCGAAGAACCGCTCGATCGAGCCGAACAGCGCGCGGTGGATCATCACCGGACGCTGGCGCGAGCCGTCGGCGGCCTGGTACTCGAGCTCGAACCGCTCGGGCAGCATGAAGTCGAGCTGGATCGTCGACATCTGCCAGGTGCGGCCGATCGCGTCCCGGGCCTGCACCGAGATCTTCGGGCCGTAGAACGCCGCGCCGCCCGGGTCGGGCACCAGGTCGAGGCCGGACTCGGTGGCGACCCGGCGGAGGGTCTCGGTCGCGACCTCCCAGACGTCGTCGTCCCCGATGTACTTCTCCGGGTTCTTGGTCGAGAGCTCCAGGTAGAAGTCCTCGAGCCCGTAGTCCTTGAGCAGGTCCAGCACGAACTGGAGCAGCGAGGTCAGCTCACCCTCGATCTGGTCCTGGGCGCAGAAGATGTGCGCGTCGTCCATGGTCAGGCCGCGGACGCGGGTCAGCCCGTGGATGACGCCGGACTTCTCGTACCGGTACACGGTGCCGAACTCGAACATCCGCAGCGGCAGCTCACGGTAGGACCGCCCGCGCGACCGGTAGATCAGGTCGTGCATCGGGCAGTTCATCGGCTTGAGGTAGTAGCTCGCGCCCTCGAGCTCCATGGGAGGGAACATGCCGTCGGCGTACCAGTCGAGGTGGCCGCTGACCTGGTAGAGATGACCCTTGGTGATGTGCGGGGTGTTGACGAACGAGTACCCCGCCTCCTCGTGGCGCTGCCGGGAGTAGTTCTCCATCTCGCGGCGGATGATGCCGCCCTTGGGGTGGAACACCGGCAGGCCCGAGCCGAGTTCGTCCGGGAAGCTGAACAGGTCGAGCTCGGCGCCGAGCTTGCGGTGGTCGCGCTTGGCGGCCTCCTCGAGGCGGTGCTGGTACTCCTTGAGCGCGTCGCGGGACGGCCAGGCGGTGCCGTAGATGCGCTGGAGCTGGGGGTTCTTCTCGCTCCCCCGCCAGTAGGCGGCGGCCGAGCGCTGCAGGCTGAACGCCGGGATGTTGCGGGTGGTGGGCACGTGCGGGCCGCGGCACAGGTCGGTCCAGACCCGATCGCCGGTCTTGCGGTCGAGGTTGTCGTACATGGTCAGCGCGCCTTCGCCGACCTCGACGTCCGCGCCCTCGGCGTCGTTGTTGCCCTTGAGGTCGATCAGTTCCAGCTTGAAGCGCTCGTGCGCCAGCTCGTGGCGGGCCTCGTCGTCGCTGATCGGGCGCCGGTGGAAGCGCTGGTTCGCCTTGACGATCTCCTGCATGCGCTTCTCGATGCGCTTCAGGTCGTCCGGGGTGAACGGCTTCTCGGGCAGGAAGTCGTAGTAGAAGCCGTTCTCGATCGGCGGGCCGATGCCCAGCAGGGTGCCGGGGAAGACGTCCTGCACGGCCTGGGCGAGGACGTGGGCGGTGGAGTGGCGGAGCACGTTCAGGCCGTCGGGTTCGCTCATGAACACCGGCTCGACCTGGGCATCGGCCTCCGGAGCCCACTCCAGGTCGCGCAGCACGCCCTCGGCGTCGCGGACGACGACGGCCGCCTGGCCGCCCTCGAGGGGTACCCCCGCCGCACTCAGCGCGTCCGCGGCCGTCGTCCCGGCCGGCACCACGACGGCGGCGGTCACGGGCGCGGAAGGGGTTGCGGACACGGTGGATCTCCTCCGGTGAGTGCGGGTGCCGGCTGGCCGCCGGCGGCCTGAACGTGGAAACGCGGCCTGGTCACGATGCTAGTCCGGAAGCCCTTCCGGCCCCGAACCGGTTGACGCGGGCCTCGCGGTGGCGCGAACTGTCGGGTGGCCGTCCGTCCGGGCCCGGGTGGCACGAAACTGGGATCCCCGGGCGCATCGCCGTCCGTAGTGTCCTCGCCAAGTGAACGAACACCTCTCACGGAACAGGAACCACGATGAGCGACTCCGGCGACACGATCGACTCCGGCGCTGACGCCCCCACCAGCACGATCGCCGAAAACGACGTGCCGCTGGACTACGACAACGACGGCACCGTCGACGGATACCTGCACCAGGACGCCGACGGCACCGCCTACGCGATCCTCGACACCGACCACGACGGCGTCTCCGACACGGTGGCCGCGGACACCGACGGCGACGGTTACGTCGACGTCGTCGCGACCGACACCGACGGTGACGGCAACGTGGACTACGCGGTCGTCGACACCGACGGCGACCACGTCGCCGATACCGCGCTCTACGACCGCGACGGCGACGGCGACTTCGACTACGCCGCGGTCGACACGAACGGCGACGGCGTGATCGACGCGACCGTGGCCGACACCGACAACGACGGCGACTTCGACGCCGTCGAGGTCGACAGCGACTACGACGGCGAGGTCGACGCGGTCGTCGTGGACACGAACGACGACGGCGAGTTCGACACCGTGTACTCGGACACCGACGGTGACGGCACGGTCGACACGTCCAGCGCGATCGACGGCACCCCGGACCCGGTCCAGTCGACGACGGTCACCGAGACCACCACGACGACGACCACCACGACCACCGACACCAGCACCGACCCGTCGGTCATCTCGGCCCAGCCGACGGTCCCGGCCGGCAGCTGACGATCCGCCGGAAGGGTGCCCGTGCCCGGCCGGGGACGGGCACCCTCAACCGCGGCCGATCAGGGCCACCACCGCCGCGCGCAACGTGGCCCGCACCTCGGCCGGGTCGTCGAGCTGGGCCCCGACGACGATCCCGTCCCGCAGCGTCACCAGCATCCGCGCGGTCAGCTCGGGCGACTCGTGTCCCGCCGCGGCGAGCTGATCGCGCATCGCGGCCGCATACCAGCGCCGATGGTTGGCCACCACGGCCCGAACCGGGCTCGTCGGATCCGGATACTCCACCGCCGCGTTCACGAACGCACACCCGCGGAACCCCGGGCCGCACGCGAACTCACCGATCGCGTCGAAGATCCGCAGCACCAGGTCGATCGGCTCGGCGTCGGCCGAGACCGACGCCAGCGCCGCCGCCTGCAGATCGTGCAGGTCGCTCAGGTACGCGCAGACCAGCGCGTCCTTCGTCGGGAAATGGTGGTAGAACGTCGCCTTCGCGACCCCCGCCTCGGCGATGATCCGATCGATGCCGACGCTGCGGATGCCGACCGTGTAGAAGAGCGCGGTCGCGGTGTCCAGGATGCGCCCGCGAGCACCCGCCGGGCGCTCGGGAAGCAGCGCGAGCCCGGGAATCTCCAGCGGCGGCATGGTCGGCACCCCTTGAAATTACCAGACAGACCTGTCTACTCTCAGCACGAGACAGACAGTTCTGTCTAGCAACCCGAGCGAAGGGACACGCACATGTCAGCCCTCTACACCGCGATCGCCACCGCCGACGGCAACGGCCGCAACGGGCGGACGCGCACCAACGACGGGCAGCTCGACGTCCAACTCGCGTTCCCGAAGGAGCTGGGTGGCAGCGGCGCGGGCAGCAACCCCGAGCAGCTGTTCGCCGCCGGCTACGCCGCCTGCTTCTCCAGCGCGCTCGGGCTGATCGCCGGGCAGAAGAAGCTCGACGTCACCGACCACTCGGTCACCGCCGAGGTCGGCCTCAACCCGACCGACAACGGGGGCTTCGGCCTCTCGGTGACGCTCCGCGTCGAGCTGCCCGAGGCGCTGCAGAACGACGCCGGCCGCGAACTCGTCGAGGCCGCTCACCAGGTGTGCCCGTACTCCAACGCCACCCGCGGCAACATCCCGGTGGAGCTGGTGGTCGAGTAGGTCACACGCCCTCGCGCCCCGACGGGCGCGAGGGCGGAACACGGCCTACCGTCGAAGAATGACGCAGCTGGCCGCGGTTCACGGCGTCCTTCCCGACCACCGATACCCGCAAGCCGAGCTCACCGATCTGTTCGCCGAAGTCTGCCGCCTGGACGACACCCAGCGGCGGTTCCTCGAGCGCGTGCACGCCGGCGCGGGCGTCCAGACTCGACACCTGGTGCTCCCGATCGACGAGTACCGCACGCTGAAGACGTTCGACGCCGCCAACGACGCGTTCCTCACCGGCGCCGTCGACCTGGGCTGCCGGGCGATCGACGCCGCGCTCACCGACGCCGGGCTGGCCGCCGACGACGTCGACGCGATCATCGCGGTCACCACCACCGGCCTGGCGATCCCGTCGCTGGACGCGCACATCGCCGGGCGCCTCGGCCTGCGCGAAGACGTCAAACGGACCCCGATCGTGGGCCTGGGCTGCGCCGCCGGAGCGGTCGGCATCTCCCGGCTGCACGACTACGTCCGGGCCTGGCCCGACCAGGTCGCGGTGCTGGTCGTGATCGAGCTCTGCTCGCTGACCGTCCAGTACGACGACCGCTCGGCCACCAACCTCGTCGCGAGCGGCCTGTTCGGCGACGGCGCCGCCGCGGTGGTCGCGACCGGCGCCGGCCGGGCCGACGGCTCCGGCAGGGGCCCGACGGTGAAAGCCACCCGGAGCGCGCTGTATCCCGGCACCCTCCGCACGATGGGCTTCGACGTGGGCGCCAGCGGGCTCAAGGTCGTGCTCGGCACCGAGGTCCCCGAGCTGGCCGAACGCCACCTCAGACGCAACGTCGACACATTCCTGGCCGAGCACGGACTGTCCCGGAGAGACATCACGACCTGGGTCTCGCACCCCGGCGGCCCGAAAGTGCTGGAGGCGATCGAGTCCGGTTTGGAGCTGCCGGAGGGTGCGCTCGGGGCCAGCTGGAACTCGCTCCGCCGGATCGGCAACGTCTCGTCCGCGTCGGTTCTGCACATCCTCGAAGACACCCTGCGCGATCGCACCCCCCAGCGCGGCACACCCGGCATGCTGTTGGCGATGGGTCCCGGGTTCTCGTCCGAGTTGGTGTTGCTGCAGTGGTGAGCTACACGATCCTCGTCCTGGCGGTCGGCCTCGAGCGGGTCGCCGAGCTGGTCGTGGCGTTGCGGAACGCGCGCTGGAGCTTCGCGCGCGGTGGGCGCGAGTTCGGCCGGGGCCATTACCCGGTGATGGTGGTGCTGCACACCGCGCTGCTGGCGGGGTGTCTCGCCGAGGCGTGGCACCGGCCGTTCCTCCCCTGGCTCGGCTGGCCGATGCTCGTGCTGGCGGTGGCCGCGCAGGGGCTGCGGTGGTGGTGCATCCGCACGCTGGGCCCGCAGTGGAACACGCGGATCATCGTGGTACCGGGGTTGCCGCTGGTCAGCGGCGGTCCGTACCGCTGGTTCGCGCACCCGAACTACGTCGCGGTCGTCGTCGAGGGCTTCGCCCTCCCGCTCGTGCACACCGCCTGGATCACCGCGCTGACCTTCACGGTGCTGAACGCCGCCCTGCTCACGGTGAGAATCCGGGCCGAGAACGCGGCCCTGCGGATCGCCGCGGCGTGAAAGACCTGCTCGTCGTCGGTGGCGGCCCGGCCGGGCTGGTCACCGCCCTGCTCGCCGCGCGGCGCGGCCTCGGCGTCACGGTGCTGGAGCCCCGGGCGGGGCCGATCGACAAGGCCTGCGGCGAGGGTCTGATGCCGGGTGCGGCCGGGCTGCTGGCCGGGCTCGGCGTCGAGGTTCCCGGCCTGCCCTTCCGCGGAATCCACTACGCGGACGCGACGCACCACGTCGACGCGTTGTTCCGCACCGGTCCGGGGCGGGGCGTACGCCGTACCGCACTGCACGACGCGCTGTCCGACGCGGTGGCCGTCGCCGGCATCGAGGTGGTCGCCGGGACGGCGGGCGAGGTCACCCAGGACGCGGAGTCCGTGACCGCGGGCGGGATCCGGGCGCGGTACCTGGCCGCCGCCGACGGCCTGCACTCGCCGATCCGGCGTCGGCTCGGCCTGCAGCGCCCGGCCCGGGGCCCGGCCCGGCACGGCCTCCGGCGGCACTACCGGGTCGCGCCCTGGACCGACCTCGTCGAGGTGCACTGGACGCGCGGCGCCGAAGCCTACGTCACACCGGTCGCCGACGACCTGGTCGGCGTCGCGATCCTCACCGCCGACAAGGGCCCGTACGACGACCAGCTGACGCGTTTTCCGGCACTGGCGGCGCGGCTGGCGGCGCCGGTGGGCTCGGTGCGGGGCGCCGGGCCGCTGCACCAGCGGGTCGCGGCCCGGGTCGCCGGGCGGGTCCTGCTCGTCGGCGACGCGGCCGGGTACATCGACGCGCTCACCGGCGAGGGGCTGGCGGTGGCCTGGGCGTCCGCGGCCGAGCTCGTCGACTGCGTCGCCCGCGACACCCCGGACGCCTACGAGCGCCGCTGGCGACGGGCGTCCCGCCGCTACCGCCTCCTGACCGGCGGCCTCCTGGCGGCCAGGAACCAGCCGCTGATCGCCCGGGCGATCGTGCCGGCCGCCGCGCGTCTCCCCCGGGTCTTCCGCGCCGTCGTCAACGAGCTCGCGCGATGATCGGGGGCATGGATCGCACCCCCTCCGGCCGGCTCCGCGCGCGGGCTCTCGACGTCCCGCTGGCCGGCACCCCCGGACGCTGGAACGCACTCACCGACGTGGCCGGGATCGAGGTCGGCTACACGACGCTCGTCCAGGGCGACGACGTCCGGACCGGCGTCACCGCGATCCACCCGCGCGGACGCGACGGCACCGGCGTCCCCTGCGTGGCCGGGTGGTTCTCGTTCAACGGCAACGGCGAGATGACCGGCACCGCCTGGATCAGCGAGAGCGGCGCACTCACCGGCCCGATCGCGATCACGAACACCCACGCGGTCGGTGCGGTCCACCAGGGCGTCCTCGACTGGATCAGCACCAACCACCCGCGGGTCGCCGACCAGTGGCTGCTCCCGGTCGTCGCCGAGACCTACGACGGAGACCTCAACGACATCAACGGCGGCCACGTCCGCCCCGAGCACGCGGTCGCGGCACTCGACGCGGCTCGGATCGGCCCGGTCGACGAGGGCAGCGTCGGCGGCGGCACCGGCATGATCTGTCACGGCTTCAAGGGCGGTTCGGGCACCGCGAGCCGGCTCGTCGAGTACGGCCCCGACCGGTACACGGTCGCCGCGTTCGTGCAGGCCAACTACGGCGGGCGGCGCGAGCTGACGGTCGCGGGCGTCCGGATCGGCGAGCTGCTCGCCGACCAGAGGCCCGACCTGGTCGCGGGCCCGCGTCCGGCTCCTCCGGGTGCCGGCTCGATCATCGTCGTCCTCGCCACCGACGCCCCGCTGCTCCCCCACCAGTGCACCGCGCTGGCCCGCCGGGCGACGCTCGGTGTCGGCCGGTCCGGCACCAGCGGCAGCCACTTCTCCGGCGACCTGTTCCTCGCCTTCTCGACGTCCAATGCCGGTGCGCTGACCAGCACGTTTCCCACCGCCGACCAGCCTGGATACGAAACCCTGCGGTTCGTGCCGTGGGGCCGGATCGACCGGTTTCACGAGGCGGTCGTCCAGGCCGTGGAAGAGGCCGTTCTCAACGTTCTGGTCGCCAACGACGACATGACCGGCCGTCACGGGTACCACGTTCCGGCCCTTCCACACGACGCCGTACGGGCCGCCGCCCGTCTCGCACACGGTGCTAGCCTTTAGTCCGCTTCACCCGGACTTAGGGGAATTGTGGTGGACGCACTTTCGAGCCGGGGTGCCCTCGAGGTCGAGCGCGTCGTCGAGGACGACGAGCGTTGCGCGCTGTTCGTCCTCACCGGGGACATCGACGAGACCGTCGCGCCGCGCCTGCTGGAGCAGCTGATGGAGAGCGCGCGCCGTTCGCAGGTCGACCTGGTGATAATCGACCTCATCCGGGTCGACTACTGCGGCGCGGCCGGGGTGAAGTGTCTCGAGGCGGCCCACCGCGCGGCCGGCCGTCACGGCACCGAGCTCGCACTCACCCGCCCGTCGCAGTTCGTGCGCCGGGTGCTCACGATCAGCGGCCTCACCCACCTGCTCGCGGAGTAGGTACGGAGGTCCGCGGGGTCACATCACGCCGTGCCGCGCCAGCGGCTCGACGAGTTCGCGTTCTTCGTACGAGAGGTGCGAGAGCAGCGTGTCGGTCAGCAGGTCCACCGCGTCCCGGACGTCGTCGATTCGCCCCGGTGCGGAGCCCGGCTCGTCGGTGACCAGGCCGACCAGGGCCCGGTCGACGCGTTCGAGCACCTCGTGGATCACCAGGTGCTCGTCGGCCAGCCGATCGACGACCGGCACCAACGCGGCGTCGGCCCGCTTGAGGCGCGGGAACAGCGCGATGTCTTCGAGCGTGTGGTGGGTGGTGACGACCCGGCAGTACGACTCGCAGTACGTGCCGAGCGTCCAGTTGTTCTGCCGCATCGTCATCTCGTTGATCGCCGACCGCGCGGCGCCGGCGTCGGTGAGGCCCGCGGCGACCTGCTCGACCAGGTCGCGGACGGTCGCGAGCTCCTGGCGCAGGTGGTCGTGCACGTCGATCAAGTGCTGGCCGGCGGCGCGCTGCGCCCGGGAGTAGGTGAGGCGCGGGTCGGGCGCCGGCCCGGTGGGCCGCTTCGTTTCGTCCCACAGCTGGACGCCGGAGCGCCGCACACCGTCGTCCGGAGTGGGCGTGACCCCCAGCGCCGCCGGCACGCGGACCGCGACGGCGGGCGCCGCGGTGCCGGTGGGCGCCGCGACGGCGGGCGCGGCGACGGCGGGCGCGGCGGCGGCGGTGGGGCTTGTGGGGTGGCCGGCGGGCGGCGGGGTGGCGGCGCGGCGGGCTCGTTCGGCGTCGACCAGTTCGCGGACGCCGGGAGCGATCTCCGCGGCGAAGCGGCGCACGACGTCCGGGTCGTCGCCCATCGTGACGAAGCCGCTGAACCCCAGCTCGAGCGTCAGCTCGGCCAGTTGCTCGGCCTCGAAGTCGGGGCTGATGTTGTACAGGCGGCGGATCGCCGCGGGATCGCGCCCGGCCTCCTCCGCCGCCGCGTCGATCACCGCGTTCATCGCGGGCAGCGCGTCCGGCCCCGCGTACGGGGCGCTGGGCAGCCAGCCGTCGGCCGCGCGCCCGGTCAGCGCGAGCATCCGCTTCTTGTAGGCACCGAGCCAGATCCCCACGTCGTGCGCGGGCGCCGGACCGGCGTGCGCGCCCCGGACCGGGTAGTACTCGCCGTCGAGCCGCACCGGCCCGCCCGGCGCCCAGAGCGCCCGGATCACTCCGATCGCCTCCGCGAGCGCGTCGACGCCCTGCCCCGGCGTGAGCGTGCGCCCGCCCAGCGCCGCGACGCCGTCCGGGAACGCGCCGGAGCCGAGCCCGAGCTCGATCCGCCCTCCGGTCAGCAGGTCCAGCGACGCCACGCTCTTGGCCAGCACGGCCGGCGGCCGGAGCGGCAGGTTGAGCACGTTCGGCACGACCCGCAACGTGCTCGTGCGCGCCGCGACGACCGAGAGCAGCGTCCAGGTGTCGAGGAACCGGGCCTGATACGGGTGGTCCTGGAACGTGGCCAGGTCGAGCCCGACCTGCTCGGTGAGCTGGGCCAGTGCCACCACGCGCTCCGGCGCCTCCGCCGTCGGCGTGAGGAACGTTCCGAAGAGCAACTCGTGCCCGTAGTCGGTCATGGCGCAAATGATATGCGGAGCAGAAGATCTGTGCCACAGCAGTTAGCGAATCACCCCCGGGGCGAGCGGCGCCGATCGCGGCGAGACCGCCGCCCGACTTTCCGCCACCGAGTGCCAAAAACGTCACCGCAGCTCGGAAGCATCTAGACGACAGGTGTCTGTTAGAGCTAACGTCCGAAGCGTGAGCGGGAAACGGTCCATGGTCGACAACACCGACCCGCGCGCGGTGCGCACCCGGGAGAGGCTCGTGGCCGCGTTCCGCGAGGCGGTGCGGACGCAGGACCCGGCGACGATGACCGTGGCCTCGCTCACCCGGGCGGCCGGAGTCAACCGGACGAGCTTCTACACGCACTTCGAGTCCCCGGAAGACCTCGCCGTGCACGCTCTGGGCGAACTCTTCGACGTGGTGGCGAACTCCGACATCGTGCTGCGAGCCGATCGGTCGGTCAGCCCGGCCGAGGCCAGCCGCCGGGCGCTGACCGACGTCGTCCGGTTCGTGCACGAGCGCCGCGCCTCGTACGTCAACCTGCTGGGTCCCGGGGCCGCACCCGGGGTCAAGCAGGCGATCGCCGCCGCCTACGTGGATCGCGCCGTCCGGGCGCTGTCCCGCCACCCCAACCGGCCGGCCGACGCCGACCCGGTCGTCACCGCCCACTTCCTGGCCGGCGGCGTCCTCGGCGTTCTCGGAACCTGGCTGGCCACCCCAGAGCCCCAGCACTCGCTGGACGACCTGGTCGGCGCACTCGTGCAGTGCCTCCCGGCCTGGATCAACACCTGAGAGGACCCCTCATGGGACAGCTCGAGGGCAAAGTCGCCTTCATCACCGGTGCCGCCCGCGGTCAGGGACGCAGCCATGCGCTGACCCTGGCCCGCGAAGGCGCCGACATCATCGCCGTCGACCTGTGCAAGCAGGCCGAGACCGTCCCCTACCCGATGGCCACGCCGGAAGACCTGGCCGAGACCGTCACCCAGGTCGAGGCCCTCGATCGGCGCATCATCGCGTCGCAGGTGGACATCCGCGACTACGCCGCGCTGAAGGCAGCCGTCGACGCCGGCGTGGCCGAGCTCGGCCGCCTCGACATCGTGCTGGCCAACGCCGGCATCTCGACCCCGGCCCCGACCCTCGACATGGACGAGTCGGTCTGGGACGAGATGATCGAGATCAACCTGACCGGTCAGTGGAAGACCCTGAAGGCGTCCGTACCGCACCTCCAGGCCGGTGGACGGGGCGGTTCGGTCGTGATCACCAGCTCGCTCGCCGCGATCTGGGCCAACGCCAACACCGCGCACTACTCCGCGGCCAAGGCCGGTCTGGTCATGCTCATGAAGGTGATGGCGAAGGAGCTGGCGCCGGAGAGCATCCGGGTCAACACCGTGCACCCCACGACCGTGGCCACCGGCATGATCCTCAACGACCCGACCTACCGGCTCTTCCGCCCGGACCTGGAGAACCCGACCGAGGAAGACTTCGCCGAGGCGGCGAAGCAGCTGAACAAGCTCCCGGTCGTCGCGCTCGACCCGGCCGACATCAGCAACGCGATCCTCTACCTGGTCAGCGACGCCGGGCGCTACGTCACCGGCACCACGATGGTCGTCGACGCCGGAGGGCAGCTCTGACGGGCCGCCGGTCTCGAGGGGGTGTGGACGCCGGCCCGATCAGGGACCTGCGCGCTGCTCAACGGCCGCGGCCCGGGCCCCGGGCCGCGGCCGGCTCACATCTCCAACTGGCTCTCGACGCGCGAGAGTTGGTGCCTGGCCATCGCCAGGTTCGCGCGCTGACGGTCGAGCGCCAGGTAGAGGAACAGCCCCTTGCTGCTGCGGCCCTGCAACGGCCGGATCAGGTGGTACTGGTGCCGCAGCGTGATGAGAACGTCCTCGATGTGATCACCGAGGTTGAGCATCTCCATCGCCCGCATCTTCGCGCGCACGACGTCGGTGTTGCCCGCCGCGGCGACGTTCAGGTCGAATTCCTTGGTGCCGCCCAGCGTGGCGAGCGCCATCCCGCTGCTGTAGTCGACGAGTGCGACACCGATCGATCCCTCGATCTGCATCGCGTCCTTCAGGGCGACGTCCGGACTGGCCACGTTCTTCTCCTCGCTGTCGGGTCGCGCCCCCACAGACTGAAGATGACCGCAGATTAGCAGTTGCGACTATTCGCAAGTGGACTTCACCTTCTTCCTTACGCCGGCCCGGTTGCGCTCGCCGCCCTCCGCCTCCGACGCGCGGTCGGCCCGGCCGTCACGCCCCGCCGGCCCGTGCGTGGTGGCTCACCCACCCTCCGGCGGGCGGGGGTGTGCAAGGTCTCCCGGCCGCTGGGGCGGCTGAAGCCCGTCACGAGCTCGGCCCGCGCTCCCCGGAAGCCGCCCACCGAACGCCGCGCGCCGCCTGCCGCCCGCGCCGCCTGCCGCGCGCGCCGGCGGACTGGTTGCGGGCGCCCGATCACGCAGGGCTCTTCGCTGCCGTCGCGCCGCAAACCCCACGCTTGCCGGCCGAGCTGAAGGTCGCGACCCGGCTGCGGGCGCCCGCTGTCGTGGGCTGGACTCCAGTCGCGGCCCGACCGTCCGTCGCGGTCGCAGCTGTCGCCGCAGGTCGCGGCACGGGCAAGGGCGCGGGCCCGGGGCCGGGCACGGGCCCGGGCACGGCGTCGGGCGCGGGCACGACCCCCGGGCACGGGAACGGCGTCGGGCACGGGCACGGCGTCGGGCGCGGGCACGACCCCCGGGCACGGGAACGGTCACGGGCTCGGCGTCGGGCACGGTCGGAACCCCGGCCCCGGCCCGGGTCCAGGCGCGGCATCGGCGTAGCCGCTGTCGCGCGAGCGCGGTGCTCGGTCGCGAGCGCGCCCCAACGCAGGAGCGGTCTCGGACACGGCTGCCGTCGCTTTCGCAGACCCCGCCCAGTTGCGGCCCGGACGCGAGCGCGACCCCAGGACGCGGGCCCGGGTGTAGCTGCCGTCGCGACCCCGGGCGCTAGCACGACCCCGGGCGCGGGTGCGGGCGCGGGTGCTAGCACGACCCCGGGCGCGGGGCGCGGGCACGGCGTCGGGCACGGTCCCGACTACAGGCGCGGTCGCGGCGACGGCTGCAGCGCCCGGGGTTGGGGCTGCGGCTGCACTCCCTCCTGCGAATGCGATCCCCCGCTGCGGACGCGGTTACAGCTACGGCTGTGAGCGCGGCTGCGGCTACAGACGCGGCTGCCGCCACGGTCGCGGCGACGACTACGTCGGCTGCGGTCGCGGTGGCCGAAACCGGGGCCGGGCCGGGGCTGAGGCCGGGGCCGGGGCCGGGGCTGAGGCCGGGGCCGGGGCCGGGGCCGGGGCCGGGGCCGGGGCCGGGACCCGAGCCGGAACCGGGACTGAGGCCGGAACCGCGACTGAGGCCGGAACCGGGGTCGGGGTCGGGGAGCTGTGCACACCCCCGGCCACCTGAGGGTGGGCGGGCAAGCAGGGACGGCGGGGCGGGGCGTTACGGCCGGGCCGACTGGGCGGCGGACGCGGAGGGGCGGGGCCTCGCCGGGCAGGCGTAGGGAAGAAGCAGAGCAACCACGACGGCGGCGAGCGGCTAGCCGGTGGGGGCGCGGAGGTCTTCCAGGAGTTCCATCTGCCCGGACAGGACTCCGGTCAGGATCTCGCGCGCGACCGCCAGCAACTCGGCGACGTGCGGGCTGGTCAGCGAGTAGTAGACGGTGGAGCCTTCCTTGCGGGTGGTGACCAGGCCGGTCCGGCGCAGGACGGCGAGGTGCTGCGACAGGTTGGCGGCCTCGACGCCGACCTCTGGCACCATCTCCGACACCGCGTGCTCACGCCGGCTGAGCAACTCCAGGACCCGGATGCGCGCCGGATGCCCCAGCGTCTTGAAGAATTCCGCTTTGAGCTGGTGCAGGGGCCGGGTCATGGTGTCGATCCTGCCAGCCGGGACCGGGACGAGCGGTCCTGATGGATAGCTGACTGTTGAGCGTCCTAAACCGGGTGGAATCGCCTGGCCGCGTGGGGACCTCTCGTCGTTGCCTGCTACACAGGTGTGGCGTATCCGAGTGGGGAGAAAACCGATGGGCCTGATGGACAAGATCCGCGGCGAGTTCATCGACATCATCGAGTGGCTCGATGACAGCCGCGACACGATCGTCTGGCGGTTCCCGCGCTACCAGAACGAGATCAAGATGGGCGCCAAGCTCATCGTGCGCGAGTCGCAGGTCGCGGTGTTCGTCAACGAGGGCCAGATCGCGGACGCGTTCGGGCCCGGCACGTACACGCTCGAGACCCAGAACCTGCCGATCCTCTCGACGCTCAAGGGGTGGAAGTACGGGTTCAACTCGCCGTGGAAGGCCGAGGTGTACTTCGTCAACACCCGGGTCTTCACCGACATGAAGTGGGGCACGCAGAACCCGGTCACGGTCCGCGACCCGGAGTTCGGCGTGGTGCGCCTGCGCGCGTTCGGTGCGTACGCGGTCCGGGTGTCGGACCCGAAGAAGCTGCTCACCGAACTGGTCGGCACCGACCCGCAGTTCCGCACCGAAGAGGTCGCCGAATATCTCCGGCAGCTGACCGTGAGCCACCTCGGCAGCGCGCTCGCGACCGCCCAGGTGCCGATGATCGACCTGGCCGCTCACCAGCAGGAGATCGGGCAGAAACTCGCCGCGGTGCTGAGCGAAGACCTGTCCGGGATCGGCATCGTGATCCCCCGGTTCATCATCGAGAACATCTCGGTGCCGCCGGAGGTCGAGCAGGCGCTGGACAAGCGCACCCAGATGGGGGTGCTCGGCAACCTCGACCAGTACACGAAGTTCCAGACCGCGAACGCGATCGAGGACGCCGCGAACAACCCCGGTGGGGGTGCCGGCGAGGGCTTCGGGCTGGGGCTCGGGATGGCCGCCGGTCAGCGGATGGCGCAGTCGATGAACCAGGCCGCTCCGGCCGCCGGACCGCCACCACTGCCGACGACCGAGTGGTACATCGGCACCGGCGGTCAGCAGGCCGGTCCGTTCGACGACGCCGGGCTGGCCGCGCAGGCACGCAGCGGGGCGCTGACCCGTTCCACGCTGGTGTGGAAGCAGGGCATGGCCCAGTGGCTGCCCGCCGAGCAGGTGTCGGAACTGGCCGGCGTGCTCGGCGCCGTTCCGCCTCCCCTGCCACCGCAGTGAGCGCACCGCAGACGCAGCGGGTCTTCCCCTGCACGAACTGCGGCGCGAACCTGGAGTTCGCGCCCGGCACCGACGCGTTGCAGTGCCCCTACTGCGGCAGCCGGCAGCACATCCAGGTGGCCGCCGACCGGGCCGTGCGCGAACACTCCTGGGACGAGTTCGTCCGGCTGCCCCGCAAGCCGGTCGCGACGCTGGCCAACTACGTCTTCACCTGCCCCGGCTGCGGCGCGGTCACGGAGTCGGACGCGATCTCCGACCGATGTCAGTTCTGCGGCGCGCCGGTGGTGGCCAACGTCGACACCGGGGAGATGGTCGTCCCGGAGGCCGTGCTGCCGTTCACGGTCGACCGGGCCGGCGTGCGGGACGCGCTGCAGAAATGGGTGGCGAGCCGCTGGTTCGCGCCGAACCAGCTGAAGAAGGTCACGACCGCGGAGACCGTCCGCAGCACGTACCTCCCGCACTGGACGTACGACGCCAGCACGCAGTCGTCGTATACCGGTGAGCGCGGCGAGTACTACTACGTGACCGAGACGTACACGGTGCGGGACGACAACGGCCAGGAACGCACCGAGACCCGCCAGGTCCGGCACACCCGCTGGTGGCCGGCGAGCGGCTCGGTGTGGCGGGACTTCGACGACATCCTGGTGCGCGGCACCGGCAAGGTGCCGCCGGAGCGCCTGGACGCGCTCGAACCGTGGCCGCTGACCGAGTCCAAGCCCTACGACCCGAACTTCCTGGCCGGTCACCAGACGCTGCGGTACGACGTCGAGCCCGAGGAGGGCATGGGCGTCGCCCGCAACCGGATGGCGTCGGTCATCGAGTCGGACTGCCGGCAGGACATCGGCGGTGACGAGCAGCGCGTGCACTCGGTGAACACCAGCTACTCGCGGGTGATGTTCAAGCTGATGCTGCTACCGGTGTGGATCTGCGCGTACCTGTACGCGGGCACGACCTACCAGGTGCTGATCAACGGACGCACCGCCGAGGTGGCGGGCGACCGGCCGTTCAGCAAGCTGAAGATCGCGCTGGCGGTGCTGGCCGGGCTGCTCGTGGTGGCCGCGGTGGTCACGTTCTTCGTCCTGCGCCGCTGAGCGGTGGCGGGCCATCCCCTCAGGCCGGGGTGTTCCGCACTGTCCGCTGAGTGGCGTCGGGGGCCGGGAGGGCGTCGCCGCGGGTGCGCAGGGCTTCGCGGATCACGGCGCCGTCGCCCGGGCGTCCGTGCAGCCAGCCCTGGCCCTCGTCGCACCCGTGGCGGGCGAGCAGCGCGGCCTGGTGCACCTCCTCGACCCCCTCGGCGACCGTACGCAGCCCCATCGCCGACGCGAGCGCGGTGATCGCCGTGATCAGCGGAGCCGAGGTCGCCTCGGGCGGGATCGCGGCGACGAACGACCGGTCGATCTTCAGGATGTCGGCGGGCAGGTGGCTGAGCCGGCTCAGCGACGACCAGCCGGTGCCGAAGTCGTCGATCGCCACCCGGATGCCGAGCGCCCGGAGCCGGCGCAGGGTCGTGAGCGCGATCGGGGAGTCGGCTTCGAGCGTGCTCTCGGTCACCTCCAGCACCAGGCGCTCCGGCGGCAGCCCGGACGCGATCAGCACCTCCGCGACCTGCTCGTAGTAGTCGTGCTGGTGCAACTCACGGCCCGAGACGTTGACCGCGACCTTGGCCGGGACGGCCCGCGTCCAGGTCGCGGCCTCCCGGCAGGCCGACTCGAGCACGAACCGGCCGAGTTCGGCGACGAAACCGCTGCGCTCGGCTTGCGGGATGAAGTCGACCGGCGAGACCGGGCCGCGGCCCGGGCGGGTCCAGCGCAGCAGCGCTTCGGCGCCGGTGACCGCGCCCGACTTCAGATCGGTGATCGGCTGGTAGGCGACCGTGAACTCACCGGCCGTCAGCGCCGAGGCCATCTCGGCCCAGCTGTCGGCGGCGGTGTCGGCGCTGCAGAAGATCCGGCTTCCACCGGCGCGGCGAGCCTCGTCGAGGGCGGTGTCGGCCCGGCCGGCCAGCGTGGCCGGGGTGTCGCCGGGACGCCATCCGGCCACCCCGGCGGAGAACCGCGTCCGGTCGTCGGCCCGGAAACGCTCGAGCGTCGCGATCGTGTCCGCCCCGGCCGCCGGGACGATCAGCGCGAACCGGTCGCTACCGGAGCGGGCGACGACGGTGTCGTCTGCCACGACCGCCACCAGATCGTGGCCGACCGCCTGGAGCAGGCGGTCGCCGGCCGGCACGCCCTGCTGGGCGTTGTACGCGCCGAAGTCGTCCAGGTCGAGGAACGCGATGCTCAGCGGACGGTCGGACCGGGCCGCGCGGGCGGTCGCCGCGTCCAGGGCCCGGTCGAACCCGCGCCGGTCGGGCAGACCGGTGAGGTCGTCGGTCTCCGCGCGCGCGGCCGCTCGCACCAGCCAGCCGAGGATGACCCCGAGGATGACGTTCTGGCCGGACATCGCGATGACCGCCGCCCAGGGCACGGCGTCCCACTGCAGCTTCGCGACGAGCAGCGTCACGACGCTGAGGAACTGGAGCACCCAGGCGGCCGGCCAGGTGAAGAACGCGAACGCGAAGATCGTGACGAGCGTCAGCTGGGCGGCGAGCGCCATCGCCAGGATCTGGCCGCGCTCGACCCGCACACCGATCCCGATCGCCCCGATCGCGACGACGGCCAGCGCGTAGTACACCGCCGGGCTCATCCGGATGCCCCGGACCGCGACGACGCCCAGCCCGCAGCCGAGCAGGATCGCGAGGACCGCCAGCGCGAGGACCGGAGTGCGACCCCGTTCCCCCGCCAGCAGCGCGCACGCCAGGCCGATCGCACCGCCGACCAGGTACGACGCTCCGGCGATGGCGGCCATCGCGCGGCCGGTCGCGATCACCGGCCGTCGGAACCCGCGCAACCGGAGCCCGCACAACCGGAAACCGCGCAGCCGGAGCCCCCCGCGCAGTGCCGCGAGCACGTCGGGCGTCATACGTGTCCCATCGACCGTTCCGTCTCCGAGCGGAGGGTTCCGCACCCGTCGTCACTAGGCTGGGAGCGTGCTTGTCGTCACAACGACGACGAAGGAGGAATGGTGACGGACCCGGGGCCGGCCCAAGGCCCGCTGCACGAATACTTCGCCGAGGGCGGTGCCCCGGAGTCCGCCGCTGCGGACCTCGTCCGCCTGGTGAACGGCGTGCTGTCGCCGGAACCGGCCGAGCTCCCGCCGGACGCGGCGACCGTACTGTCGGCACTGGCGACTCTGCGCGAGGTCCAGGCCGAGCTGACCCGCTGGGAGCCGCGGCTCGTGGACGCGGCGCGACGGCTCGGCGTGAGCTGGCACGATCTGGCGCCCGCGCTCGGGGTCGCCAGCAGGCAGGCCGCCGAACGCCGCTATCTGCGGTCCCGCGCGGCCCGGGACGACGAGCCGGGCACGACCCGGGACGAACGCGTCCGCAACGAGCGCGACCGGCGGGCGGAGGATCGCGCGGTCGTGGAGTGGGCCCGCCGCCACGCCGCCACGCTGCGACAGATCGCCGCGCGGGTCGCGGACCTCCACGGCCTGCCGGAGCTCGACGAACCAGCACGCCACAGCGTCGGCCGGGTGCACGAGACGCTCGGTGCCGACGACACGTCCGCGTTGATCGCCCCGCTCCGGGCGGCCCGGGATTCGCTCGGTGCGAGCCATCCCGCGCTCGCGAAGTCGATCGACGACGTCATCGAGCGCACGGAGGCGCTCCGGGGCGACACCCGTCGGCAGCGGCACGGCAGCCGGGACTGAAATTTGTCGTCTTTTCGACGACAGGGGACTTGTCATCGTTCCGATGACGAGTTAGAAAAGACCTGCGCGTTGACCACCGATACAGGACTCGAGGAGGACGCCATGTTGATGCGCACCGACCCGTTCCGGCAGCTCGACCAGCTCACGCAGCAGCTCTTCGGCGACGGGTCCGGCACCTGGTCGAAGCCCGCGGTGATTCCGATGGACGCCTACCGGGTGGGCGACGAATTCGTCGTCGACTTCGATCTTCCGGGCGTCACGCCCGACGCCGTCGAACTCGACGTCGAGCGCAACGTACTCACGGTCCGCGCCGAGCGCCGGCCGAAGGCCGAGCAGCCGGCCGAGATGCAGGTCCGGGAACGCCCGCTGGGCGTGTTCACCCGGCAGCTCTTCCTCGGCGACACCCTGGACGCCGAACGCATCCACGCGTCCTGCGACAACGGCGTGCTGACGCTGCGCATCCCGGTCCGCGAGCAGGCGAAGCCGCGCAAGATCGCGATCGCGCACGCCGACACCGCCCCGAGGCAGATCGACGCCTAGACCAGGTGCACGTCCGCTCCGGCGGAGCGGCGGCCCACCCGGCCGCCGCTCCGCCCCAGCCGCTCCGCCCCAGCCGCTCCGGCTCAGCCGGGAGGGGCCCGGTGGGCGGCCTTCAGCGCGGACGCGAAGTCTCCGACGAGGTCGTCCGGGGCCGGGTAACCGGGGAAGTAGGCGCAGATCCGGTCGCAGTCGCCGAACCGGCGGACGATCTCCGCGGCCACCTCGTCCGGGGTGCCGCAGACCGCGAGCGTGTCGACCATCTCGTCGGTGATCAGGCCGGTCATCGCGTTCCACTCGCCCCGCTTCGACCGCGCGTTCAGCTCCGGCTGCAGGTCTCCCCAGCCTTCGACGTCCAGCACCGGGCGGTACGACGGCGTCGAGCCGTAGAACGCGAGCAGCCACCTG
This sequence comes from Cryptosporangium sp. NPDC051539, assembly GCF_044454545.1. Lineage (NCBI taxonomy): Bacteria > Bacillati > Actinomycetota > Actinomycetes > Cryptosporangiales > Cryptosporangiaceae > Cryptosporangium > Cryptosporangium sp. NPDC051539. Next base: position 811,135 of record NZ_JBITDV010000002.1, on the reverse strand, counting down.
ACGGCCCGGGCCGCCTCGAGCTCCTCGGCCGTCCGCCCGACGCCGACGATGACCTCCGCGGTCACCTCGAAGCCCGTCCGCTCCCCCAGCCCGGCCCGGATCGCGGGCCAGGTGCGCTCGCGCATGTGCCTGGCGGAGTTGAACGGCATCACCAGGAGGCCGTCGGCCACCTCCGCCGCCATTTGCGTCATCTTCGGCCCGAGTGCGCCGACCAGCACCTTCGGCACCCCGTACGGGTTCGGCCCCGGGTCGAACGCCGGCGTCATCAGCGTGTGGGCGGTGTACTCGCCGCGGAAGTCCAGCCGGGTGCCGTCCTGCCAGCTGTTCAGGATCGCCTTGGTGGCGAGCACCCACTCCCGCATCTGTGCGACCGGTTTGCCCCACTGCGCCCCGTACCGCTTCTCGACGTGCGTCCGGATCTGCGAACCGAGCCCCAGCCGGAACCGGCCCCGCGAGAGCAACTGCAGGTCGTAGGCCGCGTGCGCCAGGTGCATCGGGCTGCGCGGGAACGCGATCGCCACGTTCGTCATCAGGTCGAGCGAACACACCGGCGCGGCCGCCACCAGCGGGAAGAACACGTCGTGGGCGTTCTCGAACGTGAACACCCCGTCGACACCCACCGCCTCGAGCGCTCGCGCGCGCCCGGCTGCGCTCGTGACCGAATCCGCCAGCATGACGTCGAGCTTCATGGTGGATACTTTATATAGTTCAGCGCCTCACCGGAGCGGCAGCGACGGAGAGCCGGCGCGGGCCCGAGCTTCCCCTGCGGCCGGCCGCGCTCAGCCGGCGGTGACGGCCCGGAACACGATCACGTCGCGGAAGTTCGTGCCGTCGACCTGGTAGGCGAAGCACCCCGGCCCGCTGACCGTCGTCGTCGCCGGCATGTCGTTGTCCTTCTCGGTCAGCACGATGCTGTAGCCGCCGTCCACCTTCTCGGCCCATTCGGAGAGCCTGGCGAAGGCGGTGCCGGTGCCGTCGATCCGGGCGGCGCGGATCAGTACCGGCCCGGCGTAGCCGGCGCCGATCCAGCGGACCTTCTTGCCGTAGGTACCGTCCGGGTTCTTGTCGTCCGGACGCAACTCGAGCGTGGCGCCCTTCCCGGTGAAGTAGTAGGCGACCGGGGCCACCGGCCCACGACCGAGGACGCCCACCCCGTCGTCGTTCGTGAGTGAGCTCCGCAGGGCGTGCTCGGCGGTCATCGGGCAGGGAGCGCCCTTGGCGACCGTCGGGAGGCGCAGGGCCGGGACCGGCGAGAGCCGCGGCGTCGGTGACCCCGAGGCCGACGGGGAGGCCGGGGGCGATGCCGCCGAGGACGGCGCCGGCTGCGGGGAGGAGTTCCCCGAGCAGGCGGCGACGGTCAGAATCACCCCGGTGAGCAGCACTGCTCCGAAACGACGGCCCATAACTCCACTATCGACCCGGTTCCGGGCCCGTGTGATACCAATCCGATCACGGGGACAGATCCGCGCTCGGGCGCTCCCAGATGCGGGTCGGGTCGTTCAGCGCGTCGACGTGCCACAGCAGGACCGGGATCGTCGGCGTGACGAGCCGGCCGCCCCGCACGGTCGCGGTGTTGCCGGTCGCCAGCGGCACACCACTCGCGTTGAGGCTGGTCAGGTAGTTCGTGTTCGCCGGCCGCCGGTCCGGGAGCAGCGCGTCGGCGAGCAGCACGGCGTCCCAGGCCGGGACGAGGAACGCGCCCAGGTCGTTCGCGCGGCAGGGCTGGCTGGTCAGCTTGACGGCGGCGTCCAGCGTGCAGGCGTGCAGCAGCTGCCCGTCGCGGGCGGTGGCGCCCCGGTCGGCACACTCGAAGGGCTGTCCTTCCGGGAGCCCCAGCAGCTCGCGATTGGCGTCCACCTGCATCTGGTCGTGGAGCGTGGTGAACGTGGACGGGGTGAGGTCCGCGCACGCGGGGCCACCGACGTAGTAGTCGACCGGCCAGTCGGCGGTGCTGACCGCACGCAGGCGGTAGTCGGCCATGAAGCGGCTGACCGAGCTGTCGGCGAGCACCATCCGCGGGCGGGAGTGGCCGCAGAGCACCTCGATCCGCTGCACGAAGCCGGCGAAGCGGGTCCAGCGGTCGGCGAAGAACAGGACGGTCGGCGGGCCCTGGGTGGTCGAGTCGCAGCCGGTCTCGTCGAGGCGTCCGAGCTCGGTGACGCGCCGCGCGGTCGCGCCCCGGGCTCCCTTCACCGCCGACAGCAAGTCGTTGACCAGCGACGTCGTGTACTTGTCGGTCGGGTCCTGGTGCTGGTAGATGTCCATCCGGAAGCCCTGCGGGAAGCGGCGGGCGACCCGGGCGACCGTGTCCCGGGCGTAGTCCAGGTTCGACGGCGCGAGCTGGAAGTAGCCCGGGCGGTCGACGAACGGGCGGCCGGGTGCACCGAGGTCGGCCAGCAGGTTCGGCGCGACGAACGGGATGCCTGCGGTGAGCAGCCGGTTGATCGCGCTCTGGGTGGTGTCGCGGCTGTCGCCGCCGCCGATGACCACGACCCGCTCGCCGAGCGCCTCCTTGCGCTCCACGATCAGCTTCGCGACGTCGTCGGCGTGCCGGACGTCCTGGGTGGCGTCGGCGATGACGACGTGGACGTGGTGGCCGGTGCCGGCGTCGACGTGGGTCTGGGCGAACAGCAGGGCGCGGAGCTGGTCGCGCTCGGACGGATAGTCGCGGCCGTCCGCGCAGCGGGTCGCGTCCGCCGGAGCAGGATCGCAGGAGAGGGCGCCGAACCAGACGACGGTGAGGTCACCGTCGTCCAGCGGCTGGTTCTGGGCCAGGATCCGGCGCTGCAGACCGATGGTGACCGGGTCGGCGCCGAACGCGGACCGGCCGAAGACCCCGGCGTCGGCCGTGTCGAGTAGCCCGTAGCAGCGGTCGCCGTCGGCGGTGGAGCGCAGGACCGTGATTCCGCTCGACGTCGGCAGCGTGTAGCAGCCCTGCCGGACGCCGGGCAGCCAGTCTTCCCTGGTCCAGCCCAGGAACGCGAGTGTCAGCGTGAGGACGGCCAGGATGACGTGGTGGGACGTGGTGAGCGCGGGCTGGCGGACCAGCCGGACGAGCTTGTCGGAGACCAGCACCGGGAACACCACCGCGGCGACCGAGACGGCGAGCGCGCGGGCCTCGGTGCTGCCCCGGAACGCGGTCGCCGCGAACACCGTGACGGTCGCGAAGATGATCGCCATCGCGCCGATCAGCGCGACGAGCCGCAGGTTGGGGCTGAGCAGCGTGGCGATCGCGCCCAGGAGGACCGCGATCAGGATCGTCCCGATGCCGACGTAACCGGTGATCGCGGCGTTCACCATCAGGATCAGCAGCGCGAGGACCGCGGCGAGGCGTGACCGGGTCGCGGGCAGGTAGCGCGTGAGCCATTCCGGCGCGTGACGGTCGGGACGCGGGCGGCGCAGCGCGTTGAACAGGGCGATCGCGGCGTAGAGCCCGGCGGTGGCGCCGAGGACGAGCAGGATCGCCCACAGGCCGGCGGTGCCGCCGGAGAGGGTTCTCAGCAGGATGACGACAGCCAGGAGGACCGCGGCGAGCTGGAGGAGCGTGGTGCCGGTCAGGATCGATCGGCCGACGCGGACGAGCTTCTTCATCGCCACCCCGGAGCGCTGAGGGAGCCACCGATGGTAGGGCGTTCGCGCTCGCGGGTGGACGGTGGCCGGGCGACCAGGTTGTCGTACAGGTGATCGAAGAAATGTCGTACAGTCGTGATATGGCGACCGAGCTCAGTCCGCGGCAGCGGCAGATCCTTCGCGTGGTCCGGCGGTCGACGGATGAGCGCGGGTATCCGCCGTCCATCCGGGAGATCTGTAGCGAGGTGGGGCTGACGTCCACGTCGTCGGTGGCGCGGCAGTTGGGGATCCTGGAGGGTCTCGGGCTGGTGAGCCGGAGCACCCGGTCGGCCCGCGCCCTGGATGCGCGCGGAGGGCGGGCCGGTGGTGGGGACGTGGCCGAGGGCGGCGGGATCGTTCTGGTGCCGCTGCTGGGAGCCATCGCGGCCGGGGCGCCGATTCCGGCTCACGAGGACTTCGAGGAGAACTTCACGCTGCCGACCAGCCTGGTCGGGCACGGTGAGCTGTTCGCGCTGCGCGTCCGGGGCGACTCGATGATCGAGGCCGCGATCTGCCACGGCGACATCGTCGTCGTGCGGCGCCAGGCGACGGCCGAGAGCGGCGAGATCGTCGCCGCGATGCTCGACGGCGAGGCGACCGTGAAGGAGCTCGAGCTCGCGTCCGGACACGTGCGGCTCCTGCCCCGCAACGAGCACTACGAACCGATCCCCGCCGACGACGCCGAGATCCTCGGCCGCGTGGTGAGCGTCCTGCGCCGGCTCTCGTGACCGGAGAGGGTTCTGGACGCCGGTATCCGAATTGACCGGCGCGCGACGATTCCCGTGTGGACGAAATCACGCGCGCGAACCGGACGGCCTGGCACAACGCCGGCGAGAAGTACCTCCGCGAGTACGACGAGCTGCTCACGATCGCCCGGGCCGGGGAATCGCTCACCGACATCGAGCGCGAGGTCCTCGCCGACGTGCTGCGGCGCGCGCCCGACGTCGTCCACCTGCAGAGCGGCGACGGCGTCGACGACGCCTCGCTCGTCCGGGCCGGGGCCGCGTCGGTCGTCGGGGTCGACTACAGCGAGGTCGCGGTGCCTACCGTCCAGCGCCGCGCCGTCGAGCTCGGCCTCCCCTGCCGCTACGTCGTCGGCGTGCTGCCGGGTGCGCCGCTGGCGGCCGGCTGCGCCGACCTGGTCTACACCGGCAAGGGCGCGCTCATCTGGATGCCTGATCTGGACGCCTGGGCGGCGGACATCGCCCGCCTGCTCCGGCCGTCCGGGCACCTGTTCGTGTACGACGGCCACCCGGCCTTCTCGATCTGGACGACGGACGAGGACTATCCGCGCGTCCGTCCCGACCGCAGCTACTTCGCGCGCAGCTACGTGGGCGACGACACGTTCCCGGGCTACGGTGCGGTCGAATTCCAGTGGACGATCGGGCAGATCGTCACCGCCGTGGCTCGCGCCGGGCTGGAGATCGTGCACCTGGCCGAGCACCCCGAACCGTTCTGGCGCTACGCCGAGAGGGACTGCGCGGCCTGGGGCGGCCGGCTCCCGAACACGTTCTCCCTGCTAGCCCGCCGCCGCGGCGAACCGCCGGGCTAGGTCAGCGAACGCGCGGCGCAGCTCGGGCGGGCCGACCACCTCGATGTCGGCGTCGAAGCGTCCCAGCGACGCGGCGAGGCTCGTCCAGGACCAGCCGCCGAGCGTGACCCGGCACCGGTCGGGACCGACCGCCTCGACGAGCGCGTCCCCGGCATAGGTCGAGACCAGCGCCGCCGGCCGGCCCAGAACGACTTCCCCCCGCAGCGGCCACCCTCCGAAGCCGTTCTCCCGCCCACCGCGCCCGCGCGCGGCGGCGCTGCTCCGGCCCGATCCGGCGTCGGACGCGTCGCCACCGCGGAAGCGGCGGGTCACGAACGCGGCGACGTCCCCGCCCGGGACGTCGCGCGCGGCGAAGCGCGGTCCCGTGGGCGTGCGCGGGGTCATCCGGTCGGCGCGGAACGTCCGCCAGTCGGCGCGATCGAGATCCCAGGCCACCAGGTACCACCGCCGGCCCCACGTCACCAGGTGGTACGGCTCCACCCGCCGGGGCGGCACGAACCCGCCTACGACGCCGCCGCCCGAAGCCGACGCTCCCGCGTGGTCGAACCGCAACACCTCGCGCGCCCGGATCGCGTCGCCGATCGCGAGCAGCACCCCCGTGTCGGCCTGCGGCGGCGCGGCCGGCGCCACCGCGGTGACCTCGAACGCGTCGATCCGGTGCCGCAACCGGGACGGCATGACCTGCCGCACGGTGGCGAGCGCCCGGGCGGCGGCCTCCTCGATCCCCGCCCCGGACGTCACCGCCAGCCGCAGCGCCACCGCCAGCGCGACCGCCTGCTCGTCGTCGAACAGCAGCGGCGGCAGCTGCGACCCGGCGTCCAGCCGGTAACCGCCGTCCGGGCCCTTGACCGCGGCGATCGGGTACCCCAGCTCACGCAACCGGTCCACGTCCCGCCGCACGGTCCGCGGACTCACGTCCAGACGCTCGGCCAGCAACTGCCCGGGCCAGTCCCGCCGCGCCTGCAGGAGCGAGAGCAGCGAGAGCAACCGCGCCGAGGGAGGAAGCATGAGACCGATGATGCCTCCGATAGCGGCCCGAAGCTGACCTCTATTGCCGGAAGACTGCGACCATGATGCTGAGCACCCGCGCACTCAACCGCGCGACGCTGGCCCGCCAGCTCCTCCTCGAGCGCGCCGACCTCGAGGTCGGGAGCGCGGTGGCGCACCTCGGCGGCCTCCAGGCCCAGGAGCCGCAGGAACCGTTCGTCGGGCTCTGGTCCCGGCTGCGGACGTTCGACCCGGCGTCGCTGTCGGGCCTGCTGCGGGAGAAGCGAGTGGTACGCACGCACCTCATGCGCCGGACCGTCCACCTGGTCACCGCCACGGACGCGCTGGCCTGGCGGTCCCGGCACGACGCGATGCTGCGGCAGCGGATGCTCGGCGTCTACCGGGCCGACCTCGCTTGCCTCGACCTGAACGAACTGCGAGCCGCGGGGGCCGCGCTGTTCGCCGACGACGTACCGAGGTCGATGGGTGAGGTCGGCCGCGCGCTGGCGGAGCGCTGGCCGGCCCCCGGGGCGCGGATCCTCGGCGAGGCCGTGGTCGCCGCGCTCGTGCCGACCGTGCAGTTGCCGCCGCGCGGGCTCTGGCGCACGAACGCCGGGGTGAAGACCCTGCCGATCGAGAGGTGGCTCGGCACCGACGTCGACCCGCCGGCCCCGGACGGCACCGACCCGGTCGGCGTCGCACTCGTCCGGCGCTATCTGGCCGCGTTCGGACCCGCCGCGACGGCGGATCTGCGGGCGTGGTGCGGGCTCGCCGGGCTGCCGAAAGCCGTCGCCGAGGTGCGGCCGGAGCTGGTCTCGTTCCGCGACGAACGGGGTCGTGAGCTGCTCGATCTGCCGGATGCGCCGCGCCCGGACGAGGACACACCGGCACCGGTCAGGTTCCTGCCGGCATTCGACAACGCGATCCTGGGCTACGACGACCGCTCCCGGATCATCGACGACGAGCACAAGGGGTTGTCGGTGGCCGGCGTCCGCGTCGTCCTCGTCGACGGACGAGTCGCCGGCACCTGGACCGTCCAGGACGACGTCGTGCAGGTCACGCCCCTGCGCGCGCTGACCCGCGCCGACCGTACGGCGCTCACCGAAGAGGCCCGCGCCGTCGCCGGGTTCCTCTCGGACGGCGCCACCACCCGGGCCCGCGTCGCCGCCTCCCCGCGCTGAGGCGCCACCGGCTCGGGCCCGGCCCGGCGCTCCGGCGTTTCTGGGTGAACCCTCAGCCGTCGCCCAGGAACCGGCCCGATGCTGGGTCCATGGCTTCCCGACGCACTTACCACGGCAGACCGCTCGCCCGGCCGGACGAGGAACTCGTCGACCAGGGCCTCGACTTCGACCTGGGCACCCTGTTCAGCCGGCGCTCGGCTCTCGCGGTGCTGGGGCTCGGTGCGGTCGCGGCCGGCGCCGCGGCGTGCGGTTCGGACGCGTCACCGGCCGGTGCGAGCGAGCTGACCGAGATCCCGGACGAGACCGCCGGGCCCTATCCGGGCGACGGCTCGAACGGCCCGGACGTGCTCGAGCAGAGCGGGATCGTCCGCAGCGACATCCGGTCGAGTTTCGGCACGTCGACCGGCACCGCCGAGGGCATCCCGATGACGCTCGAACTCTCGATCGTCGACCTGGCGAACGGCGACGAGCCGTTCGCGGGCGTGGCCGTCTACGTCTGGCACTGCGACCGCGAGGGCCGGTATTCGCTGTACTCCGACGGCGTCACCGACCAGAACTACCTCCGTGGCGTCCAGGTCGCCGATGCCTCCGGCGTCGTCCGTTTCACCAGCGTTTTTCCGGCCTGCTACAGCGGGCGGTGGCCGCACGTCCACTTCGAGGTGTACCCCGACCGGGCCGGCCTCGCCGACTCGACCACGGCGATCGCGACCTCGCAGGTCGCGCTGCCGAAGGACGTGTGTACGACCGCGTACCAGGTGTCCGGCTACCAGAAGTCGGTCGCGAACCTGGCCCGGGTGTCGCTGTCGAACGACAACGTCTTCGGGGACGATTCCGGAGCCCACCAGCTGGGCACCGTGACGGGCGACGCGACGAAGGGATACACCGTCTCCCTGAAAGTCCCGGTCGACACCACCACCACCACGCCGACCCGGTCGTGACGGCGTTTCCGCGCCGCGGGATCGGAATATCTCCGTACCGGGGAACTTGTACCCGACAGCACACGATTCTCGACGGAAGAAGGCGGCATGGCTGAGAAGCCCGTAATCGAGCCCGGTCCGGACCACCCGATCACGGTCACGCCGAACCACAACCGCGTCATCGTCACGGTCGCCGGCAAGGTCGTCGCAGACACCCGCAACGCCCTGACGCTGCAGGAATCGACGTACCCGCCGGTGCAGTACATCCCGCTCGCCGACGTGGACCAGTCACTGCTCGAGCGCACCACCACCGAGACGTACTGCCCGTTCAAGGGCGATGCGAGCTACTACTCGATCCCGCTCGGCGGCGAGAACTCGACCGACGCGGTCTGGGAGTACCAGGCTCCGCACGACGCCGTCGCCGCGATCAAGGGCCACGTCGCGTTCTGGGACGGCCGCGTCGACGCCATCGACGTCGAGGCCGAGGGCGCCCGCGCCTGATCGGTCCGGCACCGCCCGGCCCCTCCGACCGGGCGGTGCCGCCCCGCCGTAAGCCTCCGGCCCCGCCGTAAGCCTCCGGCCGCTCCGGCGGCCCGGCCGCCGTGGTGACCGCCGGCCGACCCGCACCTCGGTGCCGGGAGCCCGACGGCCGTCAGAGGCGACGCAGGATTTCGTCGACCACCAGGCCCGGCCGTTCGAACATCAGGTTGTGACCCGCGCCCTCGGCCACGACGAGCCGCCCGGCGGTCGCCGGGTGCGCGGTTGGCCGCGACCGGCGTGCCGCACCGGCGGAGATGCCCTTGCCGGCGGAGATGCCCCCACCGGCGGAGAGGGTCGTGACCGGCAGGTCACCGAGGTCCGGTGGAGCCGCGCGCAGTGCCGCCAGGCCGGGCCGGTAGTGGCGCACCTCGGCGGCGAAGGCCCGCGCCGCCCGACGGCTGAAGCACTCGTCGCGGAGCTGCGCGTACAGGCCGGGGGGGCAGCGAGCCGGTGCAGGGTGCGCGGCTCACGGTCGGGTGTGCTGGTGGCGAAACCCGCCCGGTCGTACACGACCGTGCGGGCCTTCGCCGCGACCGCGGGAGCGACCAGCCCCCAGCACACCCCCGACAGGCCGAGGCCGGCTTCGAAGACGACGGTCGTCTCGCCCGCACCGGCTCGGCGCAGGTGCAGGCGGCGGCCGTCGACCTCGGCGTACCCGGATTCGCCGAGCGGATGGGTGCTCAGAGCTTCGAGGCCTTCGTGAGGTCGGCGGCCAGCTCGGCGTAGATCTTCGCGTACGACCGGTAGGAGTACGGTGCCGCCGCGTACCACGGGTAGACCTGACCGGCCTTCACCGCGGGCAGGTTCGCCCAGGTCGCGATCTTCGCCAGGTCGGCTTTCGAGCCCTCGTAGGTGCGGGCGTCGACCAGGATCACGTCGGCGTCCTGATACGTGGGTGCCTCCTCCCAGCTCTGCTGGGCGAAGACGTCGGTGTCCTTCGACTTCCCGGTCGGCTCCATCAGGTCGAGCCCCTGGTTCTTGAGGGTCGTGCCCTCGGGCAGCTTCGTGGGCTTGGCCGCGTACAGGGCGTCCTTGCCGGGCGACATCATCGCGACCTTGAGGCCGGAGGACTTCGCGACCTCGCTGATCTGCTTCAGCGCGGCGTCGTAGTCGGCTTTCGCGGTCTTGAGCGCGTCGCTTCCGGTGTCGGCGCCGAGCTTGCCGGCCAGGTCGACGAACGTCTGGATGGCCTCGTCGGTGGTCCGGTAGTTGCCCGGCACCGCGAGGGTCGGTGCCAGCTTCTCGACGCGATCGGCCTGGGCCTGGGGCACGTACCAGAGCGCCTTGTCGTCGAACGTGTAGTCGATCAGCAGGTTCGGGTTCATCAACGCGTACTTCTCGGTGTCGAACTCGCCGTACGTCTTGCCGATGACCTGGATCTTCTTCAGGTCGACGGAGCCCGCCTGGAAGCTGAGCCTGCCGTCGGCGCCCGGCGCCAGCTCGCCGTAGGCACCGGCGACCTGGTAGCCCGCGTCCCAGAGCGCGGCCGCGACGCTGCTCTGCGCGACCACCGTTTTCGGGGCGGTCCCGATCGAGACGGCCTGGTGGCCCGTGCGGGCGTCCTCGAACTCGAACGGCCCGGCCGGCGCGGAGCCGGCGGACGACGACGTCCCGGCATCCGAGCCGCCGCAGGCGGCGAGGACGAGCGACGCGGCGACGGCGATCGTGACACCGGCAACACGGAGTTTCACGGGGATTCCTTTCCCACGGCGAGGTGCGAGGTCACTCGCGGGATCACGAGCGGTGTGCCGGATTCCGGGTCGTCGATGACCCGGCACGGAAGGCCGAAGACGTCCTCGATGAGGTCGGGGGTGAGGACCTCTCCGGGCCGGCCTTCGGCCACGATCGCGCCGTCCTTCATCGCCACCAGATGCGTGGCGTAGCGGGCGGCGAGGTTCAGGTCGTGCAACACCGCCACCAGCGTCGATCCGCGCTCGCGGCGCAGGCGCGCGCAGAGGTCGAGGACGTCGATCTGGTGCGCGATGTCGAGGTAGGTGGTCGGTTCGTCGAGCAGCAGGATGTCGGTTTCCTGGGCCAGCGCGAGGGCCAGCCAGACCCGCTGGCGCTGGCCGCCGGAGAGCTCGTCGAAGAGCCGGGGCGCGAGCTCGGCGGTGTCGGTGAGTGCGAGCGCGGAGTCCACCGCGGCCTGGTCGGCCGGGGACCACTGACGCAGCAGCGACTGGTGCGGGTACCGGCCGCGGGCCACCAGATCGAAGACGCTGATCGCGTCCGGTGCGGTCTGGGACTGCGGGAGCAGCCCGAGGCGCCGGGCGACCTCCTTCGACGAGTACCCGCCGATCGCCTTGCCGTCGAGCACGATCGATCCGCTCCCCGGCTTGAGCAGCCGGGCGAGCCCGCGCAGGAGCGTCGATTTCCCGCTGCCGTTCGCGCCGACGATCGCGGTGAACGACCCGTCCGGAACGCTGAGCGTGAGATTGCGGACGATCGGACGGCCGTCGTAGCCGAGCGCGACGCCGTCGGCGTGCAACCGGGTCATGCGCGGCCCCTCTTTCGTTCGCGGCTGAGCAGCCAGGCCAGATAGAGCCCACCGACGACCCCCGTGACGACGCCGACCGGCAGTTGCCGGGGCTGGAACGCTTCCCGGGCGGCGAAGTCGGCCAGCACCAGCAGCACGCCGCCGACCAGGCCGGAGGCCACCAGATTCGGCCCGGCCGCCCGGGTGAGGCGACGGGCGATCTGGGGCGCCGGGAGCGCGACGAACTGGATCGGACCGCCCACCGACACGGCGGCCGACGCGAGCAGCACGCCGACGGCGACCGCTCCGATGCGGGCGCGCCCGACGTGCAGGCCGAGGCTCGTCGAGCGCTCGTCGGAGAACTCGCTCAGGCTCAGCGGCCGCGCCAGCACCGCGCACAGCACCAGGCCGACGACGAGGACGCCGCTCATCAGCCGCACCTCGGTCCATTCGCGACCGGCCAGGTTGCCGACGATCCACACCGAGGCGCTCTGGGCGTCGTACAGCTGCGAACGGACGATGAGCAGCGAGTTGATCGAGTTCAGCAGCAGCGCCGCGCCGAGGCCGACGAGCACCAGGCGCAACGGAGCGACGCCGCGGTGCGCGGAGAGCCCGAACACCAGCGCCGCCGTGACCACACCGCCGGCCACCGCACCGGCGGAGGTGCCGATCCCTCCGCCCTGCAGGAGCAGCAGCACGACCAGCGCCCCGGTCGTGGCGCCCTGGGTGAAGCCGACGACGTCGGGGCTGCCGAGCGGGTTGCGGGTGAGCGACTGGAAGATCCCGCCGGAGATGCCGAGCGCCGCGCCGACGAGGGCCGCGGTGAGCGCGCGGGGCAGGCGCAGTTCGCCGAGGATCAGCTGCTCGACCGGGGTGCCGTGGCCGGCGATCGTCGCGAGGACCCGGGACACCGGGAACGAGTTGACCCCGGCCGAGAGCGAGACGAGGACTGCTGCCACCAGCGCGAGCGCGAGCGCCGCGCACACCGCCAGCGACCGCCGGTGCAGCCGCACCGAGTACCCGCCCGCCGCGAGCACCGCAACCGAGCCCACCGGGCCCACCGGGCCCACCGCATCACCGCCCACCGCGGCCGCGGAGCGGGCGGTCATGCGGCGGCCAGCATCCGGCGGCGGACGAGCGCGATGAACAGCGGATCGCCGAGGATCGACGCGACCAGGCCGGCCTCGATCTCCGCGCCGCCCGACACGATCCGCCCGAGCGTGTCGCACAGCACCAGGAACAGCGCCGCGAGCAGCATCGAGAGTGGCACCGCGCGCCGCTGATCCGGCCCGACCAGCCATCTCGCCACGTGCGGCACGGTCAGCCCGACGAACACGATCGGGCCGGCCACCGCGGTCGCGCCGCCGCACAGCAACGTGATCGCGACCCCGGTCGCGGCCCGCACCCGGCCGATCCCGAGCCCGAGCGCCCGGGACGTGTCGTCACCCAGCGCCAGCGCGTTGAGCGCGGGCGTGACGACCAGCGCCGCCAGGGCGCCGACCGCGATGAACGGTAACGCGGCGAGCAGTCCGTCGTACCCACGGTTGACGACGGACCCGACCACCCAGAACCGCATCTCGTCGAACGTGTTCTGGTCGCGCATGGCCAGCGCGTTCATGTACGCGAACAGCACCGCGGTGAGCGCGGCGCCCGCGAGCGCGAGCCGGGCCGGCGTGGTCGCCGCCCGTCCCCCGCCCCCGAGCAGGTAGACGACGACCGACCCGAACGCGGCGCCCAGGAGCGCGAGCCACACCTGCGGGAACCCGCTCGAGATACCGAAGAAGCTGAACCCGGTGACGACCGCCGCAGCCGCGCCCGCGTTGACGCCCAGCAGGCCGGGGTCCGCCAGCGGGTTGCGCGTCAGCGCCTGCATGAGCGCACCGGCGGCGCCGAGCGCGAGGCCGACGACCACCGCGACGACCGTGCGCTCGAGCCGGAGCCCGCGCACGATGTCGGCGGCGTCTCCGTGGGCATCCGGCAGCAGCGCGCGGACGGCGGCCTCGGGCGAGATCGACTGGCGCCCCACCATGAGGCTCAGCACGACGACACCGACGAGAGCCGCCGCCGCGGACGCGAAGATCGTCAGCTGTCGGCCGAGCACCCGGGCTTTCACGGGGGTTAGGTTAGCCTACCTATAGTGGAAGGTAGGACAGGGATACCTAACCAGTGACGTACCGGCCGATCGAACTGCGCAGCTGGGCCAGGCTCGGCCGGGCGATCTGGATCGCATCCGCCTTCCCGCGGAACGTGATGATCGTGCTCTCGCAGGTCCGGACGTTGCCGCGGAACATGCTGTGGCCCACGAGCTTGCCGGTCCGCGAGGCCCGGACGGTCACCTCGTACGTCGCGTTGCGCAGGGTCTGCGTCAGCACCGGACCCTTGTCGCCGCGGTACGCGCAGCTCGTGATCACGCTACCCAGCGTGTATTTGACGCAGGCGACGAGCTGGATCTCGCTGGGGGTGTCCGACTCCCACGCGCTGAGGTCACCGAGGTAGTACTCCGCCTGGTGGCCGGCCGCTTTGACGTCGATGTGCACGTGGTGCCGCGGCGGCCCGGTGAACGCCGGTGCGTCCGGGAACACCGAACCGGTGCAGACTTTGGCGTAGTCGTACGTCGACGCCGGAATACCGGACGTGGTGCCGTCGTCGAGGGGGTACGACGGCGTCGGGGACGGCTCGGTGTAGACCGGCGGGAGCGGCGAGTCGACGATCGTCGAGTAGGCGCGGGGCGAGCCCTGCGGAGCGAACGACCCGGCGACCGACGCGGATTCGGCCTCGCCGGCGCTCGGCAACAGCACGAGCAGGAACAGCGACACCAGCACCAGCGCGCCGAGCCCGCCCGCGGCGCCGAGGTTCTGCTGGTGGTGCCGCGACCAGCTCGACCGGGCGGCCGGGTCGATCGAACCCGGTAAGTGGCGCTCGACCGTGTCGATCAGCCGCCCGCGCGGAGCCAGCCCGGCCAGCGGCAGCACGCGCGGCGGCTGCAGCATCAGGTTGAACGCGTCGGCGGGATAGCGCCCCAGCTCGACCGCGGTCACCTCGTTCCACCGGACGGTCTGCACGACCGGTGCACCGGCCGGCGGCTCGAAGACGTCGACGAAGCCGTTCTCGTGCGCCGCCAACCAGCGGTTACCCGAGGCCGGGGCCAGCAGGAACCAGAGGCTCAGCGAGGCGAGCGCGAGGATCAGCACCACGAGCCCGACGAACGGCACCCCGGCCAGCGCCAGGACGATCGCGGCCACGCAGCCACCGGCGACGACGAACGCCGCCGTCTTCACCGGGTATCGCCGCCGCGACCGGAACACCGTGCCGGGACGTCCGAGCCCGGCCTGTCCGGCGGCGTAGAGAGCTTGCGGGGGCAAGTTCACGGTGTCCTCCCGGTGACGCTGACCAGACCGACCGACAACCAGTGCGCACCCGGATCGGTCGCCACCGCGGTGACCGCCTCCGCGTCGTCCTGGGTGAGCAGGCCCGCCTCGATCAGGCGGCCCCCGAGCTGACGGAGCGACAATTCGTAGAACGCGGACTCCGGGCTCCCGCCGTGCAGCAACCGGTGCGTGACCTCGGCTTCCACGTCGGTGAGGCCCGCCGCCCACACGTCCGCGGGCAGGTCGTAGCCGTACTCCGGGTCGGCCCCGATCGCCCGGAAGCCACCGGCCACCGCATCCATGACCCGGTTCAGTGGACCGCTCGCGGCCGGCGGCGAGGTGACTCTCTCCCAGAGGTGCGTCGACGGGCCGCCGAACACGGCGTCCTCGATCACCAGCACGCCACCGGGTCGCAGCGCACGCGCCAGCCGCTTCACGACCTGCGCGCGGTCGGTCACGTGCATCACGACCGCTCGGACGTGCACCAGGTCGAACGCTCTCTCCTCGATCGGGTCGACGGTCACGTCGTGACGTCTGACCTCGACCGGAGCCGTGTCGAGACCCTGCAGGAACGTGGTGTCGAGGTCGGTGGCGAGTACCCGGCCGCCGGGACCGACGGCGGACGCGAGCCAGCTCGCGATCGAGCCGGTACCCGCGCCCACCTCCCAGCAGTGCCGGCCCTCGGCCACGCCGGCGGCCGTGAGGTGGCGGATCGTGGTGGCGTCGAAAATCGCCGCGAGACCGGCAAGTCTGGCGCGCTCCTGTTCCCACTGCTGATCGTAGATATACGACTCTCCAGGCGTCCGTGCCATGACCGGTACTACTGCCGCGTCTATCCACAGTGCGCAATGGAGTTGTCGCCAACACGACGGCACCACCCGCCGTGAACTCCGTTCCCCCGTTGCGGAGGCGGGTGCCGGCGGGAAGGCTGGGCAGCGTGGCCGCTTCCTTGTCGTACGAGCCGCTGACCCCCACCTCCTACCTCGATCGGGCCGCCGCCGCGCACGGCGACCGGATCGGCGTGGTCGACGGCGAGCACCGCTGGACCTACGCCCAGCTGCACGAACGCTGCACCCGGCTGGCCGGTGCACTCGCGCCGCTCGCGGACGGCCGCCCGGTGGCGGTGCTCGCCCCGAACGTGCACGAGTTGCTCGAGGCGAACTTCGGAGTTCCGTGGGCGGGCTCGCCGCTGGTCGCGATCAACACCCGGCTGTCGGCGAGCGAGGTCGGCTACATCCTCGAACACTCGAAAGCCGCGGTGCTGATCCACCACCCGCAGTTCGACGGGCTCGTCGACACGGTCCTCGCCGGGTCGGGCGCGCCGCCGCGTCGCGTCCGCCTGGGCGGTGAGTACGAAGGGTTGCTGGCGCGGGCGGCGCCGTTGCACCGCACGCCGGACGACGAGCAGGCCCTGCTCTCGATCAACTACACCTCCGGCACCACCGGGCGCCCGAAGGGCGTGATGTACTCCCATCGCGGCGCGTACCTGCAGTCGGTGTCGATGGTCGGGCACACCGGGCTGTCGCCGAGCGCGGTGCACCTGTGGACGCTGCCGATGTTCCACTGCAACGGCTGGTGCTTCCCGTGGGCGGTGACCGCGGCCGCGGCCACGCACGTGTGCCTGCCGAAGCTGGAGCCGGCCGAGGTCTGGCGGTTGATCCGGTCGGAGTCGGTCACCCATCTCAACGGCGCGCCGACCGTGCTGTCGATGATCGCCTACGCGGCCGGAGCCGGTCCGCTGCCGGAGCGGCACACGGTGCGGGTCGCGGTCGGTGGCGCGCCGCCGTCGCCGGCGATCCTGCGCCGGATGGGTGAACTCGGCTTCGACGTCACCCATCTCTACGGCCTCACCGAGACCTACGGTCCGGCGATGATCTGCGACTGGCGTCCGGAATGGTCTGCTCTGGACGCCGACGCGCAGGCGACGCTCAAGGCGCGCCAAGGCGTGGGGAACATGGTCTCGTGCGCGGTACGGGTGGTGTCCGATTCCGGCACCGACGTCCCCGCCGACGGGACGACGACCGGGCAGATCGCGCTGCGGGGCAACAACGTGATGCTGGGGTATCTGGACGACCCCGAGGCGACCCTCGCGGCGGCGCCCGACGGGTGGTTCCGGACCGGTGACCTCGGGGTCCTCCACCCGGACGGGTACGTGGAGCTGCGGGATCGCACGAAGGACGTGATCATCTCCGGCGGCGAGAACATCGCGTCGGTCGAGGTGGAGCAGGCGATCATGGACCACCCCGCGGTGCGGGAGGCCGCCGTGATCGCGGTGCCGGACCCGCGGTGGGGCGAGGTGCCCGCGGCCTACGTGACCCTGCACGAGGGCGCGTCGGCGACCGCGGACGAGATCATCGCGCACGTCCGGGAGCGGCTGGCCCGCTTCAAGGCCCCGAAGTCGGTGACGTTCGGCGAGCTGCCGAAGACGTCCACCGGCAAGGTGCAGAAGTACGTGCTGCGCGACAAGGCCTGGTCGGGCCACGACCGGCGGATCAACTAACGCCGACGGGCCGCAGGGCCGCAGGGCTGCCGGTACCGAGCTTCGTGGCCCTGTTGACCAGGGTCTCGGGCGCCGCCGCCGATGCGGACACCGTCCGGGCGGCGACCCGGTCAGCGCGCGCTGCCGCCTGACCGGCCTCGCCGCTGTCGCCGCTCCCCGGCCCTCGCATGTGCGGTGTCCATGAATGTCCACCGGTTCGAGCGCGAGGCCGGTGCACGGCGGGGCGGGCGCTCTCACGACAGCGGACGAGGTCCCAGAGTGACGGGAAGTCGTCGGCTCCCGGGCCGGCGAAGCGACGATCTCCCGTCGATTCGCGTTCGACCGCCGACCGTCCATGGACCCGCGCTAGTACCGCAATGGCATTCGGCACGGAACTGGCCCGATCCGGCGTCCGGGTCGCACGGCGGGGTCCCGTGATCTGGACTCCGTCTCGTTGACTGGACGACCCGTCTGATTCCCGCAACAAGTCTGGGCGATTTGGCTGGTCATGGGCAGAACCATTCGAGGGGAACGCCGAGATCGATGGAACATCACCCCCGCAATAGCACCAGCAACTCTCCATCGATAACCATTTCCGCTGGACCGGAGCATCGGGCCGTGGCCAACTGCCATTGCTGTACTAGCCGCTCCTCCGGACGCCGGACCTCGGCCCCGGGCCCGCTCCCCGCACCAGCTCACGCACCCCTGCCCGGACCCAGCTCCCGGACCCCGGACCCAGCTCCCGGAGCCGGAGGGCTCGGGGCTGGGCCGGGCCGGGCCGGGCCGGGCCGGCCCGGGGCGGGGCTCGGGCCGGGCCGAGCTGGGAGCGGGCCGAGCTGGGCCCGGGCCGAGCTGGGCCCGGGCTCGGGCCCTGGGCTGGGCTGGGCTGAGGCCCGGGGCTGGGCTGAGGCCCGGGGCCGAACTGGGCCCGGGCCGAGCTGGGCCCGGGCCCGGGCCCGGGCCCGGGCCCTGGGCTGGGCTGGGCTGAGGCCCGGGGCTGGCCTGAGGCGGCCTCACTGGGACGGCCTCACTGGGGCAGCCTCACTGGGGCAGCCGGGCCGGGCCGGGCTGGGCTGGGGACTGGGGCTCGGTCCGGAGCTGCGGCTGGGAGCGGGGCCGTGACCAGAGCCGGGGGCCGTGACCGGGGCCTGGGCCGGGGTCGGGTTCGGGAGCTGGGCTGAGGCCGAGGGTCGGGGCCGGAGCGCGGCTGAGGCCGAGGCTCGGGGCGAGGGCGGGACCGGAACGCGGCCGGAGGCTCGGAGCGGGGGCCGGGCGAGGTCCGGAGCGGGAGCGGGGGCCGTGACCAGAGCCGGAGTCCAGGGCCAGGGCCAGGGCCAGGTTCGGGGCTGGGGCCGAGGATCGGGGCGGGGGCCGGAGCGCGGCCGGGGCTCGGAGCGGAGACGGGGCGAGGTCCGGAGCGGGACCGGGGCCGTGACCAGCGCCAAAGGCCGGGGGCCGTGACCAGAGCCGACCCCTCCCCCGGCCCCGCACCGGCACCGGCACCCGGACCCGCACCGGCACCGGCCACCGCACCGGCACCCGCACCGGCCGAGCTGTGCCTAGGACGCTGCCCAGCGCGCCGGGCTGGGCGGCGCGCTAGAGGAGGCCGGCGCGGTGGGCGGCGTCCACGGCTGACGCCCGGTCGCGGACGCCGAGCTTCTCGAACAGGTGCAGCAGGTGGGTCTTGACCGTCGTCTCGGAGATGAACAGCGTCCGGGCCGCCTCGCGGTTGGTGGCCCCGGCGGCGACCAGCCGCAGCACCTCGAGCTCGCGCTTGCTCAGGCCCGGGTTCGCCGCGGCCGGCGGGGTGGCGGCCCGGCTCATCAGCCGGCTCGCCACCGCCGGGGAGAGCACCGCGTCGCCCTTGTAGGCGCTGCGCACGGCACGCACCAGTTCGTCGCCGGGCGCGTCCTTGAGGAGGTAGCCGGTGGCACCCGCGGCCACCGCGTCCAGCACGTCGGCGTCCGCGTCGAACGTCGTCAGCACCAGGACGCGCGCGGCGACGCCGCGGCGACGGAGCTCACGGATGGCCTCTACGCCGCCGGTGCCGGGCATCCGCAGGTCCATCACCACGACGTCGGGCTGCTCGGCGACGGCGCGGCTGACCGCCTGCTCGCCGTCGGACGCCTCGCCGACGACCTCGATGTCGCCGACGCTGTCGAACATCCCGCGCAAGCCGTCGCGGACGACGGGGTGGTCGTCGACCAGGAGCAGCCGGATCATGACGTCGGCACCGGAGCACCGCACGGCAGCGTGGCCACCAGCGCGGTGCCTTCGCCGGGCGTGCTCTCGACGATCAGCGTGCCGTCGACGCGGGCCAGCCGGTCGCGCATCGCGGCCAGGCCCATCCCGGTGCCGTCGGCCCGCATGCCCACCGAATCCGGGTCGAAGCCGACGCCGTCGTCGCGGACGTCGAGCATCACCGCGTCTTCCAGATACGTCAGCGTGACGCCGACGCGAGTGGCCGCCGCGTGTTTCGTCACGTTGGTCAGCGCCTCCTGCACGACCCGCAGCAGGACCACCTCCTGGTCGGTCGGGAGCACCCGCACTCCTCCGGTCACGTCGACGTCGACCGGCAGGTCGGCGCCGGCCGCGACACCCTTGATCGCCGTCGGCAGCGTAGAGCCCTCCAGCTGCCCGGGCCGCAGCGCACTGAGGGACCGGCGGGCCTCGGAGAGACCCTCCCGCGCGAGTTGCGCGGCCTGATCGACGTGCGGACGCGTGGCGCCGGCGAGCTCGCCGGTGCGATCGGCGGCCTCGAGCTGGCGGATGATGCCGGTCAGGGCCTGGGCGAGCGTGTCGTGGATCTCGCCGGCCAGGCGGGCCCGCTCGTCGAGCGCCCCGGCCTCGCGTGCCCCGGTGAGCAGCTGACTCTGCAGCCCGCGGTTCTCGGCCAGCGTCTCCTCGAGCCGCTGGTTCGTCACGGTCAGTTCGGCCAGCATCCGGTCTCGCTCGACCTCCTGCTCGCGGGCCTTCTCCACGACGCCGTTGATGAACCGGACCAGCGCGAAACTCCCGGCGGTCAGCAGGAGCCAGACGACGACCAGCACCGGGGACGTCGGGAAGCCGCCGATGTAGCTGGCCGACGCGATCAGCGCGACACCACCGAGGGCCGGGTAGACCAGCCGCTGGGGCAGGTAGTTCGGTGCTTCGACGTACCCGTACCAGGTGTAGATGCCGTACCAGGGATTCAGGCCGACCAGCACCGCGGTGAGCACCAGCCGGACCGCCAGGTAGAGGACCGGGACGTTGCGCACCGACGGATGGCAGAACCACGTCCACACCGCGGCGAGCAGCGTGAGCGCGATCAGGATCGGGATGCGCTCGGTGCCGCGGTGGCTCAGGACCGTGTCGGTCATCGAGACCACGAAGGAGGCGGCCAGCAGCGTCAGCGGCATCCAGCGCCGGAGGTTCGCCTCCGACACCAGGTCCCTCGGCATGGGGTGCACAGCCGCCTCCTTTCCGGTCGTACTCATCATGGCGAGGTACTCAGGCCCAGCGGAACGTGCGAACGGCTGCGCCGATGAAGACAACGGCGTAGGCGGCGAGTACGACGAGTGACGTAGTCGGCGGGAAGTGGTCGGCGACCGACGAGGTCAGTGCCTGGCTCGCCGCACCGAGCGGCGTGTAGTGCGAGACCGTGGCCAGCCAGTGCGGCATGACCTGCTGCGGCAGCCAGAGGCCGGCGAAGAACATCAGCGGGAAGAACAGGCCGGTGGCGATCGCGTTCGCGATCTTCGCACTCGGTGCGAGCGCCGAGATCAGCGACGCGAGCCCGAGCATCGCGGCCGACGACAGGAGCATCGTGACCAGCCAGCCCAGGACGCTGCCGGGGAACCCGCCGTCGAACGTCAGCGTCGCCACCAGCAGGAGGGTGAGAACCGTGCCCAGGTTGATCGCCAGGTGGATGCCGATCTGGGTGGCCAGCAGCCGCCAGGGCCGCATCGGGGTCACCGAGAGCCGGCGCAGGATGCCCCGTTCGCGGTAGGTGCCGAGCACCTGGGGAAGGCTCATCGACCCGACCATCGCCAGCGAGATCAGCGCGATGATGCCGAGATAGACCTGCGCGTAGCTCAGGCCGCCCAGGTCGTCGGTGGGCCGGCTGGTGCCGGGGACGACCGCGAGGATGACGAACGCGCTGACCGGTAGCGCGAATCCCCAGATCAGGGTCGCGGGTTCGCGGAAGAAGAGCCGCGTCTCCGTCGCGAAGAGGGTCTTGAGCGGCGCGTTGTTCTTCGTCGGGGCAAGGGCGGTGGTCACAGGTCGCTCCCGGAGGTCAGCACGGCGTCGTCGAGGGTGGCTTGGTGGATGCGCAGGTCGCGGGCGGTCAGCCCGGCGCGGGCGATGTGGGCGGTGACGGCGAGCACGACGTCGCCGGTGCCGGTGATGACGACCGTCGGACCCTGCAGCGCGACGGTCTGGACGCCGGGCAGCCGGCGCAGGTTCTCGAGCTCACCGGCCGCGTCCCCGTCGAGGCGGAACCGGATCTCCTGACGCCCGGCGGTGCGCTCGGCGATCAGGCCGGCCGGGGTGTCGACGGCGACGATCCGGCCGTTCTCGAACAGCGCGAGCCGGTCGGCGAGGAACTCGGCCTCCTCCATGAAGTGCGTGACGAGGACGACCGTGACGCCGTCGTCGCGCAGGCCGGAGATCAGGCCCCAGGTCTCCCGGCGGGCTTTCGGGTCGAGGCCGGTGGTCAGCTCGTCGAGCACCGCCACCCGGGGGCGTCCGACCAGCGCGAGCGCGATCGCGAGACGCTGCTTCTGGCCGCCCGACAGCTTCGCGAACGGCCGCCGGCGGTGCTCGGCCAGGTGCAGGCGCTCGAGGAGCGTGTCGCCGTCGAGCGGGTCGCGGTAGAAGGACGAGAACAGCCGGATCGCCTCGTCCACCCGGAGCTTGTCGGGCAGCTGCGAGTCCTGCAGCTGGACGCCGACCAGGTGGGCGAGTTCCTCGCCGTCGCGGTCGGGGTCGAGGCCGAGGACGGTGATCTCGCCGGCGTCGCGGTGGCGCACGCCGGTGAGCATCTCGACGGTGGTGGTCTTGCCTGCGCCGTTCGGGCCGAGCAAGGCGAAGATCTCGCCCTCCTCGACGTCGAGGTCGATGTCGTCGACGACGGTCCGGCCGGAGTAGCTCTTGCGGACGCTGCGTGCGGTGATTGCTGGCATGCACTGAGCTTCGGGGTTTTCCGGACCGGCGGGCATGCGTCAGCCGGTCGCCGGCGGGTGGAGCCGGGGGTCCTCCATCCGGAGGACGCCGGAGGACGTGTCGCTCAGCGTTCCTTCAGGCCACCGCGGTCGATGATGGGGTGTGCGGATCTTGGCATTGGGGCTCGCGGTAGCGGCGGCGGTGGCGTACGGCGCGGCGTCGCTGCTGCAGGCGGTGGGGGCGCGGCGGGCGCGGAGTGCGCTGGTGGTGTGGCGGGAGCCGGCGTACCTGGCCGGCCTGGGACTGGACGCGATCGCGTGGCTGATGTCGCTCGTCGCGTTGCGGACGCTGCCGATCTACCTGGTGCAGACGGTGCTGGCCGGATCGCTGGCGGTGACTGCGGTGGGCGCTCGGATGGTGCTCGGGGCGCGTCTGCGCCGGGTGGACGTGGGCGCGATCGCGGTGACGGTGGCTGCGCTGGGGCTCCTGGCCGCCACGTCGGGTACCCAGTCGGGAGACACGTTCTCGCGCCCGGCGGCGTTCGCCCTCGCCGCCGCCTCGGTGGTTCTCGCCCTCGCCGGCTGGGCCGCCGCCGCCGCGGCGGCCCGCCCCCGACCGGCCGTCGCCGCCCGGCCCCGACCGGCCACCGCCGCCCGGCCCGGACCCGCCGACGGTGCCGCCCGGCCCCGATCAGCCGGCGCCGACGGCGAAGTAACGGCCGGGGCCGGTGGCGCGGCGGCGACGTGTGCGGCGTTGGCCGGGGCGGGGTTCGGCGGCGCGGCGATCGCGGTACGTGGCCTCCGGTTCGAGGGGAACTGGCCGGCCGAGCCGGCCCTCTGGGCGCTGGTGGTGTTCGGCGTCGCCGGCGCGCTGCTCTACGCCGTCGCGCTCGAGCACGGCGACGTCGCCCGCGTCACCGCCGTGCTGTGGACCGTCGAGGTCATCGTGCCCTCGATCGCCGGATTCGCCTGGCTGGGTGACACCGTGCGCCCCGGCTGGGCCCCCGCCGCCGCGGCCGGCTTCGCCCTGGCGATCGGAGCCGCCCTGGTGCTGGCCCGCTCCCCGGCCCAGGAACCCACTGCGGTGCCGGCTCCCCCTCGCTGACGGCCCGCACCGGCGCCGGGCCGCCGAGGTGAGCTCCGGGCGCCCGGGACCGGAGCTCAGCCGGCCAGGACCTTCAGTATCTGGTCGCCGAACTTGGTGCGCTTCGAGTCGCCGACGCCGCTGACCTGGCTCAGCGCCTCCAGCGTCGCCGGGGTGTCGGTCGCGATCTGGCGCAGCGTCTTGTCGTGGAAGATCACGTACGGCGGCACGTTCTGCTCCTTGGCCGTCGCCGAGCGCCAGGCCCGCAGCCGCTCGAAGATCTCCTGCGCCTCAGGTGCGAGGTCGGCCACCGGCTCCTTCTTGGACGCCCGTCCGGACGACGACGACCGGGCCGGACGTTCGGGCTCGCGCCGCATCATCACCGTGCGCTGCCCGCCGAGCACCGGGCCGCTGCCGTCGGTCAGCACCAGGACGCCGTACTCGCCCTCGACCGCGAGCAACCCCTGCGCCAGCAGCTGGCGCACGACGCCCCGCCACTGCGGATCGCTCAGGTCGGACCCGATGCCGAACACCGTGAGCTCGTCGTGCCGGTGCTGCGTGACCTTCTCGGTGCGCCGCCCGAGCAGGATGTCGATCGACTGCCCGGCCCCGAACTTCTGGCCCCGCTCGCGCTGGAGCCGCAGCACCGTGGAGAGGAGCTTCTGCGCCGGTACCGTGCCGTCCCACGATTCCGGCGGCTCCAGGCACGTATCGCAGTTGCCGCACTTGCCGGCGCCCTCCTGCCCGAAGTACGCCAGCAGCCGGGCGCGTCGGCAGTCGACGGTTTCGCAGAGCGCGAGCATCGCGTCCAGATGATGGGCGAGCATGCGACGGTGGGCCAGGTCGCCCTCGGAGCCGTCGATCAT
Source organism: Cryptosporangium sp. NPDC051539 (assembly GCF_044454545.1). Taxonomy (NCBI): domain Bacteria; kingdom Bacillati; phylum Actinomycetota; class Actinomycetes; order Cryptosporangiales; family Cryptosporangiaceae; genus Cryptosporangium; species Cryptosporangium sp. NPDC051539. The sequence continues at coordinate 786,932 of NZ_JBITDV010000002.1, read as the reverse complement.
CTTGCGCTGCTGGACGACGTCTTGCAGGCCGTAGGCGAGCCAGGCCGTCGACGGGAGGCCGTCGCGACCGGCGCGACCGGTCTCCTGGTAGTAACCCTCGACGGACTTCGGCAGGTCGAGGTGGGCGACGAACCGCACGTCGGGCTTGTCGATGCCCATGCCGAACGCGATCGTCGCGACCATGATCAGACCGTCTTCGCGCAGGAAGCGGGACTGGTTGGTGGCACGGGTCCGCGAGTCGAGGCCGGCGTGGTACGGCAGCGCCGGAATGCCCTGGGCGACGAGGAAGTCGGCGGTCTTCTCGACCGAGGCGCGGGACAGGCAGTAGACGATGCCCGCGTCGCCCTGGTGCTCGGTGCGCAACAGCTCGAGCAGCTGCTTGCGGGGCTCGGCCTTGGGCGCGATGCGGTACCGGATGTTCGGCCGGTCGAAGCTCGCGACGAAGTGCCGGGCTTCGTCGAGCTTCAGCCTGGTCGCGATCTCGGCGTGGGTGCGGGACGTGGCGGTGGCGGTCAGCGCGATGCGGGGCACGTCGGGCCAGCGTTCGTGCAGCATCGAGAGCGCGAGGTAGTCGGGCCGGAAGTCGTGCCCCCACTGCGCGACGCAGTGCGCCTCGTCGATCGCGAACAACGCGATCTTGCCCCGCTCCAGCAGGCGCATCGTGGGCGACGACCCACCGCCGAGCGACTCGGGCGCCAGGTAGAGCAGATCGAGCTCGCCGGCCAGGAACGCCTTCTCGACGGCCCGGCGGTCTTCGAGCTGCTGGCTCGAGTTCAGGAACCCGGCCCGGACGCCGAGCGCCGTCAGCGCGTCGACCTGGTCTTGCATCAGCGCGATCAACGGCGAGATCACCACGCCGACGCCGTCGCGCACCAGCGCGGGGATCTGGTAGCACAGCGACTTGCCGCCACCGGTCGGCATCAGAACCAGCGCGTCGCCACCACCGATGACCTGCTCGATGATCTCTTCCTGCTCGCCCCGGAAGGCGTCATAGCCGAACACCCGCCGCAGCACACCCAGAGCCCCGTCCACGCCGCGATACTACGAGCACCCGCCGACACGACGTCGTCCGCGAAGCGGTCACTGTGGATCAGCCGCCCGGCCGGGGGTGGGGCCGGTCTCTCGGACGGCCGGCATCCCGTGCTCGACCTGCAGCGTCTCGGTGATCCGGCGGCCGAGGGCCTTCTTGTCCAGCTTCCCGACCGCCGTCTTCGGCAGGGCCGGCACCCACTCCAACCGCTCGGGCCACTTGAACTTCGCCACGCCCAGCCCGGCCAGGTGCTCCTGCACCTCGCCCAGCGACAGCGGCGTACCCACCAGGTACGCGCACGACCGCTCGCCCAGCCGCTCGTCGGGCATCGCGACGATCGCCGCCTCCCGGATCCCCGCGTGGCGCAGCAGCAGGACCTCGACCTCTTCGGCGCTGATCTTCTCGCCACCCCGGTTGATGATGTCTTTGAGCCGGCCCTCGACCGACAGTGCGCGCTCGTCGCCGAACGTCCGGACCGCGACCAGGTCGCCGGTGCGGTAGAACCCGTCGGACGTGAACGCCACCGCGTCGACGTCGGGCGCGTCGTAGTAGCCGCGCAGCGTGTAGGGGCCGCGGCAGGCCAGTTCGCCGACGTCGCCGTCCGGAACGACCGCCTCCGAGGACGGGTCGAGCACCCGGAACTCGTCCAGCGGCGAGAGCGCCGTCCCCACGGTGGTCAGCCGTGCCTCCCGCGGGGAGTCCGGCGAACTCAGCGCGAAGAACCCCTCCCCCATCCCGAACAGCTGCCCGACCCAGAGGCCGCTCTGCTCCAGCGCCGTGAACAGCGGCAACGGCACCTTCGCGCCGGACAGCACGACCCGCCGCAACGACGGCACCAGCGCGGCGAACCCCGGATGCGCCACCGCTCCGTAGTGCCCGTGCCCCAGCAGCACGTCGGTCACCCGCTCGGAGGCGAGCAGAGGCAACGCGGAATCCAGGTCGGGCGGTGCCAGCAACAGGCATCCACCCACGCTGTGCGGCGCGTGCAGACCGCACACGATCCCCGCATTGTGGACGATCGGGATCAGGTGCCCGTTGCGCGTCGTCTCGTCCCAGCCCGACGCCTCCGCGTACGCCCGCGCGTTGTACCAGTACTCGGCGTGCAGCCGCGGAATCACCTTCGGCACCCCGGTCGTGCCCCCGGACAGCTGGAACGCCGCCACCCCGTCGGGATCGAGCCCGGCCTGGATGCCGTCGACGACTTTCCGGGCGACGTCCGCGCCGGCGCGCCCGATCGAGTCCTCCAGGCCGTCCAGCGTCAGGAGCGTCCCGATCCCGAGGCCGCGGGCGAACGACACCAGGTCGAAGCGGCCCCCCGGCTCGACGAGGTGGGCCGACGCCGCCACTTTCCGCGCGATGGCCCCGATCTCGTACTCCCGGTGGGCGGTCAACGTGCACACCGGCACCAGACCGGCCTTCAGCAGCCCGTACCAGGCCACGACCGTCATCAACCGGTTGCCGATCTGCAGGAGGACCCGGTCCCCCGGCAACAGCCCCTGCTCGACCAGGCCGAGCGCGACCCGGTCCGCCATCGAGTCCAGCTCGCGATAGGTCAACCGGCCGTCCGGGGCCACCACCGCGTCCCGTTCCGGCACCCGCTCCGCGACCGCCCGGAACTCCGCCGCGATCGGCGACGTGCCCCAGGCTCCGGCCGCCCGGTAGCGCGCGACGACGTCCTCGGGATACCGGATCAGCCCATCGGTCCAGGTCATGCTGGAAATCTAACCTGACCGAACACAGCTGTCAAAAGATTGACGTTTCCGTCGACACCGATCTACGGTGAGTCGCATGAACCTGCGATCGGTCGCCGTTCTCGGCGGAGGCCCCGGCGGTCTGTACGTCGCCCGGCTGGTGAAGCTGAGCCACCCCGGCTGTCAGGTCGACGTCTACGAGCAGAGCCCGCCCGAGCAGACGTTCGGCTTCGGCGTCGGGCTCGCCACGACGACCCAGCGCAACCTCGCCGCCGCCGATCCGGCCAGCCTGGCCGACATCGTCGACGCCTCGCACCCGCACGACATGGCGATGACCGTCGGTGACTCCAGCGTGCGGCTGCCGACCAGCAACCTGATCGCGATCGGTCGCTCCACGCTGCTCGAGATCCTCCGCCGCCACGCCGAGGCCGCGGGCGTCGTCGTGCACTACGGCCGCCGCGTCACCGCCGCAGACCTCGGGGCCGACCTGGTCATCGCCTCCGACGGCGTCAACAGCGCGACCCGCGAATCCGGCCCCTTCGACGCCCGCGTCACGACCCACCACGGCCTCTACCTGTGGGCCGGCACCGACTTCGCGCTCCCGAGCGCGGTGTTCCGGCCGGTCACGACCGAGTTCGGCCCGTTCGTCGCGCACGCCTACCCCTACCGCGCCGACCGCAGCACGTTTCTGATCGAAACCGACGAAGACACCTGGCGCCGCGCCGGCTTCGAGGCCACCACCGAGGCCACTCCGGCCGACGCGAGCGACGAGCACTCGCTCGGTTACCTCGCGAAGGCGTTCCACGACGAGTTGCGGGGCCACCCGCTGATCGGCAACCGGACCCGCTGGCTGCGCTTCCGCACGGTGACCTGCGACCGCTGGTACGACGGAAACGTCGTCCTGCTCGGCGACGCCGTGCACACCGCGCACTACTCGATCGGCTCGGGCACGAAGCTCGCGATGGAGGACGGCATCGCGCTCGTCCGGGCGATCCGCGAAGCCGCCGACCTGCCGGCGGCGCTCCGCCGCTACCAGGGGGAACGCCGGCCCGCCGTCGAGCACCTGCAGGAGACCGCCCACCGCAGCATGCTCTGGTGGGAGTCCTTCCCCGGCCGTCTCGACCTCCCGGTGGAGCAGTTGCTGATCTCGTACATGACCCGCGCGGGCAAGGTCACGCTCGACCGCTTCGCGGCCCTCGCCCCGGAGGTCGTGCGGACCGGCCTGGCCCAGTACGCGGGCTGCGCACCGGCCGAGGTCCCCGGCCTCGACCGCGCCGCCTGGGTGCTCGCGGGCCGCACCGTCGACGCGTCCGGCCGTCTTCCGGTCTCCGTCGATCTTCCGGACGCGTGGGGGGCGCCCGCCGATGCGCTGGTCGCGCGCCTGCGGGGCCACTCACCGGTACTACTCACTTCGGCGGACGCCCGGGAGCAGGTCCTCACGCTGTTCGACGTCGGGGAAAGGCTCCGCCGGGAGGCTGCTAGCGTCGTGATCGCCCGGGTCGACCGGCGGTGGGCCGAGTTCGCGGCCTCGGCGCTGGCCAGCGGGCGCATCGACTTCGTGGAGCTGACCGGCTGAGAGGGGACGGCACGGTGGCGCTGCTCCGGGCCGAAGACCTCACGATCGGGGTCGAGATTCCCCTCGGGCAGTACACGGTCGCCTCCGACGAGATCATCGCGTTCGGCCGGCAGTGGGACCCGCAGTCGTTCCACGTCGACCCGGAGGCGGCCGCCGGCAGCTACTTCGGCGAGGTGATCGCCAGCGGGCTGCACACGCTCGGGGTCCTGCAGCGGCTCGCGGTGCTCGGCGTCTACGAGCACTGGGACGTCATCGCCGGCCGCCGCATCCGCGGAATCGAGCTGACCGCCCCGGTCACCGGCGGCACCACGCTGCTCGGCAGCCTCACCGTCGAGTCGGTCGAACCTCGAGGCCCGGAACGCGCCCTGGTGACCGTGCGCGGCGCGCTGCGCACGCCGCAAGACCGCCCCGTCCTCGAGGCCGTCTTCGAGATGTACCTCCGCCGTTCGGCGGGGCGATTCAGCTGACGCGGGCGGCGAGCCACTTCTCGACGACGGCAGCGGCCAGCTCGTTGCCCGACGGGGCCCCTTCGGCGATCGGACGGCCGAAGTGGGTGCCGGGGACGGCGTCGACGGTCAGGTCGGTGGCTCCCAGTGCCTGCGTGAACTCGGCGATGTCGCTCGGGAACGACGCCTGGTCGCCAGTGAACTCCAGCAGCAGCGTCGGCACCCGGACGCCGGGCGCACACCGCCGGAAGTCGGCGTTCGTCGTGTTCGCACTCCAGGTCGACATCCACGCCGCGGCGGTCGAGAGCCGCCCGAACCCCACCAGCCCGTAGTTCGTCAGATCGGGACGACGGCCGAACAGCGACCCGTACGGCCGGGCGTTCGGATCGATTGAGAGGTCGACGTTACGCAGATCGGCGTCGGTCCGGTACACCGTGATCAGACGCGGAGCCAGCGCACGGCGCCGCTGGTAGGCGTCCGGATGGGCGGTGAAGGAACGGTTGGCCGACCGTGCCTCGGCCACCAGGGCCGCGGCGGTGGCGTCGATCCGGCGGATGCGGTCGGCCTGGGCGGCGCGGTAGCGGGCGACGAAGTCGGCGTCGTAAGCGGCCGGAGCCGGGGCCTCGCGGAAACCGTTCGCGGGATCGAACGGGTCGAGGCCCGGGTCGGCGGCGAGCGGATCGTTCTCGTCGGTGACCGACGGGTCGATCACGCGTTGCAGCAGCGCACCCTGGCCGGGGTGCGGGGCCAGGAAGACCGCGCCGTCGGGCTCCGGCATCGTCGCGTCACGGAGCGCGACCGGACGCCCGGACGGGGCGGTCGCCAGCCGGTCGCCGGGGGCGAGCGCGGCCTGCTGGCAGTAGAACGCGGCGAGCGTCGCGCCGCCGGAGTGGCCGAGCGTGACGACGTGCCCGAACCCGGAGTCGCGCAGGAACACGTGTCCGGCGGCGAAGTCGAGGAGCGCCTGCTCGTGCAGGAGGTTGAGATCGTTGTTGGGCGACCGGGAACCCTGGGTCCAGACCGCGTGGCCCGCCGCGAGCAGGTAGGGCACGAGCGCGTGGTGGGTGACGTCCTGACGCGGGTGCATCAGTGTCACCACCGTGCGGGCGCCGGCCGGTACGCGCAGCACCCCGGTGACCGCCGCGCCGTCCGCCGTGGTCAGCTCGTGGACGGACGTGCGGAGACCGTCCGGGACGGCCGGGCCGGCGTCCTCCGCGTGACGCCCGGCACCGAGGCGGCTCATCGGGCCTCGGTGCGCAGGGCGTTCTTGTCCCACTGGGCGATGCGCCAGCCGTCCAGACCGGCGACGCAGCTGTACCAGACCGCGTGCCGGGCGCCGGTCGCCCTGCGGTCGATCGAGATCGGAGCGTCGGACTCGATCACGAAGTACGGCCCGATCCGGCCGACCTCCACGTCCGGCAGATCGCGGGCGATGCCGGCGATCGGCTCGTTCTCGGGGACGTCGAGCAGGAAAAGCCTCATCGGGCTCCCTGCCAGTGCGGCGCCCGCTCCACGATCAGCTCGGCCTTACGGACGAGCAGGTCGTCCATGGTGTGCCCGGGGGCGGCGACGATCTCGACGAGCGCGTCGATGGTCAGGTTCGCGTCGAGATCCTCCTGCGGGGTCACCGGACGCATCGCGCGGGTGATCTCGACCATGTATCCGTTCGGGTCGTGGGTGTAGATCGACTCGATCGTCTCGTGCTGGATCTGCATCTCGACCGGCCAGGCGCTGGCGTCCAGGCGGCGGCGGTATTCGAGCAGGTGGTCCTCGGAGTCGACGTGCAGTGCGAGGTGCCGCGACCGGACGAACCAGTCGGGGGTCTCGTCGTCGAACCGGGCGTAGACGTCACCCTTCGTGACGTCCGGAGCCGGAAGTCCGAAGTAGTAGAAGAACGCGAGCCGGTCGCCGCCGCCGATGTCGAAGAAGAAGTGGATGAAGTCGGGGTGGGCCTCCGGGCCCCAGCCCGCGGCGCAGATCGAGTGCACGACCGGGAAGCCGAGCGTGTCCCGGTAGAACTTCACGGTTGCGGCCGGGTCGAACGTGGGGAACGCGGCGTGGTCGACGCCGCGGATCAAGTGCTCCATGGTCGCTCCTCAGGCAGTCACGGACGAGGGGGCGCGGAGTAGTGAGCCGGCGCCGGGAATCGCGATCGGGAGGCCGCCCGCGCGCAGGATGCTGTAGGCGCCCGCGGTCGCCGCGGAGAGCACCGGGAGGCCGAACTCGGTCTCGGCCGCCTCGACGAGGTCCAGCGACGGCATCTGGACGCACGCGGAGATCACCAGCGCGTCGACGCCGGTGAGGTCGAGTGAGCGGGCGGCCGCCAGCACGCGGTCGCCGGGGATGCAGCCGACCTCGGTGTTGTCCTCGACCTCGAGCGCACGCCAGTCGGCGACCCGGAAACCCTCGGCCTCCAGGTAGGCGACGACCTTCTCGGCGAGGGGACGCATGTAGGGGGTGACCAGCGCGATCGTGGTGGCGTCGAGAGCGTGGAGCCCTTCGGTGAGCGCGCCGGCACTGGACCGGATCGCCGTCGACGCCAACTGCCCGGCGATCTCGGCTTCGACCCGCTGGTGTTCGCCCGGGCCGGCCGCCATCAGCGCCACCAGGCAGGCGTAGAGCAGCACGTCGGGGCCGGCGTCACCGAGCTCCAGGACGCACCGCTCACGCTGGGCGTTCATCGCCGCGAGCCCCTCGGGCGAGACCTTGGCCATCCGCATCCGGCTGGCGTGGAAGGAGAACGTCGCCTCCGGGTGGCGGCTCAGCAGCGCCGGCATCTCGGTCTCGACGGTGACGTTCGAGCTGGGGACGACGAGCCCCACGCGTACGTGCTTCATGAATCCCATGGTTCAACGCATGTGGCGAAAAGTCAACGCGAGCGTCATTCGATAACGTAGCCGTCCATGAGCAGCAGTAGTCAGGGCGAGCGCACCAAGACGCGCCGGGGCCTGATCGAGCAGGAGATCTACGTCCAGGCGACCAGGCTGTTCGCCGAGCGGGGCTTCGCCGGCACGAACTTCCAGGACATCGCCGACGCCGTCGGCCTGACCCGCCCCGCGCTGTACCACTACGTCAGCAGCAAGGACGAGCTGCTCGCGAAGCTGGTCGCCGAGATCACCCAGGACGCCGCCGACGACATCGCCTCGGAAGCGGCGCGGGCCGACCTGGATCCGGCGCAGAAGCTGCGCTCGATCGTCGCGGGTACGGCCCGGCGCCAGGGTGAGCACGCGGACCGGTTCCGGCTGCTGGTGCGCTCCGAGGCCGACCTGCCGGAGGAGATCGCGGCCACGCACGAGGCCGGTCGTCGCGCGGTTCTCAAGTCGATCGCGGGCGTGATCGAGGAGGGCGTGCGTTCGGGGGTGTTCCGTCCGGTCGATTCGCGGGTGGCGGCGCTCGGCGTGCTGGGGATGGTGAACTGGGTGGCCTGGTGGTACCGGCCGGGCGGTCGGGACGACCTGACCGCGGTGTGCGACGAACTGGCCGAGATGGCGGTCGCGGGCCTGCGTGGCCGGGACGGAGCATCGGTGCCGCAGACGCCGGCGGACGCGCTCGCGGTGGTCCGCGAGGACCTGGATCGTCTGGAGCGCCTGCTTTAGCGCGGCGCGGGCGGAGACGGCGGGGCATCGGCGCATACGCTGAGCGACATGTCCTACGCCGTGGATTTCAGCACTGTCTCGACCGTCGGCCTGGAGTCGTCGCCGGTGGCGCCTGCGCTCGCCGGGCTGCGGGCGAACGAGGCCCGGTACTTCAAGAACAAGTACGACCACGTTTTCACGGTGGAGCCCGCGGCGGACGCCGAGTCGACGATCGGCTGGGTGAGCCGGATCCTCGAGGAGGAACGCGGGATCATGATCGGCTCGCGGCCGCTGGAGGCGACCGCTTTCCAGGTCGAGAACATCAAGATGGCGTACGTGTTCTACGAGAGCGGACTGTCGATCAACGTGATGTACACCGTCGACGACGGCGGGAAGCGGGCGGTCGGGTTCAAGCTCTCCGACGGGATGGACGTTCCGGACGAGCTCTCGTCGTTCAAGTTCGCCCGGCAGAAGTCGAAGCTGGCCGGCACCATCCGCGGCTCGTACTTCGTCATCAAGGGCGAGCACTGACCCCTCGTCCGCGCGGCCCGGTGAACGCGTCGCCGGTCGCGCCGTAGGAGTCGCCCGGCGCGCGGTCGGGCTCGTCGGTTCCCGGGGCGAGCGCCGCGCCGAGGCGCACCCCGGCCGCCTCTCCGCGGGTGGCCTCCCGCCTCTCCGCGGGCGTCTCCCGGCGGGCTCGTGAACGGACGGTGGCTCAAGGGAGCCCGCCGAGGCGCGACCGCCCCTGCCGCGGGTGCGCCGACTCGCCACGCCGGGCCGCCCGCACGCAGGGCCGCCCGCCCAGCGGCCCAGTGGCCCGGCCGTGCGACGGCCCCGCCGTGCGACGGCCCCGCCGTGCGACGGCCCCGCCGTGCGACGGCCCCGCCGTGCGACGGCCCGGCCGTGCGGCCGCGCTCCGTCCAGGAGCATCGGCGAGCGCGCTGCGCGCGCCACGGGAGCGCTCGGGCTTCTCGTCGTCGCACCGGTAGCCCCCCGCGACTACCGCCCCACCGGCACCCGGCGCGCCGGGCGGCCCACGACTGCGGGCGTGGCCGCGTCCGGCCCAGGATCGCGGACGGAAGGCGCCGGCCGAAAGGCAGCCTGCGCAGGGATGTTTACACATGCGTCGACCTATTGACGTCGACGTCAGCGCTTGCCTATGTTGTGTGAGCCCAGACACAGACTGCAAGGCGGACTGACATGGCTTACGTCATCGGTGTGGATGTCGGCGGGACCTTCACGGACGCGGTACTCGACGACGACTCGGGGCACCTGGTCGCGGCCAAGGCACCGTCGACGCCGCCGGACTACTCCCAGGGCGTGATGGACGTCCTCGCGGTCCTGGCCGAGACGCTCGGCGAGCCGATCGAGCAGATGCTCGCGAAGACCCACCACATCGCGCACGGCACCACGTCCTCGCTCAACGCGCTGGTCACGGGCAACGTGCCGCCGGTCGGCTTCGTCACCACGCAGGGCCACCGCGACTCGATCTTCATCATGAACGTCGAGGGCCGCTATCTCGGCTCCTCCCCCGACCAGTTGCAGAACGTGCTCGGGCAGACGAAGGGCCACGCGCTGATCCCGAAGCGGCACGCGGTCGAGGTCGTCGAACGGCTCGACCGCGACGGCCGCGTCGTGGTCCCGCTCGACGAGAACGACGTCCGCACCACCGTGCGGACCCTCCTCGACCAGGGCATCCGCTCGATCGCGGTCTCGCTGCTGTGGTCGTTCAAGAACCCCGCGCACGAACAGCGGGTCCGCGAGCTGATCCACGAACTCGACCCCGACGTGTTCGTCGCCCTCTCCAGTGAGGTCAGCCCCCGCATCCGGGAGTTCTCCCGCAGCTCGACGACGATCATGAGCGCGCAGATCGGTCCGGGCCTGCGCAGCTACCTGGGCACGCTGGAGGGCCGGCTCCACGCACAGGGCCTCACCGGGCCGCTGCTGGTCATGCAGAGCAACGGCGGCGCGATCGCGGCCGGCGAAGCGCCCCGCACCGCGATCAGCACGGTCGGATCGGTGCTCACCGGCGGGGTCGTCGGCGCGGTCTCGCTCGGCCAGCAGCTCGGCCACCGCAACATCATCTCGACCGACGTCGGCGGCACGACGTTCCTCGTCGGCCTGGTCGTCGACGGCGAGCCGGTGCGAACCAGCACCACGGTGATCAACCACCACCCGATCAACGTCCCCACGCTCGAGGTGCACGCGATCGGCGCGGGCGGCGGCGCGATCGCCTGGCTCGACGCCGGTGGCAACCTGCGGGTCGGGCCGCGCAGCGCCCAGTCGGTGCCGGGCCCGGCCTGCTACGGCACCGGGGGCACCGAGCCGACGAACACCGACGCGAACCTGGTGCTCGGCATCCTGCCCGAGTCCGGCCTGCTCGGCGGACGCAAGGCCCTCGACAAACGCGCCGCGGAAGAAGCCATCCGGACGAACATCGCCGAGCCGCTCGGGCTCTCCGTGGAACAAGCCGCGGCCGCGATCTACGCGATCCAGAACGCCCAGACCGGTGACCTGCTGCGCAAGACGGTGGTCGAGGCCGGCCACGACCCGCGCGAGTTCGTGCTCTACGCGTTCGGCGGCGCCGGTCCGGCCTACTGCGCGTCCTACGCCGCCGAGGTCGGCGTCCGCGAGGTCGTGGTGCCGCTCGGGCCGGTCGCGTCCGCGTTCTCGGCCTACGGCCTCGCCTCGTCCGACATCGTGCTGGCCCGCGAGATCTCCGACCCCGGTCAGATGCCGGTGCCGGCCGAAACCGCCCAGCGCCATTTCGACGAGCTGGAATCGGCCCTCGCCGCCGACCTCGAACGCCAGGGCCTGCAGTACAACCGCGTCGAGTACGTCCGCTCGATCGACCTGCGCTACACCTCCCAGCTGGCCGAGGTGTCGGTCACCGTGCCCGCGGGCGAGCTCGGCGACACGGCGATGAAGCAGGCCGCCACCGACTTCGAACACCGCTACGCCGAGCTGTTCGGCGAGGGCACCGGCTTCGGGGCGGCCGGCATCCAGGCGATCACGTTCCGGGTCAGGGCGACCGGCATCCTGCCGTTCAACCCGCAGCTCCCGAAGCTCGCCGACGCCGGCCACCCGGATCCGGGAGCGGCGCTGCACACGACCCGCCGGGTCTGCCTCGACCCGCGTGCCGGCTACACCGACACCCCGGTCTACGACTACCGCGAGCTCCGCCACGGCCACGTGATCACCGGACCGGCCGTCATCGAGGTCCCGACGACGACGGTCGTCGTCCCGCCGGGCACGAGCGGCACGGTCGACCACCTCGGCAACCTGACGATCACCACGGAGACCCCCTCATGACGATGCCGATCCCCGGTTCCGAGCGTTTTGCGAGCCGTCCCGTCGACCCGGAGGAACTCGCCGCGGCCCTCCCGGAATCCCTCCCGCTCCACGAGGTGACGCAGGAGCAGATCGACGGGCTCGACCCGCTGACCTACGAGGTCATCCGGCACCGGCTCTGGTCGGTCACCGAGGAGATGGGCGAGGCGCTGCAGCGCATGTCCGGCTCCCCGATCGTCACCGACGCGAACGACTTCGACTTCGCGATCTGCGACGAGGTCGGGCAGGAGGTCCAGGTCGGCCTCTACAACACGATGCTGGTCGGCGCCGTCGACCTGGCGATCTACTGGACGCTGAGGAATCGCGCGCAGAACCCCGGCATCCGCGAGGGCGACATGTTCCTCTGCAACGACCCCTGGGTCGGCGGCGGACTGCACCAGAACGACGTCATCGTGTTCCAGCCGGTCTTCCACGACGGCAAACTCTTCGCCTGGACCAGCGCGATCTGCCACGAGCCCGACCTGGGCGGCGTCGGCCTCGGGTCGTTCAGCCCGGCCGCGCAGGACGTGTTCTCCGAGGCCCTGCCGACCCCGCCGGTGAAGGTCGTCCGCGACTTCCGGCTCCAGGACGACGTGGCCGACCTCTGGGTCCGCCGATCCCGGGTGCCGATGCTGGTCAGCCTCGACCTGCGGGCCAAGGTCGGTGCGAACACCGTCGGCCGCAAGCGGCTGCACGAGGTCATCGAGCAGTACGGTGCCGACACGGTCAAGGCCGTGATGAAGCGCATGATGTCCGACGCCGAGAGCCGCCTGCGCGACAAGCTGCGCACGCTGCCCGACGGCACCTGGAAGGCCACCGGCTACCAGGACCAGTCGCACGAGGGCGACCGGGGCGTCCACCGGATCGCGGTCGCGATGACCAAGTCCGACGACCGGCTGACGTTCGACTTCACCGGCACCGACCCGCAGGCCGGCGTCATCAACTGCACGTACGCGGGCATGCGCGGCGGCGTGATGCTGGCGCTGCTGCCGATGCTCGCCCAAGACATCCCCTGGTCGGCCGGTGGCCTGATGCGGTGCTTCGACCTGATCTCCGAGGAAGGCACGATCAACAACGCGACCTATCCGGCCGCGGTGGGACGAGGGCCGATCGGCCCGGCCTGGCTCACCGGGACGCTGGTCGCCGAGTGTCTGTCGCAGATGCTCGACTGCTCCCCCGACCTCGGCAAGAGCGTCCAGGCGGCCTGCTGCGGCACCTGGGACACGGCCGTCGTCGCCGGGCTCGACCAGCGCGGCGACGTCCCGGTGCCGTTCCTCAACATCATGATGGAGCCGATGGCGGGCGGGTACGGTGCCCGGCCCACGTTCGACGGCATGGACACCGGCGGGCTGTTCTGCATCCCGATGGGCCGCATCCCGGACGTCGAGATGACGGAGTTCCTCTACCCGCTGCTGACGCTGTGGCGGCGGGAGGAACCGGATTCCGGCGGTCCGGGCCGCCAGCGGGGTGGGGTCAGCGCGTCGCTCGCGGTCGCGTTGTACGGCTCGGAGGTGCCGGCCGGTCTCGTCTTCGCGTCCGCCGGAAAAGCGGTGTCGCAGAACGGCGGGCTGGCCGGGGGCTACCCGGGCAACACCGGGCTGGAGGTCCTCGTCCGCGGAGCGGACGTCCACGGTGCACTCGCGAGCGGACGGATTCCGCAGTCGGTGGAGGACTTCGGCGGGGAGGCCGAGATCGCACCCTGCTACGCGCAGTCCTACCTGGCCCCGGGCGAGGTCCTGTACATGAACTGGCAGGGCGGGGGCGGCTACGGTGACCCGCTGCGGCGGGATCCAGAGGCGGTCGCGCACGACGTGCGCGAGTTCAAGGTGACGGCCGAGGCCGCGTCGGACGTCTACGGCGTCGTGCTCCGCGAGGGGGACGTCGACGACGGCGCCACCGTGGAGCGGCGGCGCTCGCTGACGGCCCGGCGGCGGGACCGATCCGAGCCGGTCACGGCGGTGTCCGCGCAGGTGGACCTCGCGACCGCCCGGCGGATCGACGACAACCTGGTGGTGTCGGGGTCGATCGTCGGCTGCGCGCACTGCGGGCAGCAACTCGCCGACACGGGCACGGATTCGACGCTCGCGCTGCTGCGCTACGACGGTCCGGTCACCGACGCGGGTCCGCAGATCGTGTCGGACCCGGCCGACTACGTCGACGACGAGATCGTCTTCCGGCAGCTCTCCTGTCCCGGCTGCCTGACCGCGATGTACTCCGGGGTGGTCCCGAAGGCGCACGTCGACCACGTCGCCGAGGTCTCCCGGTTCGTCAGCGCCGGGGTTTCGGGAGGTTGAGCGCGCACAGCGAGGTGTAACCGGCGAAGACCTGGAAGTAGAGCGTGGACCCGTCGGTCTGCAGGTGCCGGACCAGGCCGATTCCCTCGTCGTCGCCGACCTCGCGCAGAACGTCGCCGGTGGCCGGATCGAGCGACATCAGGCCGCCGTCGTGGCCGAAGTGCACCATCCCGTCCGCGAGTACCGCCCGCGACGAGTAGTCGGCCTTCACCGTGCGCTGCCAGACCGTCGTGCCGGTGGCGGTGTCGATCCCGAACAACTCGCCCGCGCCGGACTGCTTCGGGGCGTGCACGCAGGCGATCTTCCCGGCGAGGACCGGGCGTCCGGTGCCGGCCCTGGCGTCCCACTCGGTCGTCCCGGTGGCGGCGTTCAGCGCGTAGAGCACGCCATCGACGGTGGAGAGGTAGAGCCGGTCGCCGACGATCAGCGGCGACCCGCCCTCACCGAGTCCGCCGCCGCCGATCGGCTGCCTCCACAGGCGGTCTCCGCTCGCGGGGTCCAGCGCGTAGAGGAAGTCCTCCCGGTCGGCGACGAACACGCGGCCGCCCGCCGCGACCGGTTCGGACGTCAGGCCGCCGAGCGTCTCGGTGAGCCGCACCCGCCACGTGGTGACGCCCCGGGTGGCGTCGATGCCGTAGGCGTAGCCCGAGTAGTCGGTGGCGTAGGCCCGGTCGCCGACGAGCGCGACACCGGCGGACTGGCTCTGGCCGAGCGGGACGTGCCAGAGCTCGGTTCCGCGGTGGGGTTCGAGCGCGACGACCGAGCACTCGCTGTCGTCCTGCCTGCGCCCGACGATCAGCGCCTGGCCGGTGCCGGCGGTCGGGGCGGACGGGAACGCCCCGATCGGCTCGATCGGGGCCTGCCAGAGCTGCTTGCCGCGGGCGAGGTCGAATCCGACGACGCCGGCGCCGAAACCGGGGAGCGCGAGGCCGACGCCGTCGGCGTCGTTCACCGCGAAACCGGTGCGGGCCTTGATCCCGGTCGAGGACCAGGTCTTGCGGCCGGTGGCCGGGTCGCGGCCCTGGAGATACCCGTCGCCGTCGGAGGCGAGCAGCGTGCCGCGCACGAGCCACGGTCCGTCGGTGGTGGGGTCGCGGTCGCCGTCGAGGCGCCACTTGACCGGGTCGTCACCGCGGACGCTGCGCAGGAACAGGACCAGCGATCCCACGCCCGCGGTGCCGAGACCGAGCGCCGCCAGCCCGCCGGCGACGCCGCCGCCCACCCCGATCAGCAGTTTCCGCCGGGAGATCCCCGGCCGACGCGGGTCGGGGGACGGTGCGGGCGGGTGCATCGGGGGTGCGGGCGTCGGGGGCGGGGCGGGCCTCGGGGGCGCGGCGGGCATCGGGGGCGCGGCGGGCATCGGGGGCGCGGCGGGCATCGGGGGCGCGGCGGGCTGACGCCAGGGGACGGTCGTCAGCCGGGGCAGGGCTGCGGCGATCCGGTCGATGTCGGACGCGACCAGCATCGGGAGCCAGCCGGTGCCGTCGAGCACGACGCCTTCGGTGCTCCAGGCCCCGAGCAGCTGCTCCGGCGACGGACGCGCCTCCGGTCTCGGCGCCAGGCACGCCCCGAGCTGGGCCCGCAGCATCGGATCACCGACCGCGTCGAGGTAGGGCGCGGTGTTCACGGTGCGCAGCAGCAGGTCGTGACTGGATCCCCGTCCGTACGGCCCGGTGCCGCTCAGCGCGTACACCAGCAGCGCACCGAGCGCGAACACGTCGGCCGCCGGTCCGACGTCCCCGCCGGTGATCTGTTCCGGTGCCAGGTAGCCGGGTGTCCCGATGATCACTCCGGTTCCGGTCAGCGTCGCGAAGTCGCCCGCACGGGCGATCCCGACCCCGATCACCCGCGGGCCGGCCGAGGTCAGCAGCACGTTCGGCGGCTTCAGGTCCCGGTGCACGACCCCGGCCCGGTGGATCGCCCCGAGCGCCTCGGCCAGCGCCGCCCCCAGCGCCCGCATTGTGGCGACCGGTAACGGCCCGTGCCGGGAGACCGCGTCCAGCAGCGAGAGTCCCGGCAGGTACGCGGTGGCCAGCCACGGCACCGACGCCTCCGGATCGGCGTCCAGCACCGGCGCGGTGTACGCGCCGTCCACCCGCCGCGCGGCCGCGACCTCACGTCCGAACCGGGCCCGGAACCCGGGGTCGGCGGCGAGGTTCTCGTGGATCACCGTGACCGCGACCGCCCGCCCGCCGCACGTCCGGGCCAGGTAGACCTGGCCCGTCCCGCCGGCGCCGAGGCGCGCGAGGAGCTGGTGGGGGCCGAGGGCGTCGGGGTCGTCGGGAAGAAGCGGGTCCATGGTCCTGTCCGGGCGCCGGTGAGAACGCGCCCCACAATGCCAGACCCGGCAACTCCGCCTAGCGGCCGCCGACCGCGGAGATCGCCGCGCCCAGGATGTCCACGCCCTGGTCGAGTTCGTCGTCGCTGATCGTGAGCGGCGGCGCGATCCGGATCACCCCGCCCATGCCCGGCAGCTGGACGATGTTGACGTGCAGCCCGCGCCGGAGGCACTCCTCGGTCACGGCCGCGGCCAGGGCTTCCGCCGACTCCCCGGCGAGCTCGACGCCCTGCAACAACCCGCGCCCCCGGACGTCGAAAACCGTGTCGTCCTTCTCGCCGAGGTCGAGCAGGCGCTGACGCAGCCGCGCCCCCAGCGACGCGGCGCGGGCCACCAGACCGTCGCGTTCGATGACGTCGAGCACCGCGAGACCGACCGACGCGGCGAGTGGGTCGGAGACGTGCGTGGTGAAGAACAGGAAACCGCGCTCGTGGCAGACCTGCTCGATCTCCGCGGACGTCACGACGGCCGCGACCGGCAGCCCCGCGCCCAGCGTCTTCGAGAGCGTCAGCAGGTCGGGCGCGACCCCGTCACGTTCGAACGCGTACATCGTGCCGGTGCGGCCGAGGCCGGTCTGCGCCTCGTCGAGGATCACCAGCATGCCTCGCTCGTGGCACAGCTCGGTGAGCCGTGCGAGGTACCCGACCGGCAGGTCGATCAGGCCGCCGGACGACAGGATCGGCTCGATCAGGCAGGCCGCGAGGCTCCCGGACGACTGCCGGTCGATCAGCTGGAAGCCGAACTCGAGCTCGGTCTGCCAGTCGTGCGACCCGTCGGGGTGCCGGAACGGCGAACGGGCGGCATCCGGCGTCGGGAGCACCAGGCTGCCCGGCATGGCCGGCCCCAGGCTGCGACGCCCGGCCGAGAACGTCACCGACGCGGCGCCCGCCGTCATGCCGTGCCACGAGCGGTCGAACGACACGACCTCGTAGCGCCCGGTGAAGACCTTGGCCATCTTCAGCGCGGCCTCGTTCGACTCGGCCCCGGTCGTGAGCAGCAGCACCTTCGAGAGCGACGCGGGCAGCGTCCCGGTCAGCCGGGCCGCGAACTCGCCCAGCGGCTCGCTGAGCATGCCGCTGAACAGGTGGTCGAGGTTCGAGATCGACGACGTCACCGCCGCGACGATGTCGGGGTGCGAGTGGCCCAGTACGGCACTCATCTGCCCGGACGTGAAGTCGAGGATCGCCGTGCCGTCCCGGTCGTAGACGAACGAGCCCGCGGCCCGGGTGATCACCCGCGGCGCGAAACCCGGGCTGTAGCGGATCAGACGTCCGGCGATTTCGTCATAGCCAGGTGTGCCACTCATGCCGGAGAACTATGCCACAGCCTTGGCCAGTTGGAGGTCGCGTATCACTTCGGCGGCCATCCGGACCGACGCGGCGTCCAGGACGTTGCCGAACTCGATGACCCGGACCCGCCCTTCCAGGCTCCGCGCCAGCTCCGGCATCTCGCTGGGCACCACCACCAGGTCGGCGCCACGGAGGTCGTCGGCGCCGGACAGCACCTCGATGTTCGTGACCCCGGCCTGGGCGAGCGAGTCCCGGATCGCGGTGGCCTGATCCGTCGTCGAGTACAGGACGCCGACCGTACGGTCCTTCGGCACCTGGGCGATCTGCACCAGCGTCTGGAGGTGCGGCGCCGCCACGATCGCCACCACGTCGGTCGACGGGCCCCGCAGCCGCCCGCGCACCTCGGCCAGGTGGAAGAACGTCGTCAGCACCAGGTCGGGGGGCTCGGCCGGTGCCGCCGCGCCCAGCAACAGCGGCTGTACCGGCACGCCGAGCCGCGTCGTGAGCTCGGCCGCGAAGTACTCCGCGCGCTCGGCGTTGCACTCGACGAACACCACGTCGAGCGCCTGCTCGGCCTCCCAGGCGGCCAGGCCGCCGACCAGGTCGCGGATCTCGCTCGCGGTCAGCCCGAGCCGCAGGCACTCGCGGGTGGCCGTCGCCAGGATCTCCCGGGCCCGGTTGCGCGCCTCGGACGACGTCCGGGCGTCCCGGCCGCCGACGACCACCATGCCGTTGCGTCCCCGCGGCTCGATCAGGCCGAGTTCGCGCAGCTCACCGTAGGCGTGGGCGACCGTGTTGCGGTTGATGCCGAGGTTGCTCGCGAGCAGCCGGGAGCCCGGTAGCCGCTCGCCGTCGGTCAGCAGGCCCATCTCGATCATGAGCGTCACCTGCGACACGATCTGCCGGTACACGGGCACGTCGGAGTGCCGGCTGACGGTGAGGGTGGCGATCATCGGACTCCTTTCTGTCCTAGCGGAGGCACGGTTGTACTAGGCCATTTGGATCATGCCATGGGCGTCCGGTCGTGGCGGGGGCGCCTCGCTCCGGTCGTTGTCGATCTCGGTGGCGGGCCGGTGCGCGCGGTCGGTTCGTCGATCTCTTGACCGCCTGCCGCGCGGGTTGGGCGGCGTTCTCGGGCGGGGTTCTGGGACGAGGTTCCTGGGCGCGGGCGCGTGGGTGGCTGCGCGGCCGGCTGCGTCGGAGACGCGGTGGTTCTGCCGGCCGGCAAACGGGTGCGGGTCCTCCGTCCGACGTAGGGCGGTGGCGGCAGGCCGCGTCTCTGCGTGAACGCTCGGCGTGGGCCGCAGCGGGCCTGCGCGCGGGGGGCACCGGACTGGGCGCGGCACCACCGAGGCGCGGCACCACCGGGCAGGACGCGGCGCCACCGGACTGGGCACGGGGCCACCGGGGGGCGCGGAGGCCGCCGGGGGCACAGGAGCCGGGATCGGGGGCGGCCGGGATCGGGGGCGGCCGGGATCGGGGGCGGCCGGGGTCGGGGGTGCTGGGGTCGGGGGTGCTGGGGCCTCGCGGACCGACGAGCTTGCCGGCGCTGCGCGTCAGCGAGCCGGGTGCTCTTCGCGGTGGTGGCGCCAGGACTCGTAGTGGTCGAGCACGGTCTCGGCGACCGGGCGGTACTCGATGCCGAGCTCGCGCACACTCCGCCGGTTGTCGACCGTGAAACGGATGCCGAGGTGCTTCGAGATGTAGTCCTGGGTCAGCCCGAACCGCGGCCCGAGAACGCGTACCGCGACGTCCGGCACCGGGTGACGCGGCAGGTGCAGCCGCCACGGGTAGCGCTCCCGGATCGCCCGCGCCATCTCCAGGAACGACACCATCTCCTCGCGCGCGAGGATGTACCGCCCGGACGCCGAGGCGTTCTCGGCCGCGCGGACGTGGGCGGTCGCGACGTCCCGGACGTCGACGAACGTGAAGCTGAAGCCCGGCGCGCCGTAAAAGAAGTACCCGCTCATCAGCTCGCGCATCAGGAACACGCTGCCCGAGTCCGACGCCGACGTGTGCGACGGCCCGAGTATCAGCCCGGGGTTGATCGTGACCAGGCTCCACCGGTCCTGCGCCCGGACCGCGTCCCAGGCCAGCCGCTCGGCCACGGTCTTGGCGTAGTGGTACGGATTGTTCTCCAGCGTGCTGGTCGTGTTGAACGACCGCTCCGACAGCACGCCGTCCACGTCGACGTAGTCGCCGAAGATCGCACCGACGGTCGAGGTCAGCACGACCCGGGTCACGGTCGGGCTCCGCGAGACCGCCGCCAGCACGTTGCGCGTCCCGATCACGGCCGGATCGAGCACGTCACGCGTCGGGTCCCGGATCTGTTCCGGCATCAGGAACGGGCTGGCGACGTGGAAGACGTACCGGCACCCGTCCGCGGCGGCGTCGAAGGCCCCCGGCACCAGCAGATCGGCCTCGAACACTTCGAGCCGGCCCGGGTATTCAGCACTCAACGCGCGCAGCCCGGCCCTCTTCGCCGGACCGGCCCCGCTCCGGACGCTGGCCCGGACGTCGTAGCCCCGGGCCAGCAACTGCTCGACGACGTGCCCGGCGACGAATCCGGTGCCGCCGGTGACGAGAACGCACCCGCTCGTCGCCTGCTCCGTCACGCCCCGTCCTTCAACGACCGAGCGTCGTCGAAGGTGGCCCGCATCCGCTCGATCCAGGAGCTGAGCACGACCGGCGCGCCCGGTAGCCCGAGGGCCGCGAGTTCGGCGCTCACCACGTGCGAGCCGAGTGTCACTTCGACGCCCTCGCCGCCGAGGACGACCTGCGACCCGGCACCGCCCTGGGTGAACGTCGTGCGGTGCGGCACGCCGCCGATGAGCGAGTACGCCGTCATCGGCGACGGCGGCATCTCGTCGCTGCCGCCGCGCGGCACCCGCACCCGCACCGCGAACTCCCCGTCCAGGTACAGCGTCCAGCTGCTCGACGTCTCGGTGTTCTCGACGTCGATCCGTTCGACGGACTTCGGGAAGCCCCAGATCTTCCGGCCGGCCTCGCAGGTGAACGACTGGTCCACCGGCAGGCGCGTGATGAACGTGCCGTCCTCGCCGCCCGACCGCGGCCGCACGAAGAACATCAGCCCGACCTCGTGGTAGGCGCCGAGGTCGTTGTCGCGGTAGTCCACGAGCGCCACCGCGAGCTGGCCCCGGCCCGGCGCGCTCTCGACGATCTCGAATTCGGGCGGTATCAGCGCGGCCGCCGCGGCGGCGTTCACGTCGAACAGGACCGTCCCCGCGGACGCATCCCTGACCTGCACCGGCATCGTCACCGGTCGTCCCGCGACGTCGTAGGTCGTCATCCCGGCTCCTTCGGCAGAATAGAACCTGTTCTACCCGATGGCGTCCAGGTCTGTCAGGGCATCGGCCGGAAGCTCGAGCGTCGCGGCCGACAGGTTCTCGCGCAGGTGCGCCACCGACGACGTTCCCGGGATCAGCAGGATGTTCGGCGACCGCTGCAGCAGCCACGCCAGCGCCACCACTTTCGGCGACACCTCCAGGCGCGCGGCCACCGCGTCCAGCGTCCCGGACTGCTCCCGCAGCTCCCGCGGCGACCGCGCGTGCAGCCATTCGCCGCCGGGTCCCCGCACCGACCCGACCTTCGTGACGACGTGCAGGCCGTCACCGTAGGGAGCCAGCGCCTCGCGAATGATCTCGTTCGTCACGTGCGGGCCGTAGAAGTCCGCGGTGTCGACGTGGTTGACCCCGGCCTCCACCGCCGCCCCGGTACGGGCCGGCTACGACAGCCCGCCGCGGGCGACCAGCTGGGCGGCGATCACGTTGCGCTGGATCTCGTTCGTCCCCTCGCCGACGATCATCAGCGGCGCGTCGCGGAAGTAGCGTTCGACGTCGAACTCGGTCGAGTACCCGTACCCGCCGTGGATGCGCACCGCGTCGAGCGCGACCTCCATCGCGGTCTCGGACGCGAACAGCTTGGCCATCCCGGCCTCCAGGTCGCACCGCTCCCCGGTCTCGTACCGGCGCGCCGCATACAGGATCAGCTGTTCGGCCGCGCTCAGCTTCGTCGCCATGTCGGCCAGGTAGTTCCCGATCGACTGGTGCTTCCAGATCGGCTTCCCGAAGCTCTCCCGCTCCTGCGCGTAGCGCAGCGCGTCCTCCAGAGCGGCCTTCCCGACGCCGAGAGCACGGGACGCGACCTGGATCCGCCCCGTCTCCAGCCCCTTCATCATCTGCGCGAATCCACGCCCCTCGGAGCCACCCAGCAACGACGATTCCGGCGTCCGGTAACCGTCGAAAACCAGCTCACAGCTCTCCACGCCCTTGTACCCGAGCTTCGGAAGATCGCGCGAGACCGTGAGCCCCGGACCGTGCTCCACCAGCAGGATCGACATCCCGCGATGCCCCGGTCGCGCGGCCGGATCGGTTTTGCACAGCAACGCGATCAGCCCGGAGCGGCGCGAGTTCGTGATCCACGTCTTCGCCCCGTCGATCACGTACCCGTCCCCGTCGCGGCGGGCGGACGTCGTCATCGCCTGCAGGTCGGAGCCGCCGCCCGGCTCGGTCAGCGCCATCGTCGCCCGTAGCTCTCCGGTGGCGAGCCGGGGCAGGTACCGGTCCTGCTGCGCGCGCGTCCCGAACGCCAACAGCAGCGTGCAGACGACGGTGTGCCCGCCCATCGCACCGGCCAGGCTCATCCAGCCGCGGGCGAGCTCGGCCGTGACCAGCGCGTAGCAGGGCATCGACACGGGAGCCTCGCCCCACGGCGACGGGACCACGAGGCCGAAGATCCCGAGCTGCTTCATCTGCTCGATGAGGCTCTCCGGGTAGATGTTCGCGTGTTCCAGCTCCCGGACGACCGGCTTCACCTCGCGGTCGACGAACTCGCGCACGGTCGCCAGGACGAGCTGTTCCTCCTCGCTGAGGTCGTTCATCGGGCGGTCCCGGTGATCGACGGCGTGCCGATCGAAGTCCCGCCGGTCAGGCTCTCGCCGTCGACGACCACCTGGAACGCCGATCCGGCGAATGCCGGTCGGTCGAGCCGGTACGTCAGTTCGGCCACCGCCCGGCCCGCCCGCCGCAGCGGCTCCAGCAGCGCGATCGCCTGCAGCGGGCCGTGGACGACCAGCCCCGGGTAGCCCTCGACGTTCCGGGCGTAGCCGAGGTCGTAGTGGATCCGGTGGGCGTTGTAGGTGAGCGCGCTGAACTGGAACAGCTCGGCGCTCCCGACATGGAACGCGAAGTCCGCGTCCGGCGAGTCCTCCGCCTCCGGAGCCGCGACCGCGTGCGGGGCTCCGCCGGGCTGCGAGCGGTAGACGAGGTCTTGCTCCTCGGTCACCGCCACGTCGCCGCGGACGCGGTACTCCGTCCGCACGGTCACGAACGCCAGCTGACCCGAGCGTCCGTCCTTGACCCGTACGGACGCGACCTCCGACCGCTTCTCCATCACGTCCCCCAGAACGAGGGGACGGTGCCACCGGACGCGCGCACCGGCGAACATCCTCCGCCGATCCGGGATCGGCGGCAGGTGGTGGCCCTCCCTCGGGTGGCCGTCCTCGCCGAGCGAGTCGGGGGCGGGCGTCTCGAGCAGGTACAGGTAGTGCCACAACGGCGGGAGGGGTGACCCGTCGGCGAACTCCGCCGGCCGGCCGAGCAGCGCGGCCAAGGCCGTCGCCGGCCAGACCGTCAGGCGTCCCTCGGCCCCGACCGGCGCCGGGTGCCACCCGTCGAGTGCGACGTGCAGGTCAGTCATGACCTCGTGTCTATCAGGCGTCGGGACCACCCGCGCCGGCCCTCCTCAGGGGGTGCCGAACGCCAGTTGGTTCGTGGGGGCGGTGAAGTTCCGGACCGGGAGGGTGGTGAGGGCCTCGGAGAGGGTGTCCCGCGCGATGGTGATCGGGATCCGGGTGTTGGGGACCTCGTCGTCATATTTGTCGGGGTTGGCAAGGAACGATGCCGCGGCGAGGTTCGGCGTGAACCCGATGAACCAGGCGGCGTTGTTGTCGTCGGTCGTGCCGGTCTTGCCCGCCACCGGGCGGTCGATCGCCGCTCCGACGCTGGCCGCCGTCACGCCGCCGCCGGGGTGCTCGCAGGCGATCGCCACCAGCGACTCGTTCCCTACCGGGCACCGGGCCATGTCGGCCGCCGCGTCCGCCACCTCGGGGCTGAACGCCTGCCGGCAGGTCGGGTCGGCGACGCTCGCGACCTGTGCGCCACCCTGGTCGGTGATCGACGTCAGCGGCAGCGCCGTGCAGTACTCGCCTCGCGCGGCCACGGTCGCGTACGCGTTCGCCATGTCCAGCGGCGAGACCTGCGCGGTCCCCAGCGTGAACGAGCCCCAGGCGTCGTCGTCGGTCTTGGCCTGCGCGGCCAGGTTTTGGTCTCCGCGGCCGCGGAGCACGACCCCGGCCGACTCCGCGGCCGCGATCGCCGACTTCACCGTGACCTGCTCCTCGAGCTGGACGAAGTAGGTGTTGGCGGATTCGCCGAACGCGCTCGACATCGTCTGATCACCGGTCATCGCCGGCGACGCGTTCTTCGGGCAGTACCGGTCGCCGCCGGTCGCGCAGTCGCCCGGGTACTGGGACGTGTACCGCTCCGGTGCATAGAGGGTGTGGTTGAGCGGGATGCCCTGCTGCAGCGCGGCGAGCGCGGTGAACATCTTGAACGTCGACCCGGCCTGGTAGCCCGGCGAGACCGCCGAACCGGACAGCAGCGGGTTGACCGTGCCGCCGCCGCTCAGGCCGTACTTGCGGTTGACCGCCATCGCCTTGACCCGCCCGGTGCCCGGCTCGACCAGCACGACGCCGGTCGCGAACCGGCTCCCCGAGTCCAATGCGGCGTCCACCTGCCGCTGCGCGGCCTTCTGCATGCCGACGTCGAGCGACGAGACGATCGTGTACCCGCCCTTGCGCAGGTTGTCCTCGCGCTCGGCGGCCGTGGAGCCGAACGCCGGATCGGCCTTCCACCAGTCGAGGAACCAGCCGCAGAAGAAGCCGTAGGCGGTGTTGCCGTTCTCGCACGACTGGGCCGACTGCTTCGGTTTCAGGCCGAGGCCCGCGGCCTTGGCCGCGGTCGCCTCGGCCGCGGTGACGTACTTCAGTTTCACCATCTGGTTGAGGACGTACGAGCGCCGGTCGAGTGCCGCCTGCTGGTCGTTCGCGACCGGGTTGTACTGGGTCGGGTTCTGCGCCATCCCGGCGATCATCGCGGCCTCGGCCAGCGTCAGTTCGGACGGCGGCTTGCTGAAGTACGCCTCCGAGGCGGCGTAGATGCCGTAGCCGTTGTTCCCGAAGTACGTGATGTTCAGGTAGTTCTCGAGGATCTGGTCCTTGGAGAGCTCGTGTTCCAGCGCGATCGCGTACCGGATCTCGCGCAGCTTGCGTCCGGCCGTGTCCTCGGTGGCGAGCTTCGCCTCCTCGGAGTTGGTCGCCGCGTACTTCAGACTCGCCCGCACGTACTGCTGGGTGAGCGTGGAGGCACCCTGGGTGGCACCGCCCTCGACCTCGTTGTTCACGAACGCCCGGACCACACCCTTGAGGTCGACGCCCTGGTGGTCGTAGAACCGGTTGTCTTCGGCCGCGACGATCGCCTGCCGCATCACTGGCGCGACCTGGCCGAGCGAGACGTTCTTCCGGTTCTCGTCGTAGAACTCGGCGATCTGCGTCTTCCCGTCCGACGCGTAGAGGGTCGAGGCCTGCGGAGCGGGCGGGAATTCGAGGTTGGTCGGAAGATCGCTGAAGTCGTCCGAGGCCGATTTCGCGGTGAGCCCGGCGAACCCGGCCGCCGGGAACGCGGCCGCGGCCACGATGACGCCGGCGAGCGCGCCGCACAGCAGCAGCGTGGCGAGCAGATGTCGGTGGCGCCCCCGGTTCATGCCGCCGACCGTAGGCAGGCGAACTTAAGAGCCTCCTCAGAGTGTGCCGGCAGCCTCAGCGGGCGGCGTGGCGTCCGCTCCGCCGGCCGAAGTACGACGCCTCGCCCAACTGGGTTCCGGACGCGTACCCGCGCCCGTCCACCGCGATGTTCGACGCGCACGCGCCGGCCGCGTACGCGCCGGGCACCACCGCCCCGGCCGCGGTGAGCAGCCGTCCGTCGGGGTCGACGCGCAGGCCGCCGCAGCTGAACCCGGAGTAGAACGCGGCACCTGGCGTCAGGTCGTACGCGCCCCACGGCCCGTGGTCGAGCGGAACCACGTACTTGGCGGCCTTGTGGAAGGCCGGATCCTCGCCGGTGGCCGCGTGGTCGTTGTACTCCCGCAGCGTGGCCTCCAGCGCTCCGGCCGGCATCCGGAGACCCGCCTCCATCTCCGTGACGGTCTCCCACCCGTCGACGAACGGCTGGAAGCCGTAGCTGGGCCGGGCCATCGTCTCGGCGTCGAGGATCAGGTAGGCGGCCTGATCGGGCTGGTCGAAGACGTAGGCCGCGACCCGCGAGTGGTAGGCGTCCTCGTTGACGAAGCGGCAGCCGAGCTTGTTGACGACGATCCCGCGCACGTTGCCCTCGGGCGGATAGAACGGGGACGTGAAGAACGCGCTCTCCAGGTGGTCGGCGACCCCGCCGACGGATTCGCCCAGGCGGATGCCGAGCCCGTCGTCGTAGGTGTTCCCCAGCGCCATGCCGCGGGTGAACAACGCGCCGAGCTGCGGCGCGCAGTCCTCGACCATCTCCGGGTTGAGCACGAAGCCGCCGGCCGCGAGCACGGTGCCCCGGGCCCGGACGAACCCGGTCTCGGAGAACCGCCGCCAGGCCGCACCCACGACCGCGTCCCCCGCGCGCACCAGTGCGAAGGCCCCGGTGTCGTATCGCACCTCGGCCCCGAGCTCGTCCAGCCGCTTCAGCGCCAGCTCGACGACGAAGCCGCCGCCCCCGGTGTCGCCGGGGAACGGCGGCTTGTGGCCGCGCGGCGCCGGCCGGGCGATCGTGTTCACCGGCCAGGTCAGCTCGTTGCCGGTGAACATCAGGCCCTGCGTCTGCGGCTGCACGACCGCCTTGTGCGGGTAGAACGACCGCTCGAACTCGAAGCCCAGCGACTCCAGCCAGTCGAAGTGGGCGACGCTCTCCCCGGCGTAGAGGCGGATCTTCTCCGGGTCGCACTGCGGGGACATCTCGGTCAGGTAGGCGGCCATCTCGGCCGGGCTGTCGTCCCAGCCGGTCGCCTGCTGGACCGCGGTGCCGCCGCCGAGGTAGAAGTGGCCGCCGGCCATCGCGCTGGTGCAGGTCAGCCGGCCGCCACGGTCGATGACGAGCACGCGGGCCCCGGCGGTGGCCGCCTCGATCGCCGCGCTCACGCCGGCCATGCCCGCGCCGATCACCAGCACGTCGACGTCGTCGGACCACTCGGTCACGTCGTCGGCCGCGACCGCCCGCACCGGTTCCACGCGCACCACTCCCCGAGCCCAAGACTGAAACCTGTTCTAGTCAATCAGAATCCGAAGAAGTCCACGATCGAGTCGGTGGCATACACCGCGTTCCCGGTGCGGCCCATCACGGCGGGCGACGGCTTCCGGCCCGGGATCGTGTGCCCGCCGCCGTGCACGGTGTAGAGCGTGACCGGCGCCCGCCCGTCCTCCCGGTAGTCGGTCCGGCTCATCGACGTCTTCCCGGACCCCGCCCGGCCGACGGACCCCGCCCGGCCGACGGAGCCCGGCAGATCGACGGTCACCGGCGGGGCCGTGATGCCGTTGCGGGCCGCGAAGTAGGCCGCGGTCGCGGGCGCCGAGAGCATGGCGCCGCCGGTCTTGAACGCGAACCGGGCCCAGGCCGCCATCGACCCGCCGTCGTACCGCACGATCCGGTCCTTCGTGCCGTGGAACAGCAGTACCGGCTTCGGCACGACCGGCAGGCCGGGGAGCAGGAAGTTGCCGGGCGCGGGCTGCTGGGCCGCGATGACCGCTGCTCCGGCCAGCAGGCCGGGCCGCTCGTGCAGCAGCCGGATCACCATGCCACCACCGTTGGAAAAGCCCGCCGCGTACACCGGCCGCCCGTCCGCGAGCCGCCCGGCGACCGCCTCCGCGAACGCCACGTCGTCGACGTTCTCCCGGCGGGCCGGGAACGCGCTGGCCGCGCGGGCGTCGTTCCAGTTCTTGCGGTAACTGTCGAGGTAGACCACGGCCGTGCCGGGCAGCTCGTCGAACGCGTTGCCGGTGAAGCGCCGGAACGCCGCGCCGTCCTGCTTCGAACCGTGGAACACCAGCAGGAGACGCTTGTCAGCGCCGCTCGTCGCCACCGTGTAGGTCCGGGTGCGCCCACCCACGTCGATCGTCGGCACGGCCGGCTCCTCGCATTGATTCGGATGACCTATCCGTTTCAACCTAACACTCATCCGGATAACTCATCCGGTTATGCTCGTCACGTGACCAGCCCTCGCCTGCGCAAAGACGCCGCCCAGAACTGGCAGCAGATCGTGGACGCGGCACGGCAGTGCACCCCGCCACTGCGTCTCAACGAGGTGGCCCGGGCCGCCTCGGTCGGCGTGGCCACCGTCTACCGGCATTTCCCCACGCCGGAGGCGCTGCTGGAGACGCTGGCCCGGCCGCATCTGGAGGAGATGACCGCGCACGCCGAGCGTGCGCTCGGCTCCGACGACGCCTGGGACGCGTTCCGCGGGTTCTTCGTCGCCGGCATCGACGCCCAGCTCGGCGACGCGTCCGTCCAGCCGGTGTTCGCGGCCTCCGCGCACGTGCTCCCGGAGACGACCGGGCTGGTCACCCGCCTGCACGCGCTGGCCTCGGAACTGCTCGACCGCGCCCGTGCCGCCGGGGCGGTACGCCCGGACGTCACCCACGCCGACGTCACCCGCCTGATGTGCGGCGTCGTCTACGCCGCCACCGTCCACGCCACCGCGGACGAACGCCCCGCCCTCACCCGCCACTACCTGGACGTCGTGCTGCGCGGCCTCCGGGCATGATCGATCCGTGCACCACCACCTCAACACGCTCGTCGACTTCTGCGCCCGGCGTGACGTCGAATCCCTCGATCGGCTGACCGAGCCGGCCGACGTCGCGATCCTGTTCGGCGGCAGCATCCTGGCCGGCGGCGACGTGTTCGCGGCCGCGATCCGGCGCGGCGTCGCCGGGAAGTACCTGATCGTCGGCGGCGAGGGCCACTCCACCGACGCCCTGCGCGACGCGATGCGCGACCACCTCGGCTGGGACGACGTCGACAACCGCACCGAGGCCGAACTCTTCGACCGCTACCTGCACGAACGCCACGGCACCCGCGCCGACCTGCTCGAGACCGCGTCCACCAACTGCGGCAGCAACATCCGGAACGCGCTCGCGGTCCTCGACGAGGCCGGGATCCCCCGCCGCCGGGTCGTGCTCATCCAGGACGCCTCGATGCAACTGCGCATGCACGCCTGCCTGCGCCTGCACGCCCCGGACACCGAGATCGTCGGCTTCGCCGCGCACCGCACCACGTTCGACCGGCACCTCGCCCCGGTGGACCCGCCCCGCGGCCTCTGGCCGACCGGCCGCTACATCGAACTCCTGATGGGCGAGATCCCCCGCCTCACCGACGACGAGTCCGGCTACGGCCCGAACGGCCGCGGCTTCATCGTGCACGTCGACGTCCCGGACGCCGTCCGGGAGGCGCACCGGGCCCTCGAAGCCGCCGGAATCGGCACCACCCGGAAAGCCGATCCGCGCTTCAGCTGACGACCCCGTCGACGTAGGCGTGCGCCCGGGGCAGCACCTGGTCCCGCAGCGACCGGAACCGCTCCGCGCTGCGGTGCCCGGGCCAGTCGGGCGGGAGCAGCGACGCCGGCAGTCCCGGATCGAGGTACGGGATGATCCGCCAGCTGTCCAGCGCCCGGATCCACACCCGGTAGGGATCGATCCCCGGTTCGCCGAAGTCCCCGGCCAGGAACGCCGAATGCCGCGCCCGGATCGCGCCCAGGTCCCACCACTGGGCCACCCGGGCACCTCCGCGAACCGAGTCGGCCAGGAAGATCGTGGCCGCGAGCCCCAGGTCGGCCAGGATCTCCTCGACGTCGCCGGTCAGGTACTCCGGGCAGATCCACAGCGACGGCGACACGACCCCGCACCCGATCCAGGTCAGCCGCCGTCGCAACTGATGCCGCAGATCCCGGTCGGACTCCGGCACCGAGTACGAGACGAGGCACCACCGGTCGCCGGGGGCCATCGTCCGCGGGTGGAAGATCCGCCGGTCACCGCGCTCCAGCATCGGCACCGCGCCGGGGGTGATCGCGTAGCCCGGCATCCCGTCGCGAACCTGCGCCGAGAGCAGCCCTTTGGCCTTGATCCGCGCCAGCGCGGTCCGGGTCCGGGGTTCCGGCAGCCCCACGGTGCCGGCCAGTTCGACCAGGTGCGCCACCGCGATCCACCCGCCGATCCGCCGCAGCGACGTCCCGACGATCGTCCGGAGCAGGGACGTCGTGCTGCCCGGCGCCGACTGGAAGTCGTCGGGGATCACGGTCAGCCGCCGAGGCGCGCCCGGACGCTGTAGAGCTCCGGGAAGAACGTCAGGTCGAGCGCGCGGCGCAGGAACGGCACCCCGGACGAGCCGCCGGTACCGGGCTGGGTGCCGATCATCCGCTGCACCGTGCGCAGGTGCCGGAACCGCCAGAACTGGAACGCGTCCTCCAGGTCGACGAGGTCTTCGCAGGCCTCGTAGACGTCCCAGGCCGCGGCCGGGTCGTCGTAGACGCCCTCGAAGACTCCGATCAGCTCCGGCATCTCGACCCAGGCCCGCCGGACGTCCCGGTCGAGCACCCCGGCCGGGATCGGGTAGCCGCGCCGGGACAGCAGCCGCAGGAACGCGTCGTAGAGCGTGGGCTCCTCCAGCAGGGACGAGAGTGTCTGCCGCGCCTCCGGATCCGACGAGAACACCTCGAGCATGTCCGCGTTCTTGTTGCCGAGCAGGAACTCGACCGCGCGGTACTGGTACGACTGGAACCCCGACGACGGCCCGAGGATCGTGCGGAACTCCCCGTACTCGCTCGGCGTCATCGTGGCCAGCACGGCCCACTGCTCGGTCATCGTCTCGAGGATCCGCTTGACCCGGGCCAGCCGCTTGAGCGACCACGACAGCTGATCGGCGGTGAGCAGTTCACGGGCCGATCGCAGCTCGTGCAGCATCAGCTTGAGCCAGAGCTCGGACGTCTGGTGCTGGACGATGAACAGCAACTCGTCGTGGTGCGCGCTGAGCGGCTGCTGCGCCCCCAGGACCAGATCCAGCCGGAGGTAGTCCCCGTAGCTCATCGCGTCCCGGAAATCGGTCTGCACCCCGGTCTCGAGCGGTCGTTCGCCGTTGTCCACGGCCGAACGCTATCTCATTCCGCTGACGACCGTCAGCAAGGTGAGAGGGGCGGCCGGGACGGCTCCGCGCCGAAGTGCGGGCGGGCTCGGCGTCCGCATAATCGGACGGGTGCATCCGAACGGCGGTGGCCGGTCGTAGACACGGATGACCGCCGTCGAGGAGGCCGGCCGATGACACCTGGCGGAGATCCGCCGCCCGACCCGGACGCGCTGCTCGCCGCGCGTTTCGCGGCCGGTGACGAACACGCGCTGCGCGCGATGTACGACCGGTGGGGTGGCCTGGTGTATCGCCTGGGACGGCAGACGCTGCCGAGCCCGAGCGACGCCGAGGACCTGACCCAGGCGACGTTCGTCGCCGCCTGGCGAGGCCGGACCACGTTCGATCCGGAGCGTGGGCGGCTGGCCGGGTGGGTGATCGGGATCGCGAAGCGTCAGCTGATCGACCGGCTGCGGGCGCTGCAGCGCGAGGAGCGGGTGGCCCGGGTCGTGGAAGCGACCGCCGGGCCCCCCGAACCGGCGCAGCCGAACCCGGACCGGGTGCTCGACCGGCTGGTCGTCGCCGATCGCCTCGCCCAGCTGAGCCCGGAGCAGCGCCAGGTCGTGCAACTGGCATTCTTCGACGACCTGACGCACACGCAGATCGCCGCGTTGACCGGCTTACCGCTCGGCACGGTGAAATCGCACCTGCGCCGGGGTGTCAGCCGGTTACGCCGATCCTGGGAGGAGGTGGACGATGCGGCACGTCGACCCTGAACGACTGACCCTGCTGGCGCTCGACGACGACGTGCCGCCGCCCGGCGTCGACCGGGAGTGGGAGCGCGCGCACCTGGCCGAGTGCCCGGTGTGCGGGCAGGAACTCGCCGCGCTGCGGCACGTCATCGGGCTGGGCCGGGAAGCCGAGGAGGACGACCTGCGGCCGCCGGCTCCGCCTCCGGCGGTCTGGGACGCCATCCGGGCCCGGGTCCCCACCGCCGACGGTTCGCCGATCAGCGTCGAGAAAAAGGCCGGACCCCGACGGCGGGTGCCGGTCGCCGTGGCGGCGGGTGCGCTCGGCGCGGTACTGGGCCTGGGCGTGGCGCTGGGCATCGGCGGGACGGTCGGGTGGCAGCACCTCAGCCGTCCGGACGCACCGACGCGCAGCGTGGTGGCCTCGACCACCCTCGCGCCGATCGGATCCGCGGGCGGGACGGGAGACGCCCGGCTGGTCCGCACCGGAGGCCGGCTGGCGCTGGAGGTCGACGTGCGGGACCTGCCGCTGACCAACGGATACTACGAGGCCTGGATGTTCGTGCCGGGCACGACCCGGATGCAGGCGATGGGCACGGTCCGTCCGGGTGAGGTGGCCCGCTTCCCGGTGCCGGCCGGGCTGGATCCGGCCGGGTGGCGCGGGATCGACGTCTCGGCCGAGGCCTTCGACGGCGATCCCGCGCACTCGGCTACCAGTGTTCTGCGTGGCGAGTTGCGGCGCTGAGCGTCAGGGGAGGTCGGACGGGCGGAGGACCCGGTCGATCGCGTGCGCGATCTGCTTGTTGCCCTTGTTGACGTCGAACGCGACGATGCGCGGGTCGCGGTCGTTGCGGTCGGCGTCGATCAGGCGGACGCAGCGGTGGTGCCAGTAGACGTCGACGGTGATCTTCGCGCCGGTGGCGGTCTTCAGCTTGGCACCGTCGGACCTGAGCGCGGCCGCCTTGTCGATCGTCGCGCCGGGCACGACGTGGTAGAGCAGCACGGCCTCCACCGTGTTGATGCCCAGCCCGGCGACCGTCTTGAAGGCCTGGCTCTCGCTCGGCCAGCGGTGCGTGCCGGTCAGCTCGGCGGCCAGACGCTGGAACGCACCGTCGGTCGGAACGAACGCGGTGACCGGCTTCGTGCCGTCGGTGAGCACACCGACCGGGCTCTTCGGCTTGGCCTTGAGCACGGCCAGTACGGCCGCGGTGACGATGTCGAAGTCCTTGCTGTTGTGATCGAACCCGCTCTTGTCGCTGGTGAGTACGGCGGCCAAGGACTTGGTGCCCTTCGGCGTCCCGGTCGCTGCGGCGGGTGCGGCGGCGACGCCACAGGCGAGCAGAGCGGCGGCCGCTACCGCGACCGCCCGGGTACCGAGTCGGACGAGCTTCATCGCTGACTTCTTCCCGTAGACACGTGGCTGGTTGCCACACCTACGTCTACGACCGCAGAGTCCTGCGCAGATGCACGTTCACCAGCTCGCCCGGAGGCCGAGCGGCCCGCGGATGTTTATCGACTTGCGCACGTCGACGTGCTGGTCGGCTTCCATCCGCGCGCCGGGCAGGCGCTCGGTCAGCGCCTGCAGCGCGATCCGCATCTGCAGGCGGGCCATCGCTGCACCGACGCAGGTGTGCACACCGGCGCCGAACGCGAAGTGGCGGCTCGGCTTGCGGGTCACGTCGAACCGGTCGGCGTCCGGGAAGCGCTCCTCGTCGCGGTTGGCCGAGGCGAACGCGAGCAGGACGTCCGCGCCTTCCGGCAGGTCGACGCCCGCGACCGTGACCGGCTGGGTGGTGCGGCGGAACATGCCCGGGATCGGGGGCTCGAAGCGCAGGGCCTCCTCGACCGCGTACGGCACCAGTTCGGGCTGCCGGCACAGCAGCTCCCACTGCTCGCGGTCGCTGAGCAGCAGCCAGAGTGCGCTGCCGATACCGTCGGCAGTGGTGATGTGGGCGGCGCCGAACGTGCTGGCGAACGTGCCGACCAGCTCGGACTCCTGCTCGAACGTCAGCGGCTCCTGGCCCGGTACGAGCGCGGTGACGACGGCGCTGACCAGGTCGTCGGCCGGCTCGGCGTGGCGGTCGCGGGCGTAGCCGGACAGCAGCTTCTGGAACGCGAGGACCGTGTGGGCGACCTGCTCCTCCTCCGCCTCGTCCAGGTCGACGCTGCCGAGCGAGAACATCGACCGGCTGCCGGCGTCGGCCAGCGGGACGTCTTCGGGCGCGAAGCCGAACAGCTCGGCGGCGGTCTCGGCCGGGAGCGGCCCCGCGTACCGCTCGACCAGGTCGGTGGTGCCGTCACCGGCGAACGAGTCGATGAGGTCTTCGGCCCGCTTCCGGATCGCGACCTCGCGCGCCTTCACCCGGCCGGGCGTGGTCAGGTACTTGGAGTAGGGCACCCGCATCCGGCGGTGCGCCTCGCCGTCGGACGTGACGTGGTCGGGCGTCTGCGGGTACCCGTTCATCAGCACCGCGATCGTCGCCGGGTACGGGCTCCGGATCGGCCGGAGGCTGTTGACCGAGGAGAACACCGCCGGGTCCTTGATCACCGCGTCGATGTCGGCGAAGCGCGTCACCACCCAGGCGTCGAGGCGCGGCGAGTAGAAGACCGGTTCGTCCCGCCGTGCCTCGGCGTAGAACGAATACGGGTCGTCGTAGTGCTCCCCTAAGGGATCGAAGCTCGTCGCCAGCTCGCTGACCGTCACTCAATTTCCTCCGGTTGGGGCGTAAAGGTACCGGACCAGGATGGCCCACCACGTCCACAGTGGGCAACGCGGCCGGACGCCGCGGCCGCGGTGGCCCGGCGCAGCAGCGGGTCGGCCGGACGGTCGCGGCGTCCCGTTGCTCGCGGCCGTGCTCCCGGACGCGTACCGTTCCCCGGCGGTGGGATCGGTCGGGACGTGCCGGCCGGGCCGACCGTCCCGATTTCCGACGAGCTCTGGGCGGAGAGACGCGTGCACGGTACCGCGGTGACGATCGACGCTCACCACCATCTGTGGGACCTGGCCCGGCGGCCGCAGGAGTGGCTGTCGACGCTGGGCCCGATCAACCGGTCGTTCTGGCCGCAGGACCTGCCCAGGCGCTTCGACCGGACCGTGCTCGTCCAGGTACTGGCCGATCTCGACGAGACCCGCGAGTTCCTCGCGCTGGCCGCCACGAGCGACCGGATCGCCGGGGTGGTCGGCTGGGTCGACCTGGCCTCGCCCGACGTGGGCGACGTGCTCGACGCGCTGCCCGCGGGGCTGGTCGGCGTCCGGCACCTGGTGCAGGCCGAGCCGGACCGGCGCTGGTTGCTCCGCCGCGACGTCGTCCGCGGCGTGCGGGCGGTCGGCGAGCGCGGGCTCGTTTACGACCTGCTGACGCTGCCGCCGCAGCTACCGGCCGCAACCGAACTCGTACGCGCCCTTCCGGACGTGCGGTTCGTGCTCGATCACCTCTCGAAGCCGCCGCTCGCCACCGGTTCGCTGGACGCGTGGGCCGCCGCTCTGCGCGAACTGGCCGCCGAGCCCAACGTGGTGGCGAAGCTCTCCGGCCTGGTCACCGAGGCGCGCTGGGACACCTGGACGGTCGCCGACCTGCGTCCCGCCGTCGAAGTGGCGCTGGAGGCGTTCGGCCCGGACCGGCTGATGTTCGGTTCCGACTGGCCCGTGTGCCTGCTCGCCGCGTCCTACGACGACGTCGTGGACGCCGCCGAAACGCTGGTCGGCGACCTTTCCGCGGAGGAGCGAGCCGCGATCTTCGGCGGGACCGCGGCCGCTACCTACCGCATCTAGGGTGCTGACCTGAACGTCCACTCCTGATTGGCGCCGCCGTTGCAGGTGAATTGCAGCAGCGCCGTTCCGTTGTCGGTACTGGCGTTCTTGACCGTCAGGCAGAGGCCGCTCTTCTTGTTGACGATCCGGTGGTTGGTGCCGTTGATGCGCCAGACTTCGTTCGCGCCCAGCGTGCAGTCGTACTGAATGACGGGGGCGTTGTTCTCCGTCGAGGCATTCAGAACGGTGAGGCACTTACCGTTTCCGTTGTTCCAGAGTTCCCAGTCGTTGCCGCCGTGGTCTTCGGCCCAGAATTGCTGTTCCGAGGTCATCGGGTCGTGGCAGGGCCAGATGATCATCGTCACCCCGTTGTTGGGCGACGCGTTGGGGTCAGCTATGCATTTGTTCGACTGCGTGCCGATGATCTGATAGAGCCCCCAAATGGTGCTGGATGCCGCCGCGTCGGCAGCCGAAGGGGCGGAGAAAATTGCGACCGCTACGAGCATCACGAAGGCGACAACGGGTCGAAGGAAAGACTTTCGCATCGGGCCCTCCTCTGTGGAACCACCGCGCGCTCATCATGGCGGTCCCGAGCGCCCGGCGTCCATAGAGGAGCCCGCCCGGACCGGCGGCGCTCGGCGAGGCCGTGGCGGGCGGGACCGGGTCAGCGGCGGGGGCGCAGGCGGAGCGCCTGCATGCCACCGTCGACGGCGAGCTCGGTGCCGGTGGTGGAGCCGGCGCGGGGGGACGCGAGGTACACCGCGGCCTGGGCGATCTCGTCCGCACTGACCAGGCGCCCGTGAGGCTGCCTGGCCTCCAGCGCGGCCCGCTCGGCGTCCGGGTCCGGCGCGCTGTCGAGCAGGCGCCCGACCCAGGGCGTGTCGGCGGTACCGGGGTTCACCGCGTTGACGCGGATCCCGTCCGGCATCCCGTCGGCCGCCATGGCCCGGGTCAGTGCTGATACCGCACCCTTGCTGGCCGAGTACACCGCTCGGGCGGGCAATCCCGCGGTGGCCGCGATCGACGAGGTGTTGACGACCGCCGGGTGCGCGGACTCCCGCAGGTACGGCCAGGCCGCCCGCGACACCCGCGCGGTACCGATCACGTTGACGTCGAGCACCCGGTGCCACTCGTCGTCGGTGCTCTGCTCGACCGAGCCCTGGGCGCCGATGCCGGCGTTGTTCACCAGCACGTCCAGCCCGCCGAGCGCCTCCACGGCGGTGTCGACGGCGGCACGTACCTGCTCGTCGTCGGCCAGATCGGCACGGACGTAGACCACGTCGGCCGGGCCGGTGTCCGCCCGATCGAGGACCGCGACCTGAGCACCTTCGGCCCGGAAGGCCGTCACGATCGCCAGGCCGATGCCGGACGCACCACCGGTCACCAGGGCTCGCAGGCCCGAGAGCTCAGCCATCTCAGGCCTGCCGGAACGTCTGGCGCTGCCGGCCGAGGCCGGTGATCTCGATCTCGACGACGTCGCCGTCGCGCAGGAACGCCCCGTCGGCGCGGCCCATCGCGACCCCGGCGGGCGTGCCGGTGTTGATGACGTCGCCGGGGTAGAGCGTCATGAACTGGCTGAGGTACCGGACGACGTGCGCGACGCCGAAGATCTGGTTCTTCGTGTTGCCGTTCTGCCGCAGGTCACCGTTGACCCAGAGCCGCAGCTCGAGGTCCTGGGGGTCGGCGACGTCGTCGGAGGTCGCGATCCAGGGCCCGAAGGGGTTGAACGTCTCGCAGTTCTTGCCCTTGTCCCACTGGCCGCCGCGCTCGATCTGGAACGTGCGCTCGCTGACGTCGTTGCTGATCGCGTAGCCGGCGATGTGCTTCACGGCGTCTTCCTCGGAGTCGAGGTACCGCGCGGTCGAGCCGATGACGATCGCCAGCTCGACCTCGTAGTCGGTCTTCACCGACGTCCGCGGGATCAGCACGTCGTCGCCGGCGCCCACCACCGTGTCGGGAGCCTTCATGAACAGGATCGGCTCGGCGGGCGGCGTCGCACCGGTCTCTTCGGCGTGGTCGGTGTAGTTGAGGCCGATGCAGAGGATCTTGCCGATGCCGGTCAGCGGCGGCGCGAACTCGGCCGGGTCGTCCACCGCCGGAAGGTCGGCGGTCCGGATCGCGGCCAGCGCGTCGGGAGCGAGCACCGCGGGCGTGACGGCCGCGTGCAACGGACGCAGGTCGAACCACTGGCCGTCCCGGTGGACGACCGGGACGTCACCGTCGGCGGTCCGGGCGTGAGCGAGGCGCATGCGGAGCCCTTCGTCAAAATCTCATTTAATGAGACAGGATCTCATTCTTTCGAGAACTCTAACTCTGCCGGCGCCCGGACGGAACCGGCGGGAGGAAGCCCAGGCTGGCCGAGATGCGGGCGGCCGCGTCCCGGACGCGGGGCCCGACCTCGTCGATCCTCGGATCCATCCGCTCGGCGACCCCGGCGACGCTGAGCGCAGCGACCGGCTCGCCGGTGTGATCGCGGATCGGGGCGCCGCAGCAGCAGCTCGACGGGTCGAACTCCCGCCGGTCCTCGGACCAGCCCCGTTCGCGCATCTCCTCGAGTTTCGCGGCCAGCTCGGGAGTGACCGCGAGATCGGCGGCGACCCGGAGCTCGTCCAGCTGGGCCGGGCGCAGCGCCATCAGGTACGCGCGGCCGAGCGACGTGTTGTGGAACGGGCGGGTCGA
The DNA here is from genome assembly GCF_044454545.1 of Cryptosporangium sp. NPDC051539. NCBI lineage: Bacteria > Bacillati > Actinomycetota > Actinomycetes > Cryptosporangiales > Cryptosporangiaceae > Cryptosporangium > Cryptosporangium sp. NPDC051539. The sequence goes on along the minus strand of NZ_JBITDV010000002.1, from coordinate 748,961 downwards.
GCCGGGGTGCGCGGCCACGCTCACCGTCCGCAGCGGCTGTTCGCGGGCGACGAACACCATCTCGGTGCCGTTCGGCACGGCGAGGTTCGCGGTCTCCCCCGTCTCGGCGACGAGCTCACGCAGCACCGGGATCGCGACGTCACGGAGGTTGACCGACTCGATCGCGGCGGCGGCGAGCTGGGCGGCGGCCGGGCCGAGGCGCACCGGGCCGCCGTGGCCCTCGCTGATCAGCCAGCCCTCGTCACGCAAGCGCTCGACCAGCCGGTAGGCGGTGGCGCGGCTCAGGCCGAGCGCGTCGGCGATGGCGGCCACCGGCAGCCGCCGGTGTCGCGCGACCAGCTGCAGGATGCCGAGGCCACGGTCGAGGGCGCCGGTCATGCGGTCAGTCTGGCACGAGTGTTCAGGTCCGCGCTCCCGCGGCCGAACAGCAGGGGATGACCGGTTTGCTGACGGCCGTCCTGATCGTGCGGAACGAGAAGGAGACGCTGCCCGGCTGTCTGGCGTCGCTCGACGGGGTGGCCGACACCGTGCACGTGCACGACACCGGCTCGGTCGACGGCACGCCGGTGCTGGCCGAACAGCTCGGCGCGAGCGTCAGCCGGGGCCTCTGGGACGACGACTTCGCCGCGGCCCGCAACGACGCGCACCGCGGCTGCACGGCCGGCTGGGTGCTCGCGATCGACGCCGATCAGCGCTACACCGGCGACCCGGACGCCCTGCGCGCGCTGTTGCGGGCCACCGACGCCGACGTGCTGCGGGTGGAGATCGACAACGCGCACGACGAGTCGCCGTACACGCACGCCGAGGGGCGCCTCTACCGCGCCGGGACGGTGGCCTGGCAGGGGCGGGTGCACGAGCGGCTGGTGGGGTCCTCCCGGCTCGCGGCCGCGCCGCGCGCCGCGATCCGGTTCACCCACGAGGGGTACGCGTCGCCGGAGCTCCGCCGGGCCAAGTCCGAGCGCAACGTCGGCCTGGCCCACCGGGCTCTGGACGAGCTGTTGTCCGCCGGGCCGGCCGCCGACCGCGGCGTGCTGGCCACCACGCTGCTCGATCTCGGACGCAGCCTGGTCGGAGCGGGGCGCAACCAGGACGCCGTGGACACGTTCGAGGTGCTGCGCGAGGAGTTCCCGGGCACACCGCAGTGGATCGAGGGCACCGACTTCCTGGCCCGGCTGGTGCTGGCCGGCGGCATGGACGAGGTGTGCCTGGTACTCGTCGAGCAGCTGCGGACGGCGGGAGCGCCGGGGCCGTACTGCGACTGGCTCGCCGCACAGGCGCTGGCTCAGCTCGGAGACGCGGTCACGGCCGCGGAGCTGCTCGCCGGGGTGACCGAGGTGGTCGACACCGCCGGGCGACGGTACGACCCGGCCGCGTTGCGAGAGCTGCGGGGACTGGTCGGACAGTTGCTCCGGACCGCTACCGCCGCCCGGCCCCGGCCGCCCTCCCCGACGACCGGCTAGCAGACCTCCCGGCGGCCGAGGACGAGCGTGCCGACGAGCAGGGCCGCGGCGGCCCAGGCGGCGAGTGCGCCGAGGCCGCCCGTCATCGGCGCGGTCCGGTCGATCAGACGGTGGACGTGCGGGTCGGCCACCGTCGCGCTGACGATCGGGGGCAGGTACAGCAGCCCGAGAACGACGCCGATCGCGACGCCGGAGTCGCGGACGATCGCGGCGACCCCGACGCTGAGCCAGGCGATCAGGACGAGGTAGACGACCGGACCGCGGGCGACCAGACCGGCCACTGCCACCGGCCCGGTGAGCGTCAGCGCCTTGGCCGCCAGCGGGAGCCGCCGGTCCGGCATGGCCGCCAGCGTGACGCCGATCAGCGCCGTGCCGTACTCGCCGCTGACCGTCAGCACGCCGAGTACTGCGATCGGAGCCTGTCCCAGGTAGAACCCCTCGGTGCCGTGGAGGGCGACGCCCAGCGCCACCGTGGCGACCACCGCGGCCAGGAGCAGCCCCGCCGGCGCCCACGTCGTGCACAGCTTCGTCCACTCCGCGCGCAGGGCGTCCCTCACACGTCCCTCCGGCGCTGCGCGACGGCGGCCAGCGCGAGCGCGAGCCCGGCGTAGCCGCCCAGCACGGCCAGACCCGCCCACGGCGACAGCGGGTAGTAGCCGTTGGCCGGGTTGTAGAGCCCGTCGACCTGCGGAGACCGGACGACGGTCTGCTGCACGGCCAGCGCGGCGGCCGGCGTGACCCTGGTCAGCCACTCGGCCATCGGCAACGGCGTGAACGGCACCAGCGCCAGCAGGTACGGCAGCACGGTCAGCGTCACGACCGTCGTCACCGCGGCGGCAGAGCGTCGCAGCAGCGTCCCGACGCCGAGCGCGAAGACGGCCGCGAGCGCGAGCACGGCGGCCGTCCCGGCCGCGACCCGCACGACGGCGCCCGACGACGCCGGGAAGAGGAAGACGCCGAGGCCACGCACCAGGCCGGGCCAGATGGCCACCGCGAGCGCCGCGCCCACCAGACCGGCCACGAACGTGACTCCACCGGCCACGGCGGCCCGGGCCAGCAACACCCGCCCGCGCCGCGTGGTCGCGCTCAGCGTGCTGCGGATCAGCCCGTACCGGTACTCGGTCGTGGCCATCAGCGTCGCGATGACCACGACCACGATCAGCGCGGGCAGCGTCCCGAAGAGCAGATCGTTTATCGACGCCGCCGGGACGACGTCCGTACGGGTGGCCGGGGCGAGGTCTCCGGCGCCGGTCACCGTGACCCGGCCGGCCGAGGCGCTGAAGCCGCCCGAGACACCGAGCGGGTACCCGGCGAACGTGGCCGTGCCTGCTCCGTGCTGCCCACCGGTCCAGGGCCCGGATCCGGCACCGGCGAACGTCGCGGTGGCCGCGTCCGGCTCCGTCCCCACACCGTGGACGTGCTGCGGGCAGGCCACGAACAGCCCGGCCCGCAGCGGGCCGGGCAGTCGCACCGCACCGACCCGATCCCAGTGGGTGCCGTCGGCCGACGCCTCCCCGATGACCGTGTCGCCGGACCGGGTGAGCCGCAGCCACCGGGCCGCCGGGTCGGGTCCGGCGACGTCGCCGGTGTAGTCGTACTGCATCCGCACGCCGTGCCCGGCGGTGCGCAGAATCGCGGCGTACCGCGTCCCCGCGCGGACGAGCAGACCGGCCTTCGCCCACGGCGCGCGGCTCTCGAGTGCGGTCACCTCCACCGTGATCCGCCCGTCGCCGGCCAGCGGGCGAGGCACGAAGTAGTACGCGTCGACGACCGGTTCCCCGCCCGGCCCGAGCGGGATCGGCCGCGGCTTCTCCGACCCGGCGCCGCCGAGCCCGGTCACCGGGAACACCAGGATCAGCAGCGCCGCGACCGCGGTGCCGATCACCCATCCCCGGACCGACCGGAACTTGGTCCACTCCGACCGCAGGATCACGGCGCCACCGCGCCGTACTCCACGGCGTCCCGGGTCAGCTCCAGGTACACCTCCTCGAGCGTGGCCCGGTGCGGCGCGAGTTCGGAGAACGGCAGCCGATTCGCGGTGAGCACCTCGGCGACCCGTTCGGCGGCGAGGCCCCGCACGGAGAGCACGTCCTCGCCCGACACCTGCGCCCCCGCGGCGGTGAGCGCCGCGGCCGCCGGTTCCGGCGCGCTGGTCCGCACCCGTACCCGGTCTCCGGACGCGGTCGCGATCAGGCCGGCCACACTGCCGTCCGCGAGAACCCGGCCCCGGCCGACGACGACCACGTGATCGGCCGTGCCCTGCAGTTCGGTCATCAGGTGGCTCGACACCAGCACGGCCCGCCCCTGCGCGGCCAGCGAACGCAGGAAACCGCGCATCCAGATGATGCCGTCGGGATCCATCCCGTTGAACGGCTCGTCGAGCATGATCGCCGGCGGATCGCCCAGCAGCGCGGCCGCGATGCCGAGGCGCTGCCGCATGCCCAGCGAGTACCCGCCGGCCCGCCTGCGCGCGGCCGGTCCCAGGCCCACCAGCGTCACGACCTCGTCGACCCGGGCGCTGCGCAGGCCCTGCGAGTGCGCCAGCCACCGCAGGTGGTCGCGTCCGGACCGGGCCGGGTGCAGCGCGGACGCGTCCAGGAGTGCGCCGAGGTGCCGCAGTGGCCGGGTCAGCGACCGGTAGGGCCGGCCACCGACGAGCGCGACCCCGGCGTCGGCGGTGTGCAGGCCGAGGACGATCCGCATCGTGGTGGACTTCCCGGCCCCGTTCGGCCCGACGAACCCGGTGACCCGGCCGGGAGCGGCCGTGAACGTCATCCCGTCCAGCGCCGTCGTGGCCCCGTACCGCTTCCGCAGTGCTTCGACTTCGATCATGGCCCGGAGTTCTACCGGGACGCCGGTGACAGCCCGGTGCGCGGCGTTGAGACCCGGCTGTCACCACCCGGCTGGCATCGTGGACCCATGAGGGTGCTGGTGGTGGAGGATCACCGCAGGTTGAACACGCTGATCACGGCCGGTCTGCGCCGGGAGGCGATGGCGGTGGACGCCGCGCTCGACGGGACGGCCGCGCTCGAACGGCTGGCCGATACCCGCTACGACGTCGTCGTCCTCGACCGTGACCTGCCCGGGATGCACGGCGACGAGGTGTGCCGGCGGATCGTGGCCGGCGGATCGGCCGCCCGGGTCCTGATGCTGACTGCGGCGGCCAAGGTCCGCGACCGCGTCGAGGGCCTCGGTCTCGGCGCCGACGACTACCTGCCCAAGCCGTTCGACTTCGCCGAGCTGGTGGCCCGGGTCCGGGCTCTCGGGCGCCGCACCGCGTCCGCGCTGCCACCGGTGCTGGACGACGGCGACCTGTCGCTCGACCCCGGCCGGCGGGTGGCCTCGCGCGCCGGACGGCGGCTCGACCTCAGCCCGAAGGAATTCGCGGTCCTGGAGTACCTGCTGGCCGCCGGGGGCCGGGTGGTGCCGGCCGAGGAACTGCTCGAACGGGTCTGGGACGAGGCCGCCGACCCGTTCACGACCACGGTGAAGACCACGATCGGACGGCTGCGCGCGAAGCTCGGGCGGCCACCGGCCATCCACACCGTGCGCGAGGGCGGTTACCGGATCGGTGGGTCGTGAGAAGCCTGCGGACCCGGCTCGCGCTCGTCCACGCCGGGTTCACGTTCGCCGGCGGTGTGCTGTTGCTGGTCCTGGCCGACCTGCCGCTCTACGTCGGCGGCCACACCGTGCCGGGCCCGGGCGAACCGGCGCGGGCCGGCACCGGCGACAACCTCGCCGACGTGCTGCGGTACTCCGCCGTCGCGCTGGTCGTGCTGGCCGCGGTCTCGCTCGCGGTCGGCCGGATGCTCGCCGGGCGGGCGCTGCGCCCCCTGCGGGCGCTCACCGCCGCCGCGCGCACGATGTCCGCGAGCGACCTCCACCACCGCGTACGGATCCCGGCCGGCTACCGCGAGTTCAGCGAACTCGCGGCGACGTTCGACGGCCTGCTGCGCCGGCTCGACGACGCGTTCACCGCGCAGCGGCAGTTCGTCGCCAACGCCTCGCACGAGCTCCGCACCCCGCTGACCGTTCAGCGGACCCTCCTCCAGCTCACGCTGGCCGACCCGGACGCGTCCGCCGGCGCGCTCCGGTCCACCTGCGAGGAAGTGCTGGCCCTCGGCCGACAGCAGGAACAGCTGCTGGACGCGCTGCTCACGCTCGCCGGAGGACAGCAGGGCATCGAGCACCGGCGTCCGTTCGATCTGGCCGACGTCACCCGGAAGGCGATCTCCGGACGCGACACCGGAAGCATCCGGGTCCACACCGCGCTCGCCCCGGCGCCGGTGACCGGCGACGACCGCCTGACCGCCAGCCTCGTCACGAACCTGCTCGACAACGCGGTGCGTCACAACGTCCCGGGCGGGAGCGTCGAGATCGCGGTCTCGCCCGGCGGGTGCCTGACCGTGAGCAACACCGGTGCCCCGGTGCCGGCCGAGGAGATCGACCGGCTGTTCCAGCCGTTCCAGCGGCTCGGCACCGATCGCACCGACCAGACCGCCGGGCACGGGCTCGGCCTGGCCATCGTCGCGGCGATCGCCCGGGCGCAGCAGGCCCGGTTGCTCGCTCAGCCGCGGCCGGACGGGGGCCTGCGGATCAGCGTCTGTTTCCCGGCTCAGGGCTCGCCGACGTCGAGCGTGACGTCGGACAGCGGGGAGCCCACGCAGGTCAGCACGTAGCCGTCGGCCTGCTGCCGGGGGGTGCGGCAGTTCGGCTCGTGCTGGGCGACGGTTCCGCTGCGCAGCCGCACCAGGCAGTCGCCGCAGTTCCCGACCGTGCAGGAGAACGGCAGGTCCAGTCCCGCCGCGAGGCCGGCGTCGAGCAGCGTCTGACCCGGTTCGACGATCACCGTGCCGACCGGCTGCCCGTGGTCCTCGACGATCATCGTCTGCGGCACGGTGGTCGCGGCCGTCGCGCCCGCCCCGCTGGTGTAACGCTCGCTGTGCACCCGCTCGCCCGGGACGTCCAGCCCGTTCAGGACGCCGCGCACGGCGTCGCCCAGACCGTCGGGACCGCAGACGTAGTAGTGGGCGTCGGCGGACGGGGACAGGCCGGTGACCCACCGGCGGACGCCGTCCGCGGTGAGCCGGCCCTCGGCGCCGGTGAGGACGTGGGTCACCGACAGGCGGCCGGGGTGGTTCGCCGCCAGGTGGGTCAGCTCGCCGCCGAAGATGATCTCCTCTGCGCTGCGGCTGCTGTAGAGCAGCGCGATCCGGCCCGCGTCCGGCGAGGCGGACAGCGCCGCGCGGATCATGCTCATCATCGGCGTGACGCCGCTGCCCGCGGCGATCAGCACGAGCTCGTCCGGAGCCCGGTCTCCGGTGTGGAACGACCCGGACGGGCCGCGCACCCCGAGCCGGTCGCCCACGCGGAGGTTCCGGTGGACGTGCCCGGAGAACCGGCCGCCCTCGACGTGCTTGACCGTGAGCTCCAGCCGGGACGACCCGGGCCCGGACGCGGCCGAGTAGGCCCGTCGCACCGGGCGGCCGTCGATGTCGGCCACGAGCGTGAAGAACTGGCCGGGCCGGAAGTCGAACGGGTCCGCGTCCTCGAGGACGAGCGTGACCGTGCTGGGAGTCTCCCGCCGGATCTCGGCGATACGCACCTCCCGGGCCGCGTGCTGTTCGGTGGCCGCGCCGGTCGCACGCGGCCGGCCGGTCCGGACGTCGTCGTAGCCCTCTTTGTGCAGCCCGGAGCGGTAGGCGCTGTTCATCGCCAGCCGCAGCAACCGGGTCAGGCCGGGGATCGACCCGACGACCCGGAGCAGGAACGCGGACGGGCCGCCCCTGGTCTCGGCCAGCGTGGCCGCGAGATGCTCGCCGCCCAGCGCCATCAGGTCGGGCACCGCGCCGCGCGCGACGTGCGCGCCGGGCGTCCACAGCCGCGAGCGCGCCACCGCGTCGTTGGCCGCCACCTCGGCGTGCTCGACGTCGATGAGCAGGGCCGCGTGCGGGGGCTTCCCGTGCAGTGCCATCGCGTCCAGCAGCGCCGGATCGACGGTGATCGCGCCGCGTCCGCGGACGTGCAGGACACCGCTGCGCCCGGGGACGAGCGCGGCGAACGACAGCCGGTCGTCCCGCAGCAGGTTGTGGAGCGTGTCGGCGCGCTTGTTGCCCTTGCGGTCCGGCAGGACGAGCGTGCGGCCGTCCAGGATCCGTGCCACGGTCTGCCGGTCGCCGCGCGGGCTCGTGTCGCTCCCGCCGGACGCGTCCCAGGTCGACAGTGCGAGGAACGGCGCGGAGGCGAGGAAATCGGCTACCCCGGGAGCGCGCAGCGGGCCGTCGCCGGGGACGTCCGCGCCCGGCCCGGCCGGGGCGGGCGGCTGCCACAGGCGGGACCGGAGAATCGCCTGGGCGCAGTGCACGTACGCCTCCACGACGTCGACGGTCGTCTCACCGCGGTCGCGGCCGGCCGCCACGCCGTTGATCCGCAGTACCTCTCCGACGCCCGGCAGAAGGAAGAACAGCGAGACGCCGCCGTGCGGCTCACCGGGCCCGGGCCACGGGAACGAGATCCGCGTCGGTGAGTGGACGCGGGCGAAGCCCGGCCGGCCGCCGACGAACGTGGTCCGGCTGGTGCCGCCGGCGTCCCGGTGGCCGAACGCGGCGACCGGGCACCGGGCGAGGACCGTGCGGCACCCCTCATCGAGCGCGCTGATCTGCTTGAGCGTGATCACCGGCAGCGGACGACCGACGACCGCTTCGACCTCGTCCACTGTCGTCAGTCGGGAAAATATCTTGTTATCGCTGCTCACAGCACTATTGTGAACGATAGCTCAGCTCTCGACTACTCGCTTTTGACGCCCCCGGGGAGGAACAGGATGCCGTCGGCCGACCGTCGACTTCAGCCACGTCGCAGGCCTCAGCAGGTGCGCGCGGAGCTCACCCGCGAGCGGATCCTGGCCGCCGCTGCTCACGTTTTCGTCGAGCACGGCTACGCCGCCGGCACCACCAACCGCATCGCCGAGCGGGCCCGCATCTCGATCGGCTCGCTGTACCAGTACTTCCCGAACAAGGACGCGGTGCTCGCGGAGCTGCTCATCCGGCACATCGACCGCGGCGCGTGGCGGGGCGCCGCGCAGCTCGACCTGTCGCCCGGCAGCCTGGAACCGACGGCCCGGGCGTTGATCCGCGACGCGATCGACAACCACCAGGACGATCCCCAGCTGCTGCGGATCATGATCGAGGAGGCGCCGCTCTCGAAGGAGCTGCTCGACACGATCGACCGGCACGGAAAGCTACGCGTCGCTCAGCTGCGCGACCTGCTCGCCCGGCATCCGGACGTCGGCGTGCGCGACCTCGACACCGCCGCCGAGCTGATCCTGACCACGGTGGAGCTGAACGTCCACAAACTGATGGCCGATCCGCGGAACCTCTCGATCGAGGCGGTGGAGAACGAATTGGTCGCCATGATCACCCGCTACTTGCGGGGCTAGCGGGCGCCTATCGCTCGCGTATCGAGAATTGCGTACGGGCTGACAACACCGCGGACCCTTGACTGGGGGCATGCGGATAACGATCTACGGATGCGAGCCGGACGAGGCAGCGGCGTTCCGGGAAATGGCGCCCCGCTTCGACGTGTCGGCGACAATCGTCGAGGCACCGGTTTCCGACGCGAATAGCGAGCTGGCATCCGGAGGCCGATGCGTCAGCGTCGGCCACAAGACACCGATCACGAATGCCACCCTGCGGGCGCTCGGCCGGGCCGGTGTGGAGTACGTGTCGACCCGGAGCATCGGCGACGACCACCTCGACGTGGCCTACGCGGCCGGCCTCGGAATGCGTGTCGGCACCGTGGCCTATTCGCCGGACAGCGTGGCCGACTACACGCTGATGCTGATGCTGATGGCTCTGCGGGGCGCCGGCTCCCTCGTCCGTCGCGCGGAGGTGCACGACTACCGGCTGAACGAGACACGCGGGAAAGAGCTGCGTGACCTGACCGTCGGGGTCGTGGGCACCGGGCGGATCGGCCGCGCGGTGATCGACCGGTTGCGGGGCTTCGGGAGCCGGATCCTGACCTACGACAAGGAGGCCGCGGACCCGGTCCCGCTGGCGGAACTGCTCCGGCACAGCGACGTCGTCACGCTCCATCTGCCGCTCACCGCGGAAACCCACCACCTGCTGAACCGACGGCGCGTCGCCGTGATGAAGCCCGGCGCGTTTCTCGTCAATACCGGACGCGGCGGGCTCGTCGACACCGAGGCGCTGGTGGCCGCACTCGACAGCGGCCGATTGAGCGGGGCGGCCCTGGACGTCGTCGAAGGCGAGGAAGGAATCTTTTACGCCGACTGCCGCACGACGCCGCTCGACAACAAGCCTTTGCTGCGGTTACAGGAAATGCCGAACGTGGTGGTGACTCCGCACACCGCCTATTACACCGACCACAGCCTGCGCGACACCGTGGAGAACAGTCTCCTCAACTGCGTGGAATTCGAGAACGGGAAACGGCATGGATAGGGTGAAGATCGGAATTTTCTTCGGTGGCGCGTCCGAGGAGCATCCCGTCTCGATCAAGTCGGCCCGCGAGATCGCCGGCCACCTCGACGCCGGGAAGTACGAGCCGTTCTACGTCGGCATCACGACGGACGGGGCCTGGAGACTCTGCGACGGTCCCGACCTGTCGGCCGGCCGCCCGGCGATGTTGTCGCCCGACCCGGGCGTCCACGGGCTGCTCGTACTGGACCAGGGGAAGTACGAGACGATTCGGCTCGACGTGCTGCTGCCCGTCCTGCACGGCCGGTCCGGCGAGGACGGGGCGATGCAGGGCCTGTTCGAGCTCTCCGGCGTCCCCTACGTCGGCTGCGACGTCCCGAGTTCCGCGCTGTGCATGGACAAGTCGCTGACCTACCTGGTCGCCCGGAGCGCGGGAATCGCCACGCCGGGCTTCCGGATCGTGACGGCGGCCGACGGCGTCGACGCCGAGTCGTTCACGTACCCGGTGTTCGTGAAGCCGGCCCGGTCCGGGTCCTCGTTCGGCGTCAGCAAGGTGACCGGGACGGACGATCTGACGACGGCGGTGGAAACCGCACGGCAGTACGACACGAAGGTGTTGATCGAGGAGGCCGTCGTCGGCAGTGAGGTCGGCTGCGCGGTGCTGGGGAACGACCTGGACCTGATCGTCGGAGAGATCGACCGCGTCGCACTCTCCCACGGCTTCTTCCGGATCCATCAAGAGGGCTCGCCGGAAACCGGGTCCGAGAACTCGACGTTCGTCGTGCCGGCCGACATCGGTTCCGAGGCGCGCTCGCTCGTCCAGGAGACCGCTCGGACCCTCCATCGCGCGCTGGGATGCCGGGGACTGTCGCGGGTGGACCTGTTCCTGCTCGAGGACGGGTCGGTGATGCTCAACGAGGTCAACACGTTACCCGGGATGACCTCGTACAGCCGCTATCCGCGGATGATGGCGGCGGCCGGGCTGCCCCTGTCCGAGGTGATCGATCTGCTGGTGACACTGGCGCTGACGGGGAAGCTCCGATGAACGACGGCTTCGTCTTCGTGGACGAGCACGTCGGCGGAATCCGCTGGGATTCGAAATACGCCACCTGGGACAACTTCACCGGCAAACCGCTGGAGGGATACCGGGCCAATCGTATCGTCGGCACGCAGGCGTTGTGCGCGGCCCTGGAGCGGGCGCGCGAACTGGCCGAGTCCGCCGGTTTCGGCCTGCTGCTCTGGGACGGCTATCGCCCGCAGCGCGCCGTCGACGGTTTCCGGCGCTGGGCGGAGCAGCCGGAGGACGGCCGGACGAAACGCCGCCACTACCCGAACATCGATCGCGCCGCGATGTTCGCGCAGGGTTACGTGGCCGCGAAGTCCGGCCACAGCCGGGGCAGCACGGTCGACCTGACGCTCTATTGCCTGGCGACCGGCGAACTCGCGCCGATGGGCGGTGACCACGACCTGATGGACGCGGTCTCGCATCACGGGGCGGAGGGCATCGCTCCGGAGGCGGCGATCAACCGCGATCACCTGTGTTCGTTCATGGAACGTGCCGGGTTCAGCCCCTACGCGTGCGAGTGGTGGCACTACACGTTGAGGGACGAACCGTATCCCCACACCTATTTCGACTTCCCCATCACGTAGTCGCGCCAGTGCAGCGGGGTGACCGGCAGCCGCACCTCGACGCAGAGTCCGCCGCCCGTCCGCGGGGTGAGCGTGAGGAGTCCGTCGTGGGCCTGGGTGATGCTCCGGACGATCGCCAGGCCGAGCCCGACACCGGCCTGGTCGCTGCGGACGCGCTGGGTGCCGCGCTGGAACGGCTCGGTGAGCGTCGGGATCAGCCCGGGATCGAGCGTCTCGCCGGTGTTCTCGACCGCGAGCACGGCCGCGTCCGGGCCGATCGTGGTGGTGACCCGCACGGTGCCGTGCTCCGGCAGGTTGTGGACGATCGCGTTGTGCAGGAGGTTCGTCGTCAGCTGCAGGAGGAGTGCGTGCGAGCCGACGGCGAGCGTGACGTCCCCGCCGGTCTCGATCGCGACGCCGTGTTTCTCGGCCAGCGGAAGAAGCGTCTCGGTGGCTTCCTCCGCGACCAGCGACAGGTCGACCCGCTCGGGTTCGAACGAGCGCTGGTCGGCCCGGCTGAGCAGGAGCAGCGCCTCGGTGAGCTCGATCGCCCTGGCGTTGACGGCCCGGAGACGGTCGTCGAGCTCGTGGTCGTCGCGGCCGGGGTCGTCGCGGGCGACGTCGAGCAGCGTCCGGGTGATCGCCAGCGGAGTACGCAACTCGTGCGACGCGTTGGCCGCGAACCGCTGCTGCCCGGCGACGTGGGCCTCGAGCCGGGCGAGCATCGCGTCGAAGTTGTCGGCGAGTTCGCGGAACTCGTCGTGCCGTCCTTCCAGCGCGATCCGGTGCGACAAGGATCCGGTCGCGGCCCGGTGCGTCGCGTCCGTGATCCGGGACAGCGGAGCGAGCATGCGGCCGGCCAGGAACCAGCCTCCGAGCAGACCGAACACCAGCAGGAAGGCCAGCATCTCGGCTGCCCGGGGAGCGAACGCGACCAGGAGGTCGTGACGGCTGGGGCCGATGATGCGGATACCGGGAAACGGCAGGTCGCGCGGCGGGTCGGGGACGTAACGCAGGAGGAACACCCAGACGACCGCGAGCAGCAGGACGCCGGCCAGCATCAGGAAACCGGCGTAGCTGAGCGTGAGCCGCAGCCGGACGCTCAACCCGGCCGGTCTACTCACGCTGCTGACCCTCGATGCGGTAGCCGACGCCGGGGACGGTGGCGATCAGCCCGGGCTCGCCGAGCCGTTTGCGCAGGGCGGAGACCGTGATGCGGACGGCGTTGGTGAAGGGGTCGGTGTGGGCGTCCCAGGCCCGTTCCAGGAGTTCCTCGGCGCTGATCACCCCGCCCTCGGCCGCGACGAGGACCTCGAGCACGGCGAACTGCTTGCGGGTGAGCGCGACGTAGCGGCCGTCGCGATAGACCTCGCGGCGGAACGGGTCCAGCCGCAGGCCGGCGATCTCGCGCACCGGCGGTCGGCTGTGGGCGCGCCTGCGGTCGAGCGCACGGAGCCGGAGCACGAGCTCCCGCAGCGCGAACGGCTTGGTGAGGTAGTCGTCGGCGCCGAGCTCGAAGCCGGAGGTCTTGTCGTCCAGCCGGTCGGCGGCGGTGAGCATCAGGATCGGCATGCCACTGCCGGACGCGACGATGCGGGCGGCGATCTCGTCGCCGGACGGCCCGGGGACGTCCCGGTCGAGGACGGCGATGTCGTACGTGTTGATGCCCAGCAACTCGAGCGCGGTGTCGCCGTCGCCGGCGAGGTCGGCGGCGATCGCTTCGAGCCGCAGCCCGTCCCGGATCGCCTCGGCCATGTAGGGCTCGTCCTCGACGACCAGTACACGCATGCTCTCCAACGTACGAGCAGGTGCCTATCGTCGGCGTATGGACGGTCCTGCCGAGGGTGAGGAGCCGGCTACTCCGGGCGGAGCGCCCGCAGCTGCACCATGAGTCCGAACCGCTGGTCGGGGTCGCCGAGATCGCACTGCCCGACGTCGGAAACGCGTCGCAACCGGTACCGGAACGTGTTCTGGTGGACGCCGATCGACTCGGCGGCCAGCACCGCGTCGCCGAAAGCGTCCAGCCAGGCGCGCAGCGTCTGCACGAGGTTGCCGCGGTGCAGGACGTCGTACTCCACCAGGCGGGCCAGCGCCCCGGCCGGTTTCTCGCCGCGCGCCGCGGCGAGGTCCCGCAGCTCGGAGACCAGTGCTTCGCCCTGGAGCTCGTCGAAGCGGCCGATCCGCCGGTGCGGACGCCCGTCGCGCAGCACCCGCAGCACCCGGTCGACGCTGGTGCGGCTGCGGGCGACGTCCGACAGCCCCCGCGCCACCGGCCCCACGGCGGCGATCGACGGGAGCCGGCCACCCAGCCGGTCCTGGAACCCCTGGAGGATCCGCACCGCCCGGTCGGGAGTGCCGGTCAGCGGCAGCAGGCCGTAGGTGACCGCGCCGATCGCCGCGGCGACGGCCCGCGGGTGCACCGCGTGCAGGTGCAGCGCGAACGCGTCGCTGAGTCCCTGCCGGTCCTGGATCACGCTCGCACTGTCGGCATCGGCGCGTTCGTCGAGCGCGACCCCGAGCACCAGCAGCGGCTGGCTCGACAGGCCGAGCCGCTCGAGGGCCTCGTGTGCGCCCGCGCCGCCCCCCAGCGCAGCGTTCAGCAGATCGGCCCGCATCCGCCGCTGCACGTCGGCACCGGCCCGGACCCGCAGCATGTGCAGGGCGACCAGGTTGGCCGCCTCGCCCAACGCCGCGCTGCGCTCGTCGCTCAGCGGCCCGGGCACCGCGGCCCAGATCGACCCGAGCACCTCGTCGCCCGCGCGCACCCGGATCGCGACGCGCGGCTTGAGGAAACCGTTGATCCGGTCGGGGATCGGCTCGATGAAGATCGGCCGGTCGCCGCGGAGCAGCTCCCGGAACACCCCCCGCTCGTGCAGGACTCGCGCGTAGCTCTCGGGCACCTGCCGGCCCAGGATCGTGTCGACCCGGGACGAATCGGCCTCGTCCTGCCGTCCGGAGAAGGCCAGCACCCGGGAGTTGCGGTCCTCGATCGTGACCGGCGCGTCCAGCAGCGACGCGATCGCGTTGGCGACCGCGAAGAGGTCACCGGCGGGCAGCCCGCCGAGCAGCGTCTCGTCGGCCGGTCCGGCATCGGCGCCCGGGGCGAGCAGCGAGCGCAGCAGGTCGCTGAGGTGGTTCCAGGTGGCGCCCCGGCGCAGCCCGAGCACGGCGACCCCGGCCGAGTCGACCGCGGCCCGCACCTCGTCGGTGAGCGGCACCGGCGCCCGGACGACGAGCGCGGCGGCGTTCTGCTGCCCGAGCGCGACGAGGAGCGCGGCCAGCGCACCCGGGTCGTCCACCCCGATGCCCAGCACCAGCGCGTGCGCGGGCAGCACCGGCTGGTCGGACGGGTCGTGGAAAACTACCGCGCTGATCTCGTCGGGCCGGTCGACGTCCCCGTGGGCGTGTTCGAGCAGCGTCACGCCGAGGTCGTCGACGACGCGCCCGAGGTTCACACGAGGCCTCACCCGCACCGGCTCACCGTAACGTCACGCCGGGAGCCACTCGGTCGAAACCGTCACCTCGTCGAGCCGGTCCGGAATCGGCGTCACCCCTAGTCCGGGCCCGACCGGCACGTCGAGGTGACCGTCGCGGAGGACGAACGGCTCGGTGATGTCGGCGGCGTAGTAACGCCCCGATCCCGAGGTGTCGCCGGGCAGCGTGAACCCGGGCAGCGCCGCGA
Source organism: Cryptosporangium sp. NPDC051539 (assembly GCF_044454545.1). Lineage (NCBI taxonomy): Bacteria > Bacillati > Actinomycetota > Actinomycetes > Cryptosporangiales > Cryptosporangiaceae > Cryptosporangium > Cryptosporangium sp. NPDC051539. The sequence continues at coordinate 733,758 of NZ_JBITDV010000002.1, read as the reverse complement.
GCGCCACGTTGGCGGCCCGGCCGAGCCCGGTTTCCAGCATCCCGCCGCACCAGACCGGGACGCCGTGCGCCACGCAGACGTCGTGGATCCGGCGCGCTTCGAGGTAGCCGCCGACCCGTCCCGGCTTGATGTTGACGATCTGGCAGGCGTCCAGGCGGATCGCGGCCGCGGCGGCCCTGGCCGACGTGATCGATTCGTCCAGGCACACCGGGGTGCGGATCTGCCGGGCCAGCGCCGCGTGCCCGAGGAGGTCGTCCTCGTCGAGCGGCTGCTCGATCAGCAGCAGGTCGAACGGGTCGAGCCGGGCCAGGTGCCTGGCGTCGCCCAGCGTGTAGGCCGTGTTCGCGTCCACCTGGAGCAGCACGTCGTCGCCGTAGCGCTCCCGGACGGCCCGGACCGGCTCGACGTCCCAGCCCGGTTCGATCTTGAGCTTGATGCGGACGTAACCCTCGTCGAGGTAGCCGCCGACGGCGTCGAGCAGCTGCGGGATGCTGTCCATGATGCCGACCGAGACCCCGCACGGCACCCGCGAGCGCACCGCTCCGAGCTCCCGCCCGAACGACCGGCCCGACGCACGCAGCTCGGCGTCCAGGATCGCCGTCTCGAGCGCCGCCCTGGCCATCTGGTGCCCCTTGAACGGCGCGAGCGACTCCGCCACCGAGACCGCCGAGACCGGGCCGGACAGCACCGCGGGCACGAAGAACCGGCGCAGCACGTCCGCCGCCGCGTCGACGTACTCGGACGAGTAGCGCGGGCTCGTCATCGCCACGCATTCGCCCCAGCCCTCGGCGTCCTCGGCCACCGCGCCCACGAGCAGGACGTCGCGGGTCGTCTCGACGCCGAACGACGTCCGGAACGGCGCCACCAGCGGCATCACGATCCGTCGCAACACGATCCCGGCGAATTTCACGATTCCCTCCGTACCACGTAGTAACCGGACGGGTCGAAGCCTTCGATGCTGACCCCGGTGAGGGCCTCCCGCACGGCGACCCGCCACCGCTGGGCCAGCGCGGGGTCGCTCGCCCGCATCGCGCCGATGTCCCGGGGCACGGCGACCAGGCCGATCGGGCCCTCGGGCCGGCCGGCCACCGGACCGGCGTCGGCGCCGACGCTCAGCACCGGAACCGCACCGGCCGCCACCGGGCCGGTGGAGTTCCCGTACTCCCGGAGCCTCCACCGCACCAGCAACCGATCGGATTCCTCGTTCCCGTTGAACGCGTCCGACATCGGCCCGTAGAAGTTCGGCAGGTACTCGGCCGGCCGCGCCCCCAGCTTCCCCAGGTTGAAGTAGGCGTTGCGGGCCACCAGCGGGTCGAACGTCCAGACGATGTCGGCGACGTCGCGCTGCAGCGCCCACGCCCGCTGGTGCAACTTCAGCGCGAAGCCGACACCGCGCCCGGCGGCGTCGGCGGCCACTCCGGCGATGTGGCTGTGCAGCGCGCTGCCCGCCGGCTCGTGGAAGAACGCCACGCACGCACCGACCAGCCGCTCTCCCTCGAACGCACCGGCCACGTAGTTGCCCGCCTTCGAGAAGGCACGCAGCAGCTCCGCGGTCACCGGCGGGTTCGACGAGCGTCCCCAGATGTCCGCGAGCAGCGCCACCGCGCGGGTGATCCGGTCCATGTCGGTCAACTCACGCACGACGACTCCGGCCTTCAGCGCCGCGGCTTCCGCCGCGTTGTCGACGCCGATCACGAGCCCCCCGCCCCCAGGTGCGAGACCAGCGCGCGCAGCAGCGCGGTCCGTGGCCCGATGTGCTCCACCACGACGTGCTCGTCGGCCGCGTGCGCGCCACCACCGACCGCGCCGAGACCGTCGAGCGTCGGCGTGCCGACCCCGGCGGTGAAGTTCCCGTCGGACGCGCCACCGACCGCGGCGCGCCCCGGCTCGGCCAGCCCCTGCCCGACGGCGATCCGGCAGGCCAGAGCATAGAGCGAGTCCGACGCCGACGCGTCGAGCGGCGGCCGGTTCCGACCTCCGGTCACCTCGACGCGCGCACCCGGGTCGACCGCGCCCAGCGCGCGCATGGCCCGGTCGACCCGCTCCTGTTCCGCCCGGGTCTCCACCCGGACGTCCACCGCGAACGATCCCTCGGCCGGCACGGTGTTCGTCGTGACGCCTGCCCGCGCCACAGTCGGCGTCACCGTGGTCCCCGCGCCGCCCAGCGCGCTGACCGCCAGCACCTGGCGGGCGAGCTCGATCGTCGCGTTCACTCCGCGCTCGGGCTCCAGCCCGGCGTGCGCGGCCCGGCCGATCACCCGCACGTCGTAGAGCGAGGTGCCCTTCCGCTCGCACTTCAGCGCGCCACCGTCGGCGGACGCCTCCAGCACCAGCGCCGCCTCCGCCGCCCTGGCCTCCCGCTCGATCAGCTCGCGCGAGCCCGGCGACCCGAGCTCCTCGTCGCCGGTGACCAGCAGCGTGACGCCGTCCAGCCCGGCAGCCGCGTGCAACGCCATCACCAGCCCGACCTTCATGTCGAAACAGCCCGGGCCACGCAGGATCCCGCCGTCCACCGCGTACGGCCGGTCGTCGAGCGTCCCGAGCGGCCAGACCGTGTCGTGGTGACCGAGCAGCAGCACCCGCGACGGGCCCGGGCCGAGCCGCCACCGCAGATGGACCCCGTCGATCCGCTCCGGGGCGACGCCCAGGATGCCGGTACCGACCTCGGCGACGACCTCGGCCGACCGGGCGACCGCGGCCCGGTCGCCGGAGGGCGACTCGCACTCGATCAGCGCCCGCGCGTCCGCGAGCATGTCCCGCAGGTCGGTCATCAGCCCACCTTCGGTGTGGCTCGAACCCCGAAGTGCAGGTACGGCTCGCCGGTCGGGAGCGCGTAGAACGTCACCGGGATCCAGTTCTCCGCCTCCGGCGGTTTCACCGCGAAGACCGCCGGCCCGGCCGGCACCATCGCGTACTCGTGCACCGTGTCCGGCTCCAGCTCGGCGAGCGGCCCGGTGATCGTCGTGCGCAGCCGGGGCGGGTTGCTCGCCACCTCCATCCGGACGCCGGCCCGCTCGTAGGTACCGGCGAACGGCGTCACGTCCCCGTCGTACGGCTCCGGCGGCGGTGCGAACGGACGCGGCACCGTCACCCCGGCGACCTCGGCGAAGATCTCCCGGAACAGGTCCTCGTAGAGGTCACGGGCGTTCCCGCCGTTGGTGAGCAGGACGACGGCCAGCCCCTGCTCGGGCAGGATCCGCAGGAACGCGGCCTGACCCAGCGTGGTGCCGTCGTGGCCGATCAGGCGGTGGGAGTCCCAGTCGAACCGGATCCAGCCGAGGCCCCACGAGTCACCGAGCACCTGCTTGTCGGGCAGGTCGGCCTGGAACGCCGCCATCGCGGCCGCGCTCTGTGCGGTCAGCAGCCCGCCGGTCAGGTGCGCCCGGGCGAAGGCCAGCACGTCGGCGGCCGTGGAGTTGATCAGCCCCGCGGGTCCGAGCGCGCGCGGCAGCATCCAGGTCCCGACCGGCTCGCCGTCCTGGTGACCGACCGCGGTCGAGTGGAGCAGCGCCTCCTCCGGCAGCGTCCCGGTGCTCGCGAGCCCGAGCGGCGTGAACAGGCGTGAGCGCAACGCCTGGTCCCACGTCTGACCGGTGATCTTCTCGATCACCCGGCCCAGCAGCGTGTAACCGGCGTTGCAGTACGAGAACGTGACGCCCAGCGGATGGTTCTGACCGACCTCGCCGAGGGCCTCGACGTACTTCTCGACGCAGTCGTCACCACGGCCGGTGTCGGTGAACACGTCGCCGTCGATGCCGCTGGTGTGGGTGAGCAGGTGCCGCACGGTGACCGCCTTGGTCACGTCCGGGTCGGCGAGCCGCAGCTCCGGCAGCACCTCGGCGACCGGGGTGTCGAGCGTGAGCAGCCCCTCGTCGACCAGGATCATCGCGACGGTGGCGGTCCAGACCTTCGTGATCGAGCCGATCTGGAACAGCGAGTCGGTACGGACCGGCGCTCCGGTCCCGGTGTGCAGCACCCCGTGGGCCAGCTCGACCAGTTCGTCGGCCCGCAGGAGGCCGAGCTGCGCGCCCGGCACCTTGTGCCGGACGGCCAGCGAGGTCAGCCGCTCCTGCCAGTGCGACGCGTCGATCCGTGCCCGGCCGGTGTGCTCTTCGAGCCAGTCGACGACCCGCCGGTTGTAATCGATCCGCTGCGACGGTGGCCCGAGCAGGATGAACGCGTGCGAGGCCTCCGGATACACGACCAGCCGGGTCGGCACGCCCAGCTGCCGCAGCGCGGTGTGCCACTGCTGGGCCTGGCCGACCGGGCAGGTCCGGTCCTCGGCGCCGTGCAGCACCAGCGTCGGCGTGCGGACGTCGGCCACGTGGGTCAGCGGTGACATCGCCGCGTACTCGGCCGGCTTCTCCCAGAGCAGGCCGCCGAGCTCGAACGCACTGAGGAAGTGGGCGTCGTCGCTGGAGCCGCTGATGCTCACCAGGTCGCTCACCGTCCCGCCGGCCACCGCTGCCGCGAACCGGTCGTCGTGGCCGGTCAGCCAGCAGGTCATGAACCCGCCGTAGCTGTAGCCCGAGACCGCGAGCCGGTCCGGGTCGGCGAGCCCCTCGGCGACGAGTTCGTCGAGCGGCTCGAGGAAGTCGGCCGCGTCCGCGACGCCCCACCGGCCGTGGGCGCCGTCGTAGAACGCCTCGCCGTAGCCGTCGCTGCCGCGCGGGTTGACCAGCAGCACGACCCAGCCGCGGTCGACCAGCTCCTGGTGGTAGAGGTGCATCTCGTCCGCGGCCGCGTTCCAGGCGTTGTGCGGACCGCCGTGGATGTCGAGCAGCAGCGGCCGCGGCCCGCTCCGCGCCGGGTCGCGCAGGAGCCAGGCCTGCACCCGGGTGCCGTCGGAGATCGTGAACCACCGCTCCTCGCGGGCGTGCAGCTCCGGGGCTCCGTGCCCGGTCAGCACGGTCAGCGTGTCCACCGTGCCGGTAGTACCGACGGCCAGGTCCACGATCGCGACCTCGCCGAACGACGTCCCGGTGGCCACCGTGATCGCGGCCCGCCCGCCGCCGACCGACAGCCCGGACACCACGCGCCCCGGCCCGCCGACGACCGGCCGGGCGTCCCCGCCGTCGATCGCGACCGACCACAGATGGCTGCATCCGTGCTCGCGCAGGCAGAAGTACACCCGGCCGCCGGCCTCGACCGGCAGACCGCCGGGGTACGCCGGCCCACCCGGCATCACGTTGCGGTCCAGCGACCCGGTGAGGTCGGTGACCTCGCCGTCCCCCGTGCGGACGCGATACAGGCGGGCATGTCCGGTCGGGTCACCGGCCCAGCCGACGACGAGCAGCGCCGAGCCGTCGGTCACCCAGCCCACCGTGGCCGCCACCCCGCCGGTGAACGCCACGGCCCGGGGACGCGCGTGCGGGTCGTCGATGTCCAGCAGGAACACCGGTGTGCGGTGGCTCAGGTCGCTGTCGGCACCGTCCTTCCGGGTGAACGCCAGCGTCGTGCCGTCCGGCGACCAGGCCACCGCCCCGACGTCGTACGGACCGTCGGTGACCTGCCGCGCCGGCCGGGCGTCCGGATCGAGAACGAAGGCCTGCCGCCGGACCGGGCCGTACAGGCCGGCGCCGTCGGCCTGGTAGTCGAGGCCGTCGGAGACCATCGGACCCCGGCCGCCGCCGGACGGGTCGACCGGAGCGGTGAACGCGAGCCGCGAGCCGTCCGGGCTCCAGCGCGGCGCGCCGGCGCCCAGCGGCAGGTCGGTGACCGCCTCGGGTTCGCCACCCTCGACGTCGAGAATCGCGACCTGACCGTCGCGGAGGAACGCGATCCGGGTGCCGTCGGGAGACCAGGCCGGGGCGGCGTCGGTGACGCCGTGGGTGAGCCGCCGCAGCGTGCCCCCGTCGGCGCCGGCCAGCCACAGCTGATCGACGTTCCGGTCGTGACCGGTGTCGATGGTCCGCAGCACGTAGACGATCCGGCTCCCGTCCGCCGACAGCGCGGGCTGCGACGGAACCACCACGTCGGCGAGGTTCATGGCTTACTCCTTCGGGGCGCTCGGCCGGGTACGGCGGCGAGCAACTCGCGGGTGTACTCGTGTGCGGGCTCGGCCAGCACCTGCGACGTGGGCCCGTGCTCGACGAGCCGCCCGCGTCGCATCACCGCCACGTGCGAGGCGACGTAACGGACGACGGCGAGGTTGTGGGAGATGAACAGCATCGACAGCCCCAGCTCGCGCTGGAGTTCGCGGACGAGGTTGAGCACCGCGCCCTGGACCGAGACGTCCAGGGCGGAGGTGATCTCGTCGGCGATGATCACGCTCGGGTCGGCCGCCAGCGCGCGGGCCAGCGCGACGCGCTGCCGCTGACCGCCGGAGAGCCGGGACGGGAGCGTGCCGGCGGTACCGGGGTCCAGGTGGACCTGTTCGAGCAGGCGGGTGACGCCGGCCCGCCGCTCGGACCGGGCCCGCCCCGGAGGCATCGCCTCGGCGATGGTCGCGCCGACCGTCATCCGCGGGTCGAGCGAGGAGTACGGGTCCTGGAACACCATCTGCAGTGGACGGGGGCGCCCCCGGGTCGGCACCGGCGCGCCGTCGAGCGTGATCCGGCCGCCGACCGGCGGAGCCAGACCGACGGCGGCGCGGGCCAGCGTGGACTTTCCCGAGCCGGACTCCCCGACGAGCCCGATCACGGCGCCGTCCGGCACCGTCAGGCTGACGTCGTCCACCGCGGTGGCGCGCCCGTAGCGGACCGTGACGTGCTCGAACTTCAGCTCGCTCATCGGGGCTCCTCACCCGCGTGCCAGCACGCGACCCGGTGCTCCGGCGAATCGGCGGCCAGGGGTGGATCCTCGGCCCGGCAGTGGTCGTCGGCGAGCGGGCACCGCTCGGCGTAGGCACAGCCGGGTGGCACGTCGGCCGGGTCGACCGGACGGCCGGGGATCGTCGCGAGCGGACGGTCGAGGTCGGTCGCCATGTCGGGCACCGCGTCCATCAGCGCCCGCGTGTACGGGTGCAGGGGCTTGGCGTCGGCCGGCAGCTCCTCGACGATCCGGCCCGCGTACATCACCAGCACGCGATCGCACACGTCCCCGATCACCGCGACGTCGTGGCTGATCAGCACCAGCGCGGCGCGGTCGCTGCGCCGGATCGTCGCGAGCAGTTCGAGCACCTGCCGCTGCACGGTCACGTCGAGGGCCGTGGTCGGCTCGTCGGCCACGATCAGGGCCGGGGTGTTCATCAGCCCCATGCCGATCATCGCCCGCTGACGCATGCCGCCGGAGAACTCGTGCGGGTACTGGCGCACGCGGGTCCGGGCGTCCGGGATCCGGACCGCGTCCAGCCGGTCCGCCGCCCGGGCCATCGCCTCCCTCCGGCTGAGTTTCTGGTGGTGGGTCGCCGCTTCCGCGAGCTGGGCACCGATCCGCCTGGTGGGGTTGAACGCGGTCATCGGGTCCTGGAAGACCATCGCCACCCGGGTGCCCAGCGTCCGGCGCCGGGCCGCGGTGTCCGGCGCGAGCAGGTCCTGGTCGAGCAGCGTGAGCCGGGTGGCGTCCACCTGGCCGTGGTCGGCGATCAGGCGGGTGACGGCCAGTGCCGTCATCGACTTCCCGGACCCGGACTCCCCGACGATGCCGACGGCCTCACCGCGTCGGACCTGGAACGAGATGCCCCGGACCGGCCGGATCGGCCCGGCCGGACCGGCCAGGGTGACCTCGAGGTCCCGGACGTCGAGCACGACGTCCGCGTCCGGCTCGGCCGGTCGTCCTTCCGTGCGGACGCGGGCCCGCACGACCGGCCGGAGTCCGACGTCGACGGTGACGCCCAGGCCCTTGGCGACGGATTCGCCGAAGAAGTTGAACGCGAGTCCGGCCAGCACCACCGCGGCCCCGGGGGCGAGCGCCGCCGCCGCGTTCACGTAGATCGTGCCGATGCCGTCGTAGAGCAACCGGCCCCAGTCGTAGGCGGGCGGCTGGACGCCCAGGCCGAGAAACGACAGCCCGGCGAACGAGAGCAGCGCACCGCCGGCCCCGATCGTCGCGTTGACGACCAGCGGCTCGGCGACGTTCGGCAGCACGTGCCGGACGAGGATCCGGCCCCGGCCGAGGCCCACCGTCCGTGCGGCCGAGACGTAGTCCCGCGCCGCGACCTCGGCGACCAGCGTCTGGGTGAGGCGCGCGAACGACGGGGCACCGGCGAGTCCGATCGCGAGCACCGCGCCGGTCGCACCGACGCCGAACACGACCGCGAAGAACAACGCCAGCAGGATGCCGGGGAAAGCGACCGCGATGTTGACCGCCGCCGTGACGATCCGGCCGGACCGCCGGCCGAGCAGGAACGGCAACGCGCCCAGCACCAGCCCGGCGCCGACCGCGAGGACGGTGGCCAGCAGCGCGAGCACGATCGAGAGCCGGGACGCGACCAGCACCCGCAGCAGGATGTCCCGGCCCAGGCTGTCGGTCCCGGCCCAGTGCGCGCCCGACGGCGCCGCCAGGATCCGGTCGGTGTCGACCGCGTCGGCACCCGTGCCCCACACCACCGGCCCGAGCGCGGCGGCCACCAGGACGACAGCCATCAGCACGGTCGCGGTCAGGCCCAGCGGGGTCCGGACGACCCGTAACCAGCGCATCCGTCAGCCCTCCCGGATCGTCGAGCGGGGATCGAGCAACGCCAGGAACACGTCCACGACGAGGTTGGTGAGCAGCACCCCGACGCCGTAGACGAGGACGATCGCCTGCACCACCGGGTAGTCCTTGGTCAGGATCGCGCTCACGATCGTGCTGCCGAGCCCGGGCCAGGCGAACACGTTCTCGACCAGCACGGTGCCGGCCACCATCGCGCTGAGCAGGAGCCCGCCGACGGTCAGGGCGCCGGTGACCGCGTTGGGCAGCGCGTGGCGCAGGTAGATCGACCGGGCCGGCAGCCGCTTGGCCCGGGCCGTGCGGACGAAGTCGGCCTCCAGGACCGACGTCATCTCGACCCGGACGATCCGGGCCAGGATCGCGGCCGGTCCGATCGCCAGCGACAACACCGGCAGTAGGTACGCCGCCGCGGTGTCGTTACCGGCGATCGGCAGCCAGCCGAGCAGGATCCCGAACACGTACACCAGCGCGACGCCGATCAGGAAGTCCGGAACCGTCGCCACGACCGTGCTGCTGGTGGTGAACGCGACCTCGGTGCGGGATCCGTGACCGCGCCGGGTCAGCACCCCCATCGTGACGCCGAGCGGGATCGCGATCAGCACGGCCGCGAGGAACGCCAGCACGGCCAGCGTCAGCGTCGCCGGCAGCCGCTGGGCGATCACGTCGGAGACCGGCAGCCGGGACGCCAGCGACGTGCCCAGGTCGCCGGTCAGCAGGCCCTTGACGTAGTGCAGGTACTGGACGGCGAGCGGGTCGTTCAGCCCCAGGGCCTCCCGGCGCGCTTCGACCAGTTCCGCCGGTGCGGTGGGGCCGAGCGCGCCGCGGACCGGGTCGCCCGGGATCAGGTGGATCATCGCGAACGACGCCGTCAGCAGGACCCACAGCGAGACCAGCAGCCGGCCGAAACGACGCACGCCGAAACCCACCCACGGGCTCACCGTGGGCAGGTTGCGGACGGTCAGGGCAGCCGACACGCTATTTCGCCAGCATCCGGATGCTCGTCGGGACCAGGCCACCCGGCGTCTCGAACTTCGCCGCCTTGCCGAACGTCCGGAAGTTCGTGCTGGCGAACGGGACGATCGACGCCCGGGCGATCAGGCCGGACTCGGCGTCGAGCCAGGCCTTGCACCCGTCGGTGCCCGGGATCGCCATCGCGGCCTTGACCGCCTGGTCGTAGACGGGGTCGGAGATCGCCGCGAAGTTCGTGCCCTTGGGTGCGGCCGCGCCGGAGAGGAACGGCACGAGCTGGTCCGGGGTGTTGACGTGCAGCGGCACCCAGGCCACGTCCCAGTCTCCGGCGCCGAAGAGCGTGCCGGTCAGCGTCGTCTCGTTCTGGGCCTTCGCGGTGGCGGTGACGCCGACGGCTTTCCACTGCTTGACCGTGAGCTCGGCCGCGGCGTCGCTGCCGCTTCCGGTGGTCTGGTAGAGCATCGTCAGCGTCAGCGGTTTGCCGGCCTTGGTCCGGCGTCCGTCGGCGCCCCGCGTCCAGCCGGCCTGGTCGAGCAGGGCGCCGGCCGCCTTGGGGTCACTGGCGGGCAACGACGACTTGATCGAGTCGCCGGGGCAGGCGATCGGCACGTTGTCGGCCAGCGTCGTCGCCGCCGTGCCCTTGCCCGAGGTGAGCACCTTCTGCAGCTGCGGGAGGTCGAGGGCCTGGGTGAGCGCCAGCCGGACCTTCGGGTCCTCGGTGACCCGCCCCTTGGCGTGGTTGTACCACTGCTCCCCGACCAGTGCCGGGGTGGTGGCCGAGAACAGGCCCGCCTTCTCCAGCCGGGCGGCGTCGGGACCGAGGATCTGCGAGGCGCTCAGGCCGCCGGAGAGCAGCAGGTTCGCCGCGGTCGTCTCGTTCTGCACGATCTTGACGACGACGGTCTTGGGCATGCCCTTCGTCGCGGTCGTCGCGCCGTTCGGGCCCCAGGTGTACCCGTCGCGCAACTGGTAGGTGTAGTGGTCACCGGGTGCCACCTCGACCAGCGTGAACGGCCCGGTGCCGGACGTCGTCTTGGACAGCGCGGCGCGGTTCTTCATGCCACCGGCGCACACGATCGGCAGGCTCGCCAGCCCGTTCAGCACGAACGGCGACGGCTGGGCCAGCGTGAGCGTCACGACCCGGCTCGCGTCGTCGCCGGTGGCCTTGGATCCGGCCGGCAGGAAGACCCCGAGGAACGGGCTGCTGTTCTTCGGGTTCGCGACGTAGTTGATGTTGGCCGCCACGTCGGACGCGGTGAGCGCGGCGCCGTCCGAGCAGGTGATGCCCTCGTTCAGCGTCAGCGTGACCGCGGTGCCCTTGGCGTCCCAGCTCTTGGCCAGCGCGGACTGGACCTCCCCGGTCTTGCCGTCGACGCTGACCAGCGAGTCGTAGGCGAACTGGCTCACGGTGAACAGCGACGTGCCCGCGCCGCCCTGCGGGTCCAGGGCACCGGGATCCTGCGCCAGGCCGAGGGTGAACGTGCCGCCCTCGATCACCGGCGCCGTCCCGGTTCCGCCGGTACCGGACCCGCCCGAGCAGCCGGCCAGCGCCAGCGTCAGGCACAGGCCGTAGGCGGCCGCAGTCGTCAGTCTCATGCTTCTTCCTTTCCGGAGAGCACGGTCTTTCCGGCCGGCACGGCCGTTCCGGCGCGGCGGATCGCGCGCCCGAGGTGGAGGTAGAGCGCGTGGCCGGTGCCGTCGTCGCCCAGGAACGCGTGCGGCACGTACATGCCACGGTCCGGCTCGACCGGGATCAGCATGTCGTCGCGGTACGGGACGAGCTCGGTCCGTTCGGCGCGGCCGCCCATCTCCTCGAAGAACCCCTTGGGGACCTGTTCGATCCAGATCCTCCGGTCCTCGTCCTGGCTGACCGTGAGCTCGAAGACCTGCGCCGAGTACGTCCCGAGGAACCGCTCGGCGTCGATCTGCCCCGGCTCCGCGGGCGGCGTCGGCGCCGCGGGCAGTTCGACCCCGGCGAGGCGGCCGAGTACCCGCCCGACCACGTCCTTGTAGAGCGACATCGCGTCGCCGCCGTTCGTCAGCAGGACGACGGCCACCCGGGCGCCCGGGACCATCCGGAGGAACGCGGCCTGCCCCACCGTGTTGCCGTCGTGGCCGATCAGCGTCCCGGCCGGGAGGTCGAACCGCTCGAAGCCGAGGCCCCAGGACGAACCCATCAGGCCGAGCTCGGGCAGGTCGACCTGCCAGTCGTGCATCCGCGCCGCCGTGCCCGGCGCCAGTACCTGCGCGCCGCCGGCCGCTCGTCCGTCGTCCAGATGCATCTGCGCGAACGTGAGCAGGTCGCGCGGGCGCATGGAGAGCATCGCGCCGGCCGGCGCGTTGGAGCGCGCCATCGCCCAGACCGGCGCCGGGACGTAGCCCGCGCCCCGTTCCAGCTCGACGTGTCCCATCGCGGCACGGAACCTGATCGCCTCGTAGGCGTCGGTCGCGGCGTGGGTGAGCCCGAGCGGGGTGATCAGGTACTCCCGCAGGCAGGCGTCGTAGTGGCGGCCGCGCAGGACCTCGACCAGCCGTCCCAGCACGCAGTAGCCGGCGTTGTTGTAGGAGAACTGCTCACCGGGCGGGAACAGTTGCGGCACGTCCTGCAGCGAAGCGACGTACTTCTCGAGGCAGTCGTCGCCGAAACCAGTGTCGAGGAAGATGTCGCCCTCGAACCCGGCGGTGTGGTTGAGCAACTGCCGGATCGTGATCCGCGCGGCGGCCCGCTCGTCGGCGATCCGGAAGTCCGGCAGGTAGTCCCGGATCGGCCGGTCGAGTTCGACCAGACCCTCGTCGACCAGCTGCAGCACCAGGGAGCTGGTCCAGAGCTTGGTGATCGAGCCGATCTGGAAGACCGAGTCGGGCGTCGCCTCCACCCGGGTCTCTTTGCTGAGCAGCCCGGCGGCGCCGTCGATCACCTCGCCGCCCTGTGCGACGGCCCATCCCGCGGCGGGGACGTCGTACTTCTCCAGCAGCGGGGGAAGCTGCTCGTCGAGCCAGGCCCGGAGGTCACCAAGATCGCCCATGCGAGGGGATGGTAGGGATCCGCGGCGGCACGCTGTTCGTCGTGGACGACAGGTTTGCCCCTCGGGCTGGTGGTGACCGACCAGATCTATCGCGGGCGTATCGGAAAACGCGTACGCCGCCGCAACCGGCCCCGGTCTGGAATAGGAGGGATGAAATACCGGGTCACGCTCTTCGGTCTGACCGCGCTCGGCGTGGTGTACGGCGGGTTCGTGCTGCGACGGATGCTCTGGATGCCTGCCTCGCAGTGTCTGGCCCTGCAGTGGCGCGGCTGCCTCGGCACCGAGAACGGCACGGTCCTGATGACGCTGGCCGGGCTGCCGCCGGCCGCTCTGCTGGTGTGGGTCCTGGCTCGTCGCCGGGGGTGGCGGGACCCACTGGCCGAGGTCGGGATCGTCTACGGGACCGTGCCGTGGCTGTGGCTGACGCTGATGCCGGGGCCGGGGGCCGGCGTCGTCCCCGGCCGGGTGAGCTTGGTCCCGCTGCACGACCTGGCCACGATGGGCGTGCTGGGCATCGTCGGGAACCTGCTGGTCTTCGCGGCACTCGGATGCTTCGGCCCGCTGCGGTTCGCGGCCCTGGCGTCGGTGCCGCGGATTCTGGCGCTCGGCGCGGCCTGCTCGATCCTGGTGGAGACCGCGCAGTACGTCTTCCGGCTCGACCGGGTGTCGTCCGTGGACGACGTTCTGGTCAACACCGCCGGCGCCGTGCTGGCCGGTCTGGCGTCGCGGCCCTGGTGGCGGACCCGGGCCGCCGGGCCCGGCGGTGGAGCCGGTACCCGACCACCACGGCGACGGCCGCCCACACGCCGGCGACCACCAGCAGAGTGCCCAGACCGTAGTTCAACGGCAGCGCCGACGGCACGTCGGGCCGACGTCCGGCGCCGGTGATGAACGGCGCCTCGACCAGGACGAGGACGCCGGTGACGAGCGCGCCCGCCTGCACCGGTCCGCGGGCCACCGGCGGCACCAGCCGGGCGAGCGCCCAGCCCGCCAGCACGACGAGGGGCGCCAGCACCAGGTCGTGGGCGAGCGCGGAGCCGAGCCAGAACCGCAGCCAGCCGCGCAGCGCCCGGGCGCTGAGACCGGTCAGGATCCCGTAGGCGCCGTAGCTCGCCGCGGCCAGACCCAGGACGGCCAGGACGGCGCGGATCGCTCTCATCGGCGTCACCGGGCCCGGGCGGTGATCGCGCCCACCCATTTGGTCTGCAGCACGCCGGGCCGGTTCGGGGCGATCAGACGGCAGGGGTAGCCGTGGTCGAGGGCCAGCGGTTCCCCGTTCAGCCGCAACGCCAGCAGTGTCAGCGGATCCCGCGCGAAGGCCGCCGGAAGGACGCTGCTCCGGTAGGTCCCGGCGCGCTCCAGTGACTCCACGACGATCTCGGCGTCCGCGTCGGCACCGGCGTCGTCGAGCAGGTCGGCGAGGCGCACGCCGGTCCAGTGCGCGCTCGCGCTCCACCCCTCGACGCAGGCGATCGGCAGCTCGACGTGGTGCTGCGGACGGGCCCGCAACTCGGGCAGCGCGAGTTCCAGCCGCCGGGTGCCGGTCACGACCAGCCGGTAGCCGGGTTCGAGTGCGGTCCGCCCCACCCCGGCGGCGGTCGCGGATCGATTGACCGGCAGGCCTTGCGGGCCGAGGTGCGGGCGGCGCGGCGCGAGCAGCGAGATCCGGCTCAGCGGCGCGATCGTCTGCCCGGCGGTCGCCAGCGTGAGGATCCCGACGGTGGCGCCGACCGAGGCCAGCAGGCCACGCCGGGTGAGGCCACCGCCCTCCCCCGGTGACCCCGGCACGGGCGTCTGCGCCAGCACGGGCGTCTGCGCCGGCGCGGGCCCGGGCTCGGGCTCGGGCTCGGACGCGGGCGAACGGAGGGCACGGCGGACGACGGGGAGCTGCGCGCCGATGTGGACGAGCAGGGCGCCGCCGGCCAGCCACGCCGTCCAGTAGTGCGCGGAGGGAAAGCCGAAACCGAAGGGCACGTACCACCTGGCGGTGTTCAGCACCCCGCTGGCCAGCTCGAACACCGCGCTGGCGACCAGGACGAGCAGGCCCGCCCGGGAGAGCGCGTGGGCCGGGTCGCGCACCGGCGGCCAGCGGAACAGCGCCGGGAAGACCGACCAGAGCTTGACCAGCAGCAGTGGCACCGCCGCGAGTCCGGTCGCCACGTGGAGCCCCTGGGTGACCCGGTAGAGCCAGACCGGCCGGGTGGGCCAGACGAACCACGACGCCGGATGTTGCAGCTCGTGGCTGATCAGACCGGTCACCAGGCAGATTCCGAAAGCCAGGCCGAGCCAGACCCCGAGCCAGGAGGTGAGCCGCTCCGACCGCAGCCGGGACGGGAACGCCCCGGGTGCGAACGGTCCGCGGCGCAGGCGGGCCGGAGGCGGCGGGATCGGCCGGCGCCAGATCAGCCGTGGGTGAGAACCGCGAACCATCGTCCGCTCTCCTCCCAGGTGTCGGCCGTGTGCAGCCCGGCGAGGGCGGCGACCCGGGCGGCGGCGTCCGCGCCGACCTCGGCCCACGGGAACCATTCGCTGTGCCGGTCGCCGGACTCCAGGCGGATCCGCCCCCGCCGGCTGCGGCCCGGGGCCGCCCATTCCACGAGCACCCGGCCCCCGGCGCCGATCACCTCGGCGGTCCGGCGCAGCACGCGTCCCGGGTCGCCGCCGATGCCGACGTTGCCGTCGGCCAGCAGCACGACCGGCCAGCGTCCCTCGCCGGGCAGGCGCGCGTACAGCGACCGGCGCAGTGCGACCGCCCCCCGGCGGCGCGCCGACGCGACGGCGGCCGGCACGATGTCGACGGCCAGCACCGGTCGCCCCCGGGCGGCCAGCGCGGCCGCCAACCGGCCGGGCCCGCAGCCGGCGTCCAGGGTGGGGCCGCCGCAGCGGTCGAGCAGACCGCGGTCGCCCGGGCACTCGGTCGCGTACCAGTCGTCCAGGCCCAGTGGTGTCGTGCTGCCGTCCTCGGTCCGCACGAGGAGGGAGGGCCGGCGGCCGGCGGCCAGCGCCCGGATTCCCTCGGCGTAGAGCCGGGCGGCCGTGGTGGCCGTCATGCGGTCTCCAGGGCCGTCAACGACTCGGCCATCCGGGTCCAGGCACCGGCGAACCGCGTGTCCGGGGCCAGCGCGGCCACCTCGCGCGCGCTCTCGGCGGTGTCGACGTCGGTCGCGGGCGCCGCGTCCGCGACCCGCAGTCCGGCCGACCGCAGTGCGGCCCGGGTGTCGGCTCCGGTCGTCGGGGTCGAGGTGGCGACCGCCGCCAGGACCTCGGCGTGCCGGGCATCCCGGAGCGCCAGCACCCACCAGCCCCCGTCGGTCGCCGGTCCCAGGACCGCGTCCGCGTCGGCCAGACCGGCGACGACCGCGTCCAGCCGGTCGGCGTCCACCTGCGGGGTGTCCATGCCGACGAGGACCGACGCGAGCCCGGGGTGGGCGGTGTCGGCGAAGGCGGCCGCCAGCCGCGCGCCGAGCGGGCCCGGACGCTGCGGCACGACCCCGAAGCCGGCGTGCGGGAGACCGGCCGCGAACCGGGGCGCGTCGAGCACCAGCAGACGTCGCCGGGCGGCGCTGCCGCGGACGGCGTCGAGCGTGTCGAGCAGTGAGGCGTGTGCGAGCTCGGCCGCCTGCGCCGGCGTGCACGGCGGGCAGAGCCGGGTCTTGACCCGGCCGGGAACGGGCGCCTTGGCCAGTACGAGCGCCTGGAACGGCACCGGTCGGGCGGTCATCGGGCCAGCACCCGGCCCATGTCGAGCACGGCGCGGGCGGTACCGGCGGCGGTGCCGGTGACCTTGGAGTGGCTGCCTGCGGTCCGCGGGCCGTACCGGACGTCCACCTCGGCCAGGCGCCACCCGGCGGCGGTCGCGGCGGTGACGGTTTCCAGCGGGTAGCCGAACCGCCGGTCCTGCAGGCCGAGCTCCAGGAGCCCGGCGCGCCGGGCCGCGCGCATCGGCCCGAGGTCGTGCAGCCGCACGCCGAGGCGTCGGCGCAGACGCCGGGCGAGCACGGCGTTCGCCCAGCGCGCGTGGACCGGCCAGGCCGACCGGGACACCGGGCGGCGGCGCCCGAGGACCAGATCGGCGGCGCCGTCGCGCACCGGCTCGACGACGAGCGGCAGCTGCGCGGGGTCGAGCGAACCGTCCGCGTCGCAGAAGCAGACGATGTCCGCGGTCGCGGCCTCCAGCCCCGCGTGCGCGGCGGCCCCGTAGCCGCGTACCGGCACCGGGACGACGACCGCTCCCAGCTCGGCGGCCAGCGCCGCCGAGCCGTCCGTGGAGCCGTTGTCGGCCACCACCGCCCGGTAGCCGACCGGCAACCGGCCCAGCAGCCAGGGCAGGGAGAGCACCTCGTTCAAACACGGGAAGACCACGTCCACGTTGTCCATGCCGTCCGACGCTAGGGCCGCTCCGACCAGCTGATTCTTACGGTTCGCGAACGTCCGCCCGAGTTCTTACGGTTCGCGAACGGCTCGCGGTGGGGCGCACCCGGCGGCGGGCTGCGGGCCTACCGTCGGCTCGTGTCTCTGCTCACTCGACGTCCGGCCGAACCCTCACTCGAGGCGGACCGTTCCGGCGACCGGCTCCCGGCGCTCGTGGGTCTCGCCGCCGGGCTGCTGGTCGTCGGCGTCGCCGCGTGGGGAGCGGCGCTCTCGGCCCGTGGCGTCCATCTGCATCTCGCCGGTGGGCAGCCGCTGACCGGCCGCTTCGCCCCCCGTCTTCCGGCCCTGACCGTGCTTCCCGTGGCCGTGGGAATCGCCCTGGTCGCGGGCGCCCCGTGGGCGGCCGCGCGCTGGCCGTGGCGGCGCCTGGCGGTCGGGAGCGGGGTCGCGGCGGCGGTCTGGGCGGTGGCGCTGGCTCTGGTGGACGGGCCCGGAGCGCTGGCCGCACCGCTGACCACGGAGTGGGAGTACCTGCGCGACGTGCCGCGGGTCGGCGCGCTGGGGCCGTTCCTGCACGGTTTCACCGACCACGTCCTCGGCGGCTCGCCGGGGTTCCAATGGGTCACCCACGTCTCCGGGCACCCGCCGGGCGCGCTCCTGGTCTTCGCCGCACTCGACCGGGTCGGGTTGCACGGCGGTGGCTGGGCCGCGGCGCTGTGCATCGCGGCCGGTGCGTCCGCCGTGCCTGCCGTTCTGGGGACGACGCGCATCCTCGGCGGCGAACCGCTCGCGCGCCGGGCCGCGCCGTTCCTGGTGCTCGCGCCGACCGCGCTGTGGGTGGCGACGTCGGCCGACGCGATGTTCTCGGGCGTCGCCTGCTGGGGTGTCTTCGCACTGGCCGGTGCCGCCTCCCGGCGCGGGCCCGGGGCGGACGCCCTGGCCGTGGCCGGCGGCCTGCTCCTCGGCGGCCTGCTGTTCCTCTCGTACGGGCTCGCGCTGGTCGGCGTCCTGGCCGTCACCGCGGTCGTGGCGCAGCACCGGGTACGCCCGCTGGTGATCGGCGGGCTCGCGGTGCTGGCCGTGGTCGCCGCGTTCGCGGCCGGTGGCTTCTGGTGGTACGACGGCTTCGTCGTGGCGTCCGCGCGGGTCCGCGAGGGTCCGGCGTGGATCGAGCGGCCGACCGCGTACTTCCTCGTCGCCGACCTGGCCGCGGTCGCGCTCTGCGCCGGTCCGGCCGCGCTCGGCGGTCTCGCGGTGACGCTCCGTTCCCGGCGGCGCGCGGTGATCGCGGCCGCGGTGATGCCGCTCGCGGCCGCGGGCACGATCGTGCTCGCGGTGGCCACAAACCTGGCCAAGGGCGAGGTGGAACGGATCTTCCTGCCGTTCACGATCTGGCTGCTCGTCGCCGCGGCCGGTCTGCCGGCCGCTCGGGCCCGAATCTGGCTGGCGGTGCAACTCCTCGTCGCACTCGGCATCCAGCTGGGGTGGATGCTGAAGTGGTGAGTACCGAGTCCGCGCCGCAGCGTGTCCTGGTCGTCGACGACGACCCGACGGTGAGCGAGGTGGTCGGCCGCTACCTGCGTCGAGCCGGATTCGTGGTCGACCAGGCCGCCGACGGGCCCGGCGCGCTCCGCGCCGCCGCGAAGCACCCGCCGGACCTGGTCGTACTGGACCTGATGCTGCCCGGACTCTCCGGCCTGGAGGTCTGCCGTCGCCTGCGGGCCGGCTCCGACGTGCCGATCGTGATGCTCACCGCGCTGGGCGACGAGACCGACCGGGTCGTGGGGTTCGAGATCGGTGCCGACGACTACGTCACCAAGCCGTTCTCCCCGCGCGAGCTGACGCTCCGGGCCCAGTCGATCCTGCGCCGGGTGAACCGCGGCGACGGAGCCCAGACGCTGCTCTCCGACGGCGGTCTCCGGCTGGATCCGGGATCCCGGGAAGTGTCTCTGCACGGGTCGCCGGTGCCGCTGACGCTGCGGGAGTTCGACCTGCTCGCCCACTTCCTGCGCCATCCCGGCCGGGCGTTCAACCGCGCCGAGCTGCTCCGGCAGGTCTGGGGCTGGGACGTCGGCGACCAGGCCACGGTGACCGTCCACGTCCGCCGCCTGCGGGAGAAGATCGAGCCCGATCCGACCTGTCCGAGCCGGATCCAGACCGTCTGGGGAGTCGGCTACCGCTACCACCGGAGCGAATCCGATGCCTGATCTGTTCGTGGTCGCCGGCCTGGCCGGCGGTTCCGCCCTCGTCGTCGGTGCTCTCGGGCTGCTGGGGCTTCGTGCCCTGCGCGGCCGGTCGATCACGGCCCACCTCTGCCTGCTGCTGGCCGTGAGCGTGGCCGCGGTGGTCGCCGCCGTCGTCGTGGTGGCCCAGGCGATGTTCCTGAGTGGTCACGACCTGGGTGTGCTGATGGTCGTGGTGGCGATCGCCGCGACGGTCAGCCTCGCGCTCTCGGTGCTCGCCGGAGCCCGGCTGGCCCGGGCCAGCGTCTGGGCGGCGGAGGCCAGGGACCGGGAACGTGCTCTGGAGCACAGCCGCCGCGAGGTCGTCGCCTGGGTCTCGCACGACCTGCGGACGCCGCTGGCCGGCCTGCGGGCGATGGCCGAGGCCCTGGAGGACGGGGTCGTCGACGAACCGGAGTCGGTGGCGGGTTACCACAAGCGGATGCGGCTCGAGGTCGACCGGCTCGCCGAGCTCGTCGACGACCTGTTCGAGCTCTCCCGGATCAACGCCGGTGCGGTACGGCCGGGCAGCGCGGACGTGTCGCTCGGCGAGGTCGTGTCGGACGCGGTGTCCGGGGTGGCGCCGGTCGCGCGGGCGAAGGGCGTCCGGCTGACGGCCTACCGCGGTCCGTACGGCGTCGTACGTGGCAACGAGGCCGACCTCAGCCGGGTGCTGGCCAACCTGCTGGTCAACGCGGTGCGGCACACTCCGCTCGACGGCCAGGTGGTGATCGCGGGCGGGCAGGGCTGGGTCGCGGTGAGCGACGAGTGCGGCGGGATCCCCGAGGGCGATCTCCCCCGCGTCTTCGACCTGGCCTTCCGGGGCGAGGCCGCGCGGACGCCGAGCTCCGCCGACGATCGCCTGCGCTCCGGCGGTGGGCTCGGGCTGGCCATCGCCCAGGGCCTGGCCGAGCAGCACGGCGGCCGGATCGACGTGGTCAACGCGGGCAACGGCTGCCGCTTCACGGTCCGGCTGCCCGCGGACCGCTGATCCCGCCTGCGGGCGGCCACGCCGGCCGCCCGCAGCGCCTCGCAGCGTCGTTCAGCCCCGCAGCGGGGCGGACGCGAACTCGGTGACGCCCTGGACGAAGGGCATCTTGGCGGTGAACCCCAGTCGCAACTCGGCCCGCTCGGGCGAGGCCACGACATGGCGGACGTCACCGAGCCGGAACTGGCCGGTGACCACCGGCGCCGGACCCCCGAACGCCCCGGCCAGCACCGACGCCATCTCCCCGACCGTGTGCGGATCGCCGGAGGCCACGTTGTAGGCCTCGAGCGTCCCCGGCGTCGCGAACGGCAGCGAGTTGAACGCGGCCAGGTTCGCCGCAGCGACGTCCGTGACGTGGACGAAGTCGCGCAACTGGGCCCCGTCCTCGAACACCCGGGGTACCTCTCCGGCGGCCAGCGCGGAGCGGAACAGCGCGGCGACGCCGGCGTAGGGCGTGTCCCGGGGCATCAGGGGCCCGTAGACGTTGTGGTAGCGCAGGGCGATCGCCTGGGCACCGGTCTCCCGGGCCCAGGCCGCCGCGAGGTGCTCCTGGGCGACCTTGGTGGCCGCGTAGGTGCTGCGCGGGTCGAGGCGGGCCGATTCGGCGACCCGGCCGGGCTCGAGCGGGCGGTCGCACTCCGGGCACGGCGGCTCGAACCGGCCGTTCTCCAGGTCGCTCGTGTGGCGGGCCGACGGAGCCACCGCCCCGTGCTCCTGGCAGCGGTAGGCGCCCTCGCCGTACACGACCATGGAACTGGCCAGTACCAGCCGCCGGACGCCCGCGTCCGCCGCCTCCGCCAGCAGGACCGCGGTACCCAGGTCGTTGTCGCCGACATAGAGCGGCAGGTCGCTCGCGCCGACGCCGAGACCGACCCGAGCGGCCTGGTGGATCACCGCCACGGCGCCGCGCAACGCGTCCGCCACCCGGGCCCGGTCCCGCACGTCCGCCCGGACGACCTCGTAGCCGGCGATCTCCGCCGGTGCACCCCCCGGGTGGAGGTCGGGGTCGAGCCGGTCGAGGACCACGGGTTCGTGACCGGCCGCCGCGATCGCTTCGACCACGTGTGACCCGATGAAGCCGGCACCGCCGGTGATCAGAATCCGCATGAGAGGACCCTAGGTAGCTTCCGGCCCGCGGCGGCGGCCTGCGCCGCAGACGTTAGCGAATGGTCAGATTTCGGCCGGCTGCCCGCTGCCCGGCCCGTGGTGCGTGAGCGAACCGTGAGCCGATCGTGAGTGGAGTGTCGGAACATCACCGCTCGGTTTGTGTCAACGGGCTGCGATGAGGCAGCTGTTCCGCCTCGTGCGGAGAAGGGCGCCTGGTGTTCGCGATCTCGAGGACCGCATTCGCGCGGCCCACCCCTTGGCGCCGCGCGGGTCTTGCGGCCGTCGCGCTGGCCATCCTGGCCTTCCTCTGCTGGTCCGGTGGGCCCGATCGGGCCCTCGCGGCCGAGTCGGCCTGCCCCAGCGGCGCGACGTTCGTCAACAACCACTGCGAGGAGCCGCCGGTTCAGGCCTGCCCCTCCGGCACCACGAAACAGCAGGACGGCCAGTGCTCGACGCCGGCCCAGCCCCGGTGCGCCGTGGGGACCCTGCGCAACGGCGTGTGCGAGCAGCCGGCCACGCTCAACTGCCCCCCGCCGACCACACCGGACGGGGCGAATACCTGCTCGATCCCGGCCACCGCGGGGTGCCCGGAGGGCGTCACCGAATCGGACGGCGGCTGCCTGTTCCCGACGAACTTCGGCTGTGACATCGGCGTGCCCGGGGACGGGCTCTGCATCACGCCGGCCGAACTGGCCTGCCCGGACGGTTTCTCTCCGCACGACGGGCGGTGCGAGCAGCCGCTGGGCGAGACCTGCAGCGGCACCCCCGACACCCAGGACGAGCTGAACGCGCTCTGCGTGGTGGACGGGACGAAGTCCTGCCCGGACGGCTTCGACCTGTCCGAGAACTCCTGTGTCGCATCGGGTGGCGAGCCGAACTGCGAGACCGGGACGCCGGTGGTGCAGGACGGCAACGCCTTCTGCCGGGAACCCGGGGAGACGTCGTGCCCCGAGGGCACGACCGCCGACGGCAACCGGTGCGTGGCGCCGCCCACGTTCACCTGCGCGGCCGGCGATCGGCTCGAGGGGCAACTGTGCCTCCACGACCCCGAGGTGTCCTGCCCGGCCGGTACGACGCTCGTCGGGAACAACTGCGTCGGCCCCCCGGTGCCCACCTGCACGCGCGGTGTGCTGAGCGGCGGTCACTGCGTGACCGGCCCGAGCTGCCCGGACGGCACGACGCTGACCGGGGCCGGGACGTGTGAGCCCGCGCCGGCGGTCTGCCCGGCCGGAACGGTCCGGGACGAGGCCGGGCGCTGCATGCCTCCGCAGGTCCCGGTCCCACCCGTGACCCCCGCCGACCCGGGAACCCCGGCGAACCCGGGCACACCCGCAGACCCCGGCACACCCGCAGACCCGGGCACGCCGGCAGACCCGGGCACACCCGCTGATCCCGGCACACCGGCAAACCCGGGCACGCCAGCAAACCCGGGCACACCGGCCGACCCCGGCGCACCCGCTGATCCCGGCACGCCCGCTGATCCCGGCACGCCCGCCGGCCCCGGAGCGCCGGCCGCGCCGGGCAAGCCGGTCACGCCGGTACAGCCCGGAGCCCCCGGCGGGGCGACCGACCCGGGTGCCCTGGTCACCGGAGCCGACTGCCAGGGCGCCGGGTGCCAGTACGCGGCCTGCCCCGCGGGCACCCGGCAACAGCCGCAGGGCGACTGCGTCGCGCTACCGGCCGACGTCGATCCGGCCGACACGTCGGCGCCGGCCCCCGCCCCGAAGGCCGGTCAGCTGCTGGTCGCGCCCGACCTGGTCACGGTCGGCGACTCGGTCATCGCCCGCGGCGCCGGGTGCGCACCCGGCCACACGGTCATCCTGACCGCCGACGGCATCGAGATCGGACGGACGGTCGCCGACGCCCGGGGCAACTTCACCACGACCGTGCAGTTCGACAG
Organism: Cryptosporangium sp. NPDC051539; assembly: GCF_044454545.1. Taxonomy (NCBI): domain Bacteria; kingdom Bacillati; phylum Actinomycetota; class Actinomycetes; order Cryptosporangiales; family Cryptosporangiaceae; genus Cryptosporangium; species Cryptosporangium sp. NPDC051539. The sequence goes on along the minus strand of NZ_JBITDV010000002.1, from coordinate 710,583 downwards.
CTTCCGGATCGGCGAGCGCAAGGTCACCGCGGACTGCGGCCCGATCCTCGTCACCACCGTCAGCATGGCCCAGGTCAGCTCCGACGGCTCGACGTCCCAGACCTACGTACTGCTGCTGTTCTTCGCGCTGGCCGCATTCGTGCTCGTGCGCCTGCAGTACGGCGCAAACCTGGAGGCACAGCGATGACCAGGCGGATCCTGCTGGTCCTGGCAGCGGTGGCCGTGCTGCTCGGTGCGGTCCCCTCGGCCGCGGTCGCCCGGTCGACGGTCACCCGGTCGGCCCGGTCCGAGGTGCGGCTGGACGCCACCGTCAACGGCACCCGGCTCCGCGACCCGATCGCGATCCACCCCGACCGGCTCGTCACGGTGCGGGTCGCGGTGCGCAACGACTCCCCCGAGACGCTGCACGTCCGCTCGGTGCGGCTGTCCGGGGCCGTGCTCGGCCTGGACTTCTTCGTGTTCGAGGCGGCGACCCGGCTCTCGATCCCGGCCGGGCAGACCCGGCAGTGGACGATGGAGATCCAGGTCGACTCGCTGGAAGGCCAGGCCACCGGTCTGCTGCCCCTCTCGCTGACGCTCGTCGACGAGGACCGCGACACGATCGGCACCGTCGAGGGCACCGCCGACGTGCACGCCTCGGTGATCTCGGCCTACGGGCTGTTCGGCCTGGGCACGCTCGTCGTCACCGTCCTGCTCTGGGCGGCCGTGCTGGTCGCACTGGCCCGCCGGCGGCTCCCGGTCAACCGCGCGATGCGCGGCCTGCGGTTCGTGCCGGCCGGATTCGGGCTCGGGCTCTCCACGGTGATCGGGCTCTCGGTGCTGCGGATCACGGCGCCGACCACGGCGTCGGAATTCGGGTATCTGATCGGGCTCGCGGCCGGCGCGTTCGTGCTCGGCTACCTCACGCCGACCCCTCGGCCCGGTCCGCCGCGGCCGCCGGCCGCCGTGGCCGCACCGGCTTCCGACCCCGAGCGCACGCAGCCCGCCGGCGTCGGCGCCCCGGAGCGGGTTCCGCCGCAGGAACGGCGGTGGTAGACCCCACCGACCGGGCCGACGAGGCCGACCGGGCCGAACTCGCCGCGCTCCTACCCGGCTACGACATCCAGGGCGAGCTCGGGCGGGGGGCGTTCGGCACCGTCTACGCCGGGGTCCACCGGGAGCTGCGCCGGCCGGTGGCGATCAAGCAGCTCGCGGCGGAATGGGCCGCCGACGCGGACACCCGGACGCGGTTCGCGGCCGAAGGCGTGCTGCTGGCGATGCTCGAGCACGACCACATCGTCCGCGTCTACGACGCCCGGCACACCAGCGGAGCCTGCGCGCTGGTCATGGAGCGTCTCTCCGACTCCGGGCTGCAGGAGCGGTACCGGCGCGGTCTGACCGCGCCGGAAGCCTGCGGGACCGTGCTGGCCGTGCTGGCCGCCCTGCACGCCGCCCACGGACGACGGGTGCTGCACCGCGACATCAAGCCCGGCAACATCCTGTTCGACCGGGCCGGGCGGCCGAAGGTGGTCGACTTCGGAATCGCGGCGATCCTCGGCGGCGACCGTACGGTCACCAGCACCGACGGGCACACGATCATCGGCACTCCGCGGTACATGTCCCCGGAGCAGTTCACCGGCGAGGGGCTGGGCCGGTCGACCGACGTCTACACGACCGGCGTCGTCCTCTACGAGTTGCTGACCGGCCGGGCTCCGCACCGGCCGACGGCCGAGTTCACGCTCCTGGCCGAGCAGCGGCTCCTCCGGCCACCGGATCCGATCGGGCCGGACGTTCCCGCGGAGCTGGCCGCGGTGCTGTACCGGGCACTGGAGACCGATCCGGCCGACCGGTACCCGACCGCGGAGGCGTTCGGTATCGCGCTGGCCGAGGCCGCCACCACGGTCTACGGCGGCGGATGGCTGCCCCGCTCCGGGCTGCTGGTGACGCTCGGCGAGCCGGTCGCCGAGGCGATGACCCGGACCGCACGGCGACCGGCCGAGCTGCCGACGGTCCGGGTGACGCCGCCGGGCTGGGCCAGGACGAGGGCGAGCATCACGTCGCCCGGCCCCACGGCAGCAGCCCCCACGGCAGCAGCCCCCACGGCGGCAGGACCCACGGTCGCGGGGCCGACCCAGCCGCAGCACAGGCCCGGGACCTGGGACCGGGCTGATCCGGGCCGGTCGGCACCGACCCGGGCCAGTGCCACGGTCCCCGGCCGCCCCCCGGACGTTCCGCGGGCACCGGCGCGGCGGCTCGGTCGGCGGACCCTGTCCGGGCCGGCCGCGGTGGGGTGCGCGCTGCTGCTGGTCGCGCTGGCCGTGCTGGCACCGGGCGCGGGCCGCCCGGCCGACCGCGCGAGCCGCCAGCCGGTGAGCCTGACGCCGGGCGCGACCGTGGTCGTCCCGGCCTGGGTCGACCTCTCCGAGCCGATCCCGATCCGCGTGGACGACGCCGGTCCCGGCACCTACCACGTCGAGCTCGACGTCTCCGTGCTCGGCCGGCACCTGGGCCGGGCGGCCAGCGACCCGCACCGGGCCACCGGACGGGGCGAGTGGAACACCAGCGTCCTGCTCGAGTCGTGGGTGCGGTGGGCCGCCGGTGGCGTGCTGACCGGCCGGCTGAGCCTGGTGCGGACGGGCGGGACCGAGCCGGCGGCCAGCACCGACGTGCTGCTGCTGCCGGTGCAGCCACCGATCGCCAGCCTGATGGGCGGCGGCTCGGTGCTGGTGATCCTGTTCGCTCTCGCCTACCTGCAGTCGCTCGCCGCCGGCGTGCGGCGGGGCGAGTCGATGGTCGTCGCCGCGGTGGGCGCGGGTGCGCTCGGCGCGGTGGCCGGGCTCGGCGTCTGGATGGCCGCCGCGGTGCTGCACCGCAGCGAGCTGCTGCCGCCGGTCGGCGTCGGGTGCGCGGTGCTGGGCTTCGGAGCGTTCTGCGCCGCCGTGCTGAGCGTCCGGATCAGAGCGTGACCCGATCAGAGTGTGACCAGGCCGCGGAGGCGCGCCGCGACCTCGGCACTGAACACCGCGGTGCCGCGCAGGGCGCCCCGGAGCGCGTTGAGGATCTCGTCCCGTCCGGCGGATTTGAGCAGGTAACCGTGGGCGCCTGCGCGCAGCGCGGCGACGATGTCGGCGTCCGAGCCGGAGAGGGTCAGCACGATGACCGCGAGGTTCGGATACGCGGCGAGCAACAACCGTGTGGCCTCCGCACCCGAGCGGTCCGGCAGGTGCAGGTCCATCACCACGACGTCCGGCGCAGCCGTGGCGGCCAGGTCGAGCGCCTCGCCGACATCGCCGGCCTCACCGGCCACGACGAAGCCGGGATCGGTCTCCAGGACCGCGCGCAGGCCGAGCCGGAAGGCCGGATGGTCGTCGACCAGGAGGACCCGCACCCGGGGCACGGCCGGTGGGGCCGCGACGGCCGGTAGGGCGAGTGACGGGTCGGAACGCAGGATCGCCGCCTGCAGGCCGGCCAGCTCCGCACCGGGATCCAGGCCCAGTTCCTCGGCCCACCGCTCGCGGGCCTCCCGGTACGCGGCCAGCGCGTGCCCGGCCCGGCCGTCCCGGTAGAGGGCCAGCATCAGCTGGCCGACCAGCCGTTCCCGCAGCGGGTGCCGGGTGACCAGCGCGGTCAGCTCGTCGAGCACCGCCCGGTGCTGCCCGAGCCGCAAGCGGGCGTCCAGGCGGTCTTCGATCGCCGCGAGACGGGATTCGTCCAGTCCCGCGAGCAGCGTGCCGCGGATCTCCGCCGGCGCGCAGTCGCCGAGCGGATCGCCGCGCCACAGGCTCAGCGCCACGTCGAGCAGGTCGACCTGCCGCCGACCGTCGCTCTGCTCGTGGGCTTCGGCCAGCAGCGTCCGGAACCGGTGGACGTCGACGCACTGCGGATCGCAGCGCAGCAGGTAGCCGGCGCCCTGCCGGGTCAGCGTCACCCCGCTGGGGATCCGGCCCAGCGCGGCGCGGGCCGCCGAGACCGCGACCTGCACCGCGTGCTCGGCCGTCCGCGGCGGCCGGACCGGCCACAACAGACCGACCAGCCGATCGACGCTGACCTGCCGGTTGGGCTCCAGCGCCAGTACCGCGAGCACGAAACGGGCCTTACGCGAACCGAGATCGACCGGTTCGCCCTGCCAGCGCGCCTCCATCGGACCCAACAGCCGTAGTTCCAGCACGGGCCCTTCATACCAGGCGACCCCACTCGCCGACCGACGCAAACCCGACATTCGACGCTCTGTCGCCTGACTACGGTGTCCACTGTGAGCAATCGCTGGCCCGGGCTCTGGATCGCGTCCGTCCTCGCGACCCTCGGCGTTCTGGGCACCGTGACCGAGATCGCGGTCTACCTCGGTCACTGGCCCGGCAACCCGGTGGCCGCCATCGAGCTCGTCCAGTGGGTGGCCGGCGGCGCACCGGTCGCCGTGGTCGGCTACCTGCTCGTCGCCCGCCGGACGGCTCCGGGCCTGGGCTGGTTGCTGCTGTGCTCGGCGACCCTGCTGGCCGCCGCCGCGTGCCTCGACACCTGGCTGCGGTTCGTCACCACGGTCACGCCGGGCGTCGAAGTGGCGCTCTACGCCGAGTACGCACTGTGGGAGCTGCCACGCTGGGGTTATCCGCTGCTGCCGCTGTTCCTCGCCACCGGCCGGTTGGCCGGTCGCCCGGCGCGGCTGCTCGCCGCCGGGCTGGCCGTCGTGATCCTGCCCACGGAGATCAGCCGGCTGCTGGCCCTGCCTGCGTGGCACCCCGGTACGACGACGGTCGGCAACGCGCTGTTCGCACCGGGCTGGGTACCGATCGATCGGGCGATCCAGCCGTTCCTGCTGGTGACCGGCTGGGGACTGATCGCCGTGATCTGCGTGTACCCGCTGACCCAGTGGCGCACCGCCACCCGTCTCCAGCGCCGCCGGATCGTCCTGATCCTGCCGCCCTTCGTCCTGCTGATGCTCGAGGAAGGGATTCGCCAGCACGACCACTGGTCGGTCTGGATCGCGGCCGGGAAGGTCGCGACCGCGGCGCTCTGGCCGGTGGCCCTGGGCTACACGGTCCTGCAGACCCGCCTCTACGACCTCGACCGGGCCGCCCGGCGGACGCTGGCCGTCGCGGTGCCGGTGATGTTGCTGGCCGTCTTCTACGTCGGAGCCGCCGCCGCGATGTCGCTGGTGCTGCCCGGCCGCAGTGCCCGGATGCTCGCCGCTCTGGCCGTGCTCTCGGCACCCCTCGGCCTGGTGCTGCGCTCGGTCAGCGGGCAGGTGCTGCGCCGGGTCGACCGGATGCTCTACGGCGACCGGGCCGAGCCCTACCAGCTCGCCCGGGAACTGGCCGCGCGGGTCCGCGACGGCACCAGCGCGAACCAGGTGCCGAACGCCGTCTGCCAGGTCGTCGTGAACGCCCTGCGGCTGCCCGGTGCCGCGCTGCGCGTCACGGTCGCGAACGGCGTCCGGGAGCTGGCCGCCGTCGGCGACCTCACGCCCGGCCGGGCCGAGGCGCTCGACCTGCGCCACGACGGACGGCTGGTCGGCGTGCTGCTGGTGATGCCCCGCTCCGGGCAGGCCACCCTGGACGAACTCGACCACGCGGCGCTGCGGCCGCTGGCCGATCTGGCCGCCACGGCGGTGGCCGCGGTGCTGCTGGAGGAGGAGCTCGCGAGCAGCCGGGCCCGGCTCGTCACCGTGCGCGAGGAGGAGCGCAGCCGGTTGCGCCGGGACGTGCACGACGGGATCGGCTCGGCGCTGGCCGCGGTCCGGCTGCGGATCGAGGCCGCCGTCGCGTTGCTCCCCCCGGAGGTCCCGGTCCGGCCGCTGCTGGCCGGTGCCTCGGACGACTTGCGCGACGTGCTGACCGAGATGCGCCGGATCACCGACGACCTGCGGCCGCCGGCTCTCGACCGGCTCGGCCTGCGCGCGGCCCTCGCGGACCTCGCGGACCGGTACACCACCCCGTCGCTGCGGGTCCGTGCCGATTTGCCGGACGAATCGGGGCCGCTGTCGCCGCTCGCGGAGCTGGCGATCTATCGGATCGCGGCCGAGGCACTGGCCAACACCGTCCGGCACGCGGCCGCGACCAGGGCGGTGCTGAGGCTGACCGTCGACGTCGACGAGCTGATCCTGACCGTCGCCGACAACGGCACCGGCATCGATCCGCGCCGCACCGGGTCCGGGATCGGCCTGACCTCGATGACCGAGCGGGCCGCGGAGCTGGGCGGCGAGTGCGAGGTGCGGTCGGCCCCGACCGGTACGACGGTCACCACGCGCCTCCCCGCCCACGCCGCGGTGGGTGGTCTCCCGGGCTGACGCCGGTCGGGCGTACTCCGGCGGGAGTACGCCCGACTGCCCACTGCACGCCGACGACCCGGCCCCGGTCCGGACGCGACGCTTCGGTGCGTCCGCGTTTCCGTTCCGACCGGGAGAACCCGTGAAAATCGCCGACCGCTACCGGCCCTGGGCCGTCGTGGTGCTCTGGATCGCGCTGCTGGCCGCGGTGTGGCCGCTCGCGTCGCACCTCGGCACGGTGACCGTCGACCGCGCGACCGACTACCTGCCGTCGAGCGCCGAGTCGACCGAGGTCGCCGCCTGGAAGGACAGCCTGCCGGATCCGCCGGACGAGGACCTCCAGGTCGTCTACCACCGGTCCGGTGGCGTCACCGCCGCCGACCGGGCGGCCGCCGGGCGGCACCTCGCGACGCTCACCGCCCAGTTCTCGAGCGCGGCCGGCTCGCCCCCGACCGTCCAGATCTCGAAGGACGGAACCGCGATGGCGCTGTCCGTGCCGATCGACCGGAAGGGTGACGGCGTCGTGGCGGCGGCCCGCGCCGCGGTGGACGACCGTCCGGCCGGCCTGACCGTGGCGGTCACCGGACCGGCCGCGCTCGGTGCCGACCTGGACGCGGTGTTCGACGGGATCGACGGGACGTTGCTGCTGATCACCGGCCTGGTGGTGGCGGCCCTGCTGATCCTGACCTACCGCAGCCCGGTGCTCTGGCTGGTCCCGCTGGTGTCGGTCGGCGCGGCGGCGCTGCTCTCCCGTGCGGTGGTGGACGTGCTGGCGCGCACCGCGGGCGTGACCGTGAACCAGCAGAGCGCGGGAATCCTCACCGTGCTGGTGTTCGGGGTGGCCACCGACTACGCGTTGCTGCTGGTCGCCCGGTACCGCGAGGAACTCGGGCGGCACGAGCGGGTGTCCGCGGCGATGGGCGCGGCGCTGCGGCGCACGCTGCCTGCGGTGATCGCGTCGGCCGCCACGGTGTCCGCCGGGCTGCTCTGCCTGCTGGCCGCCGACCTCAACAACACCCGGGGCCTGGGGCCGGTCGGCGTGGCCGGGGTGCTGAGCGCGCTGCTGGCGATGTCCACGCTGTTCCCCGCCCTGCTCGTGCTGCTCGGCCGCCGGGTGTTCTGGCCGCGGATCCCGGCGCCCGGCACGCCGGTGCCGCAGGCGCGGCGCTGGACCGCGCTCGGCCGCGGGCTGGCCCGCCGCCCGGTGCCGGCCGCCGTCGGTTCGACCGTGCTGCTCGGCGTGCTCGCGGCCGGACTGGTGACGAGCCTCGGTCCGCTGACCGAGGCCGACCGGTTCACGCAGCGGCCCGAGTCGGTGTCCGGGTACGCGCTCCTCGCGGCGCACTTCCCGGACCGGGCCGGGCGTCCGCTGTCCGTCCTGACCACGCCGGACGCCGCCGCCGAGGTCATCGCCGCGCTCCGGACGACACCGGGGATCGTCCGCGTGGTGCCCGGCGCGACCGGGGGCGGGCGCGCCGAGGTGCTGGCGTTCCCGTCCGCGGCGGCCGGGTCGGACGGCGAGTCGGCCGCGGTCGGGCGGGTCCGCGCGGTCGTGCACCGGCAGGATCCGCACGCCGCCGTCGGCGGTGCCGCGGCCGAGGACCGCGACACCGACGACGCCGCGGCCCGCGACGAACGGGTGGTGATCCCGCTCGTGCTCGCGGTGGTGCTGGTCATCCTCGGCCTGCTGCTGCGGGCGGTGGTCGCGCCGGTGGTGCTCGTCGCGAGCGTCGTCCTGTCGTACGCCGCCGCGCTGGGCGGGGCCTCGTTCGCGTTCGCTCACTTCTTCCACTTCGGCGGACGCGAGGCGACGGTGCCGCTGCTCGGTTTCCTGTTCCTGGTGGCGCTCGGCGTCGACTACACGATCTTCCTGATGACGCGGGCCCGCGAGGAATCGGCGGTGCGGGGAACTCCGCTGGGCATCCAGCACGCGCTGGCGGGCACCGGAGGCGTGATCACGTCGGCCGGTCTGGTGCTCGCGGCCACGTTCGCGGTGCTCGGAACGCTACCGCTGGTGTTCATGGTCGAGCTGGGCGTGCTGGTCGCGTTCGGCGTCCTGCTCGACACGTTCCTGGTGCGGTCGGTCCTGGTGCCGGCGGTGGTGTTGCTCGCGGGCCCGCGGATCTGGTGGCCCGCGCGGGTCGCCGTCGCCGCTCCGCTCGTGGACGATCGACGATAATCCGATGGTGCGGATGGTCCGGGACGTGGCGCTCGCGCTCGCGGTGTGCGGGCTGACGCTGGCCGCGTACTTCAGCGAGAAGTCGCACTGGTCCCCGGACCCGGTCGCGATCACGATCGTGGTGCTGACCAGCGCGGCGGTGCTGATCCGGCGGCCGTGGCCGCTGGCAGCGCTGGCGGTCAACGTGGTCGGAATCGTCACGTTCCAGCTGCGCGACTACCCGGTTCAGCCGCCGGTGCTGGGCGTCCTCGTCGCGGTCTACTCGGTCGCCGTGACCGGCAGTCGCCGGCGCAGCGTCCTGACCGGCGTCGGGCTCGGGGTGCTGATCGTGCTCGTGGTGGTGGGCACCGAGCCGGAGGGCCCGATCCCGGCGCTGGTCGACGCGCTGGTCTGGGTGGCGGTGGCGTTCACGCTCGGCGAGGCGGTGCGGGTGCACCGGGCCTACCGGGCCGAGGTCGCCGAGCGGGACGCCCGGGCCGCGTACGCCCGGGAGCAGGCGATGCTGCGGCGAGCCGCCGAGGAACGGGTCCGGATCGCCCGCGACCTGCACGACGTCCTCGCGCACAGCCTGGCCCAGATCACCGTCCAGTCCGGCGTGGCCGCGCATCTGCTCGCGGCCGCGCCGGAGCCGGACGCGGCGACGCTGGCGGCGGTGCGGACGTCGCTGGACGGCATCGCGGAGGCCGGTGGGGCCGGGATGGCGGAGGTGGCCGGGATCCTGGACGTGCTGCGCGGCGACGATCCCGCGCTCGTGGACGGGGTGCCCGCCGTGAGCCGGATCTCGGCGCTGGTCGAGGCGGTACGCGGGCCCGGGCCGGAGGCGACGCTGGAGATCGTCGGCGAGCCGGTGGCGCTCCCGCCGGCGCACGAGGTCGCGGCGTACCGGATCGTCCAGGAATCGCTGACGAACGTGGTGCGTCACGCCGGGGCCCGGCAGGTGCGGGTGGTGGTGGAGTACGCGCCGGACGCGGTGCGGGTACGGGTCAGCGACGACGGTTCCGGAGGTACCGCGGGCGGGTCCGGTCACGGGATCGTCGGGATGACCGAACGGGCGCATTCGGTGGGCGGGACGCTGCGGGCGTCGGCCGGGCCGGACGGGTTCACCGTGGAAGCGGTACTGCCGGTGCCCGCATGATCCGGGTGCTGCTCGCCGACGACCAGGACCTGGTCCGCGGGGCGTTCGCGCTGCTGGTGGGCACCGCCGCCGACATGACCGTGGCCGGCGAGGCGGGCACCGGCCGGGAGGCGGTCGCGCTGGCCCGGCGCGAGCGGCCGGACGTCGTCGTGATGGACATCCGGATGCCGGACCAGGACGGGATCGAGGCCACCAGAGCCATCGTGGCCGATCCGGAGCTGACCGGCGTCCGCGTGCTGGTGCTGACCACGTTCGGGCACGACGAGAACGTGGTCGCCGCGCTCCGCGCCGGAGCCAGTGGCTTCCTCGCCAAGAACACCAAGCCGGCGGTGCTGCTGGACGGGATCCGGACGGTGGCGGCGGGTGAGTCGCTGCTCTCGCCGTCCGCCACGACGCTGCTGGTCCGGCGGTTCCTGACCCGGCCGGAGAGCGTGGCCCGCCCCCAGGACCTGGCCGGACTCACCGCCCGCGAGCAGGAGGTACTGACGCTGGTCGGCGGCGGGCTGACCAATCAGGAGATCGCCGAGGCGCTGACGATCAGCCCGCTGACCGCCAAGACGCACGTCAGTCGCCTGCTCACGAAACTCGAGGCCCGCGACCGGGCCCAGTTGGTGATCGCCGCCTACGAGAGCGGCCTGATCCGCCCCGAGTACGGCCGACCCCCACCCTTCTGACGTGTAATTCGTGTTCAGATGACGGCCATGCGCATCAGAATCCTGTTACTACCCGTCGCGGCCGCGTTGGTGCTGGCCGGATGCAGTACCGGGAGCACCGACGACCCGGCCCCCTCGGTGGCCCCGACCACCACCGGAACCACCGCCTCCGCCACCGCCACCTCCGGGAGTGGCGGCGACGTCGACCCGGCCGCGCTGTGCGCGTATCTGAAGGGCGCGCTACCGGGGTGGAAGGCCGTCGGATCGGAAGTCGGCGCACTGGCCCAGGCGACGAGCGACATCGCCGACTGGTACGACAAGAACTCGAAGTCGGGAATCCCGGACCGCGACGCGATGGAGGCGGGCACCAAGGCCGAGTGCCCCGAGACCCGGGCCGAGGTGCTCAAGACGATCGGCGTCGACTCGTTCCTGAATCTCTGAGGTCAGCCCGGCCCGGGCCGGTCGGTGGGGTCGCGGGGCCGGGGTGCGTTGATCCGGTACTTCACGCCCACGAGTCGCACCGCGATGCACAGCAGCGCACCCAGCACCGGGAAGACCGGGCTCGTGCCACCGGCCCGCTGCGTGACGACGAGGACGGTGGCCCCGATCAGCGCGGGTACCGCGTACAGGCCCTCGCGCAGCACGGTCGGGACCTCCCGCAGCATGACGTCGCGGAGCACTCCCCCGCCCACCCCGGTGATCGCGCCGAGCAGGATGGCCTGCACCGGCCCCAGCCCGAAACGCAGCGCCTTGGTCGCGCCGGTCACCGCGAACAGGCCGAGGCCCAGGGCGTCGAAGAACATCACGCTGCGTTCGACGCGCTCGAGGACCCGTCCGGCGAAGAAGCAGACCGCGCCGGCGGCCGCGGCGGCCGCGAGGTAGCGCCAGTCCCGGAACGTGGCCGGCGGCGCACCGATCAGGACGTCCCTGGCGATGCCTCCGGCCAGCCCGACGACCGCCGCGAGCACTACCACGCCGACGAGGTCGAGGCGCGCTCGCACGGCCGCCAGCCCACCGCTGAGGCCGAACACGAACGTCCCCAGCAGGTTGAGGACCAGGATGAAGGTGGGGCTGAAGCCCTCGGGAACGTCCATCGAGCAGGAGGGTAACTCTCGCGCCGGGCCGGGCCACCATTCAACGGGTTCTTGGATTACGGTATGACAATAACCCTGTGAGCGGGAGGGCGGCGCCGTGGCCACCGAGGACGAGATCAAAGCGCAGTTCACCGCTGTGCACGGGGAGTGGCCGGAGTACTGGGAAACCGTGCTCGCGATCGATCCGGACTTCGTGGCCGCCTACACCGCCATGGCCGAGGTTCCGGTGCGCAAAGGCCTGCTCACGGAGAAGTTCCGGGCTCTCGTCCGGCTCGCCGTCGACTCGGCCGCCACCCATCTGGATGCCGGCGGCGTGGCCGGGCACGTCCGCCGCGCCCTGGACCTCGGGGCCACTCCGGCCGAGGTCCTCGAGGTGCTGGAGCTGACCGCCACGGTCGGGATCCACGCGATGAACATCGGCGTCCCGCTGCTGGTCGAGGTGCTCGAGGAGCGGGGGCGTACCGGCCCGGCGCCGCTGACCGAGCACCAGGAGGAGCTCAAGGCCTGGTTCACCCGCGAGCGCGGGTACTGGCACGACTTCTGGAACGAGATGCTCGAGCTCGACCCGGAGATGTTCGAGGCCTACACCCGGTTCTCCACCACGCCGTGGAAGACCGGTCCGCTCACGCCTGCGGAGAAGGAACTGATCTACATCTCCTACGACATCGCCGCCACGCACCTCTACGTCCCGGGCACCAAGCTGCACATCCGGAACGCGCTGAACCACGGCGCGAGCGTCGGGGAGATCCTGGAGGTCATGGAGCTCTCGAGCCTGATCGGCATCAAATCGGTCGCCGTCGCGGCACCCGTCCTCGCCGAGGAACTGGCGAAGCGCACCTGACCTCCAGGCCCGGGAACTAACTGTCCAGGAAGGCGGCTCCGAGCGTCACCGACTGCATGCCGATCAGCGTGGCGATCTCCATCACCTCGATGATCTGCTGCGGGGTGGCGCCGTAGCCGAGCGCGTTCTCGATGTGCAGCTTCAGCCCGACCCGATAGAGATGCGTCGCCGAGGTGTCGAACGCGATGTAGAGCAGCTCCTTGACCATCGGCGAGAGGTGACCGTGGTTCCAGGGCACCGACGAGAAGTCGGTGTACGCCTCGAAGAGGTCCGGCGCCACCTCGAGCATCTCGTCCCAGGTGGGGTTCCAGTAGCCGCGGCGGGCGGTGAAGTCGGCCTTGAGCGCCTCCTGCCGTGCGTCCAGTGGCGCCGGTCCGGTCCGCTCACCGCGCTCTTCGAGTACCTCCAGCAAGACCGGGATGCCGACGTTCATCGCGTGGATGCTGAGCGTCGCGGTGCATTCGAGCACCTCCATGACCTCGGCTTTCGAGGCTCCGGCGGCCAGCGCGGCAGCGACGTGCTGCCGCACGCCCGGCTCGTGCAGGTGCGTGACCGCTGCATCGACGACGATGTGGACGAACGCGCGCACTTTGGGGTCGAGATGCCCACCCTTGCGCGGCACGTCGGCGAACCGCACGCAGGCGTCGTGGAACTCCGGGTCCAGACGACGGACGCGGTCCCACTCCGGGCCGGTCGTCACGAGTCCTCCCCGAGCCAGCGGGCGATCTCGGTGTGGTCCGCGCTCGCCTCCAACGCGTCGGCCGCTTCGGCCCAGAGCGCGACCGCGTCCGCGCCGAGCCGCGCCGGGCGGCCGGTCTGCTCGGCCAGGCCCACCGCGATCCGCATGTCCTTGAGCATCAACCGCAGGCCGAAGCCCGAGTCGTAGGTGCCCGGGAGGATGAAGTTCGGCCACTTGTTCTCGGTGGATCCGCTGCGCCCGCTGGAACCGTTGAACACCGACAGCATGACCTCGGGCTTCAGCCCGAACCGCTGCCCGGCCAGGATCGCTTCGCTGGTGACGAGCAGGTGGGTGGCCGAGAGCAGGTTGTTCAGCGCCTTGACCGCGTCACCCGAACCGACCGGACCCGCGTGCACGACCCGGCCGAAGACCGTCAGCACCGGGGTGGCCGCGGCGACGTCCTCGTCGGCGCCACCGACCATCACGGTGAGCGAGCCCTTCTCGGCGCCCTTGACCCCGCCGGACACCGGGGCGTCGATCATCCGGACGCCGTGGCTGGCCAATTCCTCCGCCAGCGCCCGGGTCACGAGCGGCTCGCTGGAACTGCAATCGACGACGAGGGCGCCCGGCTGCAGAGCGTCGGCCAGAAGCCGCACGACGGCGGAGACGACGGCTGAATCCGGGAGCATCAGCACGACGGCCTCCGCACCGTCGGCGGCCGCCGCGGCGCTCTCCACCCCGGTCGCACCGGCTTCCTCGGCCCTGGCCACCGCCGACCCCGAGCGGTCGTAGGCCCGGACGGCGAAGCCGGCCGAGACCAGCCGGGTCACCATCGGCAGGCCCATGTTCCCCAGCCCGACGAAGCCGACCGTCCGGATCTCACTCATCGGCCGCGTCCATCTCGGCGAGCACCCGCTCGGCGACCCGGAACGACTCCAGCGCGGCCGGTACCCCGACGTACACCGCGGCCTGGAGCAACACCTCCTGGATCTCCTCGACGGTCGCGCCGTTGCCGATCGCACCCCGGACGTGCACGGCCAGTTCGTGGTTGCGGTTGAGCGCGGTGAGCATGGCCAGGTTGAGCAGGCTGCGTGTCTTGCGTTCCAGCCCCGGCCGGCCCCAGACCGCGCCCCAGCAGTACTCGGTCACCAGGTCCTGCACCGGACGGGTGAAGTCGCTCGCCTGCTCCAGCGAGCGGTTCACGTGCTCGGTGCCGAGCACGGCACGACGGATGCCCAGCCCCTTCTCGTAGGTCTCGCTGTTCAACGGGGTCTCGGTCATCAACGTGCTCCTATTGCTCGGTCGGGTCGCGGTACTCCGCGTCGGGAACTGCGGCGGCCCAGGCGGTCGTGCCCAGCGAGATCGCCACGTGGGTCAGGAACGAGTTCGGCGCGGCCCCGTGCCAGTGCGTCTCGCCGGGCGGCGTCCAGATCACATCGCCGGTCCTGATCACCTGGATCGGCTCGCCGTCGGCCTGGATCAGACCTCGTCCGGCCAGCACCTGCAGGATCTGACCGGACTCGTGCGAGTGCCAGAACGTCCGGGCTCCCGGGGTGAAGCTGACCGTGTTGATCGTGACGCCGTCCGCGGACATCGTCAGGTACGGAAAAGCGTCGCCGGAGAACTGCGAACCGCGCTTGCCTGCGGTGCCGGCCTGTTCGGCCGGCGGAACGATGATCACTGTGTTCCCTCGGGATCGGAGAGCCGCACGCCGCCGGAGATGTCGCCGATCGCGTCGACGACCGTGTTGCTGATCTCGTCGGCGTACCCCAGCTGGCGGGCCAGGCCGAAGCTGGCCAGCGGTCCGGCGACGTTCAGGCTGGCGACGCCGAGCCGGCTGACGTAGTCGGCGTAGAGAGTGACGTCCTTCATCATCAGCGTGTTGGTCAGGCCGCCCTTGAGGTAGTCGCCGTGGATGATCTTCGGGAACCGGTTGAGCGTCGCGAAATTGACGCCCGAGCTCGCGTTGAAGACCTCCAGCACGGTCTCCAGGTCCAGGCCGGCCTTCCGCGCGGCCACCATCACTTCCGCGGTGGCGGCGAGCGCAACCGCGTTGAGGAAGTTGTTCAGCAGCTTGGTCGCGTGCCCGGCGCCGCTGGATCCGATGTGGAAGACCTTGGCCGAGAAGTCGTCCAGCACCGGGCGGACGGTCTCGAGCGCCTCCGCGCTCCCGCCCACCATCAGCGTCAGCCGGCCCTGGTCCGCGGCTGCGGCACCGCCCGAGATCCCGGCGTCCAGATAGGCGACGCCCTGCGCGCGGAAAAGTTCCTCCAGGCGCTCGGTCGACGAGGGTTCGGCCGTGCTCAGGTCGACCACGACCTGGCCTTTCCGGGCCCGGGCCAGGATTCCGGACTCCCCCAGCACCACGCTCTCGACGACCGTGCTGTCGGGCAGCGACAGCAGCACCACGTCGGCGCCGTCCATCACGCCGGCGGGCGACGCGGCCGGAGTCGCGCCGACGCTCTGCGCCAGCCCGTCGCGCACGTCGAAACCGACCACCTCCCGGCCGGCCCGGACCAGGCAGGCGGTCATCCGGCCGCCCATGTTCCCGAGGCCGATGAAACCGATCTTCACTGTTCGTCCTTCCTCATGGCAGCTCCCCGATCGTCGCCGTCAGCGCGTCCGGCCCGGCGCCGAAGCGGGCGAGCGTCGACGGGTCGTGCCCGGCGACGACGTGCTCCACTTCCCCGGCGTCCACCAGCGACCGGATCCGGCCGAAGGCGGTGTACATGCCAACCAGGTCGGCCACCGACGTGAACGGCATCTCCCGCTCGTATTCCTCGTAGTAGTGCACCGCGTCGCTGGCCAGCAGCACCGGCCCGGCGCTCGTGGCGACCGTGACCACGCTCTGGCCCGGGGTGTGCCCGCCGACTTCGAGCAGTTCGACGCCCGGCGCGACCTGGTACGCGCCGTCGAACAGCGTCGCCCGGCCGTCGGCCACCACCCGGGCCAGGTGATCGAGCTCGGTCTCCTCCACCGAGTGGTGGAAGAGCGGTTTGCGCCGCAGCGGCCCCGTCCAGAACTCGAACTCCCGGCGGGCCAGCACCACCGGCGCGCCGGGGAACCGGTCGAGGTTTCCGATGTGGTCGTAGTGCGCGTGGGTGATCAGCACGGTGGGCTGCTCACCCACGTCCAGACGCTCGAACAGTTCGTCCGGGGTCTGCACGGTGTCCCGCCCGCGGACCGCACCACCGTGCGCGGAGAAGCCGGTGTCGACCAGGATCGTCCGCCGCGCGTTGCGGATCACCCAGACGAAGTAGTCCATGCCGATCGGACCGTCGGGCTCGCCGTACAGGTGGTGGTTCAGGTAGACGTCGCTGCGGACCGTGGCGCGCCGGCCGTACTTGGCGATCGTCACCTGCCAGAGCGCGTCGCTCACGCCAGGACGGTGGCGATCGCGCCGGCCGGGCCCTCGACGGCCGGGTAACGGTCCCGGGTCCGGGCGTCGTGACCGGGAATCACCGTGGCCCCGGTCTCCCGGGCCAGCCGGTTGATGAACGCGAGGCCGTCCTGCATCTCGTGCAGGTCGGTGAACGCGAAGAACGGCCACTCGTGCTCGACCTGCTCGTAGAAGTGTGCCGCGTCGATCGCGAGGATCAGCCCGCCCGATGCGGTCTCGATGCGGGTCAGCAGCTCACCCGGGCAGTGGCCACCGATCGGGTAGACGGTGATGCCCGGGGCGACCTCGGTCTCCTCGGCGACGAGCCGGAGCCGGCCGTCCTCTTTGGCCGCGATCACCGCGGCCAGGTCGTCGGCGGTGGAGAACTCGCCCTCGAGCTGGTTCGCCTCGAGCTTGCCGATCCAGTAGTCCCACTCGCGCTGACCGGCGACGACCTGAGCGTTCGTGAACAGGCCCAGGTAGCCGATGTGGTCGTAGTGGAAGTGGCTGCACAGCACCATCGCGACCTCGGCCGGGTCGACGCCGATCAGCGCCAGGCCCTCCGGCGTCGGCGTCTCGCTGATCTCGCCCAGCCAGTCCTTCTTCGGAATGTCGTAACCGGTGTCTTGCAGAATTATTTTGCCATCATTAGTACGGATCACCCAGAAGTTGTAGTGCATGTCCAGGTCGCCGTCGGGCAGCCCGTACTGCGCGTAGTCGTGGAAGACGTCCGCTTTGCGGACGATCCGGCCGCCGTACTTGACCGACCACACCGATTTGACGCTCGACACCGTTGCCTCCTTGCGCCCGAACCTGCCTAATGTCGCTGGACTATATGACCGTCATACAAAGTGAACAAGAGGGCGCAGCGATTCACCTGGGGCTCTTGACAACTTGTTCACATCGAGGCGATAGTCCCGGCCAGATTGTCATACGGTCTTACGAACTGACAGGTGGATGCGACGAAGGCGTCCTCCACCGGACGGGTGCCTCCATGAAACGCACTGTGTTAGCAGCCGCCCTGTGTTCCGTGCTGGCGGCGGCGGGTTGCGGCTCCGGCAGCGGCTCGAGCTCGGATTCGATCCTGCTCGGAGCGATCGCCGGGACGACCGGCGCCTACGGCAGCACCGGCCAGGCGGTCTTCAACGCGACCAAGATGGCGGTCGCCGAGATCAACGCCAAGGGCGGCATCGACGGCAAGAAGGTCGTCTTCGAGGGGTACGACGACGGCGCCAGCGCGACCACGTCCAGCCAGCTCTTCAACAAGTTGCTCAGCAAGGGCGCGGTGGCGATCGTCGGCTCGCCCGACACCGGCCCGACCACCGCGAGCCTGGCCGACCAGAAGAAGATCCCGGTGCTCGGCGCCGTGGACGACGGCGGCCTCACCATCTACCCCGACGGGCCCGACAAGGACCCGCACGCCTGGGCGTTCAGCACCAGCCTCAACACGTTCGCCTGGGGCGGCGCGCTGGCCGACTACGCGATCAAGAACTGCCAGAAACTGGCGATCGTCCACGACCCGAGCGACTACGGGAAGGGCGGCCGGGCCGGCTTCGAGCAGGAGTACGAGAAGCAGGGCAAGAAGATCGACCTGATCTCGGCCGTGACCGAGAACTGGTCCACCGGCGCCACCGTCGGCCTGAAATCCGAGATCGAGAAGATCCGCTCGGCCGGCATCGACTGCGTCGACGTCTGGCTGACCCCGCAGGACCAGGCCTCGTTCATGCAGGAGGCCAACGCGCTCGGCGCCAAGTTCACCGTGCTCGGCAACGACGAGACCTCGGCCGACGCGACGTTCGGCGACCTGGCCAAGACCCAGGGCGACGGCATGGTCTCCGCGCTGCTGACCACCGACGTCACGCCGAGCCCCCGCCTCGCGAAGTTCCAGGCCGACTACAAGGCGAAGTACGGGGTCGCGTCGACGCCGTTCGCCGAGCTCAGCTACGACGCGGTCTACATCCTGAAGCAGGCGATCGAGGCCGGGAAGTCGACCAAGCCGCAGGCGATCCGGGACCAGCTGAACAAGATCACCGACTTCGACGGGCTGACCGGCAAGCTGACGTTCACCGAGAAGCAGCACACGACGATCAACGCCGACCAGCTGACCGTGGTGAAGTTCGACGCGAAGTCGAAGGCCTGGGTGCCGGCGGCATGATTCAGGTCCTCTTCAGCGGCCTGGCCATCGGAGCGATCTACGGCCTGGTGGCGATGGGGTTCGCGCTCGTGTTCTCGGTGACGCGGGTGATCAACTTCGCCACCGGCCAGCTGCTCATGGCCGCGGTCATGGTGACCGGGGCGCTGGCCTCGGCCGGGCTCCCGTCGGTGCTGGCGATCGTCGTCGGGCTCGTGGCGTCGACCGGGCTGGGCGTGCTCGTGTACTTCGGGGCGGTGCGGCCGGTGCTGCGCTTCGACCGGTTCAGTTTCGCCTGGCTGGTGAGCACGCTGGGCGTGGCGATCGTGCTGGAGTCGGTGGCCGCGATGATCTGGGGGCCGACGTCACGCAGTTTCCCGGTGCTGCTGCACCACCACGTCGTCCACCTGCTGGGGGCCTCGATCTCCGGCCAGGAGTTGATCGCGATCGGCTGCGCCGTGCTCGCCGTGGCCGGTTTCGAACTGGTCCGGCGGCGCACGCTCCTGGGCAAGGTCGCGATGGCGATCTCCAGCGACCCGGACACCGCCCGGGCGATCGGTGCCCGGGTGACCGGGTACGCGGTCGGGGCGTTCGCGCTCGGCGGCCTGCTGGCCGGGGTGGCCGGGGTGCTGGTCGGCCCGATCACCTACGCCAACCCGTATCTCGGCGGCACGTACGGCATCTTCGGGTTCGTCGCGCTGATGCTGGGCGGGATCCAGCGGCCGTCGGCGGCGCTGGGCGGCGGGCTGCTGCTGGGCGTCCTCTCGGTCGGGGCGAACACGTACATCAACTCGCAGGCGTCGGACTGGTTCCCGTTCGTCGTCGTGATCCTCGTGCTGCTGGTGGCGCCCAACGGGCTCTTCACCGTGACTCTGGCCGGGAAGCGGGTGGTGGCATGAGGTTCCGGTCACCCGTGCTGCTCGTGCTGGCGCTGGTCGCGATCCTCGGCGTCGCGCGCGGCTCCTACTACTGGCAGAACGTGGCGCTCACCGCCGCGGTGTTCTGCATCCTCGCGGTCAGCCTCGACCTCGCGGCCGGCGTCACCGGGTTGTACTCGCTCGGCCACGCCGGCCTGTTCGCCCTCGGTGCGTACACGACGACGCTGCTGAACAGCCACTTCGGCACGAACGTCTTCCTGCTGCTGCCGCTGGTGATCGTCGGGGTCGGGCTGGTCGGTATCTTGCTCGGCTCGCTCTCGCTGCGCGTCAGCGGCCTCTACTTCGCGATCACCACGTTCATCTTCACGCTGGTCGTGGGCGTCCTGCTGAGCGACCTGGACTTCACCGGCGGTCTGCAGGGCCTCCCCGGGCCGACGTTCCCGGACTTCCCGCTGTCGCTGTCCGGCCTCGGTTCGTCCGTGGCCTGGGCCGCCGGGCTCGCGCTGCTGGCCACCGTGGCGATCGTCTGGAGCATCCGCAGCTCGCCGATGTATCCGGTGCTGCTCGCGATCCGTGACGCCGAACCGTTCGCGGCCGCCGCCGGAGTGCGGACGTCAGTGGTCAAGGTGCTGGTGTTCGGCCTCTCGTCGGCGCTGGCCGGGGTCGCGGGCTGGGTGTTCTCGTTCCTCGGATTCGTCTCGCCGGGCCAGTTCACCTGGAACGTCTCGGTGAACATTCTGGTCATGGTGATCCTGGGCGGGATCAACACGCGGATCGGCCCGCTTCTCGGAGCGGTTTTCGTCAGCGCGTTCCCGGTCGTCGTCGCGATCGACCCGTTCCAGCAGGAAGCCTTGTTCGGCCTGGTCTTCCTGCTGGTCATCGTGTTCCTGCCGCAGGGTGTGGTCGGATTGTCGGGCCAGCTGGCCCGCCGTTTCCGCCCGCCGGTCGCGGTGCCGGACGTCACGCCGGCCGTGCTGGGGCCACGCGAGATCCCGGCGTCCGACGAGCCGGCGCTGGCCGTCCGGGGTGTGACGTTCAGCTACACCAAGGGCGTCCGGGCGCTGGACGACGTCGACATGACCGTACGGCGGGGAACCATCCACGGCCTGATCGGTCCGAACGGGTCGGGGAAGAGCACGCTGGTCAACCTGATCAGCGGACAGCTGCGACCGGACGCGGGCACGATCTCCGCGGTCGGCGAACGGATCGACGACCGTCCGGCCGCGGCCCGCGCCGGCCGCGGCCTGTCCCGGACGTTCCAGACCCCGGTGCTGGTGCGCGAGCTGGCCGCCCGGCAGAACGTCGGCATCGGGACGTACAGCACGACCCCGCGGCTGCTCGGCCGGGCACCGCTCTGGCCGGTGCTGCCGGGCTCCCGCCGGACCGATCGGCGGATCCACGAGCAGGCCGACCAGGCCCTCGGCGAGCTGGGGCTGGCCCCGCGCTGGGGGGTGGCGCGGGTCGCCGACGCACCGCACGGCATCGAGATGCTGACGCAGTTCGCGGCGGCCACCGTCGCCCGGCCCTCCGTCCTGCTGCTCGACGAGCCGCTCGCCGGTCTCTCGGCCGGTGAGGTCGAGCACGTGGCCGGGATCCTCGACCGGCTCCGCGACGCCGGTGTCACGGTGATCGTCGTCGAGCACCAGACCAAGTTCATCTTCCGGCTGTGCGACGAAGTGACGGTGCTGGCCGCCGGCCAGCTGATCACGACCGGCAGCGCCGCCGAGGTCCGCAACGACAGCCGAGTGCGAGAGGTGTACCTAGGCCAATGAACACTCCGGCTCTGCGAACCACCGGCCTCAGCGGGGGGTACGGGCGCTTCGACGTCCTGCACGGGATCGACCTGGAGGTGCAGCCCGGGGAGGCGGTCGCCCTGCTGGGCCCGAACGGCGCCGGGAAGACGACGGCGCTCCGCGCGCTGCTCAACCTGGTCTCGCACCGGCGCGGAACGGTGGAGGTGAACGGAACCGACATCACCTCCTACCCCACCCACCGGATCGCGCGCGGCCTGATCGGGCTGGTTCCGGAAGGACGGCGACTCTTCCTCGACCAGACCGTGGAGGACAACCTCCGCCTGGGCGGGCTGCATCTGCGCCGCGACCGGCGTCGCGTCGACGCGCTGATGCACGAGGTTTTCGCGCTGTTCCCGGTGGTCGAGCGGTACCGGTCCCGGCCGGCGTCGGCGCTGTCCGGCGGCGAGCAGCAGATGGTGGCGATCGGACGGATGATGATGAGCGATCCGGCGGTGATGCTGCTGGACGAGCCGTCGCTGGGACTGGCGCCGCTGGCGATCGACGCGATGGCGGCGGGGCTGGCCGCGCTGCGCGAGGCGGGCCGCTCGATCCTGCTCGTCGAGCAACGCGTCGACCTGGCGCTGCAGGTCTGCGATCGGATCTACGTCCTGTCCGGCGGGCGGATCGTCGAGGAGGACGTGGCCGCGTCGGTGGGCGGCGAGGGACGGGCGTTGATCGATGCCTACCTCGGGTGAACCGGGCCCGGGCGGGGAGCGCCGGCGAGGCGGGGCTCCCCGCCGAGCATCCGGGGCGAATCCTGACGGACGGTATGATCGGCCGGTGGCTCGGAGCAAGAACAACTCAACCTGGTCGGTACCGACCGTTGCCGAGCGCACGGCCGCGCCTCTGCGGGCGCAAGCGGCGGAGGCCCTTCGGAACGCGATCCTCTCCCTGGCTCTGCCCGAAGGCGAGCGGCTGGTCGAGCGCGAGCTGATCGAGCGGCTGGGCGTCTCCCGGACCACGGTGCGGGAGGCACTCCGCGAGCTCGAGAGCGAGGGGCTCGTCGAGGTGATCCCGCAGCGTGGAGCGGTGGTCGCGTCGATCACTCCCGCCGACGCGGCCGACCTGTACGCCGCGCGGGTGGCCATCGAGGCGCTGGTCGTCCGCCACTTCGTCGAGCGGGCCGACGACGAGACCGTCGACGAGCTGGTCGCCGCGGTCGACGCCTACGCCGAGATCGCGGACGACGACCACGAGGTGCCGGAAATGCTGACGGCCAAGGACGTCTTCTACGGCGTGCTCGGCCGGGGCGCGGCCAGCCCGGCACTGTGGCAGCTGCTCAGCGGGCTGCAGGGGCGGGTCAGGGTGCTCCGGGCCCGGTCGCTCTCCCAGCCCGGCCGTCCGGTGCAGTCGGCCGAGGAGCTGAAGGCGCTGGCCCGCGCGATCCGGATGCGGGACGCCGAGCTCGCCGCCCGCCGTTGCTCCGATCACGTCCACGCGGCCGCCGATACCGGCCTGCCGACGCTCAACGCCGTCCACGAGGAGCCCGCCGACGCGGCGTCCTGACGTGTTCGGTGGCTCCGGCTGATCCGAGCGCCACGGCCGGGGCGACTCGCGACGAGCGTCGGTCCGCTCTGCTGAACGCCGTGCTCGACCGGGCCCGGGGAACCGGCGAGCCTCGGCACCATGACAGCGACGCGCGGCCCGTTCGGTCTGACCGGCCCGTTCGATCTGACCGGTAAGGTCGCGCTGGTCACGGGCGGCAGCGGCGGGATCGGTCTCGGCATGGCCGAGGGTCTGGCGCGGGCCGGGGCCGCCGTCGTCATCTGGGGCCGGGACGCCGAGAAGCTCGACCGCGCCGCCGGCCGGCTGGCGGAGTGCGGCGGCCGGGTGCAGGCGGCCGTGGTCGACGTGAGCGACCCCGACGCGGTGGCGTCGGCCGTCGAGGCCGCGGCCGGATCTCTCGGCCGGATCGACGCGGTGTTCGCGAACGCGGGTGTGGGAGGCCGGACCCGGTTCCTGGACCTCGGCCCGGCCGAGCTGCGCCGGGTGCTGGCGATCGACCTCGAGGGCGCGCTGTGGACCCTGCGCGAGGCCGCGAGGCACATGGTCGCGCGGGCCGAGGCCGGCGATCCCGGAGGCTCGCTGGTGACCACGTCGAGCGTCTCCGCGGTCCGGGGTGCACCCACCCTGCAGTCGTACGCCGCCGCGAAGGGCGCACTCGTCTCGGTCACGAAGGGGCTCGCGGCCGAGTTCGGGCGGCACGGCATCCGGGCGAACACGATCATTCCCGGCTGGATCCGCACCGGGCTGACCGAGGGCAGCTTCGACCGCCCGGAGGTGCAGGAGGCGATCCTCCGGCGCGTGCCGCTGCGGCGCTGGGGTACGGGCGAGGACTTCGCCGGCCCCGCGGTCTATCTCGCGTCCGACGCCTCGGCTTATCACACCGGCGACACGTTGGTCGTCGACGGCGGCTACACGACGTCCTGACTGGAGACGCAGATGAACGAAGCCCTGGTGATCGGGGCCACCGGCAAGCAGGGCGGAGCCGCGGCACGAGCGCTGCCGACGAGTCTCGAGGCCTGGGTCAGTCGATGAGCCCCGAGGCCCTGACCCAGCGCCTCCTCCGGGAGCATCCCCCGGCGTCCGTCGGCCGGGCCGCGTTCCTGGCCGCGCAGTACGACGCCGGGCTGACCTGGGTGCACCACCCCGTCGGCCGCGGCGGGATCGGTGCCGAGCGGGACGCCCAGCGCGCGGTGTTCGAGCTGCTCACCGCGGCCGGGGCGCCGAACCTCCAGGTCGAGAGCCGGCCGGCGTACTCGATGGGCGCGTCGAGCGTGCTCGCGTGGGGCACGGCGGAGCAGCAGGATCGCTATCTCCGGGCGATCGCCACCGGCGAACGCTGGTGCCAGCTGTTCTCCGAGCCCGGGGCGGGCTCCGACCTCGCCGCGATCGACACCCGGGCCGTCCGCGAGGAGGACGGCTGGCGGGTGACCGGCCAGAAAGTGTGGACGTCGATGGCCACCTCGTCCCGGAAGGGCATGTTGCTGGCGCGCACCGATCCGGACCAGCCCAAGCACCGCGGGCTCACCTACTTCGTGCTCGACCTGGCGACCCCGGGCGTCGAGATCCGGCCGCTGCGCCAGATCACCGGCGAGGCCGAATTCAGCGAGGTGTACCTCACCGACGTCCGGATCCCCGACGCCGACCGGCTCGGCCCGGTCGGCGCGGGCTGGAAGGTCGCGATGTCGACGCTGAGCAGCGAGCGCGACATGTTCGGCACGAAGGCGACCGAGAGCGGCCCCGTCGAGCTGGCGCTCGCCCTCTACGGCGAGCGGGACGGCCGCGATCCGGCACTGCGCTCCCGCCTGGTCCGGCTCTGGTTGCGTGGCCACGTCCTCCGCCTCTACGCCGGGCGGACCGAGGGAGCGTCCGGGCCGGCGAGCAAGATCGGCTTCGCCGAGCTAAACCAGGCCGGCTACGAGCTCTGCCTCGATCTCCTCGGCGACGAAGCGCTGCTCTACGACCCGGCGCCCCGGGATCCCCGCCGCCTCTTCCTCCGCTCCCGGGCGAACTCCATCGAAGGCGGGACGACCGAGATCATGCGCAACATCCTGGCCGAGCGCGTGCTCGGGCTGCCGGCCGAGCCGCGGGTCGACACGGACCTTCCCTACTCGTCGCTCCGCCGTGGCTGACGCCGACGAGCTCCGCGATTTCCGGGAGGCCCTGCGGCGGATGCTGACGCGCACGGCCCCCGAGCCGGTCGTGCGCCGGCACCTGGATTCCACCGACGGATTCGACCGCGCGGCCTGGCAGCGGCTGGCCACCGAGATCGGCGTCCAGGGGCTGGCCGTCGCCGAGGAGTACGGCGGGGCCGGCGGCGGGCTGCGCGAGCTGGTGGTGGCGGGTGAGGAGCTCGGCCGCACCCTGTTCCCGGGGCCGTTCCTGTCGAGCGTCCTCCTGAGCGCCACGCTCCTGGCCAGGTCCGCGGACCGGAGCGCGATGGGGGCGGTTCTGCCGGGCATCGCCGGCGGGACGCTGGTGTGCACTGTCGCTCTCCCTGGGCACGGGTCCCCGGCGGAGACGACAGTGGTCGCGGCGGCGGACGGTGAGGCCTGGCGGTTGACCGGGACGGTCCCCCAGGTCCTCGACGGCCAGGCCGCCGACTTGCTCCTGGTGCCGGCCCGCCACGACGGCCTGGTCTCGATCTTCCTGGTCGACGCGCGGGCCGCCTGGTCGGAGCCGCTTCCCGCGATGGACCGGACGAGACGGTTCGCCCGGGTCGGCCTGGAGGCGACCGCGGCCACGCCGGTCGGCCGGCCCGGGGCAGGGCCCGAGCTGATCGCCGGGGCCACCGAGGTCGCCTCGGTCGGGCTGGCGGCCGATCAGGTGGGCGGCGCGCGGCGAATGCTCGAGGTCACGACGGAGTACGCG
Source organism: Cryptosporangium sp. NPDC051539 (assembly GCF_044454545.1). NCBI lineage: Bacteria > Bacillati > Actinomycetota > Actinomycetes > Cryptosporangiales > Cryptosporangiaceae > Cryptosporangium > Cryptosporangium sp. NPDC051539. The sequence continues at coordinate 685,206 of NZ_JBITDV010000002.1, read as the reverse complement.
CTGACCCGTTACCAGTTCGGCCGCCCGATCGGTTCCTTCCAGGCGGTGAAGCACACGCTCGCCGACATGTTGATCCGCACCGAGCTCGCCCGGGCGGCGCTGGAGGACGCCGTCCGGGCGGTCGAGGAGGACGCCCCGGATCTGGCCACGGCGGTGAGCGCGGCCAAGGTCGTGTGCTCCGAGGCCTACTACGACGTGGCAGCGGCCGCGATCCAGCTGCACGGAGGGATCGGCTTCACCTGGGAGCACAGCGCCCACCTGTACTTCAAACGGGCGACGACCGACCGCATCCTGCTCGGTTCGCCCGCGCACCACACCGAGCGCCTGGCCGTCGCGCTCGGCCTATAAGTGGAGGGCGCCCGCGAACCCGTTCGCCACCGCGGCGGCGCTCGACGCGTGGTCGAGGTGGAGCGAGCCGAACCGCTGGGCCAGTTCGTCGTAGATCCCGTCGAGTTCCGAGGCCCGGCGCCGGTGCCACCGCACCTGGCGGCCGACGCCCGTCGTCAGCAGAACGGCGCCGCGCTGGGTGAGCACCCGCGCGCAGTGGGTCAGGTGGGAGCGGACCTCGGACACGTCCCAGTCCCGGCCGGAGACGCCGGCTTTCAACGCCACCAGGTGCGGCCGGTGCGCGACCGCCTCCCGCAATTGCACCCGCCGCACGTCGTACGCCGTGGCGCCGGCCGCCGACGCGTCGTACCAGGAGACGTCGTGCGCCGCGGCCAGCACGCCGGCGAGGGTCCGCGGCCAACCGCCCGCCCGGTCACCGATCACGGCGAACCGTACGTAACGGCGCTCCGCCGAGGTCCGCCGTTCCTCGCTGATCTCGGTCATGGCAGCAGCCTCCTGACTTCGTGGCGGGCGTCACCCCCGGCTCTCGTCAGCCTCACCCGGCCGGACCGCTGCGGCATTCGCCGATCTACCTACACACCTACCTAGGTGCGCCGGGCCAGCATCTCGACGAGGGGCCGGTCCGACGTGCTGTGCTGATCCTGGACAACTGCGAGCACCTCGTGGCGCCGGGAGCCGGCTCGGACCGCCGACGCCCGCATGGCCCACATCCGGAGAAGCTCGCGTTCGGCAGCCGGGCTCAGGTAGCGGCCCGGGCGACGGAACGTCGTCCACGAATCTGACATATGCTGTATCAGACAAGGGGATTCAGCGGGAGGTAGGCGTTCGATGATCGAGCGGCCGGACAACCTGACCGAGCTCGTCTTCGCGGCGATCCGCCGACGTCTCGTCGAGGCGAGCCTGCCGCCGGGCAGCTCGGTCAGTGAAGCGATGCTCTCCAAGGACCTGCAGGTCAGCAAGACCCCGGTCCGTGAGGCGCTGCTGCAACTGCGTCAGATCGGGCTGGTGGAGTCGACCGGGCGCGGCCTCCGCGTCGTCGTGCCGACCGCGCGGATCATCCGGGACGCGTTCGAGATGCGCGCCGGGCTCGAGGCCGCGGCCGCGCGCTACGCGGCCGAACGCGCCACCCGTGAGCAGACCGCCGAGCTGCTGGAACTCGCGCAGGCGTCGGTCACCGCGGCCGGCGACTTCGAGGCGTTCCGCGAGGCCGACACCGCGTTCCACCTGGCCATCGCGGCCGCCGCCGACAACGTCATGCTGCACCGGGCGGTCGAGGACGCGGTCGTGCTCACCCAGGTCCTCCGCCAGCGAGACATCCACGTCGAGCGCGATTTCGGCCCGGACGGCAAGGAGCACGTCAGCGTCGCACGAGCGCTCAAGTCCGGCGACGGGGCAGCCGCCGCCGACCGGCTCTCCGGGCACATCCTGCGGATCATGGAGCAGTTGCTCCAGGCCTTCGCTCAGGACACCGGACCGGTCAGCGGAACCCCTCTTCGCGCGCCGGACCGTCTCGCCACTCCAGCGCGGTCTTGAGCCCGCCCTCCCGGAGCTTCCGCGCGAAGTCCCGGGCCCCTGGCCGCAGCGCTCCGCTGAGCGAGTGCATGGCCCAGGCCTGGTTGAAGTGCGTCCGCATCCCCATGATCTCGTAGGCCTGGTTGACCGATTCCTTGTTGGCGGCGAGCAGTGACGGCGCGATGTGGCTCATCGCCCGCAGCTCGCGCATCGTCTGCTCCTCGAGCTCGCCAGCCGGGAACGACTTCGCGACCCAGCCCATCGCGGCCGCCTCGGCGCCGGTCACGCTGTTGCCGGTGAGCTGGAGGTACTTCGCCTGGGCCATCGTCATCTTCCAGGGGAAGTACGGGATGTCGGGCGAGGTCATGCCGCGCATCGGTGGGTAGCCGATCTGGGCGTCGTCGGCGACGAACGCGATGTCGCACAGCGACATCAGCTCGGAGCCACCGGCCAGGCAGTGGCCGTGCACCATCGCGACCACGGGTTTCAGCAGCTCCCAGACGTTCATCCAGTCCCGCAGGCAGCTACGCGCCCACTGGTCGGTCCAGCCGTCGAACTCCTCGGCATCGACCCATCGATCCGGACGGGTCCCGTCGTCCCAATAGGACTTCGACCCTCGGCCGGACAGGGCGTAGCCCCCGGAGAACGACGGGCCGTTGGCCCGGATCAGGACGACGGTGACGTCGTCGTCGCTCTCGGCGCTCCGGAGCGCGTCGACGATCTCGCGGCGCATCCGGAACGTGAGCGCGTTGCGCCGCTCCGGCCGGTTCAGCGTGATCGTGGCGATCCGATCGGCCACGTCGTAGAGAATTTCTTCCCTGGCTGCGTCGGGGCTCACGTGATGTCCGCCTCGCCGAGCGGGCTCAGGGTGGCGAACGCGCTGTCGTGGAAGACCAGCGGCGTGACGTCGGCCGACACGCTGAGCGCGCGGATCCGGAGCAAGACCATCGTGTGGTCTCCGGCCGGTGTCTCGCTCTCGGGGACGCAGTCGAACCGCGACACCGAGTTGGTCAGGAAGACCGCGCCGCCCTCGGTGAGGTTGCCGAGGTCGATGCCGGTGAACCGGTTCCCCTCCCGCGCGGCCAGCTGACGGGCCTCGAGATGCTGGTCGGCGGCGAGCACGCTGACGCCGAGCGACGGGAGCTCGCGGAGCACCGCCCACGTGCGTGAGCTCCTCTGGATCGCCACCCCGATCAGCGGCGGGTCGAGCGACACCGGGACGAACGCGCTGACCGTCATCCCGACCGTCTCCCCGTCCGGGGTCGTGCCGCACACCGCGACGACGCCGGACGGGAACGTGCTGAACGTCCGGCGCAGCACGTCCGGCGTCGGATGGGTGTCGTTGACGTACCGGGTTTTCCTCACACCAGCCCCTCGGCAACGGCGGTTTTGTCTCCCAGGTAGCTCGCCTCGAGCAGCTCCGCGTCGCGCCGGAGGTCGGCCGCGGTGCCCTCGGCGACCACCGAGCCGTGGGCCATCACGTAGCCGCGATCGGCGACTGTGAGCGCGGCCAGGATGTGCTGCTCGACCAGGAGCACGCCCATCCCCCGCTCGTCGGCGATGGTCCGGACGATCGGCAGCAGCCGTTCGACGATGATCGGCGCCAGGCCGAGGCTCATCTCGTCGAGCAGGATCACGTCCGGGTCGGCCACCAGCGCACCGGCGAGGGCCAGCATCTGCTGTTCGCCGCCGGAGAGGAGGCCGGCCCGCCGTCCCCTCAGGCCGGTGAGCACCGGGAAGTGCGCGAGGACGTCGTCGACCGACACACGCGAACGGCGGTGCCGTCGCAGCCGGAGGTTCTCGGCGACGGTCAGCCGGTAAAAGAGCCCGCGTCCCTCGGGCACGAGCGCGAGCCCGCGCCGGGCCACCACGTGCGCGGCCGCCGGAGCCGGTTTGCCGCCGACGAGCACCGAACCACCCAGCCGCGGCAGGGCGCCGGCGATCGTCAGCAGCGTGGTGGTCTTGCCGGCTCCGTTGGCGCCGAGCAGGCAGACCACCTCGCCCGCCGAGACGGTCAGATCGAGGTCGCGGACAACCGGGAGTTTCCCGTAGCCGCAGGTGAGGCCCTTGGCCTCGATCAGGACGGTCACGATTCCACCCCTTCCAACGTCTGCCGGCCCAGGTAGGACTCGAGGACGCGCGGGTCGGTGCGGACCGCCTCGGGAGTCCCCTCGGCGATCTGCTTGCCGAACTCGATGACGTAGACCCGGTCGCAGACGCTCATCACCAGGTGCATGTCGTGGTCGATGAGCAGACAGCCGACGCCGGTCCCGGCGATCCGGCGCAGCTGGTCACCGAACGCGAGGCTCTCGCCGCTGTCGAGCCCGGCGGCCGGTTCGTCCAGCAGCAGCACCTGCGGCTCCATGGCCAGCGCGCGGGCCATGCCGACCGCCTTCTGCCGTCCGAGCGGCAGCTCCGACGGTTTGCGCCCGGCGACGTCGGTCAGCGACATGATCGTCAGCGCCCGTTCGACCGCGGCCGACGGCGGGGTGCTGGGCCGCACGACGTCCCGGAGCATCCCGGTCGCTTCGTTGCCGGTCTCGCTGGCCACCCGGACGTTGTCGGTCACGGTCAGGTCCTCGAAGAGCTCGCCGGCCTGCCAGGTCCGGACCAGACCTCGTCGTGCGCGCTCGTGTGCGGGCCGCCGGTCGAGGCGGTCACCGGCCAGGTCCACCTCTCCGGAGCTGGGGGTGAACCCGGTGAGTGCGTCCACCAGGCTCGTCTTGCCTGCCCCGTTCGGACCGATGAGCCCGACGATCTCGCCCGCACGCACCTCGAGGCCGACGTTCGACACGGCTACGACACCGCCGTACCGGACCGTGATGCCCCGGGTAGAGAGCAGCACGTCACCGATGGGCTTCGCGGCCGGGATCTCGGCGGCGGAGGGCGCGACGGCGGGGGCCGGGATCTTCCGGGGCGCGTACCGCGCGCGGAGCTTCTCGTAGTCCGACCGCGTCTTGCCCGCGATCCCGATCGGGTTGAACAGGACCGTGAGGATCAGCGAGAGGCCGGTGAGCAGCGTGTAGTAGCTGCCCAGGTGGAGGTTGCGATCCATGAACACGTAGACGACGCCGAGGCTCGCCGACAGCCCGGCCAATAGCGCGCCGCTGACGCTGGTGATGCCGGACAGGTAGGACACGGCGAGGAACGACAGACCGATGAACACCCCGAACGACTCCGCCGACAGCTGGCCGCGGCTGTAGCCGATGAGGCCGCCGCCGAGGCCGGCCAGGAACGAGGAGGCCGCGAACGCGGCGAGCTTCACCCGCGGCACGTTGATGCCGATCGCCGCGGCCGCCCGCTCGTTCGAGCGGATCGCCAGCATCGTGCGTCCGGTGCCGGCCCGCATCAGGTTTCCCACACAGACGAACGCCACGACGACGATGACGAGCACGGTCACACCGAAGGGCAGCCGCGCGATGTCCTGACCACCGCGGACGGACAGATTCAGGCCGAACAGCGACGGGTCGGGGATCAGGTTCGCGGCGGCCGAAACGAGCTTGGGGTTTGCGAACACGAAGTCCTGGAGCGTGAGCGCGGCCGCCAGCGTCACGACGGCGAGCTGGGCACCCCGGATCCGCAGGGCCGGGATCCCGACGAGGACGCCCGCCACCGCGGCCAGCGCCGCCGCGATGAGCAGCGACAACGGGAACGGCACCGCGTTCCCGAGCTTGGACAGCACGAGGCCGGCGACACCCGCGAACGCCGCCTGGGCCAGCGAGATCTGGCCGAGCAACCCGGTCAGCAGCACCAGCGACAGCGCGATCAGCGAGATGGCCAGGCTGGTGATGACGCCGAACCGGTAGGTGCCCGACGTCAGGACGAGAGCGGCGAGGCCGAGGACCGACCAGAGCACGATCGTCCGGGGGCGGTTCCGCGGGACCAGCACGGCCGGGAGCGAGGACCGCACGTCGTCGCCCCGGGTGGGGATCGCCCGCCCCAGCACGAAGAGCGCCACGACGATCACCACGAACGGCACGACGTTGGTCAGCCCCTGCTTCGCCCAGTCCGGCCACCAGTCCTTGGTCTGGGACAGGTACTGCAGCTCGGACTGGACCACGCCGAGCGTCAGGGCGCCGATCAGGCCGACGCCGAGCGAGCTCAACCGGGCCAGGAGCGCGCCGGCGAGGGCGGGGACCACCAGCAGCGGCATGGTCGACGGCGACAGCGTGCCGGTGGCCGGGCCGGCCAGCACCAGGATCAGCGCGGTGAACATGGACGCGACCGTCCACGTGACCAGGCCGGTCATCGTGGGTGAGAGGCGGGCGAACCCGGCCGCGCGCTCGTTCTCCGCGGAGGCCTGGATGGCGAGCCCCATCCGGGACTTCTTGAACCACACCGCGAGCGCGACCGACAGCACCACGGTGATGGCGATCAGCCAGAGCCGGTCCTTCGCGACGTTGACGCCGCTGAGCCGGACGACGCCCTGCGGGAGCGTCACCGACCGGAGCAGCGGGATCGTGCCGTACTTGAGCCCGACGACGGCCTGGAGCGTGAGCAGGATGCCGACCGCCGCGACGACCTTGGCCAGCGGCGGCGCCTTGCGCAGCGGCCGGGAGATCGCGACTTCCGTCAGGGCCCCGAGGAGGCCGGCGACGGCTACCGCGATCGCGACGGCCAGCGCGGTGGGCACCTCACCGACGTCGAACGAGGGAAGCCACGGGATCGGCAGCGTCAGACGTTCGTGCCGCAGTTCCTCGTAGACGTACATCGGCACCGCGGCCATCGCCGCGGCGGCGAAGTTGATCATGCCGGTGCCCTGGTACGTCAGGACGACCCCGAGGGTCAGGGCGGCGTAGACCGCCCCGACTCCCAGGCCGAGCACGAGGAAGAGCAGGAACTGGGTCACGGCAGGACCGCGGCGATGTCGACCGGCTGGTCGGGCAGCGGCGCGAGCTTGCGGTCGGCGCCAGGGGTGGCGTAGATGTTCCCGGTGCCGCACGCGGTCGTGCCGGGCCAGGAGGGCTTCGTGCAGTCCCACCCGTTGGTCCGGAACGGCTGCCGGTCGCCCTTCGACGTGGCCAAGCCGGTGTGCACGGCGGCGGCCGTCAGCGGGTCGGTCTTGGCGCCGATGTCGCGGAGTACCTCGGCGGCGATCACGGCGGTGTAGAAGCCGGTCTGGCGCTGGCTGACGCTGCCGCCCTTCGGCAGGTCGGCCGTGTAGGCGGTGAACGCATCGATGTCCGGCCGGACGGCGGCCGGAATGTCGGAGAACTCCGACAGGTAGTACGGCGAGATGAACAGCACCTTGTCGAGCACGCTCGGGTCGAGCTGCGGAATGATCTCCGTGTTGGACCCCGCGGTCACGTAGCCGGTGAATCCCGCCGACCGGAACGCCGGCACCGCGGCCAGGGCGTCGGCGGCGACGAACGTGCTGATCGCGTCCGGCTTCCAGGCGAGAATCGTCGCGGACTGGACCGTCCAGTCGGCCTGCGCCGGCACGTAGAACACCTTGGTCTGCAGCCCCAGCTTGACCCCGGCCGGCTGGATGAGCTTGTCGTAGGTCTCGTGGCTCGCCGGTGCGTCCACCATCACGACGGCGACCTTCGAGGCCTTGAGGTTCTTCAGCTGGACGAGGTTGGCGGCGTACCCCTCTTCCGCCGATCCCTGCATGAAGAACGCGTCGCCCACGGCGGCGTCCACGCCCGGGGTCAGCGGGAAGCTGCCGAACTCGGCGAGGCCGGCCGACTTGAGCACCGGGAGCATGGCGTCGGCGCCGAAATCGGCGCCCTGGACGGCCAGCACGGCCTTCTGCTCGACGAACTGGTTGGCGCAGTTCACGGACGCCTCGGGGGTGCCGTCGGTCTTGCAGGAGATCGCCTTGAGCAGGTGACCGTCGATGCCACCCAGCCGTTCGTTGACGTACTTCACGCCCGCCTCGAAGCCGAGCCGGACGTCGGCGAGCGAGATCGAGCCGCCTTCGAGATTGTGGAACCCGACCGTGACGGGGGTCTTCGAGCTGTCCGCGGCGGTACCGGACGGCAGATCCGTGCTCGCGGTCGGCGTGCCGGCGGAGTCGCCTCCGCACGCGGCGCTGACAGCGAGCAGACCCGCGAGGGCGATCCCCGCCGCGAACCTCTTTGTTCTCACGGTGTCACCTTTCGATTCACCAGCACTGGGCACCGTACGGTACATGAGATATCGTACGCCGCACTAGATCTGAGTGGAGGACCCATGAAGACACTCCGGGTCGCGCCCGATGGGGCGGGAAACCCCCGGCTCGAGTCGCTGTCCCTGCCGTTCGCCTCGGCGGGGCCCACCGCCACCACCGCGGACCGCGAGGCCTCCCCCGACCCGGGCACGGCGACCGCGGTGCGCCAGGCGCGCGCGGTGACGCTCCCGGCGGGCCGGACCGAACCGGCCGGTGAACGCCGGCTGTTTCTCGTGATCGCGGGCGTCCTGGACGTGACCGTCCCGCACATGCATGCCCGGCTGGGCCCGGGAGACGTGCTGTTCCTCGACGCACCGGCGGAGATCCGCGCGGCCACGCCGTGCTCCTACCTCGAGGTCGAGGTCGATCCGGGCTGGCTACCAGTCGGCACGGTGCCTCCCGCGCTCGAGGAAGGCCGACGGTCGGCGGCGGCCGCGCCCCAACTACTCCGGATGTTCTCCGACGGCGAGGTCGCCCATCTGGCGACGTTCGACGAGCTGTTCGCGCCCGCACCGGCGCAGGACGTCACCGCGCTGAGTTTCGTCTGCCTGTCACCGTCGATGACCTCCGACTGGCACACCGAGGCCAGCACGAGCCTGCTCGTTGTCCTGGCCGGCGGGTTCGAGGTGGAGGTCGGCGGGAGGGGCGGGCGCCGGACCCTGCGGGCGGGCGACCTGTGCCTGGTCGAGGACTACGAGGGCCAGGGCCACAAGAGCTCGTCGGACGGCGAGACGCGGTTCGCTGTCCTGTCCCTCCCACGAGACCACGGGTGGGTCACATCGCCTTGCTGATCACCGACTTCATGACCTCGCTGGTGCCGCCGTAGATCCGGGTGACACGAGCGTCGGCGTACAGCCGGGAGATCGGGTACTCCCTCGTGTACCCGTATCCCCCGTGCAGTTGCAGGCACTTGTCGATGACCGTTCCCTGGACCTCCGAGCAGAACAGCTTGGCCGCCGCGGCGTCCGCGGGCGTCAGCTCGTCCGTCTCGTCGAGGGCGAGACACGCGTCGATCAGCGCTTGCGCGGCGAGCACCTGCGTCCAGCACTCGGCCAGGACGAACTTCGTGTTCTGGAAGCTGCTCAACTGCCGGCCGAACACCTCCCGTTCGCCGACGTACGCCTTGGTCATCTCGACCGCGCCCGCCGCGGCCGCATAACTCCCCAGCGCGATCGAGAGTCGCTCTTTGGCCAGGTTGCGGGTCAGATACTCCCACGCCAGGCCCTCCTCGCCGAGGAGCTCCGCGCGGGGCACCCGGACGTCGGTGAAACTCAGTTCGACGGTGTCCTGCGCGTGCAGACCGATCTTCTCGATCCTGCGTCCGACGCCGAACCCCGGCGACGAAGCGTCGACGAGCAGGATCGAGAGGCCTCGGCGCCGGTCACCTCCGGTCGCCGGGGACGTGCGGCAGACGACGAGCACGAGGCCCGCGTTGAAGCCGCCGGTGATGAAGGTCTTCGCGCCGTTCAGGACGTAGTGGTCGCCCTCGAGCCGTGCGGTGGTGCGGAGAGCAGCGACGTCCGAGCCGGCGCCGGGCTCGGTGATGGCGATCGCGGCCATGCATTCGCCGGTCGTGTAGCGCGGGAGCCAGCGCTCCTTCTGCTCGTCGGTCGCCAGTTGCAGCAGGTACGGCAGCACCAGATCGGTGTGGATGCGCAGCGCCCCCAGCGTGACGCCGAACCGGCCGGCTTCCTCGGAGATGACCGCGCTGTACCGGAGGTCCTCCACGCCCGCGCCGCCGTAGGCCTCCGGAACCCGCATACCGAGGATGCCCAGCTCGCCCAGGCGCCGATAGAACGATCGTGGTGGTGCGCCGGCAGCCTCCCAGTCGGCGTACTGAGGGACGACCTCGTTCTCGATGAAGCGGCGGACGACCAGCCGGAACTGCTCGTGGTCGTCGTCGTAGATCAACCGGCGCACGTCAGCCCAGCTCGCTTCCGACGATCGCCACGAACGACACGCAGTCACCGGGCGCGCCGCCGAGGTTGTGGGTGAGGCCGTAGCGGCGGCCCTTGGGCTTGATCTGCCGGTCGGACGGAGCCTGCCCGCGCAGCTGGAGCCAGCACTCGAAGAGCATGCGCAGCCCGGAGGCGCCGATCGGGTGGCCGAAACTCTTCAAGCCGCCGTCCGGGTTGACGGGGAGCTCGCCCTCCAGCGCGAACCGGTCGGCCATCGCGTCCTTCCACGACTCGCCCCGCCCCGAGAACCCGAGATCCTCCATGAGAACCAGTTCCGTGGGGGTGAAACAGTCGTGCACCTCCGCCATCATCAGCTCGGCCGCCGGGTCGGTCACGCCGGCTTGCGAATACGCCTCGGCCGCCGAGCGCACGACCTCCTCGAAGCTCGTGTAGTCGTAGCCGGGGTCGATCGGCCCGGTCCCCGGACCGGCGACGAACGACAACGCCTTCACGTAGAGGGGCTGGTCGGTGTAGTTCAGCGCGTCCTCGGCCCGCACGATCAGCGCGGCGGCAGCGCCGTCGCTGACGCCGGAACAGTCGAAGACACCGAGGTCCCCGGCCACCGGCGGAGCCGACGCGATCTTCGACTCCGGCACCTCGGACCGGAACTGCGCCCGCGGGTTCCGGGCGCCGTTCCGGTGGTTCTTCCACGCGACGTGCGTCATCGCGGCCTTGAAGTCGTCGCGGCTGACCCCGTACTTCGCCGAGTACGCGGGCGCCAGGAGCGAGAAGCGGGCCGGCGCGGTCACCGTCGTACTCGTGCCGTCCGACGGCGGGTTCGCGCGGGTGAGGCCGGAGTAGCCCGAGTCCTTCAGCTTCTCCACGCCGAGCGCCATCACGACGTCGTAGGCACCGGACGCCACCGCGTAACACGCGTTGCGGAACGCCTCCGATCCGGTCGCGCAGAAGTTCTCGACCCGGGTGACCGGCTTGTAGTCGGTCTTCAACGCGCTCGACAGGACCATGCCGGAGAAGCCGCCGTTCATGGTGCCGAGCCAGTACGCGTCGACGGCGTCCTTGTGCACGCCGGACGTCTCGAACGCCTCCGTGGCCGCGTCGACCACGAGGTCGGCCGTCGACGATTCCCACCGCTCGCCGAATCGTGTGCAGCCCATTCCGACGATCGCGACCCGATCCTTGATGCCGTGTGAGGTCATGAGGCGGCTCCTTCCGAGCTGGGGCGGGCTTTCCAGAAGTAGTTGTGGATCCCCGCGGTGGTCGACATCCGGCGGAACGTCATCTCGACCCGCCGTCCGACCGCGACGGTCGACGCCTCGATGTCGGTGAGCTCGCAGAGGTACCGGCCTCCACCGTCGAAGTCGAGTGCGGCGGCGATGAGCGGCGGCGCGGGCGAGAACGCGAGATGGTCGACGGTGAAGGTCGCGATCGTGGCCCGCGTGCCGGCCAGCGATCGCCGGGTCATGCGGTCCTGCGTCGCGCATCGCAGGCAGACCCGCTGTGGTGGCAGGTGCCGGGTGCAGCAGGCGTCGCACTCGCTGCCGCTGAACGAGAACTTCCATTCGAGCTGACGGTTCGTCGCCGGTGGCACAGCGCGGTCGGGGTCGGGGCGGCGTGGCTGCTGACGTTCGATCAGCCCGCGCCGGCTGAGGAAGTCGACGTAGCCCACCCGCCCGGTGCCGCGGGCGATCTCGGTGGCCACCGCGACGGACGGACGGTGCGCCTCGGTCATCCGGAAGACCAGGGTGTCGGCTCCGTCGGCCAGCACGGTGAGCACGACGACGTCACCGGGCTTCGCGTCGTCGAAGAGCGCGGCGAGCAGGACGCCGCAGTGCGCGGTACCCGCGTTGCCGATCGTGGACACCAGGTCGTCGTGCCGGCGGTCGGCGGGTATCCCGAGCCGGGCGGGCAGCTTGCTCGCGGCGCGCGCGGACAGCCCGGTGACGGCGCTGTGGGCGATCTCGCCGACGGCGACACCGGCCTGCTTCAGCGCGTCGCCGAACGCCGCGGCCCCGAGCTCCAGATAGATCTCCTCACCGAAACGCTCTTCCCAGGTCGAGCTCCAGGGTGCGCCGGGCTCCCGCCACCGATCGAGGAACTCGCGGCTCGCGGATCCGGCTCCGAGCAGTTCGGCCACCAGCGGCACGTCCGGGCCACCGAGAACGAAGGCCGCCGCGGCGTCGCCGCCGGTGGCCTCGTCGACGCTTCCGGACGGCCCGGTGCGGAGATCGGACAGCGCGACGAGCGTCGCGCCCGGCTGGTACATCGCCGCCAGCAGGGCGGCGACTCCGGACCGGACGCCGCCGCAGGAGTCGGCGACGCGCACGGCCTGATCGAGCCCGAGCGCCGCGTGCACCGCGCTTGCGTTGGTCTTGTCGGCGTAGACCGGCGTGGACGTCGCGAGCACGACGCCGGTCAGCGGGGTCGTGCCCGGCAGCGCCCGCCGGCTCGCCTCGACCGCGAGCGTGGTGGTGTCCTCGTCGTAGCCGGCCACGGCACGCGTCCCCTTCCCCGCGCGGGTGCCGGTAGCGGCGCCGATGGCGGCGTGCTCGAGCCGCCAGTACGGGATGTAGACGCCGTAGTCGGATACGCCGATCGAGTCGGCCATGGAACCTCCTGGGTAACGTCTTTTCGTTAACGTAGGTCAACTGAATTCCGACACCAACGGCCGTGTTCCGCCTAGAAGGACGGCATTCTGTTAACGCTCGTTGAAGACATCGGCGGCGACTGTGACAGCCGTCTCGTCGCCCCGCACCACCAGGGTCGTGACGAGGGACTCGCGCCACGCCTCGGACTCTTCGCGGATCTTCGCCGGTGGGCCCACCAGCGCGACCCGTTCGACCAGCGCGAGGGGCACGGCGGCCGTGGCCTCGGCTTTCCGGCCGTCCAGATACAGATTTTGGATGCGCTCGCAGTCGGCCTCGAAGCCGAGCCGCACGAAGACGTCGTAGTGGAAGTTCTGCTCCTTCGGGCCCATGCCACCGATGTAGAGCGCGAGCCGGGGCCGGACGGCGTCGGCCGCGCGGCCGACGTCCTCGTCGACGACGACGTCGACCGGGCAGACGACCTCGAACGTCTCGGCGGTGGCCCGAGCGTCCGGGCGGGCGAACCCGGCGGCCAGGCTCGCCCGGTGCTGGGCGTCGTCGTACGGCGAGTAGAACAGCGGGAGCCAGCCGTCGGCGATCTCGGCGGCGAGCGCGACGTTCTTCGGCCCCTCCGCGGCCAGCAGGATCGGCAGCTCGGGCCGGCGGGGATGGATCGTGGACCGCAGCGACTTCCCCGCCCCCGTCGGCAGCTCGTAATGCCGTCCGGTGAACCGGACGACCTCGCGGCGCAGCGCCTGCCGGACGATCGCGACGTACTCCCGGGTGCGTTCGAGCGGGCGCTGGTAGGGCCGGCCGTACCAGCCCTCCACGACCGCCGGGCCGGAGGCGCCCAGGCCGAGGACGAATCGGCCGTCACTCAGATGGTCGAGTGTCATCGCCGCCATCGCGGTCGCCGTCGGCGTCCGCGCTGCCATCTGCAGGATCGCCGTACCCAGCCGCAGTCGTCGCGTCCGGCTGCCGAGCCACGCCAGCGGGGTCAGCGCGTCCGAGCCCCAGGCCTCCCCCGTCCACAGGGAGTCGTATCCCCGGTCCTCGGCGAGCTCGACGAGGTGGGCCTGACCGGGCGGTTGCGCGGCACCCCAGTACCCCAATCCCAGACCGAGCTTCATTCGACCCTCACTCGCGCCGAGCCGGACAGCGTGACGGTTCCGTCGTCCAGCCGGACGACGAGGTCGAGCTCGGCGACCCCGCCGGACACCGCGGTCATCACCCCCTGGCAGATCGGCACGGACAGCACCGGGGTCATCGCGGTGAAGCGCACGCGCCAGCTCAGCAACTGCGCCTGCGAGCGCCAGCCGGTGAGCACCCGGCCCAGGTACGCCATCGAGAGCATGCCGTGGGCGATCACGTCGTCGAAGCCCGCGAGCCGGGCCGCGTCGACGTCGATGTGGATCGGGTTGTGGTCGTGCGACGCACCGGCGAACAGCGCCAGCGTCGTCCGGCTGATCGGCGGCAGCGTCAGAGGACCGATCCGCGCGCCGACCGTCGGTTCGGTACTCATCCGGCCGGCCGCCGGATCGCCACCTGGTTGACCAGTTCGGCCACCGGCTCGCCCTGGCGGGACACGCTAGTGGTCCGGGTGAGGAAGGCCAATGCGCCGCCCTTCTTCTCGTAGTAGTCGGTGATTCGGGGGGTGAACTGCAGCTCGTCGCCGGCGAAGGCCAGCCGGTGGTACTCGAAGCTCTGCCCGGCGTGCAGGAGTTGCGACTGCTGCGCGCCGGCCACCCGTAGCGCCGCGTGCGGATCGGGGCGCTGCAGTTCGAGGCTGAAGAAGAACGTCGGCGGCACCAGCAGATCGGGGTAGTTCGCGGCGCGCGCGCCGTCGATGTCCACGTAGACGGCGGCCCGCTCACCGATCGCTTCGGCGAAGAATTGGAGCTGACCGCGTTCGACGACCACCGAGAACGGCGTGAGTTCGGTGGCCAGGAGCGCCTCCCGCAGGGTCATCGGGCCGCCTCGTCCCGGCGTTGCTTGGCCTGCAGCGAGGAGACGAACTCCGGTGCGCCCGCGGGCAACTCGCCGAGAGCCTCGCGGAGTTCGTCCACCGTCCAGCGGCCGGCCTTGTCGAACGTCCGGGCCTCGCTCCAGCCCTGCTGCCAGCCGATGTGGCCGCCGACCACGACAAACACCTGGCCGGACAGCCGGCAGTCCGGCGCGGCCAGCCACGCCACCAGCGGCGAGACGTTGGCCGGGTCCCACTCGTCGAACGCGTCGCCGGCGACGTCCAGGTTCTTCGCGAACTCGGGCGACGCGAGCGTCAGCCGGGTGCGCGCCACCGGCGCGATCGCGTTCACCCGCACGCCGAATCGCTCGAGTTCCCGGGAAGCGACCTGGGTCATGGCCGCGATCCCGGCCTTGGCCGCCGCGTAGTTCAGCTGTCCCGGGTTGCCCCGCAGGCCCGACGGCGACGACGTGTTCACCACCGCGGCGTTGACCGGTTTCCCGAGCTTCGCCTGCTCGCGCCAGTACGCCGACGCGTGCCGCAGCGGGCAGAAATGGCCCTTGAGGTGCACGTCCATGACCGAATCCCACTCGGCCTCGGACATGTTCACGGTGAACCGGTCGCGCAGGATGCCGGCGTTGTTGACCAGGACGTCGAGCCCGCCGAACGTCCGGACGGCGAGATCGACCATCGCCGCCGCGCTGTCCCAATCGGACACGCTTCCGGTGTGCGCCACGGCCCGGCCGCCGATCGCCTCGATCTCGGCGACCACGTCGTGAGCCGGAGTCTGCTCCGCCGCGGACCCGTCCGAGCCCGATCCGTTGTCGTTGACCACGACGTTCGCGCCCAACCGGGCCAGCAGCAGCGCGTGCTCGCGGCCGAGCCCGCGACCGCCACCGGTGACGATTACTGTGCGTCCCAAAAAAGTTGACATGCGTTAGCTCCGCTGGTCGTTTCACACGGGAAGCCATGCTCAAAAGGCAACGGTGTAGGCTTCTCAAGAGCCAACCGGCTACGCATGGCGGGTAACAGCGATGCTAACCCGGCCTCAGTTCAAGACGCAATGATCGTTAACTCATCGGAGGTGGGACGGTGGCGTCGGAACCGCAGCAGCGCCGCACGGAGATCCTGGCCGCCGCGGCGCGGTTGTTCCGCCGGCGCGGCTTCGCGCAGGTCGGCATCGACGACATCGGCGCCGAGGTCGGCCTGAGCGGTCCCGCTCTCTACCGCTACTTCGACAGCAAGCAGACGCTGCTGGCCGAGATCATCATCGGCCACCTCGACCGGATCGATTCGCGGGTCGACGCCGAGCCGGTTCCCGCGCTGGTAGCTGCCGCTGTGGAAGAACCGGACGCTATGTACGTCATGGCGAGATATCCCGGGGTGCTGGCGGGTGATCCCCTCGTCCAGGTGCGCGAGCGTCGTGCGCGGTTTGAGTCCGCCTGGGATTCGCTCCTCCTGCCGTTCGACGAGGGAAGCACCGATCAGTTGCGGAGACAGGCGATCGCCGGACTGCTGACCCACCTGGCGCTGGCGCGTTCGGGCTCGCGGGCCCAGCGTGCCACCGTGGCCCGCCAGTGCATCGACGACCTGCTCTCCATCCGCCTCCAGCCAGCACGAGCCCAGCCGGAGGGACAGTCGCCGCTGCGTCACGTCAATCGCCGGGAGGCCATCCTCGCCGTGGCGATCCCGCTGTTCTGCGAGCGGGGCTACGCGGCTGTATCGCTGGCCGACATCGGGACACCGCTGGGCGTCACCGGCTCCGCCGTCGCGCGGCAGTTCGGCAGCAAAGAGGATCTGCTGGCCACCGCCTTGCTGCGCGGCAGCGAGCAGATCTCCGCCGGGATCGCGCTCGCGCTGCGGCGGTCGGCGTCGGCGGATGAGGCCGCCCGGGAGATGCTCGCCGGCTATGTGTCGCTCGCCGTCGACTTCCCGGAACTCGTCGTCGTGCAGAACATCGAGCCGTATGCGCTGTCCGAGCGCTACCGGTCCGAACGACGCAAACGGCATCGTGGCTACGTCGACGAGTTGGCGCACGTCGTCGAACTCGCCGACCCCCGGAACGGCAAAACGGCGAGCCGGCTGAGGGCCGGCGCCGCCTTCGGCGCGCTCAACGAGGCGATCGTGGGCGCCGTGCGGGCGCGGAGCGCGGTGGACGCCGCCGATCTGCTCCGGATCGCATCGGCGGTCGCGCTGCCGTAGGCGACGGTCACGCGTAGGCGACGGTCACGGCAGCGCGTGCGCGGCCGCCTCGGCGAGCTCGGCCACGTGTTCCCGCTGCGCCGCCACGTCGAACTCGGCGTCGCCCATGGCTCCGTCGCGGTAGCGGACGTAGATCCCCTCGCCGATGCAGGCCAGTCGCCACAGAGCGAACGCCTGGTACCACCCGATATCCGAGACGTCCCGGCCGGTGCGCGCCTGGTAGCGGGCGATCACCGCGTCCCGAGTCGGATAGCCCGGGTGCCCGGTCGGCGACGGCGAGACCTCGGGCTCCCCGGCTTCGCGCCAGAGCGCGGTCAGCCATCCGAGGTCGGCCAGAGTGTCGCCGAGGGCACACAGCTCCCAGTCCAGCACGGCGCGCGTCCGGCCGTCCGGCCCGATCAGGAGGTTGCCGAACCGGTAGTCGCCGTGGACGAGCCCCGTGTAGCGCTGCGGCGGGGTGGTCGCGCCCAGCCGGGCCCAGACCTCGTCGATGATCGGCAACGACCGGTCGCTGACCGAGTGGAACTGCCGGTGCCACCGGGCGAGCTGGCGGGGCAGGTAGTCCGCACGCCGCCCGAGCCCGCCCAGGCCGATGGCGTCGACGTCGAGCTCGTGAATGGCGGCCAGCGAGTCGACGAGGTTCTCGGCGGCGGCTGCCCGCGCGGTGACCGGGTAGGCCGCACCGTCGTCGTCCGTGGTGAGCACGACACCCTCGACGAACGACATCACGACGAAGGGCACGCCGATGACCGAGCGATCGGTGCACAGCCCCCACAGCTCCGGCACCGGGACCTGGCTGCCCTGCAGGCCGGAGAGAACGGAGAACTCACGTTCCACGTCGTGCGCCTCGGGCAGCGCGGATCCGCCCGGCGGCCGGCGCAGCACGTACGCCCGGCCGGCCGAATCGACGATCCGATAGGTCAGGTTCGATCGGCCGCCCGCTACCAGGGTCGCCTGAGCCGGACCCTGGAAGGGCACTCCCTGCGCCGAGAGCCACTGGGTTGCCCGGAGCAGCTCGGCGTCACGCATTCGCGTACCGGGCCAGCTCGCTGCGGGCGACCGTGCGCAGGTGCACCTCGTCCGGCCCGTCCAGCAGGCGCAGTGCCCGCTGCCGGGCGAAGGCCTCGGCCATCGGGAAGTCCTGCGACAGCCCCGCGCCCCCGTGCACCTGGATCGACCGGTCCAGGACCCGGCTAGCCATGGCCGGGACCGCCACCTTGATGGCGGAGATGGCCGACCGGGCGACCTTGCTCCCGGCTTTGTCCATGAGCCAGGCCGCGTGATACGTCAGCAGCCGGGCCTGGTCGAGCTCGATCCGGCTGTCGGCGATGTACTTCTGCACCAGGCCCTGGTCGGCCAGCGGACGGCCGAACGCGATGCGGCTCACGGCCCGGCGGCACATCAGCTCGAGAGCCCGTTCCGCGGCTCCGATCGAGCGCATGCAGTGGTGGATCCGTCCCGGACCGAGCCGCGCCTGAGCGATCTCGAAGCCGCTACCTTCGCTTCCGAGCAGGTTGGACGCGGGCACCCGGACATCGTCGAGCGTGACCTCGCAGTGCCCGGCCTTGTGGTTGTAGCCGAGCACCAGCAGATCCCGCACTACGGTGAGGCCCGGGCTGTCGAACGGCACCAGGATCATGCTCTGCCGGCGGAATGCGGGCGCCTCGGGATCGGTCTTGCCCATCACGATGCCGATGCGGCACCGCGGATCGGCGGCTCCGGAGATCCACCATTTCCGGCCGTTGATGACGTAGTCGTCGCCGTCCCGCACGATGCTGCAGCGAATGGTGGTCGCATCGGAGCCGGCGACGTCGGGCTCGGTCATGAGAAACGCCGACCTGATGGTGCCCTCCAGCATGGGGGCGAGCCACCGATGCTGTTGTTCCTCGGTGCCGAACATGGCCAGCAGCTCCATGTTCCCGGTGTCCGGGGGCGAGCAGTTCAGGGCCTCGGGCCCGATCATGCTTCGGCCGCTCAGCTCTGCGAGCGGCGCGTAGTCGAGGTTGCTCAAGCCCCCGCCCCACTCGGTCGCGTGCGGCGGGCCGCCCACCCGGCCTGCCTCCGGCAAGAAGAGGTTCCACAGCCCGGCCGCGCGCGCCGCTCGCTTGAGCTCCTCCATGACCGGCGGCTGCGCGTGCGGACCGGCGGCGGCCAGTTCCTCCTCGTAGCGGCGTTCGGCCGGGTAGACCCGTTCCTCCATGAACGTCTGCAGCCGACCGTGCAGCTCCCGTGCGCGGGGGCTCAGCGCGAAGTCCATGTCGTCTCCTCCCCCCGGCGCGCGAGTCGCGCGCGAAGTTCCCGCTTGAGAACCTTGCCGACCGCGTTGCGCGGGAAGTCGTCGGTCTGCAGGTAGAGCTCGGCCGGAACCTTGTACGCGGCCAGTTGCCGGCCGACGTGCCGCCGCAGGTCCGCCGCCGTCGTGATCGACCCCGGCCGGGTGCGGACGACCGCGACGACCTCCTCTCCGAGGACGTCGTGCGGACGGCCGAAGACCGCGCTGTCCTCGACGTCGGGGTGCACGCTGAGCACGTCCTCGACCTCGGTGCAGTACACGTTCTCGCCGGACCGGAGCACGACGTCCTTGATGCGATCGACCAGGTAGACGAACCCCTGCTCGTCGACCCGGGCGAGATCCCCGGAGCGGAACCACCCGGCGGCGTCGAGCGCTTCGGTCTCGTGGTTCCAGTAGCGGTAGGCGGCATTCGGCCCGCGCAGCCAGGCCTCGCCCACCTGCCCGGTCTCGACGTCGTTCCCGTCGGCGTCGACGATGCGGAGGTCGGTCGTCGGGAAGGCGCGCCCGACCGACAGTGGCCGCTGGACGAAGTCGTGTGATCCGATCATGACCATCGGGCCGCTGGTCTCGGTCAGGCCGTAGCCCGTCCCGACCGTCACCCGGTGATCGAACGTCTCGACGATACGAGCAACGAGCACGGACGTCGCCGGTGCCCCGCCGGACGTGATGCTGCGTAACGAGGGCAGGTCCGCGCCGGTCCGCTCCACCTCGGTGAGGAGCGCGGAGAGGACGGGCGGAACGCCTCCGGGCACCAGGTCGACCCCTTCGCGCCGGATCAACTCCACCGCACGGCGGGCGTCCCACTTGTACATCAGCACGAGGTGGGCCCCGGAGGCCGCGGCCGAGATGATCCGGGGCAGCGTCGCAACGTGGAACAGCGGTCCGACGATGAGCGCGGTGGGGACGACCGGCGGCACCCGGACGGGTTCACCACGGAGCTGAGCGAGCTCGGACTCGACGCGGGCGTGCACCCGCATGTTCATCATCGTGGTGAGGTGCGCGCGGTGGCTCGCGACCGCGCCCTTCGGCTTACCGGTGGTACCCGAGGTGTACATGATCGTGGCGTCGTCCTCGGCCGCGATGGGGATCGCCGCCAGGTCGAACTCCTCGCGATGCGCGTCCAGGACCGCGTCCCAGGTGTCGTCGCCGCTCGGCTCGGGCGCCGGCCGGACCTCGACGACACGGCGCAGCGCGGGCAGGCGGTGCCGTTCGCGCTGGATGGATGCGCTGCGCTCGGCGTCCGCGACCACGGCGGCGGCGGCGCAGTCGGCCAGAGCGTTGGCGAGCTCGGGCGCCGTCCACCACGCGTTGAGCGGAACACACACCGCGCCGACGCTGACCGTGGCGCTGAACGCGACGGCCCATTCCGGATAGTTGCGCGCCGCGATCGCGACCCGGTCGCCCGGCCGGATGCCGTAGCCCTCGACGAGGGTGCTCGCGAAACGACCGACCAGTCGCAGGTACTCCGACCACGTGTAGTGCTCGTCCTCGAAGGTCAGCGCGGGTCGCTCGCCCCATTGCCGGCCGGTGACGAGCACGTCCCGGATGCTGCCGGGGGTCTCCGCGTAGACGCGGAGATCAACTCCGCGGATCCGGGCCCGCTCCACCGGGAACGGCCCGTCCGGTTGCGTCAGTCGCTCCATGATTCCGGCGCGCCGGTCGACGTCTTCCACCCCGCACACCCCACGTCCCGATATTGAGATCTGAGATACCGTACATCAGGTACGCTGAGCCATGACGACGCCCGTTTCCACCTACCGGAACGACCCGAGCGGCCTCCGGATCGCCGACGAGCTGTACCGCTTCGTCGAGGAGGAGGCCCTTCCCGGCTCGGGGGTGGATCCGCAGATCTTCTGGCCCGGGGCCGCCCGGCTGTTCGCGACGTACAAGCCGCTGACCCGCGCGCTGCTCGCCCGCCGCGACGAGCTCCAGGCGGCGATCGACGACCACCACCGGAGCGGATCGACCGAGCCGTACGAGGACTTCCTGCGGCGCATCGGCTACCTGGCCGACGTGCCCGACGACTTCGAGATCACGACCGGCGCCGTCGACCCGGAGGTCTCCCTCGTCGCGGGACCCCAGCTCGCCGCGCCCCTCCTCGATGCGCGGTTCGCGACGAACGCGGCCAACGCGCGGTGGGGGTCGCTCTACGACGCCCTCTACGGCAGTGACGCCGTCGAAGGCACCGACCGTCGGGCCGCGGTCGTCGTCCGGGCCCGCGAGTTTCTCGACACGCACGTACCCCTGGCCGGGTGCTCCCACGGCGAGGTGGACGAGTATCTCGCCGACCGGCGGGGCCTGGTCGCCCGGTACGCAGGCGGGGAGACGAGGCTGGCCGACGAGGCCCAATACGTCGGCCGGGCCGATGATCCGGCTCGGCGGCGCTACCTTCTCCGGCACCACGGGCTGCACATCGAGTTGGTGATCGACCGCACGACCGCGGGCCGCGCCGGCCTCAGCGACGTCGTCCTCGAATCAGCGGTCACGACGATCATGGATCTCGAGGACACCGTCGTGACGGTGGACGCCGAGGACAAGGTCCGCGCGTATCGCAACTGGCTGCTCCTCATGCAGGGGCGGCTCTCCGCCGAGGTCACGAAAGACGGCCGGGTGTTCACCCGGTCGCTGGCCCCCGATCGTCGCTACCTGGATGCGGCCGACGACCCGGTCGTCCTTCCGGGGCGCGCGCTCCTGTTCATCCGGCACGTCGGCCATCACCGGCAGACCGACGCCGTGCTCGACCGGGATGGCGACCCGGTGCCGGAGGGGCTCCTCGACGCACTGGTAACAACCCTCGGCAGCCTGCACGACCTGCGCCGGAACAGCCGTCTCGGCAACTCGCGCACGGGCTCGGTCTACGCCGTGAAGCCCAAGCTGCACGGACCCGCCGAGGTCGCGCTCACCTGCCGCCAGTTCGCGGACGTCGAACGTCTCGTCGG
The DNA here is from genome assembly GCF_044454545.1 of Cryptosporangium sp. NPDC051539. Taxonomy (NCBI): domain Bacteria; kingdom Bacillati; phylum Actinomycetota; class Actinomycetes; order Cryptosporangiales; family Cryptosporangiaceae; genus Cryptosporangium; species Cryptosporangium sp. NPDC051539. Next base: position 663,297 of record NZ_JBITDV010000002.1, on the reverse strand, counting down.
CCTCGCGCCGGCCACCATCAAGCTGGGTCTGCTGGACGAGGAGCGTCGTACCTCCGTCAATCTCAAGGCCTGCATTCTCGCCGCCGCCGACCGGATTGCATTCGTCACCACCGGATTCCCCGATCGCACGGGCGACGAGATCCACACGTCGATGCACGCGGGCCCGGTGGTTCGGAAGAACCAGATGCGGGCGCAGCCGTGGTTCCGCGCGTACGAGCGGAACGCCGTCGCGATCGCCCTGGCCTGCGGATTCTCCGGCCGCGCGCAGATCGGGAAGGGGATGTGGAACAGGCCGGACCGGATGGCGTGGATGCTGGCCGACAAGGTCGGGGAACTCGAGGACGGCGCCACCTGCGCCGGGGTTCACTCCCCGGCCGCCGCCACCCTCCACGCGACGCACTACCACCAGGTCGACGTGTGGGCCCGGCACGCCGATCCGCGGTTACGAGTGCCGGGCGAACTCAGCGACCTGCTGACGATCCCCACGCTCGACGACCCCGGGTCACTCACCGCCGAGGACATCGATCGCGAGGTGGAGAACAACCTCCGGAGCGCCCTCGGGTACGTGGCGCGGTGGGTGGATGCGGGGGTCGGGTGCGCGAAGGTCCCGGCGATCACCGGCACCAACCTGTTGGAGGACCGGGCGACGTGTCGCATCTCGACCCAGTACGTCGCCAACTGGCTCCTGCACGGCGTCGTCACCGGGGAACACGTCGAAGCCTGCCTGCAGGCCCAGCGTACGGAGGATCTCACCGAGGCGGCGTTCCGCGCGGTTCACGAGCTGGTGTTCTCCGGCGCGACGCTGCCGTCGGGCTACGTCGACGTCGTGCTGCACCGCTGGCGGCGCCGTCGGGTTGATCAAGCTGGTCCGGTCCGCTGAACGCGTTCCTCGACGAGGCGGACGGAGGCCGCGAAGGTCGATCCGGCCCGCGACGAACGCCCGAATCTGGAGATCCGCTTGACCGAGCAACGAGACAACGAGCCCGTCCTGGTGATCGGGGCAACCGGCCAGCAAGGGGGCGCTACCGCCCGAGCCCTGCTGGCCGCCGGGGTGCCGGTGCGCGCTCTCGTGCGTGACCCTGGTTCCGAGCGCGCGAAGGCACTCACCGATCTCGGCGCGACCCTCGTGCCGGGCGACCTCTACGACGCGGAATCGTTGGTGCTGCCGTGCACCGGGGTCCGCGCGGTCTTCTCTGTCCTGCGCCCGGACTTCGCCAACCCGGAGGCCGACGCCGAGCGCGTCCACGCGCGCAACCTGGTCGCCGCGGCCGCCGCCGCCGGAGTGCACCATTTCGTCCAGACCTCGGTGTCCGGCGCCGGCCGGCACCTGGACGCGCCCGGGTGGGACGAGGGACGCTGGCACCGCTCGTACAGCGACCAGGCGCCGCCGATCAGTGACTACTGGCTCAGCAAGGAAGAGGTAAACGATCTGGTCCGCGGGGCCGGCTTCCCTGCGTGGACCATCATCTATCCGTCGACGTTCATGGAAACGTTCCGGCGCCCGACGGTGTACTTCGAGAACCGAACGGGCAACCGCCTCGTGGCGGTCGTCAACCCGGAAACGACCTACGCACTCATTGCGGTCGAAGATATCGGACGTGCTGCGGCTGCCGCGATCATGGACCCCGACCGGTTCAACCAGGTCGAGCTGCAGCTGGCCGGCGACGTTCTCACGTTCGCGGGGATCGCCGACGCGCTGTCCCGCGCGTGGGGCGAGCAGATTCTGCCGCCCGAGATGCCGATGACACCCGAGCAAGCGCTGGCCGAAGGCATGCCCGCGCCGATCGTCCAGGCGAACGAGTGGATTCGTGACGTCGGCCAACCGGCGACCCCGGCGCAACTCCGGTCCTTCGGGGTCGAGCCCCTCACCTTCGAGGCATGGGCCCGCCTCGACCGCTGAACCGGATCCACCTGCGGTTTCCCGCTAGGATCCGCTCGATGAGTCGGTCTGCCCACCGCGCCGACGGTGATTCGTTGCCCGCCGAGGTCACAACCTTCGTGGGCCGAAGGCATGAGTTGGGACAGGCGAAGGAACTCCTCTCGTTGTCGCGGCTGGTCACCCTCACCGGCCCCGGCGGAGTGGGCAAGACCCGGCTCGCACTACGACTGGCCCGGCACACCCGGCGCGCGTTCGCGGACGGCGTCGTGCTCGTCGAACTGGACGAGGTCAGAAGTGCCGAGCTGGTGCCGCACGCGATCGCGCAGGCGCTCGGATTCCGGAACGAATCGAGTGGCTGGACCGCCGAGACCCTCGCGGCGAGGCTGGCGGACAAGCACCTGTTGCTCGTTCTGGACAACTGCGAGCAGGTGATCGTCACCTGCGCCCTGGTGGTGCGGCGGATCCTGCTCCGTGCCCCGGAGGTGCACGTTCTGACGACGAGCCGGGAACCGATGAAGATCGGTGGGGAGCACACCTACGACGTCCGGCCGCTGCCGGTCCCGACCGGGGACGCACGGGCGACCGACCTGGCCCAGTACGACGGCGTCCAGCTGTTCCTCGACCGAGCCCGAGCGCGCGTACCGGGGTTCGTGCTGACCGACACGAACGCGCGCCACGTCGCCCAGATCTGTCAGCGCCTCGACGGGATCCCCCTGGCGATCGAGCTCGCGGCCGACCGGGTGCGGGCGCTGCCCGTCGAACAGATCAGCGCCCGGCTCACCTCCCGGCTACGGCTCCTGACGACGGGCGACCGCAGCGCTCCGGGCCGCCACCAAACGCTCCTCGCCTCGATCACCTGGAGTTACGACCTCTGCTCGAGGCCGGAGCAGCTCCTGTGGGCGCGCCTGTCGGTCTTCCCGAGCAGCTTTGTCGTCTCGGCGGTGGAGTCGGTCTGCACCGACGTCGACCTGGCCGCCGACGACGTCGTCGACCTGCTGACCGAGCTCGTCGAGAAATCGATCCTGACCCGCGAGGAGGATCCGGGCCCCGAAGCGCGCTTCCGGATGCTCGGCGCCATCCGGGAGTTCGGGTCCGAGCGACTCATCGAGTCGGGCCGGCTCGGCGCGGTTCGGCGGCGGTTCGTCGAGTGGTGCACGACGTTGGCCGGCAACTATCGCGAGGCCTGGTTCGGGCCCGGACAGCAGGAGTGGGCTCGCCGGCTGCGCCTGGAACACCAGAACATCGCGTCGGCCCTGCAGTTCGCGCTCGACGACCGTGAGCCGGCCCGGGCGATGCGCATCGCCTGCGAACTGAGTTCCTACTGGACGACGGCCGGCCTGACCTCGGAGGGGCACCACTGGCTCCGGCGCGGGGTCGACGAGTCCGAGCCGGGCACCCCGGGCCGAGCCATCGCTCAGTGCTGGCTCGCGAACTTCTCCTTCTTCTTGCGCGATGTCGCTGTGGTCCCGAGACTCATCGCGGACGCGCTGACCGAGCTCGGGCCCGAACCGGAGCCGGCCGACCTGGGCTACCTGCGATTCGTCGAAGGCATGGCGCAACTCGCGGAGAGCGACCCGCACGGGGCCCAGGCCCCGCTCGCCGAGGCCCTTCGGCTGTTCGACGCGTGCGGCGAGGTCGTCGGACGCGCGCATGTCCTGCTCGGCTACGGCGTCGCCCAGTGGTTGTGCGGCGAGCTCGCGTCGGCCCAGGAGCTGCTCGAGGAATGCCTGGTCGTCACCGGCCGGCGGGCCGAGAGAACGCTGCACTCCAGCGCACTCATGCATCTGGGCATGGTGCTCTGGGGCGCGGGCGACTCCGCCGCCGCCGAGGCCATGGTCCTCGAGGCGTTCCAGCTCAAGGCGCAGGACGACGAGGAAGTCGGCCAGGCGATGTGCTTGGACGCGCTGGCCTGGTTCAGCGGTGCCGACGACCCCCGGCGCAGCGCGACCCTGGCCGGGTGCGCCGAAACCGCGTGGCGGCGCAGCGGCGGCTCGATCGAGACCGTGAGCGCTATGCGCGAGCTCCGGGACGCGTCCCTCGAACGGTTGCGCACCGGCCTCCCCGACCGCGTGCTCGCCGCGCTGCTGACGTCGGGCGCCGAGCTGTCGCCGCGGCAGGCCCTGGCCTACGCGCTCCGTGAGCACGAACAGGGGCACACCGACCAGCAGCCCGCCGATGTCTTCCGCCCTCTGACCGGACGGGAGTGGCAGGTCGCGCAGCAGATCGCCCTCGGTCTCGGGAACCGGCAGATCGCGGGCCGGCTCGCGATCTCGCCCCGCACCGTCGACGCCCACGTGACCCACATCCTGGAGAAACTCGCGTTCGGCAGCCGCGCCCAGGTGGCCGCTTGGGTGGCCGAGCGCCTCCCCCGGCCACCCAGCTGAGCAGGGCCTGGGCAACGTACGGTACATGAGATATCGTACTTCGTATGAGCGAGACGATCGACCTTTTCGAGGCGATGGAGACGTGCCGATCGATCCGCCGCATCCGGCCCGATCCCCTTCCCGACGAACTGCTCGAGCGGCTGATCCACTACGCGACGCGCGCCCCGAGCGCGGGCAACCGGCAGCTGTGGAAGTTCCTCGTGGTCACCGCGCCGCATGACCGGCGGTGGTTCCGGGACATGCTGGTCGAGGCCGTCGGCCACCGCTTCCCGGAGCCGCCCGCGACCGACACGTCACCGGCCGCGCACGGGCAGCGTCGCTATCGGGAGTTCATCTTCGAGTTCGACCGGGCGCCCGTCATCGTGCTGCCGCTCATCGAGAACGTCTTCCCGAACGCCGAGAAGCCCGACGTCCGGTTCGGCTGGTCCTCGGTGTACGCCGCGACCCAAAACCTGCTCCTGGCCGCGCGGGGCCTCGGTATCGGGGCCGCCATGACGACGAACCACCTCGAGAACGAGCCGGCGGTCCGGGCGTACTTCGGCATCCCGGCCACGTTCGAGATCGGCGCGACGATCCCGATGGGCTACCCCGTCGGGCACTACGGACCCCTCACCCGCAATCCGGTGGTCCCCACGATGTACCGCGGACACTTCGGCACGGCGTGGTCCTGAACTCCGAGAAGATTGGACGGACCTGGTCATGGAATTAGTGGTGGAGCCGCAGCTCCGAGAGATCATCGAGCTGATCAGGCCGCACGTGGAGAGCAATCCGTGCCCCACGGTGAGGCAGCCACCGGCCGAGCAGTCCGCGCGCGACAAGTGGTTCGCCGACGTCACGTCGCTGCGCGCCGAACAGCAGGCGCGGATGGTCGCCGGGTTCACCCCGCCCGCCCTCGATGGAGTCACGGTCACCGAAGTCCGGATCCCGGTGACCGGGAGCTGTGGATGGTCCGGCTGCGCCGACTGCGCGGACGGTTCGATCAACGCGATCGTCTACCGGCCGGACGGCGTCGAGAACGCACCCGCCTACCTCAACTTCCACGGCGGCGGGTTCTGGATCGGTGGCGGGCTCGACGTCCTCCGGGCCGGCGCCGCCGTGCACGGTGCCCGCGCTCGCACACTCGGTGTCGTCGTCGTCGACGTCGACTACCGGATGGCGCCGGAGCACAAGTTTCCGCTCCCCGTCGAGGACTGCTTCGCGGCGCTGACCTGGGTCGCGGCCAACGCCGAGCAGCTCGGGGCTGACCCCGGCCGGCTCGCCGTCGGTGGCGGCAGCGCGGGCGGCAACCTGGCCACCGCGGTGGCGCTGATGTGCCGCGACCGGGGTGGCCCGGCCCTGTCGGCGCAGGTCCTCAACATCCCGGTCACCAGCAGTGGCTGCAACACCGGTTCGATGCGCCTCTTCGCCGAGGGGTACACGATGACCCGCCAGAACGCGCTGGAGACGTGGGACATGTACCTGGCGGCACCGGCCGACGCGTACGAGCCCTACGCCTCTCCGATGCACGCGTCCCATCTGCGCGGCCTGCCCCCGGCTCTGATCGTCCTCGGCGACTACGACGTTCTGCGGGACGAAGGCATCGCGTACGGCGGTCGCCTGATCGACGACGGCGTCACGGTGACGATGCGCCGGCTGCCGCAGACCCACGGCGCGGCGCTCCCGGAGAACGGTCCCGAGACCGAGCGCCTCACCAACGAGCACCTCCGCACGCACCTGCTACCCCGGACGAACTCCTGAAACGGGCGGGTCCCGGTCACGTCACCGTGACCGGGACCCGCCCGCTGCTCAGAGCGACGCACCGCCGTCCGTCCCGACGACCTCGCCCACCATCGCGCTGGCGGCGTCCGACGCCAGAAAAGCGACGACGTTGGCGGTCTCCTCGTGGAGGAGGTAGCGGCCGAGCTGGTTGCGCATCAACGCGTAGAACCACATGTCGTTGAACGCCGGGATCTTCTGCTTGGTGCGAACCATCGACGCCGGGTTGACGCCGTTGACCCGGATGCCCTGGGAGATCACCTCGGCGGCCAGGAACTTCGTGAACGACGCCAGCCAGCTCTTCCCGGTGCCGTACAACAGATTCCTCGGGGCGGTCGGGGTGTTCGCCGAGGCGCTGCCGATGTTGATGATGTGCCCGCTGCCCTGGGGAACCATGTAGTCGAGCACGGCCCGGCTGGCGTACATCGGTCCGGCCATGGTGCCGCGCAGCGATCGGTCGATGTCGTCGCGCGACGACGTGTAGAAGTCGACCACGGCCACGTCGACCGCGCTGTTGACGAGGACGTCGATGCCGCCGAGCTTGTCGTGGCATTCGGCCATCCACCGCTGGATGTCGTCCCAGTCGGAGGCGTCGCCGTGGATCCCGAACGCGCGGGTGCCCCACTTCGCGGAGACGCGTTCGGCCACGCCGTGCGGATCCGGTCCCGCGTACTGGGGCAGGCTGCCGGTGGCGCCCGGGGCGTCGACCTTGATGTCCACCAGGGCGACGTCGGCGCCGAGGCCGGCGAACCGGTTCGCGCAGGCCTGTCCGAGGCCCGCGCCGCCACCGCCGGTGATGACCACTCGCCGGCCGCTCAGGTCGAGGAGGTCGGTCACCCGCTTCTCGATCGAGTCGAACGGCATCCGCTGCTCGTCGAACAGCACGTCGAGGCTGTCCCCGGCCGCCACCGCGCGCTCGTACTGCCTCGTGAAGTAGTCGCTGGCCATGGGCTACAGCCCCAGCCGGGTCGGCTCTTCGGAACTGCCGAACGCGACGTGACCGGCGCCCTCGGCCGCTCCGCGCATCGAGTCCGCCAGCGGCGCCTCCAGCTCGTGCAGGCGCGGGAGCACCTCCTTGGCGAACAGCCGGAGGGAGCGCTCGGCCTGCTCGATCGGCATGGCCCCGAACCGCACGTTGAGGACGAACTCGTCCGCGCTAGTCTTGGCCCGGATGTCCTTGAGCTTCTCGAAAACCTGGTCCGGGGTGCCCCAGGCCTGCGGGCGCGCGCTCTTGTCGGCGAGCGTCTCCTGGTCGGTGATCGTCGTGCTGAGCCGGGCGTACTGCTCGTAACCCTTGGTGTTGCGGAACCGCTCCGGGTCGTCGAACTGGTAGTGCAACCTGCTGCTCTCACCCGCTTCCAGCGAGTGCACCTTCATGGCTTCCCACGCCTCTTCCTCGGTCGAGGCACAGACCATGCGGACGACGACGGTCGGCTGAGTGGGGTCGAGCCCGTTGCCGGCCCGGATGCTGTTGAACGCGGCGACGTCCGACGCGTAGTCGTCCCAGCTCTTCTGGTTCGTCATCAGCATCCCGAGCCCGGCGTTGGCGGCGATCGGGAGCGTCTCGGGGCTGGTCCAGGCGATCCTCATCCGGTCCATGAGCCGCTGCGGGTTGCGGTAGGACGGCCGGATCGTGGTCTCCGGGATCGTGAAGTGTTCGCCCTCGTGCGAGAACCACTCCTGCGACATCGCCTTGCGGAGGATCTCCAGGGTCTCGTTGAACCGGCTGCGCGCCTCCGCCATCGGCACCCGGAACGCGTCGAACTCCCGGATCGCCGCGCCCCGGCCCATGCCCAGCGTGAGCTGCCGTCCCTGGAGCAGGTTGTCGAGCGCGGAGATCTGGTCGGCGACCACCAGCGGGTCGTACCAGGGCAGCACGACGATCATCGTGCCGAAGTCGATGCTGCTGGTCCGCCCTGCCATGAACGTCAGGTGCTGCAGGGCCCCGCCGGTCATGACGTACGGCGTGAAATGGTGGTCGATCGCCCAGTACGAGTCGAAGCCCAGCGGTTCGACGAGTTCGGCCAGCGCGATCTCCTCGTCGTAGATCTGCTGGTCGGAGACCTTCGGAGGGCCGGGCGCCTTCGCGAGGAAGCGGTCCCAATCGAGGTAGTTCTGAAAGTTGAAGTGAACTCCGACCTTCACGGGTCTGTCCTCCAGGGTCGTCGAGAGGGGCGGCGTCCGGAGTCAAACACCGGGCGGTGCGAGGGCCCCACGACTTCGTTCCGGCCCGCTGAACAGTGCGCTGGCCGACGAACGGGCCGCGCCCGAGAGTCGTCCAGATGAAGATCGGCGCGCAGCTGGCGGTCACGACGTACACGATCGACGCGGTCACCCTGGCCCGGGAGCTCGAGGCACGGCGGTTCGAGTCGTACTGGGCCCCCGAGCACACGGTCGTGCCCGCGCACCCCGGCATCGCGTTCCCGATGACCGGAGGCCCGATCCCCGACGTCTACCACCAGATGGCCGACCCGTTCGTCGTCCTCGGCATGATGGCCGCGGTCACCCGCGACCTCCGGGTCGCCACCGGGGTCTGTCTGGTGCCGGAGCACCCGCCCCTCACCCTCGCCAAGGCCGTCTCGACCCTGGACGCGTTCAGCGGCGGGCGCTTCCTGTTCGGCGTCGGCACCGGCTGGCTCCGTGAGGTCACCGAGCTGCACAACCCGGCCGCGGCGGCCAAACCCTGGGGCTACACGATCGAGGCGGTCGGGGCGATGAAGGCGCTCTGGACCGGCACGACGTACGACGGGTTTCCGGAGATGATCTGCGACCCCCGCCCGGTGCAGCGGCCGCATCCCCCGGTGATCGTCGGAGCACAGCCCACGCCGGTGGCCGCGCGCCGGATCGCCGCGTGGGCCGACGGCTGGCTCGCCACCGGTGTGACACCGGCCCAGGTCGCCGAGTTCCGGGCCGCTCTCGACGCCGAGTGTGCCCGGATCGGCCGGGACCCGGCCGAGCTGTCGATCACCGTCGGCGTGCGCGACCCCAGCGAGGAGATCCGGGACGCCTACGCGGCGGCCGGGGCCGGGCGCCTCATGGTGCTGCTCTACAACCACCCGGGCACCCGGATCCCGCTCGAAGACTGGGCCGCGGTCGGGGTGGCGACGCTGTCGGCCCCGCCGCCGACACCGGACGAGACCCTGCGGGCGCTGGACGCGGTGACGAAGATGGCGGGCCTGTGAAACCGCTCCTCGACGGTCTCCGGTTCGCCGAGAGCCCTCGGTGGCGCGGCGACCGGCTCTGGTTCTCCGACATCTTCGCCGACCGCGTGATGACCGTCGACGGGTCGGGCCGGGCCGAGGTGGTCGTCGACGTCGCGCGCCCGAGCGGTTTGGGCTTCCTGCCCGACGGCCGGCTCCTGATCGTCACGCTCGCCGAGCCGAGCGTGCTCCGCCTGGAGCCCACCGGCGACGTCGTCGTGCACGCCGATCTGTCCGGGCTCGCCGTCGGCGGCCTCAACGACATGGTGGTGGACGCCCAGGGGCGCGCGTACGTGGGCTCGATGGGCACGCATGCGAGCACGGCGCCGCGGCCGGTCGACGCGGACGGCGTCGTGATCCTCGTCGAGCCGGACGGCCGCGCCCGGGTCGTCGCCGACCGGCTCGACGCGCCCAACGGACCGGTCCTGCTCGACGACGGACGCACCTATGTGGTCGCCGAGTTCCCGGCCCAGCGGCTGACCGCCTTCGACCGGGCCCCGGACGGTTCGTTGTCCGGACGCCGGTTGTGGGCCGATCTCGCCCCGGCCAGTGCCGACGGGATCGCCGCCGACCCGGCCGGAGGGATCTGGTGCGCGTCGCCCTGGACGTCCGACTGCCGGCGGGTCGTGGAGGGCGGCGAGGTCGTCGACGTCGTGGACTTCAGCGGTCGGATGCCGCTGGCCTGCGCCGTCGGCGGCGGGACGCTCTTCGTGCTGAGCTGCCTCGGTGGAGCCGAGGCGATAGCCGCCCGGACCTGCACGTCGGTGATCGAAACGGTCCGCCTCGCGCGCTGAGCGAGGCGGACCGTGAGGTCAGAGCGCCCCGTCCGCGCGGAGCTCGGCGATCCGGTCCGGTCCCAGCCCGGCCAGCTCGGCCAACACGTCGTCGGTGTCCTCGCCGTAGCTCGGGCCGGACCGGTCGTACCGGCCGCCGATGTACGTGGGCGTCTCGGAGAACCAGGTCGGGTGCTCCTTGACCGGCCACCGGCCGAGCTCGCTCTGCTCCAGCTCGACCAGCCACCCGAGCGCCGCCAGCTGCGGGTCCGACTCGACCCGCTCCTCGGCGGTCTGGCAGACGCCGGCCGGCACCCCGCGTGCTTGGAGCGCGTGCATCAGTTCGAATCCCTCGCGGTCCGCGGTCGCCCGGGCCACGACCCGATCCAGCGCGTCGGCGTTCCGGAGCCGATCCGCGAGCGTGGCGAACCGCTGATCCGCGATCCCCAGCACGTCGGCCACGGCGTCCCAGTGAGCCTCGGTGAACGCCGCCAGCGCGAGCCACCGATCCTCCCCCCGAGTGGGATACGCACCGTGCGGAGCCGCCGGCTTGTACGGCGAGCGGTTGCCGTAGCGCGACCAGTCCCGGCCGTTGGCGGTCTTGTCGAGGATCGCGGTCCCGGTGAGGTAGATCCCGGTCTCACCCTGGGAGGCGTCGATGTGGCAGCCCAGCCCGGTGACGTCCCGGCGGTAGAGCGCGGCCAGCATCGCCGTCGCCATGTTGTAGGCGCCGAACCAGTCCAGGTAGGAGTAGCCGATCCCGGCCGGCGGGAACGGCGCCGGCAGCCCGGACATGTCGCTCATCCCGGAGATCGCCTGGGCGCTGGGGCCGAACGTGCGCACCTGGCCGTAGCTGCCCCGTTCGCCCAGGCCACTCTGCTGCACGTAGATGATCCGGGGGTTGAGCTCGCGGAGCCGGTCGTAACCGAGCCCCATCCGGGTCATCGTGCCGGGCGAGAAGCCCTCCACGACCATGTCGGCGTCCCGGATCAGGTTCTCGAGGATCTTCCGCGACTCCGGGTGTTTCAGGTTGAGCGAGAGCGACCGCTTGCCCGCGTTGATCTCCATGAACGAGCCGCTGCGGTTCGGGCTGCCGTCGTCGCCGGAGTAGACGGGCGTCGGCAGTGGTCCCACCGCGGCGTCGCGCTCGGCGCGGCCTCCGGGCGGGCAGGCGCCGAGCGGGCTGAACCGCATCCGGTCCGGCCGGCTGATGTGCTCGACCTTCACGACGTCGGCGCCCATCGCGGCCAGGAACCGGCCCGCGCCCGCGCTCGCCAGCATCCAGCTCAGATCGACGACCCGGACGCCGGCCAGCGCGAACGGCTTGCCGTAGGGGCTGACGACGGTCTCCTGCGGCCGAGGTGCGGTCCGCGACGGCCCGCGGACGCTCCACTCGGCCTCGACCTCGTCGGTGTGCTCGCCGACCAACGGGGGCCGCGGCCCGCGGGGCCACTCGAGCTCCTCGGTGACCCACTTCCCGCCGGTGTAGCGGAACGTCCGGCCGAGCTCGGGGTGGGCGACGTCGAAGAACGCGCCCCGCTGCAGCCAGTGCTCGTCCGTGGCGTTCTCCTCGGGCCGCCGCACCGGCGTCCAGGGGAGGTTGAGGGCCTGCGCTTCGCGCCAGACGTCACGCTCGAATAGGGTCTGGCCGAGCAGAAGGTTGATCTGGTGCGCGAGCCGGTCGCGGGCCTCGTCACTGTTGCGGTGGTCGGTGGCGTACTTCGGGTCGTCCAGGTCGGCCGCGAAGCCGTACTTGCGGAGCAGCTCGACGGTGGCGTCCCACTCGTCGCCCTGCGACCGGACGTACGTCCGGTAGGGCAGGACGTAGCGGCCGTCCTTGGTCAGGGCGATCGACGGACTGCGGGCGGAGCTGGTCGAGTGCCGGCACGTGACGCGGCGGTGCACCTGCTTGAGATAGATCCAGTCCGGCAGATCGGTCTCGGTGTTCTGGCTGACCGACTGGTGCACGCTGGTAGAGAGTGACTGTCCCCGCCCGGTGTGCAGCCGGTAGGTCAGGGCGGCCAGGATAGACATCGCCGCCATCTCTCCGGCGATGTAGTACGCCTGCCACATCTGGGGCGCGATCGGCGGGGTGTCGTAGCCGTCCGTCGGGTCCGGGTCGTATCCGCAGTTCATCATCACGCCGCCCAGCGCGAGGTGGACCAGGTCGCTGCCGGCGTAGTCGCGCCACGGGCCGACGTCCCCGAACGGCGAGATCCGCGCGTGGATCAGACCCTCGTTCAGCAGGTTCCGCTCGGCCAGGTAGTCCCGTGGACAGCTGTCCAGGATCACGTCCGCGTCCGCGGCCAGCCGTCGGAACCGCTCCTGGTCCGCGGGTGAGTCCAGATCGAAGACCACCGAGCGCTTGCCGAGGTTGTGGTGCCAGAAGTACAGGCTCCGGTCGGGGTGCGGCTCGTCGTCGAGGAACGGGCCGTACGTCCTGGTCACCGCTCCGCCGGGAGGCTCGACCCGCACGACGTCGGCGCCGAGGCCGGCCAGCACCTTCCCGCAGTACTCGCCCAGTTCGTCGCCGACCTCGAGCACCCGGAGCCGCCCCAGGAACTGTTCGTAGCTCATGACAGCCTCCTTCTATCTGAGATACGATATGCCATACGTCGCTCGGCCAGGGAGCCCTGAATGATCGAGAGGCCCGACAACCTCACCGACCTCGTGTTCGCCGCGATCCGCGACCGGATCGTCGAGGCCTCACTTCCCCCGGGAAGCTCGGTCAGCGAGGCGACGCTGGCCAAGGAGCTGACCGTGAGCAAGACCCCGGTCCGCGAAGCGCTGCTGCGGCTGCGCCGGATCGGGCTCGTCGAGCCGACGTCGCGGGGACTCCGCGTGACGCTGCCCTCGGTCCGGACCGTGCGGCACGCCTTCGAGTACCGCGCGGTCCTGGAGTCGGGCGCCGCGACCTACGCGGCCGGCCACGCCTCCGGCGAGCAGCTCGAGGCGATCGTGCGCTGGGCCTCGGAGTCCCTGGGGTGCGCCCGGGCCGGCGATCCGGCCGACTTCCGGCAGACCGATCACCGGTTCCACCTGGCGGTGGCCGACGCCTCGGGCAACGAGTTCCTGCGCTCGGCGATCGAGGACGCGTTCGTCCTCACGATGGCGCTGCGGCGGCGGGACGTCAGCCTGGTGCGCGACTTCGTTCCGGACGCGCTGGAACACCTGGAGATCGCCGACGCCCTGCGCACCCGCAACTCCGCCGCGGCGAGCGCACTGGTCGCCGGCCACGCCCTCCGGATCCTCGACCAACTGCTCGACGCGATGGCGAAGCCCGGCGCCGTCGTGCCGGCCGGCTGAGCGCCGTGCGCCGTCCACTGCCGCGACCCACCGCTCTGTCACAGCCGTTCTGGGACGGCTGCCTCGACGGCAGGCTCCTGGTGCAGCGCTGCGCGAACTGCGCGCGCTGCTTCTTCATCCCCAGCGCCTTCTGCCCGCATTGCCTGGACACCCGCTACGAGTGGATCGAGTCGTCCGGCCTGGGCCACGTCGTGACCTGCACGGTGGTCTGGAGGCCGCCGACGCCGGCCTTCGAGCCGCCGTACGTCGTGGCCGTCGTCCGGCTGGAAGAGGGGTACGAGATGCTGACGAACATCGTCGGCGCCGCGGCGCCGATCGGGTCGGACGTCCGCGTCCGGTTCCACCGGGAGTCCGACGAGATCACGCTGCCGTTCTTCGAGCGCGCATGAGGCAAGCCGTCATCGTGGGCGCGTTCAACACCCGGCAGGCCCGCAAGCTGGAGGGTGAGACCTCCGACACAGTGACCGCGGCAGCGATCCGGGGCGCCCTGGACGACGCCGGCCTCACCGTCGCCGACGTCACCGGCGTGAACATCCTGCCCGGGCTGGACTACCAGAACGGCTCGCGCAAGTTCGGGTACGCGATGGGGATCCCGTACTTCTGGTCCGGCCGGGCGATGCCGGGCGCCGCCTCGGTGCTCGAAGCCGCCACCGCGATCGAGTCCGGGGTCACCGACGTCGTCGTGCTGGCCGCGGGTGAGGCGGGGATCCACCAGGACGCGGCCAGCACCGCACCCTGGACGCGTCCCTCGAACGAGTTCATCGAGTGCTGGGGCCTGATGACGCCGGCCGAGTTCGCGCTGTCGGCAGCGGAGTACCTGCACCGGTTCTCGGTCGATCCGGCGAAGGTCGCGCACGTCGCCGCCGTGATCCGCAACAACGGCGCCCGCAACCCGGAGGCGGTCTACTTCGGACGCGGCCCGTTCTCGGCCGACGACATCCTGGCCTCGCGGATGGTCGCGGACCCGTACCACCTGCTCGACTGCGCGACGACGGCCGAGGGTGGCAGCGCGCTCGTGCTCACCACGTCGGAGCGGGCCCGGGATCTTCCTGGTGCCGGCGTCAGCGTGCTCGGCGGTGGCTCGGAGAGCTGGGGGCCGAGCTACACGCACCCACCGACCTACGACCGGGTCGGGATGCTGGGACGGGACGCGGCCGACCGGGCATTCGCGCGCGCCGGGCTGGCCCGGGAGGACGTCGACGTCTTCGAGCTCTACGACAACTTCAGCTGGGAGATCATCCGGTACTTCGAGGCGTTCCGGTACTGCGACGTCGGCGAGGGGCCGGACCTCGTGGCCGGCGACGCGATCGAGGTCGGCGGACGCTACCCGGTGGTCACCGACGGCGGCACGATGTCGCACTCGCACACGGGCGAATCGCAGCGGATCCAGCGGGTCGTCCAGGCCGTGCGCCAGTTGCGCGGCACGTCCGCCGCCAATCAGGTGCCGGATCCGCAGGTTGCGCTCGTGGCCGCGCTCGGCGACATCGTCCTGCTGGGACATTGATATCTGAGATATCATACGTGAATGACGACCACCGAATTGCCGAAGATCATCAGCGTCGACGACCACATCATCGAGCCCCCGACGCTGTTCCAGCGCTGGCTACCGGCGAAATACCAGGATCGGGCGCCGCGGGTCGAACGGCGGCTGATCAGCAAGGCGTCGACGCTGTTCAACGGCCTGGTCGAGGACCCGGACGGTGACCCCGGTGACGTCTGGCTGTTCGGCGACTCCGCGTACGTGCTCCGGCGTCCGATCCTCATCCTCGACGGCGTCGAGACGTCCGCGGACATGCGCGGCAACGAGCCGGCGACGTACGACCAGATGCACCCCGCGTGCTACGACCCGAAGGCGCGCCTGGAGGTGATGACCTCCCAGCACGTCGAGGCCTCGCTCGCGTTCCCGACGTTCCCGCGCTTCTGCGGCCAGGCGCTGAGCGAGCAGACGAGCAAGGACCGGGACTTCGGGCTGGCGTGCGTCGAGGCCTACAACAACTTCGTCGTCGAGGAGTGGTGCGGCGACTCCGGCGGCCGCCACATCCCGCTGCCGGTCGTGCCGCTGTGGGACCCCGCGCTGGCCGCGGCCGAGGTCCGCCGCAACGCCGCCCGGGGCGCCCGGGCCGTGACGTTCAGCGAGGTCGTCGGCCACCTCGGCTTCCCGAGCATCCACCACGGCAACTGGGACGCGTTCTTCGCCGCCTGCGAGGAGACCGGCACCGTCCTGTGCATGCACATCGGCTCGTCGTCGAAGATGATGCCGGTGCCGCCGGACGCACCCGACGTCCTCACGACGACGCTCCAGTTCACCAACTCGTACGCGTCGATGGCGGACTTCATCTTCTCCGGCGTGCTCGACCGGTTCCCGTCCCTCAAGCTCGCCTACTCGGAGGGCCAGGCCGGGTGGCTGCCCTACGCGATCGAGCGGATGGACCACGCCTACACCCACCACACGTGGGGCCACGGCGAGGTCAAGATGCAGGAGCTGCCCTCGACCTACATCCGGCGCAACGTGTACGGCTGCCTCTTCGCCGACCGCCACGCCATCGAGCACGCCCATCAGATCGGCATCGACAACCTGATGTTCGAGGTCGACTTCCCGCACGCCGACGGTCCCTACCCGCACACCCTCGAGCACCTCGCCGAGCAGTTCGCCGGCATCGACGCCGAGACGACGTACAAGATCGTCCGCGGCAACGCGATCGCGCTGTTCCAGCTCGGCCTGGACCGCCTGTCTGCCTGACGGCGCGTCCGACGACGACTTGTCGCGGTATCCCCGCCGGATGACCCCGACCGGATGACCCCGACAAGTCGTCGTACCGCGGAGGCTCAGCGCAACAGGCGGTGGTGGGTGGTCGCGACGTCCCGGACCGCGTCGGCGAACGCGTCCACGTCGGCGTCGGTCACCGGCAGCGGAAGCGCGAGGTAGCCCCGGCGGGCGATGTAGAAGCCGCGCAGCATCAACTCCAGATGCAGCAGGGCACGCTTCTCGGGCGCCGGGTCGATGTCACGGCTGCGGGTGATCGGGCCGGTCTGGAAGTGCAGGGACAGGATCGAGCCCAGCCCGGTGGCCTGCATGGCCACGCCGGCCTCGGCGAACAGCGCGTTGAGGCGATCGCGCAGGCGATCACCCCGGGCATTCAGCGCCCGGGTCGCCGACGGCGTGAAGACGTCGCGCAGCCCGGCCAGGCCGGCCGCCATCGTCACCGTGTTGTTGTTGAACGTCCCGGGGTGCGACAGGTGGCCGGGCACGCCCGGGTCGAACCTCGCCATCAACCGCGACGCGCCGCCGAACGCGCCGAAGCTGAACCCGGCGCCGAGGTACTTCCCGAACGTGGTGAGGTCCGGCACCACGCCGAACACCTCCTGGAGCCCACCCGGCGCCAGCCGCGAGGTCATCACCTCGTCGACGATGAGGACGACACCGTGCCGGGTCGTCGCGTCCCGGATCGCCCGGACGAACCCGGCCGTCGCGGGCACCGCGCCCGCGCCGCCGAGCATCGGTTCGAGGATCACCGCGGCCAGGTCGTCGCGGTGCTGCTCGATCGCGGCCAGCGTCCCCGGCACGTCGTTGTAGTCGCACACGACGTACGGATACGGCGTGTTCAGCGGCGTCGCACCGCGGAAGCTCAGCACCCCTCCGTGGTAACCGCCCTCGAAGACGAGCACCGTGCCGCGCCCGGTGACGGCCCGCGCCGTCCCGATCGCGAAGAGGTTCGCCTCCGTACCGGAGTTCGTGAACCGCAGCAACTCGACCGACGGGAACCGCCGGACGATCTCCTGGGCCAGCCCGGCCTCGTAACGGTTGGGACCACCGTACGACAGCCCTTCGTCGAGGGCCCGGCGGACGGCCGCCAGCACCGCGGCGTCCGAATGGCCGTAGAGGCCGGCCGAGTACTCGCCGAGCAGATCGACGTAGCGGTGCCCGTCGAGGTCGGTGAGGAATTGATCCTCCCCCGACGCGAACGTGACCGGGAACGGCGAGTAGTGGAGCGAGGTCCGGGTGTTGCCCCCGGGCAGCACGGCCGTCGCGTCCCGGTACCGGCGCTCACTCGCGGAATTGCTCGCCGCGTACCGCTGCTCGGCCCGCTCGAGCGCCTGACGGACGGTCATCTACTTCTCCAGCCGGATGTCGAGCCAACCGTGTTCGTCGATCACCGCGGAGTCTCCGGCGCGGAGCAGGACCGTGGTGGTGGCCGACTCGAAGAGCGCGGGACCGCTCACCCGTTCCCCCTGCGCCACGGTCGCCATCCGGTGGACCGGGACGTCGATCCAGCCGTCCAGGTAGACCCGGCGCAGGCCGGCCTCCGGACTCTCACCGCCACCGGCCGGCAGCGGCTCGGCACGCAGCTCCGGCAGCTTGCCGACGATCGTGGTCCGCGCGTTCACGATGACGACTTCCTGGCCCGGCGCGTTGTAGGCGTAGAGCTCGTCGTGCCGCTCGTGGAACCGCGTGACCACCTCGTCGACGAAGCCGGCCGCCTCGACGTCGACGTCGGTGATCGGCACGGTGATCTCGTAGATCTGCTCGCCGTAGCGCATGTCGAGGGCGCGCCGGACCTCGATCCGCCCGCCGAAACCGTCGAGCCTGTCCCGTCCGCTGCGCTCCATGTCGGCCAGCAGGCTGCGCAACCCGTCGGCCGTGGTGGACGCCGCGTCCCCGATGTGGGAGCGCACCATCTCGTAGCGCAGGTCGGTGGCGAGCATGCCCCACGCGGAGAGCACCGAGGCCACGTTGGGCACGACCACCCGCTCGATGTCGAGCAGCCGCGCCACCTCGGTCACGTGGATGCCCGCGGCTCCGCCGAACGAGACCAGCGTGAAGCCGCGCGGGTCGACGCCACGGCGGACCGACACGATCCGGATGCCCTCGGCCATCGTGGTGTTCACGACCTTGGAGATCCCGGCCGCGGCCTCGACGGCCGTCACCCCGAGCGCGTCGGCCACGTCTGTCACGGCCGACGAAGCGGCGGCCGCGTCCAGGGGCAGGTCACCGCCGGCGAAACTGGCCGGATCGAGCAACCCGAGGACGACGTTCGCATCGGTGACCGTGGCCGCGGTGCCGCCCCGGCCGTAACAGGCCGGGCCGGGCCGGGCGCCCGCGCTCTCCGGGCCGACGTGCAGGATGCCGGCGTCGACCCGGGCGATGGAGCCGCCACCCGCGCCGAGCGTGTGGATGTCCAGGGTCGGCAGCGACACCTTGGCCAGGCCGACCTGCTTCTCCGCGGTCAGCGGCGCCTCGCCGTCCTGGAGCAGCGCGATGTCGGTGCTCGTGCCGCCCATGTCGAACGTGATCAGCTCACCGGTCCCGACCAGCTTGGCGGCCTGTTTCGCGGCCGCGATGCCCCCGGCCGGCCCGGACAGGACGGCTCCGGCGGCGAGCCGGCTCGACTCCGGGATCGTGGCGACCCCGCCGTGCGAGTGCATGACCATCACCTCGCCCGCGTAGCCCGCGTCGGCCAGGCGGCCGCTCAGCCGGGACAGGTAGTCGGCGAGCACCGGACCGACGTACGCGTTGACGACCGTCGTCCAGACCCGCTCGTACTCCTTGATCTGGGGCAGCACCTCGCTCGAGAGCGACACGTAGGTGCCGGGGAGTTTCGCCGCCAGGACGGCGGCCGTCGCCTTCTCGTGCTCGGGGTTGCGGTAGGAGTGCAGGTAGCAGACCGCGATGGCCTCCGCGCCCGACGCGGCCGCCGCTTCCACCGCGCCTGCGAGCGACTCCGCGGCCAACGGCCGGGCGGCGGTGCCGTCCGCCCGCATCCGCTCGGCGACCCCGAGACGACGGGCCCGCGGCACCAGCGGCTCGGGAGGCGCCATCCGCACGTTGTAGCGGTCGTCCTTCATCCCCTCGCGCATCTCGATCACGTCCCGGTGACCCTCGGTCGTGAGCAGGGCGACCTTCGCGCCCTTGCCCTCGAGCAGCGCGTTGGTCGCCACCGTGGTGCCGTGCACGATCCGCTCGGTCTCGGCCAGCAACTGTTCGCGCGGGAGGCCGAGCGCGGCGGCGAGCTTGGTCAGCCCGTCCAGCAGCCCGTCGGACGGGTCCCCCGGGGTCGAGGAGGACTTGGCGATCACCACCCGGCCGTCGCCGTCGACCGCGGCCAGGTCGGTGAACGTGCCGCCGATGTCGATGCCGATCCGGTACATGGTCAGGCCCCTTCCGGCACGATGAAGCCGTTTTCGGCATCCCGGCGTCGCGCGGCGGAAGACCGCTCGGACGGCGGCCCGTAACCACCGCCGCCCGCCGACTCGACGAGGAACACCGCGTGGGGCGGGACCTCGATGTCGACCTCCTTGGTCCGGAGCTCCCGGACGTCGTCGCCCGCGAGGAGCCGGTAGCGGTGCGGGGTTCCGTCGCGTCCACCGAGCGTTCCGAACGACGGGTGGCGGACGCCGTCGCCCGCCGTGTTCGCGACCGAGGGCTCCTCGGTCTCCATCCGGAGCCGGAGTACCGAACCGGCACCACCGCGGTACTGACCGTCGCCGAACGAATCGGGACGGAACTCGTGGTGCTCGAAGAACAGCGGGAACCGGACCTCGGCGACCTCGATCGAACCGAACTTGGAGGAGCCCATCGCCTGGCCCTCGCCGGCCGTCTCCCACCCGTCCCCGGCCGGGGAGGCACCGCCCCCCGGCCGCGCGTGGAAGAGATGCCAGATGAACTGACGCCCGGTGCGGGGATCGACGCCCTTGATCGCGATCCGGAACCGACGGCCCCAGCCGGCGATCACCCGGTCGGGACAGGCACCCACCAGCGCCTTGATCACCGACTCGGCGATCTCCTGGGCACAGTGGTTCGTGGCCAGCGTGACCGGCGCCGGCGGCCGGGCCCACACCACCGTGCCTTCCTTCGCCGTCACGGTGAGCGGCCGGAACGTGCCCGAGTTCTTCGGGGTCCGCGGCTCGATGAGGAAGGACAGCGCCATGTGGACCGCGGACATCATGTTCGGGTACGACGAGTTGACGAAGCCGATGACCTGGGGGTGGGAGTCGCTCAGGTCGACGTGGAGCGAATCCCCCGCCACGGTCACGGTGGCCCGGATGTAGACGTCCTCGGTGCCGTGGCCGTCGTCGTCCAGGACGGCCTCGCCCTGGTAGACGCCGTCGGTCCAGGTGGAGATGCAGGCCCGGGTCTGACGCTCGGCGCTGTCGAGGATGGCGTCGATCGCCTCGGTGACCGTCCCGGCGCCGTACTCGTCGAGCAGCTGCAGGACTCGCCGCTCCCCCACCCAGGACGACCCGATCATCGCCCGGAGGTCGCCCAGGAAGTCGTCCGGGTGGCGCACGTTGGTCGCGATCATCTGCATGACGTCCTCGCGGACCACCCCGGCGTCGTACAGCTTGAGCGGGGTGATCCGCAGGCCCTCCTGCCAGATCTCGGTCGCGCTCGGGTTGTAGGCGCCGTGGGCCGAGCCGCCGATGTCGCTCTGGTGCGACCGGTTGATCGACCAGAACCGCAGCTCGCCCTGGAAGAAGACCGGGACGAACGTCGTCAGGTCGGGCAGGTGATTGCCACCGTGGTAGGGGTCGTTGAGCAGGTACACGTCCCCGGGCCTGATCGAGTCGCCGAAGAAGTCCGTGATCGCCCGGACCGCCCACGGCATCGAGCCGACGTGGATCGGCACGTGCTCGGCCTGGGCGACGAGCCGCGCCTCCCGGTCGGTGATCGCCGTGGAGAAGTCCCGGCTCGAGTTGAGGATCTGCGAGTAGGCGGTACGCAGCATCGCTTCGCCCATCTCCTGCACGATCGCCTCGAACCGGTGCGTGATGACCGAGACGGTCACGGGATCGACCACGGGCGCCTGCTCTCTTCCGGATGTTGCTGAGATATCGTACTCCATATATCGTACGTCCTGTGATCCTCACCGTGGCACCCACCGGGCCCCTCGCGACGAAGCAGGACAATCCCTGGCTGCCGACGCAGCCCGACGAGATCGCCGGCCAGGTCGCGGAGGCGTACGCGGCCGGGGCCGCGGTGGCCCACCTCCACCTGCGCGACCGTGACGACCGGCCGACCGCGGACCTCGACATCGCGGCGCGCACCCTCGAACTGATCCGGGAGCGGTGCCCGATCCTGGTGCAGCTGTCGACCGGCGTCGGCCTGATGGTGCCGTTCGAGGAACGCGAGCGGCTCGTGGAGCTGCGCCCGGAGATGGCGACGCTGAACCCGTGCAGCATGAGCTTCGGCGACGGAGAGTTCCGGAACCCGCCCGCGGGCGTGCGCCGGTTGGCCGCCCGGATGCGGGAGCTCCGGGTCAAGCCGGAGCTCGAGATCTACGACACCGGTCACCTCGACGCGTGCCTGCGGCTGCGGGACGAAGGCCTGCTGGCCGAACCGCTGCAGTTCAGCATCGTGCTCGGGGTCCGGGGCGGGATGGCCGCGACCGCCGAGAACCTCCTGACGATGGTGCGCCGGCTCCCCGCGGGCGCGGCCTGGCAGGTCATCGCGATCGGCCGGGCCAACCTGGAGCTCACCGCGATCGGCCTGGCCCTCGGTGGCAACTGCCGCGCCGGGCTGGAGGACACGCTCCACCTGCGCAAGGGCGAGCTCGCGCCGGGCAGTGCACCGCTCGTCGCCCGCGCGGCGGCCCTGGCGCGCTCCCTCGACCTCGACATCGCTGACGTCGAGGGCGCTCGCCGTCAGCTCCAGCTGGAAGGCTGACCGATGACCCCGATGACGATCGGCGGCGAGGCCGTCACCACGAGCGGATCCTTCGAGGTGGCCGACCCGGCCACCGGCGTACCGTTCGCCACCGCGCCGGAATGCACTCCGGCGTTGCTGGATTCGGCGATGCGGTCCGCTTCCGACGCGTACCGGAGCTGGCGGCAGGACTCGGCCGTCCGGCAGGAGCTGCTGCTCGCGAGCGCCGATGCCGTGCTCGCCGCTGTCGACACGCTCGCCCCGGTACTCACCCGGGAGCAGGGTAAGCCACTGGCCGACGCCCGGATGGAGGTGCGGTCGGTGGCGGTGTGGCTCCGCCACTTCGCCGGGCTCGGCGTCGCCGACGAGATCCTCCAGGACGACGAGAAGGCCTTCATCCGCGTCCGGCGCCGCCCGCTCGGGGTGGTGGCGGCGATCACCCCGTGGAACTTCCCGCTGAGCCTCGCGGCCTGGAAGATCGCGCCCGCGCTGCGCGCCGGCAACACGATGGTGCTCAAGCCCTCGCCGTACACCCCGCTCGCGACGCTGCTGCTCGGTCAGGTGCTGGCCGACGTCCTGCCGGCCGGCGTCCTGAACGTGGTCAGTGGTTCCGACCCGCTCGGTGCGTCGATGACCGGCCACCCGGTGCCGCGCAAGATCTCGTTCACCGGCTCGGTGACCACCGGCAAGCACGTCGCCGCCGCGGCGGCACCGGACCTCAAGCGCCTGACGCTGGAGCTCGGCGGCAACGACCCGGCGATCCTGCTCGACGACGTCGACGTTTCGTCGATCGCGGAACCGTTGTTCTGGTCGGCGTTCCGCAACAACGGGCAGGTGTGCTCGGCGGTCAAGCGCGTCTACGTCCCGGAGCACCGCTACGACGAGGTGGTCGAGGCGCTCGCCGCGGTCGCCGGCTCGGTGCGGGTCGGCCCGGGCAGCGACCCGTCGAGCCGGCTCGGTCCGCTGAACAACGCGCCGCAGCGCGACCGGGTGGCCGCGCTCGTCTCCGACGCGGTGCGGCGCGGAGCGGAGGCCGTCGCCGGTGGCGCCGCCGTCGACGGCCCCGGGTTCTTCTACCGGCCGACGATTCTGCGTGGCGTCTCGGACGGGATGGCCGTCGTCGACGAGGAGCAGTTCGGGCCGGTGCTCCCGGTGCTGCCGTACCGGTCGGTGGACGAGGCGGTGTCGCGGGCGAACGGCACGCATTTCGGGCTCTCCGGCTCGGTATGGGGAACCGATGCCGACCGGGCGGCGGCGGTGGCCGACGAGCTGGACTGCGGCACGGCGTGGGTCAACACCCACCTCGCCCTCCGCCCGGACCAGCCGTTCAGCGGCGCGAAGTGGAGCGGGATCGGCGTCGAGAACGGGCATTGGGGGCTGCACTCGTTCACCGAAGTGGCGGTGCTGCACCGGAGCCGCGGGTGACCTCGGCCGTCCCGGCCGCGGACGGGGAACCGCTCGAGGCCGTGCCCGCCGCGCCCGGGGAACCGCTCTCGGCCGAGGAGCAGACCCGGTGGCACCGACAGGTGTGGGCGTCCCGCGGCCGGAAGCTGGGCCTGACGATCTCGGTCCCGCCCTGCCCCTGCTCCGACGCCGAGCTGGCCGCGCTGCGCGACGAGGGGCGAGCCGTCGCCTACCTGCCCCACGAGCTCAGCTCGCATCTCACCCGGGACCGGTTCCGGGCGATCTTCCCGGCCATGGACTCCTACGCCGAGGCACCGGCCAACGGCTTCGTCAACACCGCCGACGCCTGGGGCTGGTTCGACTACGAGACCGCGCGCGACGCGCCTCGGCTCGACCTCGACGAACCGGCGGTCCGCGCGGCGGTGACCGCGGCCGGACGAACTCCGCTCACGCTCGACCAGTACATCGTGGCGAGCCAGGACCAGCACCGGCTGACCGGCCACCACCTCGACGACCGGCGCACCTGGACGCGACTGGCCACCTCCTACGACGGACGCACGATCGCGGCCCGGTTCGACGGTGACCAGCCCGAGGAGGGCCGCGAGGACGAGCCGCCGGCCCCGGGCTCGCTGCTGGTCGCCTACGACCTCACGCCGAGCGACCACGGCCGGATGCTCGGGGTCCGCACGCGCTCGGCGGCCCCGCCGCTGCGGTCACTCCGGGACGACCTGTGGACCCGGACCACCGACGCCTACGTCCGGGCCGGGTTCCCGGCCCGGCTCGGCACCACCCCGGCCGACTACCTCGCCGGGCTGCCCCGCGTCCCGCCGGACCACGCGGGGCGGTTCGACGTGCCGCTGGTCGTCGAGCCCCGCATTCCCTGGCCCGAGCAGGCCCGGCTGCTCGGCGTGCGGCTGTCGAGCCATTCCCGGCGGTTCTCGTTCGAGGCCGTCGAGGCCGCACCGGACGTGCCGTACCTGGGCTGGTTCGCCGCGTGGGGCTCCACGCCGATCAGCTCGGTCGACGCCCGGGCCCGGCTCGCGCCCGACGAGTGCGGCGGCACGCCGATCGAGCTCCTGGCGATGAACGCGGCCCTGCCGGACCTGGCCCGGACGTCCCGCTTCTTCGAGGCCATCG
Source organism: Cryptosporangium sp. NPDC051539 (assembly GCF_044454545.1). NCBI lineage: Bacteria > Bacillati > Actinomycetota > Actinomycetes > Cryptosporangiales > Cryptosporangiaceae > Cryptosporangium > Cryptosporangium sp. NPDC051539. The sequence goes on along the minus strand of NZ_JBITDV010000002.1, from coordinate 638,818 downwards.
GCGTCGTGATGAACACGTCCCGCTGCCTCGGCCTGTACCGCTGGCGCGGTGCCCCGGAAATCGGCGCGAACCAATACCCGATCCCGTATTCCATGTTCCGGCCGCTCGTCCGCGGGCGGGTCGTCACCACTCTGGAGCGCCCGTGACCACTCACTTCCTGCAGCAGGTGCTCCAGGACCACATCGACGCCGGCCGCGGATCGCAGACGGTCTGGTGGGACGAGACGCGGATCCCGCTCGACAGCATCGGAAAGCGGGTCACCGACCTGCTGGACCTGCGGGGCCGGCGGGCGGTCGTCACCGGCGGGGCAGGGATCAACCTCGGCCAGGCCTGCGTGAACCGGCTGGCCGGGCTGGGCGCGGACGTCGCGGTCGTCGACCTGAGCGCTTCGCAGGTGCGGGAGCGCGGCTTCTCCCGGCACCCGGACGCGCCGGACGCTCCCGGTGTCGCGGCCGCGGCGGCGTCGCGATGGGGAACGAACGTGATTCCGATCCACGGCGACGTCATGGACTGGGACGGCGTCCAGGCCGTGATGGCCGAAGCCGCCGACGCCCTGGGGGGCATCGACATCCTGGTCAACAACGCGGCCGACGTCGTCGTCGGGAACTTCGTCGACTTCGGGCGCGAAGAGATCGACCGCTCGGTCCGCGGCACGCTGACCGGGCCGATGTACTGCACGCGCGCGGTGCTCGACCACATGCTGCCGCAGGGTTCCGGGCGGATCATCAACATCGGTTCCGAGGCCGGGAGCTCGGCGATGCCCTGGCTCACCGTGTACGGCGCCCTCAAGGCCGGGCTCGGCCAGTTCACCCGGTTCCTGGGCAAGGAGCTCGGCCCTTCCGGGATTCAGGTGCTCGGGGTCAACGCCGGGTCGATGTGGGGGCCGGGGCGGCCGCTGACCGAGGACCGTCCCGAGACGCTCTACCCGCGCGGGCGGACCGCCATCCAGCGCTACGAACTGCCCGAGGAGGTCGCGAACATGGTCGCGTTCCTCGCCAGCGACGCGGCCAGCGCGATGAACGGCGCGATGATCGACATGGGCGGCGGGATGGCGATCTGACGACGCTCGTCGCGAACACCCGGGCCGGCGTCGACGTCGGCCCGGGCTGGGCGATCCCGACGCCGGGATCCTCACGCCTTCGGGCCGCCGGCGACGTAGAGGACCTGGCCGGACACGAACGAGGCCTCCTCGCTGACGAAGAACGACACGGCGGCGGCGATGTCGTCCGGCCGGCCGACCCGGCCGACCGGGATCTCCGCGGCGCGTACGGCGGTGTACTCGTCGTACGGCATCCCGATCCGGACCGCGGTCTCCCGGGTCATCTCGGTCACGACGAACCCCGGCGCCACCACGTTGGCGGTCACTCCGAACTTCCCGAGCTCCATCGCCAGCGTCTTGGTGAACCCCTGGAGCCCGGACTTGGCCGCGGCGTAATTGGCCTGACCCTTCTTGCCCAGGGCCGACGTGCTGGAGAGGTTCACGATCCGGCCCCACCCGGCCGCGACCATGTACTTCTGGGCGGCCCGCGACATCAGGTAGGCGCCCCGCAGGTGCACGCCGATGACCGCGTCCCACTCGTCCGGCCGGAGCTTGAACAGCAGGTTGTCGCGGACGATCCCGGCGTTGTTCACCAGCACCGCCGGCTCGCCGAGCTCCGCCACCACGCGATCGACCGCAGCGTCCGCGTCGGCCTCGACCGAGACGTCGGCCTCGACGGCGAGGGCGGTGCCGCCTGCGTCTTCGATGTCGGAAACGGTGGCGGCGCACGCCTCCGCGGAGAGGTCGAGGACAGCGACGGCGCAGCCGTCGGCGGCCAGCCGGGTCGCGACCCCGCGGCCGATCCCCCGGGCCGCTCCGGTCACGATCGCGACGGGTTTCCGGGCGTTGAACACAGTCGTTGTCCTCATCTCGGTGTGGCGAGCCAGGCCCGGACGTCCGCCTCCGCACCGTTGAGCGGGGGCGGGCGGTGCCGGTACGTGGGCGGCGTCCGGGAGTAGCGGGCCGGGTTGCGCACCATCGGCACCCCCTCGACGTCCACGACCGGCTCGAGGCCGAGCCGGGCCGCCAGTTCCACCCCGCCCCGCACGTCGTTGATCGGACCGCACGGCAGGCCGGCCCGGGTGAGCAGGTCGGCCCACTCGTCGGCGCCGCGGGTGGCCAGCGCGCGCTCGAGTTCCGGCCGTAGTTCGGAGCGGTGCCGGTTGCGGCCGCCCACGGTGGTGAACCGCGGGTCGCCGGCCAGGCCGCGACGGTCGAGCACGTCGCACAGGACCGCGAACTGACGGTCGTTGCCTGCAATGACGATCAGGTCCCGGTCCGCCGTCGGAAAGGGGCCGTAGGGGTACAGGCTCGGGTGCTCGTTCCCCATCCGCTGCGGCACGACGCCTCCGGCGACGTAGGCCGAGGTCTGGTTGATCATCGACGCCAGCGCGCTGGACAGCAGGTCGATCTCGACGAGCTGGCCCTCACCGGTCGCGGCCCGATGGTTCAGCGCGGCGAGCACCGCGACCGTCGCGTGCAGCCCGGTCATCACGTCGACCGCGGAGATCCCGGCCCGTAACGGCGGCCCGCCGGCCTCGCCGGTCAGCGACATCATCCCGGAGACGGCCTGGATCAGCAGGTCGTAGCCGGGCCGAGCGGTGGCCCCGAACCCACTGATCGCGCAGTAGACGACACCGGGGTTCGCCGCGACGACCTCGGAATACCCCAGGCCGTAGCGCTCCAGGCCGCCCGGCCGGAAGTTGTGCACGAGCACGTCGGCCCGGCCCGCGAGCCCGCGGGCGACCGCCAGGTCGCCGGCATCGGCGAAGTCCAGCGCGATCGACCGCTTGTTGCGGTTCACCGCCAGGTAGTACGTCGACTCGTCCGCCCGCACCGGCGGGACGAACGTCCGGGTGTCGTCGCCGGCCGGGCTCTCGACCTTGATGACGTCGGCGCCCAGGTCGCCGAGCAGCATCGTGCAGTAGGGGCCGGCGACGATCCGGGAGAAGTCCGCGACGACCAGCCCGGAGAGCGGGCCGGTCACGCTGTCTCGAAGGACAGCCCCGACCACGACCCCTGTGCACGCCAATCGCTGATCAGGTGGTCGAACGCGACGATCCCGGGGCCGTAGGCTCCGTTGCGCCGGGACGTGGTCGCGTTCGGCTGCCCCTCGTTGTTGTAGTAGCCCGGGGTGCACGACTCGAGGAACTCCAGGTTCGCCCGCGACGACTCGAAGACGGTCCGCACCCAGGCCTCCTCGTCCGCGACGACCACGTCGACGGCGCGGGCCTTCCTCCGGTCGGCTTCCGCGATCACCTGGCTGATGTGACGGCTCTGGACGTCGAGGACGTGGGCGAAGTTCGAGCTCACACCCACCTGGTTGAGCGCGACGATGAAGAAGTTCGGGAAACCGTTGGTCTGCATCCCGTAGAGCGTCGAGATGCCGGTGGCGAACTTCTCGCTCAGCGCGCGGCCGCCCCGGCCGACCACGTCGTAGCCGAGCCTCTTCGCGAACGGCGCACCCACCTGGAACCCGCTGGCGAAGACCAGGCAGTCGACGTCGTACTCGGTGCCGCCGACCACGATCCCGGTGGGCGTGACCCGCTCGATGCCCTGGCCGTCGGTGTCGATCAGCGTGACGTTCGGGCGGTTGAACGTCTCGAGGTAGTCGTCGTTGAAGCACGGCCGCTTGCACAGGGCCCGGAACCAGGGTTTGAGCCCCTCCGCCGTCGCCGGGTCGCGCACGACGGCCTCGACCCGGGCGCGGATCTCCTCCATCTTGGCGAAGTCGTCGATCTCGTCGAGGACGCCGCCGCTGAGCGTGCGGAGCCGGTAGATCGCGGTCCAGCCGTCGTTGACCAGGTCGGTCTCGGCGTCGCCGCCGGCGACGAACGTCGAGAAGTTGTCCATCCGTTCCCGCTGCCAGCCGGGGTGCAGCGACGCGGCCCAGACCTCGTCGGTCGGCCGGTTGTCGCGCGCGTTGACCGCCGACGGCGTGCGCTGGACGACGTAGAGGTGCCCGGCGCTCGCGCCCAGGTGCGGTATCGCCTGGACGGCGGTCGCCCCGGTCCCGACGATCGCGACCTTCCTGTCGGCGAGCCGTTCGAGCTCCTCTCCCGTGTAGGCGAAGTCCCAGCGGGACGTGTGGAACGTGTGGCCGACGAACGACTCGATCCCGGGCACGCCCGGCAGCTTCGGCTTCTGCATCGCCCCGGCGGTCATGCAGACGTACCGGGCGGTGAACACGTCGCCGCGGTCGGTCTCGATCGTCCAGAGCGCAGTGTCCTCGCTCCAGGTCACCCCCGAGACCCGGGTCTGCAGCAGCGCGTCGTCGTAGAGGCGGTAGTGCCGGGCGATCCGGCGGCAGTGCTCGAGGATCTCGGGCGCCTTCACGTACTTCTCGGTGGGCATGTAGCCGGTCTCCTCCAGCAGCGGGAGGTAGATGTAGGCCTCGGTGTCGCACGCGGCGCCCGGGTAGCGGTTCCAGTACCAGGTCCCGCCGAAGTCACCGCCCTGCTCGACGAGCCGGATGCCGTCGTATCCGAGGTCGCGCAGGCGCGCACCGAGAAGCAGGCCTCCGAATCCCCCGCCGATCACGACGACGTCGACCTGATCGTGCACCGCGTCCCGCGAGATCCTCGGTGTGTGCGGGTCGTCGATGAAATGCGCGAGCTCGCCCTCGAGCGCCTGGTACTGGCGTGAACCCTCCGGGCGCAGCCGCTTGTCCCGCTCGACCCGGTACTTCTCGCGGAGGACGTCGGGATCGAACCCGAGCTGAACCGTCACCTGTTGTCTCCTGTGGCGCGGGCCGCGTTGTGCCGTATCGCGGCGATGATCTGGGACCAGGCGCCGGGCACGATGCCGTGGCCCATGCCGTCGACGACCTCGAGAAGGGCGCCCGGAACGGCGTTGGCGGTCGCCCGGCCACCGCTGACGTCGATCAGGCGGTCGTCGCTGCCGTGGACGACGAGCGTCGGGACACGCAGGCCGCGGAGAGCGACCGTCCGGTCCGGCGAGGCGATGGCGGCCGCCTGCTGCCGGAGCCGGCCGGCCGGGTCGTGAGCGCGGTCGTAGGCCACGGCCGCCCGGCTCCGGGCCGCGTCCTCGTCGAACGGGAAGCCGCTCCCGGCCAGGACGCGTGAGCGTTCCACCGCCGCCTCGACGACTTCCTCCCGGGTCGCCGGAGCGGGCCGGCGCATCAGCTCCATGGTGGCCGGGTGGGCCTGGCCGACCGACCGGTCGCCGGTGCTCGACATGAGCGAGCACAGCGAGAGCACCCGCTCGGGATACGTGATCGCGACGAGCTGCGCGACCATCCCGCCCATCGACGCCCCGAGCAGGTGGACGCGCGAGATCCCGAGCGCGTCCAGGAGGCCGACCGCGTCGGCGGCCAGGTCGTCGAGGGTGTACGGCAGGGTCCGCAGGTCGCCACGCCGGATCGCGGCCAGATCCGGCGTGCCGTCGCTGCGCCGGGACAGCCCGACGTCGCGATGGTCGTACCGGATCACGAAGAAGCCCGCGCCGGCGAGCCCGTCGACGAAGCCCCGGTCCCAGCCGTTCAGCTGGGTCCCGATCCCCATGATCAGGAGGAGCGGCGGGTTCGCCCGGTCGCCGTACGTCTCGTAACAGAGGCCGGTTGCCGAGTCCATCAGAAGAAGTTGCTGAGGTTCTGCGACAGCAGGATCGTCTGGTCGAGGAAGATGTGCCGCCGGGCGATCCGGAACCCCTCGTCGGTACGGCGCAGCACGTCCTCGCGGCGCCCGATCCATTCGTCGATCTCCGACTTCAGCCGGGTCCGATACAGGTGGAAGCAGGTCTCGACGGTCAGCTCGGTGCCTTCGTCCTCGATGATCCGCACGTTGGTCACCAGGTGGCGCGTCCGCGACGGCGGGTCCTCGGCCCAGGCCGTACCGGTCGCGAGCTTCTGCACCCGGCCGACGAGCGTCGCCTTGTCGTCGTCGAAGAACGCCATCTCCCCCGGCTGCGTGAACTCTTTCGCGAGGTTGCGACGCGGAACCGTCCGGCGGATCGGCATGAAGTAGGTGGTGTCGTCGGTGAACAGCTCCACCCAGTCGGAGAATCGCTGGTGGTCGAGGAGCGCGGCCTCGTGGGTGTAGAACCGCTCGACCTCGTACTGCAGGTACATCGCGGAGATCTTCTCCGGCGCGATGGCCGTCTCCAGATCCATGGCTCGTCCTCAGATGTAGTCGCCGGGCGTGGTGGAGGCGCGCAGTTCGGCCCAGCTCGTGCCCTTCACCCACGCGAGCCACGACAGATAGGTCCACAGCTGGGCGTGCTCGTTGACGGGGGCCTCGATGCGGGCCACGCCGTCCTCGTGGATGATCTTGCCGCGACCGAGACCCATCTTGAGCAGCTGCGGAATGTCCCGGCTGGCGCCGCCGCGGGTCTGCAGCGTGCTCTGCGACCAGTTCTCGCCGTCCTCCTGCTCGAGGAAGCCGGCCGGGCCGAACGCGTGGATCTGGCGGCCGAGCTGAGCCTTCTGCTCCTCGGGCGACTCGTTGCGGTCCTTGAAGCTGAACCACCACACCTCGGTGACGCCCGCGCTGCGCGGCACCCGGAGGCTGATCTGCGAGTCCATCGTGAACCAGGTGGTCGGGAACAGGTGCGGGTGGCCGGCGAACCGGGACCCGACCGGGCCCAGGGCCGCGAGCGGGCCGGGGTCCCGGCGCCAGGTCACGAGCTCGTGCATCTCCGGCGGGAGGGTCTTCAGCATCGAGTCGACGCTCGGCCCGGAGATCGCGTGCCCGTACTCGCCCAGCGCGACCAGCGTCTCCAGGTCGGTGGGCAGCCGCTGCACGCCGAGGTTCTTGCCCTCGTCGGTCTTGGCGCCACCGCTGTCGGTCACGTCGGCACTGGGGATCATCCCGACCGCCTGGGCCGAGATGTGGGTGATCTGCGGGTGGTAGTAGTCGAACGCGTTGTCGGCCGTGAACTTCCAGTTGCAGTTCAGCGTGAACTTCTGGACGCCCGGGCGGACCTCGATGTCACCCCGCTCGGCCAGCAGGTCGATGCCGATCCGGCCGGTGCGTCCGAGGAACTCCGGCAGTGGCGGGGCGTCCGGGTCCATGGTCGCGAAGACGAACCCCTTGTAGTTGTCGATCTGGGCCACCTTGCGCAACGGGTGCTGCGATTTGTCCAGGTCGCCGCGGTAGAAGTCGGAGAGCCCGGGCACCCCGACGAGTTCGCCGTCCAGGCCGAACGTCCAGCCGTGGTAGGTGCACATGAAGTTCCGGACGTTGCCCTCCTCGGCCCGGCAGACCGCGTTGCCGCGGTGCGTGCACGTGTTGAGCAGGGCCTTGATGCCGCCGTCGCGCTGACGGACCACGAGGACGTTGTCCTTGCCCATCGGCGCCTCGAAGAAGTCGCCCCGCTTGGGGATCTGCGTCTCGTGGCACAGGAAGAGCCAGGCCCGGCAGAAGATGTGTTCCATCTCCAGCTCGAAGATCTCGTCGTCGCTGAAGATCCGGCGGTCCAGCTCACCGGTCTCGACGTCGACGAGCTTTTCCAGATTCATGTCGGTTCTCCGCTCGCTCTTGAAGGGTCACGCCGGGTCGAAGACGTGGCCCCAGTACGACGAGGCGTCGTACGTCACGACCGACCAGGTCTCGTCGTCGATGAGCAGCCCGTTGGCGCCGTACTCGACACCGAAGCCGGAGGGCGACTGCACGTAGAACGACAGCATCTTGTCGTTCGTGTGACGTCCGAACGTCGCGAGCTGCCGGATCTTGCGCTGGTGCACCTTGTCCAGGGCGCGACCGACGACGTCGAGGTCGTCGACCTCCACCATGAAGTGGTTGATCCCGGGCGACCCGTCCCCGTAGATCGGGGCCACGGCCAGCGAATGGTGCCGCGGGTTCGTGTGCAGGAACGTGAGGAGCAGGCCGGGGACCGGAATGATGTGGTCGCTCACCGCGAAGCCGAGGACGCGCCGGTAGAACTCGGTGGTCTCGTCGACGTTGTCGCAGAGCACGACGACGTGACCCAGCCCGGTGTCGGCGCCGTCTTTCGTGGTGGTGACGAATCGGGCACCGGTCGGGGAGACGAACGGCTCCTGCAGCATGGTCGGGCCGTAGTGGAACTCGAGCCGGTACCCGGCCGGGTCGGTGCAGCTGAGCAGCCGGCGCACGCCCCGGAGCTCCGCCAGCCCGGCGTCGTCCCGGTAGGGCACACCGGCCGCCTCCAGCGCGGCGGCCACCTCGCCCAGGGCGTCCGGACCGGCGACCTGCCACCCGACGTAGTCGAGCTCGTCGTCACCGGCCCGCAGGGTGATCCGGTGAGCGCGCTCGTCCATGCGTAACACCACCGCGTCCCCCTGCCGGGACGCGGCCAGGCCCAGGATCTCGGTCGCGAAGACCTCCCAGTCCTCGAGGCTCTTCACTCGGAGGCCGAGGTAGCCGAGTGCTTGGACTTTTGTCATGGGATGCGGTCTCCTCTGGTGTGGTTCACCGATCGTGCGAGCGGTCGGCGGGTGGCGGCAACGAACGCGTTCCGCCTGGCCGAACCCTCAGGCGACGAGCGTGCTGACGTGGCCGGAGAGCTGCTCGGCGGCCTTGAGCATCACGGCCTTGTAGCGCAGCACGGACCGGCCGCCGACCGCGGCCGAGACCGAGAGCGCGGCCACCGGCCGCCCGGTCCGCCGGTCGAGCACCGGCACCGCGAGACACGAGACCCCGAGGAACGTCTCTTCGTGGTCGGTGGCGAACCCCTCTTCGCGGACCCGCTCGAGAGCCCGCCCCAGCAGGTCGGGGTGGGCGATCGTGAACGCCGTGAACCGGTAGTAGCGGGCCTGCATGGACTGCGGCTCCGAGAACGCGAGCATCGTTTTTCCCAGCGCGGTCGCGTACTGGGGCCTGCGCATGCCGACCGCGGTGTTGATTCGCACCGAGTCCGGCCCGAAGAGCTTCTCGACGTAGAGCACGCTGGCACCGGCGGGCACGCCGAGGTGGATCGCCTCCCGGGTCTGGGCGTAGAGCTCGGCCAGCACCGGCATCGCGCGCTCCCGCAAGCCGTTCGACCGGGCGACCGTGACCTGGTTGCCCAGCTCGAACGCCCGGGTCGACAGCGCGTACTTGTCCCCGGCCCGCCGTACGTAGCCACTCTCGATGAGCACCACCAGGAGGCGGTGCGCGGTCGATTTGGGGAGGCTGACGATCCGCGCGAGCTCGGAGACGCCCAGCACGGCGCGGGGGCCGCCGAGCGCGTCCAGCAGTGCCAGTGCCTTGCCCGCCGAGGTGTCGCGGCCGGTGTCCTCGTCCTTCTGGAGCTCCACCAGAACCTCCCCTCACTGTTCCGCTCTGGGGAACATCTAAGATGCGAGATACGGTATCTCAGATGCCAGAATATTCAATGCCCGGCCGGCGAAAGCGAGGAACGTGATGCAGCACTGCGCCATCGTGGGAGCCGGCGCCGCGGGCGTCTCGGCCGCGCTCGCGATGCGCTCGCACGGCTACGAGGGACGTCTCACGCTCATCGACCGGGATCCTCACCCGCCGTACGAGCGCCCGCCGCTCTCCAAGCCGGCCGGCCGCACGCTTCGCCCGATCGTGGCGCTGGACCGGTTCGCGGAGCTCGGCATCGAGCTGCGGCTCGGCGTCGGGGTGGACGACGTCGATCCGGTCTCGCGGACCGTCCGGCTCGGCGCGGACTCCTTGCGTGTCGATGCGCTCCTGCTGAGCACCGGAGTCGCGGCGCGCAGGCTGGCCGTCCCGGGTTCCGGCCGCTCTCACGTACTGGTGCTCCGCGATGCCTCGGACGCCGAGGCGCTGGCTGATCGCTTCGCGTCCGGCGGCCCGCTCGTGGTCGTCGGCGCGGGCTTCATCGGGCTCGAGCTCGCGGCCCTCGCCCGCGAGCTCGGGCTCGACGTGACCGTGGTCGAGGTCGGCGCCCGGCCGCTCCACGCCCTCGACGAACGGATCGGCCTGCGGACGCTGGAACTGCACCGGGACCGGGGGGTGCGGTTCGCCCTGGGGCGGACGGTGCAGCGGATCGAGGCCGATGCGGTCGTGCTCGACGACCGGGCGCGGATCCCGGCCGCGACGGTGGTCGTCGGCGTCGGTGTCTCGCCGCGCCTCGAGCTGGCCCGCTCGATCGGCGTCACCACCGACGATCAGGGCATCGTCGTCGACGCCCACGGGCGCACCGACGTGCCGTGGGTGTACGCGGCCGGAGACGTCGCGAGCCAGCCGCACCCCCACCTGGTCGGTGGGCCGGGCCGGATCGAGCACTGGGACGTGGCGCTGAAGCACGGCGCCGCCGTGGGCGCGACGATGGCCGGGCATCCGACCGCGTTCACCGAGCCGCCGTACGTCTGGTCCGACCAGTTCGGGCTCACGTTCCAGATGGTCGGCCGCCCGGGCCCGGCCGACGAGTTCGTGCTGCGGCGGGATTCGACGTCGGAGTCGTACCTGGGGTTCTGGCTCCGTGACGAGGTCGTCGTCGCGGTGTGCGGCCTCGATCGCCCGCGCGAGGTCGGCGCCGCGCGCCGGCTCCTCGGCCTCTCCGCGGCTCGCGCCGATCTCGTCGGCGACGGCCTCCCGCTCCGGGACCTACTCAAGAAGGTGAGAACCACGTGACCTGGACAAAGGCGTGCAGCACGTCCGACATCGAGGAAGGCGAGGGCTTCCAGGTCGAGCGCGCGCGCCCGATCGCCCTGTTCCACGTCGACGACGAGTACTTCGCGATCGACGACACCTGCACCCACGACGAGTCGTCCCTGGCCGACGGCTACGTGGACGGGGACGTCGTCGAGTGCGCGTGGCATTTCGCCAAGTTCTGCATCCGGACCGGAGAGGTGCTCAGCCTCCCGGCGACCTGCCCGGTCGCCACCTACGCCGTCAAGGTCGTCGGCGACGACGTCCTCGTCGATCTCCCCGAGGAGTAGCGCATCATGATTTCCCACCGGATCGTCCGCACCCCGGACTACGAGATCCAGATCGACGAGGCCGGTGAGGGCCATCCGGTCCTGCTGATCCATGGCAGCGGGCCCGGTGCCACCGGCTGGTCGAACTTCGCCCCGAACATCGAGCCGCTGGCGCAGCATTTCCGGGTCGTGGCGGTCACCATGCCGGGATGGGGCGAGTCGAGTCCCCAGCCGGTGGAGTCCAGGTTCGACCAGGGCGAGGCGGTCAAACAGCTGATGGACGCCCTCGACCTGGAGCGGGCGGCGATCGTGGGCAACTCGATGGGCGGCGGGGTCGGTATCGTCCTGACCGCACGCTGGCCCGAGCGGGTCTCGCACCTGATCACGATGGGTTCCGGGGTCTGGGGCGTGAACGTGCTGTCGCCCGCCGGGATGACCGAAGGCTTCAAGGTGCTGGTGGAGACCTACCAGGACCCGTCGCCGGCGAACTTCAAGCGGCTGGTCCAGGTCATGTGCTTCGACCCCACGTTCGCCACCGACGAGCTCGCCGAACAGCGCTCGGCAGCGGCCTCGGCGCACCCCGGGCACCTGCACGACTGGCTCGAGCGCGCCAAGGCCGGCCTGGGCCAGGAGGCGTTCGTGTCCGCGGCCCAGGCACTGCCGACGTCCAGCGTGCCCGCGCTCGTCATCCACGGCCGCGACGACCGGACCGTCCACTGGGAGATCAGCCTCCGCGCGATGTCGATGATCCAGAATTCGCGGATGGTCCTGCTGAACCGGTGCGGCCACTGGGCGCAGCTCGAGCACGCCGCGGAATTCAACCGGCTCGTGACCGAGTTCGTCCGGTCGGCGTGAGCGGCCTGGCGGGGCGAGTCGTCCTGGTCACCGGCGGCGGTTCCGGGATCGGGCGAGCCATCGTGGACCGCTTCCTCCTCGAGGGAGCGCACCTCGTCCTGCTCGACCGGGACCCGGCCTCGCTCGATCGCGGCGACGTCGTTACCGTGACCGGCGACGTGACCTCCTACGCGGACAACGAACGGGCCGTCGCCGCGGCCGTGGACACGTTCGGGCGGCTCGACGTCTTCATCGGCAACGTCGGCCTGTGGGATTTCAGCCGCACGCTGGTGGACCTCTCGCCCGGCGAGCTCGAAGAAGGCTTCCGCGACCTGTTCGCCGTGAACGTGCTGGGCTACCTGCTGGGCGCCCACGCCGCGGCGGCGGCACTCAAGGAAGCGCGCGGCGCGATCATCCTCACGCTCTCCAACGCGTCCTTCTACCCGCAGGGCGGCGGCGTCCTCTACACGGCGACGAAGCACGCCGGACTCGGCGTCGTACGGCAGCTGGCCTACGAGCTGGCGCCCGAGATCCGGGTGAACGGGGTGGCGCCGGGAGGGATGGCCACCAACCTGAGCGGACCGAGGTCGCTGGGCCTCGATCAGCGCCGGATCGCCGATATCCCGATCCAGGAGTACCTGGAGAAGTACTCGGCGCTCGAGCGGCAGATCGAACCGGCCGACTACGTCGGTACCTACGCACTGCTGGCGTCCGGATCCGACGCCCTCACCGTCACCGGCACGGTCTTCGACATCAGCTCGGTGGGAACGCCTCACCGCGCTCGGTGACCCGGTGGGGAAGACCAGGGTCTTTCCCGGGGTCGAGCGGCGCCGGATGCGGCCAGGCTGGGAGTCGCCCTTCACGCCTCGCTCCGGCAGATAGGTGGCGCCCGACATGACGATCAGACCGTTCACGGTGCAGATCCACGACAAGACGCTCGACGACCTGCGGCAACGTCTGGCCGCGACGCGGTGGCCGACCAGGGAACTCGTCGGCGACCGCTCGCAGGGGGTGCAGCTGGCCACCCTGCACGCGGTCACCCAGTACTGGTCGACGGAGTACGACGGCCAGCGGGTCGCGTCCCGGCTGAACGCACTCCCCCAGTTCACGACCGAGATCGACGGCGTCGAGATCCACTTCGTCCACGTGCAGTCCGGCCACGCGGACGCGTTGCCGCTGATCATGACGCACGGCTGGCCGGGCTCGGTGATCGAGATGCTCGACTCCGTCGGACCGCTGACCGACCCCACCGCGCACGGTGGCAGCGCCGCGGACGCGTTCCACCTCGTGCTGCCGTCGCTGCCCGGCTACGGCTTCTCGGGCGAGCCGGCCGAGGTCGGATGGGATCTCGTGCGCACCGCGAGGGCCTGGTCGGAGCTCATGCGCCGGCTCGGCTACGACCGGTACGTGGCCCAGGGCGGCGATGTCGGCGCCGGGATCACCGACGCGATGGGACGGCTCGGCCCCGACGGGCTGGTCGGCATCCACACCAACCTGCTCGTCCCGGCGCTCAACGACCCGGCGTCGCTGCCGAACGACGGGGACGCCGAACGCGAAGCGCTCCAAGCGATCAAGACGTTCCAGACCAGCGGGATCGCGTACTTCACGCAGATGGCCACCCGGCCGCAGACGATCGGCTACGCGCTGCTGGACTCGCCGTCCGCGCTCGCCGCCTGGATGCTCGACCACGACACCGACGCCTACTACAAGATCGCGCAGGCGTTCGTCGACGGCCGCCCCTCGGGCAACCTCACCCGCGACAACGTCCTCGACAACATCACCGCCTACTGGCTGAGCGGCACCGGAGCGTCCGCGGCCCGGTCGTACTGGGAGGCCTACGGGCCGGACTCGCCGTCCGCGGGCAGCGCGCCGCTGCCCGCGCCCCGGATACCGGTCGGTTTCAGCGCGTTCCCCGGCGAGATCTGGCGGACGCCGAGGAGCTGGGCCGAGCAGGCCTATCCCACGCTCAACTACTTCGGTGACGTCGAGCGGGGCGGCCACTTCGCCGCCTGGGAGGAGCCCGAGCTGTTCGCGGCCGAGCTCCGGGCCGCCTTCCGCCCGGTGCGGGACCCGCGGTAACGCTCCCCGGCCGGCCGGGGATCGCGTGCGGTTCCGGCCGGCCGCCGCATCCGGCGGCGGCGCGGGAGTGGGTTGACAGGTCGTCCGGGGCCAGTCACTCTGTAATCCAAAGTCCTTTGGAAAACAGAGGTGCAAAATGGATGACGACAGTCCCCGGTCCGCCGCCGTACTGGCGGAGATGAACCAGCTGAAAACCCGGAGCCGACGGCTGGCCCACGGCGGCGCCTGGCTACCGGCCCTCGCACTCGCCGCGGTACCGCTGGCGAGCATCGCGCTCTACCGGCACCCCTTCTCCTCCGCGATCAACTCCGGAACCCAGGCACAATCGCCGGACGGGGTCACGATCGAGTACCCCTACTGGGCCGGCCTGCCCGAGCAACAGCACAGCGCCCTCGCGTCCTACCTGTTCTGGCTGGTCCTCGCCCCGCTCACCTTCGTCCTCGTCGCCCAGTGGTACCGCCGCCGCGAAAGCCGCCGGGGCGTCCGGGTGAACTGGCGAATCCCGATCGCCGCCGGCGGCGCCGGTCTGCTCGCCCTGCTGGCGCTGCTCGCCGCTCCCACCGGAACGCCGGCCGCGTTCACCTGGTGGCACGGTCCGCTCACCCCGCTGCTGAGCATCGCCCTCGCCGCCATCGCGCTGGGTTTCGCCGAACGCAGCATCGGCGTCGCCGTCGCCGGGCTGTGGCTGGGCGCACTGGCCTGGCAGTTCTGCGCGACCGGGTTCGTCGGAGGACTGCTCGGCTGGCAGGACTGGCTCCTGGCCGGCGGCTCCGGACCCGCCCTCGGTGGCCAGCTCGGGCTGGGCCTCGATCGGCCCGCGCTCGCCCTGCTGGTCATGACGCTGCCCCTCGTTCTCGTCGGCGCCTACCGCGCCGTCCGGTTCCGTGGACAGCTGACTTGAGCGAGCCGTCCGCCCACCCCGCCGTCGGACTCGACGACGTCATCCATCAGCGGGTCCGCCTCGGCGTCCTGGTGATGCTCGCCGAGATCCCCGAGTGCGCCTTCGCGACACTGCGCGACGAGCTCCACCTCAGCGACGGCAACCTCAACCGCCACGTGCAGGTACTCGTCGACGCCGATCTCGTCACGGTCACCAAGGGTTACGAAGGCAAACGCGCCCGCACCTGGCTCAAACTCACCCCGGCGGGCCGCCGCGCGCTCCGGTCCGAGTTGCGCGCGCTCGAGGAACTCACCGCGCGCCTGAAGTCAGCCGGCCTGGACGACACCGTCGCCTGAACCGGAGGCGCGGTCCGCCCGCGTCACGACGTCGACACCTCGCGGCGGTGACGGTCACGGAACGTCGCCACCTTGGCGCGGTTCCCGCAGCCCGCCATCGCGCACCACCGCCGCGAGCTGTTGCGCGAGCCGTCGACGAAGACCCAGCGGCAGTCGTCGCCGCGACAGGCCTTGACCCTCGCCCATCCCGGCCGGGCCATCTCCCGGAGCAGGGCCGTCACGGTCGCGGCGGCGATCTCGTGCGCCAGATCGCCGCCCTCCCCGGCGCGGAGCGACGGTGCACCGGCGAGGTCCAGCCGGAGGCCGAGCGCCTCCAGGCCGGTGGCCCGGCTCAGGTCGGGCTCGACGCCGTTGTTGCGCAACGCCAGACCGCGGATCAGGACGCGCAGCGCGCGGAGCATCTCGACGCCCTCCACCGCCTGCGATGTCGCCGGGCGTCCCAGCGCGAGCCACCAGGCCCGGACCGACGCGGCATCGGCGAACTCGTCGTGGTGGCCGTGATCGGTGTTGGCCACGGCCAGGAGCAGCTCCTCGTCTCCGGTCATGTAACCACCGTACCGGTTTAATTGGTTGCCTCTCTCCCTAACCAGTGTGACCGTAACGGCGGTTACCGATGGAGGATGAGATGCGTACGGGAGAGCCGGCGTTGCTGCTCGCGGCAGCAGCCTTCGGAGTGAGCACGACGGTTTCGGTGGTCGCATTGCGTGCGGTCCGGCCGGTCGACCTGCTCGCGGTGGAGATTTCCGGCGCGGCGGCGCTGCTGCTGATCACGGCGGTCGTCCGCGGGCGCCTGCGGCGGCGCGGCGCCGTGCGGCAGATGCTGGTCGGGGCGCTGGTGCCGGGCCTGGCGTTCCTCTTCGGCGACCTGGGGCTGGCCCGCACGAGCGCCTCCAGCGGCAGCCTCCTGCTCGCCGCCGAGCCGCTGCTGGCGGTGCTGCTGGCGGTGGTCGTCCTGCGCGAGCGGTTGTCGGGCCGGGCGATGTCGGCGCTGCTCGTCGGCCTCGCCGGAGGAGTTCTGGTGGCCCTGGGGCCGGGCCGTGGCACGGACTCCGACACCACGCTGGGCAACGTCCTGGTCCTGCTGGCGGTCGGCGCCTCCACGCTCTACCTGATCGCCACCCGCCGATTCAACGAGGACGGCGACGGGCTGAACGCGAGCGCGTGGCAGAGCACCGGCGGCGCGCTGAGCGTGGTGCCGTTCGTGGTCGTGTCCTGGTCCACCGGCGGTACCCGGCTCGACACCGCGGAGGTTTCCGCGTGGGTGGCGTGCTTCGCGGTGGTCGTCTGCGGCGCCGTCGGCAGTGTCCTGTTCAACCGCGGGATCGCCCAGGTGCCGGCCGCCCGCGCCGGTCAGCTCGAGAACCTGACGCCGCTGGTCGGCACACTGACCGCGGTGCTGTTCCTGGGCGATCGCCCGTCGCCGATCCAGTTGACCGGCGGTGCCGCGATCCTGGCCGGCCTCGTCCTGCTTCTGCGCTTCACGGAGGACCCATGTTCTGCGACCTCGAACTCGCCGGCCGCATCGAGCGGGCCGAAGGCCGATTCATCGCCGCCTGCAGCGCCGCCGCCGCCCGCCGCCGCGGCGATCGCGCCGGATTCGTCATCCCGGTCGCGGGCGGAGTCGCCAGCTACGCCGAACCGGAGTCGCCACTGAACAAGGTGGCCGGTCTCGGCTTCGACGGCCTCCCCGGCCCGGCCGAGTTCGACGCCGTCGAGCGGGCCTACGCCGACCGGGGCGCGCCGGTCCAGGCCGAGATCTCCAGCCTCGCCGACCCCGGGCTCCTCGACCGGCTGGCCGGCCGCGGTTACCGGCTCGTCTCGTTCGAGAACGTCCTCGGCCGGGCCCTCGGCGACGCGGCCGTACCCGTCGACCCGGCCGGCGTCGACGTCCGCCCCAGCACCGACGACGAGTTCGAGTGCTGGCTGGGCGTCGTCGTCGAGGCCTCGCTCCACCCCGACACGCAGGGAGTCGCCTGGCACGAGGAGTTCCCGCGGGAGATGCTCGAGAACGCCGAGCGCGACGCCGCCGGTCTGACCGAGCGCTATCTGGCGCGGCTGGACGGGACGCCGGCCGGCGGCGGCAGCATGCACGTCGTCGACGGCATCGCCCAGCTCACGGGCGCGGGGACGGTGCCGGAGGCCCGCCGTCGTGGCGTCCAGAGCGCGCTGCTGTCGGCCCGGCTCGCCGACGCGACGAAGGCCGGCTGCGACGTCGCGGTCATCGTCGTCCAGCCGGGTTCGCGGTCGCAGCAGAACGCCCAGCGTCGCGGGTTCGGGCTGCTCTACACCCGGGCGGTACTGGCCCTCGAACCCTGACGGTAGCGTCCCGGGGGCTGGCCGCGGGACCGGGAGAACGCCCGCGAGAACGCGTATTCCGACGTGTACCCCACCGACCGGGCGATCACCTCGATCGGGTCGTCGGAGTCGCGCAGCCGCCGGGAGGCCAGGTCCATCCGCCAGCGGGTGAGATAGGACGACGGGGTGTCGCCGACCAGCGCGGGGAAGCGTCTGGCCAAGGTCGCGCGGGAGACGGCGACCTCGTCGGCGAGCGTATCGATGGTCCAGGCGCGGGCCGGGTCGGTGTGCAGCGCGCTGAGCGCGGCGGCGATGACCGGATCGCTCAACGCGCGGAGCCAGGAGACGGACGGCCCCGCCGGCTGGGCCCGTACCCAGGCGCGGAGCAGCTGGACGAGGAGGACGTCGACGAGCCGGTCGAGAACGGTGGTCATCGCGAGCTGGGGATCCGCGATCTCACCGGCGAGCAGCCGGACGGTGTCGTCGAGCGCAGGCCCGCCCGTGCCCGCGGGTACGTGCATCACGTCGGGCAGCAGCGTGAGCACCGGGGTCGCGATGGCCGGGTCGTGCCGGTACGACGCGCACAGGATCCGCGTCCCGACCTGTCCACTGCCGACGGTCAGGACGCCTCCCCCGGTGAGCGACTGTTCGGCCGCCACGTGGTCGAACGGGTCGAGCGCGCCGTCGCGGTCGCTGGCCAGCCCGTGGGTGCGGCCGGTCGGGAGCAGCACGACGTCGCCGGGCATCAGCCGGATGGCGGGACGCCCGTCGATGCGCAGCCACGCGGTGCCCGCGGTGAGGGCGTGGAAGGCCGCACCGGGCACCCGGTCGAGGGCCAGCCCCCAGGGTTCGGCCGCGTGCACGGACGCGGCGACCGTGCCCCGGACACCGGCCACGGCGAGCACCTCACCCAACAGATCCATGGCTGAACAGTAGCCGGGGTGAGACTGACGGACAAAAAACCGCGCGTATCAAGCATCGACCGATGCGTTGTATGGATCGTACGGTTTTCCCATGAACATCAACGGCAGTACTGCACTGGTCACGGGGTCGAATCGCGGTCTGGGGGCACGTCTGGTCGCTCAGCTCCTCGCCTCCGGCGCGGCCAAGGTCTACGTCACGGCGCGCGACGCCCGGTCGATCGACCCGTCCGTCGCCGCGGACCCCCGGGTCCGCGTCCTCGCGCTCGACGTGACCGACCAGTCCTCGGTCGACGCCGCCGCACGCGCGGCCTCGGACGTCGACCTGCTGATCAACAACGCCGGGGTGCTCGGTTTCGGCAGCGCCTTGGACGGCGACCTCGACCTCTTCAGCCGGGACCTGCACACCAACTACCTCGGCACGATGCGCGTGACCCGCGCGTTCGTCCCGGTGCTGGAGGCGAACGGGCCGGCCGCGATCGCGAACGTGCTCACACTGATCGCGCTCGCCCCGGTCGGGCCGATGGCCGGCTACAGCGCGTCCAAAGCGGCCGCGCACTCGTTCACCCAGGCGTTGCGGGCCGAGGTGCGGGGACGGGGCATCGAGGTCGTCGGTGCCTATCCCGGCGGGATCGACACCGACATGCTCGCCGGCGTCGAGGCCGACAAGGCCGATCCCGCCGAGGTCGCGCGCCGGATCGTCGAGGGAATCGCCGCCGGCGACACCGTCGTCTGGCCGGACGAGGCCTCGGCCGGAGCCGGGCAGGTCTACCTCGGCGACCCGCTCCACCTGGAGCGCCTGCTGGCAGGCTGACCCGCCCTCCGTGCGACGGCGGCCGGGGCTCAGCCGGGGCGCAGGAAGTCGCGCGCCGAGGTGGCGGCGACGGCACCGTCGGCCGCCGCCATCACGGCGTATCCCCCGAACCCCCGGCGGGCCCAGCCCGCGGCGAAGAGCCCCGGCACCGCGGCGCGCATCGCCCCGTCGACGGCCACGCCACCTTCGGCGTCCTCACCCAGCAGCGCTTCCAGCAACGCGGTGTTCGGCACCATCCCGCTGTTGACGAACAGGCCGGCCAGCCGCAATTCCGTCTCGGCCGACGATCTCACGTCACGGATTCGCACCCCGGCCAGTCTGCCGCCGGATTCGTCCAGGCCCGTCACCTCCGCGTTGAGCAGAACGTTGATCCGGTCGCTCGCCTCGAGGGCCGCGCGGGTCGCGGGAGCCAGTTCGAGGGCAGGCCGGGACGTCATCAGTGTGACCTCGGCCGCGTAGCGTGCGACCACCAACGCCTCGCGGCCGGCGAAGTCGTGATCGCCCACCACGGCGACGGCGCGATCCTTGAACAACGGCCCGTCGCAGGTGCCGCAGTAGGAGATCCCTTTGCCTTCGAGCGCACTCTCACCCGGGACGCCGAGTGTCCGGCGCCGGGCGCCGGTCGCGATGACGACGCTCGACGCGCGGACGCCGGCCGAAAGGCCGGCGACGAGGAATCCGCCGGAGTCACGGGAAACCCGGGTGACGTCGTCGTAGACGAAGTCCGCACCCGCCTCGACCGCCTGCGCCTCGACCCGGCCGGCGAGTTCGCTGCCCGAGACCGCACCGGGGATCCCCGGATAACGGTCGACCTCCTCCAGGTTGAGGAGCTCACCACCCATCACGATCTCGGTCAGGACGGTCGTGCGCAGACCGAAACCGGCCGCGAACAGCCCGGCGCTCAACGCCGCGATGCCCCCGCCCACGACGGCGACCTCGACGACGTCGTCGGCGGCGGCGGCGCTCATTCGTCCAGCCCGGCGACGAGAGCCTCGCGCGATTCGGCGGCTTTCACCACGTCGACACCGAGGATCGACAGAATCTGCGGCAGAGCCTCCCGGGCGCGTTCGGCGATCTCGTCCGGTTCCAGGCTCGAGACCGGATGTTGCACCCGCACGAACTCGTAGCCGGGGATGCCCCGCCGGACGGCCATCGCCGAGCCGGAGGCGAGGAACGGCTCGGTGCAGATCGCGGCGGTCGGCACTCCGCTGATCTCCAGCCCGGTGGCGACGTGCAGAGTGGTCGCCGAGCACGAGCCGCAGTCTCCCAGCCCGGTCAGCACGACGTCGCACCGCTCGATCAGGTCGGCCAGCTGTTCGTCCGACGGCAACATCACCCCGGCGGTGATCACCGGGCCGATCACGGTGGCGCCCGGGAGGTCCTCGCGCAGCAGGTCGGCCACGGCCCGCAACAGCTCGGGCGCGTTGCGCTTGGTGTTGGCGAGCAGACCGACCACCAGATCGTGCCGGCGCGTGGGCCGGGCCGCGACCTTCGCCCGCGCCACGGCATCCGTCGGTACCGGAACGAGCGCCTCGATCGTCATGCCCCACCCTTCCGGACGACCGGCGCGAGGATGAACTCGCCCGGTGGAGTCGCGTAACACCAGCTGGTGATCACCGAGGAGATCCCGGCGTTGCGCCCGCCGGCGACGATCAGCGCGATGTCGTCCGGCGTCCTCGCGCCGTAGCGGTAGGACGCCCGGTCGCGCGCCGGATCCGGACGGAGCGTCAGCCCGGCCCGCTCGAAGTCGGCCAGCGGCCGGCGAAAGTTCTCGTACAGGTACTGCGTGACGTCCGGCTTCGACCAGCCGTGCTTGGAGCCGATCAGGTCCGCGTGCTCCGGCCCCATCACGACGACCACCGGACCGCCGGGCACCATCGCGCCGAGCCGCGACAACGTGTCGGCGATCGTGAACAGGACGCCCTCGGCGCTGCCGCTCGTCCGGTTCTCGACCGGCTCCGGCCCGCGGGCGCTCATCACCATCACGGTGCTGGAATCGGCGGCGAACCCACGCTCGACGTGCAGCGGCTCCCACGGCGACTGTTCTTCGTTCTCGGCGATGCAGAACCCGGCTTTCCCGGGATGCCCCTGGGTGGCCTGGTCCAGCGTGCTCGGAAGGAAGCCGAGGACGTTGCGCAGGATCAGCCGCAGCGCCCGCCCGATGGCCACATTGGCGTGGGCCACGGGTGCGTAGACGTTGGTTGCGCCGTTCAGGCCCAATTCGCGACGGACGGGACCGTTCACCACCGCGAGCTGTGCGGCGCCGCCCGTGCTGGCGTTGCTCATGTAGAAGTAGGTGCGGTCTCCCGCTCCCCACCGGGGGTCGGCCCAGCCCCGTACGGCGGCCACCACGACCGGGAACTGATCGGGCGTGCAGCCCGCCATGACCGCGTTGACCGCGGCGAGCCCGACCGTCACCTCGCGTCGGTTCTCCTCGACGGACAGCAGTGTCGCGCCGGGATCGGCGTCCACGGCGTCCAGCAGGGCCTCGACCCGGGGCCGGGTCGGGGCCACGACCGGAAGCAGATCGGTCCATCCCCGCGTGGCGAAATCTTCTCCGATCTCGAACTCCGACTCACCAACGACCGTTCCTGCGACCGTCATCCGACCCTCCCCGCACCGCAAGCCTCTTTGACATACGGTACATGATATATGAGCGACGGAAAGAAAACGGCATGGCGAAGGCCGGCCCGCAGGTCGGGGCGGCCTCGCGGAAACCTCAGTTCTTGCGAGCGACCCCGCAGTACACGGCCAGTTCCCTCGGCTGAGTGCCCGGTTCCGGCCGCCACAGCGGATTCGACACCACGCCGGGCTCGACCAGCTCGAGACCGTCGAAAAATGCCGTTATCTGCTCAACGGTCCGCAGGACGTAATCCACCGCTCCACTGCTGTGGGCGGTCTCGGCCGCATCCTCGTTCTGTGGCGTGCTGATGCTGTCGTTGATCGCGAGGTAGCTACCGGGCGCCAGGGCGTCGACGATCGTACGGACGATCTCCGCGGGACCGTCTTCGTCCGGGATGTGACCGAGAATGCCGACCATCATGACGGCGACCGGACGGGAGAAGTCGAGCGTGTCCGCCGCGGCTCGCAGGATCAGTTCCGGATCCCGCGCGTCGGCGTCGACGTAGTCGACGGCGCCGTCCGGTCCGCTGGTCAGCAACGCACGGGCGTGCACCAGGACCAGCGGGTCGTTGTCGACGTAGACGACCCGGGATTCGGGGGCGATGCGCTGGGCCAGCTCGTGGGTGTTGTTGGCGGTCGGCAGCCCCGGCCCCACGTCGAGGAACTGGCGGATGCCGGCCTCGCCGGCCAGGAACCCGACGGCCCGGGAGAGGAACTGACGACCGGCCCGGGCCAGCTCGACCATCTCGGGGAGCTGGGCGGTGATGGCCTCGGCGGCCGCGCGATCCGCGGCGAAGTTGTCTTTGCCGCCGAGCAGGTAGTCCCACATCCGCGCACTGGCCGGCTGGTCGGTGCGCAGGCGGGCCTGTAAGTCAGAGTTGGGGCCGCTGGTCATCAATCTGCCTCTCTCCGGCCGAAGACCGTCCTGCTTGGAAGCAGCATAGTGACCATCTGCACAGACAACTCCCTACCCCTCAAATCGGGAATCTGTCATCTGCCTCACCTCGCATCGACAGGCGTCTGGAGGTGCCTGTATTGACTCGGTGTATACGCCGAGCGTATACACCGAGGTATGACCGCGCCGTCCGCACTCCTCGTCGAGGCCAGGAACGTGATGCTCTCCTTCGATCAGACCCCTGCGCTCCGCGGCGCGGACCTGGCCGTGGCCGCCGGGGAGATCGTCGCGATCATGGGCCCCAGTGGATCGGGGAAGTCGACCCTGCTGCACTCCCTGGCCGGAATCCTGGTCCCCGACTCCGGAGAGGTCTGGTACGACGGGCGCCGGGTCGACACGCTGGGTGAGACCGAACGCAGCGCGCTGCGCCGGGAGCGTTTCGGATTCGTCTTCCAGTTCGGCCAGCTCGTCCCGGAGCTGACTGCCGAGGAGAACGTGGCTCTTCCGCTGCTGCTGGGCAAGGGGCGGCGGGGCGGCGCGCTGGCCGAGGCCAGATCCTGGTTCGGGCGCCTCGGCCTCGACGGGCTGGAGCGGCGCCGCTCCGGGGAGCTCTCCGGCGGCCAGGCGCAACGCGTCGCGCTGGCCCGCGCGCTGGTGGCCCGCCCGGGCGTCCTCTTCGCCGACGAGCCGACCGGGTCACTCGACTCGCTCACCGGCGAGCAGGTCATGGACGTGCTGATCGCCACCGCCCGCGAGGAGGGCACCACGGTCGTTCTGGTCACCCACGAGCCCCGGGTGGCCTCCTACGCCGATCGTGAGGTCATCGTCCGGGACGGCACGGTGTCACCGATGTCGGTCGGGAGGGTCCCGTCGTGATCACGCTCGGGCTCCGTCTCACGCTGGCCGGCGGCAAGGAGGCCGCGAGCCGGTTGGCGATCATCGCGGCCGCGGTCGCGCTGGGTGTCGGCCTGTTGCTGGCCACGCTGGCGGCTCTCCACGCCACCGACACGCAGACCGGCCGGTACGCCTGGATCTTCAGTGGGTCCGCGACCGCGCAGCCCGCCGCCGGCGACCCGTTGTGGTTCTCGGCCCGGTCCCAGCTCTACGACGGTCAGCTGATCGGCCGGATCGACGTCGCGGCGACCGGGCCGGGCTCGCCGGTCCCGCCGGGCCTCCCCCGGTTGCCCGCGCCGGGCGAGTACTACGCCTCGCCCGCGCTGACCGCACTGCTCCGCGACGTCCCCGCCGCCGAGCTGGGCGATCGCTTTCCCGGACACCGGGCCGGCCGCATCGGGCGGTCGGCGCTACCGGGCCCCGATTCCCTGATCGTCGTGGTCGGGTTGCGCCCCGATCAGCTCGCGAAGGACACCCAGGCCACCCGGGTCACCGCGTTCCGGACCAGCCCGCCGGCCCGTTGCAGCGGCTGTCCCAACCTCAACGCCAACGGCCAGACCCTCGTCCTCTACGTCGCGGTGGCCGCGCTGATCTTCCCGGTGCTCGTCCTGATCGGAATGGCCACCCGGCTCGCCGCCGCCCGCCGCGAGCAACGCTTCGCCGCGATGCGTCTGGTCGGCGCGACGCCGAGGCAGATCTCGACGATCGCCACCGTGGAGTCGACCGTCGCGACCGTGCTCGGGGTCGGCGCCGGATTCGGTCTGTTCTTCGCGTTCCATCCGCTGCTGGCCCGGGTCGACTTCACCGGCACCCGGTTCTTCGCGTCCGACCTGGCCCTCCGTCCCGCTCAGGCCGCGCTCGTCGCCGCGGGCGTCCCGGTGCTGGCCGCCGTCGCGGCCCGGATCGCGCTGCGCCGGGTGCGGATCTCCCCGCTGGGCGTCACCCGGCGGGTCACGCCGCGCCCGCCCCGCGCCTGGCGGCTGATCCCGCTCGCCGCCGGTCTCGGCGTGTTCGCGTACTTCGTCGGCCGGATCCCGAAGTCCACCGTCGAGCAGATCCAGGTCTACACCGCGGCCAGCCTCCTGGTGCTGGCCGGGATCGTCATCGCCGGACCGTGGCTGACCCTGCTCGGCGCCCGGTTGATGGCCCGGCGGGTCCGCTCGCCCGCGCTGCTGATCGCCGGACGACGGCTCTCCGACGACCCGAAAGCCGGCTTCCGCGCGGTCAGCGGCCTGGTACTCGCGCTCTGCGTCGCCAGCGGCAGCATCGCGCTGATGACGACGATCACCGCCAAGCGCGGGGTGTCGGAAGCCAGTGCGGCGGTCGGCGGCGCGATGCTGACCGACTTCATCACCGAACGCGACGACATCACCGGCGAGCCCGTCGGGGCGCCCCCTCCGCCACCCGCGGCGACGCTGATCCGGCTCCGCTCGATCGACGGCGTGCGTGGCGTGACGCTGGTCCACACCAATCCGCTCGGTACCAAGGATCCGGCCTGGGGCGACCCGGCCGAGCACGGGCCGCCGCACGACGCGGGCCTGGCCTCGTGCACGGATCTGGCCACCATGCCCGGGTTCAGCGTCTGCCCGCCGGGCGCGGAAGCGGCGTCGGTCGCGCCGGGCTTCGGCGCGATCGGCTGGGGAGATCCGGGCGACTGGCCGAGGGTGTGGCCCGCCGCCGCGATCTCCACCGCCGCGCTCGCGCGCCTGCCCGTCCAGCAGATCGTCGTCGGCACCGACGGGTCGACGACGGCGATCGAGCAGGTCCGGACCGTTCTCCTGAACGCGTATCCGGACGCGCGGGCGCCGATGACCGTCGGCGAGCAGCAGACGTCGATCTCGGCCAGCATGACCCAGTACCAGCAGCTGGCCGACGTGGTGACGGTGGTCAGCCTGGTCATCGCGGGCTTCAGCCTCGCCGTCTCGCTGGCCGGTGGTCTCAGCGAACGCAAGCGACCGTTCAGCCTGCTGCGCCTGACCGGGGTTCAGCTCGGCGTGCTGCGCCGCGTCGTGCTGCTGGAGAGCGCCGTCCCGCTGCTGATCGTCTCGGCGGTCGCGATCGGGACCGGGTTCCTCGCGGCCGACCTGTTCCTGAGAGCGCAGTACGAGTTCTCGGTCCAGGCGCCGGGGCTCGGCTACTACGTCGTCGTGTCCGTCGGGCTCGGCATCTCCCTGGCGATCATCGCCTCCACGCTTCCGCTGCTCCGGAGGATCACCGGGCCCGAGACGGCCC
This sequence comes from Cryptosporangium sp. NPDC051539, assembly GCF_044454545.1. NCBI lineage: Bacteria > Bacillati > Actinomycetota > Actinomycetes > Cryptosporangiales > Cryptosporangiaceae > Cryptosporangium > Cryptosporangium sp. NPDC051539. The sequence goes on along the minus strand of NZ_JBITDV010000002.1, from coordinate 613,135 downwards.
GCAACGACTGAACCCTCCTAGGTGGCCGGGGCCGGCAGCCGCAGCGTGATCCGGGTGCCGACGGTCCGCCGCTCGGCGGCGACGGTCCCGCCGTGGGCCTCCGCGATGCGCCGGACGATCGCGAGGCCGAGCCCGGAGCCCGGCAGCGACCGGTCCCGCGGCGAGCGGTAGAACCGGTCGAAGACGAAAGGCAGGTCGGCGTCGTCGATGCCCGGCCCTTCGTCACTGATCTCGACGGTCGCGTACCCGGTACTCCCCGCGAGCCGCACGTGCACCCGGCCGGTCGGCGGACTCCACTTCACCGCGTTGTCCAGCAGGTTCCCGACGGCTCGCTGGAGGGCGTCCGGGTCGGCGCGGACGACGCATTCGCCGAGCTCGCCGACGAACACGAGGCCGGGCGTGCGGCGGGCGGCCCTCGCGAGCAGATCCGCGACGAGCAGGTCGAGCCGGACGTCCTCGGTGTGTGCCTCGGAGCGCCCGTACCGGCCCAGGTCGACCAGGTCGTTCACGAGCGCGGTGAGTTCGGCCGTCTGGGTCAGGGCTTCCCGGACCAGTTCCGGCGCCTGCGGGTCGGTGCCCTCCTCCAGCAGCTCCAAGTTGGTCGTCAGGCTGGTCAGAGGCGTCCGCAGCTCGTGTGAGGCGTCCGCGACCAGCCGCTGCTGGGCGGTGATCGAGGTACCGAGGTTCGCCATCATCGTGGTGAACGCGCCGGCGAGCCGGCCGACCTCGTCCGCGCTGCTGGGACCGACCCGGGCGTCGAGGTCGCCGCTGGAGGCCACGTACTCCACCGTCCGGGTCAGCGTGACCACCGGTCGCAGCACGCGGCCGGCCGACAGCCGCGCGAGGGCTGCGGCGCCGGCCGTGCCCAGCACGGTGAGGGTGGCGAGCAGCAGCCAGACCAGACGCACCGTGGCCGCCTGCTCGGAGACCGGCCGGGCCACCCGAACGAGCGCACCGGGGCTGCCTTCCAACGGCGCGGTGTAGAGCCGGTACGCCGCTCCGCGGTAGGTGACGTCCCGGAAGTACGGCGCGGAGGTGCCACCGGCGACCGCCGCGTCCCGGTCGTCCGCCGGACCGAGTGCCGGGGCGAGTTCGTCCGGGCCGGCGTTGTCCGGCGGAGGCACGATCTGCAGAATCGACGAGCCGAACCGCACCGGGTCCATGACCCGGATCGGCTTGTCCTCCGGCGTCGTGCCCGAGTTCTCCGTCTTGATCTTCAAGATCGTCGCGGGTCCGGTCGCCGCGGTGTCGACCAGCGACTCGTCGAGTTGCCGGTGCAGCGTGGCGTCGACGACCGGTCCGACCACGACCGACGCCACGGTCATCGCGGCCAGCACCACGAGCCCCCCGGCCAGCCCCACCCGGCTGCGCAGGTTCACGGCTCGTCCCGGAGCACGTACCCCAGCCCGCGGACGGTCTGGATCACCCGCGACGCGCCATCGGCCTCCAGCTTCCCGCGGAGATAGCTGACGTAGACCCAGAGCCCGGTCGAGCCCGGGCCGAAGTCGTAGCCCCACACGGACTCGAAAATCGTCCTCCGGCTCAGCACCCGGCCGGGATTGCGCAGGAACAGCTCGAGCAACGCGTACTCGGTCCGGGTCAGGGGCACCGGCCGGCCTCTCCGGGTCGCCCGGCACGCGGTCAGATCCAGCTCCAGGTCGCCGTGGCGCAGCACCTCGTGCGACGCGCCGGTCCGGCGCAGCAGGGCCCGCAGCCGGGCCCGTAACTCCTCGAGCGCGAACGGCTTGGCCAGGTAGTCGTCGGCTCCCGCGTCCAGACCGGCGACCCGGTCGGCGACCAGATCGCGCGCGGTCAGCATCAGGATCGGGGTGGTGTCACCGCTCGCGCGCAGGCGGCGGCAGACTTCGAGCCCGTTGGGTTCGGGCATCAGGACGTCGAGGACCACCGCGGCCGGCCGGACCCGGGCCAGCTCCGCCAGCGCCGCCGTGCCGTCGGCCGCCTCGGTGACGTCGAATCCGTCCCGGCGCAGCGCGCGGGTCAGCGATCGACGGACCGACTCGTCGTCGTCGACCACCAGTAGCCGGTTGGGCTCCGTGTACGGCATCCGACCCACCATCCCACCCCGTCCACACCGGCGGGAGAGCCTGCTCGGACCGGTACCCCGGTCCGAGCAGGACCCCGTCAGTCCTTCGGACCGTCCACCGTCTTCTTCGCGGGCGCGGTGAACACGAACTCCAGAACCTTCCGCGCCTGCGCCCGGGAGAGGCGGAGTTCGGAGGCGAACGCCCGGACGACGGCCGGGCTCAGCCGACGCGGATCCACCGTCGCGGTCTTCGCGTGGGTCAGCGCCCGGACCAGCCGGAACTTCGACACGCCGAGACGGCGGGCCAGATCGGCCAGCTGGGCGTCGTTCAGGCCCGACCGATGCTTGCCCGGACGTCCGGCCTGCTGCTGCTTCAGCTTCCTGAGCTGCTCGTCGGACAGTTTCGGGTCGTCGGGGCCGGGAGACGGTTTCCCGGTCGCGCCCAGGACGGGTTTCCCGGACGGCGAACCGGACGGAACCGCCGCGGAAGCCGGGACCGCCGCGACGGCGGACGCGACGAGTGCGACCGCCACGACCGCCAGGCGAATACGTCGGCGCATGTGTGTGCTCCTCGGTCAGTCGCGCTGGAGCGGTTCCAGCGCCACGTCGAGGACACCAACCGCAACTTCGAACGGCCGTGGAGGAACCTTAGAAACGCCTTACGGTCACGCCGCTGGATGGCACCCCGGCCGGCCGACGATCGCGAGCAGCGCGGCCAGCCACGTCGCGCCGAGCAGGTAGCCGCCCACGACGTCGGTCGGGTAGTGGACGCCCAGCGCCACTCGGGAGAAGCCGATGGCCAGCACCATCATGGCAGCGGCCGCGACCAGCAGCCGCCGCCACCGGGTGCCCAGCGCCGGGGCGAGCAGGATCACCAGGACGCCGTATCCGACCATCGCGCCCTGCGCGTGGCCGCTGGGGAAGCTGAGCCCGCCCGCGGTCGCGACCGGGTCGGGCCACACCGGCCGGACCCGGTCCACCAGGCTCTTCGCCGCGAGGTTGAGCAGTTCGCCGCCCCCGACCGCGAGGACGGCGAACACCGCGTCGCCCCCGGCGCGCCGCCACGCCGACCAGACCACGAGTCCGACGACGAGCACCCAGTAGTACGGCGCCGAGCCCACCCGGCTGAGCGCCTTCATCACGAGGACGAACGCCGGGTGGTCCACCGCGTAGGCGTGCGTGCGGGCGAGCCCCCACCGGTCGAGGGCGGCCAGCGGCCCCCAGCGGAGCCGCACCAGAACCAGCAGCGCGCCGAACAGCACGGCCGATGCGGCGGCGAACCTGCCGGTCGAGAAAGGTCTTGAGTAGTCGGACATGTGCGCCCAGCGTGGCCCGCGCTTCCTGACCGCAACCTGACCAGGCGCCGGGCCCCGTCAGGTCGCGGTCAGGTAGGCCGACCGAGACTGGGGACCGACCCCCACGGCCGTCCCCGAACGGAACCGAATGACCCACTTCCTGTCCCCCGAGAACCTGATCTCGACCTTCGGGTTACTGGGCATCCTCGTGATCGCGTTCGCCGAGTCCGGCCTGCTCATCGGGTTCTTCCTGCCGGGCGACTCGCTGCTGTTCACCGCTGGGCTGCTGGTCGCCGGCCATCGGTACCTGCACCAGCCGCTCTGGCTGGTCTGCGTCCTCGTCGCGGTGGCGGCGGTCGCCGGTGACCAGGTCGGTTACCTCTTCGGCCGCCGGGTCGGGCCCACCCTGTTCCGCCGTCCCGACTCCCGCCTGTTCAAAGCGCAGAACCTCGATCGCGGCCGACAGTTCTTCGACCGCTACGGCGCCCGCTCGATCGTGCTCGCGCGATTCGTCCCGGTCGTGCGCACGTTCACCCCGGTCGTGGCCGGGGCGACGCGGATGCGCTACCGGACGTTCGTGCTGTTCAACCTGATCGGCGGGGTCCTCTGGAGCGTCGGCGTCACCCTGCTCGGCTACTTCCTCGGGCAGATCGCGTTCGTGCGGAACCACATCGAGCTGATCCTGCTGACGATCGTCGTCGTCTCCGTCGTCCCGATCGGCGTGGAGCTGCTCCGGGCGCGCCGCCGGGGGGCGTCCGTCCGGCCCGGGCCGGACCCGAGCCACACACCGGGCGACTGACCCCGGGCCGGGCCCGAGCCACACGCCGGGCAACTGGGCTCGGGCCCGGACCCGAGCCACACACCGGGCGACCGAGCCCGGTCAGGCTACGAGCGCGAGACCGATCAGGCCGGCCGCCACGCAGTAGAGCCCGAACGGAACCAGCGTGCGGGTCTCGAAGTACCGGGTCAGGAACCGGACGGCCAGGTAGGCGCAGACGAAGGCGGCGAGGCTGCCCGCCAGCACCTGGCCGTGGATCCCGGCGCCCAGCGGCCCGAACAGGTCCGGGATCTTCAGCACGCCGGCCGCGAGGATCACGGGCGTCGCCAGCAGGAACGAGAAGCGGGCGGCGTCGGTGTGCGAGAGACCGCGGCCGAGGCCGGCGATCATCGTCACGCCGGACCGGCTGATGCCCGGCAGCAGCGCGAGGATCTGCGCCGAACCGATCAGCGTGGCCCGGCCGAATCCGAGGCGGGCGAGCCTGCGGTCGGCGTCCACCCGGGCCAGCACCGCGACGCTCCCGGCCGGCGCGGCAGGCCCGGCCGGCCCGGCCGCGCCGGCCGCCGCCGAGGGTTCGGCCGCGGCGGCGCGGCGGACCCGTTCCCCCACCAGCAGGATCAGCCCGTTGAGCACGAGGAAGATCGCCGCCGGGACCGGCTTTCCGAGGACCGTGCGGAAGGTGTGCTCGAGCAGCAGTCCGGTGAGCCCGACCGGGATCGTGGCCAGCACGATCATCCAGGCGAGCCGCTGATCGGGCGTCTCGGCCCGGCGGGTCCGGATCGACGAGAAGAGGCCGCCGGTGATCCGGACCCAGTCGCGCCGGAAGAACACCAGCAACGCCAGGGCCGTGGCCACGTGCAGGCCGACCAGGAACGCCAGATACGGCGACTCCGGCGCCGACACGCTCAGGTCGCGGGCCCAGCGGCCACCGACGACCGCCGGCAACAGGATGCTGTGCCCGAGGCTGGAGACCGGGAACAGTTCGGTGACGCCCTGCAGGGCGCCGACGATCAGGGCCTCGGGGTACGTGAGGGACATGCGGCGCAGCCTGCCGCGCCGGACCTGACGACAACCTGACGGCCACAGGTCCTGACGGCCACCCGTCCTGACGGTCACCCGTACCTGACGGCCACCCCGCAGCCGGCGGTCAGGTCAATGTCAGGCAGCGCGGGTCAGTCTCGCTCTCGTCAGCGCTCCACTGCCGAGAGGACGACCAGGATGACAGCCACGCCGACCGCCCGCCGGATGCTCAGCAAGGTTCCGGAGATCACCGTCTTCTTCTGGGTGATCAAGGTTCTCTGCACCACGATCGGCGAGAGCGCGGCGGATTACCTCAACGTCACGCTGGGTGTCGGGCTCGTGCGCACGACGATCCTCATGAGCGTGATCCTGGTGGTCGCCCTGGCGGTCCAGTTCCGGCTCCGCCGGTACGTCCCCGGCGTCTACTGGACGGTCGTCGCGCTGGTCAGCGTCGTCGGCACGCTGGTGACCGACAACCTGACCGACGGGCTCGGGATCAGCCTCTGGGTCAGTACGGCGGTGTTCACCGCGCTGCTCCTGCTCACGTTCGGGGTCTGGTACCGCACCGAGCGGACGCTCTCGATCCACTCGATCCTCACCCCGCGTCGCGAGGCGTTCTACTGGCTCGTCGTCATCGTGACGTTCGCGCTGGGCACCGCGACCGGCGACCTGCTCATCGACACGCTGGGGATCGGCCTGCTCACCGCCGTGGTGATCTTCGCTGCCGCCCTCGCGGTCGTCTTCGCCGCCTACCGGTTCGGCCTCGGGGCGACGCTGTCGTTCTGGATCGCCTACGTGCTCACCCGTCCGCTGGGTGGTTCGCTGGGCGACTTCCTCAGCGGGGACCGGTCCGAGGGCGGCGCCGGGCTCGGGACGCTCCTCACCAGCCTGCTGTTCCTCGCCGCGATCGTGGCCACGGTGGTGTACCTGACGGTCACGCACGTCGACCGGATCGAGCGAGCCGCTCGTGCGTGAGCCCACGCACGGTAGCGATACTGGCGTCGTGACAGGCCTCCGGATCCTGGTGGTCGAGGACGACCACGCACTGCGTGACGTCGTCGCCCGCGCCCTGCGCGAGAACGACTACACGGTCGCCACGGCGGTCGACGGTTCGGCCGCGCTGGCGACGGCGGCAGCGGGGTCGTTCGACCTGGCCGTGCTCGACGTCGGTCTGCCCGACTCCGACGGCCGCGACGTCTGCCAGGCCCTCCGGGCCCGCGGGTTCGGCACGCCGGTGCTGTTCCTGACCGCCCGCGGTGAGCTCTCCGACCGGCTGACCGGCTTCGCCGCCGGCGGCGACGACTACCTCACCAAACCCTTCCACGTCGCCGAGCTCCTGGCCCGGCTCCGAGCGCTCGCCAAGCGCCTGCCCGACCCCACGCCGGTCGTCGCGTCCGGCCTCCGGCTGGACCCGTCCGGGCACGCTCTGCTCTCCCCGACCGGCCGCAGCGAACTCACCCCGACCGAGTTCCGCCTGCTCGGCTGCCTCCTCGCTGCTCCGGGCGCGGTGATCCGCCGCCGCGAACTGCGCCAGGCCGGCTGGCCCGACGACAGCTACGTCAGCGACAACAGCGTCGACCAGTCGATCGCCCGGCTACGCCGGAAACTCTCCGCGGTCGACACGACCCACACGATCGAGACCGTCCGCGGCGTCGGCTACCGGTACTCATGATCACGCTGAGCCCGAACCACCGCAGGACGGTGACCGAATGGGCCGGCCGGCTGCGGCGCCGGCTCACCCCGGGAAGCCTGCGCGGTGGCCTGGCTCTCGCAGCACTCGCCGTCACCGCGGTGTGGGTGGTGCTGCTGACCGCCGCATTCAACCTGATCCTCGCCGACCGGCTGGCGACCCAGGCCGACGATACCCTCCGCACCCGGACCGCCGCTGTGGCCGCGCTCGTCACTGTGGACAACGCCGGTGCCGTCTCGCTGCGTGCCCCGGCCGACGGGGCCGGGATCGACCGCGGGATCTGGGTCTACGCCGGGAACCGAGCCGTGCTGCGCCCGTCCGGCGACCGGGAGCTGGAGCAGGCCGCCGACCGGCTCGCCCGCACCGGCGGGTTCGCCCGGGCCGGCGACGACCTGCTCACCCGCCTCTACGCCCAGCCGGTGACGATCGACGGCAAGCGAGTGGCCACCGTGGTCGCGGCGATCGACCTGGACGCCTCCCTGGACGCCCGCCGCGTCACGCTGATCGGGTCCGCCGTCGTCGCGCTCATCCTGCTGACGCTCGTGTATTCGACGTCCCGCGCGGTGGTGGCGCGCACGCTGCGGCCGGTCGAGCAGATGGCGCGGCAGGCGGCCGACTGGAGCGCGAACGACCTGGAGCACCGTTTCGGCGACCAGCGCCGGCCGGCCGAGCTCGACCGGCTCGCCGTGATCCTCGACGAGCTCCTCGCCCGTCAATCAGCCGTCGTGCGCAGCGATCGGCAGCTGACCGCCGAGCTCTCCCACGAACTCCGGACGCCGCTCGCCGCGATGTCCGCCGAGCTCGACCTGTTGCGGAGCCGGCCACGCGGCCCGGCCGAGCTCGAGGCCGGACACGCGTCGCTGGCGGCCGGGATCGCACGGCTGAGCGGATTGATCGAGACGCTCCTGACCGAGGCCCGGGGCCGCTCGCGGGCCGTCCCCGGGCGGTGTGCACTCGGCCCGGCTCTGCACGGTCTCGTCGAGGCGGCCGGACCCGGCGTCGCCCTCGTCGTGCGTCCCGAGCCGGAGTCCGGCCTGACCGCGGGAGTCGACGCCGACGTCCTGGACCGGATCCTCTCCCCGCTGCTCGACAACGCCCGCCGCTACGCCCGGTCGGGCGTGACGCTCAGCGCGGCCCGGACCGGCACCGCTGTGACCATCACCGTCCGGGACGACGGCCCCGGCGTTTCCGCTGACATCGCCGATCGCCTCTTCGACCCCGGCTTCAGCGCCGGGCCGGAAGCCGGGCATTGGGGAGCCGGACTCGGCCTGCCCCTGGCCCGGCGGCTGGCCCACGGCGCCGGTGGCGACGTCACGCTCGACTCCACCGCCGGGCCGGGAGCCACGTTCCTGGTCACGCTGCCTCCGGGTTAGCCGACGGCTACAGGTCGACGACGACCTTGCCGTGCACGTGCCGCCCGGCCTGCAGCTCGACCGCGGCGCGGATCTGCTCCACCGGGAAGCTCGCCGCGATCGGCACCCGGAGCCGGCCCGCCGCGACCAGGCGGGCGATCTCGTCGACGGCCCCGGGCGCGGCATTCGCCCCGTTCGACGGCGTGATCCCGTCGATCTGTGCGGCGATCGTGGTGATGCGCTCGTCGGGCACGCCCACTTCTCGGGCCGCGTGCACGGCGTCCGCCCCGTAGAGGTCGATCGCCACGGTGATGCCGTCGGGAGCCAGCGCCCGGAGACGGTCGGCCAGACCGTCGCCGTACACGACCGGCTCGACCCCGAGGGCACGCAGTGCCTCCGCCGAGGCGGCCGATCCCGTCCCGATCACGCGGGCGCCGGCGAGGCGGGCGAGTTGGACGGTGAACACGCCGACGCCGCCGGCCGCGCCTCCGACGAGCAGCGTGTCGCCCGGGCCGGGGCCGACGACGGCGAGCGCCGCGGCGGCCGTGCATCCGGCGATGGCCAGGGTCGCGGCGGTGCGGTCGTCGACGCCGTCGGGCGTGTGGTGGGCGTCGCCGCCCGCGGCGATGGACCCGGCCACGTCGATGACGACGTAGTCGGCGACCGCGCGGGAGAGGGCGCCGCCGAACACCCGGTCGCCGGTCGCGAACCCGGTCACGCCGTCGCCGGTCTGGTCCACCACCCCGGCGTAGTCGGTTCCGAACCCGGACGGCAGGCTCAGGCCGAACCGGGTGGCGGTGTCCGCGTCGGACGTCATGAACCAGTCCATCGGGTTCAGCCCGGCCGCGGTGACTCGCACGCGGATCTGTCCCGGGCCGGCCTGCGGCGCGGGCACCTCGCGGACGTGCAGGACCTCGGGGCCGCCGAACGACTCGAGCCGGACCGCTCTGCTCGTGGTGTGGACGCTCATCGTCACGTCTCCTCAAACCGGACTATGCTCCGCTTACATCCTCAACGTAACACAACCGGAGCGTGATCCGTTTTGACGGAGCCGGAGAGCCGCGCCCTGCGGGCGGACGCGACCCGCAACCGCGACGAACTCCTGAAAGTCGCGACCCGGGTGTTCGTGTCCGCCGATGCCCAGCCGTCGATGCGCGCGATCGCCCGGGAGGCCGGGGTCGGCATCGGCACGCTCTACCGGCACTTCCCCACCCGCGAAGCGCTGGTCGACGCGGTCTACCGCGATCAGGTCGAGCGGCTCACCGCCGGCGCCCGCGAGCTCCTCGCCGAGCTGCCCCCGGCCGCGGCGCTGCGACGGTGGATGGACCTGTTCGGGGACTGGATCGCGACCAAGAACGGCATGCTCGACACGCTGCTCGCGATGATCGAGTCGGGCGAGATCGCCCACAACCGAACCCAGACCGAGCTGCTCGCGGCCGTCGACGACATCCTCGCCGCCGGACGTGCGACGGGCGAGATCCGCGCCGACGTCAGTGCCGAAGACCTCGCGGCCGGCCTCATCGGCATCTTCACGGTGGCGCGCCCGCGCCAGCACGACGCCAGGGCCGCCCGTCTGCTGAACGTTCTGGTCGACGGCCTGCGACCTGTCCCTCGAGCCGACTGAGTCGTCAAAAAGAAGCAGCTCCCGGCAACGACGCGCCGGGCGGGCCGGGACCGGCGGGCCTATCGAACAGTTCGGCCCGCGAGGATCGCGTGGATGATCCAGATCGGCGCCCATGGTCCGCAGGTGAACAGCGTGGCGAGCAGGTGCAATGTGTGCGCCCCACCGGACAGGCCGATCCTGAGTGGCATCGCGTACACCGGCGCGACGGTCGCCGCCGCGTACGCGCCGACCTGATTGTTGATCACCACGGACGGCTGCGCCGGCTGGCGCGGCCTCGCCAACCGGTCTCGATCGCCCGCACGCTGAGCGCCATCTGATCGTCGCCCGGCTCGCCCGCCGCCTCGGGCGGTCCACCGGCCCCGGCCTACCGCGTCGGCGGCAGGTAGGTGCCCGGAGTGTGGCCGGTCGCCCGGCGGAAGGCGGCGATGAACGTGCTGGGTTTGCGGTAGCCGACCGCTCGGGCGGTGGCGTTGACCGATCTGCCGTCGGCCAGCATCGGAATGGCGGCGCGAACGCGGACCTGGGTGCGCCAGGTGGCGAAGTTGAGCCCGGTCTCGGCGCGGAACAGCCGAGACAGGGTGCGGACGCTGGCGTGGACGTAGTCGGCCCAGGCGGTGAGTTCGCGCTGGTCGGCCGGGTGGGCGATGAGCCGTTCGGCGATCGTGCGGGCCCGGGGGTCGACGGGCAGTGTCACCTGGATGTGATGCGCGGGTAGCGGGGCCAGCACCGCGAACATGAGCGCCTCGGCGGCCGGACGACTGGGGTCGTCGGGAGCGATGTGGTGCAGGTGGGTGATGACCTCGCGCAGCAGCGACCCGACCGCGATACAGGTGGGCTCGGTCCAGTCGAGGGGGCAGCCGTCGGCGGCGAACGTCACGGTCAACATTTCGCCCGCGTGCAGCACGGCACCGGCGTGCTCGACGCCGCCGGGCACCCAGAGCCCGAAGCCGGGCGGGATCACCCAGTCACGACCGGCCACGGTACCCATCAGCGTCGCGGTCGAACTCCAGGTGAGCATCGGTTCCGGGTGCGAGTGCAGGTGCAGCAGCTCGTGGTCCTGAGCCGTGTCGCGGTCGATGCACAGGATCGGCGATGCCGCCGGGCTGTCCGGTTTCGGGTATCGATTGGCCAGTGCGCGCACAGCGGCCAGCCTAACTTAGGCCTGGCTAACTTGAGGAGTGCGTTGCTGATGAATGACGTGACGATGACCGTCTCCGCTGAACCGTTCTCGTCCGCCCTGCGCCGATCGGTGGGGGTGGTGATGATCGGTGCGTCGCTGTCGTTCCTGGACTCGACGATCGTCAACGTCGCGGTGAACACGCTCTCGGTCGATCTGCGCGCCGGACTGGGGACGGTGCAGTGGGTCGTGACCGCCTACCTCCTCGCGCTCGCCGCGGTCATCCCGGCGACCGGCTGGGCAGCCCGCCGGTTCGGTGCCGACCGGCTGTACGTCGCCGCGCTGGCGGTGTTCACCGTCGGGTCGGTGTTGTGCGCGTGCTCGTCGAGCGTGGGGATGCTGATCGCCTCCCGAACACTGCAAGGCGTCGGCGGCGGGGCGATCCTGCCGGTCGGCACGATGATCTGGACCGCACAGTCGTCCAAGGCGCAGATGGGGCGGGTGATGGGCCTGATCGCGGTGCCGATCGTGCTCGCCCCGACGCTCGGGCCCTTGATCGGTGGTCTGCTCATCCACGGCATCGACTGGCGGGCGATCTTCTGGATCAACGTCCCCGTCGGCGTCGTCGGACTCGTCCTCGCCCGGCGGCTCCTCCCTCGAACCCGGGGGGACGACGCGGGACCACTGGACGTGATCGGCCTGATCCTGGCCGCCGCGGGGATCGTGGGGATCACCTATGGGCTGACCGAACTCGGCGCCGCGGGTGCGCCGGACCCGGCTGCCCTCGTGGCACTGCCGGCCGGATCGGCCGCGGTGGTCGGCTTCGTCGTGCACGCCCTGCGGGCGGAGCGACCGCTGCTCGACCTCAGGCTGTACGCCGGTCGGGGGTTCACCGCCGCGTCGGTTGCCCAGTTCGCACTCGGCGCCGCGAATTTCGGCGGGATGATCCTCATGCCTCTGTACCTCCAGACCGTCCGCGGCGACGGCGTGATCCTCACCGGGCTCCTCCTCGCACCGACCGGGTTCGGCGCGCTGCTCTCGGCGCCGCTCACCGACCGCTACGGCGCCGGGATCACCGCTTTCACCGGTGCCGCCGTCCTGGTGGCCTCGACCATCCCGTTCGTGTTCCTGACCGCAACGACCCCTTACCTGCTGCTGTGCGTCGTCATGGTCATCCGCGGCATCGGGTTCGGCCTGTCGATCATCCCGGCCATGACCGCCGCCTACGGTGCCCTGCCGCCGGACAAGATCCCCGACGCCACCCCGCAGCTCAACGTCCTCCAACGCGTCGGCGGCGCGATCGGCACGGCCGTGCTCACGGTCGTCCTCACCGGTCAGCTCCGCCACCACGGCACGCCCAGCGGGCAGGCCGGCGCGTTCGGGACCGCGTTCCTCTGGGTGCTCGCGATCACGATCGCCGCCACTCTCCCGACGATCGTGCTCGCCCACACCGAACACCGCGCCCACCGCCGCACCCCCGCGTCCGAAGAGGCGTCATAGGGGCCGGTGCGGAGCGGGGCAGGTCGGCATCACGGGCTGCCCCGCCCGAGCAGTGCGTGCAACGCCGCCTGTCGCATGGTGGAGGAGATCGATTCCTCGTCCAGGCCCTTCCTCAGGGTCGCAGCCGTGTTCAGCATCGAGAACACGGACTGGGTGAGCAGGCGCACCTCGGGTTCGGACAGATCGGGTCGCAACGGGGCCACGACGGAGATCCACTCCTCGGCGTACATCGCCATCTCGCGCCGGATGCGTCGGCGGTCGTGCTCGGGCAGCGCGTGCTCGTTCTTGGCGAAGATGAGCGTGCTCGGCGGCCCCAGCAGGATCAGCCGGATGTGGGACTCGACCATCCCCACGATGGCCGCCCGGGGATCGGCGGTCGACTCGGCGATCCGCCTCGCGGCCTCGTGCACGATCCGCGTGGGCTCTTCGAGAACCGCGATCAGCAGGGCCTGTTTGTTCTGGAAGTGGCGGTACAGCCCGGGCCCGGTGATGCCGGCCCGCGCGGAGATCATCTCGACGGTGACGGCGTCGTAGGAGTGCTGCAGGAAGAGCTCGGCGGCGACCGCGATCAGCTGATCCCGGCGGCGGCCGGTGGATGCGCGCTTGGCGGGCAACGGCTGAATGCTCATCGGCCCGAACCATACTGCGCGGCCGGCGAAATAGTGCCTTCCGTCCCCGGCCGGCGTGCGACCTTCCCATAAGTCTGCGATTCGGTCATATCTCCTCCTGGAGTTAATTGATATTAACATCTAGGAGCCACTGTGGAACGCGTTGGAGCCGACATCGAAGGCTCAGATAGTCGCTATGAGCTGCCGATCCTGCGTCCAGGGCCCGATCTCTCGGCCGGCCGTTGACAAACCTGATCGCCGGGTTGATTGTTAGCGACGATTAACACGTCGAGTCTGAAGGCGGTCCAGACGCATGCGGTTCATCTTCATGAGCGAGGGAGAGACCCCGCCCGGGCACACCCACGAGCAGCGCTACCGCGAGCTCATCGACGAGGTGCTGCTCGCGGAACAGGTCGGGTTCGACGCGTTCGGCACCTCCGAACAACACGTCGCGATCGGCACGGCCACGACCTCCGCTCCCGAGGTGATCTACCCGTACCTGATGGCGCTGACCAGCCGGATCCACTTCATCCATCTGGTGACGCTGCTGCCGACGAGGATCAATCACGCGCTGCGCGTCGCGGAGCGATTGGCGACCGAAGACATCCTGTCCAACGGGCGGATCTCACTCGGCGTCGGCCGCGGGAACACCACGCTGGCACTGCGCGCCTTCGAGGTCTCGCCGACGGAGAACAAGGCCCAGCTCCTCGAAGGCATCGAGGTCATCCGCCGAGCCCTGGCCAACGACGTCTTCTCCTTCGTCGGAGAGCACTACAAGATCCCGCCGCGCAGCCTGGTTCCCAAGCACGTCCAGCAGCCCTATCCGCCGATCCTGATGGCGACCGGAAGCCCGGAGTCGGTCACCGCCGCAGCGCGGATGGGGATCGGCGCCATGATGGGCGGCGGTTTCGGCGGGTTCGACTCCGTGCAGAGGATGGTCGACCTCTACGACAAGGAGTTGGCGAGCGCCGAGCACGTCTTCCCGGTCCAGGCCCAGAAGGTGGCGGTCGTCTCCGGCGTGATGCACTGCGCCGAGACGTCCGAGGAGGCGGAACGCTGGGCGGCCAAGCTGGCCGACACCGTCGCCCTGTCCACGGACGCCTACGAGCGGCTCTCGAAGCTGTCCAGCGACTACGCCTACCTCGCGCGGATCAAGAACGTCGACTTCGCCAATCAGCGCTACCTGTTCGACGAGTCCGCCAGTTTCATCGTCGGAGATCCGGAGACCTGCATCGCCCAGGTCCGCCGGTTCGCCGACATGGGCGTCGACGCGATCACCATGCGCATCGACGGCCTCCCGCACCGGGAGCTGATGAAGTCCATCGAGATGTTCGGCAAGTACGTCATCCCCGCGTTCAAGAATCCCCGGTCGGTCGTGCGCGGGCCGATGGACATCATCGCCGACATCCGCGCCGCTCGTCCTGCCCACTACGCCGAGCTCGAGGCCTACGAGCGAGCCGCCGCCGGGCAGAAGGGCGAGCCCCTCGGCGCCGACCAGAATGGAGAGACCCGATGACCACCGTGCCGTCCGACGACGTCTTCGCGAAGTACCCGGCCGAAATCCTCGTCGAGCGCAAGCCGCACGGCGTGCTGCTCATCACCCTCAACCGGCCCGAGCACCTCAACGCGCTCACGATGCCGATGTTCGACGCGATGTCTGACATCTGGGATGACGTCGACCGTGACCCCGACACCAAGGTGGCGGTCGTGACCGGCGCCGGCCGTGGGTTCTGCACGGGTATGGACGTACGCGGGGCCGATCCGACGATGGACTCGGTGATGGCGCTGGGCCGGAGCGAGCGCCGACGCATCATGACCCTGCTGCACATGGACAAGCCGGTGATCTCCGCGATCAACGGCCCCGCCATCGGGTGGGGGCTGTCGATGGCGCTCCTGGCCGACATCAGCGTCGCGGCGGGCGACGCCGTCCTCGCCGACGGGCACACCGCGGTCGGCGTCGTCGCGGGAGACCACTCCTCGCTCATCTGGCCGCTGCTGGTCGGCATGGCCAAGACCAAGTACTACCAGTTCACCTCGGCCAAGCTGACCGGGGCCGAGGCCGAGCGCATCGGCCTGGTCAGCCTCGTCGAACCCCGGGAGCGGGTCCTGGACCGGGCGCTGGAGATCGCCACCGCGCTCGCCCTGGGATCGCAGCAGGCCATCAGGGGGACGAAGCGGTCGCTGAACATGGGATGGCTGACCAACGCGTTGCCGCAGCACGAGCTCTCGGCTGCCCTGGAGGCCCTCGGCTTCGCCGGCGCCGATTATCTCGAAGCACGGCAGGCCTTCCGGGAGAAGCGGGCCCCGCGCTTCCCCTCGGCCCACCGCGAGGACCGCTCGGACCTCGTCACCGGCGCGAGCAAGTAGAGGGGTGACGCCTCCGATGACGGCGCCGACCGCACGGGCCGCGAGCGCGGCCGCGGCCGGGCTGCGCACGGCGGAACACGCGGGCGTCGTGGTCGCCACGCTCGACCGGCCGCCGGCCAACGCCCTGAACCGGCCCCTGTTACGTGCCCTGGCGGCGCTGTTCCGCGACCACGCCGCAAGCGACCCGCCGCCGGTGGTGATGACCGGGGCCGGAGAGCGGTTCTTCTGCGCCGGCGGCGACCTCAAGGAACTGGACGGAGCCGCGGCCGCCGAGCTCGACGGCCGGATGCGGGAGTTCCACGATCTGCTCGTCGCGATGGAGCGGTACCCGGCTCCGGTGATCGCCGCCGTCAACGGCGACTGCGTCGGCGGCGGCATGGAGTGCGCGCTCTTCGCGGACGCGGTGCTCGCCGTGCCCCACGCCCGGTTCGGATTTCCCGAGATCAGACACGGCCTCCTGCCCGCCGAGAAGGGCATCCATCGCCTCATCCGATTGGTCGGGACGCGGCCCGCCCGCGACCTGCTGCTCGGCGGTGAGCTCGTCGGTGCCGGCCACGCGGCGCGGTCGGGCCTCGTCGACACCATCGTGGAGCCCGGCCGGCTGAGGGCACAGGCCCTCGACCGGGCCCGAGAGGCCGGCCGACGAGCTCCGGTCCTCTACGCGGCACTCAAGCACGCCGTCAACGACTACGACGACCTCACCGACCGACGGGACGCCGAGACGACGCTCGTCAAGGCTGCCTCGTACTTCGACGACCCCGTGGCCAGGAGCCTCCGCGACGGGTGGTGGCAGGGCCGGGCAGGCACGCCGGGCCGACTTCACGAATCGGAGCGATGACCATGGTGACAGATCCCGCCTCCACCGCCGCCGGCCACGAACGCCGGGTGCCGGTACTGAGCGGCGGCGCCGCCGGCTTCGAGGCCGTCGAACGTACCTTCGCCCAGATGGTGCAGGACCGGGCGGAGGTCGAGCCGGGGGCGGTCGCGTTCTGTCAGTGGGACGGAACGCGCCCTATCCCGACCACCTGGGCGCAGTACGCCTCGGCCGTACGTGAGGTCGCGCTCGGCCTGGTGGTCCTCGGCATCGCACCCGGCAACCGGGTCGCGATCATGGCGCCGGGCCGGACGGAGTGGGTCGTGACGGCGCTCGGCATCCTCTCGGCCGGTGCGATCCCGGTGGGCGTCTACCCCACGAGTTCGGCTGCCGAAGTGCGGGCGCTGGTCGAACACAGCGAGGCCGTCGCCCTGGTCGTGGGCAGCGACGCCGACGTCGAGAAAGTTGCCGCAGTAGCCCCGGAACTCCCGGCCCTCGGTGCCGTGATCAGCTTCGACGGCGTCCCGTCAGGGCTGCCCGCAACGGTCGTCAGCACGACCTGGGCCGATCTGCGCGAGACCGGTCGCGCCCACGACGCGGCCAACCCGGCGCTGTTCGGCGAACTGCTCGACGTCGGGCACATCGACCAGCCGGCCGCGTTGTTCTACACCTCCGGCTCCACCGGAGCCCCCAAGGGCGTCACGCACACCCACCGCACCCTGCAGTACTCCGTCCTCGGAGGCGGCCTGCTCTACCCGGCGTCGCTCAGCTCCCGCCACGACTCGATCGCCTTCCTGGGCCTGTCTCACGTCTCTCCGGCCCTGTCCGGCGTCTTCGGGCCGATCATGACCAGGGCCGTGGTCACCTTCTGCCGCCTGGATCAGTACGCCGAGGCCCTCCGCGGCGTCCGTCCGATGGGGGCGGTCTGGCCGCCGCGGCTGCACGAGTGGCTGCTCAGCGACGCGCTGACCGCGCTCAAGGAGTCGCCCGCACCGTTCCGGGAGGCCTACGAGAGTGCGATGGTGACGGCCAGGGAGGTCGCCGCCGCACGTGGTCGCGGCGACGCCGTGCCGGCCGAATTGCAGGCGCGGTACGACCACGCTCTGGAGCACGTTTTCCTGCCCCTGCGCGCGAAGGTGGGCCTGGACCGTGCGGAGGTCGCCTGGACCGCGTCCGGAGCGATGACCGCCGAGGTGCAGACCCTGTGGCAGATGTGGGGCCTGGACCTGCGGGAGTTGTACGGCACCACCGAGACCTGCGGCTGGGTCCTCGCGCAGTGGGACCGGTCCTTTCCGCCCCCAGGGACCGTGGGCAAGGCCATGCCCGACCCGCGCTTCGCGATCACGACCAGCAGCGAGGGCGAGCTTCTGGTGAAGGGGCCGCTGCTGTTCCGCGACTACTGGAACAACCCGGAGGCGACCGCGGAAGCGTGGGACGGGGAGTGGTACCGCACCGGAGACCTCGTCGAGATCGACGCGTCCGGAGAGGTCAAACTCATCGGCCGGGCCAAGGACATCATCATCACCAGCGGCGGCAAGACCATCAGCCCACAGCCGATCGAGGTGCGTCTCAAGGCCAGTCCCCTCGTCGAGGAGGCCGTGGTGGTCGGCGACGGCCGCAAGTACCTCACGGTCCTCCTCTGGCCGACCGGCAAGGGCCGGGGGCTCGACGCGGACGAACTGCGGGACGGTCTGCGAGCCTGGATCGAGGAGCTCAATGCCGACCTGGCCCGGCCCCTCCAGCTCAAGGACTTCCGCGTCCCGCCGCGTGCGCTCTCGGCCGGCGAACTCACGGCCAAGGGCACGATCCGTCGCGCTGCGGTCCTCACCTCGTTCAGCGCAGTCGTGGACGAGATGTACAGCGCCGCGGAGCACGACGAGTTCGCTCTCCAGGCGCGACTCCAGAGCTGAGGGAACCGGAGATGACGTGTCCCGAGCGGCGGATCGAGTACCTGACCAGCGCCGAGATCGCGGAGGCGATCGCGGCCGGTGACCGCACGGCGATCCTTCCGCTGGCCGCGACGGAGCAGCACGGACCGCACCTCCCGCTGTCGATGGACAGCGATCACGCCGACGCGCTCGCGGTCCGTATCGCCCACCGGCTCGCCACCGCGCTGGTGCTGCCCACGGTTCGGGTCGGCTACTCCCCTCACCACCTCGGCTTTCCCGGCACCCTCTCGGTGCGTGCGTCCACCCTGGAGGCGATCTGCCTGGACCACTGCGCCAACCTGGCCGCGCACGGGTTCACCCGGGTGGTCCTCTTCTCCGGCCACCTCGGCAACTACCCGGTCATGCGCGACTTCGAGCCGCGACTGGCGGCAGCGCTCGCCCCGGCGCTCCAGGTCATCGTTTACCGGAACAGTGCCGCGGTCCTCGACGCGTGGCGTGAGTCCGCGGAGTCGGTCGCTGCTCTGGGGTCCCGCGTCCGAGGCCACGCGGACGTGGCGGAGACCTCGGTGATGCTCGCGCTGCACCCCGAGAGGGTTCGGGCCGGCCGGGCGGCGGCGGGGTACCTGGGCCCGGTCGACGAGGAGTTCCTGCGTCAGGCGTTCATCGAGGGCGTCGACGCGGTCTCGGTCAACGGGGTGCTCGGCGATCCCATCGGGGCATCGGACGCGATCGGCCACGCCGCGTTGGACGCCGTCACCGATCTGGTAGTCGAGTACGCGACGGCACACGGAGCGTGATCCTCATGTCATCGATGAGCAAGCAGTGGGACAGCCGCGTGCTGCGCGACGCGTTCGGCGCGTTCCCGACCGGCGTGGTGGCCGTCGCCGCGCGGGTCGACGGGAAGCTGGTGGGGCTCGCGGCCTCCTCGTTCACCT
Organism: Cryptosporangium sp. NPDC051539; assembly: GCF_044454545.1. Taxonomy (NCBI): domain Bacteria; kingdom Bacillati; phylum Actinomycetota; class Actinomycetes; order Cryptosporangiales; family Cryptosporangiaceae; genus Cryptosporangium; species Cryptosporangium sp. NPDC051539. The sequence goes on along the minus strand of NZ_JBITDV010000002.1, from coordinate 594,102 downwards.
CGGTCTCCCTCGAGCCTCCGCTGGTGTCGTTCTCGGTCGCGAAAGGCTCGACCACCTGGCCCGAGCTGCGTCGAGCCGAGCACCTCGGCGTCACGGTGCTGGCCGAGGACCACGGCGCGCTGTGCCGTCAGCTCGCCGGCCCGGCCGGTGAGCGTTTCACCGGCGTCGCCTTCGAGATCACCGACCGCGGTGCGGTGCTGCTCACCGAGGGGATCGCCCACTACGACTGCACGATCCGGGAGGAGTTCGAGCGAGGCGATCACGTCATCGTGCTCCTCGAACTGCATGCCGTCGCCCACCGCCCCGGGCAGCCTCTGATCTTCCACCGCAGCGAGTTCGGACGGCTCGCCTAGCCGGTTCTCGTCCGCATTCACCGCCGCTCACCCCTACGGGCGGCGGGCGTAGCTCTGCGAGCCCGGCCGGCGGGCTCCGGTCGTGGAAGGAAGCACCATGAGAGAGCAGGAACAACCGTCGGAGCCGCTGTTCGCCCTGAGAGGGGTCTCGGTCCGGTTCGGTGGCCTCCAGGCGTTGACCGACGTCTCGCTGCAGGTTCGGCCGCACGACCTACTCGGCCTGATCGGGCCCAACGGAGCCGGCAAGACGACGGCCTTCAACGTGCTGTGCGGTTTCGTCGCGCCGGACGAGGGCGAGCTCTCCTTCCGCGGCGAGCCGTTACCGCGGGTGCGGCCCTGGAAGCTCGCGGAACACCGCATCGCCCGAACGCTGCAGGCGCTGGGGCTCTTCGACCGGATGACGGTGCTGGAGAACGTCATGGTCGGCGCCGACGTCCACGCCCGAGCGGGATTCTGGTCCTCGCTCATCGGCGGCGGCCGGTCGCTGAAGGACGAGAAGGCGCTCGCCGAGCGAGCCCACGCCGTTCTCGAGGAACTCGGCATCGTGCGGTACGCCGGCCGGCTACCTCCCAGCCTGCCCTACCCGATCCGCAAGCGGGTCGCACTGGCCCGGGCGCTGGCGATCGAGCCCGAACTACTGCTCCTCGACGAGCCGGCCAGCGGCCTCTCCAACGACGAGATGGACGAGCTCGGCGCGCTGATCAAGTCCCTGACCAGCCGGATGGCGGTGATGCTCGTCGAGCACCACATGGACCTGGTGATGAGCGTGTGCGACCACATCACCGTGCTCGACTTCGGCCGGGTGATCGCCGACGGCACTCCTGAAGAGATCCGGACCGACCCCGCCGTGCTCGCCGCCTATCTCGGAGAGCAGATCGAGCCCCCGCAGCGCCCCGAGCACTCCGCGGCGGAGGTCCACTGATGCTCGAGGTCGAAGGATTGGTCACCCGGTACGGCCCGGTCACCGCCCTCGAGAGCGTCTCGTTCGTGGTGCCGCCGGGCAAGGTGACCGCGGTGCTCGGGGCCAACGGCGCCGGCAAGACGACGCTGCTGCGGACCGTCTCCGGCCTGGTGAAGCCCGAGAGCGGCCGGGTGCGGCTCGCCGGCCGGGATGTCACCGGCGCCGTCGCCGAGGTGATGAGTGGGCTGGGCCTGTCCCACGTCCCCGAGGGGCGCGGCGTCATCGCCGAGCTGACCATCGAGGAGAACCTCCGGCTCGGCGGCTTGGGGCGCCGGAAGGGGGCGGAGAAGGTCCCGATCGCGCGGGCCTACGAGCTGTTCCCGGTCCTCGGCGACCGCCGTGCCCTGCGGGCCCACCAGCTCTCGGGCGGCGAGCGACAGATGCTCGTCATCGGCCGGGCGCTGATGGCGGCGCCCCGGCTGCTGGTCCTCGACGAGCCGTCCCTCGGCCTCGCGCCGCGGATCGTCGCGCAGATCTTCGCGATGCTGCGCGACCTGGTCGACGCCCAGGGGCTGACCGTCCTGCTCGTCGAGCAGAACGCCCGGAGCGCCCTCTCCATCGCCGACCTCGGCGTCGTCCTCAACCTCGGTCGCGTCGTCGTCACCGGCGACGCGGCGGAGCTCGCCGCCGACGAGCACCTACGCCACGCCTACCTCGGATTCTGACGGAGGAGTCCTCGTGCAACAACTCGTCGCCACCCTGCTCAGTGGCCTCACCCTGGGCGCCGTGTACGCCGCCTTCGCGCTGGCGCTCTGTCTCATCTGGCGCTCCACGCGGGTCGTCAACTTCGCGCAGGCGCCGATGGCGATGCTGACCTCCTACATCGCCCTGACGCTGATCGACCACGGCATCAACTGGTGGGTTGCGTTCGCGGGCGCGCTCGTGTCCGGATTCGTCCTCGGCGCCGTCGTCGAGCGGGCGCTGATCCGCCGGGTGGAGGGCAAGTCCGAGCTCAACGCGGTGATCCTGACGCTCGGCCTGTTCATCGTGCTGCACGCGGTGGCCGCGATCGTCTTCGGCTCGACGTACCGGGCGTTTCCGGCCGTCTTCGGCCTCTCCGGTGTCGAGGCCGGCGGCCACTCGATCCCGATCACCGGGTTCGGCATCTTCACTCTCGTGGCGGTGATGGTGCTGCTGACGCTGCTGGTGTTGCTCTTCCACCAGACCGACCTCGGCCTGAAGATGCGGGCGACCGCCTTCAGCCCGGAGACGGCCCGGCTGCTGGGCGTGCGTGTCGGCCGGATGCTCACCCTCGGCTGGGCGCTCGCCGCCGTGGCCGGAGCACTGGCCGGCGTCCTCATCGCCGGGCGCGGCCCCGTCTCCCCGGGCTTCATGGATTCGGTCATGGTCTACGGCTTCGTCGCCGCCGTCCTCGGCGGCCTCGACAGCCCGCTCGGCTCGGTCGTCGGCGGTCTCGTCCTCGGCCTCGCGCTGTCGTTCGTGAGCGGTTACCACTGGCTCGGCGGTGCCGGCCTGGTCCCGATCGCCTCGCTCGTCATCCTCATCGCCGTGTTGCTGCTCAGGCCGGGCGGACTGTTCTCCCACGTCGCCGCCAGGAGGGTCTGACCGTGGCCGCGCTCTCGCTCCCCACTCGTGGCCCGCTCGCCACCCGGCTCGCCCATCATGCCGGGATCGCGGTGATCGGCCTGGTCGTGGTGCTGGTGCTGTTGCAGGTCCTCGGTCCGTTCCGCGTCACCCAGTTCACGAGCATGGGATATCTCGCCATCGCCGCCGCCGGCCTGACGCTGCTCACCGGCCTGTCCGGCCAGCTCTCCATCGGCCACGGCGCTTTCATGGCGATCGGTGCCTACACCACCGCGCTGCTGCTCGCCGACGGCGAGAGCCCCCTGCCGCTGGTCGTCGTCCTGCTGGTCGCGACGCTCGTCAGCGTCGTCGTCGGCGCCCTCGTCGGCGTGGCCGCCGCCCGCCTGCACGGGCCGTACATCGCCGGCGCGACCCTCGCGCTCGCGGTGGCCGTACCGGCCGTGGCGATCGTCTTCACCGAGCAACTGGGCGGCGAACAGGGACTGACGCTGGTCGTCCCGTCCGCGCCCGGCTGGCTGCTCGACGCCACGTTCTTCCTGACCGGCACCGCGCTGGACAGCACCGGGTACATCGCGCTGGTCGCCTGGCTGTGCCTGCTCGTCACGTTCGTGGCGCTGGCGAACCTCTCGCGCAGCCGGGTCGGCCGGGTCTGGCGCAGCCTGCGTGACGACGACGTCGCGGCCGAGCTGGCCGGCGTCAACCCGCGCCAGGCCCGCGTCGTCGCCTTCGTGGTCAGCACCGCCTGTGCCGGGCTCGCCGGCGCCGTGATGGCGCTGTCGGTGTCCATCGCCGCGCCGAGCGGTTTCGGCCTGTCGCTGTCGCTGCTGCTGCTCTGCGTCGTCGTGCTCGGCGGGCTGGGCAGCCTCACCGGCGCGCTGGTCGGCGCCGCGCTGCTGACGTTCCTCCCGCAGGTCGTCAGGCAGATCGGCACGCACGCCGGAATGGACGACCTCTCGGCGGCCCAACTGTCCCCGCTGATCTACGGCCTGTTCGTGATGGCCGTGATCCTGACGGCTCCGTCGGGACTCGTCGGGAGCATCCGCCGGGCCTGGCGCCGCCGCAGGGGCCTGGCATGACGACGTCCACCACTCGCCACGAAGCACCCGCCGTGGCCGATCCGAGGAGAGAGAAATGAGACGCATGGCGCGAACGACGACCTCGGTCGTCTCTGTCGTGGCGGTGGCCGCCCTGGTCGCCGCGTGCGGTGCCGGAAAGAGCCGGGACGACGGCGACCGAGGTGACGTCGGCTCGACCGTCGGCGTGACCGACACGACGATCAAGCTGGGCGGCACCTTCCCGCTGACCGGCCTCGCCGCACCGGGCTACAGCGAGATCCCCGACGGTGCGCAGGCCTACTACAAGTTCATCAACGCCCACGGCGGCGTGTACGGCCGCAAGATCGAGTACCTCGTGAAGGACGACGCCTACAACCCGACCAACACCAGCACGGTCACCAACGAACTGGTCCAGCAGTCCCAAGTCTTCGCCATGGTCGGCTCCCTCGGCACGCCGACCCACAATGCGGTGGTCGACCGCCTCAACGGCGAGAAGATCCCCGACCTGTTCGTGACGAGTGGCGCGCCCTGGGGAAACAACGTCGCCGACCAGCCGATGACGTTCGGCTGGCAGCCCGACTACGAGATCGAGGGCAAGATCGCGGCACACTACGTCAAGCAGCACATGCCCACCGCGCGGGTCGGCCTCTTCCTCCAGGACGACGACATCGGGCAGTTCGCCGAGAAGGGCGTCCGGGAGATTCTCGGCGCCGGCCAGATCGTCAGCGTCCAGAAGTACACCGCGGGCACCGAAGACGTGGGGCCGCAGATCGCTGCACTCCAGGCCGCCAAGCCCGACATCGTGCTGGCGTTCAACCTGATTCAGTACACCGCGCTCTCCCAGCTGGTCGCTCTCAAGCTCAACTTCCACCCGACGTGGTACTACGGCGGCACCGGCAGCAACCCGCAGTTCGTCGGCGAGTTCCTCGACGAGTACTCGGACGGCAAGGTCAAAGGCACCTCGCTGCTCGACGGCGTGCTGTCGACCAAGTACATGCCGGTGACCTCCGACACCGGTGACCCGTGGACCCGGCTCTGGGAGAAGATCTGGAAGCAGTACGGCAACGGCCGGCCGCTCAACAGCTTCGACATGTACGGCTTCTCCCAGGCCTACTCGGTGGTCTCGGCCCTGCTCGCCGCGGGCAAGAACCTGACGCGAGAGAGGGTGGTCACCGTGATCGAGAAGGCCGGCGCCTCGTGGCCGAGCCCGGCGTACGGCAGGTTCCGCTGGTCGAAGGAGAGCCACCAGGGCATGAACGGCCTGGAGGTCATCGAGTTCAAGGACGGCGTCGGCGTTCCCAAGACCCCGGTGCTGGTCACCGACGTCGGCGACGCCGCGATCACCGAAGACGACTCCGCGGCCGACGACGCGCCGCCGACCGACGGCATGCCCGACGTCGACGTCGTCGGCTGAGACCGTCCGGCCGGCGCCCCGTCCACCGACGATCCCCACGGCGGGCGGGGCGCCCCCGCAGCGGGAACGCCGCGGTCGTGAGCCACGCCTCGCGGTGCGTCAGCGGCTCTGCCGGTCTTCGAGGTGCCGCTGCCGGTTGACGGTCAGGATTTCGTCGGAGAGGTCAGGGTCTCCTAGCCGGATCGCGCGCGCGAGGACGATCGCCCCGACGATCTCGCTCAGCAGCGCGATCGATCGGCGCCGGGCCTCCTCGGGGTCCAGCGTCTCGCCGCGCTCGGTCGCCTCGAGCTGCTGCGCGGCGTCGAATCCCTCGAGGTAGCCCACTACGCCTTGGGCGTAGGCGGCCTGGATCTCGGGTCCGTGGCGCCCGGCGTCGCTGACCAGCGCCGCCGACGGACACCCGCCGTCGGACTGGTCGCGGTGCTCGGGCGAGAGATAGTCGGCCACGATCTGCGCGAGTGAGGGCCGGTCGGGATTCGCCTCGTCGACGGTCCGCGCGAGCGTGGCGAGCGAGGCCGCGAAGGCGTCCTCGCAGACGGCGACCACGAGGGCGTCCTTCGAGGCGAAGTGGTTGTAGAAGCCGCCGTGGGTCAGGCCGGCGCCCTTCATGAGCGCGGCGATTCCGATCCCGTCGATCCCGTCGGCGCGCAATCGGGGGCTCGCCGCGTCGACGATGCGCTGACGCGTCCGGGCCATGTCCTGCTCGGAGATCCGTGGCATGCGGCAGTCCTCTTCGAGTCGCCTTGACTTTGCAGATGATGGTCGTCATCTTATTTAAAATGACGACCATCATCCAGGATCGTACCGAGAAACCCCAGGCACGACCCGTGCTCCTACCTCCGCAACCGCAAAGGACCTCCGCATGAGCACGATCCTCGTGACCGGCGCCAGCGGCCACCTCGGCCGCCTGACCCTCCAGCACCTCCTCGAGCGACGCCCCGCGACCCAGCTCGTGGGGCTGGCCCGCGACCCGGAGAAGGCCGCGGACCTCGCCGCCCGAGGCGTCGAGATCCGAACCGGCGACTACTTCGACCACGACTCGCTGATCCGCGCCTTCGCGGGCGTCGAGAAGGTGCTGCTGGTTCCCGCCCCGGCCTTCACCGACCGCAGCACCCAGCACGCCACCGTGATCGCCGCGGCGGAGGAGGCCGGCGTCGAGCACCTCGTCTACACGCCGATCATCCGCAAGGCCGGCTCCGGGGTCGAGTTGCCGCAGGTCACCGCGGCCGACACGTTCACCACGAAGACGCTGGAGGCATCCGGCCTCCGGTCCACGATCCTCGGCCATCCGCCGTACCTCGACAACGTCCAGGGCTACCTCGGAGACGACCCGTTCGAGTCCGGCGTCCGCGTCCCGGCCGGGGACGGCAAGGTCGGTTGGGCGTCACGCGAGGATCTGGCCGAGGCCCAGGCCGTCGTCCTGACCGATCCGGGTCACGAGGGCAGGACCTACGCCCTGCACGGAGGTCCGGCGGTCTCGTTCTCCGAGGTCACCGAGATCCTCTCGGAGATCCGCGGCACCGCCGTCCAGTACCTGCCGCTATCGGACGAGGAGTACCTCGCGGACCTGGTCGCCGGCGGCCTGCCGGGTCCCGCCGCCGAGTTCGTGCTGAGCTGGTTCCACGCCATCAACGGCGGCGAATGGGACGACCAGCCCGGTGACCTCGAGAAGCTGCTGGGCCGCAAGCCCACCACGAGCGCCGAGTTCCTGCGCGACCACTTCGCCACCGCGCGCTAGCGTCCGCCGTCGAGAGGGGCGACCGGCCTACGGAGATCTCTGCATTCTCCGGATCCGGATCGGGCCCCTCGCCGTCTCCGGGTCGACCGCCTCGCCACCCTGGGTGATTTCGACGTCTCCGGCCGCCACCAGGCGCCGGGCGGCGGCCCGTACCGGTTCCATCATCGATCGCCAGTCCTCGCCGCCCAGCTGCCGTGCCACCTCCGAGGGACAGATGCTGGCCCCGGTAGCGCGCTGAGCCAGCAAGCTGATGATGGACGACTCGATTCGCCCCTCCGGCTCGCTCATCCCGCTCCCCCGGGACGCGGGTCACCGGTGGTGACCTGGGTGGCGCAGGGTGGCGCCGGCCAGGTCGGCGATGGCGTGGCGTGGCGTGGCATCAGGCCCGGGCCCGCGTACCGATCTCACCCAGCCGAGCGCGGAGCTCCTCCGCGACGCGCTCCGCCTCGGTCAGCGCACCGTGGGAACCCGCGGTGTCAGAGGTGTAGTCGCCGGCGAAGTGCATGGTTCCCACCGGTTCGCGTACTCCGGGAAGGTAGAGGTCCCGGTCGTGGCGGGGATAGGCGAAAGCCGCGTCCCAGCGCCGGAGAAATGTCCCGGTCACCCGTCCCCGCGCATCAGGAAGGACGCGATAGAAGTCCTCGAGCCAGTCCTCGACGACCACGGAGTCGTCCGGCGAATCCCGGCCGCGGAACATCTCGAAGTAGGTGCGACGGCGGTCCCCCGGGGAGAAGTGCGACCCGGTCCGGGGTTGAGTGACACCGTGGAACCGGGTGCCCACCGTGACGATATAGAAGATGTCCGCCCATTCCGGTCGGTCCGTGCAGTCGACCACCGCGCCAAGGGTCGTCTGGGACGGCGTCGGGATCGCGTCGAGCGCCGCTCGCTTCCACCCGGGAAGTCCCGGGACGAGGTCCGGCACCGTCGGTCCGGGGACCGCCAGCACGACATGATCAGCGGTGACGGTCGCGCCGGAGCAGGCCACGGACCAGGTTCCGTCCGGGTTGGCGGTGATCTCCTGGACCTCGGTGTTCAGCGACACCAGATCCCGGACCTGCTCGTAGAGGCCGTCGAAGATCGACTGCATTCCCTCCGGCACGTAGCCGCGGCTGGCGCTGTCGCGCACGAGGAAACTGGCCAGATAACGCAGGCCAAACTTCGCCGAGAGCTCGTCCGGCGTCCCGACACACGCGCCGGCCACCGCGGACCAGATCAACTCGCGCGCCTCGTCGCCCAGCGGGCCGAGGAAATCGCTCAGCGAGATCGTCGCCAGATGGTCGGCCCCGGCGAGATCCTTCCCGTGCGCGCGGTAGGCCGCCGACAACGACTCGACGAGTTGCTTGACGTCGTTCTTCGCGGCGTCGGAGATCGGCAGGAGATCGGCGAGATCCTCGGCCCGCCTACCGAGCACGGTCCGGCCCTCGACGTGCATGCCGAACGTCCTCGGCTCGACCGGCTCGTAGCTGATCCCGAGCTCACGGCAGAGTTCGTCCGTCTTGGTGCCGCGGTAGACGAACATGGCGCCGGTGTTGATGCGGACCCCGTCGACCGTCTCCGTCGCGGTGCGCCCACCGACGTCCGGAAGCTTCTCGAACACCCGGATGGCCGCGCCGGTGCCGCGTAACCGCTGGGCGACCCGCAGTCCGGCCGGCCCCGCGCCGATGATCGCGACGTCAAGATTGCGTGCACTGTTCATTCGCTCACCGATTCCACGATCCGGACGCGATTCACGTCCTCCAGGGTCCTGATGGGGCTACCGCGCTCCAGGACCGCGTCCAGCAGGCCGGTGCCCAGTTCGTCGACCGCCTGCTCGTGGTGGGCGGGCCGGCGCGGCTCGGTCGGGAGCCGTAACGCGGCGAGCACCGACGGCGCCAAGTAGTAGGCGCCGACGACGAGCAGCGAGACCAGTTCGAACGAGGCCGGGTCGAGCACGGCGAAGGCCGACAGGGTCTCCCGGGACGGCTCCGCCGGTAGCGCTTCGACGGCCGCGGCCAGCGCCCGGCCGTCGGCGCCGATCGCGGCCGCGGCGCGCAGCACCAGCGCCTCGAAGTCCGGAAGCGCCGCCGGGGACGGCGCGTCCGGCGCCCCGGGGAGCAGCACGACGGCGAGCGCCCGGATCTGCGCGAACTGGCGCGGTGAGAGGAACGCGACGGTCGTCATGCCGGTACCCGCTGCGCGCGCGCCGTGTCGGCGAGGTGGGTCGCCGTCCGCAGGGACAGCGCGGCGATCGCGGCCGTGGGGTTGACCGAGCCGCCGGTCACCATCACGCTGCCGTCCGCGATGAAGAGGTTCGGCACGTCGTGGGATCGGCCGAAGGCGTCGACGACCGACGAGCGCGGATCCACCCCCATCCGTGCCGTTCCGAGCAGATGACCTGACTCGGTCAGCGGGGAAGTCAAGGTGCGAACGGCCCCGGCCGCCTCGTGGGCCTCGACCATCCGGGCGTTCATGAAGCCGGCCATGCGCTCGGTGTTGGCGGACCGGCGGTAGGCCAGCTTCACTCCGGGTAGCCCGCTGCTGTCGGCCGAGGCCCGATCGAGAGTGATCGCATTCGACTCCTCCGGGAGGTCGTCGATGACCGCGGACCAGATCAGCGACCGTCCGGTGTAGCGCGCCAGGTCATGGACGGCAGCACCCCAGCGCCGGTCGAAGTCGTCCGGTGGGAGGTGGTCGAGCACGTGCAGCACGCCCAGCGGAGGCATCAACGCCCACTTGGCGCCCCGGAGGAATCCTCGTGAGGGGTCGCTGTCGGCGAACTCCATCGAGTACATCAACTGACCGGCGGGGCCGTTCCAGGCCTCGATTTCCTCCTCGTAGAGGCCGATCGCCGTGGCGACCGGGTGCAACATCAGGTTCTTGCCGACCAGGCCGCTCGAGTTCGCCAGCCCCTCGGAGTGCCGGTCGTCGGACATGAGGAGGAGGCGAGGCGTCCCGATGCCGTTGCCGGCCAGGACGACGGCATTGGCCTCGATCCGGTGCTCGATCCCGTCGGCGTCGATCCAGATCGCGCCGTTGGCCAGCCCGCTCCGGTCGAGCGTGATGCGCGCGACCCGGGCGCCGGTGAGGAGCGTGGCCCCGGCCGCGGTGGCGTGCGGCCAGTAGGCCAAGTCGAACGACGCCTTCGCCCCGACCGGGCAACCCCGTTCGCAGAGCCCCCACCGGACGCACTGCCCCATGTTCTTGAAAGCCGACGAGGGGATGGCGTTCGACCCCGGCCACCAGTGCCAGCCCAGCGTGTTCATTCCCCGAGCCATCCGGACCCCGCCCGGTCCGATCGGGTGCGGCGGCAGCGGGTAGTCGTGCTCGGGGTAGGCGGGGTCGCCGCCGAGCCCGGAGACGCCGATGAACCGGTCGACCTGACCGTAGAAGGGCTCCAAGTCCTCGTAGCGGATCGGCCAGTCGTCACCGGCCCCGTCGAGAGTGCGGACCCGGAAATCACTGGGCATCAGCCGCATCCAGTGCGCGCCGTACATGATCGAGCCACCGCCCACCCCGTTGAACATGATCGGGTCGGCGTCGGCGTCCGCGACGTCGATCGGGTAGTCCGCCCGGCTCCGGCGCTGGTTCGGCCACACCGACCAGGCGCCCCGCGTGAGCAGCTCGAACTCGGGCTTGGTACTGGGTAGGTCAGGGGTGTTGACCCAGTCGCCCTGCTCCAGGCAGACGACCGAGAACCCGCGGGTCGCCAGGGTGTGGGTCGCCACCGCACCGCCGGGCCCCGAACCCACGACGAGGACGTCCACCCGCGTCATGCGGCGACGACGCTTTCCAGCGCACGGAGAAGCGCCTCGCGTTCACCGGCCCGCGGCATGAGGTAGGGAGCACGGACGTCCCCCACGTCCACGCCCCGCAGCCGGGTGCCGAGCTTGACCACGCTGACGTAGTTCTCCGACGTCCCGAGGAAGCGCAGGAACGGGCGCAGCGCTCCCCAGGCGGCCTCGAGCTCGGCGCCCAGTTCACGGCGGGAGCACAGGTCGAGGACCCGGACGATCAGCTCCGGCACCACGTTTCCGGCACCGAGCAACGCACCGTGGGCACCGCCCAGCACCGCGGGCACGGTCAGGTCGTCCCAGCCGATGTAGACCGCGAAGTCGTTCGCGTTCGACCAGGTCAGGATGTCTCCGAGCAGCGTCCCGTCGCCCGAGCTCTGTTTGAGCGCGGTGACGTGGGAGAGCTCGGCGAGTTCCTGGATCTGCTCGACGCCCATCAATCCGGCGGTCACCGTGTTGTAGAGCATGACGGGAATGGAGACCGCGTCGTTGATCTCCCGGTAGAAGGCCTGCTTCTCCCGCCAGTTGACCGGCTCGCCGAACGGGGCGGGCACCAGCAGCCCGGCGGCGCCGATCTCCTGGGCGTCCTGGCTGAGCTTCACGGCGTCGCGGGTGGCGAGCGCTCCGGTCTGGACGATGAACGGCAACCGGCCGTCCGACGCCTCGGCCACCACGCGGGCCAGCTGGGTGCGCTCGTCGAGGCCGAGCGCACCGTGTTCCCCGGTGCCGCCGGCCACCACCACTCCCCCGGCACCGGCCCGGACCTGCTGCTCGATCAGCGCCCGCGTGCCGATCGGGTCGATCCGGTCGTCCTTCATCGGCGTCACGAGGGCGGTCACCAGCCCGGAGGGCCAATCGTTGCGACTCATCGGTACTCCTACTTGGCGATGACGACGTGCTTCTTGCGGGACAGGTCGTCGAGGGAATAGCTCGAGTTCTCGTAGCCGAGGCCGGACATCGCGAAGCCGCCGAACGGCATCTCGACCGGTGCGACCAGGGCCGCGTTCACCTCGACGGTTCCGTGCTCGAGCGCGTCGGCCAGACGCAGTGCCCGGCGGGTGTTCTCGGTCCAGACGTGCGCGACCAGACCGAAATCGGTGTTGTTGGCCAGGGTGATCGCCTCGTCCTCGGTGCGGAACGTCTCCACGGTGATCACCGGGCCGAAGATCTCCTCGCGGAGGACGGCGTCGTCCGGCGGGATCGCGCTGAGGATCGTCGGCTGGAAGAAGAAGCCGTCGAGCCCGGCCACCCGGCCGCCGCCGGCCCGCACGGTGGCCCCGGCCCGAACCGCACCCCGGACCAGGCCTTCGACCTTCTCCAGATGGGCCTCACCGACCAGCGGTCCCATCTCGGGATCGCTGTCCGGCGGTCCGACACGCAGCGTGGCGACGGCGTCGCGCAGCTTGTCGACGAACTCGCCCTCGATCGATGCGTCGACCAGGACCCTCGTCGCCGCCCCGCAGCACTGGCCGCAGTTGAAGAACGCGGCGGCCCGCAGCACGGCGACGGCCTTGTCGATGTCCGCGTCGTCGAAGACGAGCACGGGCGTCTTGCCGCCCAGCTCGAAGCGCAGGTGTTTGAGGGTATCGGCGCCGGTCCGGGCCAGCGCCGCGCCGGTGGCGACCGATCCGGTCATCGAGATGACATCGACGTCCGGGTGGCCGCCGAGTGGCTGCCCGACGCCGGCCCCGGTTCCCAGCACGACGTTGAACACGCCGGGGGGCAGCACCGAGCGGGCGAGGTCGGCGAAGAGCGCCGTCGTGAGAGGGGTGAGCTCCGAAGGCTTGAGCACGACCGTGTTGCCGGCCGCCAACGCCGGCGCCAGTTTGGCCACGGCCGTCGACAACGGGAAGTTCCAGGGGGTGATCGCCGCGACCACGCCGAGGGGCTCCCGCCGGACGAAGGACAGGTAGCCCTCGGTGTACTCGTCCGCGGCCGGCGTCTGCACCGTGCGGATGGCCCCGGCCATGAATCGCAGCGTGTCGGCCGCCCCGGCAATCTCCGGATAGGACGTCACGGTCGGCTTGCCGACGTTCAACGACTCCAGCTGAGCGAAGAGGTCGCGCCGGTCGTCGATCAGCGTGGCCAGCGCGAGCAGTGCGTCCGCCCGCTGCGCCGGAGTCCGTCGTCGCCATCCGGACAGGGCGCGGCGGGCCGCCGCGACCGCGCGGTCGACCTCGTCGGAGGAACCCAGCGGCACCTCGGCGAACACCTCGCCGGTCGACGGGTCGACCAGCGGCAACCTGGCCTCTCCGCCCGGTTCCACCTCTCCGTCGATGACGTGGCCGAACTTCCGGCCGGCGAGGAAGTCGACGACCTCGTCGGACGGGAATTCAGACATCGTCGTCGTAGGTCATCAGTACGGCGACGTCGTGGAAGTCCGCGGCGTGGTCGAAGTGCACGGTCATGCCCTTGCGGAAGTACACGCAGTCGCCGACGCCGAGCTCGAAGCTCTCGCCGCCCTCGATCGAGACCTTCGTACTCCCCGCCACGACGTAGAAGAACTCGTCGAACGGCATCACCTCGGTGAACTTGCCGGATTCCTTGAAGCTCCCGGCCTTCCGGGCCCCGTCCTCCGACTCGTAGAGAAAGCGCTTGTGGCCGCCCCACTCCGGCGACGGCTCGTAGTCCGCGCTGAAGACGTTGAAGCGCGGCACGTGGGTGTCTGGATTGCTCATGGAGTTGGTCCTCCGGTTCAGGCGAGGGGTACGCGCTGCGGGCGCTTCGTGTGATCGGGGCTCGCTGAGATGCGGGAATGTCCGCGCGCCGGCACCGGCAGATCGGGCCCAGGGCGTCAGTAAGTACAAATGTACATTCGAAGGTATGCCAGGTCAACAGCCCTACCGGGGAGATCAGGGAAGCAGGCGGCGCAGCACTACTTCGACCTGGTCGCGCGACGGCATGCCGTGAATGAGCGCGCGGACGAACATTCCGTCGACGACCATCGCCACGGTCTCGGCCGTGACGGCGTCGGTGTGCCGGGACAGCACCGTGGGAAAGGCCTCGTCCCACTCCCGGCTCAGCGGCTGCAGGTGCGGACGGCGCAAGGCCGCCATGTACAGCTCGTGCTCCACGACCAGCCGGCCCCAGCGGTCGGTCAGCGTGTGCATCACGTAGTCGGTGACCGCTGCGGCGAGATCGGTGCCGGGCCCGAGCTGCCGGGCCCACGCGGCCATCTCGGCGTCCGTGACCCGCTTGGCTTCCACGACGGCGGCGGCGAGCAGATCGTCCAGCGTCTGGAAGTGGTAGGTCGTCGACCCCAGCGGGATGCCCGCGACCGCGGCCACCGCCCGGTGGGTGAGGCCTTCCACGCCCTTGTCGGCGACGACGTCCAGGGCGGCCAGCGCGATCCGAAGCGGCCGCTCAGGGTCTACCGTCCCTCGTGGCACTGCCCCTCCTCCGACCTGAAACCTGTCCTACGACGCTACCGCAGCTCAGATGAGGCTGATCGAGACCTGCTTGAGGCGGGTCAGCTCGTCCAAGCCGGGCAGTCCGCCCTCCTTGCCGAACCCGGACGCACCGAAGCCACCCTGGGCGATCTCGGGCCCGAGGACGAAGTAGTCGTTGATCCAGACGCTCCCGAAGTTCAGCTCGCGCCCGGCGCGCATCGCCCGGCCGGCGTCGCGGGTCCAGGCCGAGGCAGCCAACCCGTACGCGGTGTCGTTGGCCAGTCGCAGGGCGTCCTCCTCGGACCCGAACGTCTGCACGGTCGCCACCGGACCGAACACCTCTTCCTGGACCAGCGGGTCGTCCTGGGCCACCCCGGTGACCAGCGTCGGATTGAAGTAGAAGCCAGGACGGTCCGGCGCGTCACCGCCGATCACCAGCTCGGTCGACGCGCTCCGGCCTTCGACGGCCTTCCGCACCCGGGTCCGGTGGGCCTCGCTGATCAACGGCCCGAGCTGGGTCTTCTCGTCCGAGGCGTCACCGGGCACCCACGCGGCCATACCCGCGGCCAGCCGCTCGACGAGCTGGTCGTGGAGCGCGGGGTCCACCAGGATCCGGTTGCCCGACATGCATTCCTGCCCGGCGTTGAACAGGGTCGCCACCACCAGCTTCGGGATGAGGACGTCCAGGTCGGCGTCGTCGAACACGATCACGGGGGCGTTCCCGCCGAGTTCCAGCACGACCGGCTTGAGGTTGCTTCCCGCCAGCGACGCGATCCGCGCGCCCGCCCGGGTCGAGCCGGTGAACGAGACGAGGTCGACGTCGCGGTGGCTCGCCAGCGCCTCACCGGTGGTCGGACCGCGGCCGTGGACGACGTTGAGCACCCCGGGAGGCAGGATCTCGTTGGCCAGCTGCACGAACCGGGCGGTGGACAGCGGGGTGTTCTCGGCCGGCTTGATGACGACCGTGTTGCCGGTGGCCAGCGCCGGAGCGATCTTCCACACCGCCTGCTGGAGCGGGAAGTTCCACGGCGTGATCGCCGCGACGACCCCCACGGGTTCCCGCCGCATCATCACGGTGTTTCCCTCGACGTACTCCCCCGCGGCGAGGGCGGCGCTCGCCCGCCCGGCGCCGGCGAAGAAGCGCAGGCCGTTGACGATGCCCGGCATCTCGACCGTCCTGGCGGCGGTGATGGGTTTTCCGGCGTCGACGCTCTCGAGCGCGGCGATCTCGTCGAAGTGTGTGGCGACCAGATCGGCGAGGGCGGTGAGGGCCTCGGACCGCCGGCCGGGCGTGGTTCGCCCCCAGCCCCGGGCGGCGGCGCGCGCCGCGGCCACCGCGGCGTCGACCTGGTCGGCGCCGGACTCGCGGAAGGAGGCGATGGGCCGGCCGGTCGAGGGGTTGAGCACCTCGATCTCCTCCGCCCCGGTGCCCGGGGCGGACTCGCCGTCGATGAGCGTGGAAATGGTGAGGTCAGACATGGGAGTCCTTCCGGTAGGACACGATCCGCTGGTAGGCCACGGGATCGGTGGCTCCTTCGGTGGAGATGACGAGAACGTGATCGTCGGGCGTGAGTCCGAGCTCGGCCGCGTGCGCGAGCAGGGCGGCGTAACCCGCGGCTCCGCTCTCCCCGGAGACGACCCCGATGCTCGCCAGATCACGCATGGCCTGCTCGGCGTCGTCGTCGTCGACGGCGGCCACACGATCGAGACCGGCGAGCAGGTCCGGCCAGGCCAGCGGGGACGGGGTGCCGCAGTTCAGGCCGGCCATGATGGAGTCGAGGTTCCCGTCGAGCTGCACCGGCTGCCCGGCGCGGATGCTCTCCAGGACGCAGGCGGCCCTGGTGGGCTCGGCGCCGATCAGACGGGCGCCGGTCGGTACGAACCCGCGGATCATGGCGGACGCGAACGCCCCGACCCCCATCTGGGCGACCACGACCGTCGGCCGCTGCCGTCCCGAGGTCCCGAGTTCGGCCAGGACTTCCTCGACGATGGTGGAGTAGCCGTCGATCACCCAGGCCGGAACCTGTTCGTAGCCCGGCCAGGACGTGTCGGAGATGACCAGGTGCGTCTCGTCGGCCAGCGCCGCGGACGCGGCCACCGCGACGTCGTAGTTGCCGTCCACAACGGTCACGTCGGCGCCTTCCGCACGGATGGCTTCGATGCGGGCGGCCACCATGTCGCGCGGGACGAGGATGTGCGCACCGACGTGCAGCAGCCGGGCCATCCGGGCGACGGCCCGGCCGTGGTTGCCGTCCGTGGCGGCCACCAGTGTGAGGTTCCGATCGACGAGACGACCGGCGAGCTCCGGAAGGCTTCCGATTCCGGGTCCGACAAGTGCGCTGAGAGCCCGGAACGTCGCCCACGAGGCGCCGAGCACCTTGAACGAGGGCATGTCCAGCCGAGATGACTCGTCCTTGACCGAGAGCGACGCGACGCCGACCTTGGCGGCCAGCGCCGGGGCGTCGACCAGCGGGCTCGGCCGGTAGCCGGGCAGTGTCTCGTGGAAAGCCCGGACGGCCGGCCCGGAGCTGCTCCTGATACGGGTCGGGTCGGTGTGCGGATTGACGATCGCGATCCGGGGCGTGAGGGCAGGCAGGCTCATCGGTCGGCTTCCGGGAGGGTCGGGCGGAGCAGTGCGGTGAGGATGGCGGCGTACCCGCGGGCGCCCAGACGGAGATCGTCGAGCTCGATGTACTCGTCGACCGTGTGCGCCTGGCTTTCGGAGCCGGGGCCGTAGCCGATGGTGGGGATGGCCAGGTGGCCGGCCGTTCCGGAGCCGTTCGTGCAGAACCGGTAGTGGGTGACCGCGGAGTCCAGGCCCGCGGCCCGCAGGCCGCCGACTGCTCCGGCCACGATCGGCGCGGCGCCGTCGAAGAGCCAGGCGGGCGCGAACTTCTGGGCCCGGAGGCGATGGCCGGTGTAGGTCAGGAACTCCTCGGTGGCGATCGTGACCGCGCCACGGGCCTTCCATTGCCGGCAGACGGCGTCGACGACGGCCCGGACGGGTCGCAGGACGTCCTCCTCGCTCTCCCCGACCAGAGTCCTCCGGTCGAAGGTGGCCCGACAACGCTCGGGCACGGTCGACAGGCTCGGGTAGGGCTCGGACTTCACGTCGATGAGGACGAGGATCCCGTCGCCGAGCGTCTCGTCGGCCGGCGGAGTCAGTTCCCGCAGGACGGCGATCACGTCGGTCATGACCTCGGCCGCGTTGATGCCTTCCCCGGGGTACGCGGAGTGCGAGGAGACTCCCTCGATTTCGACGACGATCTCGGCCCGGCCACGCTGTCCACGCGCGATGCGCCGCTGGGAGGGTTCACAAATGAGCACGTAGTCCGGGCGGACGGCCCGTGCCACGTGCAGGGCGGCCGGGCCCTCGACGAGCTCCTCCGCGACGGTGCCGGCGAAGACCACCGTTCCGCTCGTGCGGGTGCCGGGTGCGGCCAGCGCGTGGAGAACGGCCGCGATCGGGCCCTTCATATCGACGGCGCCCCGGCCGTAGATGCGTCCGCCGGCCTTCTCTCCGGCCGGATCGCGCGTCCATTCGCCGGCGTCGACGACGGGAACGGTGTCGAGATGGCAGTCGATCATCACGGTCGGGCCGGGCCCGTACTCGCGACGGCCGATCACGTTGCCCAGCTCGTCGACGGAGACCTCCAGGCCGAGGTCCCGCAACTGCCCGGTGAGGACCGCGGCGACCGCCGCCTCGTCGGTGGACAGGCCCGGGGTCGCGATGAGGCGCAGCAGCAAATCGTCCAGAGCGTCGTCGTCGATCATCGGGAACGTCCTGTCTGGAGGCGCGAGCCGGCGGATCAACGGACCCAGCGGGGTGAGTGGTGGTCGTACCGGGCCAGGACCGGGTCGAGGATCCCGTCGGAGATCTCGTCCGCGGCCTCCTCGACACCGGCCCGGTCCGGCCGCGGCCCGTGGTAGCCGATGCGGTCGCGGGTGGCCGCGGTCAGCAGCCACGCGCCGGCGACGACGGTGCTGAGAGCCTGGAAAGCCGCGGGGGCGGCTCCGGCCAGCTCCTCCAGGGTGGTCAACAGGGCGTCGGCCGGAATCTCCGCGAGCGCGGCCAACGACTCGGTGATCAGTGCGAACGCCTCGGCGCGAGCATCCAGGGCGACGTCGACCTTGTCCCAGAAGTCCGGTTCGCTGCTCGGGGCCGGGCTGGCGGCGGTCGGTGGGACGAGGCTGTCGGCGACGGCCGCCAGAGTGCGGCGTTCGCGTTCCGTCAGGTGGCGCGGTGCCCGGGACCGCACCGGGACCGACAGCGGTGCGCTCATGCGACCACCTGCTGATCGCCGGCGGTGGCCACGATCTGCCGGGCGACGCGATGAGCCAGGGCGACGATCGTCGCGGTGGGGTTCACCGCTCCGCCCGTCACGAACACGCTGCCGTCGGCGACGTACAGGTTGGGGACGTCGTGCGCCCGGCCGTACGGGTCCACGACCGAGCTGCCGGGATCCCGCCCCATCCGCGCCGTCCCGAGCAGGTGTCCGGGCTGGTCGGTGGCGAGCGGCAGCCGGACGGTACGCACGGCGCCGGCCGCGTGGTGCGCCTCGTCCATCCGGTCGGCGAGGAAGGCCAGCTGCTTCCGGCTGTTCTCACTGATGCGGTAGCTGATCCTCGGTGCGGGGATGCCGTGCGCGTCGGTGAGGGTGTGGTCGAGGGTGACGGCGTTGGTCTCCTCCGGTAGGTCGTCGATCTGACCGGAGAAGAAGAAGCTCCGCGAGTGGGCGGCCACGACGTCGTGGATCGCGGATCCCCACAGGTCCCGGAACTCCAGGCCGCGCTGGAACTCGATCTGGTTGAGGACGCCGGGGAACGGGTGGGCGCCGAACTTCACGCCCCGGACGAAGTCGTGCTCCGGGCGGGTGTCGTAGAACTCGAGCGAAACGAGCGTCTCGCCCAGCGGGCCCCGGTGGCTGCGCATCTCGGAGTCGTAAACCCCGAGCACGGCCGCGTTCGGATGCAGCATGAGGTTCTTGCCGACGAGCCCCGAGGAGTTGGCCAGCCCGTCGGGCGCCGAGTTGAGCAGGAGCCGGGCCGTCCCGATGCCGTTGCCGCAGAGCACGACGGCCTGGGCGAGCTGCTCGTGCTCGGTCCCGTCCCGGTCGAGCCACACCGCGCCGCGGGCCCGGCCCCGGGCGTCGACCAGGACTTCCCGGACCCGGGCGCCGGTGATCAGCTGCACCCCGGAACGCAGCGAATGCACCCAGAAGGCGAGGTCGGCCGAGGCCTTGGAGCCCCGGGGGCAGCCCCACTCGCACGTCCCCCACCGCTCGCACTGGGCGAGTTCGCGGAACCGGACGCTGGGGATGGCCATGGTGCCGGGCCACCAGTGCCAGCCGAGCTCGTTCAGGCCGGTTGCCGCCGTGCGGCCCAGCGGCCCGAGTGGGTGCGGCGGCAGCGGATAGTCCAGGCCCTCGGGGTAGGCCGGGTTGCCGCCCAGACCCGCCACGCCGATCATCCGGTCCGCGGCGTCGTAGTGACGGGTGAGCTCCGGGTAGGTGAGAGGCCAGTCGGCGGCCACACCATCGGTGGACGCGACCTTCAGGTCGGAGGGCAGCAGGCGGGGCCACTGCGCCCCGAAGAACAGGCTGGAGCCCCCGACCGCGTTGTACATGACCGGCGTGATGTCCGAGCCGGAGAGCTCGGTCGGGTAGTCCGCAGGCAGTTTGCGCACGTTGGGGTCGTGCGCCCATTGGTGCTGCACCAGCAGTTCCCACTCGGGGTGGTTGGCCGGGAAGTCCGACGCGGTCACCCAGTCGCCCTGTTCCAGACAGGTGACGGAGAGCCCGCCCGCGCGCAGCACGGCGCTGACCATGCCGCCGGAGGGGCCAGCGCCAACCACGAGGACGTCCGGGATGTCAGTACTCATGCCGCAGTGCTCTCCATCGCCTTCAAAATGGTGGCGATCTCGGTCTGCCGCTCGGGGGAAAGGCCGGCGATCGGGGCACGGGAGGCGCCGATGGACCGGCCCGCGGCCTCCATCGAGCCCTTGAGACCGCCGACGTAACCGCCGGAGAGCAGGAACCGGGTGAGCGGGTAGACGCGGTTCCACTCGGCCCGGGCCGCGACGAGGTCACCGGCCCGGACCGCCTCGTAGACCCGGACGAAGGGCTTGGCCGTCACGTTGGTGGAGCCGAGGATGCAGCCGGCGGCGCCCTCGACCAGGGCCCCGAGCAGCATCGTGTCCCAGCCGACCAGCGTGGTGAAGACCTCGCGGTAGTCGTGGATGGACCGGGTCAGCTGGTGCCAGTCGCCGGACGTGTCCTTGACGTAGGCGATGTTCGGGCTGCGCTGCGCCATACCGGCGACGTCCTCGGGCGTCAGGTTGACACCGGTGACCACCGGGAGGTTGTAGATGATGGCGGGCAGCGGGGTCGAGTCGGCCACGGCCTCGAAGTAGGCGGCGTTCTCGGCCGCCGAGAGCTGGTCCTTGTACGGCGGGAGCAGCAGCAGGCCCGCCGCTCCGGAGCTCGCGGCGTGCTGGGAGAGCCCGATGGCTTCCTTCGTGGTGATCGCCCCGGTGTGGACGATGACCGGGACACGACCGGCGGCCTGCTCCAGGACGATCTCGGCGATCCGGCGACGCTCGGCGTTGCTCAGGGAGGCGAACTCGCCGGTCGAGCCAACCGGCACCAGCCCCTGGACGCCGTCGGCGATCAGGTCGTCGACCAGCCGGCGCAGACCGGCCTCGTCGACGTCGAAGTCGGCGTCGAACGGCGTGGCGACGGCGGCGAGAACGCCCCGGAAAGCGGTGTGCTCAGGCATGCGTTAGTCCTTTGTGTTCGGAGTGGCTCAGGCCGGCGCGACCGCGCTCATGACGTGTTTGACCCGGGTGTATTCCTCGATGGCGAGGACGGACAGGTCGTTGCCGTGGCCGGAGTGCTTGTAGCCGGTGTTGGGCATCTCGGCGGCCACCTCGAGGTGGCAGTTGACCCAGACCTTGCCGAAGTCGAGGTCGGCCCCGACCCGCAGGACCCGGTCGTGGTTCGTGGTCCACAGCCCGGCGGCCAGACCGAAGCGCACGTCGTTCGCCAGCGCGACGGCTTCGTCCTCCGAGCTGAACCGCTGCACGGTGATGACCGGTCCGAAGACCTCTTCCTGGACGATGCGGTCGTGCTGCTGGACGTCGGCGACGACGGTCGGCTCGAAGTAGTAGCCACCGCCGGCCCGATCGGCTTTGCCGCCCGTGAGCACCGTGGCGTGGGCGGGCAGGTCGGTGAAGAAGCTCTCGACCTTGGTCAGCTGCGCCTCACTGTTGAGCGGGCCGTAGGTCGCGTCCGGGTCGGACGGGGGGCCGTAGGCCGTCGACTTCGCCGCGTCGACGAGCGCGTCGACGAATGCGTCGTGCACCACGTCGGCGACCAGAACACGGCAGGCCGCTTCGCAATCCTGCCCGGCGTTGAGGAATCCGGCCCCGGCGATCGCCTCGGCGGCGCGGCGAACGTCCACGTCCTCGAAGACGAGCACCGGGGCCTTTCCCCCGAGTTCGAGGCTGACGCGCTTGAGGTCGGCGGCGGCCGCCGCGGAGACCTCGATGCCGGCCCGCTCGCTGCCCGTGATCGAGATCAGCTCCGGGGTCGGATGCGCGACGATCAGCCGGCCGGTCTCGCGTGTTCCCGCGATGACGTTGAGCACGCCCGGCGGGAGGATCTCCCCGATGATCCCGGCGGCCAGCAGCGACGTGACCGGGGTCGTGTCCGACGGTTTGAGGACGACGGTGTTGCCGGCCGCGAGGGCGGGTCCGAACTTCCACACCGCCATGTTCAGCGGGTAGTTCCACGGGGAGACCAGACCGCAGACACCGACCGGCTCCCGGCGGACGGTGGACTCGAAGCCGGACAGGAACTGACCGCCAGCGAGCCCTCGCAGGTCGCGCGCGGCCGCGGCGTAGAACCGGAGGTGCTCGATGGTGCCGGGGAACTCCGCGTCGCGGACGAACGCGACCGGCTTGCCGGTGTTGCGGCACTCGGCCTCG
This sequence comes from Cryptosporangium sp. NPDC051539, assembly GCF_044454545.1. Taxonomy (NCBI): domain Bacteria; kingdom Bacillati; phylum Actinomycetota; class Actinomycetes; order Cryptosporangiales; family Cryptosporangiaceae; genus Cryptosporangium; species Cryptosporangium sp. NPDC051539. The sequence continues at coordinate 571,890 of NZ_JBITDV010000002.1, read as the reverse complement.
ACGAACTCGTCCTTCCGGGCTTCCAGGGCGTCCGCGATACGGAACAGCAGGAGGCTGCGTTCCCCCGGGGTGCTCCGCTTCCAGGTCGTGAACGCGCGGGCGGCGGACCGGAAGGCGGCGTCGACGTCGGCCTGTCCCGAGAGCGGGGCCTGCACGAAGGCCTCGCCGGTGGTGGGGTCGATGACGTCGGTGTACTCGCCGCTGAGCGGCTCGACGGCTTTGCCGTCGATGAAGTTCTGAAGCCTGTCCACGGTGGACCTTTCAGTTCGGTGCGGTCACGGTGAAGATCGGCTCGCCGAGGACGCTCTCGTCGATCCGGATGCCGAGGCCGGGGGCGTCGACGTACTCGACCCGGCCGCCGACGAGCCGGGGACCACTGGTGTCGCTGTCGGGGCGGTAGGAGATCTTCATGTCCTCGCCCATGAAGTAGGCGGTGGCCAGGAGCAGGTTCGGATCGATCGTGGCGGCGAAGTGGGTCAGGCCGGCGGTGGCGAGGTCGGCACCCTGGGGTTCGTCGGCGAGGATCATCCAGCCGGCGGCCTGGGCCAGATCGCGGATGCGCGCGGCTTTGGTGAGCCCTCCGACCCGCACGACCTTGAGGTTGATCGCCTCCGCGCAGCCGGCCCGGAGGAGTTCGAGGCAGTCGGCTTCGGTCCGGACCACCTCGTCGGCCATGAGCGGCCGGGCGAGCACGGAGCGCAGCGCGCGGAGTTCGGCGATCGTCGGGCACGGCTGCTCGAGGTAGGTGTCGACGCCGTCGATACCCGCGGCGAAGCGGAGCGTCTGCGCCACGGTCCAGCCTTTGTTGGCGTCGCTGGTCAGGAACGTGGAGTCGGACGGGAGCGCCGCGGCGACGGCGCGCACCCGGGCCGCGTCGGCCATCGGGTCGTCGCCCAGCTTGAGCTGCCAGGCCCGGTAGCCCCGGCCCGCGGCTTCGGCTACCTCGGCCACCATGGCCTCCGCGGACCCCAGGCTGATCGCCTTGAAACCGGGCATGCTCGTGCTCTTGACACCGCCCAGCAGCTGGGCGACCGGTCGGTCGAGCAGCTTGCCCCGCAGGTCCCACATCGCGACGTCGATCGCGGCCTTGCCGCTCAGGTTGCCGATGACCAGGTGGTCCATGCCGTCGACGAGCACGTTGGCCTCGAACACGTCGCAGCCCAGGACCCAGTCGGCGAGCAGCCGGACGGTGGCGTGGGTGGACTCGGGGAAGCCGTCGAGGTAGTTGCTGCCGAGCGTGCAGGCCTCGCCGTAACCCACCGTGCCGTCCTGGGCGGTGACCTTGACGATCGTGCTCGGGAACGCCGTGAGGACCCGGCCGTGGGACATCACGTAGGTGTCGTGCTGGGTCGGGATGTCGACGGCGTAGCAGCTGATCTCCCGGAGTTTCACGCGGCCTCTATTCGTCGAGCGGGGCGCCGGGCGCCTTGTGGACGTGGTGCGCGAGCTCGGTGCGGAAGCGCTGCATGTTGCCCGTCTCGATGAGCTCGGCGAGGCGCTCGTGGGTGCTGGCGAGTTCGTCGAGGTTGTCGTAGACCCGGTGGTCGACGGCGAGGAACAACCGGAGCCGGTTCTCCCAGCCGCTCCAGGTCTCGGCGAGCAGCGCGTTGCCGGAGTGCTGGTAGAAGAACCTGTGGAAGGCCAGGTGCGCGTCGACGGACGCGACCATGTCCTGCTGGTCAGCCGCGGACCGCAATGCCCCGACCAGTTCCTGCACCCGGACGCCGGTCTGCTCGCCCAGGTGGGTCGCGGTCCGCTCGGCGGCGTACGGCTCGAGCAGGTATCGCAGGGCGGCGATCTCCTCGATCGTGCGGGGGCTGACTTCGGCGACGAACGCGCCACGGAAGGGGACCCGCACCAGGAGGCCCTCTTCCTCCAGCCGGGAGAACGCCTCGCGCAGCGGCGCGCGGCTGATCCCGAGGTCGGCGGCCAGGCCGGCCTCGCGCAGTTGCGATCCGGGCACGAAGAGACCGCCCAGGATGGCCAGACGCAGAACACGGTGGGCCCCTTCCGGGGTGGTGCGCTGATCCAGCGGCGGCAGCTTGGCCTGAGCCGTTCCGGCGTCCGGGGCGTGCGCGTCGGTCATGGGCCGGTCATCCGGCCAGCCACATGTGCTTGAAGTCGGCGTTGTTGGGGCTCACGCCCGTGACGGACGTCGTCACGCCGCCGACCTTGTTCGAGTACGCCTCGATGGCGGGGGAAAAGACGGGCACGATGTACGCGCCGCGGTCGTGATCGATGTGGGCCATCCGGCCGATGAGAGCTTTCCGCTTGGCTTCGTCGACCGTCGCGACCGCCTGCTGGTAGAGGCTCGTGTACTCCGGATCGTCGAAGTGGTTCGCGTTGTAATACGACGTGGTGCCGATCATGAGCTGGGACGCGTTGGCGAGGAACGGTTGGTTCGTCCCGTAGTCCATCGCGAACGGCACCTTCAGGTAGGAGTCGGTGTAGTACGCCCCGACCTCCTTCTGGGCGATCTCGACCGTGACGCCGGCCGCCTTGGCCTGGGTGGCGAAGACCTGCGCCATGCTGACCTCACCGGCCGCGGCCGGGGCGGTGGTCAGCGTGACCTTGAGGTCGGCGTGGCCGGCTGCCTTGAGCAGCGACTTGGCCCGGTCGATGTCCTGCTGACGTTGCGGCAGGTCGGTGGGGAACCCCGCGTCGTACGGGCTGAAGACGTCGTTGCCGATCGTGCCGTAGCCACCGAATACCTGGTCGAGCATCTGCTTGCGGTCCGGGATGAGCCGGAACGCCTCGCGGACCCGAGGATCCTTGAACGGTTCGAGCCCGCAGTGCTGCGTGAAAGGAACCCAGTTACCGGATTTATTGACTTTCACAGTGAATCCAGCGGACTTGAGAACGTTGACGGAACTCGCGGAGAGCGCGTTGATCACATCGATCTGACCGGCCTGCAACCCGCTGACCTGGCTGGACTCGTCGTCGATGTTCGTCACGACGATCTTGTCCAGGTACGGGAGGCCGGATTGCCAGTAGTTCGGGTTCTTCGCGAAGGTGCTCTCGACGCCGGCCGTGAAGCTCTCGTACTTGAACGGGCCGGTGCCGTCGGGCTTCTTCGGATCGAAGCCTTTCGGCACCATGTAGAAGTACGGGAACGCCAGCAGGTCGAGCAGGACGCCGTAGGGCTGGGAGAACTTGAGCTTGGTCGTCGTCTTGTCCGGTGCGCTGGAGCCCTTCAGATCGATCGGGCCGAGCAGGAACGCCCCGGGTGCCTTGTTGGTGATGATCCGCTGGAAGCTGTAGAGCACGTCCTCGCTGGTGAACGGCTTCCCGGTGTGGGTCGTCACGCCGCTCGGAATCGTGATGGTCCATTCGGTGCCATCCGCGTTGGGCGTGATTTCCTTGGCCAGCACGAGCTGGGGTTTGCCGTCCGCGCCCTGCCAGACCAGCGGGTCGAACAGCTGCTGCACCCGCAGCTGATCGGGCAGGGTGGCCCAGGCCTGCGGATCGAGCGTGTCGGTGGTGCCGCCGCCGGTGCTGCCGACGCGCAGCGTGCCGCCCTTCCGCGGTGCGCCGGTCGCACCGTTCGCCGTTGTCGACGCGTCCGACGAACAGGCGGCCAGCGCGGCCACGGCCACGCCCAGCGACGTGTACTGCAGGAACTTCCGACGCGACAGGTCGGGCAGAGGTCTGTTGCTCATACCGGTTCCTTGTGCTTGGGGGTGGGCCGACCCAGGTCGGGCAGGTCGGCCAGCAGCTTTTCGGTGTAGGGGTGGCTCGGGTGCGTCAGCACCGTCTCGACCGGTCCTTGCTCGATGACGTGGCCGGACTCCAGGACGACGACGTCCTGCGCGAGGCTGCGGACCACCGCGAGGTTGTGGGTGATGAAGAGCATCGACAAGCCGCGCTCGCGCTGCAGACGACGCAGCTGCTCGATGAGGAGTGCCTGTACCGAGACGTCCAGCGCGGACGTGATTTCGTCGCAGACCAGCAACTCGGGCTCCGCGATCAGTGCCCGGCCGACGGCGACCCGCTGGCGTTCACCTCCGGAGAGCTGATCGGGCATCCGGTCGGCGTAGGCACCGCTGAGCGCCACCTCGGTCAGGATCGCGTCCACCCGGTCACGACGCTCCCGGCGGCCGAACCGCGTGAAGTGGCGCAGCGGCTCCTCGATGTTCTCCGCGACGCTCATCCGGGGATTGAGCGAGGCGAACGGGTTCTGGAAGACGTACTGGATCTTGCGGCGCTGCTCGGAGTCCCGGTCCTGAGCCCCCGGCCGCACCGCGCTGCCCTCGAAAGTGACCTCGCCGGCCCAGTGACTGTGCAACCCGACCAGGCAGCGCGCGAGCGTCGTCTTGCCGGAGCCGGATTCGCCGACGACGGCGGTGCACCGGCCGGCGTCGACGTCGAGGGTGATGTCGTGGAGTACCCGCTTCCCGGCGTAGTCGGCGATCAGGCCGCGCACGGTCAGCGCGGACGCCCGTTGCGGTACCGGCGTCGGCGCCGGCCGGTCTGCCAGCCGCAACGTTCCCGGGTCGACCGGGTGGAGGCATCGCGCCTCCTGATCGGTGCCGACCACGGTCAGTGCAGGCAACGCCGTCCGGCAGTCGTGCTGCGCGCCGGTGCAGCGATCGGCGAAGGCGCACCCTTCCGGCCAGGCTCCGGGCCGCGGCGGGCGGCCCTCGATGCCCTGGAGCGTCGAGGCCCGCACCGCCGAGGGCGCCGCCGCGATGAGGCCGGCGGTGTAGTGGTGACCGGGGCTCGCGAAGATCTGCGCGGCCGGCCCCACCTCGATGATCCGCCCGGCGTACATGACGGCGACGGAGTGCGCGATCTGCGCGACGACCGCCAGGTCGTGGCTGATGTAGACCGACATGACCTGGTGTCGTTCGGTGAGGTCGCGGACCGTGTCGAGGACCAGTCGCTGGGTGGTGACGTCCAGTCCGGTCGTCGGCTCGTCGAGGACGATGACCTCCGGCCGGGCGATGAACGCCATGGCGATGGCGACGCGCTGTTGCTGCCCGCCGGAGAGTTGATGGGGGTAGCGGCGCAGGAGGTCGCCGTCGGTCGGGAGCCCGGCCTCGGCGAGCACCTCACGAATCCGGTCCTCGGTCGACTGACCGTTCCCCAGCACGCCGGGGTGAACCGTGAGCGCCTCGCGCAGTTGCCAGCCGATTCTCTTGCCGGGGTTGAGTCCGGACGCCGGGTCCTGGGGCACGTAGCTGATGAGGGAACCGCGGGCCTCCCGCAGCCGGCCCGGATTCATCGCGAGGACGTCGCGGCCGTTGATGGTGACCGAGCCGGACGTGATCTCGCACCCGCGGCGCGCGAGTCCCAGGAGTGCCACGGCGACGGTCGACTTCCCCGACCCGGACTCACCGACCATGCCCAGCACCCGGCCCGGGCGCAGCTCGAAACTGACGTCCGCGACGATCGGCGTCGACCTGCTGGTGACCGTCAGCCCCTGAACGCTGAGGCCCGTCATGCCGCGGTCACCACCCCGGCGCCGATGACGGCGTCGTCGGCGCGGTCCTCGCCGAACGCGGCGCGCGCGAACGCGTCCGTGAAGAGGTTCGTTCCGACGGCCAGAAGGCCGAGCACCACCGCCGGCGCCACCACGCCCCAGATGTTGCTCGGCATGCCGAGCCGGTTCTCGTTGATCATGACGCCCCAGGAGGGGTCGGGTGGCTGGACCCCGAGACCGAGAAAATTCAGACCCGAGATGATGACGATCGCGAAGCTCAGCCGCAGGCCGGCCTCCACCGCCAGGGGCGTGCTGAGGCTGGGCAGGACGTGCCGCGTGATGACCTTGCGCGGAGGCACGCCCCACAAGGCGACCGCCCGTACGTAGTCGCGCTCGCAGACGTCCTGCGCGGCCGCGTGGACGACCCGGGCGATCTGTGGCGCCTGGGCCAGCGCGACGGTGACGATCAGCAGCCAGGCGTCGGTGCCGAGGATGCTCACGACGAGGAGCACGAAGACCAGTTGCGGGAACGCCAGCACGATGTCGACGACGCGCATGAGCGCGGTCTCCACCCAGCCCTGCCGGTACGCGGCCGTCACTCCCACCAGAGCGCCCACGACGAGCGCGAGCGCGGTCGACGCCGCGGCCAGGAAGAGAATCGATCGGCCACCGAGCAGCAGACGGGAGAGGACGTCCCGGCCGAGACCGTCGGAGCCGGCGATCGCCCCGTCCCCGGGTGGCGAACTCGGCGGGGACACGAAGTCGGTGGCCGAGTGCGGCGCGACGAACGGGCCGACGAAGGCGACCGCGAGCACGAGGAGCACGAGGCCGAGACCGATGCGGCCCCGCCAGGACCGGAGCGCGGCCAGGAGCGCCCGGGCGATCGCCCCGCGCTCGCGCCGGGGGTTCGGGCCGGAGTCGGTCATCGCGGGAGCCTTCGTCGGGGAGTGACCAGGAGAACCGCTACGTCGGTCAGGATGTTGAGGACGACGTAGAACGTCGACAGCAGCACGACGAGCGCCTGGATGACCGGCACGTCGCGGGTGCTGACGGCGCTCACCAGCGCCAGCCCGATGCCCGGGTACTGGAAGACGGTCTCGACCAGGACGATGCCGCCGGCCAGGTAGATCAGGGAGAGCCCGATGACCTGGATGGTGGGGGCGAGCGCATTGGGCAACGCGTGCCGGAACAACAGCCGGCGTTCGCTCACCCCTTTGAGCCTCGCCACCTCCGCGTAGTCGCTGTCCAGCGCCTCGACCACCGATCCGCGGCACATTCGCAGGATGTAGGGCACGACCACGATGGTGAGCGTCAGCACGGGGAGGACGATTTTGCCGGGATCGTCCCAGATATGGCCACCCGGGTCGAGGATCGAGATCGCCGGCAACGCATGGACCTTGACCGCCAGGAACAGGACGACGAAGACACCGACGATGTACTCCGGCAGGGCGCTCGCGACCAGCGAAACGATGCTGAGAACGTGATCCAGTAACCCGTCGCGGCGGGCGGCCGTGACCGCTCCCAATACGACGCCGATGACGCTCGAGACGACCGCAGCGAGGAGCACCAGCGCCGCGGAGTTCCACAGCCGCGGGGCGAGCAGGGCACCGACCGGTTGCTGAGTCTGCAGGGACGTACCGAAGTCTCCGGTGAGCAGGCCGGTGAACCAATCGGCGAATCCCGCCCAGGCCGACTTGTCGAGGCCCAGTTGGTGACGAAGGAGCGCGAGGCGTTCGGGAGTCGCCTGCTTGCCGAGAATCGCCTGGGCCGCGTCTCCGGGGAGGACCGCCGTGGCGGCGTAGACGATGACCGCGACCGCGACGACCGAAAGCACCCCCCAACCGGCTCGCCGGAGGATCAAGGCCCGGATCAGATGCGGCTTCTTGCCATCGACGGCACGCGACGGTGCTGGCGGGTCACTTGTCGGCACTGCTAGCTGTGAGCTGATGACGACTCCCTAGGCCAGATTGTCGTTTGTCGACAATGAGATCGGCCAGTTACCGAGGTGAAAACTCAAAAGTGGCCGGCACACGCGGAGGCTGTGCCTTGAGCACATACCTCGCGCCTCGAAGCTGTCGAGGATGTACGTCTGTACGCCCCCATGTTCGGGAGTGTGGTTGACAGCCGACCAGCCTGTCAAGGGGTTGCCGGTGGGACGCCGAGTGACGCGACCGGCCCGGCCCGAGCATGTAGGGCTCATGTAGCGCCCGCTGCTCCACTGGTGCCCGACATCGACGACGCGGCGTGCGGGGCGGCCATGGTTGCTGCGATTCTCACGGCGACGTTGCGGGAGCTCGCAGGCCCGGCTCTGTATCAGCGCAACGCGTTCCGTATCACCAAGCTGCCCACCGACGCCGACCGTCGCCGCGTGCGCCGGCACCGGCACGGGGGGCCGGCGTTCGACGTGATCCTCGATCCGTCACGGCGGATCGTCCACGAGTTGTTCTGGTTATGGGATACCCCGACCGCCGATTGCCCGTGCCCGGCCACCCTGCACCAGCGCCACGACGCCGCCGTCCGGGCCCATCACGAGGCGATCGACGGCGAGGCCCACGGCCAGGGCGAATCCGCCGACGAACTCGACGCCCGGTGGAGCGAAGCCGCCCGGGCCTGGCGCGCCCAACTCGACGACCCCGGGTTCTGGGAGCACGTCCGGCACCGCGGCGCCGACGACGCCACGATCGACCTGCTCCGCGCCGAACTCCCGGCTGCGCTCGTCCAGCCCGTGGTCGCGCTCACTCTCCACCGGCCCGGCCTCCGGCGCGCCGCCCTGGCGTGGCCCGCTCCACGTCAAACGATCCTGGACCTGCTCAGAACCCCGGCCGAACCGCTCTACACCGCGATCGAGGCCACACTGCGCGACGTCCCGGCATCCCTCGACGCCGAGGGCCCGGCGGCGGCGATGAGCATGCTGCGCCAGGATGCCCTCCGCCTGGTCCGGCAACTCGACGTCCCGGGCGCCGAGACGGACGGGGTTCGCGTGAGCCGTCTGCGCAACGACCTCGCGCTCGCCATCAACGACTGTGCGCTTCGATTGATCGCCGAGGAGGGCGCCGCCGCCGAGAAGCCCGCCCGTCGCTGGCTGAGTACCGCCCAGCGGTACGCCTCCGACCCGCAGACCCTGGCCCTGGTCACCGCGAACTTCGACGACGCCAACGAGATCGTCGACCGCAGGCGCATCCGTCCCCTCGACGAACCCCGCGACCGGCGTCCGCCGCTTCCCCGCTCGTGGCGCCGCGTCCGAGCCGTCGCTCTGCTGGTTCTCGCCGCGGTCGCCACCGGCTGGGTGGTCTGGGGATTCCACTACCGCTACACCGACGACGACACCGACCCGGTCACCGTGATCGCCGGCGCCGCCGACCAGATCGCCCCCGCGGGCACCTGCATCGCCACCGGACGGGCCTGGTACGACAACCGCGCGACCGTACCGTCGGTCGACTGCGGCGAGCAGCACTGGGGCGAGATCCTCGGCTCCGTGCACCTCACCCGGTGGTCGTCCTACCCCGGCGACGACGCCGTGCAGCAGGAGGTGAACTTCGAGTGCCTGTGGATGCTGGCCGATCAGGGCCTGGTCGACCACTTCGCCGACGGGGTCTGGCCCGGCGAAGACCGCTGGAACTCGGGCGCGCGTTACGCCGGCTGCGCGCTGCACCGGTTCGACGACAGCTGGCTGCCACGCCATCGCCTGGTCGATCCGCACCGCCGCCCGGCGACCGACACCGCACTCAGCCTGAGCCTCGGTCTTTCCGCGCTGCCGAAGAACCCACCGGTCGGGGCCTGCATCTCCGACCGCGCGCAGTACTTCGCCGACCTGTCCCGGGTCCGGTTCACCCGGTGCGCGCGGTCGCACTGGGGAGCGATCCTCGGCTATCCGATCCTGTACGGGCCGTCGGAGCGCCTGCCGAAACCCGCCACCGTGTCCGCCGCCGCTCGAGAGGCCTGCGGGACGCTGTTCGAACAGCGCGGCCTCGGCCCGGAGTACACCTACAACGCCGTCTACCCGACCCCCGGCCAGCGCGGCGGTCGCAAGTACGCGGTCTGCGTCGTCTCACGCGCCGACAACGAGAACGTCGTCGGCGCGTTCGACCGTGCGGCGCGGTAGCTCACCGGCCGGGCGGTGCGGTCGGTGGGACACCGAGGCTCGCCAGCACGACGTTCGTGAGTTCGCCCCCGAGATCGGGGTGACGGCGCAGGTGCGGGATTCGCGCGCAGTCGTGGATGATCGTCCTGGCCGTACGCGCGAGAACTGCCGCCTGCGCTTCGCCGACGTCCGGCCGCGCTACCCGCAGCCACCGTTCCCACTCCGCGTTCTGATCGGCCTGGACCCGGTCGAATCGGTCGCGGACCGCGTCGGGCAGATGGGGCCGCTCGGTCAGGGAGACCGCGAGCAGATCGGTCGCCTCGAGGGCGACCCGGACGTAGCCGCGCACCAGCTGGGCCAGCACGCCGTCGTCCGGGCCCGGTGCGTGCATGGCGCGATAGGCCTCGAGCGCCGTCCACTCGTCGAAGCGGTTGACCGCCGCCACGAGGATCTCGGCCTTGTTGTCGTGGTACCGGTACAACGCGGGTCCGACGAACCCGACCTGAGCCCCGATGTCGTCGACGCTGACCCCGCCGAATCCTCGCTCGCGGAAAGCCTTCGCCGCCGCGTCGATGAGCTGGTCGCGCCGCGACAGGGGGGCTCGTCCGGTCGCCGCGGTCCGTTCGGCCGGGGTGACGGGCTCCGCGGGCAGGTCGATCACACGCCGGCTCGACGCGACCAGCTCGCGATCGAGGTGTGGTCGCGCAAGAGCCGGTTCGTGCAGGCCCGAACCGGTGAGGATGCTGACGACACCCCAGGTTCTGACCTCGGCGGTTGCGGCGTCGAGGCCCGGCCGGCCGGGGTCGAGGAGCAGCGCGGTGAACTGCTTGGCCATCGACCGGGTGTGGTCGCGGACGCGCTGATACGCGTCGGCGTCGAGATGGCGGGCCTCGCGCTGCCACAGGGGAGACAGCCGACGACTCTCGAGCGCGGCGTCGACGATGGTCCGCAGCGTCGAGTCGAGGTCACGCTCCTCCGCGGGCGAGGCGGTCAGCCGGGTGAGCGTGTTGATGAGCCGTTGCTGGTCGTCGAGCACGACGTGCGCGAGAAGCGCCTGCTTGCTCGAGTAGTGGCGGTACAGCACACGGGCGGTGACGCCGCTCGCCTCGGCGATGTCGTCCATGCGGACGGCGTGGAACCCGCGCGCCGCGAACAGTTCGCCGGCGTTCCGCGCGATCTCGTCGCGTCGTTCGCGCGACCGGGACGAGGAGGGCTCCGCGGCCGGCAGGCTCGGGGCGGCGGGGCTCACGCGTGCGGCCCTCCTCGTGGTTTCTTGCGATCCTAGGCCACAACGCGGCCGGCCTCAGCCGCCGGCCGACCCGGGTGCTCCCGCGCGGCCGACCGAGGCGGTGGCGATCGTCGCGCTGGACTTGCCCTGGACGAAGTCGGCAAGGGTCGTGGCGTTGCAGGCCAGGTACAGGGTGGCGAGGTCGTCACCACCGAAGGCGCAGGCGATGGCTTGCGCGTCGGGAACCGGGACCTTGTCCGTGATCTCGCCGCCTTCGACGACCCGGTAGAAGCCGCTGGCATCGCCCTCGACGAGTGCGTTACCGAACCAGATCCCCCCGTCGCTGTCGAGCGCGATGCCGTCGGGGTTGTAGGCCTCGCCGAGTTGCGCCCACACCTGCTGGTTGGACAGCGTTCCGTCCGCGCCGACGTCGAAGCTGGTGATCCGGTGCCGGAACGTCTCGGCGAGCAGCAACTTGCCGTCCGGCGTGATCGCCATGCCGTTGGGGAAGAGGACGTCGCCCTCGACCGCGGTCAGGGTGCCCTGCGGATCGATGTGTCCGAGCGACGTGGGCTTGGGATCCTCCGCGCCGATCGCGAAACCGAAGTTGCCGACGTAGATGTGCCCCTCGCCGGTCACGAGCATGTCGTTACCGGGGCCGCCGGCGATCGGGCCGAACTCGCGGAACGTGCTGGTGGTGCCGTCCGGCTCGATCCGTTCGACGGTGGCGCCGGCCTGGGAGACGACGAGCGGTGTGCCGTCGGGGAGAAAGCCCAGCCCGGAGGGTGCGCCGTCGACGACGGCCACCGTGGTGGCGCTGCCGTCCGACGCGAACGTCAGAACCTCCTTGCTGAAGAAGTCGCTCGCCCACAGCCGGCCGTCGTGCCAGCGCAGGCCCTCCAGGAACTGGTGCCCCGAAGCGAACTCGGTGCGGTCGTGCTGCTGCATGGGTGTCCCCTTGGTCATCGTGCGGTTGTCGTCGTGCGGGCCAGTTCGCGTAGCTTGAATTTCTGGATCTTGCCGCTGGCGTTGCGGGGCAGTTCGTCGACGAGCAGGAGCCGTTCGGGCAACTTCTGCCTGGCCATTCGCCGTGCCTCGAGCCACGCGACGAGCTCGCCGAGCGTCACGCTCCGACCGGGTCGGGGAACGACCACGGCACACACGCGTTCGCCGACCACGGGGTCGGGCGACGAGACGATCGCGACCTCGGCGACCTGTGGGTGCTCGAAGAGCTGGTCCTCGATCTCCTTGGCGCTGATGTTCTCGCCCGAGCGGATGATGATGTCCTTCTGGCGGCCGGTGATCTCGACGTAACCGTCGGCGTCGATGCGGGCGAGGTCGCCGGTGCGGAACCACCCGTCAGCCGTGAACGCGTCGTCGTTGAGGGAACTGTCGAGGTAGCCGAGGAACAGCTCGGGGCCCCGGACGTGCAGCTCACCGTCCTCGGCGACGCGCACCTCCGCGGCCGCGATCGGACGGCCGTCCGTCGTGGCGCGTTTGCCCAGGTCGTCGGAGTCGTTGCACGCGCTCGCGGTGGGGAACTCGGTCGACCCGTAGCCCCGGCTCACCATGCACCCCAGCGCGGTGGTGGCGCTGCGCACCAGCTCCGGCGGAACGTCCGCACCGCCGCAGGCGAACACGCGCAACGAGCTGACGTCGTGGTCGGCCAGCGCCGGGTGCTGGACGAGGCCGAGCAGGAACGGGGTCGCGGCCACCACGAAGCTGCACGCGTGCCGCTCGATGAGCTCGAGGGCCCTGCCCGGCTCCCAGACGTCGAGCAGGACGACGGTCGTACCGAGCATGAACGGCAGCTGCAGGCCGTACAGGACTCCGATGATGTGACCGACCGGCGAGGGCATGAACACCACGTCGGACCCGGTGAGACCGAAGAAGTTGATGATGCTGCGGTTCTCGTAGTCGAGGGTGTCGTGGTTGTGCAGTGCCCCCTTCGGGGCCGCGACCGTGCCGGAGGTGTACAGCAGCAGGGCGACGTCACCGGCGTCCCGTGAACCGCGGCGCAGCGCCTCGGGGTCTCCCCCGGCGAGGAACTTCTCGAAGGAGACGTGGCCCTCGTGGGCGGGCTCGCCGACCACCACGACGGTCGTGAGGTCGGGCAGTCCGGCCCGGATCTCCTCGACCATCGCGGGGTAGTCGAACCGCCGGAAGACGCCGGGTACGACGAGCACCGAGGTCCGTGCCTGCCGGAGGATGAACGCGGTCTCGCGGTGGCGGTAGATCGGGATGATGGGGTTGCTGACCGCACCGATCCGGAGCGCGGCGAGGTGCACGACGATGGCCTCGGCCCAGTTGGGAAGAATCCACGACACCACCTCCCCGGCGGCGACGCCCTGCGCCTGCAGCGCGGCGGCGAACCGGTCGACCGCGCGGTCGAGGTCGGCGTAGCTCCAGCATCGGTCCCGGTCGATCACCGCGACCCGGCCCGGGGTGGCCGTCGCGGCGGCGGTCAGGTGGGAGTCGACGAGAGTTCCGGTCCAGGCGCCCGACCGCGTGTGGTCGAGACGGCGCTGCGGGTCCAGTCGGGTCGGCTTCATGCGAGGGCCTCCGTCGCGCGGTCCAGCAGGGTGGCGCCGATCCTGCGGTGGAGTTCGTGTTCGTCGCCGTACCAAGCGCGCAGCGCCACCGCGCGCTTGTAGAACCAACTGACGTCACTCTCCGTCGTGAAGCCCATCCCGCCGTGCAATTGGATCGCGTCCTCGCAGATCCGTACGGCCGTCTCGGCCGCGTGAGCCTTGGCCGACGCGGCGACGAGCTCGAGGTCGGCGACGTCGGTCGCGTCGCCGGCGTCGGCGAGCGCGGCCAAGCACAGGCTGTGCAGTCCGGCCGACGCGGTGTGCATGTCGGCGGCGATGTGCGCGAGTGCCTGGAAGCCTCCGATCGGCCGGCCGAACTGCTCGCGCGTCTTCAGGTGCTGAACGGTCCGGTCGAGGCTGCCGCGGGCGAGCCCGTCGAGTTCGCACGCCAGGAACAGCCGCGCCCAGGCCCTGATCCGCGTGATCAGCTCGGTGTCGTCCCGGCCGAGCACCGCGTCGACGTGGACGTCGGTGAGGTCGACGCGACCGAACGACACGGCGGGGTCAGCGCTACGCAGTGCTCGGATCCGCACGCCGTCGGCGTGCGGATCGACCAGACAGAGAACCGTGCCCGCGACGACGGCCAGCAGGCTCGCGTGCGGAGCGAACCGGACGGCAGCGACGCTGCCGTGCAGCCGGTCGCCGGTGAGCGAGACCGACCCGAGGTCCGTGGAGCAGTCGTCGGAGACGCCCGGATCGACCAGCGCGACCGGCACGCCGGTCCGGACCGCGGCCGCCAGGGCGTCCGACCGTGCCCAGTCGCCGGTGCGTTGCAGCAGCGCGGGCAGCAGCGTGTTCTCGAGCAGCGGCCCGATCAGCAGGTGGCGCCCGGCCTGCACGAACATCCCGCCGAGGTCGGACAGCGCAACACCGAGTCCGTCCCGGGATTCGGGTACGGCGAGCGAGTACCAGCCGAGGTCGGCCAGCTCGGCGGCGAGCGGGGCGTCGAATCCTCCGGCGCCCAGCAAGGCACGGCGCCGGTCGGGGGCGTAGTGCCGCGCGAGGTACTCGTCGACGGCCTGGCCGAAGCGGGCGAAGTCGTCAGCCACGGGGCAACCCCAGGAGTTTCTCGGCCACGATCGTGCGCTGGATCTGCGAGGACCCGCCGTAGATGGACGCGGCGCGGGAGTAGAGGTGCTCACGAGCCCAGCGCTCGCTGGGCAGGCCGAGAGGCCGTGCGTCGGTCACGGCGCGCAACGGGCCCAAGAGCTGCGCGAGCTCACCGAAAACGAGCTGCTCCACGTGCGTGAGCAGCAGCTTGTCGACGGAGTCGACAGGAGTGGGACCGACGCCTTCGACCAGGCGGGCCGTGGTCTGCCGGGTCTGGCCGTCGAGCGTCCGCAGCGCGGCGTAACACCGGCCGAGGGTCCCGGTGATCCGCCGCCGCCGTTCGGACGACTCACCGGCCGCCGCGAGATGGCTGCGCAGCTCGGCGATCGCCTCGCCGAGCGCTACCTCGCACTCGACGCGGCGGCGGACCGCGGCGGACGCCCGTTCGCTTCCCAGCGTGTGCGACGCGATCGCCCATCCCTGGTCGACCGCACCGAGCAGCCTGCTGACCGGTACGCGAACCTCGTCGAAGAAGACCTCGCAGAACTCGCGGTCTCCGGTCATCTGCTCGATGCGCCGGGTCGTGATGCCCGGGCTGCTCATGTCGACGAGCAGGTAGCTGATTCCGGCCTGCTTGCGCACCGTGGTGTCGGTGCGGACGAGCAACGCGCACCAGTGGGCCTCGTGCGCCCAGCTGGTCCAGATCTTCTGGCCCGAGACCACGAAGTCGTCGCCGTCGACCACGGCCCTGGTGCGCAGCGAGGCGAGGTCGGAGCCGGCACCCGGCTCGGAGAAACCCTGGCACCAGATGTCGTCGCCGGACAGCAGCCGGGGCAGCAACTCCGACCGCTGCGCGTCGGTGCCGTAGCGGTCGATCGACGGGCCGACCACCTCCAGGCCGATGAGGCCGATCGGTGACGGTGCGCCGGCGCGGGCCAGCTCTTCGGCGAACACGAGCCGGTGGAGCGGGCCGCGTCCCGGCCCGCCCGAGTCGGTCGACCAGCCGATGCCGAGCCAGCCCGCGTCGTAGAGCGTCTTCTGCCACTGCCGTAGCACCGTGAAACGGGCGTCGAGGGCCTCCTCGACCACGGGAATGTCGGCGCCGGCGAGCCAGGCCCGTGCACGAGCTCTGAACTGCTCGACGGATTCGGTGTCGCTGTGCATTCCGGCCCCCTTACCGTCCGGTGTAGTGCGGCGGACGACGCTCCAGGAACGCGTTCACGGCTTCCTTGGCGTCGTCGTATCCGGACAGCTGCCTGGTCAGGCCCTGCTCGAACTCGTAGCCCGGCTTGAGCGGCAGGTACTCGATGCCGTTGAGGCTCTGCTTCGCGAGGCGGAGGGCCACCGGACTGTGCCGGGCGATCGAGCGCGCCAGCTTCCGGCTCTCCTCGAGCAACTGATCGGCGGGGACGACGCTGACGATGCCGCCGTAGGCCTGCAGTTGCTCCGCCGGATACAGGTCACCGGTGTAGTGCATGAGCCGCACGACGCCCTGCGGCACCAACCGCGAGAGGTGTTTCGCGCCGCCGAGGACACCCACGTTGACCTCCGGAGTGGCGAATCGTGCGCCCTGCGCGGCGACGACCAGATCGCACGAGGCGGCGATGGCCAGGCCCGACCCGACCGCGACGCCGTGAACAGCGGCGATCACCGGCGTCGGCGAGTCGTAGATCGCCCAGAACGCTTCCCGGGCGGTCCGCAGTCGCTCGGGCGCGTTGTCCGGATCCATGGTCTGGAACTCGGCCAGGTCGTTGCCCGCGCAGAAGTGCGGTCCGCGGCCGGCCAGGACGAGGGCCCTGGCGTCCGGCAGGTAGTCGTCCACGTGGCTGAAGACGTGGTGGATCTCGTTGTACAACTGCGTGTCGGTGGCGTTGACGGGGGGACGGTCGAGCCACACCGTCGCGATCGGCCCGTCCGGCTCGAGCTCGATGAAGCGCAGGTCGCGCATCGGGGTCAGCGCTCCTCTCGGGGGTGCTCAGCTGCGGAAGACGGCGGCGACGGCTTCGAGCTCGCGGGGGATGTCGGAGCCGGCCGGCTGGTAGTGCAGGTAGGAGACACCCGCCTCTTCGAACTGGTCGATGCGCGCCCGCCAGTCCTTCGCCGTCAACGCCGCGCCGGACGCGGTCACGACCGCGCCGTTGACGAACGGCCGGTCGATGTCATTGACACCGACGACGTGCCGGTCGTGCATGGCCAGGTGGCGGACGTCCTTCGGGATGTGGTCGTACGCGGCCGCCCACACGTGCCCGGCCTCGCCGAGCAGTACGTCGATCTGGTCGTGCTCGACCGCCCAGTGCAGGAACAGGGCCGCGTACCCACCGGCCGCATCGATCACCCGCGGTGAGCCGGGGTCTTCGCCCTCGTCGAGCACGGTGCCCGACACGATCATCATCTGGTCGTCGAAGCCCGGCTCAGGCGCGCTGATCCGGAACAACTCGGCGCCGACGTCGCGGGCGACCCGGGTGCCCATCGGGCCTTCGCCCGCGACCCCCCACGCCACCGAGACCGGGCCGGGACCGAAGCGCTCGTCGGGGTGGATCACCTGCATGATCGCGCCGTCCCACTCGGCTCGTTCGCCGCGCAGCAGAGCCTGGACGACCTCGATGTAGTGCTTGACCTCCGCCCACCGCATCGCCGGTTTGCCCATCGCCATCCGGCCGGTGAAGCCGCTCCCCACGCCGACCATCACCCGGTCCTCGCCGACGGCGCTGACCAGCGTGGTGATCGCGGACGCGGTGACCATCGGATGACGCAGCGCCGGGATCAGGACGCCGGTCCCGAGCACGATGCGATCGGTCAGCTCCGCGGCCCGGTAGAGCGCCATCCAGACGTCGGGGTACAGGGCGGGCGAGTCGTAACACAGCGCTCGCTCGTAGCCCAGCTCTTCCGCGATGCGGATGTGCTCGGGGGTTGCCAATGACGTCGCGAACGAGCATCCCAGCTTCATCGTCACTCCTCTGTGCGCGATGGGAGGGCCCGGCTGCACCGTCGAGCGCCGGTCGTCAGAACGTAGGCGCGGAACGTCACAAGTGTCAATGACCGCTAACTCGTATCTTGACTCCAGGTGGCATTTTTCCGGGTTCGGAGAGCGTGAGTGTCAACAGACGCTCACTCTTCACCGTTGACAGTGCGGCGCTCGTTGGGGAGTCTGAGCGGTCTGAGGAGGTCGACGCATGCTCATTCACTGCCTGACCCTGGTCTTCAAGGACTCCGCCTCGAGCGCCGACGTGGAAGCGTTCCGGGCCGCGCTCGCGGATCTTCCGGCCCGGCTCCCGTTCGCCGTCCGGACTCGGCAGGGGGCCGATCTCGGCGTCCGTCCGGCAAATGCCGACTACGCCGTCGTGACGGAGTTCGAGCACGCGGAGGACTTCGCTGCCTACCTCGTTCACCCGGCTCACGTCGCCGTACCGAGGGACCACGTGGCGTCGATGCAGAGCGTGCAGTTCGAGCTCGACGAACCCTTCTGACGGCGGCGGACACCCTCACCGTCACTCCGGGATCCGGTGCAACCGCGGCCCTAGGATCGGGTGCCGTGAGCACAGTGCTGATCGTCGACGACGAGGAGCCGGTCCGCGCCATGCTCACCTCGACGCTCCGGTTCGCCGGCTACGAGGTCAGCGAGGCCGCCGACGGGATGGAGATGCTGGCGCACTTCGACCCGGCGTCCGGCGCCCCCGTGCCCGACGTCGTGCTCCTCGACGTGAGCATGCCGGGGTTGGACGGCTTCGAACTGGTCCGCGTCCTCCGGCAGCGGGAGTCGGACGTGCCGGTGCTGTTCCTCACCGCGCGAAGCGACGTCGACGACCGGGTACGGGGGTTGCGGGCCGGCGCCGACGACTACGTGACCAAGCCGTTCAGCGTCGCCGAGGTGACGGCCCGGATCGAGGCACTGCTGCGGCGGTCCGGATCCGCGCCGGCCGACGCGACCCTGCGCCTCGGGCCACTCGCCCTGGACCCGCTCACCCACCGGGTCACCCGGGACGGCGAGCCGGTCGAGCTCTCGCCGACCGAGTACCGGCTCCTGGAGTACCTCCTGCGCAACGCCGACCGGGTGCTCTCGAAGTCGCAGCTGCTCGCGCACGTGTGGGGCACCGGTTTCGGCGACACCAACGTCGTCGAGCGGTTCGTCTCCAGCCTGCGACGCAAGATCGATCGTGAGGGGCCGTCGCTGATCGCGACGGTCCGAGGGTTCGGTTACGCCGCGCGGCTGCCGGAGTGACCCGCCTGTCGCTGCGCGGCCGGCTGCTGATCCCGCTCCTGGTGATCCTGCTCGTCGGTCTGGCCGGTGCGCCGCTGCTGGCCTCCGTGGTGACACGCAACCACCTGGAGCATCGGGACGAGAACCGGCTGCGCGCCATCAGCCGGACGATCGGTGGGCTGTTGAGCGGCCGCGACCGGGTCGAACTCAGCGAGGCACGACTGGCGCGCCTGCCCGGCGCCGCTAACGTCGTCGTCACCTATCTCGACGCCGACGGCCGGATCGTCTACTCGGTGGATCGGCGCGGCGCGGCCGCCGATCCAGGCGGAGCCGGCCTCGACCAGCTCGTCCGGACCGGCCTTCGCGGCCCGGCGGGCGAGCTGACGCGCATCGATCAGGGTGGCCGCACCTACCGGGTGATCCGCACGGCGACACCGGGCCTGGTCGTCGTCGACGGCCCCGACGAGCACGCGATCGCCCACATCGTGCTCGCGTCGGACCGCAGCGACGACGAGGAGGTCGTGCGGACTCTGGAGCGGGCCGGCGCCGCGTTCGCGGTCGTCGCCATGGTCGTCCTCGGCACGCTGGCCGCCTGGACCCTCCACCGGGGCCTCCGGCCGCTGGAACGGATGGCCGGCGCCGCCGCCGCGGCCGCCGCCGAGGGCCGGTCGGGCGCGGACGAGGGGTTCCGGGAGGCCGTGCACGGCGGCGCGCCCGAGCTGACCCGGCTCGGAGACGCGCTCGCCGGCGCGTTCGCCGCGCGCGCCCGCGCCGAGGAGACCGTCCGTTCGTTCATGCTCGACGCCTCCCACGAGCTGCGGACGCCGCTGACGACGCTCAGTGGCTGGCTCGACCTCTACGCGCAGGGCGGCCTGACCGACCAGGCCGAGCTCGACCGGGCCCTCGGCCGGATGGAGTCCGAGGTGGGGCGGATGCGCCTGCTGGTCGACGAGCTCGATCTGCTGGCCCGGATGGACCGGAGCCGTCCGCTCGATCTCGTCGACGTGCCGCTCGCTCCCCTGCTGACCGACCTCGTC
This sequence comes from Cryptosporangium sp. NPDC051539, assembly GCF_044454545.1. Lineage (NCBI taxonomy): Bacteria > Bacillati > Actinomycetota > Actinomycetes > Cryptosporangiales > Cryptosporangiaceae > Cryptosporangium > Cryptosporangium sp. NPDC051539. The sequence goes on along the minus strand of NZ_JBITDV010000002.1, from coordinate 552,283 downwards.
GACGACGTCCGGGTGGTCGACCCGGGGCGCGGGATCGGTCTGGAGATCACGGGCGCTCCGGTGGTCCGTGCGGACGCGAAGCGTCTCGAACAAGTCGTCCGTAACCTGCTGGCCAACGCCGTGCAGCACACACCGCCCGGCACCGCGATCGAGGTACGCGCGACGCCTCTCGGCGAGCGTGTGCGGGTCGACGTGGTGGATCACGGACCGGGCATCGCCGAAGCCGAGCTCGAGCGGATCTTCGAACGGTTCCACCGGTCCGCCTCGGCCCGCCGGGGACAGGGTTCAGGCCTCGGTCTGGCCATCGTGCGCGCGCTCGTCCAGGCGCACGGCGGGACCGTCACCGCGTCGGCGACACCCGGGGGCGGCGCGACCGTGGCCGTCGAGCTGCTCCTGGCCGAAACCGTCAGCGAACCGTCAGGTTCGCCGTAGGTTCACCGTGAACCGGCCGCGCTTCGCTGGGTTCGTCGATGACGAACACTTCGAAGGAGACGCATGGCCCGGCTTTTACGACGACTCGGTCACTTCGTCCACCGGCGGCGGCACGCCGTCGTCGGCGCCTGGGTGGTGATCCTGGTCCTGCTCGGCGCGGGCTTCGCCGCCTGGGGCAGCGACCTGGCCGACGAGTTCGGCGTCCCCGGTTCGGAGTCGCAGACCGCGCTCGACACCGTGCACCGTGAGTTCCCCTCCGCCGGGGGCGCCGGCGTCCAGATCGTCCTGACGGCTCCCGACGGGCGAGCACTCACCGGCGGGGACGACGCACAGGCGCTGCGCGCCGGGCTCGACGCGGTGGCGAACGTGCCGCACGTGGCGGCGGTGGTGGCGCCGAAGCAGGGCAGCACGCTCACCGCCGACGGTTCGGTCGGGATGGCGCAGGTCCAGCTGGACGTGGACCGCAACGACGTCGACGAGACGACGCTCGACGCGATCGAGGCGTCGATGGCTCCCGCCCGGAGCGCCGGAATCGACCTCGACTTCACCGGCAGCGCATACCAGGAGGGCTCCGGAGAAGGCGGTCACGCCGCCGAGGCGGTCGGGGTGGTGCTCGCGCTCGTGATCATCGCGGTCACCCTCGGCTCGGTGGTCGCGGCGGGTCTGCCGATCCTCACCGCGCTGACCGGTGTCGCCGCCGGACTGCTCGGAATCTGGCTGGCGTCGGACGTGACCACGATCTCCACGACCGCACCGTCGCTGGCGATGATGCTCGGGCTCGCGGTCGGCATCGACTACGCACTGCTCCTGCTGGTGCGCTACCGCAGCGAGCTGGCGTCCGGGGCCTCGGTCCGGGACTCCCTCGCGACGACGGTCGCCACGGCCGGCTCCTCGGTGGTGTTCGCCGGCTCGACGGTCGCGATCGCCCTGTTCGGCCTCGCCGTGGCACGCGTGCCGTTCCTCACCGTCATGGGTCTCGCCGGTGCGGGCATGATCGTCGTCGCGGTGCTGGTCGCGATCACGCTGCTGCCCGCCCTGTTCGCGATCGCCGGTGATCGGCTCCGCCCCCGAACCGGCCCTCTCCCGGCCGGCCCGGCGGCCCCCGGCGACTCGGGAACCGGCCGGACGTCCACACCGGCGGGTGAACGGTGGGTACGGGCGGCGGCGCGGCGGCCGCTGCCGGTTCTGATCGTGGGCATCCTGGCTCTCGGCGTCCTCGCCGTCCCGGCGGCCGGGCTCCGGCTCGCGCTGCCCGACAACGGTTCTCAACCCACCGGCACGTCCGCGCGACAGGCCTACGACACGGTCGCCGACGCGTTCGGCCCGGGCACCAACGGGCCGCTCCTCGTCCTCGCCGACGTTTCGGCCTCGGCCGATCCCCCGGCGGCGGCGAACACGGTCGCCACGTCGCTGGCCGACCTCGACGGCGTCGCCGCGGTCGCACCCCCACGCCTGTCCGACGACCACGGCTGGGCACTCATCCAAGTGGTGCCGGCCACCGGACCCACCGACCCGGAGACCAGCGATCTGGTCAGCACGATTCGTGGCCTGTCCGACCTCCTGGCCGGCAAGACCGGCGCCACCCTCCAGGTCACCGGCTCGACCGCGCAGAGCATCGACGTCTCCGTGCTCCTCACCGACGCCCTCGTGCCGTTCGCGCTCGTCGTCGTCGGGCTCTCGGTCGTCCTCCTGATCCTGGTCTTCGGTTCGGTCCTGGTGCCGCTGACCGCGGCACTCGGCTACCTGCTCTCGCTCGGTGCGACGCTCGGCGTCACCGTTGCGGTCTTCCAGTGGGGTTGGCTCGGCGACACGATCACCAAGGACGCGACCGGTCCGCTGGTGAGCTTCAACCCGGTCATCGTGATGGCCGTGCTGTTCGGGCTCGCGATGGACTACCACCTGTTCCTGGTGTCACGGATCCACGAGGCGGTGGTGTCCGGCACCGCTCCGCGCGAGGCGATCGCGGTCGGCGGCCGGCACTCGGCCCGCGTGGTGGTCGCGGCGGCGCTGATCATGACCGGCGTCTTCGGCAGCTTCGTCGTCTCCGGGAACTCGACGCTGAGCTCGATCGCGTTCGCGCTCACGGTGGGTGTGCTGCTTGATGCCTTCCTCGTGCGGCTCACGCTGGTGCCGGCCGTACTCGGTCTGCTCGGCGCCCGGGCCTGGTGGCTGCCGGCCCGGCTGGGTCGCCTGCTCCCCCGTCTCGACGTCGAAGACACGTCGGCCCCGCACGAAAAGGCCCCGGCCGACGTGTCGACTTCCGCCGGAGTGTGAGGTGAACCAAGAACTCCGGCCGTGGAAACACCGGACGCGGCGCACCGGCGGGAAGGCCCGGCGAACCGGCGGGAAGGCCCGGCGTGCCGACGGGAAGGCCCGGCGTGCCGACGCCCGGCGTGGTCGCCGCCGGCCGATCTGGGCCGCCGCCACCGTCGCCGTGCTGGTGCTTATCGCGTTCGCCGCCGACCGCGTCGCGGAAACCCTCGTAACCGGCCGGATCAGTGACCGGCTCGCCTGCGCGGCGAAGCTGGGCAGCGAGCCACAGGTCGACGTCGCCGGGCCACTGTTCCTCCCCCAGCTCCTCCGCTCGTCGTTCCAGAGGGTCGACGTCCGTACCCACCTCAGCGGGACCATGCTCGGCGCCGCCACGGTGGACGCGACGCTCCGGGACGTGTCCGTTGACGACGGGTCGATGCGGGTCGGCGCCGTTCAGGTCACACTCACCGCCGACGTCAGCGCGCTGGCGGGACGCTCGGAGAGGATCTCCTCGGTCCGGACCTCCGGCGGGCAGCTGTTCCTGGAGGTCGAGACCGGCTTCGGTCTGCCGGTGACGCTGATCGCCGAGCCGAAGCTGACCGGCCGTACGCTCTCCGTCGAGCCCACCGAGATCGAGGTCATGGGCGTGCGCCGCCCGGCCGGGGGCCTGCTCGACAAGGTAGGTGGCGGTCAGGGCCTTCCTCTCGACCGCGAGTTGCCAGAACTGCCCGACGGCCTGAGTTACCGGAGCGCCGAGGCGGTCGACGCCGGGCTGCGCCTCACCGTCACCGGGCACGACCTGAACTCCGCCGATCTCACCGGGGCGGGCCCGGCCGCCGGGAAGTGCGCCGGCTGACGCTCACACGGTCCCGTGGGCGCGGAGGAAGCCGTCGACGAGCGCGTCGGTGAAAGCGGGGGGAACGGCCTCCCCGGTGACCAGGACCCGGTAGTACACCGGCCCGACGAGCTGGTCGACGGCGCTCTCCGGATCGAGGCCGGGCGACAGTTCCCCGGCCTCGATGGCGCGGTGCAGCCGCCCCGACTCGCGCTCGCGCTGCGGGGCGAGCTGCTCCGTCCGCAGCCGCGCCGCCAGCACGGGGTCGTGCTGCGCCTGCCCCACCAGGGCTCGAAGAACCATCCCGGGATCGGACCGGGTCAGGAAGCGCGCCAGTGCCCGGAGGTGGTCGCGCAGATCCTCGGCGAGCGTGCCGCGGTCGGCCGGGGTGAGGTGCTGGGCCAGATCGGATCCGAGCGCTTCGAGCAGGATGTCGACCTTGGAGGGCCACCACCGGTAGATGGTCTGTTTCGCGACTCCGGCGCGCGCCGCGATGCCCTCTACCGTCACTCCAGCGAAGCCCCGCTCCGTGAGCAGGTCGTCGGCCGCCTCCAGAACGGCCTCCCGCGCGGCCTCGCTGCGGCCGTGCCGGTTGCCGTGATGCCCGCTCTGGCCCTGCATTGACGGCCCCTCCTAGAGTAGACGCGACGTTGCGTCTACTCTAGGGCAATGACTTCAACTTTGACGCACCCGGCCGTCCGCGGTGTTCTCGACCGCCTCTTCGCCGCCGCCGCGCACGACGACGAGCAGGTCACCGACCTCGCCGACCCCCGCGCGTTCCTCGCCGCACCGGACCACGAACGCGCGGAGTCGCGGGCGGACGTCTACATGCCGATCTCCGCGGCCGGAGGCGAGCTCCTCTACGCTCTGGCGCGTTCCGCCCGCCCCGCGACGGTCGTCGAGTTCGGAACCTCGTTCGGGATCTCGACGATCTACCTGGCCGCCGCGGTCTCCGACAACGGAACCGGGCACGTGTACGGCAGCGAGCTGAGCGCCGGGAAGCTCGCCGCCGCAAGCGACAACCTCGCGGAGGCCGGCGTCGCCGACCAGGTCACCCTGCTGCCGGGAGACGCGCGTCAGACACTGCGCGAGGTGCCCGGACCGATCGGGCTGGTCCTGCTGGACGGATGGAAAGACGCCTGCCTCGACGTGCTGCGAGCACTCGAGCCGAGGCTGGCGCCGGGGGCGCTGGTGGTGGCCGACGACACGACCTTCGACTCGATGGCCGAGTATTTGCGCTACGTGCGCCACCCGGCCAACGGATACGTCAGCGTGGCATTTCCGGTCGAGGACGGCATGGAGATCAGCTGCCGGGCGAACTGACGCTCAGCCGAGCCGGCCGCCGTCCGCGCCACCCGGCGCGGACGAGGCCGTCTCCCGATCGTTCGGAAACGGCCTCTGAAACGCGGTAATGCCCCGCAACCGGACATCGACCGCCTGACACATGGAGGGATGGTCCGGAGAACGCCGGCGTCGTCCCATCGGCAGCAAGCACCACCGCCTGGCCAATCTCCTCCGCGCCTCTTCGACGACCTCGATCAGCTTTGCAGCGGTGACGGAATTCGACCGCGCCGCCGGGAGCCCGCGCACCTGAAGTCGCCTCATCGCGTCGTGCATCGACTCGTGCATCGACGGCCAAGGCCTCTGCTCGGACTTCCGACCGCCGCGCCCGCCAAGAGCCGAGCATCCTGGGCGAGCCGCCCCTCGGCAGCTTGTGTCCCGCCGAGCCAGGACACCGCTGAGACCTGACACGGCACGACGGACGCACGGCGTCCGCGGCGGCCGGACGCCGGTTCGAGCCAGATCCGTGAGCGCGATGCGCCGGAACACCCTGGTGCAGGGTCCCCCCAGCGCCTGGTACTACTGCGGCCACGGACCCCGCCGGCGTCCGCACTCGTCAGGGAATATTGACTGTTACGTCGCACCCGCTGTTGGCAAAGACAGTATCGATGCCCGTGGGTGACTCGACGCCGCCGTCGGCGTAGTCACCTGAGTTCCCCTCACCGCAGAGGATGTCGTCCGCGCCGTCGCCGCCGTAGATCGTGTCGGCCCCGATTTCCCCGTGGAGGACGTCTTTGCCGTCGTCACCGTAAAGGGTGTCGTCGCCTTTGCCGCCATAGACGGTGTCGGGCCCGTTATCCCCGTGGATGGTGTCCTTTCCTTCCTCGCCGTAGATGATGTCCGCACCGTCGCCCCCATTGAGGACATCGTGGTTTGTGCTGCCGATGATCGTGTCCACGCCGTCCTCGCCATCAATGGTGGCGTGCGCGCTGTCGAGAATGTCGTAGAGGCCGTCGTCGCCGTCACCACCGCAGATGATGTCGGTACCGCCGCCGCCGTCGATGTGGTCACCGCCGGAGGAGCCGACGATCACCTCGTCGGCGGCGGTACCGAAGACTTGGTAGCCCCCGTTCGCGTCCGTCTCCGGGGTGCCAGCCTGGTCGGCGTAGAGCACGTTCGTGGGAAGGAGGTTTCCGAAACAGTCGAGCGAATGGGGGGCAAGCGCCTGCGCCGGGCCGCTCCACGCCGCGACGAGCGCGACCACAGCGGCGACAACCAGGAACGCGCGACCTCGGATCCGGTGGATGGGCATTCCCATGTCGGATTTCCTTTCGATAGGACCTCTCGGCCGGCGACCGACCGCCAACGTGTTGATGAGAACCGGGCCGGGCCAGACCCTCTACGTACTTCGGCGCACATCGAGGGACCGTCGGATACTCGACAGTCGTTCTGTGAGGGACGCCAGTAGGCGATGAGCAGATCGATAAATGATCTGTTCAGCCGGCCGGGTCGAGGAGCTGACGCCAGCACACCTCACGGAGGTGGGGCGCCTAGGTGACGACACGTGTTCCGCTGACGCGCGAATTGTCCGGACGGGTTGAGGGGGATGGGCGAGCGAGTTCCCGCCTCCGTGATCGCGGACGATTTTCCCCGCCGCTTCCCGGGCCTACCTGCTTCACGCCGCGACGGATGCAGAGGCCGCGGATACGGGCGCGGGGCGGTAGCGGTAGCCGACCCCGCGGACCGACTGGATCGGGCTGTCGGCGCGGTCGCTCCATCCGAGCCGGCGGCGTAGCCGGAGAACGGCGAATTTGACGCGTTCGGGACCCACGCCGGTGGGGTCGTCCCAGACCCGGTCGAGGAGCTGGGCCGTGGTGAGTACGGCGCCCCGGTGGCGGGCGAGCATCTGCAGCAGGCGGAACTCCAGTGCGGTCAGATCCACCGGACTGCCGTCGATCTGGACGGATCGGCCGGCCGGGTCGATGAGCAGCCGGTCGTCGCGGTAGATCTCGGCGGACCAGTGAACGGTTCGGGTCCGGCGGAGGAGCGCGGTGACGCGGGCGAGTACCTCGCCGGTGGCGAAGGGTTTGGTGACGTAGTCATCGGCGCCGCTGTGCAGAGCACGGACCTTGTCCGATTCCCGGCGGTGGGCGGTGAGGATCAGGACCGGGACGTCGGTGAGGTCGCGGATGCGGCCGAGTACCTGCCATCCGTCGAGCCCGTTGAGGCTGAGGTCGAGGAGCACCAGGTCGGGCCGGGCCCGGAACAACCGGCGCAGTCCGTCGAGCCCGTCGGTGGCGTGGTCGACGTGGTGGTCGGCGTCGCGGAGCCGGCGGGCCAGCTCGCCTGCGGTGTTCTGGTCGGCGTCGATGACGAGGATCCGGGCCATGGGCTGCTCCTTCAGGCGGTACCGGCGGTGTTGCCGGTACGAATGAGCGTCCTAGACCGATAAGTCTTTTTCGTCACCCCTGCGACTCCGTGTCGTCTCCGCCGCCAGGCATGCCTCTCCGTGGTTTCTCCCCGCGCGGCGGACATCTGCGTCCACCGCCGGTCGGACCTGACGCGCGTGAGGTCCCCCGCTGCCGCGAGGGTCCACCCGGAGGAGGACACCGGCACTCCACTCCCGGGGGGACGAGCACGGGAATTCGACTAATGGGTTCCGGATGGTCAACGGCGCAGACGACGGCCGGTGGCGCGGCCGTCAAGCGTCCCGCGGGCCGCGCCGGCATCGGATCGGTCGGCGCGGTATCGACCGCGGCGGTGCTCCTCCCCGAGGCAATCGGGTGTGCATGCCGTGAAAAGACAACAAATGCTTCCGTCTGAACGGCACGAGTAACGAGCACGCCGCTCCGGGGTGTCGAACAGATGGCCGCGACGGACACCGCGGTATCCCGGAGCCGTCAACCCGCGCCTCGGACCGCCGCATGGCGGTTCGCGCCCACCGGCCCGCGCGAGCCGACATCGATCCGGGACTTCGGCGCGGACGAGTGGCGCGCCGCCTACTTGAGGGGCCAGAGTCGTGCGGTCTTGTCCAGGCCGGCGGTGGCGAGAGTTGTGCCGTCGGGGCTGAAGGTCACATCCCACACGGATCCGATGTGGCCATTCAGGATGCGGGTGTTCCTGCCGGTGGTGGTGTTCCAGAGTCGCGCGGTGCGGTCGAAGCCGGTGGTGGCCACGGTGGTGCCGTCCGGGCTGAAAGCCACGTCCCGTACCGGGTCTTTGTGGCCGGTCAAGACATGGGTGCACGTCCCGGTCGTGGTGTCCCACAGTCGTGCAGTGCCGTCGGCGCTGCTGGTGGCGAGACGGGTGTGGTCGGCACTGACGGTCACGTGCCACACAGGGCCTTCGTGGCCGGTCAAGACATGGGTGGTCGTCCCCGTCGTGGCGTCCCAGAGCCGCGCAGTGCCGTCGGCGCTGGTGGTGGCGAGGCTTGTGCCATCGGGACTGAAGGCCACGTCGTAGACAGCGTCCTTGTGACCGTTAAGGATGTGGGTGGTCTTCCCGGTGTCGGTGTCCCACAGCCGAACGGTGCCGTCGTCACTGCCGGTCGCGACCGTTTTACCGTTGGGACTGATGTCCAGTTGTCCCACCTTGTTGGTGTGGCCGGTGAGGACGTGGGTGGTCTTTCCGGTGGTGGTGTCCCAGAGCCGCGCGGTTCCGTCGGCGCTGGTGGTCGCGAGGGTTGCGCCATCGGGGGTGAAGGCCAGCTCGGCCAAGCTGTTGGTGTGACCGGTGAGGATGTGGGTGGTTTTGCCGGTGGTGGTGTCCCAGAGCCGCACGGTGTTGTCGAAGCTCGCAGTGGCGAGGGTTGTGCCATCCGGGCTGAAGACCACGTTCCAGACTTGGCCTTTGTGGCCCGCGAGGACATGGGTGGTTCGGCCGGTGGTGGCGTCCCAGAGTCGTGCGGTGCCGTCGTCGCTAGCAGTGGCGAGCGTTGAGCCATTCGGACTGAAGACCACAAAATAGACCGGGCCGGTGTGGCCAGTGAGGACCAGAGGCCGTCGCGAGAGGCGATGGGTCGCCGTCGACCCGGTATCGCTGTCGGCTTCTGGCTTCCGCAGCTGTTGCCAGGCCAGTCCAGCCACGGCTGACGCGGTGAGGACCGTCACGACGGTCACGAGCACCACCAGCTTCCCACGAAGAAATCGGGGTGCGTCGGATCGCCGCAGCGAGGGTCCGGTGCCCTCGCGGCTGGCTACCGGCGCGCCACCCGCCGATGCCGGGCCGGCGATGTCCGCGGCCCCGTGTACAGGTGGCTCGGGCGGCGCTTGGCTTGCCGGGATCGGATGGACCGTAGTCGCGGAGAGCGGATCGGTGTGCACGATCGGCCCCGGTGCGAGTGCCGGCTCCGGCCCGAGCGTTTGTTCGATCTCCGGTGAAGGCGGGTCGTTCGGGTGGCGCGGGTCTAAGGCGTCATTGACGTCGGGCATGAATATTTGTCCGATCGACTCGGAGGGGGCACCAACCTTGGCGAGCCAGTCCATTTCCGGCGCGGTGGCCGCGGCAGTTGCCCGGCTGAGGGCAAAATCGCGGGCGGAGGCGGGCCGGTGGGTGGTGTCTTGGCCAGGCCTCGCAAGGTGACCGCGGCCAGAGCCGGATCGGCCTCAGGCATCGGTGCGGGGGGTTCGTACTCTTCGGCGTACTCAAATACGCGCACGATGTGCGGGTGGTCGAGTTCGATCATGTTCTAGGCCTCGGTGAGAAATCGGACCGAAGCGTCGGTTTGTTCGCGGTCGTTCCAGACGATGACCTTGGCTGTTCGAGTGCATCGCTGGCGGCGTTGACTCGTGGCGACCGTGCCTGATCTCGGCACCCAATTCGTATTCGGATAGGCCTGTGCAATTGCGTCGCGTTCGCCGGCCAAGATAATCCCCCGGTTGCGTGTGTCTCCGATCTGGGAGACCCTGCGGGCATTATCACGACTCGCGGCATCCGGCGCTGCCCCGGACCGTAAACCCTTACCAAGGGGACATCGCCGGCCCCGAGGGCGGCAGCCAGGGAAAACGATCGCGAACGACAAATGTCCGCAGCAATTCGCGCCGATGCCCCCAACCAGCCTCGGACCTCCAAGACGGAAGCGGTCACTCGTCCGAGGGTTTGCCTCATGGACGCTTCCTCGCCCGACCGTTTCCAGACATTTCCCAGACCGACCCTGATGTGCATGGTGCCTATTGCGAGCGGTCGAGAGGTAGCTTGATCGCGTGACCGGCCCTGCGCCCTCGAAGTCAGAGCGATACGACGTCTGCCTGTCGTATGCCAGCGAGCAGGGTGCATACGTCGGGCGGGTCGCCAGCGACTTGAGATCGCGGGGCGTCCGCGTCTATTACGACCAGTTCGAAACGGTCAACACCTGGGGTAAGGACCTCTATCAACATTTAAGCCGCATCTACGGAGACAGCTCGCGATACTGCGTGGTGTTCGCCTCAAAGGACTACGCGCGCAAGGTCATCACCAACCACGAGTTAAGGAACGCGCAGTCCCGTGCCCTGAGCGAGAACCGCGAGTACGTGCTCCCGGCCCGCTTCGACGACACCAAGCTGCCCGGAATCCCCGCAACGATCGCCTATATCGATCTGCGCGGCATGGCGCCGAGCGTCCTCGCGGAGCATATCCAGGCCAAGCTCGCCGGCGCCGAGCTCGCTCGCTCGCCGTCTTCATCCGTCCCGGACCCGTCCACGCGCTACCGCCTCTGGATGATCATCGCGGCGGCGTTGGTCTTCGCCGGTTTCGTTACTGCCGTCGCGCTACACGTTTACGGCAGTCCCACAACGAGCGCAAACGCTCTCGTCCTCACCGGTCACACCGGTGAGGTGACCGCAGTGGCTTTCAGTCCCGACGGCGAAACCATCGCCACCGCCAGCCGCGACCTCACCGTACGACTCTGGGACACCAGCACCGGCCAAACCATCCGCATCATTGCGCCAGCCCCCCAAAGCCCCAACGATCCAACCACCCCGGTGCCCGCTATAGCCTTCAGCCCCGACGGCAAGACCCTCGCCACCACCGGCAGCGACGGCATCGCACTCCGGAACACCGCCACCGGCAAAACCACCCGAACCCTCGCTGGGCACACCGGCGAGGTGACCGCAGTGGCCTTCAGCCCCGACGGCGAAACCATCGCCACCGCCAGCCGCGACCACACCGTACGACTCTGGGACACCACGACCGGCAAAACCACCCACATCCTCGCGGGCCATACCCGCGAGGTGACGGCGGTCGCTTTCAGTCGCAACGGCGGCATGCTGGCCAGCGCCAGCGGCGACGACACCGCCCGCCTCTGGGATACCGCCACCGGAAAATTCATCCGCGCCTTCGTCGGCCATCGAAGTGCCGTGTTCGCGGTGGCCTTCAGTCGCACCGGAGACACGCTGGCTACTGCCAGCGACGACGGCACCGCAAGGCTCTGGGATACCGCCTCCGCCCAGACCGTCCGTACCCTCACCGGGCATCGCGGCGCCGTGTACGCAGTGGCCTACAGCCTCGACGGGACAGACCTGGCCACCGCGGGCGCCGACCGCACTGCACGACTCTGGAGCACCCTGCCCGGCCGAGACCCCAGGACCTTCGCCGGCCACAAACGTGCAGTGTTAGCCGTGGCCTTCAATCCCCACAAGCAAATCCTCGCCACCGCCAGCGCCGATGGCACGGCACGACTCTGGCCCCTCGGACAGATCGAGTGAATCCCCCGGCGCGTCGGGACACCTCACAAACTGGGTGGCCGCCCACTCACCGGCGAGCCGCTCCCCGGCACTGAAGCATCGCCGTCCCGATCAGCGAAGTCCGCACCCGCGCGACAGTCCCCGCACCCAGCAGGAGCCGAACGCGGTTCGCATGGCGCCCGGTACGCCGGGCATCTTCGCCAGGTGGCCCGGCGGCGATTTCTCCTCCCCCGCCAGTGGCGTCCAGATGGCGAGTATGGGCTTGTTATAACCGACCGCCTGTTCAGAGGCGCGCCTGGGGCAGCCGGTTACCGCTGTCGATTCTCGACACGGACGCGTTGCCACCCGAATGGTGGCCAGGTCAGAGCCTGTCCACTCAGTACCATCTGCGCCATGTCACAGTCCGTCAGGGTGGAGCCCAGGGGTGGAGCGTTCCGCGACGGAACCAAGTTCACACTCTCCGCGAAGCTCGAGCCGCCGCTACCCGCCGCGGTCGGCTGGCGCTGGCTGTTCACGCCGGCCACCGGTGGCGATCCGGAAGAGTCCGGCGGGACTTCGCTGGAATGACGATGGCTGAAGACCGGGCCGGGGTGTACGAGGCGTTCGCTCGGTTCCCCGATCGGGACGAGCTTTCCTCGACGGTCACCGTGACCTTCGATGCGACGCCCGCACCCGACCCGGCGGTGCAACCGGCAGACCCGGGGCGGAGAAACCCGAGAAGCCCGTCTGGTTCACGGCGTTCGCCGTGGCGGCGTTCGCCGTCGCGATCGGCTTGTTCGGTCTGTTCCTGTGGACGTCACGTTTCGCCGATCCCACGCTCGGGCTCGACCCGGCCGACTATCAGAGGTTCCCCGCTGCGGTGCAGGTGGCCGGCCGGTTGATCGCGCCGATCGCCCTGATCGGGGTACTCCTGATGCTTCTCGGCGCCGCGATGACCGCGGCGGAGTGGCGCGGCCGGTTCGCGCCGCCGAAGAACCGGACTCCCGCGGTAACCGAACGCGGCCCGGTCGATTTCAGCAAGGCTGTCGGGGAGGTCATTTCTTCTCTGTCAAAGCTGAGCGGCGGCACGCTGGTGCTGATGTCGGGACTCGTCGTCGTCCTAGCGGTGGCGTGGATGGCCTCCTCCGCGCTGGAACCTGCCAGCAGCCCGGCGCCCACGCCGAGCGCGACGGCGGCTACGGCAGCGACCGCCGAGACTCCGACACCCGGTGATGGCGCACCTACACCGGTTGAGCCGAGCGAGACACCGTGACCGCCCGCGCGCTGGTAGCCGCCGTACCCAGCTCCCGGGCCCGGCCCGGTCTGGCCGAGCTGCCCGGCGCGCTCAACGACGCCCGCCGCGTCGAGCAGGTCCTCAGCCGCCGCGGGTTCCCCGACATCCGGCGCCTGATCGGTGCGGCCCGCCACGAAAGCCGCCCTGCAGCGCGAACTGCTCCGGCTGGCGCGCGAGACCGAGCCGGGCGACATCGCGGTGTTCTATTTTTCCGGACACGGATATCGGGTCCGCAGCGGCGGAAAAGACGAACGGGACGGCTGGGACGAGGCCCTGGTCTGCGAGGATCTGCTGCTTCTCGACGACTGGTTCCGTGACACGTTCTGGCCGAACAGTCATGCCGGCACCCGATGGGTCACCTGCGTGGATGCTTGTTTCAGCCAGACGGTCACCTACGGCGTGACCGGTACGCCGGACCCGAAACGAGTGCGGTTCCCCGCCCAGGTCTTCAGCGACCGGTGGCGAATCGGGCTGGCCGCCTGCGGCGAATCGGAACGCGCGCTCGAACTTCCGCCGGAGGGCCGGTATGTCGCGCGAGGGCTGATGACCGACGTGATGCTGCAGGCGCTCGAGGAGACACCGGACGCGTCGTACACCGAACTTTGGCAAGCTGTGGGGACTTACACCGTTTCCGTCGGTGGACTCGGCGTGGGGCCGCCCCCAGATTTGTACTACAGCGCCCCGGGTAGCGCAGCCACTCCCTGTCTACGCCGCTTTCCGCAGGGGCCGGAGGCACGGGGCCTGAGTGAGTGTGATCGGGGTGCCGGTGTGGTGTTCGACGGTGACGTTTCAGACGCCGGTGGCCACTGCGCGGCAAGTGCGGCGTCTGCTTCAACAGCGCGACGGACGGCCCGAACTTCGCTTCCTCAGCCATCTGCAGGGCGCGCAGGCTCGGATCGTCGTGGCCGAACCTGACCAATGGCTCGACGCGCGGCCCCGGCTGATGGCCTCGTGAAGGCAAGGACGCCCGACCGCTTTCTTGAATGGCGCACCCCTACCGAGGGAGGGGCATCGAAATCGCCCGAATTGTGACCCGCATCACAGGCCAGCTAGATCCGCCTGAGGTCGCTCGCATCCGGCGAGGTCCACTGACAAATCACTAACATCGAAGACAAAAGGCCGATCTCCCACATGGAAGACCGGCCTCTGACCTGCAAAAACGTGTGGGCGATACTGGGATCGAACCAGTGACCTCTTCGGTGTGAATGCCCGTATCAGTACGTTTGGCCAGGTCAAAGCCTAGATCGGTCCGGCGCGCCATTGGTAGCCTACGTCCGTCGTCGTCCGCCATCGTCCGCCGTGATTCGTCGGCTCAGGCCCCCTCGTAGTCCCTCCGGAGGAAGAGGTGGTACACCCGTCGGGTGACATCAATGGTGGTGACACCTAGCCGTAGGCTGTCACCACCTTGTCACCGCCGTTTTGGCTGGCCACAAGCCTGTGGTGACACAGGTGACAGTGGTGACACCCCCAGCTCCGGTCACTGCGTCTCGTCGCGGACCCACTGGAGGTATGAAGGTTCCCCGGCCACGATGGGAGTCACCGCTACGCCTGGCACGACGAACGGGTGTTCCGCCCGAATCCGCTCCGCTATAGCCGGAACGAGTGCGCTCCTGGTGTGCAGCATTGCGCGCCCCTCGATAGCGTCGCGCACGAGGCCGTTCCACCTCGGTGACACCCTGTTGTAGAGTGTCACCGCCTCTGTCACTGCTGTTTCCGCTGGTAGGACCTTTGCGGTGACACAGGTGACACTGGTGACACCCTCTGCCAGTGGTGGCCCCCGCCGCACGTCGTTGTAGGGCACTCAGTGGACCGCGTCCGCGACGCTGCCCATGCTGGTCACGAGGGCATCCGGCGACGCTGCGCGGAATCGCTCGATCTTGGATGGGCGGTTGGCGAACGCGACAACCCGCACGCCTGCCGCACGGCCAGCCTCGATGTCCGTCATCGAGTCACCGACGAACACGCACTCGTCTGGCTTGCTCCCCAGGTCGCGGATAGCTTCGAAAAGCAGATGTGGATGTGGCTTCATCTGATCCGGACGACCCCAGGGACGGCCGGCGACTGCGGACACCGATTCCGCTAGGGATCTCGAATCGAGGAATGACTGAATCGCCGGGGCAGAGTTGTTACTGACCACTGCGACTGGCCGACCGGTCGATGAAGCAGCCCGAATGAGAGCCCTTACTCCGGGCGTTTCCTCCGCAGTCTCTATGGCATGAAGCTCGGCACTCGCTAGCTCCTGCTCCATTGACGAAACGACGTCCAACCGATCGAGGGTCGCAGACCAGTACAGCACTTTAAGCGGGTCGCCCGTGTCGGCGATTTCTGCCGGGACTGCCTCACCGTAGCGAATAGCGACCTCACGGACCCGGTCGGCGACGGCAGCCGCGGGGTAGCCTGCAAACACACGGCAAATCGGCCCGTCGAAGTCGAGCAGCAGCGGACCGCTACGCCCAACCACACGCTCCAGCTCGCCCGTCATTGCTGGTAGCCGTAGGCAATAGTGTTCCATACCGAGTCGAACCACTGCTTAGCCGAAGCTACGAACTGCGCGCCGTCAGAGGCGTCGTCATCGCTAGCGACGTAGTGAAATAGAGCTACGTCTTTGCCCATCAGATCGAATATTTCGGTCGCTTCACCTTTGAGACTCACCGGTCGCCGGATGACCGGATAGAAGCCGTAGAACGCTTCCGACTGATTCACGATGTACAGCTTGAATAGCGGAGCAGCCTTGTAGAGCTTGACCTCTGCGGTAGCTGACTTGACTAGGCCAAGATCAGCCAGTTCGGTTACCAGATCGAGAATGCCGTCGGCAGCACGACGCGTGATGCGCTGTGCTCGCTCTCGAACCCGCGGGTCATCCCGGTTCTCGACTCCAGCCGGCAGCGGACCTGGCCCCGACATGTCGCAGAGAAGTACTCGAACAGCCATCGATTCCGGCGTGTGACGACCGATGCGCACCTTATCCAGCGCTTCCGACATGGCATCGCGCAAAGTCTCGCCCGAGAAACCCGCGAAGTCGAGGGAGACGTGCGGTTGCTCGAACGCCGCCTCGATGTGTGCTCTCAACTCCACCGCGCGTTGCGTCTGAGCCCGCACGAATACGCCGCTGCCCTGTCGGCTGATGACCAGCCGTTCCGTACGCAAGACGTCGAGGGCGCGCTTCACCGTCTCCCGAGCCACGCCGTACCGGCTGGCTAGATCAGGCTGCGACGGGAGCCGCTCCCCTGCCTGGAGCTTGCCGGTCAAGATCGCTGCGCGCAGCTTGTTGGCAATCTGCTGCGATGCCTGTTTGGGGTCGTCTGGGTCTAGTTGCCCGAGGAAGTCGTATTCACTGGCCATGCGGTCAGCCTACATATGACTAGCCATGCAAGGAAGGTTCGCCGAATCTCTTGACCTGGCTAGCCAGGTAGCCCTACCGTCCTTCTATCGGCAGCATGACTAGCCAAGCTGGTCTAGCGCCGAGGCGGAGCGAGACCCGACGCTGGCACGCCGGGTCTCGCCAAGCGGGTCACAACTGCTTGGAAGGAGCGGACCCAATGGGCATCGTCCCACTTCACAGGTCGTCCGGCGAGGACGGCGAACGGGAACCGAGTACCACCGAGTTGGCCGCGATCGAGGCTGAGTGGCCGGAGATCGAGGCCGATCTGGCCGTCGTTGACGCCGAGATCGCGATGTTCGCGAGTGACCGGGGGCCGTCGTTGCTGGACTGGCGCCGGTTGCGCCGGGCCGAGCGGCGCGCTCTGGCCGTGCGGGACCTGGCCGGGCGTCCGGTCTCCGACGAAGCGCCGGGGGTGGCCTGATGGCTGCCGAGACCTGCAAGACGTGCAACGGCCACGGCGCGACTGCGCACAGTGCAGGCGGCTCGGGCTACACGTACAAGACCTGCAAGGCGTGCAACGGCACCGGGCAGAAGTCGTGAGCGCCACGACCGGCAACCAGCGCTTCCGGCTGGTGCACGAGGAAGAAGAGGGCGGTTGGACCGCCTACGACGGCGACGCGGTCATGTTCAGCGTGCGGGAGCACTACGGCGCTGACGAGTCGATCCGCATGTTCGTTGACCGCGTCGAGGAGTGGTTCGAGCACGAGTACGAGCACGACGCCCTCGTGGTGCTGCTCGACGCCACCGAGTACGGCTACGACGCCCTGATCGTTCCCTCGTCGGTGGTGAACCCGTGAGCCGCATCCGCGCTGAGTACATGGACCCGGCTGGCGCCCGGCATGGTGGCCTGCCGACCGCGCACTGGGGCGGGGCGGACCCGTCGGTCTACGCGACGCGTCGGCAGCTCGCCGCGGACGGGTTGCAGCCCAACCGGCAGCCGATCGCCGCTCAGATCCTGTGGTGGGGCATCGACGAGAACGGCCGCGGCACGCGCGTCGCCTATCTCTACCTCCGATCGCTGGCCGCGCCGAAGCGCCCGGCGACCGCGGCTCAGCTCGCCGCGCTGGAGAAGGCCAACCGAGCCCGGCGCACCTGTTCGACCTGCGGTGACGAGAAGCCGTACATCATTCCGCGCTCGCTCGGCGAGTGCATCGACTGCCACGACGCACCTTGGATGGAGGCCGCGTGATGACCGCGATCCCGAAGCCTGCCGCGGGCCGCGGCTGGGCCTACCTTGCGCTCGTGCTCGGCGGTGGCGTGTCGATCGCCGCGAACGTGGCGCACTCGTTCATCCCGCCGGCGGACGTCGCGGACGCTGCGACCTGGTCCCCGGAGCCCGGGGCGGTGCTGCTCTCGATCGTCTGGCCGGTGTTCCTGTTCATTGCCGTCGAGGTGCTGGCCAAGCCGTCGTGGCCGACTGGCGCGTGGTGGCGCGTGCTGCGGTTCGGGGGCATGGTCCCGGTCGCCGCAGTGGCCGCGGTCGTGTCCTACCGGCACCTGTCCGGGCTGCTCGATCACTACGGCGAGGATGCCCTCACGGTCGCTATCGGCCCCCTCGCCGTCGACGGCCTGATGGCGATGGCGACCGGCGCCCTGATCGCCACCAGCCACGCCGCACACCGTGCTGCCGATCAGGCGTGGTTCTGGACTCCGGAGTGGCAGGCCGGCGAGCACGAGGCGTCCGAGCAGATCGCCGCCGGCGACACGACGTCCTACGAGTCGATGGACGCCCTGGTCGCCGACACGACGGACACCCAGCAGTCCGAGCCGGTCACGGCGAGCGTGCCGGCCCGGCCGAAGCCCGCTCGGCGTGGCCCGAGCACTGCCGACCGGGTGGCCAAGCTCCGTCAGCGTCACCCGGGCATGACCCAGGCCGAGGCCGCGAAGCGGCTCGGCGTCACCGACCGCACGATCCGCCGGCACTGGAACCCCGCACCCGTCGAGCCCACCGTCACCAGCGACCCGGCCGCGCCGGTCGCCGCCTGAACAGGAGACCCCGGTCATGAACCTCAAAGCCCGCCTGATCCCGCGTGAGCACCGCCGCAACTACCAGGCCGTCTGCATCGCCTCCGACGCGCTCGCCGCCGCGAACCGCCGGTTGGCCGCGGCCAAGACGCCCAAGGCCAAGACAGCCGCTCAGGAGGCCGTCATCGCTGCGAGCAACCGTCACCACCGCGCGATGGGCCGCTTACCCCTGTGGGTTCAGGCCATCGCGAAGGACTCCTGACCACGCGGACCGACCCGCGATCCCCGCCAAGAGAAATCGGGTCGGTCCGCCCCAGCAAGCCCCCTCTACTGCCTAGGAGGCAGACCCATCATGACGAACCCCAACGAGGAGTTCGAGCCCCGTCGGTTCGACTGGGACAAGGCCGAGTCCGACGCGTTCGGCCAGACCCCGGACAACGGCCCGGACAGCGCGTCGTCCGGCGAGCAGGACACCGCGCCGTCCGACGTGACCGACCTGGAGGCCGAGCGGGCTCGGCGCCGGGCGGACAACCGGCCGGACGCCGAGCGGGACAGCGACCCGGACGACGATGCGGACGCCGAGTCGGTGGCCGGTGACCGGGTGATCGAGGGCCGCCCGGTCGACCCGATCGACAGCATCCCCGCCGGCGCTTACGCGCGGCAGCAGAGCCGCCGGCCGATCCTCGCGGACTGGGCACGCTCCCGCCGCGCGCTGGTCGCTGCGGTCAAGCACCAGTTCAAGGACGCCGGATACGTGACCGCCTACCACGCGGTCCGCACCCCGAAGTACACCGCCAAGGCCGCGGTCTACGCCCCGGTCGGGCTGTTCCGGGGTACCAGCCGTGCTCTGCGGTGGGCGTCGGCCGAGGAAGGGAACTGGCACCTGCGGCAGGCTGCCGCGTCCCGCGGTGACGCGGACACGTGGATGAAGCTCGACGCCCGCCGGCAGCGTCAAGCGTCGTGGCGCTGGTGGGTGTTCGCCGCGGCACTGGTCGTGCTCATCGTGGGCGTGACGGTGCTGCTGTTCGGTCCGCTGTGGTGGCGGCTGCTCGCCGTCGCGCTGGTCGTGCCGATGCTGGCGCGGGCCGGGCGTCCGGCGGACAAGCCGATCACCGACCGCGTGACCGAGGGCAGCCGGTACCGGAAGCTGACCGCGGAACTCGTGCGCCGGGCGCTGGTCTCGCTCCAGCTCGCCGCGATCAACTCGGCCGTGGCGAAGGACCCGCGGGCGATCTCGTTCCCGACCGACATTCACCGGGACGGCCCCGGTCACCTCGCGATCATCGATCTCCCGTACGGCGTCGAGGCGTCCGATGTGGTGGCCCGCCGTGGCCGTCTGGCGTCGGCGATGCGGCTGCCGCTGGATCAGGTCTGGCCCGAGCCCGCGCCCGGTCACACGGGACGGTTGGCGCTGTGGGTCGGGTACGAGCCGGCGTCGCAGATGAAGCAGCCCGCGTGGCCGCTGCTCTCCACCAGTGCGAAGGTGGACGTGTTCAAGGCGTTCGCGTTCGGCACCACGCCGCGGCTGGATCACGTCGTGATCGAGCTGATGTACCGCAACTACCTCTTCGGTGGTCAGCCCGGCTCGGGCAAGACGTTCGCCCTGCGCGATCTCGTGCTCGCCGCGGCCCTGGATCCGCGGGTGGAGATCCGGGGCTACGAGCTCAAGGGCGTCGGGGACTTCGCCGTCCTGGAGCCGGTGATGACCGAGTACGGCAACGGGTTCGACGACGAGACCCTGGCCAAGGCCGCGGCGTTCGTCGAGTGGCTCTACGAGGAGTGCCGCCGGCGGTCGAAGCGCATCGAGCACTACGCCAAGCTCGGCAAGGCCCCGGAGAACAAGGTCACGCCCGAACTGGCGTCGCTCAAGGGCTCGGGGCTTCACCCGCTGGTGGCGTGGTTCGACGAGTTGCAAGAGCTGATGACCAGCAAACACGGCAAGGCCGCCGGTGAACTGCTGGAGAAGGTCATCAAGCTCGGGCGCGCTCTCGGCGTGATCATCCTGATCGGAACCCAGATCCCGGACAAGGACAGCCTGCCGACCGGCATCACCCGCAACGTCAACTCGCGGTTCTGCCTGTCGGTCGCTGACCAGACCGCCAACGACATGATCCTCGGGACGTCGGCGTACAAGCAGGGTTACCGGGCGACGGTGTTCAAGCCGGTCGTGGAGGCCGGTTGGGGCATCCTGCGGGGCTTCGGTGACCCGCAGTCCGTGCGGTCGTTCTACGTCAACACCACCGACGCCGCCCGGATCGTGGCCCGCGCGATCGAGCTGCGTCAGCGATCCGGCACGCTGCCGACCCCGGCCGAGCAGGAGACCCGGCAGGCCCCGGCGTTCGACCTGCTCGGCGACCTCGCCCGGATCTGGCCGGACGACGAGAAGCGCGCGTGGAACGAGACCCTGGTGGGTCTGCTCGCCGAACTCCACCCGGACGTCTACGGCGGATGGGAGCCCGCCGGGCTGACCGCGGCGCTCAAGCCGTGGCCGGCGGTCAAGGTCGCCGACGTCGGCCGACGGATCGAGGGCAAGGCCGTCACCCGCCGCGGCATCACCCGCACCGACCTGCTCGGCGCGATTGCGGAGCGTGACCGGAAGGCGGGCAACAGCTAACCGCCGTGCGGCTGCTAGCGCTAGCGGCCCGAGTCGCTAGCGCTAGCAGACCCCCTAGCACCCCATCCGAATCCTGAGCTGCCGCCTAGCGGATAGCAGCTCACGGCCCCGTCATGCCAAAAACCGGCCCTGGAGGCTGTTGTGAACCCCCTGTTCAGCACCGCTATCGGCTTCATCCTCATCGGATCAATCATCACGCTCGGTTACGCCTTCTCGTGCTGGGTCTGGCCGTTCAAGGCGTGCCACGTCTGCCACGGGTCGGGCCGCCGCGAGTCCTTCACCGGTCGCGCGTTCCGGGCCTGCAAGCACTGCCGCGGCACCGGCGCCCGGCTGCGGGCCGGGCGCTGGATCTACAACCAGCTCTCCTCCCGCCGGCGGGAGGGCGTCCGATGAGCACCCCGGCTCGGCTGTTCGCCGTCTACTGCCCCGTCCACGACTGGCTCCGGACCGACCCGGCCACCGAGCACGCCGCTACCCAGATCGCCGGCACCCACGACGACACGCTGCACCGCGGAGAGCTGACCACGCTGCTCGCGGTCGTCGAGATCACTCCACTGTGGCGACGCTGCATGGTCGCCGACCCGGCCCGCACGGGCGCACTGCTTCGCCGGACCGTCATCACCGCAGTCACCGGGGGTGCGGCATGACGGTTTACGTCGACAACCTCCGCATCCCTGCCCGAGTCGGTGGCATCCGCGGTCGCTGGTCCCACCTCACCGCGGACACGCCCGCCGAGCTGCACGAGTTCGCGGCCCGGCTCGGCTTGAAGCGCGCGTGGTTCCAGACCTGCAAGACCCGCTGCGGGCCGGCTGGCACGTCGTGCGTGCACTGGCACTACGACGTGGTGAGCACCAAGCGCGCCGAGGCGATCAAGCTCGGCGCGAAGGCCATCGACCTCTACGAGCTGGGCGACATCCTCGCCGCTCGCCACGCCGCGGCTGGAGGCGCGGCGTGAGCAGCCACCTGGTACCGGCGCCCGGTCCGCTCGACGCGCAAGCACTGCTCTTGCGGGCGATCGCGGGCATGAAGCGCGACCGTGACGAGCGGTGGGCGCCGGTCGCCGGGTGGCTCGGCACGGTCCTGACCGCGCTCCGGGCGAACCCTGGCGCGGTCGAGGGCGGGGTGCTCGCTGGCGGGCTGTTTGACCACGCGTTCATCGTTGCCCGCTCCTACCTGCGGATGAACGCCGACGGCGCCCTGATCGCCGCCGACCCGGCACCGGCGCCCGCACCGGCCCGCCGTCGCCGCGACCGGGACGACCCGGGTGGCACGGCGCCACTGCTGCACATCGTCTGATCTCGCCCGCTCGATCCTGCTTGGAGGAACCGATGACCAGCCCGAACACCCCACCCACCCGCGCCGAGGTCGACCGGCTACGGCGCTTGCTGCTCGACGCCGCACTGGCCTACGCCGACCTGGGATGGCACGTCTTCCCGCTACGCCCCGGCGAGAAGCGGCCGGCCGTCTCGCAGTGGGAACAGCGCGCGACTACCGATCCGGCACGTATCCGTCGTTGCTGGGCTACCGGACCGTTCAACATCGGCATCGCCACCGGCCCGTCCGGGCTCGTGGTGATCGATCCGGACGTGCCGAAGCCCGGTGCCGTACCTCCGCCCGAATGGCAGGAGGAAGGCGTCAAGAGCGGTCGGGACACGCTGGTCGTGGTCGCCGAACGCGCCGGGGTCGACCTCAACGAACAGTTCACCGAAGACCTCGACACCTACACCGTGAACACGCCCTCGGGCGGGATGCACCTCTACTACCAGCACCCCGCCGACGGCCCGCAGTTGCGCAACACCGCCGGAACCCTCGGGTGGCTCATCGACACCCGCGCCCACGGCGGCTACGTGGTCGCGGCAGGCTCGATCACCCCGGCAGGGCTCTACACCGTCGCCGAGGTCGACGACGATCCGACGCTTCGGGTACTCCCGGCGTGGCTGGCGACGCGCCTCGCACCACGCCCACTGCCACCGCAGGAACCGGTGACCATCGATCTACCGGCCGACCGTGCCGGGACGTATCTGCGGGCCGCCGTCGACCGCACCGTGGCCGACCTGCGGGCCGCCCCGGGCGGGCAGCGCAACCGCGCGCTCTACGGCGCCGCGGTCTCCCTCGGCCAACTAGTCGCCGGCGGTGCGCTCGGCGCCGACGAGGTGACCGCGCTACTCGCTCAGGTCGCCGGCGAGATCGGACAGCGCCCGAGCGAGGCCGCGCGCACCATCCGATCCGGCCTGACCGCCGGGGCGAAGCGCCCGCGGTCGGTGGCGGCATGAGCGCCCCGTTCGCCCCAGCAGTCGGGGCGCCGACGGTGCTGGAGCTGTTCGCCGGAATCGGTGGGCTCTCCCTCGGGCTGGAGCGCGCCGGACTGCGTGTGGTCGGTCAAGTCGAGATCAAGCCGTTCTGCCGTTCCGTACTCGCCACCCACTGGCCGGAGGTGCCCCGTCATGACGACGTCCGAACCGCTCCCGAATGGTGGGGAGCACGTCCCCGGCCAGTTGTCGATGTGGTCGCCGGAGGCTTTCCGTGTCAACCGTTCTCGACGGCGGGCCGCCGCCGAGGCGTCGCGGACGAACGGTGGGGCTGGCCGTGGATGGCTGACGTCATTCGCCTCGTACGACCGCGATACGTCCTCGTGGAAAACGTCGCAGCTCTCCTTGCAGATCGAGACGCCTTCGGATGGCTGCTCGGTGACCTGGCCGCGCTCGGGTTCGATGCGGAATGGGGAGTGTTCTCCGCGTGCGCCGTGGGTGCCCCCCCACACACACGGGAGCGTCTGTTCCTGGTGGCCTACACCCACCGCACGGATGGGCGAGAGCGGTTGGGGTCTCGGCGCGAAGGGCGACCGGTTCAAGAAGTCGACGGAGGATCGAGTCCGTGGCCTCATCCGGTCGACGGGATGTTGGAGGCCGAGCGCGGAAGCAGTCGAGTGGTTGATGGGGTTCCCGACGAACTGGAGCCGTCCCGCGTCACCGCCCTCGGAAACGCCGTCGTGCCTGCCGTCGGCGAACACTTCGGCCGCCTGATCCTCCGCGACATCCTCACCACCCGATCGGCGGTAGCGGCATGACCACCGCGCCCGGGTCAACTCACCCTCTGGGAGGCAGTATGAGCACCGCCCCTGAGTACGACGAGTTCGACGAGCACGGCCCGGACATGCCCCCGGCACTGCGCGTGGTGGCCGAGGACGGCGATGTCGCCGCCCGCCGGGAAGCGCCCCGGCTGCGGACCTGGACCGCGCAGAAGCTCATGGCGACCCAGTTCACCGCGCCCCTGTGGGCCGTACCGGGCATTCTGCCGGAAGGGGTGTCGCTGGTCACCGGGCCGCCGAAGGTCGGGAAGTCGTGGCTATCCCTCGATTTGGGCCTCACGATCGCCGAGGGCGGCAAGGCGCTCGGCTCTATCGACGTCGACCCCGGCCCAGTGCTCTACCTGGCGCTGGAAGACACCGAACGGCGCCTGCAATCACGCATCGGGCGCATCCTCGCCGGTCGGATCGCGTCCTCCGATCTGGAGCTGACCACCGAATGCCCGCCCCTCCCGCAGGGCGGTGACCGGGCCATTGCCCGGTGGATCGAGGAACACCCCGGTACCCGCATGGTCATCATCGACGTGTTCGCCAAGGTCCGGGGCCAATCCGCCGCGGGCACGTCCGCCTACGATGCCGACTACGCCGCCGTCGGCCGCGCCAAGCGGCTCGCCGACCGGTACGGCATCGCCGTGGTGCTGGTGCACCACGTCCGCAAGCAAGCGTCGGACGACTTCCTCGCCGAGGTCTCCGGTACCAACGGCATCGCCGGGGCCGCCGACACGATTCTCGTGCTGAAGCGGCCCCGGGGGCAGGCCGATGGGGTTCTGCACGTCACCGGCCGCGACGTCGACGAAGCCGAATACGCGATGGCGTTCCAGCCGGCGACCGGGCAATGGCACCTGCTCGACGGGCCGGCCGAGGACTACGAACTCGGCGACACCCGCGCCACGATCCTGCGGCACCTCCGGGCGAACCCGGGGCAAGGCCCGACCGCGATCGCCCGCGCGACCGGTCTCAACCTCGACAACGTCAAGCAAACCGTCGGCAGGATGCGCGACGCCGGGCAACTCATCGCCGACAACTCCGGTCGCTACTCCCTCCCCACCACACCCGGGGAGGAACAGTGAGGTGTCACCACTGTCACCCGTGTCGCCACAACCCGCTGACCAGCGAATACAGCGGTGACAGGGGCGGTGACACCCCGGCCGGGGGTGTCACTGCCCCGGAAACCCGGACGGGGCACGCCGGGAGGTGTCACCCGTGTCACCGCCGTCACCGGACCTGCTCCCACCTGCTGAAACATCAGGGAGTGGCGGTGACAGCCGCGGTGACACCCCGTCGTCCGTGTCACTGCACCCGCGCACTCCGACCGGTCGACGTCGGCTCGACGCGACCCGCTCAGAGCCACTCAGACCATTCTCCCCTACCTGACATACCGGCACAGCAGAGAACGGCGCTCACCGTCGATCTGAACGGCCTCTCAGACGGCCGTGAACAGACTCGACCCCCCGCCGTATCCCCGTGACGTCTCGACGTTTTCCGGCCAGCCAGACACCACAGGAGTGCCCGCATGACCAGCCCTGAACCCGCCCTGACGGCGCCGCCGACCGGCGCCCCCTCCCACTCCCTGATGTTTCAGCCGTCGTTCCGGCCCGACCCCGCTCAGCGGCTCTATTGCGTCGAGGAAGCAGCCCGGCTGCTCAGCCTCGGGCGTACCGCCGTATTCGAGCTTGTCCGCACCGGCGAATTGCGTTCGGTGAAGGTCGGCCGATCTCGGCGTATCCCCGCCACCGCTCTGGACGAATTCGTGTCCCGCCTCGTGAACCAAGCAGGAGAAGCAGCCTGATGACCGACCAACCAGACAAGAAGCGCCGCGGGCGTCGCGGTGACGGCTCGATCTACTGGGACGACACGAAGAAGTGCTACCGAGGGGAAATGTCGCTCGGCTACAGCCCATCCGGCCGGCGCCGCCGCGTGCGCGCGTACGGACCGACGAAGGCCGCCGTCCGCGACAAGCTCAAGGAGCAGGTACGCGAGGCTGAGACCGGCATCAAGTCCTCCGCCAACTACACGGTGGCCGATGCGGTAGAGGACTGGCTCACCCGTGGCCTCGCCGGACGGAGCGAAGCCACGGTCAAGAAGAACCAGATTCTCGCCAGGAACCACGTCATCCCCGGGCTCGGCAAAGCGAAGCTCCGGGAACTGACCACCGATGACGTCGAGGATTGGCTGAAGGACAAGAGCGCGGCTCTAGCCACCCGCACACTCAAGGAATGCCGATCAGTTCTGAGTCGGGCAATCGCTCGCGCGCAGCACTCGAATCGCGTTCTGCGGAACGTCGCCGACCTGGCCGAGGTCCCCGACGGTCGCGCCGGTCGTCCGAGTAAATCCCTGTCGTTCGAACAGGCAGACGCTCTGCTCAAGTCCAGCACGAAAGCGCGCATTCATGCCTACCTCGTGGTGTCCCTGCTTACCGGAGTTCGGACCGAGGAAGCTCGCGCATTGACCTGGGATCGGGTGCACCTCGATCCGGACGGCGACACGCCCCCGCACATCGAGGTCTGGCGCTCCGTTCGCAAAGGTGGCGAGACGAAGACGAAGAAGAGCCGCCGGACACTCGCACTGCCACCCGAAGCAGTGCGGGTACTGAAGGAACACCGCGATGAGCAGGACATTGAGCGCGAGCGCGCGGGCAATAGGTGGAAGCGCACGGGTCTGGTCTTCTGCACTCGCCTCGGTGGGCCGCTGGCCGCGGGGAACGTCCGGCGAGCGATGCGAGCGGCACTCCGCTCCGCCGGACTGCCCGAGGACTGGACACCCCGGGAGACCCGGCACAGCTTCGTCTCCCTGATGTCGGCGAACGGAGCGCCGATCGAGCTGATAGCCCGCCTCGTCGGCCACGCGTCGACCACGGTCACCGAGACCGTGTATCGGCACGAACTCCGACCCGTGATCACCGAGGGAGCCGACATCATCGGCCGTGTCTTCAAGCCCAACCTGGAGGCTTAGACCCCCTCTTAGCCCAAATCGGCCCGGTCACCGAATGGTGGCCGGGCCGTTCTTGCAGGTGGGCGATACTGGGATCGAACCAGTGACCTCTTCGGTGTGAACGAAGCGCTCTCCCCCTGAGCTAATCGCCCTCAGGGACCTTCACACCATACTAGATCCCCTCAGCTGAAGGGGAATCCGGTCCACCCACTCAGCCTCAGCGACACCAACAAGCACCCCACCAACAGCACGAACCCCGCCGCGCCCACCAGCATCCGGAGCGCGAGCGGCTGCCTCAGGACCCAGCGCGTCCAGGCCGCCACGGCGTTGCGCGTGAAATGCAGCAGGCGCCGCGCCCACGAGAACTCCGTCGACAGGATCCCCAGCCCGGCGATCACGACCAGCCAGCCGGGCCCGGGCGCCGGCACCATGATCAGCCCCAGCACCACGACGAGAGCGCCGAACACCGCGACGAACACCCGGTACGGGAAGCCGAACACCGGGTGCGAACGCACCGGTTCGTGCAGACGATCCCGGAAGAAAACTCCGAACGCGATGGCGCGCAACGTCACCGGGTGCGCGCGCAGCCGATCGACCAGCGTCGGCTCCGCCGCCTCCGGCGGACGCTCCGGACTCTCGATCACCGGCTTTCCCCGTCCTGGTCGCTCACTGGTCGCTCACCCCAACAGGTCCCCACGGTAGTCCAGCTCCACCATCGGCAGACCGGCCTCCGTCCTGAATCCAACACGGGTGGCATGACCAGCGGGTTCACCGGGAAAGACACTCGATGGACGCCAGCCGAACGATCTCCGGCGGACGCCCGCATCTCTCCGCAACCTCACTCGTTGTGGTCTTTGAGCCACCGAGCGCTGAGTTTGCGTAGTGGTTAGACCGGGAAGAACGGGTATGGGTTCGCGCCCGCGTTCGACGCGTGCGGACGTGCAGAAAGGTGCCGACGATGGGGATCGCACAACCGACTCGGGTCCAGGTGGATGTGTCTTTGCGCCTGGTTGTGCCGGAGGGGTCGTCGCTGCCGGTGAAGGCCAGCCTCCGGTATGAGCCCGAAGATCCCTATGCGGTCCACGTGATATTCCACGCGGGCAGTACGGAGGCGAGCGGCGAGGTGTCCTGGTCGTTCGCCCGCCAGCTCCTGGCCGACGGCATGACCGAGCCCACCGGCATCGGCGACGTCCGCGTCTGGCCCTGGCAGGCGGCGAACGGACCGTCGGTCGCGCTGGCCCTCTCCTCCCCCGACGGACACGCGCTGTTCGAAGTCCCGAGACTGGCTCTCGGCGACTTCCTCGGCCGGACGTACCGGCAGGTCCCGGAAGGCGCCGAGAGCGTCCACCTCGACATCGACGCGGCGCTCGCCGCTCTTCTCGGCACGTACGGCAGCGAACCCCGCTGACCTCAGCGAGTCCTCCGCACGACGGGGCTGCCACGCTTCCCGCGCGGCAGCCCTTACTTTTTGCGACCTCATTGTTGCCCATCGTAAGCAACACCCGCCGTTGTTCGCGCGCCTCAGCGCAACCTCCGCGTGTTGCAATTCTCTGGCGGACGTTGTGCAACGTGCCGATCAGACGTTCGTAACCTGCGCTTCAACAGTGCGTGGTCGGCGACACGTCCCCCGGGTTTGAACCTCGGCCCGGGACTCAGCTACAGTTCTCCCTGCCAGCAACGAACGGGCCAGCCCGATCGAAGCGAAGCACATGCGGACGTGGCTCAGTTGGTAGAGCATCACCTTGCCAAGGTGAGGGTCGCGGGTTCGAATCCCGTCGTCCGCTCGACAGGCGCCCTCGGGCGTAACTGCCGGGCCGCTAGCGGCACAGTAGTGACACCGGCGGCGTGGCCGAGTGGCTTAGGCAAGGGCCTGCAAAGCCCTGTACGCGGGTTCGATTCCCGCCGCCGCCTCGGGCGATTAGCTCAGTGGGAGAGCGCTTCCTTGACACGGAAGAGGTCACTGGTTCAATCCCAGTATCGCCCACCACGTTGTTGCAGGTCAGAGGCCAGTTTCCGAAGTTCGGAAGCTGGCCTCTTTGCTGTCTGACCGTGAACGACGACCCCGCGACCGGCGCTTCGCACGTCAAGGGATTGCCAAGCCGAGCGAAAAGTTGGCGCTACTCGCCGAGTCCACCCGGGTACTTCCCGACCGGACGCCCATCGGCGACCGGGGCCCGGATCGTGCTGGCGTGGATGTTGGTCGTGGCTGCGTCCGGACGCCGGCACCAGCACTGCGGCTCTTCCGCCACGTCTACGGGCGTGGTCGAAGCAGCTGCCAGCCGATGCCGGGCTGGCAGTACTCCTGGGTGGTGGCGACCGGCGCCAGCTCCTGGACCGCGCCGCTGGACGTGGTCCGGCTCGAGCCGGCCGACGTGGCTGCGGTCACCTCCGCCCAGCTACGAGCGGTGACCGCTTGCACGAGCTCGGCGAACGCAGTCGCGAGCCGCAGATGCCGTGGTTTCGGTGGCCAGGTCGCCAGGTCCGCGGCGGACGTTCTGGATGTGGGCGTGCCCGCAGCCGGGCATCGACGTGGTGGACGTCGGGAAGCAGTTCGTCCAGGACCCGGGGTGGGCCGCAACCCGGTCGGTGGTCACCTGCGCCCAGCCGGCGCTGCTGCAGCGACCGGACGAAGAACCGCCGCGCGGCGGCGAGATCTCGGGTCTCGGCGGCCCTGACGTCGATGACCTCCGCGTCGCGGGCAGCATCGGTACCCAGCCGTGGTCGCCGCGACCGCCCTCCCCTGGCCGAATTCTTCGCGTCCTCCCTCGCCCCGGCAACCTCACCCTAGGCTGCGCGCATGGACACCGACGGTGAGGCGGCTCCGCCGCCTCCTCGCCCGGACGCCGCGGACGCGGCGGCCCCGATGTCGCACCTCGGCCGCCAGTTCGAATGGGACGTCGCGCTGTCCTTCTCCGGCGCGCAGCAGGCGTACGTTCAGCGAGTCGCCGACACGCTGCAGAAGGCCGGCGTGCGGTACTACTACTACCCACTCGAGCGGACGCCCCAGTGGGGACAGCGCTTAGCTGAGGAGCTCCGGCTCATTTATGGTGAGCGGGCCCGCTGCGTCCTGATCTTCCTGTCCGCCGAATACGCGGACGGCGATTGGACCCGATGGGAGTACCGCGCCGCGCTCGGCCGCGCTGTGCGCGAACGGCACGAGTTCCTGCTCGTGGCTCGATTCGACGACACCCGCCTGCCGGGCCTGGCCGACGATCTGGCCACGTTGGACGCCACAGTGCTGTCCCCGCAGGAACTCGCAGAAGCTGCCATCACGAAGATCGCCGCCTTGACGGCTGCCGACGCCAGCGAACCATCGCCGGCGACTCCAGCCCCTCGAACCCGTAATAACAGCCGTCTCCGCTGGACGATTGGGGCTGCTGCCGCCTTGGTGCTGGCCGTCGCTCTCCTCGTTCCGTTGCACACGCTCTTGGGCACGGCGGAGCAGCCGAAGCCACCGGCCGGAGGAAAGTTCCGGGTCGGCTACGTCGACCTGTACTTCGACGGGTTCCCCGACGCCGACGCCGCCCGCCTGGAACACATCAATGACACGCTCTACCGGGCACTCGGACGCCTCGCGTCGGACAAGCCGGTCGAGACCGTACGGATCCCGAACACCGACGGCGACACGAGCCCTCAACGGCTCAGCGCGGTCGCGGAGTCTCGGCACGCCGACATCGTGTTCGCCGGACGGTACGATCCGCCACCGTCCACCGGGCTCGAGGCGGCGCTCTACGTGTCCGCGAACCAGTTGGACGTCGAGCAGTCGATCGCGGGCTACAGCGAGTTGGAGGGTGTCGGCTACGACCTGCTGCACAACCTCACGTCCGAGGACGATCTCGAACGGCGAGTCCTCGCTCTCGCCGAGCAGTACCTGGACCTGTTTCTCGCGATCGGGAACTACAGCGCGGGCGACTACGAGGACGCCCAACGCTGGCTCGACACCAGCGCGCGGTCCGCGAGTCCGGGTTCGAAAAACCCGCCGGAGAAATTCTACGACCTGATGAACGGCAACCTCGCCGGAAAACAACGCGACTGGACGGCTGCGGAGAAGTGGTACCGGTCCGCTCTCCGCGATGACCCCAGTTACGCACGCGCGCAGCTCGGTCTCGCGGAACTTCATTTCCACAACGTGACCCGCAGCGAAAATTGCAACTCGAACACAGACGCGAAGAGCCTGGCCGCGGTTGCCGACGAATACCGCAAGATTTCCACCGTCGAGTCCGACCGTGCGCAGGCCGACCTTACCGAGAAGGTGAACTTCGGCTTGGCACGAATCCATTTCTGCCTTGCGGCGAGCCGTTCCGACCGAACCATGACTACCGCTGCTGACTACTTCCAGGCCGTCCGCACGTCATACCGGGAAAGCCCATCGCCGAAACGTCGACGAATTGCCGCTATTGCCGGGGAATCGTCCGGCTGGCTGAGCGTGATCGCGCTCCAGAGGGGCGACCCAGAGTCGGCTGCGAACTATGCGCGCGAGGCTATCCAGCTCGCCGCCCGGGATAGCCGGCGACAGGCGATCTTCTTCGTCCGGCTCGGCGAGGCACGACAGGCTTGGGGTGACCTCGCCACTGCGCGGACCTGCTATCTGCGCGCCGAACGTGCGGGGGCACCACCCGAACTCACGAAGGACGGCCTCGCCTCGACCGCACGTATCGAGCCGTCGACGGCCGGCTGCAAATAGTGCCGTATCAGCGAAGTTCTCGATCCATTCCGGTGTAACGCGTGCGATCCCCGCTGCAAAAACGGGTCCACGTCGGACGGTAGAATCAATGCTGTCGGAGCACCACCGCCGTCGCCCGATGAGGTGGATGTGGAGAACCGTGCCCTGATCCGGGTGACGATTGCCGGGTTCGTCGTCGCTCTGCTGGTGGGTGTCGTCGCTTGGGTCGTGCTCGAATCCCGATTCGACACGGCGCCGGAGGATCGCAGCGACCGTCCGGGATCGACGCGCGATGTCTCCACCACCCCCGGTCCGGATGAGCCGCCGAGTCCAGGAAATACATCAACGGGCGGTGCGGAGGCCATCGAAACGCCACCGTCGTCGGGCACGGACGCCGACGACGGCACCTTATCGGCGGCGCCCCCGGCCAGCCCGACCACCGAGACGTCACCGAGCACCGCCGACACGAACCGGGCCCGGCCCGACCCGACGACGACGCGGAGCCCGGTCGGCGGCGGAAGCCGCCAGGGCCAGCGCCCGGCGGGCATTCCTGACCAACTCGATTACTACGCCGGCGGCGGCCGGCCGTGTGAACTGATCGAGCAGCTGATCGACACGTCGATCACGCAGATCTTTCCGATGCACGCGACGCTGACCGGCCCAGTGCTCGTTCCCGACACGCTTGACCTGTGCCTGGTCGCGTTCGATCCCAATTCGAGCATCCAACTCCGGCTCACCGGTCCCTCCGGTGCGGTCGTCCTGGACGAGACCCTTGCGCCGGAGGGAACCGATCTTCCGTTCCGGCTGTGGCCGTATCGCACGCTCATCCTCGACGGTCAGTGGACCGAAGGCCGATATCACGTCCAGGCGACGCAGGGAGCGACTCAACGCAGCATCGACATCGACGTCGCCTACACCCGCGTTCCTACGCTCGTGTCGATATTCGGAGAGTCCGGTTACCCGCCCGACAACTCGATGTTCGTCACTGGCGAGACCGTCCGGGTCGCACTCGGTGGATTCCCCGCGAGCAGCACGGTGCCGGTCCGGCTGTACGGCAATAGGACGGACGTAGCGCACCCGCTCACCTATCTGCGGTCGATCCCGGTGACGACGGACGCGCACGGCCAGGCGAGGCTTTCGATCCCGGTCGACGCCAACCTGCCGCGAGGCTGCTATCGGATCTTCCAGGAGACCGTCTCGGCGGACGACGAGTGGGTGAACTTCTGCGTGGGCCAGGGGGAATAACGCCAGGCCCACGCCGGTGGTCCCACCGAACTGGTCCGAGCGCTGACGCGTGAGCTTGGCTTGCGGCCCTGTCAGCCGCGGCACTGGCGGCAAAGTCCCATCGGTCGCCGCTGGTCGTCTGCTCATTGGCGCGGCTGATCGAGCGCAGCCCGCAAGCCCGGCTCATCAACGCGAGGCCAGCAGTCGTTCGTCAGGAGCCACCACCTGCGGTGGTCACGGTGGTGGCCAGACGGGACAGATACACGTCGTCGGGCTCGGCCGGCGGTGGCTGCACGTCGACCGGTGCCCCGTACAAGCGGGCTACGCCGCGCAGCAGCGCCACCCGTCAGCTGCGGACGGCCGTGCCGGGCAGAAACCGCGCGATCTCGAACGCCTGCCGTGGATTCTGCAGCACCGGCGCCCTGCGGCAAGTGTGTGCGCTTCGGTGGTTCGTGCGTCGCGCCGGAATTGCCCTGGCATCCTGAGGTCGCAATGGGGGATCCACAGTAGTTGCTCGTTACTGGCGCTAGATAGCGAAGGAAAGCTTGTGCCGAAAGAGTCCGCCGAAAGCGCTCAGGACGGAAATAGCGGCGCGGATCACTGGCCGAACCAGCTCGGTGTTGTGGTGGCGGTCAGCATCGTCGCGGTCGTCTACGCACTGATCACCGATGATTGGTCTTACGCCGGAAAATTGGCGCTTTCTACCGCATTCTTGGCCACCGTCATCATCGTCGCTGGTCGTCTGCGCGCGAGGAAAAACCGGCGCCGCAGCCACGGGACAGCTCAGGATCTCCCACCAGTCTGAACGGCTTGACCTCCTTTCACATCCCCTGACCTTCTGCGCGCCGCGGGCATTGCGCCCGTCGTCGGCTGTTGACCGAGACCTCTCATCGCTTCGACCAGCCCGGCCTCGGCCGGGACTGGCCGCGTCATCGTTCGCCAGCCGGCCGGGAGCTACCAGCCGGGCCAGGTCGCCGGGGCTTACTGACCCCGAACGCCAAACCCAAGATCCCGAGCAACGCCGCCGCGGGCAGCGTCACCACGCCGACCCACAGCCCGCGCAGGTCCCGGCGGAGCAGCAGCCACCCGGCCACCGCGTTCGCGGCGAACAGGAACAACGGCGCCACCACCGCGAAGGCGGTCGGCGCCACCCAGATGTACGACCAGTAGCGGTCGAGGTCGAGGCGCAGAACCGGCACGATCGGCACGGCGGCGACGAACACCGGCACCCACCGTGTCACCCGGCCCGGACGCGACGGCAACGCCAACGCGAGGACGCCGAGCGCCGCGTGCGGAAGGAGCACGATGAACGACGCAACCGAGGTGCTGAACCAGCCACCGTCCCGAATCGGGAGTGCGGCGGCCACCAGGCCCACCGGTTTGGCCACCACCATCAGCACGAGCGACGCCGCGATCAACCGCCGGCACCACCGGCCGGGGACGACGGCGAACACGACCGCCGCGGCCAACCAGGCGATCCAGGCGAACGCCGCCGGCGACTGGAAAACACGGGACGGGCCGACGGGCGGGTAGCCGTCGATCAGCGGCGTGAACTCGACCGCGAGCAACCAGATCGTCGCCAGCGCCGACCCGGTAGCCAGCGCCAGCACCGCCGCGATCGACACCCCGCCGGTGAACCCTGATGCTCGACGGGCCCGTAGGTGCTGACGCGCCCCGCCGACGAGCAGGTCGACGGTGTCCTGGGGGCTAAGCCGGCTCCGGTCGGGTCCGATTGTGTCCAGGTAGGTGCCGACGAGTTCGTCGCCCCGTTCGGCGCGGTAGTCCGCCGGGTAGGCGAACAGCAGCCGGCGGTACCGCCGTTCCAGGCGGTTTCGCTGTTCACGCTCGTTCATGCGAGCCCTCCCGCCGGGGCCCAACCCGACGCCTTCAGCCGGGCCGTCGCGGCGGCCAGGTTGCGACGCATCCGCTCGCTCTCGGCGCCGAGCACGTTCAAGCCTTCGTCGGTGAGCCGGTAGTAGCGACGGAGACGCCCGTCCACGACCTCCTCGTGGTCGGGCGCCACCAGCCCGTCGTCGGAGAGCCGGTCGAGCGCGCCGTAGAGAGTGCCCGGCCGGAGCGTGATCCGCCCACCGTACGCATTGCACAATCTTCCGGCCGAGCCCTGGCGTCACGGGCGTCGCCGGTCCCGGCGCTGCCCCACAACGCCCACCGCACAACGCCACCGCACAACGCCCACCGCCCACCGCCCACCGCCCACCGCCCACCGCCATGAGCACGGCGGGCACTACCGTGAACCCGCAACGCACGCGGCGAGCGTTCTGACCAGGTTCCGCTTTGCGGGGCCTGAACGTCACGTGCCCCGAAGCCATGCCTCTTCCCATCGGGTAAGCGACGAGGCCGGCCGGGGCCTCGGGTCCGAGGTCATTCACGCAGGAATCCAAGGCTGAGTACGGCTTCAGCGCCGTTTCAGCCCCGCTTCAAGCCCCCGTGTGACTCTCGTGCGGCCCAGATTTCCGGCTGAGGAGAGTTCATGCGCACACGCCGGTGGCAAGGCTACTTGCCGCCCTCACCGCAACCGTGACGTTCCTGCTCGCGGCGCCGAGCAGCGCCTACGCCGACCTCCAAGACGGTCGGATAACTTTACCGGTGGCGATCGATCAGACGACCGGTGACCGATTCGCCGCCGTGCCGGATTGGCAGAAGGCCGGCAACTGCACGGTCTTTCCCGAGATGACGGTCCGGGTGATCCAGCGGGCCGATCCGGCGGCCACCACGTACGTCGTCCGGCTCCACGCGACCGTTTTCACCATCGCCGTCCACGGAAGCGCCGACGTGTGGCACGAATACCTCAGCCTGCGCGACGCCAGCGGCGCGCTGATCGCCGGGGTGACTTTCGACGGGCCGCAGATGACTCGGACGTTCACCGACTACACCTGGGATGCCCAGGTGAGCGTGCCGCTGACCGTGCCGACGTACCTACGGATCGCCAAAATCCAGTTCGTCGCCAGCTGCTGACACCCGCCGCCCGCCGCTGCCACCACCCGCCGCCCGCCTCCCCGGAGGCGGGCGGCGCCGCGACTGACGAAGTCCCCCGGGCACTTTCCACTGAAACTTCAGTCGGACGAGATCTGATCCGACCCGTGCAGGAAGGCAGCGTCGACGACGCCGGCCGCGGACGCCGGAACGTCGTTCTGGTCCCCCTCACGACGAGTCCCCGAACTCACTTCGAGGAGGACGAATGACGAGTGACCCGCTCCGGGCGGAAGCTGTCCGGCGAGTGCACAGGAAACGCGGCCTGCAGATCCACGCGCTCTGGTTCGTGCTGGTGACGCTGGCACTGATCGTGGTCTGGCTGATCTGGCTCCGGACGATCTTCTTCTGGCCGCTCACCGGGCTGGCGCCCTGGGCAGTCGGCCTCGCGTTCCACGCCTGGGCCGTCTACCACCCGTCGGACGGCGAGGATCGCCGCGTCGAGCGGGAGATGGACCGGTTGCGCAGCCGCCGGCCCTCGCTGGATTGACCCGTGCCGTTCCCACAGCCGCCGACCGGACGAGGATGAGCATGGAAGATTTCGACGCCGTCGTGATCGGATCGGGCATGGGCGGCCTGGCCGCAGCCCGAGCGCTCGCGCAGTTCGGACGGGCCCGGGTCCTCGTTCTCGAACAGCACTACACGCTCGGCGGCATGACTCACGAGTTCTCCCGCGGCGGGCGCTACGAGTTCCCCACGGGCATGCATTACCTGGGGGCAGCACCCGCACCGTTCCTCGATTTCCTGACCGACGCCAGAGCACAGTTCGCGCCGCTGCCGGACGAGTTCGACGTCCTGCACTTCCCCGACTTCGACTTCGCGATCCCGGCGTCCGAGGAGCGTTTCCGGGCCCGGCTCGCGGAGCGTTTCCCCGACGAGGCCGACGCCGTCGACCGTTTCTTCGGCACGATCGGCCGGGCCCGGACCGGGCTCGTCGCGCGGAACGTGGTGTCCTCGTTCCCCTCGCTCGTGCGACGGCTCGGCTTTCCGATCGTCGAGCGGCTCTTCCCGTCGACGTACCGGACGCTGGACGACCAGCTCGCGCGCCACTTCCGCGACCCGCGGCTGCGTGCGGTGCTGGCGGCGCGCTGGGAGCTCTACGGCACCCCGCCCGGAGCGGGTGCGTTCGGCTACCACGCCTCGGTACCGATGACCTACTACCTCAGCGGTGGCACGCACCCGGTGGGCGGTCCGAAGGAGATCGGCACGCTGGTCCTGGAGGGCCTGGAGCGCCACGGGGTGGTGCTGCGCTCCCGGCAGAGCGTGCACCGGATCCTGGTGGAGCGTGGCCGGGCCGCGGGCGTCGAGGCCGAGGACGGCGTCACGGGTGAGCGCTACCAGGTGCGGGCACCGGTCGTCGTCTCCGGGGCGGGCATTCGCAACACCTATGCGCTGCTCGACCGGGACGTTCCCACGCTGCCCGCGGAAGCGTCGACGCTGATGCTCTTCGCCGGGCTGAAGAAGTCACCGGCCGAGTTCGGCCTGCGCGGCGAGAACCACTGGATCATTCCGGACCTCACCCCGGCCGCGGCGCTGTCCCGGCTTCCCGGTGAGGGCTCGCTCTACGCCTCGTTCGGCTCGCTCAACAACCCCGCCGCGCGCTTCCACACCGTCGAGGTCCTGCAGCTCATCGATCCGTCCCACGTCGACGCCTGGCGCGGCGCCGAACGTCCGGACGAGTACCGCGCCTTCAAGGACGCGACGACGCGACGGCTGATCGAGCGCCTCGAGGAGCGCTGGCCGGGTTTCGCGGACAACATCGAGTTCACCGAGCTGGCCACCCCGCTCTCGTTCGAGACGTATCAGCGCAGCGTCCGTGGTGCGTTCTACGGTCTGTCGGCGACGCCGGAGCGGCTCCGCTCGATGGTCGCCGGCTGCCGTACGCCGGTGAAGGGCGTGGTGGTC
Organism: Cryptosporangium sp. NPDC051539; assembly: GCF_044454545.1. Lineage (NCBI taxonomy): Bacteria > Bacillati > Actinomycetota > Actinomycetes > Cryptosporangiales > Cryptosporangiaceae > Cryptosporangium > Cryptosporangium sp. NPDC051539. The sequence continues at coordinate 514,790 of NZ_JBITDV010000002.1, read as the reverse complement.
GCCGGGCAGGACGCCTGGAACGCGGGTGTGCTGGCCGCGGTGGCCGGTGGCCTCATGGCGGCCAACGCGGTGCTGAAACCGCGGCAGGTCCAGGCGATGTGGCAGACGATCCGCGCCCCGCAACGGGCGGCCACTCCCTGGCGCGGCTACCTCCGCGTCAGCCGGGTCGAAGCGCTGACACCCACCGTCCGGCGCGTCCGCCTCGAGTCCCTGGAGGGCGGCGCGCTGCCGTTCACGTTCACCGCCGGGCAGTACGTCACGGTCGACTTACCGGTCGCGGTCGAGGAGATCGAGCGGTCCTACTCGATCTGCAGTGGACCGGAGGAACGTGACTACGTCGAGATCGCGGTGAAGCAGGACCCCCTGGGGCTGGGCTCGACGTTCCTGCACGAGGAACTGGAGATCGGGCTGGCGCTGCGGACGAGCGGCCCGCACGGTGAGTTCACGTACTCCCCCGGGCCCGGCGGCCTGCTGCTCCTCGCCGGTGGCATCGGGATCACCCCGTTGATCAGCGTCCTGACCGCGGCCGCCGACGCCGGTCAGGCCGGTCCGATCGTGCTGCTGGCGAGCTTCCACAGCCAGGAGGAGGTCGCGTTCTCCGACGAGCTCGAGGCCCTGCGGGCCCGGCTGCCGGGGCTGGAGGTGCGGATCTTCGTCACCCGGGACGGTGGCCGCCGGATCGATCGCGAGGCCCTCGCGCCCCACGTGGCCGTCGCCCCGGGCCGCGTTCACCTCTGCGGGCCGCCCGCGATGATGCAGGACGTCCTCGATCTGCTGACGACGCTCGGCGTGCCGCGCGAGGCGATCCGCACCGAGGCCTTCGTGTCCGGCCGCAGCAGGCAGACGCGACGGGAACGCGCGAACGCCGTCGAACTCGCGGCGCGGGCAGCGGGCGTCGAGCGGTTCACGATCGCCGGCCGCAGCGACGAGTTCCCCTGCCTGCCGGGGCAGACGATCCTGGACGCCGCGAACGCCGCCCGGATTCCGTTCCCGCAGTCCTGCGGGGAAGGCGCCTGCGGGACCTGCCGCGTACGGGTGCTCGCCGGCCACTACGAGACCGATACGCGTGGCCTGTTCTCCAGCGCGGAGCTGGACGCCGGCTGGCGCCTGGCCTGCCAGACCCTGCCCACCGAAGACGTACGCATCGATCGATAGGAGAAGACCTTGGCTACCAACGTCGTCCTCGTCCACGGCGCCTGGGCGGACGGATCCGGCTGGCGTGCCGTCCACGACCTGCTCACCGCCGACGGCTTAGCGGTCAGCGTCGTCCAGAACCCGACCGTGACGCTGGCCGAGGACGCCGCCGCCACCCGCCGGATACTGGACCGGCAGGACGGGCCGACGATCCTCGTCGGGCACTCCTACGGGGGAGCGGTGATCACCGAGGCGGGAACGCACGAGCGCGTCGCCGCGCTGGTCTACGTGGCCGCGTTCGCGCCCGACAAGGGCGAGTCGGTGAACACCCTCATTCCCGAGCCGTCGCCGGGCGTTCCGGTGCCGCCGATCCTGCCGCCCGCCGACGGCTTCCTGTTCCTCGACCGGGAGAAGTTCCACGAGGCGTTCGCCGCGGACCTGCCCGCCGACGACGCCCGGTTCCTGGCCGCGTCCCAGACTCCGTGGGGGCTGGGCGCGATCGGCGGCGTGATCACCGAAGCGGCCTGGCGGAGCAAGCCCAGCTCCTACGTCCTGACCACCGGGGACCGGATGATCCCGCCGGTCGGCCAGCGATCGATGGCCGAGCGAATGGGCGCGACGGTGACCGAAGTGGACGCGAGCCACGCGGTCTACGTCTCCCGGCCGGAGAGCGTCGCCGCCGTGATCCGGGCAGCGGTCTAGCGTCGTCACCGGCGCGACGACGCGGAACGGCTCGGCCGGAGCCGCGCCGGCGGCCGGTCAGGACGCTCGTTGCCCGCCCAGGATCTGCTCGGCCCGGCCGGAGAAGAGATGGGCGCCACGAGCGGCGGAGAGCGCGCGGGCGCGCTCGGCGGCCGCCCGCACGAGCGCGGCCGGCTCGCCGCGGGCCTGCATCACCCGGACCCGCTGCACCAGCACGTGACCCTCGGCGTACCGCTGGCCGTGGGTGTCGAGGAGTTGGCCGGCGCGGTCGAGCGCGCCGGCCGCTTCGTCCGTCCGGCCGGCTGCCAGCCACATCTCGCTGAGCGCGCTCAACCAGGCGACGAGACCCGAGCGGGGCGGGTCGAGCAGTGATTCGGTGATGATCCGCTCGGCCTCCGCCGCGGCACGGGCCGGATCGTGACCGGTGACGGCCCGGGCCCAGCACCGGGCGAGCCGCTGATTGATGTCGTAGAAGACGGAGGCGCGCTCGGGATCGGCGGCGATCCCGCGCTCCGCCGCACGCAGCGCCCAGTCCGGGTCACCGATGAGCGTGGCCGTTCTGGCGGCGAACGTCGACCAGATCGTGACGAGGTAGGGCTGCCCGGCGGCGGCCTCCATCCGGCCCAGAATCGCCCGGGCTTCGTCGACTCGGCCGTGGAGCGCCGAGGTCTCCGCGAGCAGGCCCGCCGAGTACATCTGGAGGTCGTGCCGGAGCAACTCGGTCTCGCGCGACGCGAGGTCGTCCGGGATGGCTTCGCCGGTGCGGCTCAGGTACGAGTACGCCTCGTTGATGTCACCGAGGGCCCAGTTGTGGATTCCCCAGGACTGCAGGGCATAGGTGCGGACGACCGGGTCGGTGGAGGTCGTGCCCTCAGCCAGGAGCCGGCGCGCGAGCTGCCCGCTGCGGGTGAGCTCGACGCACTGACAGTAGGCGTTGCTCTGCGCGAAGACGATCTCGGCCGTCGTCCGCTCCAGCCCGAGCTCGCGGGCCAGGTGCTCGGCGCGTTCCAGCAGGTCGACCGCCGATCGCAGGTAACCCGACCGCACCGCCACCACGGCGATGAGCCGCGAGAGGGCAGCCAGCTCGAGCTCCGGTCGGTCGGCGGCGCGCGCCACCTGGACGGCTGACCGGAACAGCGGCTCCGCGGCCTCGAGGGCGGCCTTGGTCACCGCACGACGACCGGCCCGGATCAGCGCGTCGGCCGTGCGTGCCGGATCCGCGAGCGGACCCGCGGCCCAGAGATGGTGGGCAATGCTCTCGGCCGCGGTCTCGCCGCCGGACGCCGTGTCTTCCCACGCGTCGGCGATGCGCAGGTGCAGGCGCAACGCCTGCGGCCGGGGCACCGCGGACGCGACGGACTCACGAGCCAGGTCGTGCGCGAAACCGTACGAGAACGGAGAGCCGGGTGTGGGCGCGAGCAACCCGAGCGCCCGGAGATCCTCGAGGCGCTCGAGGCAGGCCGGCACGTCGAGCCCGGCGATCCGGCTGAACAGATCCACGCCGATGTCCCGACCGACGAGCGCCGCGATCCGCAGGAGCTCGCGGTGCTCGTCGTCCAATCCGGTCAGGCGGTGGCGAACCATGTCCAGCACGGTGGCCGGTACTTCGGCCCGGGTGGGGGACGCGCCGGTGTCCGCGAGCACCCGGGAGAGTTCCCGGACGAAGAACGCGTTGCCACCGGTGCGGGCGTGAATCGTACGGACCTCCGCCGGAGCCGGGTCCCGACCGGTGGTGCGGCGGACGAGTTCGGCGACGTCGTCGGGGCCGAGCGGTCCGAGTGGGAGCCGCCAGTGCCCGTGGGCCCGGCTGACCGAGGCGAGCATCCGGGTCAGGTCGGGTGCGGGCGCCGGTGCTCGATCGCGGAGAGCACCGATGAGCGCGAGCCCGGCCGTCGGCCGGTCGACCAGGTGACCGAGCAGCCGTAGCGACGCCGGGTCGGCCCACTGCAGGTCGTCGATGACGATGAGCAGCGGCCGACGCGTCGCGGCATCACCGAGGACGGCCACGACCTCCTCGAAGAGACGGAACTGGGCCGCGGCGTCGGGCTGCGTGGGAGCGTCGAGCGGATGGACCAGCCGGGACAGGTCGCCGTCCGTCCACTCCGCTCGCACGGACGCCGGCAGGTCGTCGAGCACGGCCCCGACGATCTGTATCCACGGCCACATCGACGGTGCCGCTCCCCCTTCGGAGCACTGCCCCCAGGCGACGAGCGCCCCCCGCCGCGCGGCCTGGGCGGCGGTCTCCCTCAGCAGCCGGGTCTTCCCGACCCCCGGCTCACCTTCCACCAGCACGAGTCCGGTGTCGCCGGTCAGCGCGGACTCCGCAGCGCGCCGCAGCAGCGTGAGCTCGTCGGCCCGGCCGACCACGCCGTCGGCTTCACCGCGCCCGGAGGCGTCGGCCCCGCGCGCCGGCGCGCCGACGGTCACGGGGCCGCTCGAGTGAGCGAGCGCGCGCCGATGGGCGGCCAGGAGGGCCGGGCCCGGCGTGACCCCGAGATCCTCCCCCAATCGCGTGCGGGCGCGCTGGAACGCCGCCAGTGCCTCGGCGGGCCGCCCCGCTGCGGCCAGCACCTCGACCAGCCCGGCCTGCACCGGCTCGTTCAACGGATCCATCAACACGGCCAATTGCAGAGGCCGCAGCACCCGCTCCGGCCCGTCCGACGTGACGGCGATCACGGCCGCGGCCGTGCAGGCGTCGAAGAACTCCCGGTCGAGCGCACCGAAGACGGCTGCGGCCGCGGAACCGGTGCGCAAACCCTCACCGGCCGGTCCCTGCCATCGGCTCAGGGCCTCGGCGTACGCGTCGAGCGCGGCCTCGTCGCCCCCCACACCGGCCTTGGCCGTCCTGACCTGCTCGCGGAACGCGACGAGGTCCAGGGTGGACCGGTCGGCCCGCAACCAGTACCGCTGCTCCCGCCGGTGGAGAAAAGCACCGGACTCGCGTGCGGAGAGCGTCGGCTCCAGCAGCCGCCGGAGCGCACCCACGTACTTCTGGACGACGTTGAGCGCGCTGGCGGGTGCGTTGCCGTTCCAGATCAGGTCGATCAGCTCGCTGGTGCTGACCGGCTGACCCACCCGGGCCAGCAGCACGCCCAGCAGTAACGCCTGCTGCTGCGGGCCGGTGGCCTGCTCCGCTCCGTCGCGCCAGACGCGCAGCGGACCCAGGATCTGCAGCCGTACGGTCACTGGCCCACTGCTCCCAGCCCGGCCAGCATCTCGTCGGCCCGTCGAGCGAACAGGTGGGCCTCACCCCGCACGGAGACTTCCCTGGCTCGCTCGGCCGCTGCCCGGACGACACCGAGCGGCTCTCCCCTCGCCTGCACCAGCCTCGCCCGCACCAGGAGGATCAGTCCTTCGGCGCAGCGCTCGCCGTGGGCGTCCTGGAGCTGGTCGGCGCGATCGAGGGCCGCGGCCGCGCGGTCCGGCCGCTCGGCCGCCAGCCAGGCCTCGCCGAGAAGGCCGTACCAGCCGGCCACACAGGAGTGGGCGGGGTCGGCCAGGTTCGCCAGGACGATCCGCTCGCCCTCCTTCGCGGCTTCCGCCGCGGCGGAAGCGTCACCGGAGACCGCGAGCGCCCAGCATTCGGCCAGCCGCTCGTGTGCCCCGAGATGGACACGGGAGTGCTCCGGATCGACGGCGATCCCGCGACGGGCGGCACGCAGCGCCCGATCGGCGTCTCCGGCCCAGGCCGCGGCGATCGCCGAGAATCCGGACCAGACCGTGAGGGCGTTCGGGTCGCCCTCGGCCTCGGCCTCGACTTCACGGAGCAACTTCTGGCCACCGTCGACGTCGCCGTTCGCCGTGGTGCTCAAGGCGAGCCACAGCGGGATACGCACCGCCAGGTACGGCCAGAACCCGTCGTCGTCGTCCGGTGGTGCACCGTCGGCCAAAGCGCGATCACAGCGCCGGAAGTAGCGGTTCCCCTCACCGACGAATCCGCGCTGCCACTGGTGGATGCCCCAGGCGTGCAGGCCGAAGACCCGCACGATCGGATCCCGGGACGTCTCGCCCCGCTCGCGCAGCCGACGGGCCAATGGCTCGTTGCGCTCGATCCGGATGTCCTGGGCGTGGGCGAGGAACCGGAAGTAGAGGAACTTGGTGGCCTCGCGTTCACGGCCCAGGCGACGTGCGACCTGCTCGGCGCGCGTCATCAGCTCGAGCGTCGGTGCGACGAAGCCCGATCGTGTCTCGACGACCATCGCCAGCTGCGACAACGCGGAGAGCTCGAGCTCCGGCAGATCCGCGCCGCGAGCCAGCTGCACGGCCGAGCGCAGGTGCTGCTCGGCGGCTTCGAAGGCGAACTTCCCGGCCGCGCGGTCCGCCGCCCCGAGAAGGGCGCTCGCGGTGCGGGCCGGATCGGCGAGCGGGCCGGCCGCCCAGAAGTGATGAGCGAGTCTCTCGACGTCCGAGGCGCCGTGGGTGACGTCAGGCTCCAGCGCCTCGGCGACCCGCAGGTGGTAGCGGAGCACCCGTTGCGGTGGCATCGCGTCGACCACCGCCTCGCGGACGAGGTCGTGGGCGAACCGGACCACGAGTACGTCCCCGCGTGCCGGAGCGAGCAGGCCGAGCGCCTCCGCCGGCGCCAGCCGCTCGAGCCCGGCCTCGGCATCGACGTCCGCGGCGCGGGTGAGCACCCGCAGCTCGGCGTCCCGGCCGATGATCGCCGCGATCCGCAGCAGTTCGGTGGTGCCCTCGTCGAGGTCGCGCATCCGGTCGCGGACGACGTCGTGCACCGTGGAGGGCACCCGGGCGCGGGCCGCGGCGGTGGGGGCAGCGGCGGTGGAGGCAGCAGCGGTGGGGCCGGCGCCGGCGCCGGCGCCGTCGGCCAGCAACCGGGCCAGCTCACGGACGAAGAACGGGTTGCCCGCCGTCCGGTCGTAGATAGTCCGGGTGACCCCGGCATCCGGTCGCGTCCCGGTCTCCCGGCGGACGAGCTCGGTCACCTCGTCCGGCGAGAGCGGGCCGAGATCGATGTGCCGGTGGTGGGGGACGCTGTTCGCCGCCGCGAGGAACCGGGTCAGGTCGGAACCGGGCACCGGCGCGCGGTCGCGGAACGCGCCGATCAGCGCGGCGCCGTCCGGCATCCGAGCGGTCAGATGCCCGAGAAGGTGCAGTGACGCGGCGTCGGCCCACTGGAGGTCGTCGAAGACCAGCACGACCGGCCGGCGGCCCGCGACCTGGCCGATGATGGCGACGACCTGCTCGAAGAGTCGGAACTGCGCACCGGCGTCCGGAGCGGACCGGCCTTCGCGTGGCTGCACCAGGCTGCCCAGTTCGCTCTGCGACCACGTTGATCGCGAGGCGGCGGGCAGGCTCTCGAGGAGAGCCGTGACGGATTGGGTCCATGGCCACATCACCGGGGTCCCGTCACCGTCCAGGCATCGCCCCCAGACGACCAGCGCCCCGCGCGCGGTGGCCTCGCCGGCCACCTCCTCCAGCAGCCGCGTCTTGCCCACGCCGGGCTCGCCGTCGACGAGAACCAGTCCGGTGCCTCCGGCGAGCGCGGCCTCCACGCTCCGCCGCGCGATCCGCAGGTCGTCCGTCCGGCCCACGAGGGCGTCGGCGCCCACGTCCGCCCGCGTCGCCGTCGTGGCTCCGACCGGGACCGGCGCCCGCCGAGGCGCGGCCTCGTCCGATCGGCCGACGGACGCCAGCGCAGTCGTGAAGGCCGCCTGCACGGACTCGTCGCGCGGTGCCAGCGACGCCGCCAGCCGCAATGCGGGGAGCAGCCGCCCGGATCGGCCCCGGGGCGCGGCGAGCTGAGCCGCGGTGACGCAGGCGTCGAAAAACTCGCCGTTGCGCGCCGCGAGGAGCGGTGTCGCGGCCGGTCCGTAGTCCAGCCCGTCGCCGACCGGGCCGCGCCAGAGGCCCAGCGCGTTCGAGTACGAGTCGAGCGCGGCGTCGTGGTCGCCCTGGGCGACGGCGGCCCTGGCCTCGTCGAGGTGCTTCCGGAAGGCGAGCAGGTCCAGGGTGTCGGGCGTGGCCGCGAACCGGTAACCGTCCGCGTGCCGGTGCAGATAGGACCCCGCCCCGCGCGCCGGAAGAGACGGTTCGAACAGACGCCGAAGTGCACCGACGTGCTTCTGGACGACGTTGACCGCGGTCGTCGGCGCCTCGTCGCCCCACACCAGTTCGATCAGCGTCGGCAGGCTGACCGGGGCATCCGCGGACAGCGACAACAGGCCGAGGATCCGCGCCTGCAGCCGCGGCCCGCCCTTGAGCTCGCGGCCGTCCCGCCAGAGCCGTAGCGGTCCGAGTACCTGCACACGTAAGGCGCTGGTCGAGTCGTTCACGCCGTACATCACCCCTACGAACGGCGATTTCGTGACGGAGTCAAGCGCATCGGAGGGTCGCTTGTCGACAGTGTGGGACATTCCGCTGCCAGGAGCCGCTCCTAGTGCGGAAGGCGCTCGGATTGCGGCTCGTCCACCGGACCGAGCTCGGCCAGCAACGCCGCTGACCGGCGGGCGAAGAGGTGCGCCCCCTGTCGGGCCGACACCGACCGCGCGCGCTGGGCAGCCGCCCGCACGGCCGGTACGGACCGCCCGGACGACTGCAGCAGGCGGGCACGCACCTGGAGCAGCAAGCCTTCGGCGTACCGCTGGCCGTGACGCGCGAGCACCGTGTCCGCGCGGTCGAGGGCCGCCGCGGCCTGCTCCGGCAGCCCTGCCGCCAGACACATCTCGCCCATCAGCCCCAGCCAGGTAGCGAGGTCCGATCGGGGCGGATCCACCAGGCCCGCGGCGATCAGCTCGCGCGCCTCCGCGACCGCTCCGACGGCGTCGTCGCCGGTCACCGCCTTCGCCCAGCACCGGGCCAGCCGCTGATACGTCCCGAGAAAGCCGAACGAGAACTCGGTGTCCACGGCGATCCCCCGGTCCGCCGCGCGCCGCGCCCGGGCCGGGTCACCGACCAGGGCGGCGACGCGCGCCGCGTACGCCGCCCACACCGTGACCGCGTAGGGATCCTCGCCGGCGTCGGTCTCCATCGTGTCGAGCTGCGCCCAGGCGGCGTCCACCTCGCCGTGCAGCGCCGTGGTCATCGCGCGCATCGCGACGGCGATCATCCGGAGGTCGCGCCGGAGCGTATCTTCGCGGCCGCGCGCCGTTTCGAGAGCGGCCGTATCGGTGTCGGTGAGATATCTGTACGCCTCGCCGACGTTTCCGATGCTCCACTGGTGGATCCCCCAGGCGTAGTTGCCGTACGCGCGCACGAGGGGATCGGTGCCGGCCTCGCCCTCCCGGAGCAGCCGGCCCGCCAGCGGTGCGGAACGGTCGAGCTGGATGCCCTGGGCACAGGCGGCCCACCGCGAGAACAGGAACTCGGCCGCCTCCTGTTCGCGGCCGAGTTGCCTGGCGAGGTGTTCGGCACGCTCCAGCCGGCCGAGCGCGGAGCCGACGTACCCCACTCGCATGCCGTCCACCGCGGTGAGCAGTGACAGGGCCGAGAGCTCCAGCACCGGCAGGGCCGCTGCCCCGGCCAGCTCCACGGCCCGCTGCAACTGGAGACCGGCGGCATCGAGCGCCGACTTGCCCGCCGCGCAGCGGCCGGCGCGGATCAGCGCCGCCGCGGTCCTGGCCGGATCCGCGAGCGGACCGGCCGCCCGCAGATGATGTGCCAACCGCTCCGCCACCGCGTCGTCGTCCGCGGTCGTGCGCTCCAGCGCGTCGGCGATCCGCAAGTGCAACGTGGTCGCCCGCCACAGCGGCGTAGAGTCGGCCACCGACTCCCGGACCAAGTCGTGCGCGAACACGAACGCGTGGGGGTCGTCGGCCGCCGGCTCGAGCAGGCCCGCTCCGATCAGTGGCTCCAGACGTGCGGCGCAGGTCTCCGCGTCGAGGCCGGTGCTACGTGCGAGCAGGGCGAGGTCGGCCTCGCGTCCGATCAGCGCAACGGTCTCGAGCAGTCCCCTGGCGTCGTCGCTCAACCGGATCACGCGGTCGTGGACCACGTCCCGGACGGTGGCCGGCACGCCGGCACCCGCCGCGGCGGCCTCGGTCACCTCACCGCTCCGGGCGAGTAACCGGGACAGCTCCCGCACGAAGAAGGGGTTACCGCCGGTGCGCGCGTGCAGGCGTTGCGCCACGTCCGGTCCCGGATCCCGGCCGATCTCCCTGCGGACCAGTTCGGCCACCTCGGCCGGATCGAACGGCCCGAGCCGGATCCGCCGATGGCGGGACGACCGGCTGGCCGCCGCGAGCATCCGCGCCAGTGCTGAACCCGGTTCGGTTGGCCGGTCGCGGAGTGCGCCGATCACCGTCGTCCCGGCCGGCATCCGCGCGGCCAGATGACGGAACATCTCCAGCGAGGTCGCGTCGGCCCAGTGCAGATCGTCGACGACGAGCACGACCGGCCGGTCCACCGCCACCTGACCGATGAGCGCCACGACCCGCTCGAACAGGCGGAACGTCGCGCCGCTGTCGGGCAGCACCGACAGCGCGTCGACGTCCCCGGGCGACCCGGTCAGACGTCCGAGATCACCGTGGTGGGTACCGGCAGGCAGCACGTCGACGAGCGCGCCGACGATCTGCACCCACGGCCACATCGACGGAGCGCCGCCCCCGTCCAGGCAGCGGCCCCCGACCACGAGCGCACCGCGTCCGCCGGCCTCGGCACCGGCCTCGTGGAGCAGATGGGTCTTGCCCGCTCCCGGTTCGCCGGTCACGACGACGAGCCCGGAGTCTCCGGCGAACGCCGCGTCCACCGCCCGCCGGATCACTCCGGACTCGCCTCCCCGGCCGATCAGGCCGGTCCGCCGGAGCGTCCCGGCCGCCGTCGACGCCGGGCCCGGTACGGCCTGCGACGGACGACCGATCAGCCGGTACGAGGCCATCAACGCCGGGCCGGGATCGACGCCCAGCTCTTCCGCCAGCCGGGCGCGCACGGCGCGGAACGATGCCGCCGCCTCGGCGTGCCGGCGAGCGGTCGCGAGTGCGGAGATCAGGCTCGCCTGCACCGTTTCGTGGAGCGGCGACAGCCGGGCGGCCAAGCGCAGCGCCGCCACCACACGCCCCGGCTGCGCCCGCGCCACCGCCAGCCGGCCCGCAGCCACGCAGGCGTCGACGAACTCGCTTTCCAGCGCCCCGAAGATCGCCGCCGCCGATCCGTGTGCCAGTCCTTCGCCGACGGCGCCGTGCCACAACGTCAGGGCGTCCACGTACGCGTCCAGCGCCGCACCCGGCCGCTCTGCCGCCCTACTGGCCTCGGCCGAAGCCACCAGGTTCCGGAACGTCACGACGTCCAGCGAGCCGGGGACCGCAGCGAAGAGATATCCGTTGCCCGTCCGTCGCAGGAACGATCCGGCGCTGCGGACAGGCAGTGTCGGCTCGAGCAGCCGCCGCAGCGCACCGGCGTACTTCTGGAGCGTGTTGCTCGCGGAGGTCGGCACCTCGTCCGGCCAGATCAGATCGATCAGCTCGCTCGTGCTGATCGGCGTCCCCGCACGAGCGAGCAGCACCGCCAGGAGCAGGGCCTGCTGCCGGGGCCCGACGCCCACCTCGACGCCGCCCCGCCAGACCCGTAACGGCCCCAGGATCTGTAGTCGCACCTGCTCGCCCGAGGTGGACATTCTCGTGCCGACTTCCTCCCCCGCGCTGCTCCGCCGTCGCCAGGAACTCCCGGGTGCTTTCCTATCCGTCCGGTAGGACGGAGCGCAACCGCTCGAGGGGCGGCTCCGCCATTCACGGGGACGGCGGAGCCGGCCGTTCCACGTCCGAGCCGCGGGGGCGACCGAACAAGCCATCCGCAGCAGGCGGTCTGCTCACCCGGCGAGGACCACGCTCGAGCGCGGCACCCGCAGATGGGCACCTTCCGAGGTCAATCGGGAGGCGCCTTCGAGCATCGTGACGCCGGCCCGGGCGGCGAATCCGCTGTCGTGCGCGACGACGGTCCCGGTAAAGCTGACGTGCTGACCGGAGCGGACGACCAGCGGAGACTCGCCGGCACCGGAGATCTGCACCCAGATCCGATCGAGCGGGCCGCTGCCGACCCAGAAGCCCTCGTCAGCCGGGACCGAGAGCACCAGCACCTGCTGGGCCTCGGCGTCGCGTCCGAGATAGGAACGCAAGGTGGCGTCCTCGTCGGCCGGGTGGGGCACGACGACTGCGCCGCCGATCACCACCTGTCCGTTGCCGGTCACCTCGGCCGGAGCCACGGGCTGCGCGGTGCCGGAGGCCGGTCCGTCGGACGCGGTGTCGCGGCCGCCGGCCGCACCGCGGACCATCAGCGCCGCCACGATCAGCGCGACGACGACGGCCACCGTGCGGGCCGGACCGGAGCGAAACAGCGAGCGGATGTCGGGAGCGGCCATCGGAGGACCCTTCGCTGCGGAGCGGTTCCTTTCTGCTGATACCCATCCGCTCTGTGGCGAACCAGGCGTATTCGCTCCGAGGCGCGGCAGGACCGAGTGTTGCGAACTGAACAGTCACGACGTCATCCCGACGATCGAGCGGGGGCGCGTTCGGCGAGAAGGTAGTTCCAGGACGGGGACACACCCCGCCGAACAACTTCAGGAGGCTGGACGACATGAGCGGCTGCTACGACTACGACTACTCGTACGACTGCAACGACAGCTACGACTACGACTGCCGGCCGCGTCGTCGCCACCACAAGAAGCGCCACTACAACGACTGCTGGGACTACAGCTACTGCAGCTGACCTCCCCGAGAAGCGAAGGCCCGGAACGCGAAACCGCGCTCCGGGCCGCTCCACGTCCGGGGCGAAGTCGCCTCCGCCACTGATTTCGTAGTACTGACCTTGTGCCGAAAGTCCGAAGGCCTGCGGTTAGACGTACCCCACCAGCCCGGTCGCCGCCTGCCGAGCGAGGGCTCCTCGGCCAGGAGCGGGCCGGCGATGTGGCCGCGTTCCGACCGGGCACGTGACGGAGAGCACAGTTGCCTGAGTGACGAATTGCTTGATTGAAGACTTCTTCAATCACTAAGTTGTGGCCGTTGGGGCAGGAGGGGTGCATGGCGGTTCCGCTGTACCAGGCGAAAGCGGAGTTCTTCCGGATGCTGGGGCATCCGGTCCGGATCCGTGTGCTGGAGCTGCTAGGAGAGCGACCCCGGCAGGTCCGTGAACTGCTTGCCGAGATCGACATCGAGGCGTCGAGTTTGTCCCAGCAGCTGGGGGTGTTACGACGCGCCGGGATCGTGACCTCGAGGCGCGAGGGCACCGCGGTCACCTACGCGTTGGCCGGTCCCGACGTCGCCGACCTGATGCGCGCGGCGCGCCGAATCCTCACCGAAATGCTCGTCGGACACGTCGAGTTGCTGGAGGCGCTGGAGGCGCAGCAGGAACCGGACACCGACGACAGCCGGCCCGCGGCTACGGTCGACTCGGCGGGTCGGTGACGCCCGGCCGCGCCCCAGGACGGTGGCTGCGGACCGGATCGGCGCTGCTGTCCCTCCTGCCCTCGCGTGCGGACCTGCAGGCGGCCCGCCGGCAGCCGCTCAAGGATCTTCTGGCCGGACTGACGGTGGCCGTCGTCGCGTTGCCGCTGGCGCTGGGCTTCGGGGTCGCCTCCGGAGCGGGTGCGGCCGCCGGACTGGTCACCGCTGTGGTCGCCGGAGCGGTCGCCGCGGTGTTCGGCGGATCGAACCTGCAGGTCTCCGGCCCGACCGGCGCGATGACCGTCGTGCTGGTGCCGATCATCGCCGAGTTCGGCACTCGCGGAGTGCTGACCGTGGGCCTGCTCGCCGGTCTGCTCCTGGTCGGCGCCGGACTGCTCCGGATAGGCCGTTACATCCGGCTAGTACCGGCACCGGTGGTGGAGGGTTTCACCGTCGGGATCGCCGCCGTGATCTTCCTCCAGCAGGTGCCCGCGGCACTGGGCGTGCACAGCGAGCCGGGCAACGTGGTCGCGCTCGCCGCCCGTGCCCTCACCCGGTCGGCGGCGCACCCGGACTGGACCACGATCGGCTTGGCGACCGGCGTGGTGGTGACGATTCTCGCCGGCAGTCGCTGGCGCCCCGGGATTCCGTTCTCCCTACCGGCTGTCGTCGTAGCCACCGTGCTCGCTGACGCCGCTCACTGGGACATCCCCCGGATCGGCGCACTGCCCTCGACGCTGCCCGCGCCGACCGTCGGGTTCATCCAGTGGGACGCGCTACCCGCGCTGGTCCTCCCCGCCGTCGCGGTCGCGACCCTCGCCGCGTTGGAGAGCCTCCTGTCGGCCACGGTCGCCGACGGCATGAGCGTCGACTCCCGCCACGACCCCGACCGGGAACTGTTCGGCCAGGGACTGGCGAATCTCGCGGCCCCGCTGTTCGGCGGCGTGCCCGCGACCGCGGCCATCGCCCGGACCGCGGTCAACGTCCGCTCCGGAGCCCGTTCGCGGGTCGCGGCGCTCAGCCACGCCGTGATTCTCGCCGCGATCATGCTGGCCGCGGGTCCGGTGGTCGCAGAGATTCCGCTGGCCGCTCTGGCGGGGGTGCTGATGGCCACAGCCGTGCGGATGGTGGGACTCGGCACGGTCGCGGTGTTCTGGAGGGCGTCCCGTGCCGACGGTCTGGTCCTCGCCGTCACCGCCGCGCTCACCCTCGCGGTCGACGTCGTCACCGCAGTCGTGATCGGACTCGTCGCGGCGATGATCGCGGCCCTCCGCGCGATCGCGCGGTCGGCGAGCGTGCGGACCGAGACGTTCGAGGGCAGCCCGTCGCCTCCCGAGGCCGACTTGCTGGCCGAGCACATCGTCGTCTACCGGCTGGACGGGCCTCTGTTCTTCGCCGTTGCCCACCGATTTCTGCTCGACATTGCCGACCCCGCGCAGGTCGTGGTCCTGCGCCTGTCGCACGTCACCGCTCTCGACACCACCGGCGGGCTCGTACTGCGTGACCTCGTCGATCGGCTCGAGACCGGTGGTAGCACCGTCTACCTCTCCGGCGTCCGGGCCGAACAGGAACGAACCCTGACCGCGGTCGGCCTGCTACCCAGGCTGCGAACCGCCCACCGATGCTTCGACACGACACCCGAGGCCATCGCCGCCGCCCGCAACCACGTCGAGGCGACTGGCCCGCCTGCGTCGAAAGCCCGCAAAACCACCCAAGCCACCGCGCTATCGACGTTGACCTCAGCCCACGAAGAGACGCAGCACTCCAGCCGACCAGCCGCGTATGTGATCCAGGAGGAAAATTCATGATCGTCGTTGTCGGAGAACACTCGGTCGAACTCAAAGAGGCGCAGGATCTCGAGCAGCTGCACGTGTTCTCAACCTGCGCGCCGACGGTCGTCGACGCGACTCTCCGATCCGCCGGGCTGGGCCGGATGAACGAAGACGGCACCGCGCTCCTGAACACCACAGAGCTTCACGCCCGGGCCGTCCAAGAGGGGACGGGACCCGACCGGGACTGGGAGCGTCGCTGGATCACGATGGTGCGCCTGGCGTTGTCGCAAGGCCAGGCCACGGACCACGGCGCGGGCCTGGTCGTCCGCATCGAGCCGGACTGGAACGGCGAGGCGTAAGTGTTGTGAACCGAACGTTCGCGGCGTCATCACCCGAACGAGGTTGCGCGCATTCAGCGGGAACCTAGTTCCAGGACGGGAACACAACCCGCGGAACTACCCCGCACGCCTCGGCCCGGAACGCGAACACGCGTTCCGGGCCGCTCCACGTCCGGGTCAGGAGTCGGACCGACGACCCGGTACCGGCGCTCTTCTCGTCACAATGGAGTAATGCCCCACCAGCTCGACGACGTTTCCTGGCCGGTTTCCACCGCGCGGCTGACGCTCCGGCGGGCCAGGCCCGACGACGCCGACGACGTCCTCTCGTATCGTTCACTGCCCAACGTCGTCGAGTGGATGGGCGATCCTCCGGACGACTTCCACACCAGGTTCGCCGCGCCCGAACGGTTCGGCGTGTTGCTGCTCATCGAACGAGCCGGCGCGATCATCGGCGAGGTGATGATCAAAATCGAGGATGCCTGGGCTCCGCTGCGCATGATGTCGCAGGCGCAGGGCGTCCAGGCCGAACTCGGTTGGTCGCTACGACCGGAAGAGACCGGGAAGGGCTACGCGACGGAGGCCGTCGAAGCCGCGATCCGGATCTGCTTCGAAGAATTAGGATTGCGACGGGTATTCGCGAGTTGCTTCGCCGCCAACACGCCGTCGTATCGGCTGATGGAACGGGTGGGGATGCGCCGGGAGGCGCACACCGTGCTGGACGGACTGCACCCGTCCGGCGAGTGGATGGACGGTTACTACTACGCGTTGCTGGCCGACGAATGGCGCGGCAATCTCTAGCGCATCGGCGGAGCGCACCCACGCTTGATCAGGTCCACCTCGTCGGCGGTCGGGGGCGAACCCGGCAGTGGGGCGGGGTACACGGCCCGGAATCCGTCCAGGAGACCGGCCAGGTAGCGGCGCCAGAGATCCGGGTTGACGTCGCGGGCACTGTCGATCACGGCGCCGACCATGATCGAGGCGACCACGAAATCCTGGACGCAGACGCCGGGCCGCAGCACCCGAGCCTCGTGCCCCCGCTCCACCAGCTCCTCGATGATCGGCACGATGGTCTGCTGGAAGTAGCAGATCAGGTCGAACTGCTCGGCGGACTGCAGCATCAGATCCTTGAAGCCCCGGTTGGTCGCCTGGATCTCGAGGTGATCGACCATGAACCTCTCGAGCGCCTGCCAGGCATCGGTGATCGTCAACCAGTGGTCGGCCTGCGCCACGATCCGGTCGAGTTCGTCGCGGAACAGCGCCTCGAACAGCGAGGCCTTGTCGGGAAAACGTCGGTACACGGTGCCCACGGCGACATCGGCCGCCTCAGCCAGCTCGTCGTGGCTGAGCGCCAGTCCCTTCTCGGCGACGAGGGTGTGGGCCGCGCGAAGGATGCGTTGCCGGTTGCGCTCGGCATCGCGTCGCAGCGGCCTGACCGCCGGCCCGGCCTCACCCGTGGTGCTCACGGCGAGAGCGTAGTCCGCCGCGGGGTGCCCGTCCAGTCGAACTTGAGAGACGTTCCTAAAGTTGACAAGCCTCTCCACTTATCGGCTACTGTGCGGGACGGAAGTTGAGTTACTTCTCCACTTAGCCGGGCAACGACGACCGGTTCGCGCGCCGGGTCCCTCGGTGCTGGCCCCGCTGGGGCCTGACGACACAGACGAAGGACAGCTGCACCATGACCCTTTCCGATATCGGCGACCCGCCCGGCGAGGCGCAGACGCCGGCCGAGGAGTCGGACCCCAACCTTTCTCCGGTCGACCCGAGGCGGTGGTGGGCGCTCGGGGTGATCGCGATCGCTCAGCTGATGGTCGTCCTCGACGCCTCCATCGTGACGATCGCCCTGCCGTCGGCCCAGCACGCCCTCGACATCAGCGACGCCGACCGCCAATGGATGGTGACCGCCTACACCCTGACGTTCGGCGGTCTGCTCCTGCTCGGCGGCCGGATCGCCGACTACACCGGTCGTAAGAAGGCATTCCTCATCGGGCTGGCGGGTTTTGCCGCGGCCTCCGCGCTCGGCGGCGCCGCCCAGAGCGGTCTCACCCTCTTCGGGGCCAGGGCTCTGCAGGGCGCCTTCGCCGCACTGCTCGCCCCAGCAGCCCTCTCGATGATCTCCGTCATGTTCACCGATGCCCGCGAACGGGCTCGCGCCTTCGGCGTGTACGGCGCGATCTCCGGCGGCGGCGCGGCGATCGGACTGATCCTCGGCGGCGTGCTCACGGAGTACGCGAGCTGGCGCTGGTGCCTGCTGGTGAACGTCCCGATCGCGCTGTTCGCCGCGCTGGCCGCGATCCCGCTGGTGAAGGACAGCCGGGCCCACGGTGACACTCGCTACGACGTCCCCGGCGCGGTCCTGGTCAGCGCTGGTCTCGCCGCCCTCGTCTACGGTTTCACCGAGGCCGCGAAGCCGGGTTCGGGCTGGACCGACGGAACCACCCTCGGCTGGCTGGCCGGTGCCTCGGTCCTGCTCGTCGGGTTCGTCGTCTGGGAGAGCCGTACCAGCCACCCGCTGCTGCCGATGCGGATCGTGCTCGACCGCAACCGAGGCGCCGCGCTCGGCGGATCGCTGCTGGTCGGGGCGGGCCTCTTCGCGATGTTCCTGTTCCTGGCGTACTACATGCAGCAGAACCTGGGCTACAGCGCGTTGAAGTCGGGCTTCGCGTTCCTCCCGTTCAGCGCCGGGATCGTCGTCTCGGCCACCATCGCCAGCTCGCTGCTGCCCCGGGTCGGACCCAAGGTGCTGACGGTCGTCGGCGGTGTGCTGGCCACCGTCGGGCTGGCCTATCTGGTCACCCTGACCGAGACGACCAGCTGGAGTGCCCACGTGCTGCCGGCGGAGATCCTGATCAGTCTCGGCCTGGGCTTGTTCTTCGTCTCCACGTCGAGCCTGGCCTTGACCAACATCGGCGAGCACGACGCCGGCGTCGCCAGTGCCCTGCTCAACACGTCGCAACAGCTCGGCGGCGCGCTCGGAACGGCGCTGCTGAACACGTTGTTCGCCAGCGCGGTGAGCGCGTACCTGGTCGACCACCCCTCGGCCGGTGCCGCGTCGGCGGCCAGCATCCACGGCTATCACGTGGCCTTCGCGGTCGGTGCCGGGCTGATCGCCGCGGCGACGGTGCTGACCCTGATCCTGATCAACACGCGGAAGTCCGACGTCACCGCGGAACCGGTTCTCGTACCCGCCTGAGCCCGGGAGCATGCCGGTCCGGTGCCGCTCTACTGCGGCACCGGACCGATCTGCTCGTAGTGCTGCATTAGCGCGGCCCCGCCGCACGGATCACCGTGATCGGGGACCTGCCGCCGGCCGCCCGACACTTCTAACGAGGCCTGGCTGGTCCTGAGTCGCGACGACGGAGCAGCCGGCCCGGGTTGTTGTTCCTGCGCGTTTCGGACGGGAAGTCGGCGAAGAATCGCATCCAGTGCGACCTGTGGCCGACCTCGACGACGCGGGACGAACAGATCGAGCGAGCGACCGGTCTGGGGGCGACGGTGCTGGACGATCGACGTCGGTCGGACGGGACCGGGTGGGTGGTGTTCGCCGGCCCGGAGGGGAACGAGTTCTGCATCGGGCGGAGTGCCGCCGAACGGGCGGCTACCCGGCCGGCGGTCGGGAAACCCCAGTGATCTCCCCTGGTTTCCCGGCGGCGCCGTCGACACACCCGGAACTCTCCGCGCTGACGCCCCGCGAGTTGGAGGTCCTCGCCCTGATGGGCCGCGGCCTCTCCCACACCGAGATCGCCCGAGAACTCACCCTCAGCGAATGGTTCCGCTCGGGGTTCGAGCCCTTCTGACACCCCCTCCGATCGGCCACCAGCATCGACCCACCAGAAGCAGAACCCGGTGAGCACGGCGGCGAGGCCGAGGAAAAGCCCGGTTTCGGTCCACTGCAGCGGCCAGAAATGGCTGTTGGGGTGCCACTGGAGGTCCCGTCGCAGGCCGAGCGATCCGAGCCACGCCTCGCACTTGGGTACGGTGCCGTTCGGTCCGCAGGTCATGGCGTCCGGAGCGCGACCGTTGAACGTCGACCCGTCGCTGGTGATCGTGCGGTTGCTGACGTTCCATGCCCCTTTCGGCCTGCTGGCCGAAGACTTCGAAGACCCTCGTGTTGTCGACGTTGACCGACATCCCGCGCAGGTCGTGGACGTCGAGCGCGACCGTCTCGTGCTCGACCGGGACCAGGTGCGCCCGCACCCAGAGCGGCATGATCGCCATCACGACCGCATAGATCACCAGCGTCACTGCGATCGCCGGGACGACCCGGCGCAGCAACATTCCGGCTGTGACGCCGAGCAGAAAGGCGAAGACCGCGTATGCCACGGGCACGACGCCCCGGGCCCCGTAAGAGCGTTCGCCGCGGCCGATCCCGAAGCGCCATCGCTAGAGCCACCGGCGCCGTGGTGCGGCCGATTCACCGAGCAGCCGCCGGCTGCGCTACTACCTCACCCACCAAATCGAGGAGGTCGCCCGTCACGCCGGCCATGCCGACATCATCCGCGAACAGCTCGACGGCGCGTCGATCCCCTCGCTCGTCCTCACGCTGGAGGGTGCACCGGCAAACGACTTGTTCCAGCCGTAAATCTCCGCTCCAGGCACCATCGGCAACATCCTGACCGAGCCATCTCCGGCGGGAAGCTCAACCAGCAACTCCGCCCTGAGGCGCGCCCGAGCAACCGGTCGCCCTCGAGGGCGAAAGAAAATCACCGAAGCGCCGAGGGAGGCCGACCTGGCGGCAATCAGGGCATCGCCTCGCGGAGGCTGGGACGTTTCCGTGGGCCGTGGGCGCGTACTTGCTCTCACCGCGTACGGGCATCATTGTGTCGAGGTGCGAGACGAGACAGTCCTGGGCGGGGATCTCGACCAGTTGGTCGGAGCGGACGAGGACCCGCGCCAGCGATGGCTCGCACACCGTCGGCCCGAGTTCTCAGCACCGAACTGGTGGTTACACGTACTGCTCCTAATCGATGAGCGGTGGAAGGACCGGCCGGCGGAGCGGCCAGCATGGTCGCAGCTGAAGATATGGCTGTTGGACCAGGCACGTGAGCCTTCCGCGCTCGGCCCGCGCGAGGTTGCGGTGCGAATGGCGTACTACGTGTCGCAGATGCGCGACGCCGGAATGGCCATGTCGATCCTGCCGTCCGCGGACACCGTGGTACGGGCGTGCCTGGACGCTTTGCCCGTGTCCCTCGACCAGGTCGCTGTGTACCCCGACCCGCGGGACCTGCACACGTTGGAGCACCAAGAGATGCTCGAGTTACGGCACGCCAAGAACCTCGTCAACGCGGCCGAACGACACCTGGCCCACCTCGATGATCCAGACCTCGCCGACCGGCTCCGCGCGTGGCTCGCTATCCGGCCACGCCTGGTGTGACCTTGGCCAAGCCCGGCCCACGAACCACTGCACCCAGTCGAACAACGGCCACGGCGCGCACTGACAGCGGCATGAGCGAGTGTCAACTCACAGATCGGCGACTGGCCACACGACCTCGCCGACGCGATCGGCTGGGTCAATTAGAACGACCGCTTTGGCGGCTAAGGCTTTTGCTGACACGGTCCGGCGGCCCGCGAGATAGCTCCGCAGGGCGACTGCCGGATCTGAGCCGAGCTGGAAAGGAAGGGATCGTCCGAGGAGATCTACTCGCCTACCCGAGTAGGTCAGCGGATCGCCGGACCATCTGCCGAACTTCGATGGTCCGAAATCTTGTGTCCCGCGCCAGCGAGCAGGGAAAGGCCAGCTGCCGTGCTCGGCGTAGAAAGACCAGACATCGAAGTCTTTGACGCCGTTGTTTCCGTCCAGGTAATGCATCGCCGCGCCCTGGCATAGGGCACGGCCCAGTAGGCGGTCTGCGTAGCGGCCCGAACGGCTCGGGTTTCGTCGGAAGAGATCCGCCTCTGCTTCGGCGGCAAGTGCGGCCAGTCGACGTAGGTCGTCTAGCTCGATCCGCGCTAGCGACCGATCTCGCTCCCCGGGCACTCGACTCTCCTACCCTCAGGCTCCCCGGCCGCTGATTTGGCCGTCCGGGTACAGGACGGCGTCGAACGCGGCGAGGAGGCCGTCGATCGCGGCCACCCGCGTCGCTAACGGCCGCAGTGCGACCGTCGGATATCGGCGGAGCAGGGCTTCATCGGGCTCGATCAGGACGGCGTCCAATTCGGGGGTATGACGGGCAGTCGTCAGGAATTGGCGTGCGACCTTCTCGTCGACCCAGAGCAGGGAGCCGATGCTCAGCGTGATCGACGGCTTGGCCGGTGTCAGGTACAGCGACCACAGCGACCGGCGCTCTTTGCTGATATTCGGGTAATGCAGCCCGGCTGACGGATCGGGGCCGGTGCCACCCTTAAAGCTCGCGCCGTGGGCGTCAGCGTGCTGGAGGAGCCGGCGCAGGGCCTCG
Source organism: Cryptosporangium sp. NPDC051539 (assembly GCF_044454545.1). Classification (NCBI taxonomy): domain Bacteria; kingdom Bacillati; phylum Actinomycetota; class Actinomycetes; order Cryptosporangiales; family Cryptosporangiaceae; genus Cryptosporangium; species Cryptosporangium sp. NPDC051539. Next base: position 493,122 of record NZ_JBITDV010000002.1, on the reverse strand, counting down.
GCCGTGGCGGCGTCCCGCGTGGCGAGTTCGGCGACCGCGCTGTCCACGTCGTGTCTGGTCCACACCCGCTTCCCCGGCTCCCGGGTCAGGTTGACACCCGGTCGCCGGATGGCCGGTGCCTCGGGGGCCGGCCCGAGCACGTCCTCCAGCGAGGTGACCACCCGCAACAGGAAGTCGATCACGTCGGTCACCTGATCAGCGCTCATCGGTAGCCGCTGACCATGGTTATCCGGATCCCGGTCGGCCTCGTGGGCGATGTGGTTCCGCCGGTCCACGATCGAGCCCAACCGGCCCTGAAGGTCCTGAGTCGCCATGCCGAGCCGCTCGGCGACCGGTCCCCAGATCTTCGTAGGCCCGACGTGAGCCAGTGCCTCCTCGATCTTGCGGTAGTTCTGAAAGGACTGATAGCCGAACTTCCCGAGCAGGAAGTCGGTGAAGCGGTCCGACAGGTAGGCGCCGTTGTGCAGGACGTCCTCGAACAGGTCCATCGGGATCTGGAGCTTGAGAAACGCCTTGGGGCGCTGGGCCTGGGGCGCGACCGCGATCGCCACGGCCCGTTCGTACAGTTCGCGGTGCACCCAGCGGTCAACCGCGGTCATTGCCTGCATCCACGCTGCCCGGTAGAGCGCGGTGACCTCGAAGCCGCCGACCTTTCCTTTCTCCAGCCACTGCCCGCCCTGGACGATCTCGCGGGCGTAGGCGAGGTTCTCTTCGAACTCTCGAAAGGCGGCGGTCTTGGCGGTGTCGGTGGCGTCGTCGACCATGTGACGCATTCTGCCCAGCGCCGCACCATGACGGGGAGCGGATGACCGAACGGCTGGCGAGAGCTGACCGGCGCGCACCCGGTATGTCCCGCCCGCTCGAATTGCTGGCCGTACGTCGCGTCTTGAGGACCGCGGACTGACCACCGCCATTGGACTCGAGGGGACCACCCTACGAAGTGCGCCAGACTGCGGCGAGCCCTTCACCTGCAGGTGACGACCTTAGGCCGAGGGCCGGTGAGCACAGTATGCTTCCCGGCTCTGGCCGCTTCGCGTGATTGGTACCTGCCCACGCCTCAAACGACTAACCTCGGGCTATCACGTGAGTGTCGCTTGTGGATAGCGAAAGGTGCTTCTGACCTGCGAGAATGGGGATTGCTGAAGTCCGTATTCGCGCAGTGGGAGAAGCACCTTTCAGGTGAAGAAGAGTACCGGGTTGTATCCGGTGATGGTTGTTGAGGGCGGCGGTCGTGGTGTCGTTTCGCACGCGGGTGGGGTGCTGCTGACCCGGACTGCCCGTGTGACCGGTCTAGATACGGCGTTGTCGCAGGCCTTGGCCCCGTTCCGGCTTCCCGGAGCGGTCCATGACCGGGGCAAGATCGTGCTGGACCTGGCGGTCGCGCTCGCGGTGGGCGGGGACTGTCTGGCCGACATCGGCCTGCTGCGCACCGAACCCTGCTGCGCGCCGAACCAGGCGTGTTCGGGCCGGTGGCCTCCGATCCAACGGTGTCCCGCCTGATCGCCGCGCTGGCCGCGGACTCCCATCGGGTCCTGGCAGCGTTACGTGCCGCTCAGGCCCAGGCTCGTTCACGTGCCTGGGCGCTGGCCGGTGACCGGTCACCCGACCAGCCCGGACAGACACTGACCGTGGATCTGGACGCGACGCTGGTCACCGCGCACTCGGAGAAGGAAGGCGCCGCGGCGACCTGGAAATCCGGGTTCGGGTTCCATCCCCTCTGGGCGTTCATCGACCACGGGCAGGACGGGACCGGGGAGACCGGCGGGGTGATCCTGCGCCCAGGTAACGCGGGCTCGAATACCGCCGCCGACCACATCACGCTCACCCGCCTCGCGCTCGCGCAGCTCCCACCGGCCCGGCGGCGGGGCCGGGCCACGCTGATCCGCGCGGACGCTGCCGGCGGCACGAAAGAGTTCCTGACCTGGCTCAACCAGCCTGGACGCGCGTTGTCGTACTCGGTGGGGTTCACCCTGACCGAGCCGATGGCCGCGGTGATCCCGCTCATCCCGGCCGACGCCTGGAGCCCCGCGGTCGACGCCGATGGACGGCCCCGGCCCGGCGCGTGGGTCTGCGAGATCACCGGCCTGCTGGAGCTGACTGGCTGGCCCACGGGCATGCGCGTGATCCTGCGAAAAGAGCGCCCGCACCCTGGAGCTCAGCTACGCATCACCGACGTCGACGGCCACCGCATCACCGCGTTCGCCACCAACACCCCGTCCGGGCAGCTGGCTGACCTGGAGTTACGGCATCGACGGCGGGCCCGCTGCGAAGACCGCATCCGCAACGCGAAAGACACCGGCCTGACCAACCTGCCGCTGCGCTCGTTCGCCGGCAACCAGATCTGGTGTCAACTCGTCGTGATCGCCCTGGACCTGCTCGCCTGGACCCAGACCCTCGCCCTCACCGGGCATGACGCCCGACGGTGGGAACCGAAAACCCTGCGGACCAGGATCTTCTCCGCCGCCGCGCGGCTGACCCGATCCGGACGCCGCACGAGACTCAAACTCGCTGAACACTGGCCCTGGACCGGGCTGATCCTCACCGCCTGGCACCGGCTGACCGCGCTACCAGGACCCTGACCAGCCTCTACGGCACCTACGAGCAAAGAAAGGACGACACCACCCCGGGCCGTGGAACCCGACAAACACCCCGGAACCACCAGACGGGGCGACCCAGCCACACCCACACCGCTCCAGGCCGCTGGAAACACTCCCCACCGCAAGCGTCAACCGACCTCAACCGGCGCGCGAAAGATCGAGGCTAACGGCGGCATGAGAATAAGTTCGGCTGTCGACTTACATCCAAACCGGGCCCTGGCCATAAGACGTTAACTGGAATTCCGAGTCGCCCGGCGGACGGGGCCTTGGCGTCCCAAAGTCCAGGGCGTCATCGGATGTGCAGCAGCCGAGGCACGTGGGATGCCCACTATCGACCGCCCCAGCCGGGCGTCGAAGGAGGCCTGGTTGTTCATCGTGTCGGCGATCAGTTCCAGGGTCGCCCCGGCCAAGCGCGAACCGCGCGACGCACTGCAGCGTCATCGGGGCAGCGTCGCGATCGGCCGAGGTGACAGCCGGGGGCGATTACCGGATGCTCCGAAAGAGGAAGCGCAGAACGTCGCAAAGAAACTGCAAAAGGTCTCGCAGGATCTCATGAGCCCGCGCCCGGACTTCCTCAGTCGGGTGGAACAGCGCGACGCCCTCGGCAACAGCAAGGAACAGCAGAAACGTGATGGCGGTACCGATCGCGGTCCATAGTAGCGGATTGGACGCCTCGGAAAAGGGAGAACTGATTTCGACCAGCGCCATTGGATGGGACCTCGCAAGAATAGTTGCGGGGCCCCGCGCTCGGGGATCTAGTTGGCGATCAGGTCAGCGCGAGGTACCCGCGAGTCGGCCGGTTCGATGTCGGCACATCTCGCGGAAGGTTGGGACCTCGGACGACGCGGACACACGACGTCAATAAACGAGCGATCAGAGTGGGTCCGAGGTGCCGCGGGTGTCGTGAAATCGGCCGCGGGCTTGCCTGCTGTTGCGCGCACGCGTCGCGCCGCCGCGCCTGACTGGCCCCGCGCAGGCTTGCAACGGCCGCTGCGTCCGCCTGCCAGCTCCACTCGAGGTCCCTGACGTCCCTGACGCCCCTGTAGTTTTCCTCGGCATAGGCGAGAGGGTCGAAGTCGTCCCAGGGTAAGGAGGACGGAGTGCGCTCAGAAAGCGTCCTCAACCGGGCCTCCATTAGTCGACCTGTTACCCCTGACGTTCGCGGGCCTACGGTAGACCATCGCTGCCATGTGGACGGGGCCGAAGTGGCTGTCGATGTTCGGCCGCGGAAGCCATACGCCGAGTGCCTTGCCCCTGATCTTGGACGTGCCCAGAATCGGGACACCTTTGGCCTGCCGTTCTCGCTGTCCCGTTGATCCCTCTTCGCCACCATCTAGTCACCGCGAGGAGAGCACGGTGGGGTGCTCATCGACGATCGAAGGTTGCATCACTTGCGCGACCTGCTCGCAGCCCTGGCGCCAGCTACCAACTGGCCCAGACCGAAGGCACACTCATCGTCCATTCAGGTGACACGCCATCGCCGAGCGGCCCGGGGTGTGGCATACGAACAGGTGCGTGGTTCTATGCAGCAATCTCGCTCGCGCTAACGCTGGAGTTGGACATGACTGTGGAGCCTGGGCCGGCTTCAGGGTGGGTCGCCGCCGCGATCGCGATCGTGGTCGCAATCATTGCCTTCCGGAGCTACCGAATAGCCAAGCGGAACTACGAAGTAGCCGTCCAGAATTATGAGAAAGCCGTCCGAGAGGCCAACAAGCAGATCGGCTGGAGGAAGACTTCGGACGCCCTTGTCATGACTAGGGGGCGGAGCCCGCATCTCGCCAAACTGGTAGTCATGTTAGGCGACGAGAAGTTGGAACTCCCTCGCCTAGTCACCATCGAATTTGAGAATGTCGGCGACGTGGAGCTGCGGGCTACCGACATGGCGAAGGCACCCACTATCGCCCTCATTGAAGGTGCAATCCGTGCCGCCACGGCAGAGTTCGTTTATCACGACGGGAATCCGCACCCGCTTACCCTAGCCGAGGAGACCGAGAAGTCCGTAGCTGTGAGCCCGCTTCTATTGAATCCGGGTGACCGCGTCGTGATACGCCTTCTGATTGACGGAACCAAAAGTGAGGCAATTCCGGCCTTTCAAGCGGCTGGCTTCAGGTTCTCAAAGCAGAATCGTGAGGCCCCCGAGCCCAGAGCCTTAGTGTCGCCGCCGAAATACCCCAGACCCTCAAGGCCAACATATGCATGGGTATTAGTGGCCGTTGGGGTGCTACTCATTTTGACGGTCGTGTTTCTCCCGCTTCTGATCTATTCGCCGGACAAGACAAACCGCACGGTCAGCACAGACCGCACAGCAGTTATCGATTGTTCAAATCCTAGGGTCGTTTGTGTTCAGCCTTGGAAGACTCCGCCGCCCAGCCCAACCTCTGCGCGGACACCGACAGCGACACCAAGTCCCAAATCAACCTGACCTACTGGCCTTCGCGGCCGGGCCCCATGACGTTGTCAAACGTCGACTTTGCTTCGTCGTTGTCCACAACACGGAGTGCTGGCATTTCTCACGGCCCTCGCGCCGGACAACGATGCCGGTCTCGTAGTCCTTCTTCATCTCTATACGACTGTCTTAGCGTTCGTCGTCGCCGCTGGGTATGACATTGCGCCAACGGCCTCCCAACTGCTCTTCGCCGGCGTAGCAGGAGTAATCGCCCCGGGCCTCTACCTGGTGTCCATCGCCCCACGCAGCCCGAGCACCAACTCCGCTCCGGCGGGCGGCCAGTCTGCGGACGCCAGCCGCTTCGAGCTCTTGAGTCGACCGATATTGCCCCGCGGCGAAGATCTGCCAGAAGACCAGGCACTGCGTTTGTTCGAACGCATGTCCCTCCTGGGCATCGCCGTGTTAGCGGTTGCCGGCATCTGGTTCCACGGCGCGGGTCCCTGAGCGGGTTTGTTCGCGGAGTCGCGACTTTCTCCGGGGGCTTGGCGCGGTCGTAGTTCCGGCCGCCGCCAACCTGATGGAACATGGCTCTGGCTGATCCACAAAGGGCAGATCGACGGAGAGGCCGAAACCAAAAAGTAGCTCGCCGGGGGGCCACACGGACGAACGGCGGCTACGAGAGGTCGTTTCCTAAGTCGCCTACGAAGCCAATCCCCGTGATGGCCTGTGGACGAGCTTCTACACCCCATTTCAAGGACGGCGTTCGCCGACCGATTGTCAGCGCCAGTTGAGTACGACCGCTCCGCGGGCCATGGTCGTGCGTTCGGATTTAGGACCCAGCGCCGATTGGAAACCTCGACATTACACGGGACAAGCAGGTGTTCTGCAACGAAACCTCAAGCAAGCACAGCTACCGAGACTGGCGTATTCGGCTAACGTGAGGATATCGACGCCGGTCCCGGCTATTCCGTTCTCGTCAACGAATTTACAAGTTCTCGGAGGAACGTCAGAACGCCGCTCGGCCCGCTGATCGTCATGTCGACGTAATCGTGAAGTTCGAAGGAATCCGGTGGACCGACACCGACTCGTATTCCCGCGACTCCGCTCTCCCGCAACTGGTCTACAGCACGGAAGGCCGCGACGTCGCTCAAGTCGTCGCCGAAATAGGTAACAACCGACGCCGCGCGCCTCAACGCGAACGACATGAGAGTGGTGCCCTTGTCCACACCAGGGGGGATTAGCTCCAGGACAGTTTTACCAGCCTCAAGCACGAGGTCGTGGCGCGCTGCGAGCTCGGCGAGCCGATCGTGAAGCCGCGGGTATGACTCCGCCTGTGACAGATGCAAAGCAAGGGAGCTGCCCTTGTGATTCACCTTCACTTTGCCGGACAAATCCAGCGTCTCGAGCACCTCCGACAACTCAGAACTCGCCTCGGCAACGCCGGGTATCGCAGGGATTGCGACCGATCGTTGATATTTGGCGTCCCAATGTTGTAGTCCGTACACGCCGAACACTGTCAAACCTGAGTAGCGCGTGAGCGCCGCAAGACCTCCGCAGCTCACCACGTCAGCTGCGGTCCGGCCTGTGATAACTGCGAGAGAACCGACGACTTCCCCCAGTCGGCCAAGCACCTCCAAAATACCGGGGACCGGTCTCGCCGTTGCTGGATCATCCGTTATCGGCGCCAGGACACCGTCAAAGTCGAACGCCATCAGTGCGTCGCGCGGCCGGCTCAGAAGAGCTTGTAGGCCCATGATCCCGGTCCGTGTCTGCGGCGAAGAAAGTCCGAATTCCATGTCTATCCGTCGGAGGTCGTCGTATGGAGAGCCTGCGCATCGGCCGACGTTTTGAATCCCGGAAAAGTCATCCATTCTCGAGGCTCCCCGAAGACCGCCTCTGGCTGCGTCGACCCCATTTCGCGGCGAACTTCTACCAGCAGTCGCAGATGCCAGTCGGCCAAGAGCTCGATGGGATGCCTGTCCAACTCATCCTCCCGTAGGGTCCGTCCTAAGACGAGGCGGAGCAGACCATAGGCATAGCGAAGAACGTAACGCCCGGCTTCTTGCGTCTTGGCCGAGTTTGACGTCAGTCGTAACTGCTCATAAGCGGCACGGGCTTGCATATGTACCTCGAGATTGCGGCTTATGAGATCATCGTTTGAGAGATCCCGATGTAATTCGTAGGTGAGATGACGCATCTGCGAAATTGCAGCCATGAATTCCGCACACGCCTTCCTAGGTGCTGATTCCCGAAGGCGGCGATCCTCTCGGCGCGCCCGAAGGACATCAGCGGCAAGGGCGCCCAAGACGCCGATTAGCGCTCCAGCGAGGGCGTAAAATGCTGCGGGCAATTTCGACTCCAAGCTAGTGTTCTGTCACCTCGGGCATGGGAGCGACGTCGATTCGCGTTCGTTCAGATGGGAAAAACCGTTGACTTAAGGCGTGGATGTTTTGGTAGTCGGATCGGAATTCTCGTTCCACCATATCTACTTCGCGATCGTTAAGTACGACGTCATTTACTACGAGATGAAAATCGGCGGGACCGGTAGCCAGGCTTCGATGCATACCTTGTTGGAGTTGTTGCGTCAACTTGGCGCGCTGGTCGATCAAGTGAGGATGCCTAATAGTTCCGTCTCCAGGAGCAGTCCGCCACGCAAGTAGGCTCTTGTGGTATGGGATCCCCCAGTGCGCAAAGAGTTGGGGCATCACCACAGTGGACTCCGTAGCGAGATGCTCATAGGTGACACATCGCGTGGGCATCGAATCGGACATCGAGCGCCGAAAGAGGGTCAGTGTCCACTGGTATGCCAAGAAGAAGCGACTTAGGTCCGGCCCGATCCACCGAGCCAAACGCCAGGAGTTCAGCGTTTGAAGCGGATCCCGGAATACAAATACCGGCCGGGTCCTCGCCACATCCGACGTGCATCGGAATGGCTCGTAGGAGCACTCCTCGATAGTCCGGTGCCCGAATGTGGTTTTATGAAATAGAAAGGGACGCTGCGAATTCATGGTGTATATGGCGTAGTCGGGCTTTCCGGTAGCTCGCAACCCCCATCGCATCACACCCGTCGCCGTATCGACGTCCGGACTCTGAGAAATCTGGTGAAGCAAGGCCGTCGTTCCGCTTCGGACAGGTGCGAGTAACATCCTCAACACCGCCCGCTGTGGCTTTCGGGAACGACAGTCTGACACGCCCGCCCCCTCCGGCACTTTAATACCATCCTAGCGATCTCAACGGGCTCGCCGCGCTTGTCACATCAAGGCGGCGATGAGTTGAGCATGCTGATCGTAAATGTCGCCGAAGTCAAATGCTACGGCGGTTATAGGTCCCGACGGTCGCTAGCACTTCAAATCCGAAAGATTGCGACCGCATCTCGATGACGCAACCAGAATACAGAAGGTCTGCAAGTTTGGTATCGGTAGTTGACGTCTAGGTGGCAGCGAAACAGAGCCGCCGCACCCTCGTCCTCGTTGGCGCTAAATAGCTCTGCGCCGAACATCCGACCATCGGCAAAGTAGTGCGTTCACGCACCGCGGACGACGGCCACCCGCGCAGCTCGACGACGCGCTGACGGTCGTCGCCGAGAAAGTCGGTTCCTACATGATCGGTGCCACGCTCGGCGCAACGGTCTGCGTCGGGGTCAGTGTCGTGACGACGACGCTCTGGCCGGCGACGTTCCTGGTGACGGTGTTCTTCGTCGTCTACAGCAAGTGGAGAACTACGTGATCGCGCCCCGGGTACTGCGCAACGCCGTGCAGATGGCGGCGCTGACGGGCGGGGCGCTGCTCGGGCTCGTCTGTGTGCTGATGGCCATCCCGATCGCCGCGGCGGTGAAAGCGGTGCTCAGCGCGACACGGACAGCCAGTGGAAGCCCCAGCTCGTGAGCCCGACGTAGAGCCCGTCGGCGGCCAGGTCGTCGCCGTCGCGGACGTACTCGGTGGCCGAGAGCCGTTCCCGCAGCGTCCATGACGTACCCGCCAGATCGTCCCACGCCAGCCGGACACGGCCCTGCGCCGGGGCGTCCGCATAGTTGACGACGATCAGCTGACGCACGTCGGTGCCGGTCCAGCTCCAGGCCAGCAGTTGCTCGGCGCTGGGGTCGTCGGGCCAGCCCTCGCAGGTCAGCAGTTGCCAATCGCCGTGGCGGTCCACCGTGGCGAGCAGGTCGGAGTAGAAGTCGCGCAGCGACTCGGCAGGCGGTTCGTCCGGGCGGCGGGAGAGGAACACCGGTACCCGGACACGCCGGCCGGTGAACTGACCCTCGTGCCACAGGGTCACGCCGGGGAGGGTTGCGACGGCGACGGCCGCGGCGCGTTCCTGCCCTTCGGGCAGCACGGCCGCGGCCCGGGGTTCGTCGTGGTTCTCCAGGAACCGGACGGTGCCGGTTTCCGAACTGCTCAGGTGGACGCGTACCGCGCGCGGATCGGCGTGCACCACGTGGTCGTAGAGCGTCTTGTCGTAACAGGCGTCGAAGCCCAGTGCGAGCAGCGCGGGTTCGGTGCCCCAGTACGCCTCGGCCAGGAACAGCATGTCCGGATGCTCGGCGCGAACGGGCCGGAGGACCACGGACCAGAACTCGTCGGTCGGTGCCGGAAGATTCCAGGTACGAGCGAAGACGTCGTTGAGGAACAGCATCGCCATGTCGCAGCGCACCCCGTCGCACTGGGCGCCGATCGACGTCAGGGTCTCGGCCGCGGCGGCCCGCAGGCCGGGATGGAACGCGTTGAGCTGAACGACATCGGGCCACGGCGGGAAGAACGGGTCGCGGCCCAGGGCGAAGCCGTGCTCACCGACCACGATGCCGTCGCCGGGCACGAGGTACTCGGGGTGCTCGGTCAGCCACCGGTGATCGGGCGCGACGTGGTTCGGGACGTAGTCCAGAAGGAGCTTGACGCCCCGGGCGGCGAGCGCACGCCGGGCGGCGGCCAGCCCGTCGGGACCGCCGAATCGTTCGTCGACCAGGTAGTCCCGGATGCAGTAGGGCGAGCCGAGGACGTCGGTGTCCCGGAGGTCGGGGAGCGTGTCGCGGAAGCTCGCGACCAACTCCTCGTCGCGCAGGGCGATCGTCCGGCCGGCCGGACTGCGTTGCCACACGCCCATCAGCCACACCGCGTCGATCCCGGGCGCGGCGATCGCGTCCCACACCGGGCCGGAGACGTCGCCCAGGCCGATGCCGCCCAGCTCGGTGAGCCAGACGGCGGTGTTGATCTCGTAGACGACGGTCATGATCCGCTGATCAGTCGCTGGACCACATCGGCGGTCGACGGGACCGCGCGGTGGCGTCGCCGGATCAGGTCGACGACCAGGCCGGTCCAGCCGGTCTGGTGGGTGGCGCCGAGTCCGGCCCCGTTGTCGCCGTGGAAGTACTCGTGGAACAGGATGTTGTCTCGCCAGCGCGGGTCGGTCTGCAGCCGCGTCGTGCCGCCGAAGCACGGCCGGCTCCCGTCCGGGCCGCGGAGGAAGGTCGCCACCAGACGGCCGCGGAGATCGGCGGCGACCTCGTCCAGCGTCGCGGTGTGGCCGGAGCCGGTCGGGTACTCGATCCGCACGTCGTCGCCGTAGAAGCGGTGGTAACGCTCCAGCGCGGAGACGATCAGGTGGTTGACGGGGAACCACACCGGCCCGCGCCAGTTGGAGTTGCCGCCGAACATGCCGATCGTCGACTCCGCCGGCTCGTAGTCGACGTTCGCCCGGATGCCGGCGAAGTCCAGCACGGCCGGTTGGTCGCGGTGGCGGGCCGACAGGGACCGCAGCCCGTGCGGAGACAGGAACTCCGACTCGTCGAAGAGGATCTGCAGCATCCGCTGAGCTCGCTCGACCGACACGACGCCCACGAGCAGACTGCGGTGCCCCGCGTCGCCGCGCAGCCTGCCGGTGTCGAGGAGGTCACCGGGATCGGCGACTCCCCGCCGGGCGAGGAAGCGCGCGAACCGCTTGCCGACAGCGACCGACTGCCCGAGCGCCTCCTCGCTGACCACGCCACCGGCCAGCATCGGGATCATCGACACCATCGAGCGGACCTGGATCCAGGCCGAGCGGCCGTCGGGCAGCGTGAGCCGGTCGTGGAACAGGCCCGTCTCCTCGTCCCAGAGTTCGGCGCCGTCGAGTGCCTCGCGGATCTGGGCGAAGTGCTCCAGGAACTTCTGCACGAGGTCGAGCGCCGGCCGGGATCCGGACCGGTCCAGGACCGCGGCTATCGTCGCCATGGCGGCGGCGTAGGAGGCCATCCAGCCGGTGCTGTCGGCCTGCTCGAGTACCCAGCCGGGCGGCAGGTGCGAGCGGTCGATCGGGCCGATGTTGTCCAGCCCCATGAACCCGCCGCCGAACAACGTGTCCCCGTCGGTGTCCTGCCGGTTGATCCACCAGGTGAAATTCACCAGCAGCTTGTCGAAAACCCGGGACAGGAAGTCCAGGTCGGTGCCGCCGTCCAGGGCGAACACCTCGAGCGCGGCCCAGGCCTGCACCGGCGGGTTGACGTCGCCGAAGTCCCACTCGTAGGCGGGCAGCGCGCCGTTGGGGTGCTGGAACCACTCCCGGCACAGCAGGCTCAGCTGGTATTTGGCGAACGCCGGATCGACGTGGGCCAGCGCCACGCACTGGAAGGCCAGATCCCAGGCCGCGAACCAGGGATACTCCCAGGTGTCGGGCATCGACATGACGTCGAAAGCCTGGAACGTGCGCCAGCGGGCATTGCGGCCGCCGTGGCGCTCCAGCGGTGGCGGCGGCTGGGCCGGGTCGCCGTCGAGCCAGCGAGCAACGTCGTAGGCGTAGAACTGCTTGCTCCACAGCAGGCCGGCGACGGCCTGGCGGAGGACGGCCGCTTCGTCGTCGGAGGCGGCGCCCGGCGTGAGTTCGGCGTGGAACTCGTCGGCCTCGGCTTTCCGGGCGCGCCGCACGTCGTCGAAATCGGTGGGTTCCGCGCCGGTGGGACGGAGGCGGAGCCGCAGCTCGACGGTGTCGCCGGCCGGAACCGAAAGGCGGTACCACGCCGCGCAGCGGCTACCCCGGCGCTCGGGGTTGACCGAGTCGGCGCCGTGGATGACGTGATCGCCGATGCCGTCCTTCGGGTACTGCGGGCCCTTCGTGCCGTAGAGCCGCTGAGTGTTGGTCTCGTTGTCACAGAACAGCAGCTGGGGAGGCCCGTCCGGGCCGTCGCCGGGCAGCAGCTGCAGTTCGCCCAGGAACGGGTGGGTGGTCCGCACCGCGGTTCCGTCGGCCGCGAGGACCTCGGGATCGCGGCCGCGCCAGGACCAGGTGTTGCGGTACCAGAGCTGCGGCAGGACGTGCAGCGGTGCTTCGTCGGGCCCGGCATTGGTGACCCGGACCGTCATCAGCAGATCGGTGGGATCGGCCTTGGCGTAGTCGACCTCGACGACCCAGTACCGGTCGCCGTCGAACACACCGGTGTCGAGCAGCTCGTACTCCGGGTCGTGGCGTCCGCGTGCGCCGTTGGTGGCGCGCAGGTCCTCGTAGGGAAACGCGGCCTGCGGGTAGTGGTAGCGCCAGCGGTTCCAGGCGTGGCTCGGCAGCGCGTCGAGGAACCACCAGTACTCCTTGGCGTCCTCCCCGTGGTTGCCTTCCGCCCCGGTCAACCCGTAGATCCGCTCCTTGAGGATCGGGTCACGTTCGTTCCACAGGGCGAGGCCCAGACACAGGCGTTGTTCGACGTCGCTGAAACCGGCCAGGCCGTCCTCGCCCCAGCGGTAGGCGCGGGAGCGGGCGTGGTCGTGGGGCAGATGAGTCCAAGCCTGGCCGTCGGCGCTGTAATCCTCCCGGACCGTGCCCCACTGCCGTTCGGCCAGATACGGACCCCAGAGGTACCAGTCGCTCGCCTGCCGCAAACCCAGATCCAACCGCCCGAATCCGGCTACCCGCTCCCGCTCCGTGCTCATCAGCTGGTGAACCTCCGGACGAATCCCAGCGCAGTGTCCGCGACCTCACGCCACCCACTGTCTATCACCAGCGCATGGCCGCGGTTCTTCCTCTCCACGATCTCTGCCGCGCGCGGCAGCCTGCGGGCGGTCCGGGTCACCGAGAGTTGGCCGAGATCGGATGCGTAGCCAATGGCCGGATGGGGTGCCGATCATGGCGAGTTCGAAGGCTTGCTCTTCTGCGGGTAGATCGTCTCGTAGCGCGCCAGCATGGCGACGAATTCGTTGATCTTTCGTTCGCGGGTCTGCGCCCGTTTGACGCCGTTGACGCGGGTGATGAGGGCGAACCGGTTGGCGCTGGTGAGAACGTCGAACATGGCTCGGGCGGCCGGCACGGCCTCGATAGCGGCAAGGAGGTCGCCTGGCGTCTCAGCTTCCGACGGTGGTGCGTAGGCCGCCGCCCAGCGCCCGTCCGATTTGGCGGCGTCCACAGCGGCGCGGCCCGGAGGCAGCATCCGTCCCTGTGCTTCCAGCCGGGCCACGTGGCCGACGTTGCGTTGTGACCAGGAACTGCGGGGTCTCCGAGGGGTGAATCGGATCCACGAGGTCTCCACATCTCGTTTCCGGGCCTGCCCGTCGATCCAGCCGAAGCACAGCGCCTCGTCGACCGCCTGCTGCCAGGTCAGCGTGGTGACCGTGCCGCCCTTCTTGGTCAGGGCCAACCACACACCGGGCGACGTGGCGCCGTTGATCGACAACCACGCGCGCAGCGCCTCGGCGTCCGCGACGATCAACTCATCCAGCTCGGCGCTCGCCATGGCGGCAGGCTAACCGACACCACGTGACCGCGGCGGAGACGAATGACGTACGGCGTTCACGGCTAGCCGCCCACCGGGGTTCCTTCTGGAGGAACCACCAGATCTCCGTGCCCGCGGCCATCCCGTGACCTCACGGAGCCGGCCGGTCGAGACACGTTCAAGGACACCCCCGGTCAGTGGGAAGCCAGAGCTGTGAGGACGCCCTGTTCGGTCGCCTTGGCCTGGATCGCATCGACGGCTTGCTGCGGTGAGGCTCCGGCCGCCAGGCCGGTGGGGGCACTCAGGGCGTAAACGGTGAACCGGTAGTGGTGGGTGCCGGACGGCGGGCACGGCGGGGTCCACCCGACGGCGCCACTCGAGTTCTTCGCCTGGTGCGCGCTGGCGGGCACGGTGGCGCCGACACTGGTCGTGCCGGTGGGAAGGTCGAGGACGATCCAATGGTAGAAGTCGCCCTCGGGCGCATCAGGGTCATCCACGACCAGGGCGAACGCCTTAGCTGTGCTCCGTGTCCAGCTCACCGTGGGCCGATACCCGGCGCCCTTGCAGGTGAACGCCGGCGGGATCGTCTCGCCGTCGCCGAATGCGCTGGTTTCGACCATCAGGCCGGTCGGGACCGGCGTCGGTTCGGCGGGAGGCGAGGCGCCACAGCCGGCGAGCAGCCCCAACGCGACGGCCAGCAACGCACCCGGACGGATCACGGACTCCATTTTGGCACTCGACCACCACGCTCGACGACCGCGGCGAGAGCGAATGTTCGTTGAACCCGACGATCTCCGGCGTTTCGAATTGGGCGCTACCGGAGCCGGTCCGTTACCCCCAGGTATGTCTGCGCCGCGCGGATCAACTGATTGCGCCCCTCCCGATGCTGCGTCACCAATTGTCGAACCTCGTCGCTCGACAGAGTCGGCTCGGCGAGCAGATCTTCGCGTAACGGAAGCATCGGCTCCCGCACGAGTCGGGCGGCCAGCCGAACAGGATGGTCCCGATCCCCGGCCAGCACCGAGATGACCTGCGATTTCTCGTGGAGGGATTCGAAGGCCTCAAGCGCTTCGCGCACCGCTTGACCTGCCTCGACCTGCCCGGCCGACCGTTCGTACCGACAGCGCAGCATGGCGCGCAGCGCCCTGTCAGCGGTCGCCAAGTAGTCGACCAATCCGGTCAGCAACATCTGGTCCCACCGAGTGCGCAGACTACGTCGATGAACGACCCGCTCTCGCCAAGCCTGCAAGATCGCGGCCATCACCGCGCCCGCGAGCGTCGACACGGTCCCCACCCACCACGCGTTCACAAGGCCTCCCCCGCAGGGCGCGTAACCCACGCCTCTCGAACTGGAGGACCACCTTCCCACCGCCCCGGGGTAGCGCGGCGCCGCCGGCGCCACGTCAGCGCAGCCCGTCCCTGAGATGGGGGAGATTTTCCCGGTCAGCGAGGGAAGCGGACGGGATCGCACTCACTGGTCGCGGGAACGGGCCGCGGCGAACGATCTGCGGCGAGCGGCCGACACCCCGTCGGCCAAGCGGATCGGAGCAAATCATGAAGTTTGTTCGTTGGGTCGCGGCGGCCGTCCTCACCCTCATGTCGTTGATGAACATCGGCGTGGTCACGGGCGACACCGGCATCGCGATCAAGATCCTCGGAGCTGTCGTCGGGGTTGCCGGACTGGTGGCCGCGTTCGGCCAGGCGCGCAACAACGCCTGGGGATCCCGCGCCGCCGCGGGCGTCAACCTCGTCAACCTCGTGCTGGGCATCGTGGGACTCGTCGCCGGTTGGGAGGGCAGCGCGATCGGCACCGCGATCAGCGCCGTCGGCCTGGTGCTCACCGGTGTGAGCGCCCCGGAGATCTTTCGCCGGCGCACGGCGCTGGCCGGCTGAACGCCGCGGCATGCGCCTCGGCTGACGGATAGCGGTGCGCCACCCCGACCAACCGGTGCGCCACCCCGACCAACCGGTGCGCCACTCCGACTAACCGGTCGGCCGCTCCGACTAACCGGTCGGCCGCTCCGACCAACCGGTCGGCCGCTTCGACCAGCCTGCCGAGACGTCACCGACTGGCCGTTCCCGGCCGTGACGGGAGGATCTCCCGGGCGGTCGGGAACGCCGATCTCTTGCGGAAGGCCACGTCGAGAACGGATCGTGATGCTCATCGTCGCCGCTGCTCCCGCCCCTGCCCGGACCGTGGTTGCCCGCTCGGCCGGGCACCTCGCGGTGTATTTCGCGTACGCCACGTTGGTGCTCACTCTGGTCGGCGCGGGCGTCGCGGTGTCGACCTACCCACAGATCGCCCACCCGTCCGGTGAGATGCGCGACGGCATCTTCACCTCCGTCAGTTACGCGGTGCCGTATGGGCTGACCGGAGCTTTCCTCGTGCTCCGCCGGCCGGATCTGGTGTTCGGCTGGCTGCTGAGTGCGACCGCGATCCTGGTTTCGGTCGAGGCGGCCCTGCTGTCGGCGGGCGTTCTGCTCGTCGATCGGGGCGGCAGCAGCGTCCTGGCCGCCGCCGGGCTGCTGCTGTCGGGCTTCATGTTCTTGCCGGTGGCCGTGCAGGGGCTGGTCAACCTGAGATTTCCTTCAGGCCGAATTACGTCACCGTGGGCGCGAAGCTTGGAGATCGCGATCGGCGTCGGGATCGCGCTGGGGTTGCTCAGCGGGGCGCTCGGCGACCAGCCCACGCAGTTGGCCGGAAGCGACGGCACAACGCACACGCTGGTCAATCCGCTCACGGCGGGGACTGCCGTCGGGCAGTTCGCCACCATGCTGGAGGTCGCCGTACCACTGGTCATCCTGCTGGGTCTGGTCGCCGGGCTCGGCGTGGTGCGGCGGGCCTGGACGGCGCGGGGTGCAGAACGCGATCAGTTGCGGTGGCGCGCCTACGGCGTCGTGGCGGCGCTCGCGTTGTTCCCGCTCGCAGTCAACAATCTGCTGCCGACGCTGGTGAGCGTCCTCGACGGGCTGCTGTTCGTGGCGACCCTGGTCATCCCGATCGTCCGGTACCGGCTGTGGGCGATCGACACGATCATTCGCCGCTCGGTCGCCTACGTGCTCGTCACCATCGTGATCGCCGCGGCGTTCGCGGCCATCGCTGCCGTCGGCACCATGCTGGCCGGCGAACGCGTCGGCCTGGTGGTGGCCGCGGCGGCGATCGCGCTGACCTTCGCCCCGGCGCTCGGCCGGGTCCAGCGCTGGGTCGATCAGCTGTTCTACGGCCGCCGCAACGATCCCTACCAGGTGCTCACCGACCTCGGCCGACGACTGGAGGCGGTGGCAGCGCCGGGTGAAGTGTTACCGGCGGTGGTCACCGCCGCGGCCGACTCGCTGCGGCTGCCCTACGTCGCGATCGAGCGCGCCGCCGACGCCGTCGTGCTGGCCGCATCCGGTGTGGATGCTCCCGACCGGCTGGAACGCTGGCCGCTGACCTATCGCAGCAACACGGTCGGCCAGCTCGTTGCCGCGCCGCGGGCCGGCGAGATCAGTTTCACCGAGCGCGATCGCACGGTGCTCGCCGATCTGGCCCGCCAGGCCGGCGCGGCCGTGCACGCCGAGGCACTCACCGCCGACCTGCTCGAATCCCGCCAGCGGCTGGTCGCCGCGCGCGAGGAGGAACGGCGGCGACTGCGGCGGGATCTGCACGACGGGCTCGGTCCGCTGCTCACCGGCATCGGCCTCACCCTCGACGCCGCCCGCGCCCGGCTCGCTGACGCCGATCCCCGTGCGGTCGAGCTGGTCACCACGGCCAAGGACGCCTCGGCCCGCGCCATCACCGACCTGCGCGGCATCGTCTACGGGTTGCGCCCCCAAGCGCTGGACGACCTCGGCTTGGTCGGGGCGATCACCGCGCACGCCCGCCGGTTGGGCGAAGGCACCCCGGTCGAAATCAGCATCGACGCCGACGCGCTACCCGAGTTGCCGGCGGCGGTGGAGGTAGCCGTCTTCCGTGTGACCGTGGAGGCGCTCACGAACGTGGTCCGGCATGCCACCGCGGCACGATGCTCGGTCCGGCTCAATACGCCCCGGACCGCCGAGATCGCGATCACGATCAGCGACGACGGCTGTTCGTCCGGTCCGTGGCGCCAGGGCGTGGGCCTGTTGGCGATGCGAGAGCGCGTCACCGAGCTCGGGGGCGACCTGGAGGCCGGTCCTCTCGCGGGCGGCGGCGGATCCGTTGTCGCCCGGATCCCCTTGCCCAGGAGCGTGTCGTGAGCATCAGCGTCTTACTGGTCGACGATCACCCGCTGGTGCGCCAAGGCCTGCACGCGGTGCTCTCGGCCACCGACGATCTCCGGGTCGCCGGGGAGGCCAGCGACGGCCGGGCGGCGGTGAGCGCGGTGGCCGACCTGCGGCCCGACGTCGTCATCATGGACCTGCAGCTCCCCGGCCTGCACGGACTCGACGCCACCCGGCAAATCCTGGCCGCCAGGCCGCAAACCGCCGTACTGGTGCTGACGATGTTCGAGGACGACGACATGGTGTTCGCCGCGGTCTCGGCCGGCGCGGTCGGTTACCTGCTCAAGGGGGCCGACGGCGCCGACATCCTGACCGCCATCCGTTCGGCCGCCGCCGGCCATGCGGTCTTCGGCGCCGCCCTCGCGCGCCGGCTGCAGACCTGGTTCGCCCGCCCGACGCCGAGGCCCGGCGGCCCCTTTCCGCAGCTGACGCCCCGGGAACGCGAGATCCTCGACGCGGTCGCCGCCGGGCTCACCAACGGCGAGATCGGCAGGCGGCTCTTTCTTTCGACCAAAACCGTGGCGAACAACGTATCCAGCATTCTCACCAAGCTGCACCTGGCCGAACGCGGACAAGCGATCGTGCTGGCCCGTGATGCCGGCCTCGGGCGCCCAGAATCCGGCGCCTGACGCTGATCGTTCCCACTGATTGCCGACGCAGTTCCAGCGCCGGCCGAGCTCGGCCGCCCAGGCCTTGGTGAGAACGAGAAGCGCGGCCTTCGCCGAGCCGTACGGACCGTCAGCCGTCGGTCCTCGGGAGGCCGGCCGCACTCGCGCGACACACTCGCCGCCCGCACACTCAGGCCGGGTGCGACATATAGGATAAATGGCAACTTTATGTCGCCGCAGGGTCGTCCAAAATGCACGCGGGGAGCACCCATGGTTGAGGTCCACTCAGACGGAACAGCCGCCGGTCCAACAGCGTGTAACCGGCCGCGAAGCAGCGTCTCAGTAGATGACCCGGCGCCCGGAACGATCAATCCGGCCCGCCGTGACACGTCCGCTGACGGCTGGGTCAATACCCTCCGCGCTTTCGCGCTGTCACACGGCGCGCCCTTCTGGAACAGCGTCGAGCACATTCGACCACTGCGGAGGACGCTTAACCGAGCGTTGATCAACAAAGCGATCCTCGCCGTTCCACCACGCCCCTACCCGTTGAGCACCATGGCCGCGTACACGTCGTGGCCGTCGCTGACCGACCGTACGTTCGACGGTCGGCATCTCCCGCCGACACGACCTCCGGCCGACCTGCCGAGTTCGGATAGCGTGACCGCACTGTTCGGTCGGGAAAAATTTACACCGTGCCCGAAATCAACCGTACTTTTCGCCTACTTCGCCCAGTGGTTCACCGACGGATTCCTGCGCAGCGATCGAACCGCACCGCCGGATCCACGGAAGAACACGTCCAATCATCAAATCGACCTGTGCCAGGTATATGGGTTGACCGAGTCGGTGACCCGGTTGCTCCGTGCCGGTGACGACGGACTGCTCAAGTCCCAGCGCCTGAACGGTGAAGAGTATCCGCCCTTTCTGTGCCACCAGGGAGAAGTGGCCGAGGAGTTCCGCGGCCTCACCGTAGTCGGATTCGACCACCTGGCCATCCCGCAACGCGACACGCTCTTCGCCCTCGGCGGCGACAGGGCGAACTCCCAGATCGGCTATACCGCCATCAGCGTACTGTTCCTGCGGGAGCACAACCGGATCGCCCGGCTGCTCGCGGCGGAATATCCGCGCTGGGACGACGAGCGGCTGTTTCAGACGACGCGCAACATCCTCACCGTCATTTTGCTCCGTATAGTCATCGACGAATACATCAACCACATCACCCCCTACCACTTCCGGTTTCGACTTGATCCCCGCGCCGCCCGCGGCCGCTGGCACCGGCAAAATTGGATGGCGATTGAATTCAACCTGCTCTACCGCTGGCATTCGTTGATTCCGTCAACACTTCGAGTCGGCGCCGAGGAGCATCCCATCGAGCGGACTACGTTCGCCAATGACCTCCTCATCGAGCATGGCGTGGCAGGCGTGCTGCTCGACGCTTCGGGCCAGCGAGCCGGCCGGATCGGTCTGCAGAATACTGCCGCTCCTCTCGTGCACCTCGAGCGGGCCGGCATCGAACAGGCAAGGGCCGTACAAATCGCGCCCTACAACAATTATCGGGAGTACTGTGGTTTCCCTCGTACGACCTCGTTCGCGCAAATCACCGGAGACGCAGCCGTCCAAGCGAGACTATACGACCTCTACGGATCGGTGGATCGCCTCGAGTACTTCGTCGGGATCTTCGCCGAAGATCTTCGACCGTACTCAATATTGCCGCCACTAATAGGCCGTCTGGTCGGTACGGACGCATTCTCTCAAGCACTGACCAATCCATTGCTCGCTCCCCGGATCTACAACGAACGAACGTTCTCTCGGCTGGGAATGACCGAGTTGAGTAGACCGTGCACGCTCTCCGACTTGGTCCGGCGCAATTCCGGTCCGACACAGATGGCCGCCTTGAACTCGCGGCCGATCACCATGACCCGCAGCGGTTGGCGTCGCTGACGGGCCGTGTCAACGAGTGAGTGGCCGGGGGGTGAGAACGAGGCCCTGATGGCGGACGAGGAACGTCGAGAGCCGGAACTCCCGAGGCGAGAGGGACACGGATCATCCGTCGGCCTTGACCGCGACGTCGATCAGCCGGTCCGGACCGAACAGCGCCTCGCCGGCCGAACGCGCCCCGGAGCTCCCGTCGCTGCCACCGCGCCGTTGAGATAGATCACGGCAACCACGGTCACCGCAGCCACCGTCACGGCAGCCACCCTCACTGCGGCCCCCCTCCATTGGACCTGGAGGGCGTGGTCAAGCTTCCGCTCATCCCGATGCCGGCCCCGCCGTCGATCGGGGCCACGAGTCCGGTGACGAACCTCGAATTCGGCGACACCAGCGTGGCGACCAGGTCAGCGAACTCGGAAGGCCGGCCGATGCGACCCATCGGGACCCCGCTTCCCAGGGCCACCTTCGACAGTTCCGGCTGCCGGTCGAGCGCCTTGCCCAGCAGCGGGGTGTCGAAGAACCCGGACATCAGGGTGTTGACGGTGATGTCGTGCTTCGCGACCTCCAGAGCCAGGGTCTGCGCGTAACCGACCACGGCCGACCACACCGCGGTGGACGCGGCCATACCGACGGCCGGTCGCTGAACGACGCTGGAGACCACGTTGAGGATGCTGCCGCCTTCGGTTCTCAGGTGGGGCAGCGTGGCGCGGACGGAGCGCACCACGTAGAAGAAGTGACGCGCCAGCGCCTGCATCCAGATCTCGTCGGTGAGCTCCTCGATCCGGCCGATGGGGGGTCCCCCGTCGTTGGTGACCAGCACGTGCACGGCGGGGCCGAACCGGTCGACGGTCGACGCGGTCACCCGGTCGAGGTCGGCGGCGTCCGAGCAGTCGGCGGCCAGTCCGAGGACTCGCTCCCGGCCGTGCTCGGCGCCCAGGCGTTCCGCGGCGTCGGCGACCTTCTGCGCACGCCGGGCGAAGATCGTCACGAAAGCGCCTTCGCCGAGCAGGCGATCGGCGATCGCGAACCCCAGACCGTCGCTGCCGCCGCCGACGATCGCCACTTTGCCGCTCAGGCCCAGATCCATCAGTCGACTCCGATCGAGGCGAGAAACGATTCGGCGTTACCGGAGAAGACTCCGTCCAGTACCTCTGCCGAGTAGCCCTGCTCACGCCATTCGGTCACGAGCCGCTCGTGGCTGAGCATCGGGTAGTCCGCTCCGAAAAACACCTTCTTGCGGAGCCGTTTGCCGATCTCGCGTTTGAGCTCGTCGGGAAAGTAGCGGGGAGCCCACCCGTGCAGCTCCATCCAGACGTTGGCCTTGTGGAGCGCGACGGCGATCATCTCGGACTGCCACGGCCAGGCCACCCGGGCCGCGATCACGTTCAGCTCCGGGTACCGGGCCGCGACGCGGTCGACGTAGCGGGGGTGGCAGTCCTCGAGCACGAGGCCTCCGCCGCCGCGGAGGCCTGCGCCGGCCGCGGTCATGCCCACGAACATCAGCACCGGGCGGTTGGCCTCGACGCACAGGTTCAGGCACGCCTCCCAGGCCGGTCCGTCCGGCAGGCCGGCCGCCGGCGAGAACGGGTGGACCGACAGCCCGACCAGGCCCACTCCGTCGCTCAGGCAGCGTTCGAATTCTTTGACGTGGCCCGGACGCGTCGGATCGATGCCGATCCAGTTGCCGAGCACCACGTCCGGATGGCGACGGGCGAAGTCGAACGCGTAGTCGTGCTGTTCCCGGACCGCACCGACGTCCATCGTGTAGGTGAATCCGAGATCGAGCATCACCTTGACGTCGTCGCGCCGGAACCGGGCCGCCTGCTCGTCTTCGCTGACGAACGTGAGGTCCCACTTGAAGTAGTCGCGCACGGCCGCACGGGCTTCGGGCGTCTCGTACGGACTTCCCTTCCAGCCCCGCTCGGTACCCCAGTGGGAGTGGAAGTCCAACAGCCGGGACGTCGTCATCGTTCCCTCACCTGTTCCGCGAGCTCGCGCTTGAGCACCTTTCCCGTCGGTCCCAGAGGAAAGGACCCGAAGAGTTCGAGGCGCTGAGGGAGCTTGTACTTGGCTACTTCGCTCTTCATGAAGTCGACGACGCCCTCCAGCGTGAGCGCGGCGCCCGGCCGAGGCACGACGCAGGCGCACACGTTCTCGCCGAAGTAGTCGTCAGGGATGCCGATCACCGCGGCGTCCGCGACGTCCGGATTCTTGAAGAGCACTTCCTCGAGCTCGCGGGGCCAGATGTTGGCGCCGCCGTGAATGATCATGTCTTTGGATCGGCCCGAAATCGTCAGCCTTCCGGCCGCGTCGAGGAATCCGCGATCCCCGGATCGGAACCACCCGTCCGGGGTCCAGCTCTCGTCGTTCTTCGCCGGGTTGCGGTAGTACCCGACCGTCAACGTCGGGCCCGTCTTCACGATCTCGCCCTCGGTGCCGACGGGCGCATCCCCGTCGTCGGAATCGAGGATCCGCAATTGCAGCCACGGATAGGGCCTGCCCACCGTGCCGAGCCATTCCCGGTAGGGCTCCTCCGGCGAGGTGCACGAGGTCAGCCCGGTTTCCAGCATGCCGTACAGGTCGACCACCGGGCACCCCAGCCGCTCGTTCGCCTCCCTCAGCACTTCCACCGGTGTCGAAGAACCGCCTGACTCCACCACCGTCAGGGAGGAGAGATCCCGGTCGTCGAGGCTCTTCTCGGCCAGGATCGCGATGATCGCGGTCGGCGCCGCGCAGAACGTCGTCACCGAGTACCGCTCCACCAGGTCCAGCGCGGCCGTCGGGTGGAACTTCTCCATGAGGACTGCGCGGGCGCCCGCCAGTGCCGCCTCGACGACCCCGAAGAAACCGGCGTTCAATCCGACCGGTAACAGTACGAGCAGGGTGGCGTCCCGGTTCATGCCGCGCTCGGCGATCTCGTGCTGAATCGTGAACAACGTGGTGTTCGCGGTGTGCATCACCGCCTTGGGCTCTCCGGTGGTGCCGGAGGTGAACGAAATGCGCATCACGTCGTTGGCGTCGCTGGGCCGATCGGGTTCGGGATCGGCCGGGTCAGGGTCGTGGCGGACCTCCTCGAGCGTGACCCACCCGTCCCGTTCGAGCGACGTCGGCGACTCCCCCGTCGTGACCGCGACCGTGTTGACCAACCGGGGAAGACGATCCCGGATGCCGTCGATCATTCCGACGTGGTCGAACGACCGGAACCGATCCGGCACCACTACCGTGTGCGCCTCGGAGAACCGGAGGATGAACTCGATCTCGCGTGCGCGGTAGTCCGGCGGGAACTGACAGACCACTGCGCCCAAGCGGACGACCGCGGCGAGCACGTGCACGAACTCGAGGCGGTTCGGGAGCTGGACCGCGACGACGTCGCCGCGGGCAACGCCCCGGCGGGCCAGGCCGGAGGCCACCTCGCCACTGATCTGCCACAGCGTGCCCCACGTGATCTCCGACCGGTCGTCGACGTACGCGACCTGGTCCGGAATCGTCCGGGCGTTACGCCGGAAGACGTCCGCCAGGGTGGTGTCCGACCAGTAGCCGGCGGCGGTGTATTTCTCGATCAGTTCCGGCGTGAGGAGCGTGTCGTCCCGGGTGATAGCCATGGGGGTCCCTCCGTTGGGTGATGGCTGTTCTCGAAAACCCGTCGCGGGGGCCTCAGACCGTGAGGACGAGCTTTCCCCGGAGGTGACCGGCGTCGAGTAGCCGGTGCGCGTCGGCGACGCGCTCGAACGGGAACGTCTCCTGCACGTGAACCCGGAGCTCGCCCCGCTCGACGAGATCGACGAGTCCCCGCAGGGCCACCGGATCCGGGTCGACCGCGACGCCGCTGAAACGCATCCCGGCCGCCTCGAACGTGGCCGCGAGCGCCGGATCGTCTTCGGCGACGGCCGTCACCAGATGCCCTCCCGGGCGCAGCACCCCGAGCGACCGCTCGACGGTGTGGCCGCCGATCGTGTCGAGCACCACGTCGACGTCGCGGACCACCTCGGCGAAGTCGACCGCCGTGTAGTCGATCACCTCGTCGGCGCCGAGCCCCTCGACGAACGTCCGCTTGCTCTCGCCGGCGGTCGTGATCACGTGGGCACCCAGTGCCTTCGCGATCTGGATCGCGACGTGGCCGACCCCACCGCCGCCGCCGTGGATCAGCACCCGATCACCCTCGGTGACACCGGCCAGGTCCACGAGGCCCTGCCACGCCGTGAGCCCGACGATCGGCAACGCCGCAGCCTCGACGTGCGAGAGCCCCGCCGGTTTGCGCACCAGGTGCAACGCCGGAGCGGACACGAGTTCGGCGTACCCGCCGGCCACCCGAGGAAAGAGCGGCATGCCGAACACCTCGTCGCCGGGCCGGAACCGCCACGTCTGCGGGGCCTCGTCGACGACGCCGCTGATGTCCCAGCCGAGGACGAACGGGGGCTTGCCGAGCAGCGGGAACTCGCCGGCACGTAGCCGCGCCTCCAGCGGGTTCAGCCCGATCGCCCGGACGCGGACGAGGACCTCGGTCGGCAGTGGGCGCGGCGCGGGCGCGTCCGCGACCGTCAGTACCTCGGGGCCGCCGAGTTCCTGCTGAGTAATGACTCGCATGAATCCGACGCTAGATTTCCGATAGGAACCAGCAGGTACCTGAGCCGGCGGTAGCGTTGCGTCATGAGCGGTATGGGGCCCGGTGACTTGTTTCTCGCCGACTGCCCGGGGCGTCTGGCCTTCGAGCTGATCGCCGACAAGTGGTCGGCGATCGTGCTCTACGGCCTCAGCGAAGGACCGTTGCGCCACCACGAGCTGATCGAGCTGATCGGCGGCATCTCCCGCAAGGTCCTCACCCAGACGCTCCGGCGACTCGAAATGTACGGGCTCGTCAGCCGGCACGCGTACGCCGAGGCGCCACCGCGCGTCGAGTACGAACTGACCCCGCTCGGGGTGACGCTGATCGATCCGATCCACATGCTGACCGAGTGGGCGAGGGCGAACGGCGATGCCGTTCTCGATGCGCTCGAGGCCAACTCCGGGACGAAGGACGCCACAGGAGTGGCCAGCTAGCCCGGCGTTGGCCCGTTCCGGTCCTCGTCGGTACCGGCTCAGAGCTCACTACCGAGGGCGGGGACGCTACGCGCGTCCGGGCCCGCCGCCGCCGGTCACGCCGATCCCGGCGAACGGTGGCGGCGGCGCGGAACGGATCGTGCCGCCCGTAGCCGGACTGCCGGGGGCGCTGGACTGCCGGGGGCGCCGGACTGCCGGGGGCGCCGGGCCACCGCGTCCTGGCCGGTGGTTCCAGCCCGGCGCGCATGCGTCCGGCTCCCTGAAACGAGCCGGAGCCCCGATCCGGCCGGACCGCCCGCCGCTTACTGAGCCCAGGGGGTAGGTCAGGACGGCGAGGGCCCGCCGGTCGTCCTCTTCGGGCTGCTCGGCCATCAGCGCGAGCGCCTCACGCCCCCGAGGAGTCAGCGAAGCCGAGGGCCCGTGCGCACCCGGCGGATGAGCAGGGCCGGGACCCGGCGAACGCAGGCGATCCAGGCACCCCGCACGCCGCCCGCACGCCCGGCAGCGCGCCGCGCACGAATGCGTGCTCCCCCGGCGACGCGGGCACCGTCGGCGGGAGCACGCCAGTGACACAGAGGACCTGCCGAAACCCGACCCGGACGGCGAGGCCGAGCAGCCGGCGCGCCACTCACCGCCCTCACCGCTTCGCCGTCAGCCCGACGAAGCGACTATCCCTACCTTTCATGTAGGAAAAATCTGCATCACTGGTCACAACAGAACTCAAGAACATCACCTATTCCTATGGGTGTGATAGGGATAGGAACCACCTTCGGTCGCCTTCCAAGGAGCGCCCGTGACGATCACTCCAACCCTCGATCTGGTCACCGACGCCATCCTGGCCAGTGGCAGACCGGCCAGCGACCGACCGGCCGGTTGCGGTCCGGCCGGCGCCCCCCACCACGAAACGCTCGCCCCGCGCCGCCTCACGAACCGCGTCCCCGACCGCACGAAGGGGCGTTGAGAGTCATGCGGTTCCTCGCCATCACGCTGATCGTGCACGCCCCACACCCGGTCACCGGCGTCCAGAAGTCCACTCACGACCGATTCCGCGAGGTCATCGACAACGCGCTCCTGGCCGAGGAACTCGGCTTCGACGGCTTCGGAGTGGGCGAGCGCCACGAGCGCCCGTTCATCTCGGCCTCCCCGCCGGTCGTCCTCAGCCACGTGGCCGCCCTGACGCGCGAGATCCGCCTGTTCACCGCGGTCACCACGCTCAGCCTGCTCGACCCGGTGCGGGCCGCCGAGGACTACGCCACGCTCGACCACCTCTCCGGCGGCCGCTTGGAGCTCATCATCGGCAAGGGCAACGGCGCCGCCCAGCGCGAGCTGTTCTCGGTCACCCCCGAAGACCAATGGGATCGCAACGCCGAGAGCTACGACCTCTTCCGCGGGATCTGGCACCACGGCACGGTCACCGCGGCTCCGAAGTTCCGGCCACCACTGAACGAGGCCGAGGTCTGGCCGCGGCCGTACCAGCAGCCGATCCGGGTCTGGCACGGCAGCGCCACCAGCAAAGAATCCGTGGACGTCGCCGCCCGCTACGGCGACCCGCTGTTCTCCGCGAACGTCACCAACCCGATCGAGCCCTACGCCGAGCTGGTGCGCTACTACCGCGAGCGCTGGGAGCACTACGGCCACGACCCGGCCGGCGCGGTCGTCGGCGCGGGCACCGCCGGCTACTACGCCGCCAGGAACTCCCAGGACGCGATCGACGCCTACCGGCCCGCGTTCGAGGGCCAGCTCGCGTTCCAGAAGAGGCTCGGGCTCACCCCGGTCTTCCCCACCCTGGAGGACTTCGTCGAGCGGAGTTCGGCGCTGATCGGCAGCCCGCAGAAGATCGTCGAGAAGGTCCACCGCTACCACGACGCGTTCGGCCACACGGTCCTCCACCTGCACGCCGACGCCGGTGGTCTCACCGACACCCAGCACCGCGAATCTCTCGAGCTGTTCCAGTCCGACATCGCCCCTGTCCTGCGCAAAGAAATCCCCGACCCCCCGTGGGGCTGGGGCTCCCCGAAGGAAGCCGCGTGAAGAGAGTCCTCGCCGTCGTCCTCGCCACGACCGTCGCGCTCGCCGCCTGCGACAGCGGGTCCGGCGGGACGTCGGAATCAGGCACGCCTACGAGCGGCGGCACCCTGACGTTCGCGGTCGGTTCCGATCAGGGCTGCGTCGATCCCCAGCAGGTCGGCAGCAACGACACGATCTACTCGCTGCGCCAGATCGTCGACTCGCTCACCGATCAGGATCCCCGGACCGGCAAGATCGTCCCCTGGCTGGCCGAGAGCTGGGACGTCAGTCCGGACGCGAAGACGTTCACGTTCCACCTGAAAAGCGGCACGACGTTCAGCGACGGCACTCCGGTCGACGCCGCCGCGGTCAAAGCCAACTTCGACGCCGCGCCGAAACTCGGCCCGAAGGCCCAGCTCGCGATCGGCTACCTCAGCGGCCTCACGTCCACGAAAGTCCTCGACCCGAAAACCGTGGAGGTGACGTTCGCGCAGCCCAACGCCCAGTTCCTCCAGGCCACGTCCACGTTCTCGCTCGGTCTGGTGTCGATCGCGTCCACCAGGAAGACACCCGACCAGCGCTGCACCGACGGCGTCGTCGGATCCGGCCCGTTCGTCCTCGACCAGTACGTCGCGAACCAGTCGATCACGCTCTCCAAGCGCAAGGGCTACCGCTGGGGCTCGTCTCTCTGGACCAAGAAGGGCGAGGCCTACCTCGACAAGCTGGTCTTCCGGGTCATCCCGGAAGCCGGCGTCCGCACCGGCAGCCTCCAATCCGGCCAGGTGGACGCGATCGGCAGCGTCGGACTGGCCGACGAGAGCGCGCTGAAGGCCGGCGGCGTCGTGCTCAACGCCCGCGCCAACCCCGGCCTCGTGTTCGGCCTGCTGTTCAACAACTCCGGTGCCCTCGGGAAGGACCCCGCCGTCCGCCACGCCGTCCTGGCCGCGATCGACCGTCAGCAGATCGTCGACGCGATCTTCCCCACCGGCAGCAAGCCGGCGACCAGCATCCTCGCCCACACCACGCCGTACTACGCGAACCTCAGCGCGAAGCTCGCGCACGACCCGGACCAGGCGAAGACGCTGCTCGACGCGGCCGGCTGGAAAGCGGGGCCCGACGGCATCCGGACCAAGAACGGTATCCGCCTGAGTCTGGCCGTCACCTGGGCTCCCAACGCCGCCACCAACCAGCCGACGCTCGAACTCCTCCAGCAGCAGCTCAAGGCCGTCGGCGTCGAGATCACGCTCAAAGAGATCCAGATCGCCCAGTTCACCGAGGTGCTGGTGTCCGGAAAGTTCGACGTGTTCTGGGGCAATGCCACCCGCGCCGACCCGGACATCCTCCGCAGCAGCTTCTCCACGCACCTCGCGAACTTCTACCACCTGTCGCCGAGCGCACTCGACCAGGCACTGGCCGGTCAGGCCGCGGCCAGTGACCCGGCGAAACGCGGCGCGCTGGTGAAGCAGGCCCAGGAACTCATCGTCGAGAACGCGTACGCGGTGCCGGTCGTCGAGCTCACCACCGAGCTCGGGGTGGGCAAGAACGTGCACAACCTCGACTTCGAGGCTTCCAGCCGGATCCAGCTGCACGACACCTGGAAGAGCTGACGCATGCGTCGCTACGTGCTGCGCCGGCTCGTCCAGGCAGTGTTAGTGCTGGTCGCCGCTTACACCGTGTCGTTCCTGGTGCTCGACTTCCTGCCCGGCGACCCGGTGTCGGCGATGGCCGCCGGTGGGCTGGACTCGGGCTCCCTCGATCCGGCGCAGCTCGCAGCGCTCACACACGAGTACGGCTTCGACAAGCCGGTGCTCGTGCAGTACCTCGACTACGTGGCCAAGGCGATGCGCGGCGACTTCGGCAACTCCGTCGCCACCGGCCGCCCGGTCACCACCACGATCGCCGAGGCCCTCCCCCAGACCCTCCAGCTCACTGCCGCGGCGCTGCTCCTCGCGATCGTCGGCGGCGCCGGCCTGGCGATCCTCGCCACCTACAGCCGGCGCCGCCCGGTCCGCCAGTTCCTGCTCTCGCTCCCGCCGCTGGGAGTCTCGGTCCCGACGTTCTGGATCGGGCTGATGCTGGTCCAGCTGCTCTCGTTCCGCGTCCACGCGTTCCCCGCGTTCGGCAACGACGGCGTCCGGGGGCTCGTGCTCCCGGCCGTCACCCTGGCGGTCCCGACCGCCGCGCTGCTGGCTCAGGTTCTGGCCAAGAGCCTTTCGACGACGCTCGGCGAACCATTCATCGACACCGCCAGAGCCAAGGGCGCGGGACGGCTGAGGATCCATTTCCGGCACGCCCTGCGCAACGCCGCGCTGCCCACGCTGACCCTCGGTGGCGTGCTGGTCGGCAACCTCGTGGCCGGGTCGGTGGTCGTCGAATCGGTGTTCGCCCGCAACGGGATCGGGCGGGTGACGATCCAGGCCGTCACCGTGCAGGACATCCCGGTCGTCCAGGCGATCGTCGTCTTCGGCGCGCTGGTGTTCGTGCTGGTCAACCTAGCCGTCGACCTCATTTACCCGCTGCTCGATCCGAGGATCGTGCTGGCCGGCCGGGCGCGGATCACACCGCCGATCCAGACCGGGGCGGCCCGATGAGCCTGACGCTGTCCGACCTCCGCGAGAGCGCGCGGGTCGAGGAGACGACGCCCGCCCGGCGGAACGTCCTCCGCTACGCCGTCGCCCGGCCCGGGCTCGTGGTCTCGGTCCTGATCGTGACGTGGGTGGTCGTCGCCGCGTTCTGGCCGTCGTTGTTCGCCTCGCGCGACCCGCTGACCGGGGTGCCCGCCGACCGGTTCAGCGCCCCCGGCGCCGGCCATTGGTTCGGCACCGACGAATTGGGCCGTGACCTCTACACCCGGGTCGTCCACGGCGCCGCGCTCTCGCTGAAGGCGACGCTGATCGCGGTGGCGGTGGCGTTCGTGGTCGGCGGCACGATCGGCCTGCTCGCCGGTTTCGTGGGCCGCTGGGTCGAGGACGTGCTGATGCGGATCATCGACGTCCAGCTGTCGATCCCCCCGCTGTTCCTGTCGCTGGCGCTGGTCACCGCGCTCGGCTACGGCACCGTGAAGGTCGCGGTCGCGGTGGGCGTCGCCAGCATCGCGACGTTCGCCCGGGTGATGCGCGCGGAGGTGCTCCGGGTACGCCAGGCGACCTACGTCGAGGCCGCGTACTCGCTGGGAAGCCGCTGGTACGTGATCCTCTGGCGGCACGTGCTGCCGAACGCGATCGGCCCGATCGCGGTGCTGGTGACGCTGGAGTTCGGCATCGCGATCCTCGCGGTGTCGGCGCTGAGCTTCCTCGGGTACGGCGCCGCGCCACCGGCACCGGAGTGGGGAACGCTCGTCGCCAGCGGCCGGAACTACCTGGCCAACGCGTGGTGGCTCTCGACGCTGCCCGGCCTGACCGTGGCCGTGACCGTGCTGGCCACCAACCGCATCGCCCGTGCCTTGGACGGCCGATGAGTCTCCTCCAGATCCGCGGACTGGCCATTTCCTACCGCACGCGCTCCGGGCAGATCCGCGCCGTCGACGGCGTCGATCTGGACGTCGAACCGGGCGAGACCGTCGCCCTGGTCGGCGAATCGGGCTCCGGCAAGAGCACCACCGCACACGCGGCGATCGGCCTGCTCGGCGCGAACGCCCGGATCGAGCGGGGTCGGGTCACGTTCGGCGGACAGGACCTCACCCGGCTCTCCCCGCGGGAGCTGCGCGGGATCCGCGGCGCCCGGATCGGGCTGATCCCGCAGGACCCGGCCGTCTCCCTCAACCCGACCAAGCGGATCGGCGAGCAGATCGCCGAGGTGCTGCGCCTGCACGGCCTGGCCGACCGGCGGACGGCCGCGATCGAGGCGGTCGAACTGCTCGACCGGGCCGGCGTGCCCGACCCGGCGCGGCGGGCCCGGCAATATCCGCACGAGCTGTCCGGCGGCATGCGTCAGCGCGCGCTCATCGCGATCGCGATCGCCGCCAAGCCCGCGCTGCTGATCGCCGACGAGCCGACCAGCGCGCTCGACGTCACGATGCAGCGGCTGATCCTCGACCACCTCCAGCAGCTCACCGCCGAGCAAGGCACGGCGGTGCTGCTGGTGACCCACGACCTCGGCGTCGCCGCGGACCGTGCCCAGCGGATCGCGGTGATGTCCCGGGGCCGGATCGTCGAGACCGGTCCGACCACGACGGTCCTCGATGCTCCGGCCGACGCCTACACCCGCCACCTGCTGGCCAGCGTCCCGTCCCGGGCCGAGAGCCCGGCGCCGGTCCGCGACGACCCTCTGGTCGTCGCCGAGGGGCTGACCAGGGACTTCGCGGACGTCCGGGCGGTGGACGACGTCAGCTTCGTCGTCAACCGGCACGAGACGCTCGCGCTGGTCGGCGAATCGGGCTCGGGCAAGACGACGACCGCGCGGATGGTGCTGCGCCAGATCGACCCGAGCGCGGGCTCGATCCGGTTCGACGGCGAGGACGTCACCGGGGCACGGGGCCGGAACCTGCGCGCGCTCCGGCGGCGGGCCCAGCTGATCTACCAGAATCCGTACGCGTCGCTCGATCCCCGGTTCTCGATCGCCGAGATCATCGGCGAGCCGCTACGTGCGTTCGGCGTCGGCGACCGGGCCGGCCGGTTGGCCCGGGCGGCGGAGCTGCTCGATCAGGTCCGGCTGCCGGCCTCGACGCTGCGGCGGCGTCCGGCCGAGCTCTCCGGCGGGCAGCGGCAACGCGTCGCGATCGCCCGCGCGCTGGCGCTCTCCCCGGAGCTCGTCGTCTGCGACGAGCCGGTCTCCGCGCTGGACGTCTCGGTGCAGGCGCAGGTCCTGCAGGTGCTCACCGATCTGCAGGCCGACACCGGCGTCGCCTACCTGTTCATCTCCCACGACCTGGGCGTCGTCCGGCAGATCGCGCACCGGGTCGCGGTGATGTACCAGGGCCGGATCGTCGAGACCGGACCGACCGGCGAGCTGTTCACGGACCCGGCCCACTCCTACACACGGACGCTGCTGGCCGCGATCCCCGGCACCACGGCCTCACCGTAGAGGCTCAGACCAGGTGCGACGCGACGCCCAGGCCGGTGGCCACCGCCTCCGTGGCCCGATCGGCGGCGACGGCGGCGGCCCGGACCGCGTCGGACTCCGCGTCCGGCCCGACGACGGTCCGGAACGGACGCGTGCCGTCCCTCATCTCGACGAGCCGGACGAACGCGTCGGCGACCTCGCGCGGGTCACCGGGCGTCGCGGCGGCAGCGTGCGCCAGGAGGCCGGACATGAACCCGGTGAAGCCCTCGCCGTAGACCGCGAGACGCTCGGCGTCGGACGGCGAGCCGGCGTTGGCGCCGATGTTCGTCGGGTAGGACGCCGCATCGACGATCACCGACTCGACCCCGAACGGTGCCAGCTCGTGGTGCCAGCCCTCGACGAGGCTCCGGATCGCCGCCTTGCCGGCCGAGTAGAGCCCGGTATACGGCACCGTGGTCCACCCGGCGAGCGAGCCGTTCTGGATCAGGACGCCGTGCCCCTGTCGGCGCAGGTGCGGCAGGGCGGCCCGGGCGACCCGGACCGCGCCCAGCACGTTGACGTCCAGAATGGTGGAAACCTCCTCGGCGGTGAACGCCTCGACCGGGCCGGCGAACATCCGGCCGGCGTTGTTGATCACGACGTCGAGCCGCCCGGCGTCCTGGAGGACGGCCGCGACCGCGGCGTCGGCCGAGGCCTGGTCCAGGACGTCCAGCTCGACCACCCGTAACCCGAGCGCGGTCAGCTCGGCCGCGGCCTTCTCGTTGCGACCGCCGACGCCACGCAGCCCGGCGAAGACCGTGTGGCCGCGGGCGCCCAGCGCCTCCACCGTGAGACGTCCGAAACCGCTGCCGGCGCCGGTGACCAGGACAACCCTCATGCTCGCTCCTCAATAAGTGGGGTGGCACCCCGTTTACGTCCGCTACGATAACCGGGGGGATACCCCGCTTGTCAACGGAAGGGCGGTACCGATGCGCGCCGACGCGCGTCGCAACTACGAGTCGATCCTGGCGGCGGCGGAGGCCGAGATCGCCCGGGCCGGAGCAGGCGCCTCGCTGGAGGAGATCGCCCGCCGGGCCGGGGTCGGCTCGGCCACGCTCCACCGGCACTTCCCGTCCCGGCAGGCCCTGCTCGACGCGGTGTTCCACGACCGGGTCGAGGTCCTCTGCGCCCAGGTGCCCGAGGACGGCGACTCCCGGCAGTCGCTCACCGACTGGCTGCGCGCCGTCGCCGTGTACGGAGCGACCACCCGCGGTCTGGCCGCGTCGATGCTGGCCCGGGGGCTCGCGGTGCCCGCCCCCAGCGGCTGCGAGGCGATGCTGACCGAGGCCGGCGGCCGGCTCCTCCGGCGCGCGCAGGACACCGGGGCGGTGCGGCCCGACCTCTCGATCGTCGATCTGCTGACGATCGTCAACGCGGTCTCGCTGGCCACCGAGAATCTCCCCGACGCCGCCACCGAGGCCGACCGGCTCACCGCGGTCGCGCTGGAGGGGATCCGCCCCGGCTAGGGACGAGAACGAGGCGGCCGCGGGCCTCCGTCGTTCCCGCCGTCAGGCTCGGCCCAGCACCCGTACCGGGGTGCCCGCCGCCCAGGCTTCGATGTTCTCGACGATCTCGGTGAACCAGGCCGCGTACGTCTGCCGGGTGACGTACCCCAGGTGCGGGGTCAGCACGGTCCGCGGCGCGCCCCGCAGCGGGCTGTCGGCCGGCAGCGGCTCCCGGTCGTAGACGTCCAGGCCGGCCCCGGCCAGTGCACCCGCCCGCAACGCCGCCACCAGCGCGGCTTCCTCGACGATCGGTCCCCGGGAGGTGTTCACCAGTATCGACGTGGGCTTCATCCGCGCGAGGTCGGCCGCGCCGAACAGTCCCCGCGTGCGGTCGCTGAGCTTCAGATGCACGGTCAGGACGTCGGACGCGGCCAGCAGTTCGTCCTTCGACACCGCCCGGACGCCGACCGAGGCGGCCCGGTCGACGGTCAGGTGCCGGCTCCAGGCCACCACGTCCATCCCGAACGCCTGACCGATCCGCGCGACCTGCGACCCCAGCCGTCCCAGCCCCGCGACGCCGAGCGTCAGCCCACCGAGCTCGGTGCCGACCGTGGTCTGCCAGCGACCGTCCCGCAGCGCCCTGTCCTCCTCCGGCACGTGCCGGAGCAGCGCGAAGATCAGCGCCCAGGTCAGCTCGGCGGTGGCCGACGACTTCCGCGAACCGCCGCCCCCTCCGCCGGTGCCGCAGACCGTGACGCCGTGCGCCGCGGCCGCCGTCAGGTCGATCGACGCGTTCGCCATCCCGGTCGTCACCAGCAGCCGGAGGTCCGGCAGCCGGGCGAACTCCGGCGCGCCGAACGGCGTCCGCTCGCGCATGGCGACGACGACGTCGGCTCCGCGCAACGCCCCGACCAGCGCGTCGGGATCGTCGATGTGCTCGTTCCGCACCTCCACCGAGGCGTCGAGCCGGTCGAACGGCCCGAACGAGCGGGCCACGTCCTGGTAGTCGTCGAGCACGACGATGCGCACAGTCAGCCTCCGAAATGCGTTGTTCCTCCCACGGACAGTGCCACGCCCGGGTGGCGTCCCCCCGGTAGGGTCGCCTGTCGGTTGTGGAACACAGCCCCCGCCGACGACCGGAGCACCTGACCGATGAACATTCCGAAGGGCCGCACGGTCGCTGCCGCCCTCGTCGTCCTGGTCGCCGGGGTGCTGACGGCCTGCAGCGGCGACGACGGACCCGAGCCCTCCGTCGACGCCTTCCTCGACGGCTGGCAGCACAACCGGCTCGACAAGGTCAGCTTCGTCGACCCGGCCGGAAAGACCCTGCCCGTCGCCGACGTGAAAGCCCAGCTGAAGAAGGTCTCCGGAGACCTTCCCGGCAACCCGACGAAGCTGACGCGGTCGGGCGACGCGAAAGTGAACGGCGACAAGGCGGTCAGCGCGGTAAAGGTCACCTGGACGCTGCCCGGCCGGGCCGCCTGGAGCTACGACACCTCGGTGCGGCTGCGTCAGCGCGACGACGACTGGGACGTGGTCTGGGAACCCGCCCTCGTGCACAAGGACCTGAAAGCCGGGGACGCGTTGGCGATCCAGCGGCAGGAGGCTCCCCGCGGCAGCATTCTCGACGGGTCCGGTACCCCGATCGTGCGCGCCCGCCCGATCGTCACCGTCCTGCTCGATCCGGCCAAGGTCACCGACGTCCCGGCGACGGTGCAGCAGCTGACGGCGGCGTTCGCGAAGATCGACACCGACGTCGACCTGTCGGATCTGCCGGACCGGCTGACCAAGGCCAAGCCCGGCAACGCGGTCGACGTCGTCGTACTCCGGCAGGAGGCGTACGACCGGGTCGCGGCCCAGCTCACCGCGATCGTGGGCACGAGCGTCCTGAAGTCCACGCGCGATCTCGCGCCGACCCGTGAGTTCGCCCGGGCGTTGCTCGGTTCGGTCTCGGACGCGACCAAGGAGGACCTGACCAAGAAGCCCGCGCTCTACGTGGCCGGGGATCACGTCGGACACGGCGGTTTGCAGGCCGCGTTCGACGAACGCCTCCGCGGCACTCCGGGTGAGACGGTCGTGATCCGGCCCGCCACGGGCGACGACGGCGCTCCGCTCTTCTCCACCCGGCCGAAGGCGGGTCAGCCGATCCGCACGACCCTCGACCAGCGCACCCAGACCGCCGCGGAGACCGCGCTGAAGGACATCCCGCAGCAGAGTGCGCTGGTGGCGGTCCGGGTCAGCGACGGCGCGGTGATCGCGGCCGCCAACGGACCCGACGGCGGGAACTTCAACGCCGCGTTCGAGGCGCACGTCCCGCCCGGCTCGACGTTCAAGATGGTCTCGGCCCTCGGCCTGCTCGACCAGGGGTCGGTCACTGCCGACCAGACCGTCCCGTGCCCCAGCCACCTCGCTGCCGGTGGCCGCGACTTCGCCAATTTCGACGATTTCGAGCTCGGCAACGTGCCGTTCCGGACCGACTTCGCCAAGTCGTGCAACACGGCTTTCGTCGCGCTGGCGCCGAAGCTCGGGCCGGACGGATTGGCCGACGCCGGCCGGAGCCTCGGCCTGGAGACGGTCTACCAGCTCGGCGTGCCCGCGTTCCCCGGCAAGATCTCCACCGGCGGCGACGCGGCGGAGCGGGCGGCGGCCGCGTTCGGCCAGGGCACGACCGTGGTGAGCCCGTTGTCGATGGCGTCGGCGACCGCGGCCGTGGCGGCCGGTCACTGGACCCAGCCCACCCTCGTGGCCGAACCGGCGACGGCGAAGGTCGCCCCCGGACCGGCACTGAAGCCCACCACGCTGGAGCCGCTGCGCGCGATGATGCGCCAGGTCGTCACCGACGGCACGGCCACCGGTCTGCGTGACGTGCCCGGGGAGAAGGTGTCCGGGAAAACCGGTACGGCCGAGTTCGACAACAACCCCGACCACGCGCACGCCTGGTTCATCGGCTGGCAGGGCGACATCGCGTTCGCGGTCTTCGTCGAAAACGGGGGCCACAGCAGCGACGTGTCGGTGCCCGCCGCCGAACGCTTCCTCCGCGCCCTCACCTAGGACCGGGAGGATCGCCGTCGGCTCGATAACCCGAGGCCTGGAGTGCGAACAGGTCGGCGTAGCGGCCGCCGGCGGCGATCAGGTCCGCGTGGGTCCCGGACTCGACCAGGGCACCGAGGTGCAGGACGTAGATCCGGTCGGCGTGGCGGACGTTGGCCAGGCGGTGCGTGATCAGGATCGTCGTCGCGACGCCGTGCCGATCGCGGATGGCCTGGAACAACGCGTCCTCGGCGCGCGGATCGAGCGCCGAGGACGGTTCGTCCATGACGAGCAGATCGGCGCTGCGGTAGAAGCCGCGCGCCGCCGTGATGCGCTGCCATTGCCCGCCGGAGAGGTCCTGGCCGTTGGCGAACGTGCGGTCGAGCAGCGTGTCGTATCCGTGCGGCAGCTCGAGGATCATGTCGTGCGCCACCGCCCGGGCCGCCGCGGCCTCCAGCCGGGGACGGTCGGCCTCGACCGTGGTGTCTCCCAGCGCGATGTTCGCCGCGGCGCTGAACGGCCACTGGTGGTAGTCCTGGCTGACGACCGCGATCCGCCGGCTCAGTTCGTCCGGATCGTACTCGTGCAGCGGACGGCCGTTCCAGGTCACGGCGCCGCCGGTCGGCGTTCGTAGACCGGCGATCAGCGCGGCCAGCGTCGACTTGCCCGAGCCGTTCTCGCCGACGAACGCGACGGTCTCCCCGGCCGCGACGGTCAGCGACACCCCGTCCACCGCGGGCGTCGAACGCCCGGGGTAGCGGAGAGTCAGACCCTCGACGGCGAGGCGTCGCAGTGGCTCCGGGGCGGCGTCGGCCGCAGCCGCCGCGGGCAGGTAGTCGGTCGCGCGCTCCATGAAGCCGGTGTAGTCGTTGAAGTGCTCGCCCTCGGTGTAGGTGCGGTCGATCCCGAAGATCACCGTGGTGAGCGCGCGCTGGGCCGCCTGCAGGGCGATCACGCAGGTCGCGGCCGCGGCCAACGGGATCCGCCCGTTCAGCAGCAACGCCCCGAGCAGCGCGTACACCCCCGCGGTCGCCACCCCGCTGACGAGCGAACCGACGCTGACCGTGGTGGTGACCCGCCGGGCCAGCGCCAGCTGGATCTGGGTCTCGGCGCCCATCACGCGGTCGTACTGGCCGAGCAGGAACTGCCGCAGCCGGTACGAGCGGAGCTCGGTGGCGGTGTCGCGCTCGGCCATCAGGTTGTGCAGCATCCCCAGCCGTCGCCGGCGCACCGAGCCGGCGACGTAGGTCTGGTAGCGCAGCCGGCCCGCGCGCAGCGAACCCCACGCCCGGGGCGCGGTGGCCACGAGCAGGGCGGCCAGCAGCACGGGATGGATCACGACCACCGCGACGGCCACCGCGAGCAGCGCGACGAGGCCGGCGATCAGGTCCATCGCGTTCTGCACCAGGCCGATCACGGAGTCGGTGCCGCGGGACGCGCGCTCCATGTCGTCGGTGAACGCGTCCGCGTCGAACGCGTCCAGACGGACCGCCGTCGTCATCGCGAACAGCTCCCGCTCGACCTCGCAGTCGATCCGCGGGCTCAGACCGTTCTGCGCGTACCCGTTCGCGGTCGTCAGCAAGGCGCTGATCGAGGCGGACGCGGTCAGCACGGCGAGCGCCGGTAACGCGTCGACCACCCGCTGCGGCGTCGGGCCGGCGGCGAACAGCGACACCAGGATCTGCTGGGTCGCGAGCAGCCCGAACGTCGACATCACGCCGCCGACGACCGTGGCCACGGCCACGACCGACGTACGCCACCGGTCCGCCCGCCAGCTGATCACCAGCGCGCGGAGGACCAGCTCGGGCAGCACCGCGAACATCGCGAACGGCCCGGCCCCGGCGCGCGCCCGGTAACCCGCTTCCCACCACATCGCCCGCAACTCGGGCAACACTGATTCCGTCACCGGGACACCCCTCCGCACTCGGCCGACTGCTGCCCCGGTCCCCCTATTGAACCCTCACCGAGAGGCTTTCCTCAGAGCTTCGACGAGGACGCCGATCGACGCGTCGTCGGTGGCGTGATCGGAGACGCTGATCCGGATCGCCGCCCGGCCCTGCCAGCTCGTCGTGCCGAACCACGTCGAGCCGCTCGCTTGCACCGCCGCGGCCACGGCGCGCGTGCGCTCGTCGGTGCCGGCGCGCAGCAGCACCTGGTTGAGGACGACGTCGTTCAGCACCTCGAAGTCCGGGGCCAGCGCGTCCGCCACCGCCCGCGCCTGCGCGCAGGACCGCTCCACGAGCTGCGCCACTCCCTGGCGTCCGAGGCTCCGCAGGGCCGCGAAGACCGCGAACGCGCGGGCCCGTCGGGAGCTCTCCGGGGTCCAGTCCGAGCCCTGGCGCTCGCCCCGGGCGAGGTAGTCGGCGGAGAGCCGCATCGCGGCGCGGTGCGCCTCCGGGCGCGCGCAGAGCACGATGCCGCAGTCGTAGGGGACGTTGAGCCACTTGTGGCCGTCGGTGGCGAACGAGTCGGCCCGCCCGACGCCGGCGGTCAGGTGCCGCAGAGCCGGCGACGCCGCGGCCCAGAGGCCGAACGCACCGTCGACGTGCACCCAGGCGTTTTTCCCGGCCGCGAGCTCACAGATCTCCGCGACCGGATCGAAGGCTCCGGTGTTCACGTTCCCGGCCTGCGCGCAGACGATCACCGGCCCGCCGGGGAAATTCGCGGCCAGCTCGTCGACCCGCATCCGCCCCTGCGCGTCGGCGTCGACGACGTGCAGCTGGGCCCGGCCGATGCCGAGGAAGCGCAGCGCGCGATCGATCGTCGCGTGGCGCTCGCGTCCGACCACGACCGTCACCGGCGGCGCGCCGAACAGGCCCTGCTCCTCGACGTCCCACCCGGCGGCTTCCAGGACCGCCTGACGCCCGGCGGCCAGGCCGGCGAAGTTCGCCATCTGCGCGCCGGTCGTGAACCCGGCTGAGCACGACACGGGCAGCCCCAGCAGCTCGCAGAGCCAGGTGCGCGAGATCTCCTCGGCCGCGGCGGCCGCCGGGGAGAGCGCGAAGAAGCCCGGGTTCTGGTCCCAGGCCGACGTCAGCCAGTCGGCGGCCAGCGCGGCCGGAAGGACGCCACCTTCGACGAATCCGAAGTACCGCCCGGCGTTCGTGACGACGAGACCCGGATCGGCGTCGCGAGCCAGGTCTTCGATGACCTGCTGCGGGTCGACTCCGTGATCGGGCAGCTCCGGGCCGAGCGCGGCGACCATCGACCCGAGCGTCACCGGCTGGGCGACCGGACGTGTCGCTGCCCCGTCGAGGTACTCCGCCGCGAGCTCCGCGGTCGCGTCGAGCAGATTTCTCATGACCGCGATCCTTCCGCACCGGGCTTGCGCTCTCCAGGATCGCCACCTAACGTACAACCACGTGGTTGTAGATCAGGCGAATCACTCAGCCGTCGACCGGATCTTTGCCGCGCTGGCCGACGGGACTCGGCGCGACATCGTCCTCCGGGTCCTGGACGTCGAGGCTTCGGTCTCGACGCTGGCCAAGCAGTACGACATGAGCTTCGCCGCCGTGCAGAAACACGTGGCGGTGCTCGAACGAGCCGGACTGGTGACGAAGCAGCGACGAGGGCGGGAGCAGATCGTGCGCGGTGACATCGAGACGATCCGCACGGTCCGCGAGTTGCTTCGGCGATACGAGGAGATCTGGCGCGGACGCGTCGATCGCATGCACGAACTTCTGCGGGAGGACCCTTCATGACCGTGATCAACGCGACCCCCGACCCCGAGGCCAAGACCCTGACGCTGGTCGCCGAGTTCCCGGCGGCACCGAAGGCCGTCTGGCAGCTCTGGGCCGACCCGCGCCTGCTCGAGCGCTGGTGGGGGCCGCCGACCTACCCGGCCACGTTCCGGGAGCACGACTTCACGGTCGGCGGCCAGGCGAAGTACCACATGACCGGGCCCGAGGGTGACCGATCGAACGGCTGGTGGCGGTTCACCGCGCTCGACGAGCCCAATTCGCTCGAGTTCGTCGACGGGTTCGCCGACGAGAACGGCAACCCGAGCACCGAGATGCCGGAGACGACGATCCGGGTCGACGTCGACGAGATCCCCAGCGGCACGCGGATGACGATCACGTCGCACTTCGCGTCCGCGGAGCAGCTCGAGCAGCTCGTCAACATGGGGATGCTCGAAGGAATGACGCAGGCCGCCGGCCAGATCGACGCGATCCTCGCGAACGGCTGACCCCCTGCGGGAAGTCCCGGCCGGGGCGAGAAGTCCCGGCCGGGGGCTTCCCGCACGCAGTGGCTCAGGCCGGTGGGGGCGCCGTGCTGTCGCGGATCACCAGTTCCACGGGCAGCAGCACGTGCGGCGCCGGGCCGGGCGCGCCCCGCAGTGCGGCGGTGAGCGCTTCGGCCGCTGCCCGTCCCTTCGCGTGCACGTCCTGACGCACGGTCGTCAGCGCCGGCCGGAAGTTCCCGGCCAGCGGATGGTCGTCGAACCCCACCACCGACAGGTCTTTCGGTACCCGCAGCCCC
Organism: Cryptosporangium sp. NPDC051539; assembly: GCF_044454545.1. NCBI lineage: Bacteria > Bacillati > Actinomycetota > Actinomycetes > Cryptosporangiales > Cryptosporangiaceae > Cryptosporangium > Cryptosporangium sp. NPDC051539. The sequence goes on along the minus strand of NZ_JBITDV010000002.1, from coordinate 451,654 downwards.
AGCTCCCGCGCGCTCTGGATCAGGCGCAGCGCGATCACGTCGGAGAAGCACAGCACCGCGGTCGGCCGATCTTCCCGGTCCAGCAGCAGCCGGGTCGCGGCCGCGGTCTCCTCGACGCCGTCGTTGAGCTGCCGGGTCGCGAGCGGCTCGATCCCGGCCGCGTCCAGCGCGTCGAACCACCCGCGCAACCGCTCCCGGGAGGCGTATCCGCCGACGTCCGTCCGCGGATCCTCCAGCAACCCCTGCGGACCGCGCAGGCCCGACATCGCCAGGCCGATCCGCCGGTGCCCGAGGTCGATCAGGTGCTGGGCCGACGCCCGGGCGCCCTCCCGGTCGGCGACGTTGACCCCCGGGATGTCGTCCACCGGATCCTGGTCGATCATCACGATCGGGAGCTTGCGCTGCAGGAGGTAGCTCACCGCGGGCGACTCCGGGTCGCACGAGTAGACCAGGGCACCGTCCATGGCGACGTCGCGTGCCGGGACCAGGTCGCCCGGCCCGCTGGACGTCAGCAGTGTGAGCGCGAGGCCGGTCGGTGACAGCTCGTCGGCGATCGCGCCGAGCAGCTGGGTGGAGACCTGGTCGTTGAACGCGAAGCCGATCGACTCGGTGAGCAGGAACCCGACCGCGCCGGACGTGCCGCGGGCGAGCGCACGGGCGGCCGGGTCGGGCCCGACGTAGCCGAGATCGGACGCGGCCGCGAGGATCTTCTCGCGCAGGGCCGGCGACAGCTGGTTGGGCCGCGAGAACGCGTTCGACACGGTCATCCGGCTGACGCCGACCCGATCCGCGATCGTCTGCAACGTCACCCGCGCCACGCCGTCACCGCCTTCCGCCGCTCCACCGTAGCCGGTGCACGGGTCGACCCACGAAAACCGCCCGCGAGTCCCCCCGGCGCGGAGGACTCGCGGGCGGCAGACCGAGCGACCCACAGGGCCCGAGCGACTCACGGGGCCCGAGCGACTCACGGGGCCCGAGCGACTCACGCGGGTGAGCAGGCCGACCGCGACGCGCTCGGCCTGGTTTCGCGCCGTCCGTTGCGGCGGCCGGTCACGAGCCGGGCCGCCCCCCGGCGCAGCCAGGACGGGCGGCTCTGCGCCGACGGCCCGTCGAGACGACCGGCGGAGGCGCGCTGCGCGTCGGCGGTACGGGCGAGCAGGGCGGCGGCGGCGAAGTCCATCATGATGCTCATCTCCTCGGGCTATACCGGTAAAGCGATCTGGCTTTACCGGTATAGCACGTGCTTGCTATACCGGTAAAGCGATTTCGCCCCCGGTTCGCCGACCGCCCGCGACCGGCGGGCCGCCCTGCTCGTACGTCGACGACCACGATCTGGTCGCGGTCGAACGGGTGTCGCGGGGCCGGCGGCTTCGGCCGCGCCGGTCGGTGTCGGTTTCTGCTAGAGCGTCCCGAGAGGCCTCTTCAGCAGGAGAGCAAGAACCACGATGGTGGCGCCCGCGATGCTGATCGCGAGCGCCACCGTCGTCGTTTCGGTGAGCAGGCCGAAGACGGCCGGGCCGAGGCCCTGGAACGTCATCAGCCCGGCCGAGAGCAGGCCGAACGCCTGGCCCCGGCGGTCTTCCGGGATCGCGTCCAGAAAGCGGCGCTGGAGGCCGATCGCGGCCGCGTAACCGGTGCCGGTGAGCAGGAGCAGCGCCGCGGCGAGCGGGAGCGGCGGCTCGATCGCGAAGACCGTCAGCGGGGCACCGAGCAGCACGACGAGTGGGAGCACCAGCCGTTCGCGGGTGGCGGGCGCGAGCAGGCGGGCGACCACGACGTCGCCGACCAGCATGCCGACGGGTGAGCAGGCCAGCAGGAGCCCGCCGGAGCCGGTCGGGAAGTGCTGGACCTCGGCGTACGGGATGAGCAGCGCCTCCCCACCGGTCCCCACCGCCGCCGGGAGCCACTGCGCGAGCATCAGGATGCGGATCCGCCGGTCGGCGAGCAACGCCCTGGCCCCGGCCCAGCTGGTTTCCCGCGTCTGCGGTCCCGGCGTCTCCCCCGGTGCGGCCGCCGCGGACGGGAGGGCGAGCCGGGACCACGCCGCTGCGAGCAGGTGGGCAGCGGCGGTCACGTACAACGCGCCCTGCGGATTCAGGGCGGCCACCGCGGCGGCGCCGGCGGCCAGGCCCAGGAGCTGTGCGCCCGAGGACGCCACCGAGGTGAGCGAGCGCCCGATCACGTAGGCGTCGCCCTTCAGGACCTCGGCGATCAGCCGGTTCCCCGCCCCCAGATAGACCGGCGTGAACAGCGCCACCGCGGCGATCAGCACCAGCGTCACCGCGACCGGCGGGCGCGCGAACGCGATCGTCACCGCGGTCACGGCCTCGACGAGGAACCCGCCCACCAGCAGCGGCCGGGCCGGATACCGGTCGGCGAGCGCCCCGAATCCGACCGCTCCGATCGCCTGCGGCACGAACCCGATCCCGAACGTCACCGCGGCCAGCAGCGGCGACCCGGTCGTCGCGAAGACCAGTGTGGAGAGTGCCACCATCCGCAGCGTGTCCGCGGCGACGCCGAGCGTCCGGGCGAGGAACAGCGCGCGGAACGTGGGCTGGGCGAGCACCTCACGGTAGGTCGCGCGGTCGGTTTCGGTAGCCACGGCTCCAGTGTTCGGACCCGCGGGCGCTCCGGCGAATGTTTCGTCGGTGGACGTAACGTACGAGCGTGATCCGGATCGAGCTCACCACCGACGACGTGCTGCGCAGCCGGTTCGCGCTGTCGCCGCTGTTCGAGCTGGACGGAGTGCTCCGGGCGCTCTCGGGCCTGTCCCGGCGCCGGCTGCCGACCGGGATGGTCGCGCGGGCCCGGCCGGTGTACCGGCGGCTGCTGGCCGAGACCGACCTGCCCGCGGTGATGGCGCTGCAGTCCGCGCGGGGCGGGGCGAACTTCCTCGCGCCGCCGCCGCGCACACTGGCCCAGACCTGGGACGACGAGCTCGCCGCGATACGCGCGGCCCCGCTGGACGCGGTGCGGGCCGACATCGCGGAGTGCCTGGGCCGCAACCCCGCCCCGCCGCCGCCCACCGTGCGGGCCGTGCTCGACGCGGACGACGTCCAGGAGCGCCTGGCCCGGACGCTCGACCGCGCGTGGCGGGAGCTGCTGGCCCCGGACTGGCTCCGGCTCCGCGCGATCTGCGAGCGCGACGTCCTGCACCGGGCCGGGCGCCTGGGCCGGGCCGGTTGGGCGGCCGCGTTCGAGGATCTGCACCACCAGGTCCGCTGGAAGGACGGCGGAGTGGAGATCGTCCGCCGGCGCGGCGGACGGCAGGTCGTGAGTGCGTCGGGGCAGGGGCTGTTGCTGGTGCCGTCGGTGTTCGTCTGGCCCGGCGTGGCGGTGCACACCGACGACCCGTGGCCGCGCGCGATCGTCTACCCGGCACGCGGCAGCGCGGCGCTCTGGCACACCGCGCCGCACTCCCCCGCGGCGCTCGGCGACCTGCTCGGCCGCACACGCGCCCGGCTGCTCACCACGCTCGACGAGCCCGCGAGCACCAGCCAGCTCGCCCACACCCTGGGCCTGGCGCTGGGCGCGGTCGGTGACCACCTGGCGGTACTGCGCCGCGCCGGGCTGATCGACCGGGCCCGCGCGGGCCGGTCGGTCCTCTACCGCCGCACGCCACTGGGCGACGCGCTGCTGTCGGGCGGGGACGCCTAGCGCACCGGCGAGTAGGGGTCAGGGGGTTCCGCGCCGGGTTATAACCAGGGAGAACAACCCCAGCGCGGAGGACACACCATGCCCCATCTGTTGCACCTCGACTCGTCCGCCGATCTGGCCGGATCCCGCTCCCGCGCCCTCACCGCCGCGTTCGCGAAGGCTTGGGCCGCGCGCGGCGACGACCACACGATCACCTACCGCGACCTGCACACCGAACCGCTGCCCCGGCTCTCGACCCCGGCACTGCACTGGGCGCCCCGGCTGCGGCGTCCGGAGGAGACCGCCCCCGAGGCCGACGAGGCGCTCCAGCAGGCGATCCTCGACGAGCTGTTCGCCGCGGACGTCCTGCTGGTCGGGGCCCCGATGTACAACTACTCCCCGGCGTCGACGCTGAAGACCTGGATCGACTACATCCACGTCCCCGGGACGACGTTCACGTTCGACGACGTGCCGAGCCAGCCGATGGCCGGGCGCGCGGCGGTCGTCGTGACCAGCGCGGGCGGCTCCTACGTCGAGGGCTCACCGACCGAGAGCTGGGACCACCTGACGCCGGTGCTCCAGATCGTGCTGGGCACCGCGCTGGGCATGGACGTCACGGTGATCTCCACCGAGCTCACGCTCGCCCCACGCATCCCCGATCTGGCCGCCCAGGTCCCCCACAGCGAAGCCCTCTTCGCCGCCGCCGTAGAAAAAGCCACCACCCTGGCGGCAAAGCTCTGAGCAGGCGCAGCCAAATGCACTGACCTGGAGCCCGCTGACGGCGGCGCTGACAGACGAGCGCGCCGACGCCGAGACATCAGCGAAGCGCTTGCTCGCCTGTCAGCGTCGTCCTCAGCGGGCCGCACTGATAAATGCGCGGAGGGCGGAGAGGTCATCGGTGCCGAGGTAGTCGACGTCGGCGTCGCGCATCTCGCGCCAGAACGCGTTCCGGGTCTTGCGGGAGTGCGCCGGGACGCCCCAGAACCGGACCGTGCGTCCCTCGGCGTGCGCCTTCGCGACCCACTCACGGAGCTTCGCCCGCTCCTCCGCGGGCATCTCGCCGTGGCCGTCCCATTGGAACTTCCAGCTCCACTTCTCGCTGCACAGCGGCACCAGCGCCGCCGGCGCGTCGCCCCCGATCGACGAGAGGTTCCCGTCGCAGGCCGCGTACCGCACCGGGGAGGCAGCGAGCGCCTCGCGTGGCGGCTTCCCGGTGATGACGACCGTGACCGCACCCGGGTGGGTCTCGTCCCCCTCGAAGCGGGTGAGCATGTCGGAGTAGCTCTCGAGCTCGGCCGAGAGCAGCTCCCAGCACCACTCCGGGTCGTTCTTGATCTCGATCAGCAGCTGGAACGGCCGGTCGTAGCCGGGCTGCACCCGGCCCTGCGCGGCCACCCGGCGCGCGAGCGGGTCCAGGTACAGACCGCGCAGGGTCCGCCACCGTTCCAGGTCGCCCTCGTCGTGGCCGACCAGCAGCGTGGGGGTCCCGTCGGCGTCGCGGTGCGGCCAGATGTCGACCTCGACGCTGGTGAAGCCCTGGTCGAGCGCGGCGACCAACGGCCGGTGGTGCCGGTAGTCGTTATGGGCGTGACCACCGGTCATCGGCCCCCACCTCCGGTGCCGCACCTGGGCGACCGCCCCGACGACCACCGCGATCAGCACGACGACACCCAGACCGATGAGCACGGTCACTAACGACGACATGACCCAAGAATTACCAGCCGACCGGCCCGGCTAACCGTCGTGGGTGGCGAAGAACGACCAGATGGACTCCGTCGCGTCGAGCTCGGTGGTCGGCGCGTCCGCTCCCGGGCGGTTCGCCTGCCCGCCCGGCCAGGCATGTTTGCCGCCCGCCACGGTGTCGAGCCGGACCTCGGTGCCGTCCGCGCAGCCCGCGTAGCGCACGGTCGTGATCGCGCCGCGCGAGGTCGACGACGCCGCGCCGCAGCGGTCGGCGCTCGTCCAGAACTTCACCGCGTACGCCACCGACCGGTGCGACCCGGCCCGCGCGGGGTTCGCGATCTTCGACGACGAGGTCCCACCGGCGTAGGGCACGATCGGATCGGCGCTGCCGTGGATCGCGTACACCGACAGCGGCCGGGCCGGAGTGCAGGACGGCATGTCCATCGCGCCGGACACCGGGGCGATCGCGACGATCCGGTCGGCCAGCTCGCAGCCGGCCACGTACGCCAGCATCGCCCCGTTCGAGAAGCCGGTGACGTACACCGGGCTCCCGTCGAACCGGTCGATCAGGGCCCGGAGGAATCCCACGTCGTCGATGCCCTGATCGCGCGCGTACGCGCAGCACGCTCCGGCGTTCCAGGTCAGCAGCTTGGTCCGCCCGGACCCGTTCGGATAGACGGCGATGAAGCCCTTCCGGTCGGCCAGGTCGCTGAATCCGGTCTGCTTCTCCACCTGGGCGCCGTTGCCGCCTCCGCCGTGCAGCACGATCACGACCGGCACGCCCGTCTTCCCGGCGCTGCTCGCCGGCGCGTGCACGCGGTAGGACCGGTCGAGGTTCCCGACCCGTAGCGTCCGGGTTTCCGTTCCGGCCACCGCGGGGGACGCCGGGCCGGCCGGCGTCGCGACCGCACGATCGCACGCGGACGCACCGAGCAGGAGTACGAGGAGCACCGCCACTGTTCGCATGGCCCGACCCTGCCGCGCGCGGGTGAGCACCAGGTCAAGCGAGTGTTCGAGAACTGTCAAGGTTGACGCCGAGGCGTCGATGGGCAGACGTGCGGGGGCTTCAACCAGGCAGGTCCCGGCGCGGCGTGTGGTGGGTCGCCGCGCTGACCGCACTCGTCCTCGTCACGGGTACGGCGGTGTCGCTCGTGGTCGGCTCGGTCCTGCGGGACGCCGCCCGGCGGTCGGCCGTACGGTCGATGGACGGCCGAACCGACCTGACGACGGCGGCCGTGCGGACCGAGATCGATCGCTACCTCGACCAGATGCGGACGCTCGCCGCGGCGCTGGGCGCGCAGGAGGTGCTGACCGCGGCCACGTTCGCCCGGATGACCGCGCCGCTGAAGCCGATGGGGCTGTCCGGGGCGACGTCGGTGGTGTTCCTGGTTCCGGTCCCGGACGCGGGCGTCGCCGCGGCGCAGACCGAGTGGCGCAGACGCGGCGCCACCGGGCTCGTCATCAAGCCGCACGGCACCGGTCCGCACGTCGTCGGTGTGCTCGCCACCCGCCTCGACGGGCAGACCGCGGTGGCCGCCCAGGGCGTCGACATCACCCGGGCGCCGGCGCCGTACGCGGCCGCGGCGGACGCCAGGCGGCGGGGCACGGTGACGGTCTCCGACACCTACCAGCTGATCGTCGACCAGCAGTTGCCCGCGGCGAAGCGGCAGTATTCGTTCGTGCTCACCGCGCCGGTGACCGGCGCGGGCGGGGACTTCCGCGGCTGGGTGATGATGGGCCTGCGCGGCCAGGATTTCGCCAGGGCCACGCTGTCGCGGGTCGCGCAGAACCTCCTCGACGTGAGCCTCTCGGCCCGTAACGCGGACGCCGCCGAGACCGTCGTCGCCAGCCTCGCCGCCGACCGCTCCGGCCATCGCGACCTGCACCGGACCGTGAACATCCCGGTGGCCCAGCGGCACTGGGTGCTGCGCACCAGCGCGGTGTCGGCGGCCCTGCCCGGCGGCATCACGACGCTGGCGGTCGCGCTCACCGCCACGCTGCTCGGCGTCACCGGGCTGGCCGGGACGCTCGTCGCGATCCTGGCCGGCGGCCGCCGCCGGGCCGAACGCCGGGTGCGCGCTGCCACCCGGGAGCTCCGGGAAACCGAGCGCGAGGCGCGCGAGCAGGCCGGGCTGCTCGGCACCGTGCTGGACACGATCACCGAGGGGGTCGGCGTCGTCGACTCCTCCGGGAGGGTCCTCGCCCACAACCCGGCAGCGGCTCAGATGCTCGGGATCGGGCCGGACGCGTCCGACCTCGGTCACTGGCAGCAGCACTACGGGCTGTTCCGCCCCGACGGCGTCGAGCCGTTCCCGACCGAGGAGCTCCCGCTGGTCCGGTCGCTGGGCGGCGAGGACGTGGACGACGTCGAGATCCTGGTACGCAACCCGGGACGCCGCAGCGGCGCGCTGATCACGGTGAGCGCGCGGCCACTGGCGCTCGCCGACGGGTCCCGCGGGGCGGTCGCGGTGTTCCACGACGTCACCGAGGAACGGGCGTACGAGGCCGACCTGCAGGGGTTCGCCGGGGTGGTCGCGCACGACCTGAAGTCGCCGCTGGCCACCGTCGTCGGGTACGCCGAACTGCTGGAGGACGTGCTGACCGCGGACGGGGGCGGCCCGGCGCGCGACGAGGCGCTGCAGCACCTGGCCCGGATCGGGGCCACGGCGACCCGGATGCGGACCCTCATCGACGATCTCCTGACCTACGCCAGCGCCCGGGACGCCTCGCTCAACCCGGTCTCGTTCCCGCTCGGCGATCTGGTGCACGAGGTGGTGGCGACCCGGCTCGACGCGCCGCACGCCGGGGGGTACTTCCCCGACGTCCACGTCGAGCCGCTGCCCGCGCTGAGTGCCGACCCGGTGCTGGTCCGGCAGGTGCTCGAGAACCTGCTCGGCAACGCGCTGAAGTACACCCGGCCCGGAAACCCGGCCCGGGTGGACGTCACCGCGCGGCTGGAGTCCGACCCGAACGGGGGAACCTGGGTCAGGACCGAGGTCGCCGACCGCGGGATCGGCATCCCGCCCGGGGAGCACGGGCTGGTCTTCGATCGGTTCCACCGTGCGCACCCGGGGACGGACTACCCCGGTACCGGGCTCGGCCTGGCGATCTGCCAGCGGATCGTCGAGCGGCACGGCGGGGCCATCGGCGCGACCGACAACCCTGGCGGCGGCACGCGGTTCTGGTTCACGCTCCCGGCGGGCGACGACCCGGCGCCGCGGTCACCGGTGGCCGCGGGCGCGGTTCAGGCCGCCGGTGTGTCGAGCGGACGCAATTCGTCGGCGTAGCTGACCGACGTCCGGCGCATCACTCCGTCGTCGGCGATCAGGTAGGTGCCCAGGCGCCAGAGCGGCGGGGAGTACGCGTGGATCGACACGCTCTCGGCGTCCGCGCCGGTCATCCGGTGGATGTGGTCGGGCCCGAAGCAGAACGACTCCCCCGCCCGGACGACGACGTCGACGTGCTGGCCACCGATCCGCGGGTTGTTCTCGTGCACCGCGCCCTGGACGACCGCGACCGCACCGGACGAGATGTCGTGGTCGTGCCAGCCGGTGTCGTTCTGCGGCGTCCAGCAGAGGAGCCAGACGTCCACGTGGTCGTCCCGGTAGAGCGAGACGTAGTGCCGTTCGGCGTCGGAGAACGCCACGTGTTCTTGCCACCGCTCGGGGTGACGCGCCATCTCGTCCACGAGCTCACGCAGTTCCTGCTTCCCCAGATCGCGAGCCGGTAATGCTGGATGAGTCACGGTTTACCCTTCTTTCCGTAGAGCAGCCTGGCCGGATTCGAGACGGTGACGGCCTGGTCGAACGCCTCACCCAGACCGAACTGCGGCACGGTGGCGTAGGGCCGGTCGGAGCCGGCCACCACCAGGTCGACGCCGAGCACCCGGACGATCGCGTCGACCGCGCGGGGCCCGTAGGACGACGTCTCGACGAACGCGTCGACGTCGACCTGACGCCGGACCGGACCGCCGCGGGCCGCCAGACGCTCGCCGTGCAGCGGCCCGAGGCCGGCGAGCAGCGCGAAGCACACCCGCAGCGACGGGTGGAGCGCGCGCCCGAACGCGACGAACGCGTGCCACGCGTCGTGCATCTGATGGACGTAGGGGCTCAGCGCGGGCCACCAGTCCGGAGCGCCGGACGGCGGGGCCGGGTGCGGACCCGGGTGGACGAACAACGGCGCGTCACGGCGTTCGAGAAGGTGCAGCAGCGGGGCCGTGCGGGCATATCCGGCCGGATCGAGGAGCGCGTCGGCGGGCAGTTGCAGGCCGACGCAGCCGGCGTCGAGCGCGCGCTCCAGCGAGGCGGGGTCGATCGTGTGCAGCGGGGCCGCGGCCCAGGCGCCGAAGCGACCGGGCAGCGCGGTGACGCCCTCGTGGTAGGCGTCGAGCAGCGGGGCCGCGTCCGGGAGCCACTCGATGCCGAGTGGGCTGGAGAGCGAGATCAGCGCCCGGTCGAACCCGTCGGCCTCCACGAGCGCGGAGCGGGCGGCGGCGTCGTGGTCGGCCGGCTCGACCTGGTAGGGCGGAGCACTGACGGTGTGGAGAGTCCAGCCGTCGAGGAACGGCGGGACGTTCCGGGCACGCAGGGCGGCGAGCAGAGGCTCGGGCCAGAGGTGCTGGTGAACATCGATGCGCATTCCGCCAGTTTCCTACCGATCCAATGGGTTAACCGGTTCACTAATTCGAAGTGAACCGGTTAACCTGCACGCCTGTCAAGACGCGGTGATCGGTCACGCCCAGGTCAGTGGTTGGCGCTCGAGCCACTCCTCCACCTGGGGCTCGGCCGGCACCGAGAGCGGGCTGCCGTTGCCGAGGTCGATCGTGAACTCGTTCGCGCCGTGCGGACCGCCGCAGACCCGCACGAACACTTCGACCCGCTCGGTCGTGCCGTCGTCGCGGCGCCCGACGAGCGTTCCGGCGATCATCTCGCCCGGAGCTGCCGAGCGGGCGTGATGGCTCTCGGCCGCGTGCGGGTCGTCGGCGGTGGCGATCCGCACGATTCGCGGGTTCAGCGGCGCTTCGTCACAGGTGATCATGTTTTCAGCGGAGCACCGGACGGGAGCAACGGACCCCCGCCACGCCGATGAATCCCGTTCGGGAACGTTCCTCCGCATACGCACGGGCTTCAGGCCTCATTACTCTGAAACCGTGCCGCAACAACGTAAGCGGGCGACGATCCGTCACGTCGCCGAAGCCACCGGGCTCTCCCCGGCCGCGGTGTCGTACGCGCTGCGCGGCGTGCAGACGTCGGAGGAGACCCAGCGCCGGGTGCGGGAAGCGGCCGCCGAGCTCGGCTACGAGGCCGACCCGATCGCCCGGGCGCTGGCCAGCGGCCGCACCGGCACCGTCGGCCTGCTCTGCGGCTCGCTCGAAGACCTCTGGCAGCAGTCGCTGGCCGTCGGCATGGGCCGTGAGCTGCTCGGCCAGGACCGGTACGCGCTGATCCTGGACGCCGCCGGCGACCCGTCGCGGGAGGCGATCCTCGCCCGGCAACTCCGCGACCAGCGGGTCGACGCCCTCGTCGTGCAGCCGCTCGACCCGTCCGCGCCCGACTGGGCACACCTGTCCGGCACGCTCCCGATCGTTTCGATCGGCGACCCGCTGCTCGGCGTGACCGGCGGCGAGGTGCTGTTCGACAACCGGCGCGGCGTCACGCTCGCGCTCGAACACCTCACCCGGCTCGGGCACCGGCGGATCGCGGTGCTCACCCCGAACCGTCCGAGCACGCCCGACCGGCCGGCCGAGGTACACGTCGGCATCGAGGCCGCCCGCCTCGGCATCGACGTCCGGCTGGTGACGTCACCGCACGCGCTCGAGGGCGCCACCGCCGCGGCCCGCAACGTGCTCGACGGCGAGCACCGCCCGTCGGCGGTGTTCTGTTTCGCCGACTCGATCGCGTACGGCGTGTACGCGGCGGCGCGCGATCTCGGCCTGTCGATCCCCGAGGACGTGAGCGTGATCGGGTACGACTCGCACCCGATGTCCGCCCTGCTCACCCCGGGTCTGACGACCGTCGACTGGGACCTCGACGGGATCGTCCGGCACGCCACCGCGCTGGCGATCGCACAGATCGAGGGCGGCGTCGAGCACCTCCGCATCCTGCGCGAACCGGAGCTCTGCGTCCGGGCGTCCACGGCGGCCGCGCTCGTCGCCGACCGGCCGGGCGACTCGACGGCGGGCCGGACTCGGCGCACCCGTGCGCGCGGCGCGTGACTAGCCTGGGCCGCATGGAGGAGGCTCTGGCACGGACGCCGACCGAGCGGCTGCTCGCGTTGTTCGACCGGCACCGGCTCTCTCCCACCCAGCGCCGGATCGCCCAGCACCTGCTCGACCACCTGCCCGAAGCCGCGTTCGCGTCGAGCGTCGATCTGGCCGGCCGCGTCGGGGTGAGCCAGCCGTCGGTGACCCGGTTCGCGGTGGCTCTCGGCTTCTCCGGCTACCCCGATCTGCAGCGCGCGCTGCGTCCGATCGCGATGAGCGCGATGAACTCGGCCGCCGATCGGCCCGATCCGCTCACCGTCCGGCGCAACGAACTGCAGGCCGCCGTCGACGCGGAGATCCGCAACCTCCAGGTGCTGCGCCAGACGCTGGTGGACCCGGCCCGGGTGGTCTCCCTCGGCGCGTCGCTGGCCGCGTCCTCGCCGCTCACCGTCCTCGGAGCCAGGATCTCGGCGCCGCTGGCCGACTACTTCGGCTACGCCGCCAAGCGCATCCACCCGGACGTCCGCGTGCTGACCTCCGGCGGCAGCGCGGTCCACGACGGGCTGCTGCAGGCCCGCCAGGCCGGTGGCACCTGGGTGCTCGCGTTCGTGCTCCCCCGCTACGCGGACGAGACGATCGACGCGCTGCGGCACGCCCGCAAGACCGGGTTCAGCACCGCGGTGGTGACCGACGCACCGATCGCGCCGTTCGCCGACGAGGTCGACGTCCTGCTCGCGGCCGGGGTCGGCACCCGGCTCGTCTTCGACTCCTACGCGGGCCCGGTGACCCTCTCGGCGGTCCTCCTGCAAGCCATGGCGGACGCGGAGCCGGCGCGCACCCAGGCCCGCCTCGAGGCGTACGAGCAGATGGCCGAAGACGTCGGATTCTTTCACGACCGGTAACCTCGTAAACCCAGTGAAGCTATGGGGTGGGTGGGGTCACGATTCGGGTTCAAAGATGCGCGCACGGCGGAGGTCGTCAGAGGATGGGACGCGTGTCGTGTTCCAGAGCCCATCCGCCGGGTGCGGATGCGCGTGCCGCCGCGCGAGCCCGCTCGGGCCGCGCCCGGGCTCCGGGCGCGGGCGGCGCCGGCGCCGAGCGCGGATCGCGCTCGGATTCGGCCCCCGGCAGACCGGCCTTCCGGTCAGAATTCGGCCAGGCCGGGCAGCAGCGCGGCGGCGTCCTCGACGTCCTGGTCGAGCGGACGGTCGTCGAGCCGGCCGGGCAGCCTCTCGGCGGCGTACGCGAACGCGTCGGCCAGCGGGCCGTCGACCGGCGTCGTCCCGCGCATCCGCAGCGCCCGCACCGCCGCGACCAGCTCCGCGGCCAGCACGATCCGGTAGTCGCCGACCGCGTCGAGCGAGTTGCGGGCGGCCTGCGACGAGAACGGCGCGTGCTCCTCGACCCCACGGGAGACGACCGCGGTCGCCAGCGACGTGGGCATCGCGTTGAGCCGGAGCGCGCCGAGCGCCGAGTGCGCCACGTACTCCAGGATCATCAGGCCGGACGACCCAGGCGGCCCGGACGCCAGGAACGGCGAGAGCCCGGTGAACGCCGGCTCCAGCATCAGGCTCAGCCGCGCGACCGAGAGCGCGGCGGTCTGGAACAGTGCGTTGCGGATCGCGTCCAGGGCCAGGCCCAGGTAGGCGGTGTGGAAGTTCGCGTTGTGCAGCACCCGGTTGCCGACCGGATCGACCAGCGGGTTCTCCGACGCGGAGTTCAGCTCGATGCCCAGCGTGCGCTCCAGCGCGACGACCGCGTCCAACGCGGGACCGTGGACCTGAGGGACCGCCCGGTAGCTGTAGGGATCCTGGATCCGGGCCGCCTTCACCGGCTGACCGGCGAGCAGGTCACGCAGCCGGGCCGCGACCGTCTGCTGTCCGGCGTGCGGCCGGGCCAGGTGGACGACGGCCTCGTAGGCCTCGCTGTTGCCGTCACCGGCCAGGAACGCCAGCGCGGTGATGACCGTGCTCGCCCGCAGCAGCTCGGACAGGTCGGCGCAGGCGAGCGCGGCCTCGCCCAGCGATCCGGCGTTGGAGCTGATGAACGACAGCGCGTCGGCCGGATCGAACGGGATCGGGTCCATCGTGCCGCCTCGCCAGGGCACCTCGCCGAGCAGGCAGAGCGCGGTCACCGCGAGCGCGGGCAGGTCGCCGGTGCCGATGCCGCCGAACGCGTGCACCGGGGGCGTCAGGCCCCGGTTGAGCGCTTCGGCGAGCCCGTGGAGCAGGTGCGGCGAGACGCCGGAGCCACCCGCGGCGAGCTGGTTGAGCCGGACGGTCAGCATCGCCCGGACGCTCACCGGGTCGAGCAGCGGCCCGGCGCCACCGGCGTGACTGCGCAGCAGCCGCAGGCCGTGGGCGTCGTGCCGGACAGGCTCCGGCACCGGGTCGGGAATCGGGGCGTCGGCCGGCAGCACGCTGCCTTCCGGGCCGAGCACGACCGGACCGGCGTTGCTCTCGTACGCCACCGCGACCAGCCGGTTCGCGCCGACGCCGGTCGTCCGGCCGTACACCTGGCCGGCCGCGCTCAGCGCGCTCACGGTCTGATGGGCCGCGTTGGCCCGCACCAGCCCGTCCGGATGGACGAGTACCGGCGCCTTGCTCCGGGCCACGCTACGAACCTGTTCCGCGGTCAACTCGACTCCGTCGAGCACCACCTCGGGCATGAGCACCTCTTCAGCGACACGACGCGGCTCACCTCGGGGGAACACCGAATTAACAGCGGCCGCATCATTCCCATCTTGACACGATCTTCAAGCAACAGAAGCATGAAGAAATCTATTCAGCACCGGGCGGGAGCCGTGGTACCCAGGTGATCACCTTCGAGAACGTGACCAAACGGTTCCCGGACGGGACGGTTGCCGTCGACAACCTCAGCCTGGAGATCCCCGACGGGAAGATCACCGTGCTGGTCGGCCCCTCCGGCTGCGGGAAGACGACGACACTTCGCATGATCAACCGGATGATCGATCTGACCTCCGGCACGATCACGATCGACGGCGAGAACGTCCGCGACATCGACCCGCCGACGCTGCGCCGCCGGATCGGTTACGTCATCCAACAGGCGGGGCTGCTCCCCCACCGGAACATCGTCGACAACGTCGCGACGGTTCCGTTCCTGCTCGGTCACGACAAACGCAAGGCCAGGGCGGACGCACTGGAGCTCATGGAGCGGGTCGGGCTGCCGGCCTCGTTCGCCAAGCGTTACCCGCACCAGCTCTCCGGCGGCCAGCAGCAGCGCGTCGGCGTGGCCCGGGCGCTCGCCGCCGATCCGCCGGTGATGCTGATGGACGAGCCGTTCAGCGCCGTCGACCCGGTCGTCCGCAAAGGTCTGCAGGACGAGTTCCTGCGGCTGCAGACCGAGCTGCACAAGACGATCGTGATGGTCACGCACGACATCGACGAAGCGGTGAAACTCGGCGACCTGGTCTGCGTCCTCGAGGTCGGCGGGCGGATCGGGCAGTTCGACACCCCCGAGCGCCTGCTGGCCTCCCCGTCGGACGAGTTCGTCGAGGAGTTCCTCGGCGACGACCGGGGCGTGCGCCGGCTCTCGTTCGTCGGGTCGGACGGGTTGTCGCTCGACACGTCGCGGCTGGTCACGACGGCGTCGGCCGGCGAAGCGTCCACCTGGCGGTTGCTGGTGGACGCGGACGGGAAACCGTCGGGCTGGCTGGAGCCGGGAGGGCCTTCCGACCCGCGACCGGTGGGCCGGTCGTTCGTCATGGGCCGGGACTCGCTGCGGTCGGCGTTGGACAGCGCGGTCCTCAACCCGTCGGGTGAGGCGATCGCGGTGGACGCCGGCGGCAAGGCCGTCGGGCTCGCCGGGCAGGACCAGATCACCGGCGCGCTGCAGAAGCGCGCGTCCTCACCGGCCGGAGCGGCCGAATGACCTGGGATTGGCGCTGGTCGTGGATCAGCGACCACTACGACCTCCTCGGTGACCTGCTCGGGCAGCACCTCTACCTGTCGGTGCTGCCGGTCGTCCTCGGGCTGCTGGTCGCGCTGCCGCTCGGCATCCTGTGCGTCCGGGTGCCCCGGCTGTACGCGCCGGTGCTGGCGCTGACCAGCGTTTTCTACGCACTGCCGTCGCTGGCGCTGTTCGTCGTGCTGATCGACTACACCGGCTTCACCGGCTGGACCGTGATCATTCCGCTGACGATCTACACGCTCTCGGTGCTGGTCCGCAACGTCGTCGACGGGCTGCGGTCGGTGCCGGAGAGCGTCAGCCAGTCGGCGACCGCGATGGGCTTCACCGGGGTCCGGCGGATCATCCAGGTCGACCTGCCGATCGCCGTACCGGTGGTCATCGCCGGTCTGCGCGTCGCGACGGTCTCGAACATCAGCCTGGTGAGCGTCGGTTCGCTGATCGGCATCAGCGGCCTCGGCCAGCTGTTCGTCGACGGCATCCAGCGCAGCTTCATCACGCCGATCATCGTCGGCATCGTGCTGACCGTCGTCCTGGCGGTGCTCGCGGACGCGGTCCTGGTCGGCCTGCAGTGGCTGCTGACGCCGTGGACGAGAACCGGGAAATCGGCGAAGCCGGTGTCGGAGGAGGCCGCAGCGGTGGGAGTCGTCGCATGAACATCGTCTCGCGCGCGGCGCACTGGTTCGGGGAGTCGTCGTCCTGGACCGGTGTCGACGGCATTCCGACGCGGGTCGGCGAGCACCTGTACTACTCGGGTCTGTCCCTGCTGATCGCCGCGCTGATCGCGCTGCCGCTGGGGCTGTTCATCGGGCACACCGGCCGCGGCGCGTTCCTCGCGGTGAACTCGGCCGGTGCGGCCCGCGCGCTGCCGACCGTCGGGCTCGTCGGCCTCACCGTCGTCGTGTTCGGCATCGGGCTGACGCCGACGCTACTGCCACTGGTCGCGCTGGCCGTCCCGCCGATCCTGGTGAACACCTACGCCGGCGTCAGGCAGGTGGACGCGCAGTTGCGCGACGCCGCCGACGGGATGGGCATGAAGGGCTGGCAGGTCCTCTTCCAAGTCGAGCTGCCGGTTGCGTTGCCGCTGATCATCCTCGGTCTGCGCACGGCCGCGGTGCAGATCGTCTCCACCGCGACGATCGCCGCGTACGTCGGGCTCGGCGGCCTGGGCCGCTACATCTTCGACGGCCTGGCCCGGCAGGAGTACGAGGTGATGGTGGGCGGCGCGGTGCTGTCCGTGCTGCTCGCACTCGGCACCGAGGCGCTCTTCGTCGGAATTCAGCGGCTGATCGTGTCGCCGGGCGTCCGGCAGCGGGCACTCGCGAAATAGTCATACGTCTCAGCTACTTTTCCACCGCCACACCCCGCTCGAGAGGGAAACCATGAGAAGGAATGTCCGCATGTTGTTCGCGCTGGGCAGCGCCGTGGCGCTGCTCGCGCTCACCGCCTGCGGCGGGAGCGACAGCGACTCCGGCGATGACCCGCTGAGCTCCGGCGGCGGCGGTAACGAGGTCGTGGTCGGTTCGGCCAACTTCCCGGAGAACGTGCTGCTGGGCGAGATCTACGCCCAGGCCCTCGAGGCCAAGGACGTCAAGGTCAAGCGTCAGCTGAACATCGGTGCTCGCGAGGTCATCTACTCGCAGATCGAGAAAGGCACGCTGACCGTCCTGCCGGAGTACAACGGCGCGCTGCTGGCCTACGTCGACAAGACCTCTACCGCCACCACCAAGGACGAGGTCGACGCCGCGCTGAAGGCGAAGCTGCCGAGCGGGCTCGAGCTGCTCGACCCGGCGGCCGCGGAAGACAAGGACTCGGTCGCGGTCACCAAGGAGACCGCGTCGAAGTACAACCTGAAGACCCTCGACGACCTCAAGCCGGTCGCGAAGAACATGGTCATGGGTGGGCCGCCCGAGTTCAAGACCCGGGTTCAGGGCATCGTCGGGCTGAAGGACAAGTACGGCGTCGAGTTCAAGTCGTTCCGGTCGCTCGACGTGGCCGGCCCGATCTCGGTCTCGGCCCTGAAGAAGGGCGACGTCGACGCGGCGAACCTCTTCACCACCGACCCGGCCGTGCCGGAGAACGGCTTCATCGCGCTGGAGGACCCGAAGGGCCTGTTCAGTGCGCAGAACGTCACGCCGCTGGTGTACTCGAAGGGCGTCAACGACGCCGCGAAGGGTGCGCTGAACGGGGTGTCGGCGAAGCTCGACACGACGACGCTCGCCGACCTGGTGAAGCAGGTCGTGTCCGACAAGAAGGACCCGGATGTCGTTGCGAAGGCGTGGCTCAGCTCGGCCGGGCTGAGCTGACGCACTGACGACCGAGGGCCGGCCCGCACCCCGGGCCGGCCCCCGCCACACGCAGCCCCCGCCGCACGCGACCCTCGCCGCACGCGACCCCGGCCGCACGCGACCCTCGCCGCACGCGACCCCGGCTGCACGCGCGCCCCCCGGCCGGAGTGGTCACCCCGGTCCGAGTGGTCATCCCGGCCGGGGAGCGTGCCGGCTCACGGGCGGCCGGGGGCCGCCGGGAAGCCCGGCTCTCCCGGCTTGATCTTGCAGACGGGCAGCTTCGGGTCGGCCTTGCAGAGTTTGTCGACCCGCGGATCTCGCTTCGACTTCTTCCCGTTGCTCACGTTGATCCGGATACTGCTGCCCTTGCTCACGTAGCTCCCGCCGTCCGGATCCGTGCCCGCGACCCGCCCCGGCGGCTGGTCGGAATCCTCGGCGTCGTAGTTGATCGAGACCGAGAACCCCGCGTACCGCAGCCGGGCGACGGCCTCGTCCGGCGTCGCACCCTTGACGTCCGGGACGAGCAGCAGCGTGCCGTACGACAGCTTCTTCGTCGTCCGGACGAAATTCTTCACCGGCAGGATCGGCAGGACGCTCGCGAACGTGTCGCGGACGATCTGGACCGGCAGGTGGCTGTCGGGCACCGTGTCGAAGTACTTGTCCGGGTTGGCGACGAACGACGCGGCCGCCAGGTTCGGGGTGTAGCCGACGAACCAGCCCGCGTTGTTGTCGTCGGTGGTGCCGGTCTTCCCGGCGATCGGACGGTCGATCGCCGACCCGACGCTCGTCGCGGTGGCGCCACCGCCGGGGTGCGTGCACGAGACGCCGGACATCGTGCCGTCGCCCACCGGGCAGCGGGCGGCGTCGTTGGCGGCGTCGGCCACCTCCGGGCGGAACACCTTCTTGCAGGACGGGTTACCCGCCGGCAGCGTGACACCGGTCTGGGTGGTGATCGACCTGATCGGCGTCGGCTTGCAGTACTTGCCGCGGGCGGCCACGGTGGCGTAGGCGTTCGCCATGTCCAGCGGGCTGACCTGCGCGGTGCCGAGCGTGAACGAACCCCAGGCCTGGTTGCTGTTCTGCGCCCACTTGATGTTCTCGTTGTCCTTCTTGCCACGGAACACGACACCGGCGGATTGCGCGGCCGCGACCGCGGCCTTCACGCTCGCCTCCTGCTCCAGCTGGACGAAGTACGTGTTTGCGGATTCGCCGAATCCGCTCGACATCGTGTGGACGCCGGTCATCCGGCCGTCCGCGTTCTTCGGGCAGTAGTACCGGCCGGACTTGCATCCGCCGATGTACTGCGAGACGAACTGCGGCGGCGCGTAGAGCGTGTGGTTCAGCGGAATGCCCTGCTGGAGCGCGGCCAGCATCGTGAACATCTTGAACGTCGACCCGGCCTGGTATCCCGGCGAGATCGTCGAACCGGTCAGCAGCGGGTTCTCGGTATAGGGGTAGGTCTTGCCGCCGGGGTTCTTGTGGATGCCGTATTTCCGGTTGATCGACATCGCCTGCACGCGGCCGGTACCGGGCTGAACCAGCACGATCCCGGTGGCGAACCGGTTGTACGCGGACATGCCCCGGTCGACCTGCTTCTGCGCGGCCTTCTGCATCTTCACGTCGATCGTCGAGACGATCCGGAAGCCGCCTTTGCGCAGCATGCCCAGCCGCTCGGTGGTCGACCGGCCGAACGCCGGGTTGGCCTGCCACCAGTCGAGGAACCAGCCGCAGAAGAACCCGAAGTTGGCCCGGCCGTATTCGCAGCCCTGCACGTTGGACTTCGGGTTCAGGCCGATCGGCGCCTTCTCGGCCGCGTCGGCCTCGCCCTTGGTGATGTACTTCATCTTCACCATCTGGCGCAGGACGTACGTGCGCCGTTCGAGCGCGGGCCGGGTGCCGAATTCGTCGTTGCCGACCGGGTTGTACTGCGTCGGGTCCTGCCCGAGGCCGGCGATCATCGCGGCCTCGGGCAGCGTCAGCTGGGAGGGCGGCTTGCCGAAGTACGCCTCGGACGCGGAGTGGATGCCGTAGCCGCCGTTGCCGAAGAACGTGATGTTCAGGTAGTTCTCGAGGATCTGGTTCTTCGAGAGCTCTTTCTCCAGCGCGATCGCGTAGCGCACTTCGCGTAACTTGCGGGCCGCGGTGTCTTCGGTCGCGGCTTTGAACTGGATCGCGTTCGCGGCGCTGTATTTCAGCACCGACCGGACATATTGCTGGGTCAGCGTCGAGGCGCCCTGGGTGACCTCACCCGTGGTCTGGTTCCGGACCAACGCGCGGACGATTCCCCGCGCGTCCACTCCCTGGTGCTCGAAGAAGCGGGTGTCTTCGGCCGCGACGATCGCCTGGCGCATCACCGGTGCGACGTCCTCGAGCGGGACGACCTTCCGGTTCTCCTCGAAGAACGAGGCGAGCACGGTCTTGCCGTCGGCGGCCAGCAGCGTCGTGGTCTGCGGCAGCGGCGGGATGCGGATCTCGGCCGGCAGGTCGCGGAACGAGTCCGCGGCCTTCTTCGCCCCCATTCCGGACAGACCGACGGCGGGAAAGGCCACCGCGGCCAGCACGACGCCGGCCAGAATCCCGCACACCAGCAGCGAGAGGGAATTGGCCAGTTTTCGGTCCGGGCGAGACGTCACGTCCATCAATGTATGGACGCCGTGCGAACGTCGACGGTCGCTTAAAGGAGGCTTAAATCGGGAGGGGTCGTCCGTCTTTCCACACGGCCGCGATCAGCGGAACTCCGGGACGGTAGGCCAGGTAGACCGGATCGGGCGCGTCCAGCAGCACGAGGTCGGCGCGGGCTCCGGGCGCCAGGTGCCCGACGTCGTCCCGGCGCAGCGCGGCCGCCCCTCCGCGCGTCACGGCCCGGAGCGCCTCCGCGGGCGTCAGGTGCATCTCGCGCACCGCGAGCGCCAGGCAGAACGGGATGCTGGACGTGAAACACGACCCCGGGTTGCAGTCGGTGGCCACCGCCACGGTGACGCCCGCGTCCAGCAGGCGCCGGGCGTCCGGGTAGGGCGACCGGGTCGAGAACTCGACGCCCGGCAGCAGCGTCGCGACCGTGTCGGAGGAGGCCAGCGCGTCGACGTCGGCATCGGTGAGGTGGGTGCAGTGGTCCGCGGACGCGGCACCGAACTCGACCGCGAGCTGGACACCGGGGCCGGGGGTGAGCTGGTTGGCGTGGACGCGGGGCACCAGGCCCCGGGCGACGCCGGCCGAAAGAACTTCCCGGGAGGCGTCGCCGTCGAACGCGCCGCGCTCGCAGAAGACGTCGATCCAGCGGGCGTACGGCGCGCACTCCTCGAGCATCTCGCCGGTGACCAGCGCGAGGTACTCGGCCGGATCGGCGCCGGGCGCGACGACGTGCGCGCCGAGGAACGTGGTCTCGGGCGTGACTTCGCGGGCCAGTCGCAGGGAACGGGCCTCGTCCGGCACCGACAGCCCGTACCCGGACTTGATCTCCAGCGTGGTGCTGCCCTGCCGGTAGGCCTGGGCGACCAGCGTCGTCAGTCGTTCGCGGAGTTCGGAGTCGGTGGCGGCACGGGTCGCGGCGACCGTCGTGCGGATTCCCCCGGCGGCGTACGGCGTGCCCGCCATGCGGGCCGCGAACTCGGCTGAACGGTCACCGGCGAAGACCAGGTGGTTGTGGCTGTCGACGAACCCGGGGACGACCGCCCGCCCGGCCGCGTCGACCATCTCGTCGGCGTCCGGGGCGGTCGCGGACGGCCCGACCCAGGCGACGCGGCCACCGTCGACGACCAGCGCCGCGCCGGTGAGCGTGCCCAGCTCGTCGTCCTGCGTCACGAGCATCCCGACGTTCCGGATGACCGTGCTGCCGCCGGCCGGGGTCACGGGTGTCCTCCTAGCGCCTCGGCCAGCGCGCGGCCGACGTCGATCGTCTGATGGGTGCCGCCGGCGACCACCTGGCGGCCGTCGACCACGACCGAGCGGACGTCGGAGGAGGACGCGGCGAAGACGACGATCTCGGCGGCGGTGGAGGCGGTGAAGCCGGCCGTGCGGGGGGTGTCGGTCGCGATCGTGACCAGGTCGGCCCGGGCGCCGACGGTGAGCGAACCGGCATCGGGCCAGCCGAGCGAGTCGTGGGCGAACGCGGTACGCAGCAGCTCCGGCGCCGGCCAGTGGCCCCGGACGCCGGTACGCAGCCGTTCGTCCAGCTCCACGGCTCTGGCCTCCTCGAACAGGTCGATCACCGCGTGGCTGTCGCTGCCCAGCGAGATCGGCGACCCGGCCCCGGCCAGCGTCCGGAACGCCCCGATGCCGTCGGCGAGGTCGCGTTCGGTCGTCGGGCAGGCGCACGTCCAGGTGGAGGAACCACCGATCAGCGTCACGTCGTCGCCGGTCAGGTGGGTCGCGTGCACCACGGACGTGCGGGGGCCGAGCACGCCGTGGTCGGCGAGCAACCGGGTCGGCGTCACGCCGTACGCGGCCAGGCAGGCCTCGTTCTCGGCCGGCTGCTCCGAGAGATGCACGTGCAACGGCGCGCCGTTCTCCTCGGCCCAGCGCACGACCGGGGCGATCTGGTCGGCGGGCACACCCCGCACCGAGTGCAGAGCCGCACCGGCCCGGGCGTGGCCGGCGGGAGCGAACGCGGCGACGCGCTCGGCCCAGCCCTCGGCGGTGTGGTCGCCGAAGCGCAGCTGCGGGCCTTCCAGCGGCTTCCCGATCGCGCCGGAGAGGTAGCAGGTGTCCAGAAGCGTGATCCGGATACCGGCGTCGGCGGCGGCCGCCACCAGCGCCTCGCTCATCGCGTTCGGATCGGCGTACGGACGTCCGCCGGGGGCGTGGTGCAGGTAGTGGAACTCGCCCACGCAGGTGATCCCGGCCAGCGCCATCTCGGCGTACACCGCGCGGGCGAGCGCGTGGTAGGAGTCCGGCGTGAGCGTGTCGGCCCGCGCGTACATCTGCGACCGCCAGGTCCAGAACGTCCCCCGGTCGGCCTGCGTCCTCCCCCGCAGCGCCCGGTGGAACGCGTGCGAGTGCGCGTTCGCCAGCCCCGGCACGGTCAGCCCCGGCAACCGCGTGGCCCCGTCCGGGGCCTCCGTTCCCGCGGCCACCGTCGTGATCCGACCGTCCACCACGTCCAGGCGGACGCCGGCCGCGGCGCCGTCCGGGAGCCAGGCGTACTCGGCCCAGTAGACGCTCACCGAGTGGCCAGGTGTGCCAGCACGGTGGTCAGCGCCTCGACGCCCGCCAGGCAGTCGTCCGGGCCCGCGTACTCGCCCGGCGCGTGCGACACCCCGGTCGGGTTCCGCACGAACAGCATCGCGGTGGGCACGTGCGCGGACAGCACCCCGGCGTCGTGCCCGGCGCCGGTGGGCAGGATCGGCGCCGGCCCGTCGTCCCGGCCGACCAGCCAGGCGAGTTCGTCCCGCAGCGACGCGGTGAACTCGACGACCGGGGTCTCGGACTCGGCGGTCACGGTCACCTTGACGCCGTCGCGGTCTCCGCGCTCCGCGGCCAGGGACGTCACCGCCTCCACGACTCGCGCCAGCGACCGCTCGTCCGGCGCGCGCGAGTCGAGCCACGCCCGCACCAGCGACGCGATCGCGTTCGTGCCGTTCGGCTCCACCGCGACCCGCCCGAACGTCGCGAGCGCCCCGGCCTGCGCGGCCTGCTCCCGCGCTCCCAGCACGGTCGCCGCGAACGTCAGCATCGGGTCCCGCCGATCGGCGAGCCGGGTCGTCCCGGCGTGGTTGGCCTCGCCCGCGAACTCGAACCGCCACCGTCCGTGCGGCCAGATCGCGCTCGCGACCCCCACCGCCGCGCCCGACTCCACCAGCCCGCGGCCCTGCTCGACGTGCAACTCGACGAACGTCCCGATCGACGCCAGCCGCGCCGGATCGGCGCCCAGCCCGGTGGCGTCCAGATCGGCGTCGGTCATGGCATCGGCCCAGCTCACGCCGTCGGAATCTCGCAGTTCCCTGGCCCGGGACGGGGCGATGGCCCCGGTCAGCAGGCGGGACCCGAGGCAAGGGACGCCGAACCGCGCGCCCTCCTCCTCGACGAAGTTGACGACGGCGACCGGCCGCGCCGGCGCCACGCCCCGCGACCGCAGCGCCGCGACCGCGGCCAGCGACGACACGACCCCGAGCGGGCCGTCGAACGCCCCGCCGTCCGGCACGGAGTCCAGGTGCGAGCCGGTGACGACCGCGTCGCCGCCGGAACCCCACCACGCCCACTGGTTCCCGTTCCGGTCGGTCTCGACGTCCAGCCCGATCCCGCGGGCCGTGTCCGCGAACCAGGCCCGGCCGTCCAGATCGGCCGGCGTCCAGGAGAACCGGCGGTAGCCGCCCTGGTCCGACCGGCCCACCGGCAGCAGCTCGGCCCAGAGACGTTCGAAACTCACGCACCCTCCCGCATCGGGATCCGCACGCCGCGTTCGGCGGCCACCTCGGAGGCGTCCTCGTACCCGGCGTCGACGTGGCGGATCACGCCCATCCCCGGGTCGTTCGTCAGCACGCGTTCGATCTTCTGCCCGGCAAGGGCGGTGCCGTCGGCGACCGTCACCTGTCCGGCGTGGATCGACCGTCCGATGCCGACCCCTCCGCCGTGGTGGATCGACACCCATGACGCACCGGAGGCGGTGTTGACCAGCGCGTTCAGCAGCGGCCAGTCGGCGATCGCGTCGGACCCGTCGGCCATCGCCTCGGTCTCCCGGTAGGGAGACGCGACGCTTCCGCAGTCGAGGTGGTCACGGCCGATGACGAGCGGCGCGCTCAGCTCTCCGCGGGCCACCATGTCGTTGAAGCGGACGCCGGCCTTGTCGCGTTCGCCGTAGCCGAGCCAGCAGATCCGGGCCGGGAGGCCCTGGAACGCGACCTTGTCCTGAGCCGCGCGGATCCAGCGGTGCAGGTGGTCGTTCTCCGGGAACAGCGAGAGGACGGCCTCGTCGGTCGCGTGGATGTCGCGCGGGTCGCCGGAGAGCGCGGCCCAGCGGAACGGGCCCTTGCCCTCGCTGAACAGCGGCCGGATGTAGGCCGGGACGAACCCCGGGAACGCGAACGCCCGGTCGTAACCGCCCTGGCGGGCCTCGTCGCGGATCGAGTTGCCGTAGTCGAAGACCTCGGCACCGGCGTCCAGGAACCCGACCATGGCCTCGACGTGCTTGGCCATCGAGGCGCGGGCGCGGATCGTGAAGTCGGCCGGGTCCTTCTCGGCGCGGTCCTGCCAGTCCTCGAGCGCGATCTCCTCGGGCAGGTACGAGAGGGGGTCGTGGGCGCTGGTCTGATCGGTCACGACGTCGACCGCGACGCCACGGCGCAGGAGCTCGGGCAGCACCGTGGCGCAGTTGCCTTCCACGCCGATGCTCAGCGCGGCCCGGTTCTTCTTGGCGTCGAGGGCCCGCTCGATCGCCGCATCGAGGTTCGGTGCCACCTCGTCCAGGTAGCGCTGCTCGACCCGGCGGTGCAGACGGGCCGGGTCGACGTCGATCACCAGGGCGACGCCGCCGTTGAGCGTGACGGCCAGGGGCTGCGCGCCGCCCATGCCGCCGCAGCCGCCGGTGACCGTGAGCGTCCCGGCCAGCGTGCCGTCGAACTTGCGCGCCGCGACGGCGGCGAACGTCTCGTAGGTGCCCTGGAGGATGCCCTGGGTACCGATGTAGATCCAGGAACCGGCGGTCATCTGGCCGTACATCGTGAGGCCGAGCTGCTCGAGGCGGCGGAACTCGGGCCAGGTGGCCCAGTCGCCGACCAGGTTCGAGTTCGCGATCAGGACGCGGGGAGCCCACTCGTGGGTGCGCATGACGCCGACCGGCTTGCCGGACTGGACGAGCATCGTCTCGTCGTCCTTGAGCGTGGTGAGCGTGCGGACCATCGCGTCGAAGCTCGACCAGTTGCGGGCCGCGCGCCCGGTGCCGCCGTAGACGACGAGGTCGTCGGGGCGCTCGGCGACCTCGGGGTCGAGGTTGTTCATGAGCATCCGCAGCGGTGCTTCGGTCTGCCAGCTCTGTGCGGTGAGGCTCGTGCCGCGGGCGGCACGGACTGGGCGAGCGCCGATCATCGGTGCTCCTCTCGGGTTCGACGAAGACGGGTGGAGCGCCGGTGGACCGGGCTCACGCGAGCGGTCCGGCCGCCGACTCGGCGGCCGTCACCGCCGCGCCGGTGCGGACGAGGTGGACGGCGGCCTCGATCTCCGGGGCCAGGTAACGGTCGGGGCCGGGGCCGGGAGCGGTCTCGCGGAGCTCGGCGAGCACGGCCGCGGTGGCCGGCGCCGGTCGGAGCGGCGCGCGCAGGTCGAGCGCACGCGCCGCGGTGAGCAGCTCGATCGCGAGCACGCGGGTCAGGCCGTCGATCGAGCGGCGGAGCTTGCGGGCGGCCGACCACCCCATCGAGACGTGGTCTTCCTGCATCGCGCTCGAGGGGATCGAGTCCACGCTGGCGGGCGCCGCGAGCCGCTTGAGCTCGGACACGACCGCGGCCTGCGTGTACTGCGCGATCATGTAGCCGGAGTCGACCCCGGCGTCGTGCGAGAGGAACGGCGGCAGCCCGTGGTTGCGCGCGACGTCGAGCATCCGGTCGGTGCGCCGCTCCGCCATCGACGCGAGGTCGGCGACCGCGATCGCGAGGAAATCGAGCACGTACCCGACCGGGGCGCCGTGGAAGTTGCCGTTGCTCTCGACCCGCCCGTCGAGCGTCACGACCGGGTTGTCGATCGCGGCCGCGAGTTCCCGGGAGGCGACGGTCTCCGCGTGGGCGAGCGTGTCGCGGGCGGCGCCGTGCACCTGGGGCGCGCAGCGCAGCGAGTACGCGTCCTGGACGCGGGTGCAGGCGTGCGGGTCGCGGTGGCTGGCCATGATCCCGGACCCGGCCAGGATCCCCCGGAGGTTCGCCGCGCTGGCGGCCTGGCCCGGATGCGGACGCAACGCCTGCAGGTCGGCCGCGAACACCGCGTCGGTCCCGAGCAGCGCCTCGACGCTCATCGCCGCGGTGAGGTCGGCGGTGCGCAGCAGGCGGCGCAGGTCGGCCGCGGCCAGCAGCAACTGGCCGAGCATCCCGTCGGTGCCGTTGATCAGCGCCAGGCCTTCTTTCTCCCGGAGCGCGAGCGGGGTGAGGCCCGCGTCGGCGAGCGCCTCGGCCGCGGGGCGCCGGACGCCCAGCGCGTCGGTCACGAACCCCTCGCCGGTGAGGGCGAGCGCGCAGTGGGCCAGCGGGGCGAGGTCGCCGGAGCAGCCCAGCGAGCCGTACTCGTGGACGACCGGCGTGAGGCCGACGTTCAGCATCCCGACGTAGGCGTTCGCGGTGGAGAGCCGGACCCCGGTGCGGCCGGTGGCCAGCGTCGCCAGGCGGAGCAGCATCAGCGCGCGCACGACTTCGCGCTCGACCTCGGGTCCGGAACCGGCCGCGTGCGAGCGGATCAGGCTGTGCTGGAGCAGCACGCGCCGGTCGGGCGGGATGTGCTTGGTCGCCAGCGCGCCGAAGCCGGTGGAGACGCCGTAGTGCGGTGTCGTGTCGTCGGCGAGTTCTTCGATGATGCGGCTGCTGGCCACGAGGGTCTCCTCGGCGTCCGGCGCCAGGGCCACCGGAGCGTTGTCTCGTGCTACCGCGATCACGTCGTCCGGATCGAGAGGACCTGCACCCACCAGCACCGCGTCACCCATGGGTCCATGGGACACCACGGGGCGCCGCGGCCGACAGCACGACGCGGGCGTATTCGTCTGGGATCCCAGACGGTGGCTAGGGTGCGGACATGACCCGATCCGCCCGGCCGCCCGTAGCCGACGGCGGGCCGGCGGCAGCCGACGGCGGGCCGGCGGCAGCTGACGGCGGGCCGGCGGCAGCGCAGGTGCCCGCGGCTACCCAGGTGCTGGCGATCCTGCGGTACCTCGCGCGCCAAGCCGGCCCGGTGGCGGCCGCGGCCATCGCGCGCGATCTCGCGCTGCCCCGGTCGACGACGTATCACCTGCTGGCGACGCTCGTCGACGCGGGATTCGTCGTGCACCTGCCGGAGGAACGGCGGTACGCGCTCGGGGTCAGCGCGTACGAGCTCGGCACCGGATACACCCGGCAGGCACCGTTGCAGCGCCTGGCGCGGGTGCCGCTGGCGACGCTCGCCGACCGGATCGGGCAGAGCGCGCACCTGGCCGTGCTGCACGGGCGGGAGGTGATCTACGTGATCGAGGAGCGGGCGCCCGGGCGTCCGCCGCTGGTCACGGACGTGGGGGTCCGGCTGCCCGCGCAGCTCACCGCGAGCGGGCGGGCGATGCTCGCCGCGCTGCCCAAGGCAGGCGTCCGGGCCCTGTTCCCGGACGCGGCCGCATTCGTCCGGCGCCACGACCTCGGTCCGACGACGTACGCCGAGCTCCGGCGGCTGCTGACCGCGGTCACCCGGGCCGGGTTCGCCACCGAGGACGGCGAGGTGACGCCGGGCTTCGCGTCGGTCGCGGCCGCGGTGCACGACCACGCCGGGCACCCGGTCGCCGCCGTGGCCGTGACCTACCCGGCGGACGAGCAGCCGGAGGAGCTCGCGGCGGCCGTCCTGCGCACCGCCGCCGAGATCAGCCGCCGGGTCGGTGGCCGCGGAGAGCGGCACCCCCGGGCGGGATCGTGACCGTCAGCGTAACCGCACCGGCAGCGACTCCAGGCCCCGGATGAGCGTCGACGGACGCCAGGCCAGTTCCGACGGGTCCGCGTCCAGGGTCAGGCCCGGGAACCGTTCCAGCAGCGCCCGGAACGCGATCTCGCCCTCCAGCCGCGCCAGCGGTGCCCCGAGGCAGTGGTGGATGCCGTGACCGAACGCCACGTGGCCCGCGCCCTGCCGCCGGACGTCCAGTGCCTCGGCGTCCGGGTAGCGCGACGGATCCCGGTTCGCCGCCGACAGCGACACCATCACGACCTCACCGGCCGGTATGTCGACGCCCCCGATCGTCGCCGGCTCGGCCGTGAACCGGACCGTGGCCAGGTGCACCGGGCCGTCCCACCGGAGGAACTCCTCGACCGCGTTCGGGATCAGCGCCGGGTCGGCCTCCAGCGCCGCTTTCTGCTCCGGATGGCGCAGCAGCGCGAACATGCCGTTGCCGATCAGGTTGACGGTCGTCTCGTGACCGGCCACCAGCAGCAGGAACGCCATCGAGATCGCTTCTTGGCGCGACAGCTTGTCACGGTCTTCGCTGGCCTGCACGATCGCGCCGAGCATGTCGTCGCTCGGCGCGAGACGACGAGCGTCCACCAGGCCGGTCAGATACCCGGCCATCGACACCGCGGCCGCCTGGTGAGCCTCGGGCTCGCCCGACTGGAGCAGCGTGTTGGACCACCGGCGGAAGTCGTCCCGCTCGTCGGTCGGCACCCCGAGCAGTTCGCAGATCACCGTGATCGGGAGCGGGAACGCGTAGGCGTCCAGCAGGTCGACCCGGTCGGGACCGGCCTCCATCGCCTCGAGCAGCCCGGCCGCGATCTCCTCGATCCGCGGACGCAGCGCGGCGATCGCCCGGCCGGTGAACGCCTTGCCGACGAGTTTGCGCAGACGGGTGTGGTCGGGCGGATCGGCCGCGAGCATGTGCGCGTTGATCGAGTCTTCGAAACCGCGCCGCGAGGGGCCGTAGCGGGCCTCCATCAGCGCTTGGAACTGCTCGTTGTCCTTGTGCAGCCGCGGTTCGGCGAGCGCCGCCCGCGCGTCCTCGTACCGCGTGACCAGCCAGACGTGCAGGCCGAGCGGCGTGATCACCCGGGTGACCGGCTGCTCCTCGCGCAGTTGCGCGTAGAGCGGGAACGGGTTGTCGTAGTAGTCCGGCCCCAGCCGCAGGTACTCGTCGGTGCCGGTCATGAAACCCAACGTACAGATCGAGGGGAAATGCAGGGGATCCATCCGTGAACCCGCTGCGTCCCACTCCCATGACCCGACTCGGACTCGTACTCGTACTCGCGGCGGTGGCGTTCACGGCCGCCTGCGGACAGGGGATGACGATCGTGGAACAGCCCACGCCGCCGCTGCGCGGCACGACCTGGGACGCGGTCGGGATGACCGAGGACGGCCGGACCCGTCCACCGGCGCCGCAGACGCGGATCCGGATCACGTTCGCCGACGACGGGACGATCGGCCTCGAGGGCGGTTGCAACCGGATCAGCGGCCCGGTCACGATCACCGGCGACCGGCTCGAGGCCGGCGAGCTGACGCAGACCGACCTGGGCTGCGAGCAGGCCCGGCTCGACCAGGACCAGTGGCTCGCCGACTTCGTCGGAACGGGCCCCCGGTGGCGCGAGACCGGCGCCGGGCTCGTGCTCTCGACCGGCCGGATACGGATCACGCTGGTACGGCACTCCCCCGCCGGGGTGCCGTTCGTCGGCACCCGCTGGATCGTCGACGGCCTGGTGAACGGCACCGGCGACGACGCGAGCGTCGGCAGCGTCCCGGCCGGCGTCGAGGCCTCGCTGACGTTCGACGGCACGCACGTCACCGGGTCGACCGGGTGCAACCGGCTGACCGGGCCGGCCACCGTCGACGGGCAGGTCGTCGCGCTCGGCCCGCTCGCCACCACGAAGATGGCCTGCGGCGGCCCGGCCGACGCGGTGGAACGGTCCGTCCTGAACGCGCTGACGCCCGGGCCGGTCCGCGCGGTCGTCACCGGAGACACCCTCCGGCTGACGAACGCCGCCGCCGGGCTGATTCTGAAAGCAGCGCCGTAGTGCGCATTTTTACCTGGTAGCGCTGCCCGCACCAGCGAATCCTCAGGGCATACCCCGAGGAGGCACGCCATGTGGAAGACCCGCAGGCACCTGGACGCCGAGGCCCGGCGGCACCGGGACGACGCGGCGGCCGCGTACGCCGACGGGCGGCTCACCGCCGCCGCGACGTCGGCCCGGGCCGCGCTCGCCTGTGCGGAGCGTTCCGCCGGCCCGGACTCACCGGCCGCCGCGACCGACGCCCGCACGCTCGCCGCCGTCCTGGCCGCGCTCGACCGCCGGGCCGAGGCGAACGCGCTCTACCAGCGGGCGCTGGCCGTCTACCGCACGACCGGCCTGACGTACGACGCCGCGGTCTGCCTGCACGGCCTCGCGCTGCTGCACGCCGACACCGAGCCCGGCGTCAGCCGCGCCCGCCTGCAGTCCGCGCTGCAGATCAAGCGCACGGTCCTCGGCGGCCTGCACCCCGAGGTCGCCGCGATCCTCGAGGACATGGCCGCGCTCTCCGCGCTCTCCGCGCTCTCAGCGCTCTCCGCCGCCTGAGGTCCGCACCCCTCAGCAATCGCGTCCCCCGGCCGATCAGGTGAGGAAAAGCCCATCGCCGCGAATAGGACGCCATGTACCAGACGTTCCGCCCCCTGCTCGATGCGCTCAAGGGGCGCGGCGCCGACCCCGCGGCGCTCGACCGGGCCGCCGCCGAGGCGGAACGATCCGGGCGGTCGCTGCGCGGCATTCTGATCAACGACCACGTCGTCACCGAGACCGAGCTCACCGCCGCGGCGGCCGACGTCTACGGGATGAACAGCGTCGACCTGGTCGGCTACCCGATCGACCCGGTCGCGATGGCGAAGATCCCGATCGGCATCACCGTCCGGCACCGCGTCCTCGGCCTGGCCGTCGACGGCAATGAGATCACGGTCGGCATCACCGATCCCGGCGACATCGTCGCGCTCGACGACGTCCGGGCCGCGACCGGCATGATCGTGCGGCCGGTCATGGTGGCGCGTTCCGAGCTCCGCAAGATCATCAGCCGCCTCCAGCGCGAGGACAACGACCTCGCCGACATCGCCGACTCGCTCCGTCCCGAGGCCCCGACCGCGGCCAGCGTCTCCAGCCTGACCAGCAGTGACCAGGACGCGCCGATCGTCCGGTACGTGAACTCGATGATCGGCCAGGCGATCCAGAGCCGGGCGTCCGACCTGCACCTCGAACCGACCGAGCACGACATGCGGGTGCGCTTCCGGATCGACGGCGTGCTGCACGAGATCGACAACGTGCCGCACAACGTCCAGGCCTCGCTCGTCTCCCGGCTCAAGATCATGTCCGGCGTCGACATCACCGAGAAACGCGTCCCGCAGAACGGCCGGATCACGGTCGAGATCAACAACCGGGCGGTCGACCTCCGCACGGCGACGCTCCCCACGGTCTGGGGCGAGAAGGTCGTGCTCCGGGTGCTCGACACCGGCGGCGGCCAGGAGGTGAAGCTCGACAACGTCGGCTTCAGCCCCGAGAACCTCGCCCGCTTCGCCTCGTCGTTCCACAAGCCGCACGGGATGGTGCTGGTCACCGGCCCGACCGGCTCCGGCAAGTCGACCTCGCTCTACGCGACGCTGGCCGAGATCAGCAAGCCGACGATCAACATCATCACGGTCGAGGACCCGGTCGAGTACCGCCTGCCGGGCGTCAACCAGATCCAGGTCAACCTCAAGGCCGGCCTGACGTTCGCGGCCGTGCTGCCGGCCATCCTGCGGTCCGACCCGGACGTCATCCTGATCGGCGAGATCCGGGACCGGGTCACCGCGCAACTCGCGGTCGAGGCCGCGCTCACCGGCCACCTGGTGCTGTCCACGCTGCACACGAACGACGCGCCGAGCGCGATGGTCCGGCTCACCGAGATGGGGATCGAGCCGTTCCTGGTCGGCTCCTCGGTCGACTGCATCGTGGCCCAGCGGCTCGCCCGGCGGCTCTGCGACTGGTGCAAAGAGGCCTACGAACCCACCGAGCTCGAGCTGACCGGCGCGCGGTGGCCCGACGATCTGCCCGCGCCGCCGGAACTCTGGCAGCCGGTCGGGTGCCGGAACTGCGCGAACACCGGTTTCCGCAGCCGGATCGCACTGCACGAGGTCATGCCGGTCTCGGAGGAGATCGAACGGCTCACGGTGAAGCACGCGTCCGCCCGGGAGATCCAGGACGTGGCCCTCGCCGAGGGCATGCGCGACCTCCGGAGCGACGGCTTCCGCAAGGCCCAGGAGGGCCTGACCTCCCTCTCCGAGGTCATGCGCGTCGCGGTCTAGAAACTCCTCAACTGCTCCGTGCCGACGCCGATCAGGACGCGGTGGACGGTGTCGGCACACTCCGGAGAGACTTTGCCCCCTCCTCGGCTGCGCGGGACCGGGATTCACTCAACGCGATGCTCGTCGCGCTGGTCGAGGCCAACGGCTCCGACCTGCACCTGACCGCGGGCGCGCCCCCGACCGGGCGGATCAACGGCTCGCTGCAGTCGCTGCCGGACTACGACCCGCTGACGCCGGCCGACACCGCGCTGCTGGCCCGGGCCGCCACCGACGACGCCCAGTGGGCCCGGTACGAGCGCGACAAGGAACTCGACCTCGCGTACAGCGTCGAGAGCCTGTCGCGGTTCCGGGTGAACATCTACCAGCAGCGGGGCTCCTGCGCGGCCGCGTTCCGGACGATCCCGCACCTGATCAAGCCGCTGGACGAGCTCGGCGTCCCGGACTCGATGGCCCGGTTCGCCCAGCTGCCCCGCGGGCTGGTGCTGGTCACCGGCCCCACCGGCTCCGGAAAAACGACGACGCTGGCCGGGCTGCTGGATCTCGCGAACCGCACCAGGTCTGCGCATATCGTCACCATCGAAGATCCGATCGAGTTCCTCCACACGCACCAGCGCAGCCTGATCAATCAGCGCGAGGTCGGTGAGGACACCGGCTCGTTCTCGGGCGCGCTCAAGGCCGCACTCCGGCAGGACCCCGACATCATCCTGGTCGGCGAGCTGCGCGACCTCGAGACGACGTCGACCGCGCTGACCGCCGCCGAGACCGGTCACCTGGTGCTCGCGACGCTCCACACGCAGAGCGCGACGCAGACGATCGACCGCATCATCGACGTGTTCCCGCCGCATCAGCAGCCGCAGATCCGGGCCCAGCTCTCGACCGCGCTGCAGGGCGTCGTCAGCCAGGCGTTGTGTCCGCGGGCCGACGGTCGCGGCCGGGTGATCATCACCGAGATCATGTCGCTGACCCCGGCCATCCGGAACCTGATCCGCGAGGGCAAGAACCACCAGATCCCGTCGTTCATGCAGTCCGGGGCCGGTGAGGGAATGCTCTCGTTCGATCAGCACCTGGCCGAACGCGTGCGGCAGCAGGCGATCACGTTCGAGCAGGGACTCACGCTCTGCCACTCGGCGGAGGACTACTCCCGCCTGGCGGGCCGCCGATGAGCGCTCGCGCGAAGAGCGGGTGCCCGGATGAGCGCTCGCGCGAAGAGCGGGTGCCCGGATGAGCGCTCGCGCGAAGAGCGGGTGCCCGGATGAGCGCTCGCGCGAAGAGCGGGGGGCTCGGATGAGCGCTCGCGCGAAGAGCGGGGGGCTCGGATGAGGGGACGCGCATGACGACGTTTGCAGGAGCCGGGCTCCACGCGGCGGGCGGGCGGCCGGCCGGTACCAAGACGTTCGACTACCAGAGCGTCGACCCGGCCGGACGCCGGTCCAAGGGCAAGGTCGCCGCGCCGAACACGAACGCGGCGATCCAGATCCTGCGCCAGCAGGGCATCGTCCCGCTCTCGATCACCGAGGCGGGTACCGGCCTGCAGCGGGAGATCTCGATCCCCGGCCTCACCGGGCGGACGACGCTCAAGGACCTCGCGGTGTTCTCCCGCCAGTTCGCGACGATGACCGCGTCCGGCATGTCGCTGCTGCGGTCGCTGGCCGTGCTCGAGGAACAGACCGCCAAGCCCACCCTGAAACGCGCGATCGCCGACGTCCGGATCGACGTCGAGGGCGGGGTGGCGCTCTCGGCCGCGCTCGAGCGCCACCCGAAGGTCTTCCCGACGCTGCTCTGCGCGATGGTCCGGGCCGGCGAGACCGGCGGCTTCCTGGACGCCGCCCTGGAGCGGATCGCCGGCAACTTCGAGAAGGACGACGAACTGCGCGGAAAGATCAAAGGCGCGCTGACCTACCCGGTCGTCGTGCTGCTGTTCGCGATCCTGATGATCGCCGCCGTCCTGATCTTCATCGTGCCGGTGTTCGAGCGCATGTTCCACCAACTCGGCGGCGAGCTGCCGCTGCCGACCCAGATCATCGTGAACGTCAGCCACACGCTGGTGTGGTCCGGCCCGCTGATCGTCGTCGCGATCGTCGTCGGCACCACGCTGTTCCGCCGCGAGATGAGCAGGCGGCCCGCGCTGCGGCTCGCGTTCGACAAGGCCAAGATGCGCGCGCCGGTGTTCGGCAACCTGTTCACGAAGATCACGATCAGCCGCTTCGCCCGCAATCTGGGGACGCTGCTCGGCGCCGGTGTGCCGGTCCTCCAGGCGCTGCACGTCGTCGGGGCCACGACCGGCAGCGCGGTGATCAACACCGCGATGACCGACCTGCAGAACGCCGTGCGCGAGGGCCGGCCGATGTCCGGCCGGCTGTCGGAGCACGCGGTGTTCCCGCGGATGGTCTCGCAGATGATCGAGGTCGGCGAAGAAAGCGGACAGATTAGTCAGATGCTGGATAAAGTCGCCGATTTCTACGATCGAGAGGTGGACAGCACGGCCGAATCACTGACCGCGTCCATCGAGCCGATCATGGTGCTGGTCATGGGCGTCATTGTCGGCGGAATGATCATCTGCCTCTATCTGCCGATGTTCACGATTTACCAAAACATCCAAGGCGCCCAGTGATTGCCCCCTCCATGGCGCGCAAACGCAGGAGGACGTCCGAATGACCGCAGCGCTGCGCCGTACTTCACACCGCGAGGCCGGCCCGAACGACCGCGGGTTCACGCTCATCGAGCTCCTGGTCGTCGTGGTCATCATCGGCGTACTCATCGCGATCGCCGTCCCGCTGTACTCCAATTACAAGAAGGGCGCGGCGAACACGTCGGCCTCTTCGGACGTGCGCGGCGCGATCAGCGCGGTCGAGCAGTTCTACACCGCGAACGGCAACCAGTACCCGGCGACCACCGACAACAGCGCCACCCCGGGCGGGAACATCACGCTGCAGCTGACCGGCGGCGGAGGGACGACCGGCACGATCACGGTCTCGTCCGGTAACACGCTCTACTTCAAGAACAACTCGACCAGCTACGTCATCTGCGGTCAGAACACCGACGGCCAGACGATCTACTCCTACAACTCGTCGACCAGCAAGTCGGTGGCGAAGTCGAGCGCGACCAGCCTCACGACCTGTGCCGCGGCGACGTCCTGAATCCCGATGATCCTGACCTGCGCGGGGATCCTGGGCCTGGTCGTCGGATCGTTCCTCAACGTCGTCGTCCACCGGGTGCCTCGGGACAAGTCTCTCCTGCGGCCGGCGTCGCACTGCCCGGCCTGCGCGGCACCGATCCGCTTCCGGCACAACGTGCCGGTGCTGAGCTGGGTCGCGCTGGGCGGGCGGTGCGCCGACTGCCGGACCCGGATCCCGGTTCGCTACCCGCTGGTGGAGATCGGGACCGCGGCCCTGTTCGTCGCGATCACCGCGCGGTTCGGCGTCAGCTGGGTGCTGCCGGCGTACCTCTACCTGGCCGCGATCGCGGTCCCGCTGGCGCTGATCGACCTCGACGTCCAGCGGCTGCCGAACAAGATCGTGCTGCCGTCGTACGCGATCGGGGCAGCGCTGCTGGCGCTCAGCAACGACTGGACGGCGGCGGTCCGGGCGATCACCGCGATGACCGTGCTCTACGGCGGCTACTGGCTGATGGCGTTCCTCTACCCGGGCGGCATGGGGTTCGGCGACGTCAAGCTGGCCGGCCTGCTGGGGCTGTTCCTGGGCTGGCTGGGCTGGAGCTCGGTCTGGGTCGGGACGTTCACCGGCTTCCTGCTGGGCGGGACCGTCGGGGTCGCGCTGCTGGTCACCCGGCGGGCGACCGGCAAGACCGCGATCCCGTTCGGCCCGTCGATGCTGGCCGGTTGCCTGCTCGCGGTGTTCGCCGCCGCACCGGTGGCGAACTGGTACTTCTCCGTCCTCTACCCGGCCGGCTGAGCAGAAGGAGTTCGGCATGGCGCCCACCACACTGATCGGCCTGGACATCGGCTCGACGTCGATCCGGGCGGTCGAGGCCGGGCACGGCAAGGACGGGCCGGTGCTGATCAACTACACCGAGGTGCCGCTGCCCCCGAACGCCGTGCAGAACGGCGTCGTGAACGACGAGAAGGCCGTGACCGCGGCGGTCCGGCACGCCCGCACGGCGGCCGGGTTCCGCGCCAGGCGCGTGGTGCTCGGCGTCACGAACATGCAGGCCGTGGTTCGCGAGATGACGGTCGCGAACATGCCTTCGAAGGACCTGCGGGCGTCGCTGCCGTTCCAGGTCCGCGACTCGCTGCCGCTACCGGTCGAGCGGTCGGTACTCGACTTCCTGCCGCTCGAGGCCCCCGGGAACAACGAGAACGTCCGGGGTCTGCTGGTGGCCGTGCCGAAGGAGCCGATTCTCACCGCGGTGCGCGCGGTCGAGGCGGCCGGCCTCACCGTGCTCCGTGTCGACCTGGCCTCGCTCGCGCTACTGCGCGCCGCCGCCCGGCTCGACGAGCAGGTCGAGGCGATCATCGACATCGGAACCCAGATCACGACCGTGGTCGTGCACGCCGACGGTGTCCCGCTGATCGTCCGCACGATCCCGCGCGGCGGCGCCGAGATCACCAGCGCGCTGGCGTCCCGGCTGAACGTCCCGCCGTCGGAGGCCGAGGCGCTCAAGTGCCGGATCGGGCTCTGGA
Source organism: Cryptosporangium sp. NPDC051539 (assembly GCF_044454545.1). Lineage (NCBI taxonomy): Bacteria > Bacillati > Actinomycetota > Actinomycetes > Cryptosporangiales > Cryptosporangiaceae > Cryptosporangium > Cryptosporangium sp. NPDC051539. Next base: position 414,350 of record NZ_JBITDV010000002.1, on the reverse strand, counting down.
CCGAGCACGGGCCCGAGGTCGCCGACACGGTCCGGGAGGCGCTCCGGCCGCTGCTCAACGAGATCCGCGGTTCGTTCGCGTACCTGACCACGTCCGGCGCGCCGAGCCAGGTCACCCGGCTGGTGCTGGTCGGCGGCGGCGCCCAGCTGCCCGGCCTGCCGGACACGCTGGCCGGTCAGCTGGACGTCGCGGTCGACTACGCCGACCCGATGGCCCGGCTCCGCCGGACCCGGCAGTCCCGGCACGCCGGTGTCGAGGCGCTCCCGCTCTCGGCGACCGTCTCGATCGGCCTGACGCTGGGGGCAGCCTGATGACCGTGGCAGTGGAGGCGGCCTCGTGACCGCGATGATGACGCCACCGGTGTCCGGCGCGTCGACGCACCGGCTCTACGCGCTCGGCGCGAACCTGCTGCCACCGGAGATCGCGCAGCAGCGCCAGGTCGTCCGGATCCGGCTGATCGTGCTGGCCTCGATCGGCACCGTGATCGTGCTGCTCGCGGCCTGGTTCGCACTCTCCAAGTGGCAGACCTCCCGTCAGGAGGGCCGGCTGGCCGACGCCGAGACGCAGGCGATCGTGCTCCGGCAGCAACAGCGGCAGTACGGCGAGCTGATCAACGCCCAGACCCAGTCGACGAGGATCAACAACGAGCTCGCGACGCTGCTCGCCACCGACGTCCAGTGGTCGACGCTGTTCGCGAAGCTGCGCGCGGCCGCACCCGGTGGTCTGGAGCTGACCGGCATCACGGTGGCGCTCACCGACCCGACGACGCAGGGCACCACCGGCGCGAACACCACCGCGACCACCGCGTCCGGGTTGCCGAGCGCCGACGGCAAGACGCCGATCGGCTCGCTGACGATCAACGGCACGGCCACGTCGAAGCCCGCGATCGCCACCTACGCCGACGCGATCGGAAAGCTTCCCGGCGTCGGGAACGTGATGCTCTCCGGCGTCACCGTGCAGGACGGCGGGTCGGACTTCACGATCCGCATCGACCTGAGCCAGTCGCTGCTCAGCCACCACTACTCGATCACCAGGGACTGAGCGGAGACGACGATGGCCTTCAGCGCGATGTCCGCCCGCGTACCGAGCGCTCTGCCCGACCTGGCCGGGCTACGCGGCAACACGATCCGGCTCTGGCTCGCGGGCGGGGTGGTCGGTGCGGTGCTGCTGCTGGGGGTCGGCTGGTTCCTGCTGATTCGCCCGCAGACCGCCCAGACCGCCGAGCTGCGGGCCCAGACCGAGACCGCGCAGGTGAACGCCGACTCGCTCCGCAGCCGCCTGGCCCAGGTGAAAGCACAGAACGACGACCTGGCCTCCTACCGGTCGAAGTACGACACGGCCCGGGAGGCGCTGCCCACCACCGCGGCGACCTCGCAGTTCCTCCGGGACGTGCAGAGCTCCGGCACCCGGGCCGGGATCAGCGTCGACGGCCTGGTCGTCGGCTCCCCGACCCAGGTCAAAGGCGCCGGTACGACGGTCTACGCACTGCCGATCTCGGTGACCGCGGTCGGTACGGCGTCCAAACTGGAAGGGTTCGTGAACCAGCTGCAGCGCGTGCAGCCGCGCGCGGTGCTGATCAACACCGCGAACGTGGCGCCCAACGAAAGCAGCGAGTCGCTGCGTGGGTCGGTCTTGCTGACCCTCGGCCTCCAGGCCTTCGTTTCGCCGTCCGCCGCCGGTTCGGCGCTCGCCGCGACGGATTGATGCGTCGGCCGACTCCCGGCGACCCGGCCTCCGATCGCGAGGCCGGGTTCAGCCTGATCGAGCTGATGGCCGCGATGACGCTGATCGGCGTCGTCATGGCCGCGCTCTCGGGCTTCTTCACCAACAGCCTGCGGGCGACGAACGTGCAGAGCAATGCGCAGACCGCGGTCCAGCTCGTCAGCGACGCGCTGGAGAAGGTCCGTTCCCTGAAGGGTTCCGGCGTCACCAGCGGCCGTGACCTGGCCAGTACCCAGACCCAGTGGGCGTCGGTGCCGACCGGTTCACCGGTCTCGCCCTACCTCGCCACGATGATGATGGCGTACGACGACACCGTGACCGGCGGCACGGTCACCAGCCCCGCGCTGCCGACCAGCCCGGTCACCGTGCTGCTCAACGGCATCCCGTTCCAGCAGAACTGGTACGTCGGGCGCTGCTGGCAGCCGCTGCTCGGCGGCGACTGCGGGCCGGCCAAGACCGCGCTGTCGGTCGAGTTCTTCCGGATCGTCACGCTCGTGACCTGGTCGGGAGGCGGCTGTCCGGACGCCGGCTGCTCGCAGATCGCCGCGACTCTGGTCAGCAACGCGCTGACCGAACCGGTGTTCAAGGTGAACGAGATCGCGCAGGCGCCGCAGGTCGTCAACCCGGGCCGGCAGACCGGCGAGCTGACCGTCCCGGTCTCGCTCGCCGTCACCGCGACCGGTGGCGCGGCCCCGCTGATCTGGCTCGCCGCCGGACTCCCGCCGGGCCTCGCGATGGACTCGAGCGGCGTGATCACCGGTACGCCGGTACTGCCCGGCACGTATCCGACGGTGGTCAGCGCCACCGACGCGTTCGGGCTGATCGGCTCGGCCGCGTTCACCTGGGTGGTCGCGGCGCTCCCCGACCTGATCGCGCCCGGTCCGCTGACGGCTCAGGGCGGAATCGCCGCCGCGTTCACCCCCACGCTGGTGGGCGGCACGTCGCCGCTGACCTGGACCGCGACCGGCTTGCCTCCCGGCCTGGCCATCGACGCCGCGACCGGCGCGGTCAGCGGCGTCCCGACGACGGTCGGCACCAGCACGGTCACGATCTCGGTCGTCGACACGTACACGAAGACCGACAGCATGACGTTCGGCTGGACCGTGCCGCCGCTCGCGATCACGACGCCAGCCGCGCAGTCCGGCCTGACCAACGCCGCGATCACCGCGCTGCCGATCGTCGCGACCGGCGGCGTGCAGCCCTACACCCGTACCGTCAGCGGCCTGCCCACCGGGCTGAGCTTCAACGCCACGACCGGTGTGATCAGCGGGACGCCGACCGTCGCCGGGGTGTACACCGTGAAGGCGACGGTCGTCGACCAGGCCGGGACGTCCGTGTCGAGCGGCGCGTTCACCTGGACGGTCGGCCCGTACATCAAGTGGCCGCGCACCGACCAGACCGGTGCGCTGGGCTCGATCTTCTCGGTCGACGCGGCGGCCACCGGCGGCACCACACCGTTCGTCTGGGCCGCGACGAACCTGCCGGTCGGCGTCACGATGAACACCACGACCGGTGCGGTCTACGGGACGCTCGGCGCGGCCGGGCGGTACATCGTCGGCTTCACGGTCACCGACGCGAAGGGCTATGCCGAGAGCCTGACGCTGATCTGCACGGTCACCACGTCGACCGGGCTCAACATCACGTCGGCCAGCGGCAACCGCAGCTCGGCGAAGGGCAAGTCCGACACGTTCACGCCGGTCGTGGCCAATGCCTCCGGGACGAAGACCTGGACGGCCGCGAACCTGCCTACCGGGATGTCGATCGCGTCCGGCACCGGTGTGGTGTCCGGCACCCCGACGACGGCCGGCACCTGGACGACGAAGCTCACCGTCACCGACGGCGCGGGCAAGATCTCGAACTGGATGTTCGTCTGGACGGTCAAATGACCAGGGACAACGAGGCCGGGTACACGCTCGCCGAGGCGGTCGTGACGATGGTGATCACCGCGATCTTCATGGGGATCTCGACGACGAGCATCATCTCGCTCTACTCGGCGACGAACCGGGCCCAGGCGATCGCCGACGGCCAGGCGCAGATCGGGGTCGCGTTCGGACGGCTCGACCGGCAGATCCGGTACGCGTCCGGGCTGAGCACTCCGGGGCTGGTGAACGGCGAGCCGTACGTCGAGTACGTCACCACCTACACCGGGACGCCGATCTGCACCCAGCTGCGGGTCCGCCCGTCGACCGGTCAGTTGCAGCAACGGTCCTGGACGCAGGGCACCAGCACGGTCACGCCCACCGCCTGGACGCAGCTCGCGGGCGACGTCAGCTCCCCGGCGCCGTTCACCGTGTCCACGGCCACCGCGACGTTCACGTTCCAGCGCCTCTCGGTCCGGCTCACCGCGACGACCGGCGGAGCGGCGGTGGCGGTGAGCAGGCAGTTCGGCGCGGCGTTCACCGCGCTCAACACGTCGCTGAACACGCAGTCGGCGACGGTCTGCGCGGAAGGGCGGGCGGTGCCGTGAGAGACGACCGCGGATCGCTCCCCGTCGCCCTGCTCGTGACGATGGTCGGCGTCCTGCTCTCGACGCTGCTGGTCAACACCGTGATCGGGCAGAACGGCACGACCCGGCTCGAGGTCGCCCGGGTCGCCTCACTGAACGCCGCGCAGACCGGCCTCGACGTCGGGCTCGGCCACATCCGGGCGGCCGACAACGGCACCGGGACCGGCGTCCTGACCGCGCTGCCGTGCGTGAACCTGGGCGGCACGCTCGCGGCCGTGACCGGTGCCGCGACCGCCGGCTACACGGTCTCGATCGCCTACTACCAGGTCGACCCGCAGAACCGCCCGCTGAAGTGGCTCAAGGACAACACGATCCCGTGCATCCTGGGCTCGGGCGCGTTCAGCACGCCGGCCTACGCGCTGCTCAAGTCCACCGGCACGTACCAGTCCGGCACCGGGAAGACCACGACCCGCCTCCTGCAGGCCACGTACACGTTCAAGACCAGCACGGTGAACATCCCCGGCGGACTCGTCCACGTCTACAAGACCGCCGCTACCAGCGACCTGTGCTTCGACGCCGGCTCCGGCTCCCCGATCGCCGGCACGCCGCTGACGATGCAGCCGTGCACGTACGGCAGCGTCTCCCAGACCTGGGCCTACAACGCCAACCTGACGATCAGCCTGGTGTCGTCGAAGACCCCGACGATGCCGCTCGGCATGTGCCTGGACGCCGGCACCCCCCAGGCCGCCGGCGCGATCATCTACCTGCAGCCGTGCGCGGTCGTCACGCTGCCGCAGCAGCAGTGGAGCTACAACGACAGCGCGAACCTCGAGGGCACGTCGAACGGCTCGTCACTCAACAACCTGTGCTTCAACGTCCAGAGCGCGAACACCGCCGGGAGCTTCCTCGCGCTCGGCGCCGGCTCGGCCGGAAAGTGCCGGACCGGCACCACCAACGTCCTGAACTTCTTCCCGGAGCCGACCACCGGTGCCGGCGCGGCCGGTGCCTCGGCCGGTCAGCTCGTCGACTTCCGGCAGTTCGGCCGCTGCCTCGACGTGACCGGTCAGAACGTCGCCGCGACGTTCCTGATCGCCTGGCAGTGCAAACAGGCGCCGAACCCGGCGCTGGTCACCTGGAACCAGAAGTGGACGACACCGACGCTGGTGCCCGGTACCGACGGCGTGACCTCGCTGGTCACCACGAACAAGAGCGGGCTGTACTGCCTGAAGAGCCCACGGTCGACCGTGCGGGCCCAGTACGTGGTGATCGTCGGCTGCACCGGGTCGTCGACGGCGCAGGAACTGCAGTGGACGTTCTACGGCGAGACCGGCACGTACGCGACCAGCTACACGATCGTCGACGCCTCCGGCTACTGCTTGAGCCCGACCAACCCCGACGACCCGAACCCGGACTTCTACGGCACCGGGCAGAAGATCTCGAAGATCGTCGTCGCCACCTGCGACGGCTCGGCGCTGCAGAAGTGGAACGCTCCGACGAGCATCCTGCAGACGCTGCCGCTGAAGGACATCAGCGAGAACTAGCTCTCGCTGATCTTCCCGTCGTCGGCGTGGAACCGGCGGTTGGTGGTGACGGTGTCCAGCATCCGCCGGTCGTGGGTCACCAGCAGCAGCGTCCCGTCGTAGGACTCCAGCGCCGACTCCAGTTGCTCGATCGCGGGCAGGTCGAGGTGGTTCGTCGGCTCGTCGAGGACGAGCAGGTTCACGCCCCGGGCCTGCAGCAGCGCCAGGCCGGCCCGGGTGCGCTCGCCCGGCGACAGGCTTCCGGCCGCGCGGTGGACGTGGTCGGCCTTGAGGCCGAACTTCGCCAGCAGCGTCCGGATCTCGGCCGGGGCCTGGTCGGGCAGGACGCGCCCGAACACGTCCAGCACCGTCCCCTCCCCCGCGAACAGTCCCCTGGCCTGGTCGACCTCGCCGACCACGACACCGGGCCCGAGGGCGGCCGACCCTTCGTCGGGGCTGATCTTTCCCAGCAGGACGCTCAACAGCGTGGTTTTCCCGGATCCGTTGGCGCCGGTGAGCACCGCGCGGTCGGCCCAGTCGAGTTGCAGGTCGACCGGGCCGAGCGTGAAGTCGCCGCGGCGCACGACCACGCCGCGCAGCGTCGCCACGACCGCCCCCGAGCGCGGTGCCGCGGCGATCGTCATCCGCAGCTCCCATTCCTTGCGGGGCTCGTCGACGACCTCGAGCCGCTCGATCAGACGCTCGGTCTGGCGGGCCTTCGAGGCCTGCTTCTCGGTGGCCTCGGTGCGGAACTTCCGGCCGATCTTGTCGTTGTCGGGTGCCTTCCGGCGGGCGTTCTTGACGCCCTTCTCCATCCAGGCCCGCTGGGCGCGGCCGCGGTCGACGAGCGACTGTTTCGTGTCGGCGTACTCGTCGTAGGCCTCGCGGGCGTGCCGCCGGGCGACCTGGCGCTCTTCCAGGTAGGCCGCGTACCCGCCGCCGTAGGTGTTGATCTGCTGCTGGGCCAGGTCGAGCTCGACGACCGACGTCACCGTGCGGGCGAGGAACTCGCGGTCGTGGCTGACCAGCACGGCGCCGGTCTGCAGCCCCTCGACGAAACGCTCGAGCCGGGCCAGGCCCTCGAGGTCGAGGTCGTTGGTCGGCTCGTCGAGCAGGACGACGTCGTAGCGGCTGAGCAGCAGCGAGGCCAGCGACGCCCGGGCCGCCTGGCCACCGGAGAGGCCGGTCATCAGGGCGTCCAGATCGATCGCGAGGCCGAGGTCGTCGGCGACCGTCTCGGCGCGCTCGGACAGGTCGGCGCCGCCGAGCGCGAGCCAGCGGTCGAGCGCGTCAGCGTACTCGTCGTCCGCCCCGGGCGCGCCCGCGGTGAGTGCCTCGGTGGCCGCGTCGAGGGCGGACTGCGCCGCGGAGACGCCGGTTCGCCGGCCGAGGAACTCCCGCACGGTTTCGCCGGGGCGCCGCTCGGACTCCTGCGGCAGGTAGCCGACGGTCGCACCCGACGGGCTGCGCCGCACCGAGCCGGTCTGCGGGGTGTCGAGGCCGGCGAGCAGCCGGAGCAACGTGGACTTGCCGGCCCCGTTCGCGCCGACGACCCCGATCACGTCGCCCGGAGCGACCACGAGGTCGAGTCCGGAGAACAACGTGCGGTCGCCGTGCCCGGCGGACAGATCCTTGACGACCAGCGTGGCACTCACGCGCGCCAGGGTACCGAGCCGTCGGGCGGCACCGTTTCCCCCGCGCCTCCGACGCGGAGTGGAGCCCTCGGCGCACTGTCCGTCAGCATCCGGCAACCCGACCGACGAATTCAGGCCGATTCACGGTTCAAATCGTGAAACGTACTGTCTTGATAGTGCGCTTGTGAATCACAGTTTGAAGCGGCGTATGCTCCGAGACTGTCCCTGTCAAGACGGAGGACCCGGGGTGACATGAATGAGCAGCTCGAAGGAATACTTCAACGACCGAGCAGTCGAACTCTCGCAAGCCCGGTGGCGGAAAGCCACGAGAAGCACCGGCGCGAATACCGGCTGCGTCGAAGTGGCCGCCAACTTGCCGGACGTCACCGCAGTGCGAGACAGCACTCGGCCCGAGGGCGGTGCGCACGTCGTCAGCCGGGAGGCGTTCGCCGCGTTCCTGTCCGATGTGAAGGCCGGCCGTTACTCACTTTGAGTGCGGCCGGGAAAATCCCCTCGCGCGACCGTAGGACGCGGCGGCACCTCTGCCCTAGGTGCCGCCGCGTTTCCGTGCGGGCGACGAAAGATTTCGGCGATCCGGCGCGCGGTGTTGCCCAGCTCACGATAGCTTCATAATCTGTGCTTCACAGATTTGGAAGTCGAGTACGTCTCGGAGGTGAGTCGGTTGGTGATGCCAGACACCCTCCGAGCTCCCCGGCCCGGCACGCCGGCGGAGGTCGACAGCTTCCGGCCGAACGCGGCCCGGATGTACGACTACTACCTCGGCGGCACCAACCATCTCGCAGCCGACCGTGAGGCGGCCGACGCACTGCTCGAGGCGGTTCCCGCGGTGGCGCTGGCCGCCCGCCAGAATCGCGACTTCCTGAGCCGGGTCGTGCAGTTCGCGCTGCGCGAGGGCATCACGCAATTCCTCGACCTCGGGTCGGGCTACGCGTCCCCGGGCGGCGTGGCCGATGCCGCGCTCGCCGGCGGGCCCGGCGTCCGCGTCGTGGCGGTCGACATCGAGCCGGGCGTGGTCACCCAGGTCCAGACCCTGGCCCGGACGTCCGGGTGGGCCGGGCAGGTGGGTGCGCTGCACGCCGACATCTGCGACGTGGCCGGCATTCTCGGGCACCCGGTGACCCGCCGGATGATCGACCTCGACCGGCCGGTGGCGATCCTCTGCCTGGCCGTCCTGCACTTCGTCCCCGGCCCGCTCGACCGGGTGCTCGGCCCGCTCCGGCGCACCGTCGCCCCCGGGAGCCTGCTCGCCGTCTCGCACGGTGCCGCCACACCGACGCCCGCCGGTCGGACGAGGACGGAGGGGGCGGCCCGACCGGCGGGGCCCACCCGGCCCGCGGGGCCCAGCCCCGCGTCGATCTCCCGGCTGATCTACGACTGCACGCTGACGCCGCTGACGCTGCGGTCCGAACACGACATCCGCGCCGCGCTCGGTGAGTGCGGCCTGGTCGAGCCCGGTCTGGTGCCGGTCGCCCGCTGGCGGATGCCGGAGTCCGCGCCACCCCCGGCCTTCGCCGGCCTGGTCGGCGGCGTTTCCCGCCTCTGACCGCCGCCCGATTCCTGACGGCGAGTGGCTGGTCTCAGTCGAGGGTGTCGGCCAACTGCTCCAGCGACTTGGTGGTGGCCGTCGGCTCCAGTGCGGCAGCGCGGATCGCGGCGAAGATCCGCTTGTAGACGTCGACCTCGGCCACCGAGTCGAGCTGCTGCACCGCGGCGTCGTTCTCCAGATAGGCGATGCCCGGCTCGTCGCCCGGGAAGTCGAAGATGCTGATCAGGCTGCTCATGCCCGGGTGCGGCCCGTCGGCGAAGCGCAGCAACCGGATCTCCACGTGCTCCCGCCGGCTCATCGCGACCAGGTGCGCGATCTGCTCGCGCCGCTGCTCCCGCGTCCCCCACCGGTAGAGCAGCGACGCCTCGGTCAGCACGGCGACGAGTTCGGCACCGTCGTCCTCCAGCACCTGCTGACGCCGTTGCCGGGCCTCCAGCGCGCGGGCCCTCCACTGCGGCGACTGGGTACCGACGTTCATGTGCGCCTCGGTGTACGCGGACGTCTGCAGCAGCCCCGGAAGAATCAGTGGCATGTAGAGCGAGACGCGCTCGGCGTCGGATTCGAAACCGGCGTACTCGTCGTCGCCGAAGACGTCGCCGTACTCGCGCCACCAGGCACGGCCACGCGCGAGCATGGCCAGCGACTCGAGCTCGTCGCGCTCGGCCTCCGGGACGCCGTAGATGCGCAGCAGGTCCCGGACGTCGCTCATCTCCGGCCGTTTCCAGACGTTCGCCTCGAACCGGCCGACCTTGCCCCGGCCCCAGTTCAGCTTGTCGCAGACCTGGTTCGCGGTGTAGCCGTTCTCCACCCTCAGCTCGACCAGCCGGCGCGCCAACCGTCGCTTCGCGACGGTCGCGCCGTACGTGGTGGTCACTCGACTCCTCCGCTGGTCAGCATGCACGCTCACCGGGGATCCACTCGGGGCGGCCAGGGTTGTTCGTCACACGGTCAAACCGCGTCGTCGAACTCGCCTTTCCGTACGCCATCCACAAAACACTCCCACTCGAAAGTGTCGTAGACGAGTACGCGGCTGGAAGGATCCCCGGAAACCCTCATCAGCACCCACTTCTCGTCCAATGCGTCGACAAAAGCCACCTCGATCGAGCCGTGCCCGGACCCGGACCGCTGCCAGCTCTGCCCATCAACGTCGATGCGCAGGTCGTGGACGGTCGGCTTCCGCGGCAGGGGCACGTCTCCCAGATTAGCGCTCTCTGTCCGGCTTGCGTGCGACGGCCGCATAGAACCAGCGCGAGCCCGCGTCGTCCGCGAGGACGGGGTCTTCGGCACCCCACTGACCGACGTGAACCACCACGGGATCGGCACCGGCGTAGGGCGGCATGATCTCCAGGCCGTCGAAGAACCGGGTGAACTCGGCCCGAGAGCGGGAGACCGCTCCGTTCGTCGTCCGGCCGATCGACGACCTCACCCGCTCGACGAGCTCTTCGGACTGCTTGTCGCCGGTCGGTGCGGAGATCGCCACGCAGGATCCGGCCGGTACGGCCGCCAGGTATTGGCGCACCAGCCCCCACGGATCGTCCTCGTCGAGGAGGAACTGGGTCACCGCGACCAGGAGAACCCCGACCGGCTGGTCGAAATCGATCAGCTCCCGGGTCTGCGGGGCGGCCAGCACCGCGTCGGGCTCCCGGATGTCGGCCTGCAGCACGGTCGCTCCCGGGACGCCACGGAGCAGACCGCGGGCCCGCTCGACCGTGGCCGGGTCGCGATCGACGTAGACCACGCGGGCGTCCGGGGCCAGTTCGGCGACGACCTCGTGGGTGCAGCGCTGCGTCGGCAGCCCGGACCCGAGGTCGAGAAATTGCCGGATACCCCACTTGTGGGCCATATGGGCGACCGCGCGCTGCAGGAACCCCCGGTTGGCCCAGGCCGATTCCGCCAACTCGGGCAGCAGAGCGACCGTCCGGTCGGCGGCGGCCCGGTCGACCGCGGAATTGACGGTCCCACCGAGAAGGTAATCGTATATTCCGGCCGCATTTGGACGATCGTTCGCCGGAATGCCACTCATCGGCGTCTCCACTGGACAGAGGGGATGTGCCGTAAGCCAGCAGTGTGTCACTCCGGGGTACCCGGTGACACCGGGGCAGGCCCCCATCCGGTCAATGCCGAAAGGGGGCGCTGGGATCATTTCTGGGTGTTTTGTACGTTATGTTCCGTCCATCAATTGTCGATGCCAGGGATTACGGGACATGACACCTCGTCCGATTTTGATCGCGTTGGCCGCGGCGACCGCCATGTCCGGTGCGGTACTCGGCGGGCCGGCCGCTCCGGCGGCGCCCAGGGCCGCGACCCACACGTCGGCGGAGCCGACCACCAACCCGTACGTGGGAATGGTCAGCGATCCGAAGAAGGTCGACTGGCTGTACTGGCGGCAGAAGCTCGCCGCCCGAGGCCAGGGCCGCGAGGTCGCGCGGGCCGCCGGACGCAAGGACGCCGCGATCCGCGATCCGAGGGCGCTCGCGGTGCGCCGGGCCGACCCGATCCTGGTCGAGGAGAATGAGCCCGAGCGGACCCTCGGCGGCAACGACCGGACCGCCAGCGCCGAGGCCGTCCCCCGGTTCGGGACGTCCGGCGGCCGGGTGCCGTCCGCACACGTCGTCGGGAACCTCGCCGCCGGACCCACGGCGATCAAGGTCCCGAAAGGCGACGAGGACAACGGGTCGATCCCGAAGGCGAACGACATCATCTTGCCGAGCGCGCAGACCCGGCGCGTCACGACCGGCCGGATCGGCGACGGCCCGCACGGCAACGCCGGTGACAAGAAGGGCGACTACGACTTCTACCGGATCCGGCACGTCAAGGCCGGGCAGCGGCTGCTCATCGACGTCGACACGCCAGACAGCGACGACGCGGCCCAGTCGAAGCTCGACTCGGTCCTCACGCTCTGGGACGCGAAGGGCAAGCAGATCGCGGTCAACGACGACGACGGCGAGACGCTGGACAGCCGGATCGCGCTGAACGTGCCCGCCGACGGCGACTACTACGCTTCGGTCGGCGCGTACGACTCCCCCGCGCCCCGCGATCCGTTCGACGCGGCCAGTGGACGCGGCGCCGGCTCCGAGGGCGACTACTCGCTGACGTTCGGCCTGGACGCCGACGACGTCGACAACTACAGCATCGACCTGCGGCCCGGTGACGTACTCGGGGCGTCGGTGACCGGCGCGGCGCACGAGTTGTCGGTCCACGACCCCGGCGGGCACCTGCGGGTCCAGTCCCGGGTGGACCAGTCCGGCGTCTATCCGCCGACGTCACCGCTGCCCGGCGGCGGCAACGCGGTGCTGGCGCACGTCGCCGACCAGGGCGGCAAGCACACGATCGCGGTCAGCGCCGGATCCGGCCACTACGACCTCACGCTGCAGGTCTACCGCCCGGCCGCGGAGGCCCGCGGCGGCAGCACGGTGCAGACGATCTTCCTCGACTTCGACGGCGCCCAGGTCAACACGAAGATCTGGGGCGGCGCGGGCGTCCGGAACCTCTCCCCGTTCCGGTCGTTCCTCGGACGCTGGGGGCTGCGCGCCGACCAGGAGAGCGCCGCGATCGACGCGGTCGTCGCCACCGTGCGCGAGAACCTGACCGGCGACTACGGGCGCAGGGCCGAGGTCCGGATCCTGAACAGCCGCGACAACGCCGACCCGTGGGGGCAGCCGAACGTCAGCCGGGCGATCATCGGCGGCACCCAGGACGAGTCCGGCCTGGCCACGGTCGGCATCTCGCAGTCGGTCGACCCGGGCAACTTCGACACCCAGGAGTCGGCGCTGATCATGATGGACGACATGTCGGCGCCCGGCGGCGTGCGGAACACGACGAACCCGTCGCTGATCGCGTACTTCGGCCCGAAGAGCGACAAGGTCCGGTTCGTCGGCACCGCGGTCGGCAACGCGGTGTCCCACGAGATCGGCCACTACCTGGGTAGCTGGCACACGTCCGCGCTCGACGCCACCGCCGACCTGATGGACCAGGGAGGCAACTTCGCCCAGCTGTGGGGCGTCGGGAAGGACGGTCTGGGCGGCACGGCCGACGACGTGAACGTGCACTACGGACGGGACGTTTTCGACCCGGTGGAAGGTTTCGGCGGGACGCAGAACTCGGGCGCGAACACCCAGTGGGGGTTGACGACCACCCGACAGTAGGGAGATGAACTGGTCCTCGGGCGGCACGTCGTGGCTGGAAGGCCTCTCGGCCTTCCTGGTACTGGCGTTCTTCGCCGCCGGCCGGATCCGGTCCCGCCGGCGGCAGCGCGACCGGGACGCGGACGACCGTTAGTTCGGGGCCGGGCGCGTGTCGAGATCCCAGAGGCGGACGACCTTCTCGTCGCCGCCGTCGGCGAGCGTCCGGCCGTCGGGGGCGAACGCGACCGCGTCGACGTCGCCGGTCGCCTTCAGCGGCTGCCCGATCTGCTTTCCGGTGGCGACGTCCCAGAGCCGGGTCGTGTCGTCGATGCTGGCGGTGGCCAGCGTCCGGCCGTCCGGGGAGAACGCCAGGTTGTAGATGTTGTCGGTGTGGCCGCGGAGGGCCTTCGTCGTGGTCCGCGCCTTCACGTCCCAGAGGCGGACGACCTTGTCCGAGCCGCCACCGGCGACGGTGGTGCCGTCGGGCGAGAACGCGACCGAGTCGATGTCTCCCGGTGTCGACTTCAGCGGGGCGCCGAGCTGTTTGCGGGTCGCGACGTCCCAGAGCCGGATCGTGTCGTCGGCGCTGCCGCTGACCAGCGTCTTGCCGTCCGGGGAGAACGCGACGCTGTAGACCTCGTCGGTGTGGCCGGACAGGACGGCGAGCTGCTTCTGGCTCGAGACGTCCCACAGGCGGATCGTGCGGTCGCCGCCGGAGCTCGCCAGCAGCCGGCCGTCCGGCGAGAACGCGACGCCGTAGGCGTCACCGGCGTGGCCGGTGAGGACGCCGACCTTGGTACCGGTGTCGCCGTTCCAGAGACGGACGGCGCCGTCGCCGCCGACCGAGGCGATCAGGTTGCCGTTGGGGCTGAAGCAGACGCGGTACACCGTGCCGGTATGGCCCTTGAGCGGCTCGCCGATCTGGCTGCGGAACTCGACGTCCCAGAGGCGGATCGTGCTGTCGCCGCTGCCCGAGGCGATCTTCTTGCCGTCCGGGGAGAACGCGACCGCGTTGATCCACTCGGTGTGGCCGGCGAACTTGTTCTGGATGGCCGCGGAGGGGCCGATCGCCAGCGGGGTCGCGGACGGCGACGGGGGCGGGGCGATCGTGTCGGTGTCGGTGCCGTTGTCGGCTCTCAGCCAGACCAGGGCGATGCCGGCGATGATGCCGACGACCACGAGGACGGCGAGCCCGGCGAGCATCGGGACCCGGCTCTTCGGCTTGCGCGGCGGGGCCGGATTCGGCGGAGCGCTGATCGGCGGGTACGGCGCGCCGTAGGCGACGACCGCCCCGCCGTGCCAGCCCCCGCCCGAAGGCCCGGAGACCGGATATCCCGACACCGGCGCCGCTCCGGAAACCGGGTATCCCGACACCGGGTAGGGGTGGCCCGAGGCGGGGTGACCCGAGACGGGCGCCGCTCCGGAGACCGGATACCCCGACACCGGACGGTCGGGGACGGGATAGCCCGAGACCGGCTGGGCCGAGACCGGCGCCGACGCGGCCCACGCCGAGCCGGAGACCGGCGCCGCCCCCGACACGGGTGCCGCTCCGGAGACGGGTGCCGCTCCGGAGACCGGGGCCGAGCCGGAGACCGGCGCGGCCGAGACCGGCGCTGCGGAGACCGGGTACGGGGACGGATCGACCCGGGTACGGGTCCAGTGGCGGGTCGGGGCGCCGGTCGACGGCTCCACCGGCGCCGGCCCACCCTCGGCGAGCGCCGCCTGGATCCGCCTGGCCCGCTCGAGGTAGTCACGGGCCACGCCCGGCTGCCCCTCCTCCATCAGCCCCGCCGCCGACGCGACCAGCGTCGCCGCCAGCCGCTCGGCCGCCGACCGCGTCGCCGGATGCTGATCGCCGTACACCCCGAGCGACGCGACCGCGATCACGTCCAGCGCCGCCACGGTGTCGAACCCGACGAGCTCGTGCACCCGGAGCTGCTCCTCCGGGATCAGCAGCGGCAGCAACGTGTCGCGCGCCTCGACCGCCGTCGGCCGCCCGTACGGATCCGGGTCGGTGCACCGCCGGACCATCTCGGCCACGACCCGGCCGCGCTCCGGCCCGACCTCGGCCGCGAGCAGCTCGTCCAGGTCGGGCCGCAGGTGGTGACGCAGGTGGGCCTGCAGGTACGCCAGCGGCGTCTTCTCGGCCACGTCGTGCGGCCGCCGCGCGGTCAGCAGCTCCGCGAGTACGACCCCGAAACTGAACATGTCCCAGGCCGGGGTCGGGCTCGTCCCCTCGTCCGGGGGCATGTACGGAATCGTTCCGACCCCACCGGTGGGGTTGCCGGTCTGCGGGTCGCGGAGGGTGCCCAGGTCGCCGAGGACGCTCCGCCGGTCCCACCGCAGGATGTTCGCCGGTTTGACGTCCCGGTGCACGAGCACGCCGCGCTGACCGGTCGGCGTGTGCAGGTGGTGCAGCGCGTCCGCGATGCCGACCAGGTCGAACAGGATCTGATCGGCGGTCAGCCGGGGCGGGTTGGACTTGACGACCGCGTCCTCGAGATCCTCGCCGCAGAGCGGCATGACCTGCACCAGCGCGAGACACGGCCCGTCGAACTCGCGGCGGAACTCCGGCATCGCCGCCTGGGTGAAGACCGGCAGCAGGAACGGGTGCCGCAGCGCGGTCGCGTACCGCTGCTCGCGGCGGATCCGCTGCAGCACGTCGGGCCGACCGCGGCGCTCCAGCACCACCCGGACCGCCACCGGGTCGCCCGGCTCACCGGCCTCGGGTAACGCGTCGAGCAACTCGGCGATGAAGACCGTCGCCTGGCCGGTGTTCTTCGAGATCCGTTCGCGCAGCAGGATGCGGGCGTCCGGCCCGGCGCCCGCCGGTAAGCGGATCGAGCGGCCGACGACCAGCTGGGGCTCGGTGAGCGTCGGCCCGTCGTCGCCGGGCAGCGCGCCGGACGGATCCCAGCCCGAGTCGCTCGACCAGCCGCTCATGGTCGCCTGCGCTCCTCACGCCGATGTCACCCGTCCGACGCTGGAGTGTATAGCTGCGCCACTCGTCCGGTTCAGGCGCAGACGGGTACCCGACACCGGCCCCGGGCCAGGCTCTAGGGTCCTGGCGTGCGCAAAGAACGAGGGCTCGAGCGTTTTCTGACCTTCCTCGACGCGATCGTCGCGATCGCGGTGACGTTGCTGATCCTGCCGCTCGTCGAGTTGCTCGACGAGGTCGACCAGAACGCGTCCCTGCGCGACCTGCTGGACGAGAACCGGAACAAGATCTGGGCGTTCCTGCTGAGCTTCGTGGTGATCGTCGCGTTCTGGCGGGCGCACCACTCGATCTTCACGCACGTGGCCCGGTACGACTCCTGGCTCGGCCTCTTCTCGCTCGCCTGGGCGCTGACGATCGTCGCGTTGCCGTTCCCGACCCAGATCATCGCGGTGCTCGACACGTCCCGGGCGACGTTCGGGCTCTACGTCGGGGTGATGGTGGCCAACGCGCTGCTCCTCGCCGCGATGTCCCTGCGCATCAGCCGCACACCCGGCCTGCGCGTGCCCGCCCGGGACGGCGACGTGCCGTACTCGGCGGTGCCGGCCCTGGTGCACGCCTCGCTGATGGTGGCGGCGCTGGTGATCGGGCTGGCCGTCCCGAGCGTCGGTTTCTTCGCGCTGCTGCTCCTGCTCTTCGCCGGGCCGGTCCTGCGGATCCGGCGTCGCCGGTCCCGCCCGGCGGACACGCACTGAGTTTCCGGCTCCCGGGGCCGCTGTTGCTTAGGGTTCGGTGGTGACCAACGGTAGGCGTTGGCTCACGGCCGGTGCCGCGGTCGTGCTGCTCGGCGGCGTCGGATTCCTCGCCTCCGGGGCCGGTGGCCGCGGCGACCGGTCGTTCCTCGACCTCGGCGGGCCGGCCGCGTCGGCGGCCGCGCCGCAGCGACCCGCTCCGACGGTCCGGGTGACGGCGGTCGGCGACGTCCTCCTGGGCTCGACCCCGAAACTGCCACCGCGGAACGGGCGGACGTTCTTCGACGCCGTGCGTCCGCGGCTGACCGGCGACGTCGTGATGGGGAACCTGGAGTCGCCGCTCACCGACCGGACGCGTTCGACGAAGTGCCCGGCGAAGCCGGACGACCGCTGTTTCGCGTTCCGGGTGCCGCCCGGCTACGCCCGCTGGATCGCCGGAGCGGGGTTCACGGTGATGAACGTGGCCAACAACCACGCCCGCGACTACGGCACCGGCGGCCTGGACGACACCACGCAGGCACTGCGCCGGTTCGGGGTCGGCCATACCGGGTTCGCCGGGCAGGTCACCCGGGTGTCGGTGAACGGGATCCGCGTCGCGGTGCTGGGCTTCTCGCCCTACGGCTGGACCAACAGCGTCCTCGACGTCCCGCGCGCAGCCGCGCTCGTGCGGACCGCCGCCGCCCGCGCCGACCTGGTCGTCGTCACGATGCACGCCGGAGCGGAAGGGGCCGACCGGGCGCACGTCCGGCGTGGACCGGAGCGGTTCCTCGGCGAGGACCGAGGCGATCCGATCCGGTTCGCCCACGCGGTGGTGGACGCGGGGGCGGACCTGGTGGTGGGGCACGGTCCGCACGTCCTGCGCGGGATGGAGTTCTACCGGGGCCGGCTGATCGCCTACAGCCTGGGAAACTTCGCCGGCTACCGGACGCTGTCGACGGCCGGGCCGCTCGGGGTCGGCGGCATCCTCCGGGCGGAACTGGGCGCCGACGGGAGCTGGGCCGGCGGAAACCTGATCGGGACCCGCCTGGTCGACGGCGGTCTCCCGGCGCTCGACCCGCGACGCACCGGGGTGCAGCTGGTGCGCACGCTGTCGGCGTCCGACTTCCCCCGCTCCGCGGCCCGGACGGCCGCCGACGGAGCCATCGGCCGAGCGGCCGGATAGCTGCGACGATGGACCGGTGCACGTAGGAAAGCTCCTCCGACGCCTGCAGCCGGTCCGGCGCCCGCTCGCCGGGCCGGCCACGATGCCGGCCGACGACTCCTACCTGGGGAAGGCCCGCGCCGCCGGGTACGGAGAGGCGGCGGTGGCCGCGTTCGAGGAACGGATCCGGGGCAAGTCGCCGGAGTGGCTGCGCGAACACCTCACGATCCTCGATCGGCCCGGCCCGGTCACGTTCAAGGGACGGCCGCTCGCGCAGTTCGACGGCACGACCTGCGGCACCACCTCGGTACTGGTGGCCCGGCTGCTCGCCGATCCGATCTACGCGCTGAGCCTCACCACGGACGACGACCCCGAGGCGTTCGGCCGGCGGCTCGAGGCCGAGCAGCGCCGCATCCACCGGACGACGAACCCGGCCTGGCCGCAACGGCTCGGCACCAGCCCGTGGGGTGCCCGCCGCGGCCTCGCCAGGGAGGTCGGCCGGCGCTACCGGCTCCGCTGGGTCGACGACACCGACGAGAACGACCTGGCCGACACCGCCCGTGCGGTGTCGGCCGCGACCGGACCGGTCCCGCTGCTGGTCGGCGATCTCTACCCGGCCCACTACCTGCTCGTGGTCGGCCGCACCGGCACCGGACTCTGCGTCTACGACCCGGCCGGCGGCCGCCTGGCCGAGATCCCCGCCGACCCGCTCGCGCTCGGAGACGTCACGAAGTTCCGGCACCTGCACGGCGTCCTGCTGCCGATCAGCCGGTGAGCGGCCCGACGTCGGTGATCGTCAGCACCGCGACCCCGGCCTCGTCGGAGGCCTGCAGGTCGACCGCGGCCGAGATCCCCCAGTCGCGATCGCCGTTCGGGTCCTCGAACGTCTGTCGCACCAGCCACTGCTCGGGCTCGATCTCGATCCGCAGCAACGCCGGCCCGCGGGCGTCCGGCCCGGTGCCCAGAGACGCGTACTCCTCGAAGTAGGGCGTCATCGCCGCTTCCCAGGCCTCCGCGTCCCAGCCCATCGAGCCGTCGAGGTCCCCGAGCTCCCACCAATGACGGATCGCCGCCAGCTCGACCCGCCGGAACATCGCGTTGCGCACCAGCACCCGGAACGCCCGGGTGTTGCGGGTGACCGCGGCCGGACGCTCGTCGAGCGGCGAGACCTCGGCGTCGTCCTCCAGCGGATTCGTCAGCCGCTCCCACTCGTCGATCAGGCTGGAGTCGACCTGCCGGACCAGCTCCCCCAGCCACTCGATCTGATCGGTGAGCTCCTCGGTCCGCGCGTCCTCCGGCACGGTCTGCCGCATCGCCCGGTAGGCGTCGGCGAGGTAGCGCAGCACCAGTCCTTCCGACCGCGCCAGCGAGTAGAACGACACGTACTCGGTGAACGTCATCGCCCGCTCGAACATGTCGCGCACGACCGACTTCGGCGACAACTCGAAGTCCGCCACCCACGGGTGCCCGCGCCGGTACGTCTCGTAGGCCGCCGCGAGCAGCTCGGAGAGCGGCTTCGGATAGGTGACCTCCTCCAGCGCCTCCATCCGGTCGTCATACTCGAGCCCGTCCGCCTTCATCTGCGCGACCGCCTCGCCGCGCGCCTTGAACTGCTGCGCGGAGAGCACCTGACGTGGATCGTCCAGTGTCGACTCGATCACCGACAGCACGTCCAGCGCGTACGTGGGTGACTCGCGATCCAGCAACGAGATCGCGGCCAGCGCGAGCGGCGACAGCGGCTGGTTCAGCGCGAAGTCCTGCTGCAGATCGATCGTCAGCCGGACCGAACGGCCCTCGGCGTCCGGCGTGGCGAGCTTCTCGACGACACCACCCGCCAGCAGGGCCCGGTAGATCGCGATCGCCCGCCGGATGTGCCTGCGCTGCGCGGCCGCGTCCTCGTGGTTGTCGGTGAGGAGGTGACGCATCGCCGCGAACGCGTCGCCCGGCCGGCCGATGACGTTGAGCAGCATCGCGTGCGACACCTGGAACGACGACGTCAGCGGCTCCGGCTCGGCCTCGACCAGCCGCTCGAACGTCGGCTTGCCCCAGCCGATCGACCCCTCCGGCGGCTTCTTCTTGACGACCTTCCGCCGCTTCTTCGGGTCGTCACCGGCCTTGGCCAGCGCCTTCTCGTTCTCGACGACGTGATCCGGGGCCTGCACGATCACCGTGCCGACCGTGTCGTACCCGGCGCGCCCGGCCCGACCGGCGATCTGATGGAACTCGCGGGCCTTGAGCAGGCGGACCTTAACTCCGTCGTATTTCGACAACCCGGTGAACAGAACTGTGCGGATCGGCACGTTGATGCCGACGCCCAACGTGTCGGTCCCGCAGATCACCTTGAGCAGTCCGGCCTGCGCCAGCGTCTCCACCAGGCGGCGGTACTTCGGCAGCATGCCGGCGTGGTGGACGCCGATCCCGTGCCTGACCAGTCGGGAGAGAGTCTTTCCGAAACCGGTGCTGAACCGGAAGTTGCCGATCGCGGACGCGATCGCGTCCTTCTCCGCCCGCGTGCTCACGTTGATGCTCATCAACGCCTGGGCCCGTTCCAGCGCCGCGGCTTGGGTGAAGTGCACGACGTAGATCGGTGCCTGGCGGGTCTCCAAGAGCTCTGTCAGGGTCTCGTGCAGCGGTGTGCTGACGTACTCGTAGAACAACGGCACCGGACGCTCGACCGAGGCGACCACCGCGGTCGGCCGCCCGGTGCGCCGGCTCAGGTCGTCCACGAACCGCGTGACGTCGCCGAGCGTCGCCGACATCAGCACGAACTGCGCCTGCGGCAGCTCGATCAGCGGCACCTGCCAGGCCCACCCGCGGTCGGGCTCGGCGTAGAAGTGGAACTCGTCCATCACGACCTGGCCGACGTCGGCCGCCGCGCCGTCGCGCAGCGCGATGTTCGCCAGGATCTCGGCCGTGCAGCAGATGATAGGCGCGTCCGAGTTCACCGCGGCGTCGCCGGTCATCATCCCGACCTGCGTCGGGCCGAACATGTCGATGAGCGCGAAGAACTTCTCCGACACCAGCGCCTTGATCGGCGCGGTGTAGTACGTCCGCTTTCCCGCGGCCAGGGCGGCGAAGTGCGCGCCCGCCGCGACCAGGCTCTTCCCGGAGCCGGTCGGAGTACTCAGGATGACGTTCGCGCCGGAGACGATCTCGATCAGCGCCTCCTCCTGGTGCGGGTACAGGGTGAGCCCCTGTTTTCCCGCCCACTGGGCGAAAGCGTCGAATACGGCGTCGGGTTCGGCCTCGGCGGGCACCAGGTCTGTGAGCGTCATCGCACCCCTATCGTGCCCGGTCACCGTGTTGACGGCCAGCTCGGGGTAGGCCTGGCACAGCGGTCACACGAGCCCCTCCGGCACCGCTGCTCAATCCCTTCCCACAGCGGCGTCAACCTCGTCGAGACAGCGTTGAACCAACCCTCGCAGTGAGCCGTCTTCGCAAACAGGAACACACAAGCCGAACTTAAGGTCACTCGCCGCGAGTTCGATGAGGTGCCCAACCGACAGGAGACGGCCATGCGTCCGACAATGAGCCCGGCCCCCGCCGAGACCCGCGGACCGGTGTCGGTCCACCCGTGGGCCTATTCGCACGAGGATGTCCTCCGCCGCTTCGACGTCAACCCGCTGACCGGGCTGACCACGGACGAGGCCGCCCGCCGTCGCGGTGCTCTCGGCCCGAACCTGGTCGAACCGGGTTCGGACGACACGCACGCGGCCGAGACCGTGCAGCCCTGGTGGGCCGTGCTCGGTTCCGCCGCGGCTCGCTGGAGCGGCGTCCGGGCCGTGGTCGAGGCGATCCGGGGCCGCCGGGCCGAGGTCTCGCTGACCGACATCGAGGCCGGCCGCCAGCAGTTCGTGGCGCGCGTGCTCCGCTCCGACCGGGTGCTCTCGGTTCCCGCCGTCGACCTCGTCCCCGGCGACATCGTCCTGCTCGCCCAGGGCGACCTGATCCCCGCCGACGCCCGCCTGCTCGACGTCGTCGAACTCCGGGTCGACGAGGAGCCGCTCACCGGCGGCGAGCTCGCCTCCTCGCGGTGCGTCGCTCCGGTCGGCAACGGATGGACCCCGGTCGCCGACCGTCGCTCGATGGTGCACGCCGGCAGCCGGATCGTCCACGGCGCCGGTACCGCGGTCGTGGTGGCCACCGGCCCGCTGACCGTGCTGGGCCGGGCCGCGCTGCACCGGGCGACGCCGATCCGCAGCCTCGGCCGCGGCAGCCTCAGCCGGGCGACCCTGCGTCCGGGCGGCCTCGGACGGCGTGGCGGTCTCGGTGCGGGCGCGACCCGCCGGGTGGCCCGGGCGGCCGAGTCGGCCGCCCCGGCCGGCCTACCCTGGCTCGCGTCCGCCGCTCCCCCGTCCGTGATCGTGCCGTCCGTGATCGTGCCGTCTCCGGTGCGGGTGGCGGCCGCGGCCGCAGTCGTCGAGCCGGTGGCGACGCCGGCGCCGGTCCGGCGGACCCGTCCGTCGCGGGTCGGCCGTCACTACCACCGCTGGACCCGTAGCTGCGGGATCTGACCCGCAGCTACGGGGCTCTGCCCCTCGACGACTGATGCGGACGCTCCGCGGGCCACGACCGCCCGTAGGCCGGCGTCCGCTTTCTTTTTGTGCTCGTCCCGGGGCAGTGAAAACCCGCGCCGCCGGTAGGCGACGCGGGTAAGTCCGACCGGGTGCGACTATTTGACGTAGTGGTTGTCCAGCATGATCTGGCCGCCCAGGTCGTCGACGTAACGGTCGAGCGTGTCGGCCTTCTGCGAGGTCACCAGCCACTGCGTGCCGACCAGGTAGGCGCCGCCGTAGCCCTCGGCCTCCTTGATCCATTCGAACATCTTCTGGTTGCTCTCGAACGTCAGGATCGTCATCCGGTCCTTGCCGACCAGGCAGGCGCCCTGCTCGAAGTCCGAGCCCTTGTGGACGTCGGTGGCCTTGCAGCCGATCTTGCCCGCGATCTCGGTCATCGACCGGACGGGTGCCGTCTGGGGCTTGTCGTCGCGGCTGCTCCACCACTGGGCGCCGCCCAGACCGATCGCCGAACCGGCCACCACGGCCGCGGCGACGGTGGCCACGATGAGCCCCTTGCGGGACTTGCGCGGGCCGCCGGAGGGGCTCTCCGGGCGGTTCGGGCCCCGCCCGGGGTAGCGACGGCCGGTGCCGTACTGATCGGACGGATAGGGTTCGGCCGGACGCCCGGCCTGCTGGGGGTATGTCGACTGGGGTCGGCTCATACTTCCCATACGGCCCCGGCGGCCCGGAGGTTCAACGAAGAAAGCCAGTCCCGGCGAAGGCCGGGACTGGCTTTCTCTCTGGAAACACATCGATGGAGCCACGTGCCGGGTGCCCGTCGGAACGGACCCCACCGATGCGATCTCCGCCGGGCGCGCCGGCCGGTGCTCCCTACCGGCCGGCGCGTCCAGCAGCTCCTAGCCGGTCGCGGCGAGGCGGCGGCCGTCGCTCGAGAGGATCGACGTCGGCACCTGCACCGGCATCCGCGGCGCCGACAGGTCGAAACGCGGCTTCGCGTAGAGCATCTCGCGGGCGACCGTGACGAACTCCGACGGCGCGTTGATCGCCACGACGCCGACCAGGTCGCGACCCCGGTAGTGACAGGTCAGCACGCCCATCCGGGCCATCTTCTTGTGCCCCGGACGACGCTCGAGCCGGCGGACGTCGGTCTCGTCGGAGATGTCACCGCAGACCTGGAGCCGGAGCCCCACCTGCTGCGACCAGTACCGCGGCAGCAGGATCGCCGGGTGGCTGGCGGCGTCGCCGGCGAGCAGCGACCGCGCGGCCTGCTGGCCCTGCTCGAGCGCGGCGATCCACTGCCCGACGCGTCCGTCCTTGCCGTTCATCCAGTAGTTCGGCCACTTCGCCAGCGCACCGGCGGCGACCACGCCCGGCACGACGTAGCCCTCCTCGTCCAGGACGCGCAGCGAGTCGTCGCACCGGACGCCGTCGGACGTGTCGATGCCGGTACCGGCCAGCCAGGTGATGTCGGGCTTCTCGCCGGCGGTCATCACGACCATGTCGGCGTTCACCTGGCTGCCGTCGTCCAGGGTCAGCGTCCACTTCTCGCCGTACCGGTCGGCCGCCTTGACCCGGCGGCCGAGCCGCAGGTCGATGCCGTCCTCCTGGTGCTCCTCAGTCATCAACTGCGCCGCGGTGGCGTCCAGGACGCCGTTCAGCACGACGTTCCGCGGGTGGATCAGCGTGACGTTCTTGCCCATCCCGCGGATGCTGCAGGCGAGCTCGGTGCCGGTGAAGCCGCCGCCGACGATCGCGACGTGCTCGGCGGTGCGCAGCCCGAGCCGGATGTTCCAGGCGTCGTTGATGTCGTGGACGATGTGCGGCGTCGCGGCACCCGACCACATGCTGTTGAGCATCGGGCGGGCGCCGTTGGCGATCACCAGGCCGTCGAACCGGAAGCCCTCACCGGTGTTGGCCCAGACGACCCGCTCCTTCATGTCACAGGCGACCGCGGTACGCCCGAGGCTCCAGTTGATCTCCCACCGCTTGTCGGTGGTGCCGATGTACGCGTCCTTGGGACGCTGCGTACCGGTGATCAGGCCCTTGGAGCAGGCCGGGCGGTCGTACGACCCGCCGGGGTCGGCGCAGAGCAGCTGGATCTGTCCGCGGAAGCCCAGGCGCCGCAGCTCTTCCCCGGCTGCGGTGCCCGCGGGTCCGCCGCCGACGATCAGAATGCGGTCAGCCGGTCCCAGATTCGCGAGCGACCTCTGGGGCGCGAGGCGGGAAACGTTCGCCGCTCGCCTCTGCATCACTTACCTCCTCGTCGGGGGCGGAGCCCTGTGACATTGCTGAACTGGCCGGTGTTGTCCTGACGCTCCGGACGGTTGGGTACCGACCGCAGCGGCGGGGGCGGCGGGGGCGCGACGGGCTGGCCGTGCCGCCGTCCGGGGCCACCGGGAGGGAACGGTCCGAGGCGGCCGGTGGGCCGCGGTGCACCCGGTCCGGCACCGGCGCCCGCCGGTACCGGCGCCGGGCCCACGGCCGGGCTGACCGGAGCCGGCGGCGGGGGCGGAGGTGCGGACACCGGCACCGGGGAGACCGGCGCGAGGTGCGGCACCACGGTGGTCTCCCGGGTGTCGGCGACCGGCACGCTCTCTCCGAAGGCCTGTCCGGGACCGGCCGTCGGGCCGACGTTGACCGGCTTGCCGGTGCTCTCGGCGCCGGGCGGGACCGTGAGGTCGAACGGAACACCGGGCCCGCTCATCGTGATCGCGCGGGCCGGGCAGATCTTGATCGCCGAGTAGACCTTGTCGACCTCGTGCGGCTCCACCGTCGTGCGGTAGGCCAGCCGGCCGGTGCTCTGCAGCTTGAAGACGTCCGGCGCCTCGTGCTCGCAGAAGCCGAACCGCGCACAGACGTGCGGGTTGACGTTGACCGTCGTGGTGGTGGCCCGCTTGGCGGCCATCCCGACCGCGACGTCCTCGAGGCGCTTGCCGTACTTGTTCGGGCCGACCAGCAGCCAGAAGCCGGTGGCGATCGCCCAGCTGGCGATCGTCGCCCAGGTGACCCAGCCCTTGACCTCGGAGCCGGTGAACACGAGGTGCGCCGCGGTGACCGTGTAGGCCGCGTAGGCGGTGGAGTGGAGCATCCGCCAGCGGGCGTGGCCGAGCTTGCGCTGGACCGGAACCGAGAGCGCGATCGCGATGAACATCTCCAGGCACAGCGTGCCCAGGCCGACGCCGATCGGCTTCGTCGGGTTGAGGAACGGAATGACCTCGTCGATCACCCGGACGTAGGTGCCGGGCGCGGCCAGCTGGGCCAGACCGTGCACGATGCCGAGCGCCAGACCGCCGATCGCCAGCGACATGTGGAGGTTCTTCAGCGCCGTGTGCTTGATCCACGGCAGCGACCAGGAGCGGCCGAGCGCCGTGCCGAGCAGGATGCTGATCCACAACGCGATCGTCGAGGCGAATCCCACCGTGGCCGCCACGACGTGCACTGCGGCAGCGGCTGCGGCGTCTTCCGCGGATGCCGCCAGCAGAGCGGGTTCCATTCACGTCCTCCTCGTTGGTACCGAGTCCGGGCCTCTAACCAGTGCGGCCGACCGGAGTGGATCTCCGGTCGGCCGGTGGCTGGCTGCGCACCGTCCTATCCGTGTGACGGGTCTGGCGGCGCGCCGGTTCAGAGGTTTTTTTCTAGCAACGGCGACCCGAGTTGATGCACTGGACGATCTGGTTCATCACGTTGTTCGGCACCAGGTTGAACCAGTCGTTGTGCAGGGAGATCGGTTCATGGGTGGACTCGGGGAAGCTGTCGAGGCGGAACGTCGCACCGGGCTTCACGTTGTAGGTCACCGTGATCACGAGCTTCGGAACCACGACCGGGTTGGCGGCCGGGCAGTTGCCCTGAGCGTCCGGGTAGACGATGTGGGTCCGGTGGTTGGCGCTGTCCGTGTTCTGGCCGTCCCAGCAGCTCGGGAACTCCGAGATGGCGGTCATGCCCCGGCCGTTCGGGCAGAGCGTGTACTTGTCGGTCGAGATCCGGTTGGTGAAGCCGCTGCAGGTGAACTTCGCCTTCTGGTTCGCACCACCGTTGACCGGGGCCTTCGCGTCACCGGCGAGAACGCGGACGTTCTGCTTCAGCGCCTTGACCTTGCTCTTCGGGTTGCCCTGGAACTGGATCGTGAAGCGCGGCTTCAGGATCGCACCGGTGTTCAGGTCGGCCTTGACCTCGCCCGGGAGGCCCTGCGTGTCGCCCTGGGTGATGTCGCGGATGACCGGCCAGAAGTACGCCGATTTGTCGTTCAGGTTGCAGGTGGTGCCACCGGCGGCCAGGCTCTGGTCGGTCGAGTTGGCGTCGGTCGTCGTGTTGCCGGTGTAGTCGTGGAAGTGGTGCGCACCGTTACCGACGCCCGGAGCAGCGATGAAGTTGTCGCTGTTGTGCCGGCCCTGGAGCCCGCAGCGGATCTTGCTGAACGAACCGGAGGAGCCGCCGCGACCGGCGCGGACGGCCTGGGACGGCTGGACCTTGCGGATGTCGATGTAGTCGTTGACGTCGACGCCGTTCGCCGGAGCCTGGGTCTCCTCGCCACCGTCGGCCGGTTCGGTCGCGGACGCCGACGGGTCGGCACCGTTTCCGTTGTTGCCGTTCCCGTTGTTGCCGTTGCCGTTGTTGCCGTTGCCGTTGTCGCTCGGGGTGGCGTTCGGGTCGGTGGACTCGCTCGAGCTCGCCGAGGGATCCGCGCTCTGGCTGCCGTGGTTGTGGTTCTGACCCTGGCCCCAGTTCTGCCAGCCGCGGTGACGGTCGCCGCGCATGCCGGCGGACGCCGTCCCCACTCCGAGGGCCACCACCATCGTCGTGACGACCGCGGTGATGATCAGTCCTCGACGACGAAACTGGTTGGGGGGCCGCTTGTGCCTCATCGGTCCAGTCATGCGGGTGTTGTCTCCTCGGTTGGGGTGGGCACGTGACCTGCGGTGCGCCCACCTGATCGGTTCACAGGCCCCTCATACGTCTCGCCCTCACTACGCTGCGCGGGCGCGTCCGGTTCAGCGCGATCTGCGCTGTAAACCAGCCGGAGCGCCCGAGTGGCGCGGTGCCGACCGGCGTCACCGCTGCTCAGCGGCGTACGGCGGGCCGAATATTCGCGTCCGGCCACGGCCGGAGATTCGAGGTATTCGACGTCCGGGGCGTCCACTTCGAGCTCGTCCGACCACGGAGCGTGATTGGCACGGTGCCGGAGGTGTTCGCCGTGCTTGCCTCGGGGCTCGTCCAGGCGCCGGGCTTCGGCGGCCAGCATGCTGGCCGCCCACGCCTTCGCGCTGACGTGGTCGGGCACCGGGAAGTCTTCGATGCACATGCCGTCGACCGACTCGGCCTCGAAATCGTCAGCCCAGGAATCGTCGACCGGCGGAGCGGTCCGTACCCGGGCGACGCCGATCCAGGCGCCGGACGCGCGCGGTATACGCGACCGTGCTCGCCACGCCTCGGGTTCTCTCTGCTCGTTCAACGGGTTACTCACCTCGCCGCACTCGGCGGATGCTGACCATGCCGATGAGCGCGGCGGCGGCCAACATCGCAACAATCAGGACTGTCCGCATACCGGGCGTGTCGGCGCCGCCGCCACCGCCCGATCCACTGGTGGACGTGTTCGCCGCCGCCTGCGAGAGGACCGGCGCCGGCAAGTCGGAGTAATTGACGTAGCCGGTGCTCTCCAGCAGCGTCATGTGCCGCATCACGACGAGGTTCGCGGTCTGCGCGAACTGCCGGATGATCGGGTTGCGGGTACCGGTCCGGACCTGGGCGATGATGTTGAAGACCGTGCCGTGAGCGGCCCGCAGACGATCGGCGAACAGCTTGTCGTAACCGGTACCGGACGGCTGCTTCAGCAGCTCGGCCATCCAGCCCTGCTGGAGCTTCGACGGCGTGGTCGGCAGGGGCACGCCGAGCTCGCCGGCCAGCTTGTTCACCGCGACGTCGAGCTTGCGGTGGTCGGCGGCCAGCTGGCGCCCGACCTCCTTGACCCGGGGGCTGGACGCCTTCTCCTGGGCCTGCTCGCCGGTCGGGATCTCCCAGAGACCGGCCTGCTTCACCTTGACCAGGAATTCCTTGTCGGCATCGGTCAGCGGGACCGACTTGCCGGTGCTCTCGTCGACCGCGGGCGGCGACGGCTCCGGGCTGGCGCTGGTGACCACCGGGTCGGTGGCGGCGTCCTTCGAGGTGTCACGGACGGTGCCGTCCGTGCCGTCACCGGTCTCGGCCACGACGCGCAATGCGGGGCTGCTCCCGGCAGCGGCCGGCGGTGTGTTTCCCGGCCACGCGCCGAACGCGGTGGCCCCGATCGCGATCGCACCAGCGGCGATCAACGCGAGGAACACGGTGAGTGTCTGCCCGGGCAATGCGTCGGCGACGGTGCTCAGCACCCGCCGGTCACCCCGGATCTTGTTCTGCCGACCGGTCATCGACCGCTCCCGAAACGTCGCGAATGAATGGGTCCCGTTGACTCCCCAGAGCTCCCGGACCGCTGCTTTCTGAGGTGGGCGGGCCGGAGGGCTCGACGAGGGACTCGATCTGCGCGACGGCGCTCGCGGACGGCCAGTTCAACCCCCCGGCGATCGTTAACCCGGAGATAAAGTTCGGCTGACCCGTGGTTAAAGCAGACGCTGACTCGACACATTTCTGGGACTTCTCTGAACCGGCCCCACGTCGGGTCCGTGTTTCCCCTCGCGCGGCACATCAGTCGCCGCACACGCCCCCCGAAGCCACGGGAGACCCAGACGATGAACGCGAGCATCCGCTCCGTCACGACCCGCTCAGCCTTTGCGGCCGCCGCGCTGCTCACGGCGTGCGCGTTGACGGCCTGCGGCTCGACGTACTCGGCCGCCCCGAAAAACGCTGCCGCTACCGGGGCACCTGCGACCGAATCCGCCGCGCCACCGGCGGCGGGGGACGCAGACCCGGCCGAGTCACCGAAGGCCACCGACTCCGCGGCACCCGGCGACGCCGGCGCCGCCAAGGACGTCGGGAAGAAGCCGACGACCCTGAAGAAATTCAAGACGAAGAAGATGGGTGACGTCGTCACCGACGAGAAGGGGTGGATCCTCTACCGCTTCGACAAGGACTCGCCGAAGCCGTCGAAGTCCGCCTGCAACGGTGACTGCGCCAAGGTGTGGCCGCCGGTCGTCTCCGGTGATCAGGAGATCGAAGGCCTGGACGCCGCGAAGATCGGCGAGGTCGTCCGCGCCGACGGCACGAAGCAGGTGACGCTCGGCGGCTGGCCGCTCTACTACTACCTGGGCGACACGAAGCCCGGTGATTGGACCGGCCAGAACGTGGGCAAGACGTGGTTCGCCGTCGCCCCCGACGGCAAGAGGAACCTGACCTGCCTTCCGAAGAACCCGCCCAAGCCGCCGAAGCCACCGGCCGACGACGCGAGCACCGACAGCACCGGCGCCGACGCGGGCGACGGCGGCTACACGTACTAGCCGTCTGCATCTGTCGGAGTCCGCTCAGCGGCTCGCACCCGGTGTTGGTGCGGACTCCGGCCCAGCCCACCCGATCGCCGACACGGCTCGCGGTCGGGTGGGTCATTGGCCCGGTGCCGCCACCGCCGGGTCAGCGGTCACAGAGGGGCAGTGCTCCTTGAGGGGAAGAGTAAATGGCGCGGAAGAACATGTGGTCGGCCTCCGCTGCGGTGGGCGACGCCGAACTCCGGGGTGTCCCGGAGGGGTACGCGCCAGAGATGGACGGCACCATCGAGTTCCCCCGGGCGATGCCCGGGCCGTCGTCGAACGTCTACTCGGTGGGCCGCCTCGGCGGCGCGCACCGGCGCAGCGACCGCAAGCCCAGCGAACGACCCACCGGGCGGGCATCGGTCCGGCCGAGCCCGAACGCGAACGCCGGCCGCGGAGACGAGTGGACGAGCATCTGGCCGGACGAGACTCCGACCGTCCAGCGGCCTTCCCCGGTGCACCAGCACCCGCCGAACGACCCGCGGGCGTATGAGCAGCAGGGTTACGAACAGGGCTACGAGCAGGGGTACGACCCCGGTTACGACCAGCGCGGGCCGTCCGGCTACGACCAGCGGGGGCCGTCGGGCTACGACCGGGGACCGAGCGGCTACGACAACGGTCCCCCCGGCTACGACCGCGGGCCGTCCGGTTACGACCGGGACCCCAGCGGCTACGACCGTGGGCTCTCCAGCCACGACACCGGCACCTGGGACACGATCACCCGGCCGGACGGCTTCCAGACGTCCGGCGCCCGCCCGGTTCCGGTTGCCCGACCGACGTCGGCACCGCGGCCCACGTCGGCGCCCCGGTCCACGTCGGCGCCTCGGACGAGACCGACCTCCGGTTCGCACGTCGCCGGTGCGGGGACGGCCGACCAGGAACGTCGCGGTCGCGGCGGTTCGCGGCGCCGCCCGTCCCGCCCGATGCGCTACACCGGAGCACGGCGCAAGTTCTCCAGCTGGGCCCCGCTCGGCGGTGGTGTCCTGATGCTCGCGCTGGTGCTCGGCGCCACGATGCTCGCCGAGTCCGACCGGTACACCGGCACGTCGAGTTCACCAACGGGGAGTGCTCCCGCCGCCGCGGCGAAGGAGCCTCCGTCCGAGAACGCCGACGTGGCCGCCGCCAACTCGGTGGCCGCCGCGATCAACAAGCAGCTCGACATCCTCGGCTGCGGCCGCGTCAAGGTCGACCAGACGCTGGTCACCGCAGCCGGCACCCAGGTCGAGGACATGCTCGACCGCGGCTACTTCAGCACCACCGGGCCGGACGGCGGCACCTCGCTCGACCGGGCCCAGAAAGCCGGTTACCAGGGCACCAAGGTCGTCGAGTCGGTCGTGTCCGGCGCCGGCAACCCGTCCGAGGCCGCGCAGGCCGCGTTCCCGGTGGACACGGCGACCCAGTCGCCCGCGTCCGTGAAGGTCGTCTCCGGCGGGCAGCTGACCTGCGGCTGGACCGCGGTCGGCGCGGAGGCCCGGATGAACGACAAGAGCGTCGCCTACTGGTCGATCGTGCTGGGCCAGTGACCGACCCCGAAGCGGACCTTAAATGATCTTCACCGTTGTCGGTGTTGGACGGCGGCGGGCTCCGGACCGCACTAACTTGTGCGTCCGGTTGATGGTTTCGTGCCGTTGACCGAAAGCGCTACGAGGACAGGCTGAACCGGCCTTCCCAGGCGCACGTGTGAGAGTTGGGGCTCGTGTGCGACCCGATAAGGGATCACGGTCGGAGGCATCAGTGCACATAGCTGTTCCTGCTCCGAGGTTTCCCGGAGCGGAAATTCCGCCATCAGGCCGGACGCTGGGTGCGCCCGGCATGCGGCAACGCACGGCTTCAGGACCGAGGGATGGTGTGGGAAGTGGCCCGGGCTACGCGCCCCCGATGAACGGCGCTCCGACGAACGGTATGGCGCGCGCCGACGGCGCCGCCCCACCGGCGCCGACCAACCGGCAGTTACCGCCCGCTCAGGGCGAGGAACTGATCCGGCAGATCTACGTCGAACACGGACGTGCGCTGCTCGCCTACGCGACCCGGCTGACCGGGGACGCGGCGGCGGCCGAGGACGTCGTCCAGGAAACGCTGGTGCGAGCGTGGAAGCACTCGGAAGCGCTTTCTGACGGATCCCGGTCAGTTCGTGGGTGGCTGTTGACGGTCGCGAGGAACATCGTGACCGACCGGGCCAGGGCACGCCGTGCCCGGCCCACCGAGGTCGCGGAGAACCCCGCGACCCCGCCGATGGAACGGGACCACTCCGACGGTGTGGTCGACACGATGGTGGTGCTCGACGGGCTGGGGAGCCTGTCCGCCGAGCACAGGCGGGTACTGATCGAGGTGTACTACCGCGGACGGACGACCGCTGAGGCGGCCGAAGTTCTCGGGGTACCGGCCGGAACCGTCAAGTCACGGACGTACTACGCGCTGCGTGCTCTCAGAGCAGCGCTCGGGGATGTGGTCGGGGTGACACGATGACCGAAATACAGTGCCGCGAATTGGTCGGCGCCTACGCGGTCGGAGCATTGGAGCCGCCGGAGGCGGCCAGATTGGCAGATCATCTGCTGACCTGCACGCGATGCCGGCACGAGCTCGACGAGGCGGAAGAGTGCGCCGCGCTGATGGCGGCGGTGCCGCCGGAGGCGTTCATCGACGAACCCGCCAACCCGAACGATCCGCTGTTCCTGCGGACGCTCGAGGCGATCCGGTTCGAGGCGGCCTCCACGCCATCCGCGCAGCAACCGGCCTCGCAACCGGCGCAGCGGCTCCGGGCCGTGCCCGGCACCGGGCGTCCCGAGCGCGCCACCGGTGGTGAGTTCCCCGGCTGGTCCGGCCAGACTCCCACTCGGTCGCACCGGGCGAAGCGCCGGGCCGGGAGCGGCGCGCAGC
Source organism: Cryptosporangium sp. NPDC051539 (assembly GCF_044454545.1). Taxonomy (NCBI): domain Bacteria; kingdom Bacillati; phylum Actinomycetota; class Actinomycetes; order Cryptosporangiales; family Cryptosporangiaceae; genus Cryptosporangium; species Cryptosporangium sp. NPDC051539. Next base: position 381,661 of record NZ_JBITDV010000002.1, on the reverse strand, counting down.
AGCGGCGTCAGCTCGCCTGGGCCGGTGCGGCCGCCGCGGCCGTCCTGGTGCTCGGCGGTGGTGTGCTGCTCGGGAACAACCTGGCCGGTGGCGACGACCACACGACCCGGACCACGACCGTGGCCGACCAGACCGCTGACCCCAGCAACGGTCCGGCGACGCCCGAGGTCGGTGGTGCGCAGGTCGTGTTCCGCGGCGACGAGAAGACGACCGGGGCGCACCTGGAGGTCGGGGCCGTCGGCTTCGACACCTACACGCGGCTCGAGGTCACCGGCACGAAGCTGCCGGCGAACACCGCCGTCCAGGTCTTCGCGAAGGACGGCGTCGGCACCGAGGTTCCGGCCGTGGACGGGAAGACCGACGCGTCCGGGAACCTGAGCGTCGAGGCGGCGGTGCAGCTGACCGACCTCCAGGCCGTCACGGTCCGGACGCCGGCCGGCGAGACGCTGGTGACCGCCGTACGCGGCTGAGTCGGCTGAGTCGGCTGCGGTGCCCGGGCGCGGCGGCCCTGGGCACCGGACGCCGGAACGCGGCACCTCTCGGGTTGTGGGGATCGGTGGGGCGTCGCATTCCGGGAATCGGGCCCCGCACCTTCTGGGTGCGGGGCCCGATCAATGCGGTGTCAGCCGCCGAGCAGTGACGCGATCGTGTCCAGCACGTTGCTGTAGAAGCTGCCCTCGATGTCGCGGAAGAGCTGGAACGGGTGGTTCGGCTCGCCGATGAACGGACGGAGCGTCCAGGCCAGCTGGGTTCCGACGAACCCGAACAGCAGCACCCAGACGTAGAGCAGCCGGGTGTTCACCGGCCGGTCGAGCGCGCCCTTCGGCTTCGGGCCCGGCGTACCGGAGAGGCGGTTCAGGCCACGCATCCCGTCGACCATCACGCTCAGCCCGACGAACCCGGTCAGCATCAGGATCGCCACGTTCAGCAGCTTGAAGAACTCGTAGTCGTTCGCGGTGACCAGGAAGAACAGGCTGATCGGCGCGAACGCCAGGGTGAGCGCGCCGGTGACCGTGATCGACACCAGCACCAGCGACAGCGCTTGCCGGATCGAGAGCCGGGCGCCGAAGACCAGGTTGAACAGGTAGAGCGTCGGCAGGCAGATCGCGAGCGTCAGCAGGAACAGCAGCGGGAGCTTCACCCCCGACGAGATCGCCTGCAGCGGTCCGGCGGACGCGCCGAGCACCAGGCCGTAGACGGCCAGTGACACGACCGAGCTGAGCAGCATCTTGCGCAGGATCGAGTTGAGCGACGACTGGAGCAGGATCTCGCGCCAGAGGCCTTCGCGGTCGCGGAGGATCCACTCGATGATCAGCCCCGGCTGCCCGCCACCCGCCGGCGTCCGCGGTGCGACCGCGGCCGGCGTGAGCGGTGCGAACTCGACGGTGTCGTCCGGGTCGGCGACCGGCGCGGGATCGCCCAGCAGTGACTCGACCACCGCGAGCCCGGAGTCCCAACTCTCCCGAACCGGCAGCTGGACGCCCGACAGCTGGACGCCCGGCGACTGGGCGAGCGGCAGCTGCGCGGCCGACAGCTGCGCGGCCGACGGCCGGGCGGCCGTCGGCCGGGCGGCCGACGGCCGGGCGAGCGACGGCAGGGCGGTCGGCGCGGGCTCGGCCAGCAGCGGCGGCACCTCGGCGGCCGATGCGGCGAGGGAAGCCGGCTCGACGACGGAAGCGGACCCGACCGCAGGTGCCGGCGCCACACCGCCCACCCCGGCCGCCGCTGCCCGCCTGCCGCCAGGCGCACCCTTCCCGGCGGGCGCACGCTTGGCAACCGAAGCCTTCTTAGCCGCCGGAGCCCGCTTCACCGCCGAAGCCTTCCGCGCCACCGATGCCTTCCGCGCCGCCGAAGCCGCCATCGGGGATGCCGCCGCCGGAAGTTCCTCCTCAGGGGATGCCGCCTCCGGGGCCTCCCCCGCCGCAGACGGTGAGGATGCCACCGCCGGAGGTCCCGCCGGAGCCCGCTTCGCGGCTGGAGCCTTCCGCGCCACCGGAGCCGCCGGCGGGGATGCTGCCGGTGCGTCTGTCGGCGGGGCGTCTGTGGCCGGCGGCGGCGTCGCAGCCAGGGGTTCCGGCGCCGGGGCCTTGTTCGCCGCCGGGGCGCGCTTCACCGCCGGAGTCGGCTTCGGCGCCGGAGACGGCTTCGCCGCCGGGCTGCGCTTCGCGGCGGGTGCCCGCTTCGCGGGTGCGCGCTTCGCGGGCGGCCGCGGGGACCGAGCCTCCGGCGACAGCACCTCCGACGAAGACGGCTCCGGGGACGGCTCCAGGGACGGCGCCGCCGAGGACTGAGCCGCCGGAGACTGCGCCGCCGACGACTGAGCCACCGGAGACGGCTCCGCGGGAGGCTGCGCAACCGGAGACTGCGCCGCCGGGGACGGCTCGACCGGAGACTGCGCCACCGGAGGCTGCGCCGCCGGGGACGGCTCGACCGGGGACGGCTCAACTGGAGACGGCTCCGCCGGGGCCGCCGGGGGCGGGGGCTCGGCGACGGCGATCGCCGCCGCGGACGCGGTGACGGCGGGCACCGCGCCGTTCACCGAGGTCTCGGCTAACCCGTCTGTTCCGGCTTCGGCCACCGGATCCTCCTGTCGCTGGCGCGCCACCACGCGATGACGCTCCGGCGGAGGCTAGCGAACCTCACCAACCGCAGGTGTCACTCGCGATCGGCGTCGGCCAGATTCCGGAGCACCCACTCGCGCTCGGAGTCACTCAGCGACGGCCACCACGACGTCTGCTCCCACCACGGAACCGGCTCGGCCGACGCCCGCTCGGCACGACCGGCCCACCAGAGCGTGCCGGCCGCACAGGCGGAACCCAGCACCGTCACCGTCGCCGCCGCGATCACGCTCACGGCCGCAGGATACGTCCACACCACGTCCCCCACACGTCCCCCGCCCCACGTCCCCCCACCCGACGTCCGCACCACGGGTCCCGGAAGTGAACCGTGGATACCTCGGGCGCGTTGTCTGGAGTGCACCGCTGCGAGCCGCGCCGAAACGTCCGCTGACCGGCCCGACGGAGGGAACTGCGTGAAGCATTCGATGGACCTGGGCATGTTCCGGCAGGGCAATCACAGCCCGTCGTACGCCACCCTCGCGCGCAGCATGGACTCTCCCGAAGACCTCTCCGACTTCTGCATCCCCTGCAACCCGTACTTCCCCACGCCGGGAATGTTCGCCGAGCTGTCGGCGAAGCTCGAGACGATCCTGAAGTACTACCCCACGGACGCCGGCGCGATCACCGGTCAGCTCGCGAGCCTGCTGCAGATGCCGCCGCAGACGATCGCGATGGGCAACGGCTCCACCGAGCTGATCACCTGGATCGACCACCTGATGATCCGGGAGAGCATGGCGACCCCGGTCCCGACGTTCGGCCGCTGGACCGACCAGTCGCTGGAGACCGGCAAGCGCGTCGACATGTTCCAGCTGCCCGAAGCCGGCGGGTTCGCGCTCGACATCGACCAGTACATCGACTTCATCCGCGAGCGCGGGTCGCGGGTCGCGGTGGTCTGCAACCCGAACAACCCGGACGGCAACTACATCCCGCGGTGGGAGGTACTGCGGTTCGTGGACTCGCTCGCCGACCGCGATCTCGTCGTGGTCGACGAGTCCTTTATCGACTTCGTCGACGCCGAGCACCGTCCGTCGATCGCCCAGGACGCGATGCTGCGGCACAACGTCGTCGTGCTCAAGAGCCTGGGCAAGAACTTCGGCCTGCACGGGATCCGGTTCGGCTACGTCGTCGGCAACCCGGCGCTGGTCAAGAAGATCGGGTCGCGGCTGCCGAAGTGGAACCTGAACTCGCTGGCCGAGGCCGTCGTGTTCATGCTCCGCGACCACCTGGGCGAGTACCGGGAGAGCCTCCGCCTGCTCGCCCGCGACCGCTACGACATGCTCAACGAACTGCGCCGGATCCCCGGCATGCAGGTGTTCCCGTCGCAGGGCAACTTCATCCTGGTGAAGCTGCCCGCGGAGGTCGAGGGACCCCGCCTGCGCGACTACCTGCTGCAGCGGCACGGGGTGCTGATCCGCGAGTGCGGCAACAAGCTCGGGATCACCAGCCAGTTCGTCCGGCTGGTCGTCCGGCCGAGGGAGGACACCGAGCGCCTGCTCAACGGCCTCCGCGGCTACCTCACGTCGTCGTTTTCCGAGTCGTTGGACGGTGCCTCGCCGATGGACCTGGCCGGCCGGTTCGCCGAGCCGTCCGGGGTGAAGACCGGCACGCACTCGGTGCTCGGTGACGACCCGCTCGGCGACCGCGTCGTGCCGCTCCTCGGCGACGTCGGAGGCGGCCCCCGCATGGCCCGCGCCCGTTAGTCAGTACTTCTCCTTGAGGACGTCCAGGTGGGTCCAGGCTTCGAGACCCAGGACGCCCGGCATTCCCCGGACGTCGTCGAGGAGCCGCAGGGTCTCGTCGGCCTCGTAGGTGACCGCCGTGCAGATCACGTCGGCGCGGCCCACGGCGGTGGCCAGGTACTGGATCTGCGGCACCTCCTCGAGCACCGCGACGACCGGCCCCGGGTCACCGCCGACCGTGACCTCGAAGCCGGTGAGCAGCGGCGCTCCCCAGGCCCGGGCGCTGACCCGCGCGCCGACGTGCACCGCGCCCGAGTCCAGCAGGCGCAGGACCCGGGTCCGGGCGGCACTCGTCGACAGGCCGACGCCCGCGGCCAGCGAATCGAACGTGGCCCGGCCGTCCCGCCGTAGGTGGGCGAGCAGACCCCGATCGATCTCATCGATCTCGCCCACCTCGTGGTAGGGACCGGGCGGGAAGTGCGTGTCCTTCCGGATCTCCGTGTAGACCCCGGTCTCCACCTTGCGGACGCCCGGCAGCGCCGCGACCCGGCGGATCGTCGCCGCCAGCGCCGGTTGGTCCGCGCACCGCAGTTCGGCGATCAACGAGAAACGACCGGCGACCGCGGACAGGAACGGCACCTCGTCGAACGTCCGCAGGAGCTCGGCGACGGGGAGAGCCGGACCCTGCACGGTGAGCCCGACGTGCGCGTAGGCCGTGAGGCCGAACACCGACGGGTGGACGACGCCGACGATCGTCACCAGGCCGCTCTCCAGCAACCGGCGCATCCGGGCGGTGACCGCCGGGCGGGAGAGCCCGACCGCCTGCGCGAGCGCCTCGAACGTCGCCCGGCCGTCCTGGCGCAGTTCGGCCAGCAGCGCGCGGTCGAACGCGTCGGTGTCCATCGCCCCCCGATTTCGTCGCAGTAAACTCTTGCGGCTGTCTGGATTACGGACCGCAGATGCGCAGGTCTCGGCGCTAGCTTACGAGCGTTGCAGCGGCCAGACACAATGATGGCGGCTGATGTGCTCTCGCGGAGGTCCCGTTGTCCACGTCTCGCCGCCAATTCCTGACTCGACTGTCGCTGGCCGCCGGTGGGGCGGCTCTGCTCCCCTCGGTGCTGGCCGCCTGCGGAGGCGACGACGACACCGCCGCGACGCCGTCCGCCGCGCCCTCCGGCGTCGACGCCAAGTGGCCGGACCTGCGTAGCCGCCAGGTGATCGTGGCCGGCTTCGGCGGCGAGACCTACGACGTCCGGCAGAAGCTCGAGTTCGATCCGTTCACGAAGCTCTCCGGCGCCCGGGTCACCCAGGCGGCCTGGGACTACGGCAAGTTCACCGAGATGGTGGCGAAGCCGAACCCGGCGTGGGACATGATCGACTTCGACGGCTATTCGATCGCCGCGCTGATCGAGGGCAAGACGCCGCCCGGCAAGCTCGCCGACTGGGTCCGCCGGTGCGACCTGGTCGACAAGGCCTATCAGGACTACGCCGCGGGCAGCTACGCGTACAGCGTCGTGCTCGGCTGGTCGACGAAGCTGGGCGCGGCGCCCAGCGGCTGGGCCGACTTCTTCGACACCAAGAAGTTCCCCGGCAAGCGGGCGTTCCCGAAGTCGATCTACGCCGGGACCGCGGAGATCGCGCTGCTCGCCGACGGTGTCAGCAAGGACACGATGTACCCGCTCGACCTCGACCGGGCGATCGCGAAGCTGAACACGATCAAGAAGGACATCATTTTCTACGACTCGTACGCCCAGGGGCAGCAGTACATGGCCCAGGGCAGCGCGTCGATGATCGCGACCGCGAACAGCCGGATGATCCAGCTCAAAGACAGCGGCAAGCCGATCGACTGGACGTACCAGGACGCGATCCTCTACCCGTGGGGCGGCTTCGCGCTGACCCAGCAGGCTCCGAACGCCGACGCGGCGAACGCGCTGATCGACTACCTGTCGACACCGGAGGCGCAGGCCGCGGTGGCCAAGAGCCTCTACCTGGGCCCCACCGTGTCCGCGGCGCTCGACCTGCTCAGCCCGGCGGAACTCGCGAAGCAGCCGAGCGCCCCCGACAACGTGGCCAAGCAGCTCTCGGTCGACGTCCCGTCGCTGGCCAGGCAGGACGGTGACTACGTCACGAAGTTCTTCGCCTGGGTAGGCAAGTGAAATCTGCCGGCGGCCGGTGGCTGCTGCTCCCGCCGCTGGCGCTGCTCGCGATCGGGCTGGTCGGCCCCTTGCTGGCGGTCGTCGCGGCCGGGGTGGCGGCGGACGGACCGGTCGGCATGGTCACCCGGCCGTTCTCCAGCGAGACGTTCCTCGCCGCCGCGCCCCGGACGCTGTGGCTCTCGTTGCTGGTCACGATCGGGTCGGTGCTCGTCGGCGGGGTGTACGCGGTCGCGCTGGCCGCGGCCTCACCGAAACTGGCCGCGGTGCTGTTCGGCGTGCTGTTCCTGACGTTCTGGGTGTCGCTGCTCGTCCGGACGTTCGGCTGGGTGCTGACGCTGCAGCCGTCCGGTGCGCTGGACGTGCTGGCCGGCCACCCGCTCGACCTCTACCAGACCACTCCGGGCCTGATCCCGGCGATGATCCACATCCTGCTGCCGTACCTGGTGCTGCCGGTCTACGCCGACCTCCGTGCTCTGGACCCCGCCCAGGTGCGCGCCGCGCGGAGCCTCGGCGCCGGGGAGTGGCAGACGATCCGCTCGGTGGTGCTGCCCGCGATCCGGCCCGGGATCGTGGCCGGCGCGGTGATCGTGTTCGTGCTGTCGATCGGGTTCTACGTCACCCCGGCGTTCCTCGGCGGCCCGGGCGGACAGGTTGTCGCGATCGTGATCGGCACCCAGTTCGGGCGGCTGCAGGACCTCGGCGGCGCCGCCGCGATGGGCGTCCTGCTGCTGGTGGCGACGCTCGGGCTCTACCTGCTGGCCGACCGGTTCCTCGGCATCGGCCGCTCCTGGGACTCGGCGGTGAACCGTGACTGAGCTGCGGTGGACGTCGCGGGTGACGGTGGGGCTGGGCCTGGTGATCGCGCTGTTCCTGCTGGCGCCACTCGCGGTGATCCTGCCGGTCGCGTTCAGCGCGGATTCGTTCCTGGTGTTCCCGCCGCAGGAGTGGTCGTCGCGGTGGTTCAGCGAGGTGCTGAACGATCCGGGGTGGCGGGATGCGCTGGGGTTGTCCGCCCGCATCGCCGCCGGTGCCGCCGCGCTCGCCACCGTGGCCGGTACCTGTGCGGCGTTCGCGCTGCGTCGCCTCCGGCGGGGCGGGCGGGCGCTGCGGACGCTGCTGCTGGCCCCGCTGGTGGTTCCGCAACTGGTCCTGGCCCTCGGTCTGTATCTGGCGGTCGACGACCTCGGGGGACGGGCCGGGCTGGGCACGCTGCTGGTCGGGCAGAGCGTCCTGGCGACGCCGATCGTGTACCTGTCGGTGGCGGCAGGGCTGGCCGGGGTCGATCCGGCGCTGTCGCGGGCCGCGTCCAGTCTCGGCCACCGCTGGCCGTCCGTGCTGCTGCGGGTGGAGCTTCCGCTGGTGGCCCGGAGTGTGCTGGGCTCGGCCGTGCTCGCGTTCGGGCTCTGCTTCGACGAGTCGGTGCTGGCCTACTACTTGTCGCCGCCGGGGCAGGAGACGCTGCCCACGCGGATCTGGCTGGACGCTTCCCAGAGCGCGTCACCGGCGATCGCGGCGATCAGCGCGCTGGTCATCGGGTTGGCCGTGGTCTTGCTGGGGCTCAGCATGCTCGTGACGAGGAGGCGGCAGCGGTGAGCGTCGACGTGGTGTGCGACAAGTTGACCGTGCACCTGGGCGGGGCGCAGATCCTCGACGAGGTGAGCCTCACCGTGCCTCCCGGGTGCTTCGCCACGCTGCTCGGGCCCAGCGGCAGCGGCAAGACCACGACGCTCAACGTGCTCGCCGGATTCGCGTCGGCGTCGTCGGGTGACGTGCTCATCGGGGGCCGGTCGCTGGCCGGCGTCCCGCCGCACCGCCGGGACATCGGCGTGGTCTTCCAGAACTACGCCCTGTTCCCGCACCTGTCGGTCGGCCGGAACGTCGAGTTCCCGCTGATCGCCCGGAAGCTGGACCGTTCCGCGCGCCGCGCGAAGGTGGCCGCGGCGCTGGAGCTGGTGCAGCTGCCCGACGTCGCCGATCGGCCGGTGCGGTCGCTCTCCGGTGGTCAGCAGCAGCGGATCGCGCTGGCCCGGGCGCTGGTGTTCGCGCCGAGCCTGCTGTTGCTGGACGAACCGCTCGCCGCCCTCGACAAGCAGTTGCGGGAGGCGATGCAGCTGGAGCTCAAGCGGATCCAGCGGGAGACCGGTACGACGACGGTGGCGGTCACGCACGACCAGGTCGAGGCGCTGTCGATGTCCGACCTGGTGGCGATCCTGCAGGACGGGCGGATCGTGCAGGTCGGTTCGCCGGAGGACGTGTACCGTCGCCCGGCGACCCGGTTCGTCGCGCAGTTCCTCGGCGAGGCGAATCTGCTGCCCGTGGTGGACGGGCGGACGGCGCTGTTCGGGGTGCCCGCGGAGGGCACCGGGAGCACCACGGTGCTGCGGCCGGAGGACCTGGAGCTGACCGCGGCGGATCAGCCCGGCGCGGTCGAGGCGCGGGTCACCGACGTGGTGTACCAAGGCTCCCGGCTCCGGCTGACGGTTCGCGCCGGGGACACCGCTCTGGTGGTGAGTGCGGTGCCGGGTGAGCTCGCGGTACGGCCCGAGGTGGGTGACGTCATCGGTGTCCGGCACCGCGGCGGCGCGCTGCGCGCGCTCGCGGACGCATGATTTCGCGGGTACTGATCGCCGACCCGTTCGGATCGATCGACCACGTCCGCCGAGGCCTGGGTCCGTTGCCGGTGGACGTCGTCCGGGCCGGCGTCGATCTGCTGACCGGCGCCGGGGTCGTCGCGTTGCTCGTCGGGCCGGAGACCCCGGTCACGGTGGCGCAGCTGGACGCGTTGCCGGATCTGAAGATCGTGGCGGCGACCTCGGCCGGCACCGATCACGTTCCGGTGGACGAGGTCACCGCCCGCGGCGCCTGGGTCACGTCGGCGGCCGGATACTGCACCGACGAGGTCGCCGAGCACACGATCGCGCTGGTTCTCAGCCTGCTGCGCGGGGTGGTGCCGCTGAACGACGCGGTCCGCGCCGGGCGGTGGGACGTCGTCGAGGTGGCACCGCGCCGGGTCGCCGGTACCGTGCTCGGGGTCGTCGGCTTCGGTGCGATCGGCCGGGCCGTGGCGACTCGCGCGTCCGCCTTGGGCATGCGCGTGATCACCTACGGCGGCGCATCCGGGAGCGGTGGGACAGACCTCGCGTCGCTGCTCGCCGAGGCCGAGGTGGTGACTCTGCACGTGCCGCAGCGGCCGGGGGCCGCACCCGTGCTGGACGCGGCCTCCATCGGGCTGCTGCGGCCGGGAGCGTTCGTGGTGAACGTCGCGCGGGGCAGCGTGCTCGACACCGCGGCGCTCGGCGAAGCGCTGCGGTCCGGCCGGATCGCCGGAGCCGCACTGGACGTCCTGCCGATCGAACCACCGCCCCCGGACGACCCGGTACGCACGTTCCCGCGCACGCTGCTGAGCCCGCACGCGGCCTGGTACTCCGACGAGGCCGCGATCCGCCCGTACGTCTGGGCCGGCCGGGCCGTCGCCGACGTGCTGGCCGGGCGGGTCCCCGAGCGCGTCGTGGGACGGCCGTGACCACGCTCTCGGTGTTCCAGTCGCTGTGGGCGATGGAAGACCTCCCCTGGCGCTCACCGGTCCCCTGGACCCTTCCCGAGCGCGTCGAGCGGATCGCCGCGGCCGGATTCGCCGGTCTCGCGGTCGACCTGGGCGCCCGCGAGGCGCCCGCCGCCACCGACCTGGCCCCGTTGCTCGGTCACCTGCGCAGCGCGGTGTTCTGCTTCCTGAAGAACGACGCCGATCTGGACGCCGCCCTGCGGTACGCCGACACGATCGGCGCCGAGCTCGTGGTCGGTTGCGGGCAGGTGTTCCCCGGCGAGGTGAGCGCGGCCGCCGGCGTCGTCGGCGGCTGGCTGGAGCGGGCCGGGAACGCGGGCGTTGCGTTCCAGCTCGAGACCCACCGCTACACGGTCACCAACGACCTGGGCTTCACCGTGGCACTCCTCGAGGCGCTCCCGGGGCTCACCCTGGCCGCCGACCTCTCGCACTACGTCGTCGGCAACGAGCTCCCCGACTCCCCCGACGACCGGGTGGACGCTCTCCTCGGCCGGGTGCTGGAACGCGCGGGCTCGCTGCAGGGACGGATCGCCACCCGCGGCCAGGTCCAGGTCTCCCCCGCGTTCGGGCAGCACCGCGCGGCAGCCGACCGGTTCCGCGCCTGGTGGGCGGCCGGTATGCGGGCGTTCGCCGGCGACGACCTGATGTTCTGCTGCGAGCTCGGCACCGTGCCGTACGCGATCACCGGACCGGACGGCGAGCAGATCAGCGACCGTTGGGCGGATGCCCTGCTGCTGAAGTCCTGGGCCGAAGAACTCTTCGAGCGGAGACACCAATGACCGAGCGCCTGCGCGAGGTCCGGCTAGCACAGTCTGCCGCCGGTCATGGCGGCGCCGAGCGTAGCGAGGTGCTGGTATGACTGGACCGCTGGCCGGCCGCGAGCCCGGTGTGAGCCTCTTGCCCGCGGACGCCTACACCGATCCGGCGGTGTTCGCCGCCGAGCAGTCGGCGATCTTCGAGAACCGCTGGGTCTGGGCCGGGTACACCCACTGGGTGGCGGAGCCCGGCAGCTCCCGCCCGGTGACCGTGGCCGGACGGCCCCTGTTGATCACCCGTGACCCGGCCGGGCAGATCCACGTGTTCCACAACATCTGCCGGCACCGCGGGATGGTCCTCTCCGAGGAGCCGAGCACCCGGAAGCGGCTGCGCTGCCCGTACCACTACTGGACCTACGACCTGGACGGCGGACTCTGCGGCACCCCGTACTGGGATCGCCGCAAGGGGTCCGCTCCCGACGACGCGACCAAGGACGCACTCGGGCTGATCCCGGTGACCCACGCCGAGTGGGCCGGGATGGTGCTGGTCGCCCTGGGTGAACCGGTCCGACCGCTCGACGAGACGCTGGCGCCGCTGCGGCAGCGCTGGGCACCCGTCGATCTGGACCGTCTGCACCTGGCCGCCGAGGACCGGTACGAGATCGCCGCGAACTGGAAGCTGGTCGTCGAGAACTTCCTCGACTTCTACCACCTGCCGTTCGTCCACCCTCAGGTCGGCCCGGCCGCGGCCGCGCTGGACATCGACGACGTGGTGCTCGCCGAGGACATCCTCGGCGGCTGCTACCCGCGCGGAGCCGCGGGCAAGGCGTCGAAGACCGAGACGCCGCTGCCGGCCTTCGGCGACGTCCCGGCCGCCCTACGCGACCGGCAGGACATCTTCTGCCTCTTCCCCAACGCGCTGCTGTTCCTGGAGGCGGACTGGTTCCAGGTGATCGCCTTCGAGCCGGTAACTCCGGAACGTACCGTCGAACACATGGCGATCTTCGTGGATCGGTCGGCCGCCGGGCCCGAGTTCAGCGACGCCCGAAAAGCGCTGTCGACGGTGCTGTTCGAGGTCAACGACCAGGACGTGCCGATCCTGGAACGCCTGCAGCGGGGTCGCCGGTCGCCGGCGGCGGACCGCAACCATCTGCTGCCCTCGTGGGACCAGATCACCGCCCGGTTCCAGACTCTGGTGGCATCCGCGATGGAGGGGCACCGATGACCGAATGGGACCTTCGCTGCGAGCTGGCCGCCGTCTACCGGCTCGTCGACCACTTCCGGATGACCGATCTGATCTTCACGCACATCTCGCTCCGGCTGCCCGGGCCGGAACACCACTTCCTGATCAACCCGTACGGGCTGCTGTTCGGCGAGATCACCGCGTCCAGCCTGGTCAAGATCGACCTGGAGGGGAAGCCGGTCGAACCGGTCGAGCACCCCGTCAACCCGGCCGGATTCGTGATCCACAGTGCCGTCCACAAAGCGCGCCCCGACGCGCACTGCGTGCTGCACACCCACACGAAAGCCGGCTGCGCAGTCGCGGCTCAGCGCGACGGGCTGCTCCCGCTCAACCAGATGTCGATGGAGTTCTACGGCCGGGTCGGCTACCACGCGTACGAGGGTGTCGCACTCAGCCTGGCCGAGCAGGAGCGGCTGGTCGCCGACCTCGGGCCGCACCCCGCGTTGATCCTGCGCAACCACGGGCTGCTGACGGTCGGCGAGACCGCGGGGCAGGCGTTCCTGCGGATGTACTACCTGGAACGGGCCTGCGAGATCCAGATCGAGGCCCAGTCGGCCGGCGTGCCGCTGGTGACGCCTCCGCCGGAGATCTGCGAGCTGGCCGCGCGTCAGCTGGCGGGCGACCCCGACGTGGCGGGCGACTTCGTCGACGACCAGGCGAACGCCCTCGCCTGGGGGGCGATGCGACGGCTGGCCGACCGTATCGCCCCCGACCTGGCCACTTAGCGCTTGCGGAGCGCCCGCAGGTACTCCTTGTTCATGTTCACGATGCTCGCGAACGGAATCCCCTTCGGGCACGAGTTCACGCACTCGCCGGTGTTCGTGCAGCCGCCGAAGCCCTCGTCGTCCATCGTCGAGACCATCTCGAGCACGCGCGACTCCCGCTCCGGCTGACCCTGCGGCAACGCGTTGAGGTGCGCGATCTTCGCCGACGTGAACAGCATCGCGGACCCGTTCGGGCAGGCGGCCACGCAGGCGCCGCAGCCGATGCAGGTCGCGTTCTCGAACGCCAGGTCGGCGTCGGGCTTCGGCACCGGGGTGGCGTGCGCGTCCGGGGCCGCTCCGGTCGGGGCGGTGATGAACCCGCCCGACTGGATGATCCGGTCGAACGACGACCGGTCGACGACCAGGTCCTTGATCACCGGGAACCCGCGCGAGCGCCACGGCTCGACGTCGATCGTGTCGCCGTCGGAGAACGAACGCATGTGCAGCTGGCAGGACGTCGTCCGCTGCGGGCCGTGCGCCTGCCCGTTGATGACCACGCCGCAGGAACCGCAGATACCCTCGCGGCAGTCGTGGTCGAACGCGATCGGCTCCTCGCCGTCGAGGATCAGCCGCTCGTTGAGGACATCGAGCATTTCCAGGAACGACATGTCCGGGCTGACGTCCGGCACGTCGTAGGAGACCAGGGAGCCGGCGTCGTCGGGACCCGACTGGCGCCAGACTCGGACGGTGATGTTCACGCGTAACTCCGTTGCGTGGGGTGGACGTAGTCGAACGAAAGCGCCTCGCGGTGGAGCACCGGCCCCGCCTCGCCGTACTCCCAGGCCGAGACGTTCGTGAAGTGCTCGTCGTCCCGGAGCGCCTCGCCCTCGGGCGTCTGGCTCTCCTCCCGGAAGTGGCCACCGCAGGACTCGGTGCGGACCAGCGCGTCCAGGGCCATCAGCTCGCCGAACTCGAGGAAGTCCGCGACCCGGTTGGCCTTCTCCAGCGACTGGTTGAGCTGCTGCCCGGTGCCGGGCACCTTCACGTCGTTCCAGAACTCCTCGCGCAGCTCCGGGATCCGGTCGAGGGCCTTCTGCAGCCCGGACGCGTTGCGGGCCATCCCGCAGTGGTCCCAGAGCAGCGTCCCGAGCTCGCGGTGGAACGAGTCCACGGTCCGCGAACCGTCGATCGAGAGCAGGGTCTCGAGGCGTGCGGCCACCGAGGACTCCGCCGACCGGACCGCCGGGTCGTCCGCGGCGATCGGGGCAAATCCCCCACCGGCCAGGTAGTGCGACAGCGTCGCCGGCAGGACGAAGTAGCCGTCGGCCAGCCCCTGCATCAGCGCGGACGCCCCGAGCCGGTTGGCGCCGTGGTCGGAGAAGTTCGCCTCGCCGATCACGAACAGCCCGGGGATCGTGCTCTGCAGGTCGTAGTCGACCCAGAGCCCGCCCATCGTGTAGTGGATCGCCGGGTAGATCCGCATCGGCGTCTCGTACGGGTTCTCCGCGGTGATCTGGGCGTACATGTCGAAGAGGTTCCCGTACTTCTCCTCGACCGAGGGCCGGCCCATGCGGCCGATGGCCTCGGCGAAGTCCAGGTAGACGCCCAGCCCGCCCGGTCCGACCCCGCGCCCCTCGTCGCAGACGTTCTTGGCCTGCCGGGACGCGATGTCCCGCGGGACGAGGTTGCCGAAGCTGGGGTAGATCCGCTCCAGGTAGTAGTCGCGCTCGCTCTCCGGGATCGACGCCGGCGGCCGGGAGTCACCGCGCTGCGCGGGCACCCAGATCCGGCCGTCGTTGCGCAGCGACTCGCTCATCAGCGTCAGCTTCGACTGGTGTTCGCCGGAGCGCGGGATGCAGGTCGGGTGGATCTGGGTGAAGCAGGGGTTGGCCAGGTAGGCGCCGCGCTTGTGGGCCCGCCAGATCGCGGTCGCGTTGGAACCCTTGGCGTTCGTCGAGAGGTAGAAGACGTTGCCGTAGCCGCCGGACGCCAGTACGACCGCGTCGGCCAGGTGGGTCCGCACCTCGCCGGTGACCAGGTCCCTGGCGACGATCCCCCTGGCTTTGCCGTCGATCACGATCAGGTCGAGCATCTCGGTCCGCGCGTGCAGTTCGACGTTCCCGGCGTCGATCTGGCGGGACAGCGCCTGGTACGCGCCGAGCAGCAGTTGCTGGCCGGTCTGCCCGCGGGCGTAGAACGTCCGCGACACCTGGACGCCCCCGAACGAGCGGTTGTCGAGCAGGCCGCCGTACTCCCGGGCGAACGGGACGCCCTGGGCCACGCACTGGTCGATGATCTGCACCGAGACCTCGGCCAGCCGGTAGACGTTGGACTCCCGGGCGCGGAAGTCGCCGCCCTTCACCGTGTCGTAGAACAGCCGGTAGACCGAGTCGCCGTCGTTGCGGTAGTTCTTCGCGGCGTTGATCCCGCCCTGCGCGGCCACCGAGTGCGCGCGCCGCGGCGAGTCCTGGAAGCAGAACTGGACGACGTGGTAGCCCTGCTCGGCGAGCGTCGCCCCGGCGGCGCCCCCGGCCAGGCCGGTTCCCACGACGATCACCCGGTGCTTGCGCCGGTTCGCCGGGTTGACCAGCTTGGCTTCCCGCTTGCGGGTTTCCCACCGGTTCTCGATCGGCCCGGCCGGTGCCGCCGTGTCCGAGATGTCAGAACCCACCGTGTACTCGAGCATGTCAGCTCACCAATCCCGTCATGACGCCGATCGGCAGCGCGGAGAAGCCGATCGTGATCGCCAGCGCCAGGACGATCCCGGTCACCCGGATCGCCGCCGTCCGGGCCGGACGGGCGATGCCGAGCGTCCGGGCCGCGCTGCGAAAGCCGTGGTTGATGTGCAGGCCAACCATCACCATCGCGACCAGGTAGATCACGTTGATCCACCAGACCTGGAAGTCCGCCACGACGTTGTGGTACGGGTGCCCCTCCTCGAACGAGGGGTTCGCGACGCCGACCGTGAGGTCGAGGATGTGCCAGACGATGAACAGCGCCAGGATCACGCCGCCCCAGCGCATGGTCCGGGTCGCGAACGTGGCCTGCCGTCGCTGGCCGTGCACGTATTTCGTCGGCCGCGCCTTCAGGTCACGCCGGGAGAGCTGGGCCGCCGCGGTGACGTGGAGCACCACCGCGACCAGCAGCACCACGCGCTGGATCCAGAGGAACCAGCTGTGGTGCAGCACCGGCGAGCCGATCGTGCGCAACCAGCCCGCGTAGGAGTCGAACTCGTGCGGACCGAAGAAGATCTTCAGGTTGCCGAGCATGTGCACCAGCAGGAACGCCAGCATGATCAGTCCGGTGACCGCCATCACGGTCTTCTTACCGATGGACGAATCCCAGAGCACGAACGTGCTGCTCCGGGGTCGGCTTTGTACGTCGGTCGCCACGTCTCGGAACGTAAGCCGGGTTCGGCGAGAGGTCCAAGACGAGTTTTCTTGGACGGCGATAGTGTTTCGCTATGCAGTTGCAGCAACTGGCGTACTTCGTCGCGGTCGCCGACCTACGACATTTCACCCGCGCCGCCGCTCAGGTGGGGGTTGCCCAGCCCTCGCTGTCGCAGCAGATCAAGGCGCTCGAACGCGATCTCGGAGCATCGCTCTTCCAGCGCGCGAGGGGAAATCTCACACTGACCGACGCCGGTGAGGCGTTGCTCCCGATCGCCCGCCGCATCCTGGCCGACACCGAGACGGCCCGGCGGGCGGTGCTGGAGGTCGCGGTGCTGGGCCGCGGACGGGTCCGCCTCGGCGCGACTCCGAGCCTCTGCACCGGCCTGCTGCCGGCGATGCTCGGCGCGTTCCGGGCCGAGCACCCGGGCATCGAACTGATCCTGCACGAGAGCGGCTCCCGCGACCTGCAACGAGCGCTGACCGAGGGCGCGCTCGACCTCGCGCTGGTCATCGACGCCCGGCTCGGCGACGACGACCCGCTGCAGATCGTGCCGCTGGTCACCGAGGACCTCGTCGTCGTCTCGCCGCCGGACGGCCCGCCGTTGCTCGACGCCCCCGAGATGACGGTGGCCGGCCTGGAGGGGCTCCCGCTGGTCATGTTCCGGGACGGCTACGACCTCCGGGAAACCGTGGTGGACGCCTGCCGGGCCGCCGGTTTCGAGGCGACGTTCGCGATCGAGGGCGGCGAACTGGACGCCGTGCTGCAGTTCGTCCGGGCCGGGCTGGGCGTCGCCGTGGTCCCGAGCACCGTCGGGTACGACCGTTTCCGGGTGACGCCGTTCAGCGCGCCCGGACTGGCCCGCACCGTGCTGCTCGCCCGCCGCCGCGACCTGGAGCCACCGCGGGCCGCCCGCGCGCTCGGCCGGCACATGCTCGACTTTTTGGCCAGGGCCGCGGCGACCAACACGCTGCCGCCCGGGACCCGGCTGCCCGAGGCGTGAGTCGGGCGTTCCGACGGTAGATCGATCCAGTGCCCCCTCCATCACGATCTACCGCCGGAACGCCGGCTTCCGGCCCCGTTATCCTCCCGGCAACCGTCTGAGAACACCCTCACCAGGTGACAGATCCCAGGGAAGATCCTTTTTCGGACGACGTGATCTTTCTGGTCCGTCCCGAGGGCGAATACCCCGGCGGCGGGACAGGACAGAGGTGGGGGGACGGCCGGGATGAGTGAACCGCCTGACGACCGGCCGACGCCGGCTTCGGTACGCACCGAGGACGACCTGCGGGGTTACGTCCGCTCGTTGATGGAGGCCCGGACCAACGTGCGGGCCGTGGCGGCGGAGACTGGTCTGTCGAAGACCACGGTCAACGAACTGCGGATGGGACGCCGCCGGGTCAGCCTGGACGCGCTCACGAAGGTCGTCGGCGCCTACGCCCCCGCTCAGGTGTCCGACGCCCGCCAGGCCTGGCACCGCGTCCAGCCGCCCCGGACCCCCCGCACTCCCCCGGTACCGGCGCCGGCTCTTCCGGAGGAACTTCCGACCGCGGGGGCACCGGAAGCCACCGGCGGTGGTGCGCCGGGCGGCGTAGGAAAAGAACGCGGAGCGCCGACGAACCGGTGGCTGCCGATCGGCCTCTGGCCGCGGGTGCTGTACGCGGTGACCGGGGTGCTGGCGGTCGTGGCGCTCGCCGACGGGGTGCGCGCGCTCGCGGAGCGCGACCCCGCTCCGGCGCGGCCGGTCGCCGATGGGCCGTGCCTCACGCCGGCGCAGGGGTCCCGGGCCCGGCTGACCGCCTTACCGGGCGCGAAGCCGGTGGCGCTGACCGCGGCCGCGTACCACCTGCAGCGGACCGATCCGCCGCGGCTGGAGATCGCCGCGCAGTTGTCCGGTGCGATTCCGGCCGGCCTGACCGTGCAGATCCTCGAGCGGGCCGATCCGGCGACCGTCGACTCGACCGACCAGCACCACCCGGGCAACGGGCGCTACTACCCGCGGCCGGCGATCCGTTCGGCCGGTGAGTGCGTCTACGTGCCGCAGAACCAGATCGGCTATCCGGGCTTCGCCGGGATCCGGCTGCGCTACACCGTGGTGTTGCTGCCGGCCCGGTTCGCGGACTCGATCGGACCCGACGCGCGGGCCGGCGACGGCCTCTCCGAGCAGGACCTGGCGAGGTATTCGATGACCCCGCTCGGGTACTTCGAGTTCCGCGTGTGACCGGTTGCGAAACTCTGAGAAACCGTCGCTCTGCTTACCGGTAGGGAACGCGTCGGCACGAGTGTGTACTTAGGATCGGGCCACGTACCCACGACCCTGGAGTGCACGCGTGGAGAGTCCGGACTGGACCTCGGACACGGTTGATCCGGATCAGCCGTCAGCAGCTCGCATGTACGACTACTACCTCGGGGGTTCGCACAACTTCGCCTCCGACCGGGAGCTCGCGCGACGGGTGCTGGAGGTCTTCCCCGACGGTCAGCTGATCGCCCAGGCCAACCGCGCGTTCCTGCACCGCGGCGTGCGGTACCTGCACAGCAAGGGGATCCGGCAGTTCCTCGACCTCGGGTCCGGCATCCCGACCGCGGGCAACGTGCACGAGATCGTCCCCGACGCGACCGTCGTCTACGTCGACCTGGATCCGGTGGCCGTCGCGCACAGCGAGGCCATCCTGGCCGACGTCGACCGGGCCGGGATCGTGGAGGCCGACATCCGCCGCGCCGCGAACACGCTCGAACACCCGGTGACCAGGGCGCTGCTCGATTTCTCGCAGCCGATCGGGCTGCTGATGGTCGCGGTGCTCCACTTCGTCCAGTCGGACGAGGAGGCGCGCGCGGTCGCGACCTCGTTCCGGGACGCGCTCCCGGCCGGCAGCGCGCTGGTGCTCGGGCACGGTTCGCTCGACGACCAGCCGGAGAAGGCGAAACGGCTGATGGAGATCTACCGGGAGAGCGCGAACCCGAGCCGGCCGCGGAGCCGCGACGCGATCGAGGGCCTCCTCGACGGCTGGAGCCTGGCCGAGCCGGGCCTGGCCTGGGTGGTGAGCTGGCGGCCGGACTGGCCGGACGAGGCCGACGCCGATCCGTCCTGGTGCGGCAATTACGGCGCGGTCGGGTGGAAGGCGTGACGGCGGTCCCGCGCCGATCGGCCGCACCGAGCGCGGACGCGGTCAACGTGGCGGTGTTCGCCTGGGAGTGGGCGCGCCACCTGATCGGCACGAGCTGGGTGCCCGACGACCGGACCGTGATCGCGGAACGGCTCCGGGTGCTGACCGAGGTGGCGGCCTCGGCCCTGGCCGGTGGTGCCCCGGCCGACGGTGCCGGACGGGAGGTCGGGTCGGCCGTGGTGCAGATCGGCTTCGCGACGCCGGACGCGCTCGGCCGGACGCTGATGCTGCTCGGCGAACGTCTCGGCGCCGACCTGGAGCTCGACCAGGCCGATCCCGGGGTCCGCAGCCGCCTGTCCGGGCTGCTGGCCGGCGTCGGCGTCGGGTTCGCCCGGGCCGCGCACGACCGGACGCTCGCGCAGCAGGACGCGATCCGCAGCTCCGATCTGGTCGCGCGCCGCCGGGCCGAACGGGGTGCCGACTCCCCCATGCGCCGGGAGCTGGCCGCGGCCGTGGAGCGCGGCGAGGTCGTGCCGTACTTCCAGCCGATCGTCTCGCTCGACGACGAGCAACTGGTGGGCTTCGAGGCGCTGGCCCGCTGGGAGCACCCGGCGAAGGGCACGCTCACGCCGGGCGCGTTCCTGCCGGCCGCGGACGACGCGGTGTTCTCCGCGCTCGGCACCCGCGTCCGGGAGGCCGCCTGCCGCGCCGCCGTCGGCTGGCCGGCCGTGGCCGGACGGCCACTGTTCGTCGGCGTCAACCTGTCCGCCGCGGAACTCCGCGCGCCGGGGATCGTCGACGAGGTGGGCGAGGTGCTCTCGCGGTCGGGTCTCCCGCCGGAGTCGCTGCACGTGGAGATCGCTGAGGACGCCACGCTGGCCGACGTCGATCTGCCGGTTCTGCACGGGCTGGCGTCGCTCGGCGTCCGGCTGACGCTCGACGACTTCGGCACCGGCATGTCCCGGCTGGCGATGCTGCCCAGCCTGCCGGTGCACGGGCTCAAGCTGGCCGCGGCACTGCTCGACCCGGTGCGGTTACTGCCGTTCCGCGGCGCGCAGGCCGGCACCGACGTGCTGGACCTGGTCACGTCGCTGGCCGGGCGTCTGGAGCTGGTCACGACTGTGGAGGGCATCGAGAGCGCGGCCGAGGCCTCGCTGGCCCGGCGGCTGGGGATCAGCCGGGCGCAGGGCTGGCACTACGGCCGGCCGGTGCCGGTGGTGCGTTTCTGACCTCGGGCCGCAGGCCGCGATGCGCGCTGGTCACCAGGGCGTGGTTTCACTGAGCGAGAGGGGTTTCACTCAGCGAAAAACGGCGCTTGTCCTCCGTCGTCGCGAGGGCCGAGGCTGCGCGGCATGCCTTCGTCTGCGCGCATCGCGATCGCCACCGGGGCCGGGCCGGCAGTCGGCGGTAGCCGGGTCCGGCCGCCGGCACGCGGTAGCCGGGTCCGGCCGTGAGGGGACTGCCGTGAAGCCGGTGGACGCGTTGCTGGAGATCCTGCGGAGCGAGGGCGTCCGGCACGTGTTCGGGAACCCCGGGACGACCGAGTTGCCGTTCCTGGACGCGCTGGTCGAGGCCCCGGACCTGTCCTACGTCCTGGGGCTGCAGGAGGCGTCCGTCGTCGCGATGGCCGACGGCTACGCACGCGCCACCGGGCGGACGGCGTTCGTGAACCTGCACGTGGCCGCCGGGCTGGCGAACGGGCTGATCGGGCTGTTGAACGCGAGTCGCTCGCGGACGCCGATCGTCGTGCTGGCCGGCCAGCAGGATCGCCGGCACCTGCTGGCGGACCCGATGCTGTCCGGCGATCTGGTGGGGATCGCGTCGCCGGTGGCGAAGTCGGCGGTGGAGGTGCACCAGGCCTACGACCTGCCGGTGCTGCTGCGGCGGGCGTTCGCGCTGGCCCGGCAGGTACCGGCCGGGCCGGTGTTCGTGTCGGTGCCGATGGACGTGCTGTCGTCGGATTCGGACTCGCTGCCGGTTCCGGGGGTGTCGCGGGTCTCGCCGGCCGGTCCGCCCTCCGAGATCACGGACGCGGTGCGGCTGCTGACCGGCGCGGATTCGCCGGTGATCGTGGCCGGGGACGGGGTGGGGCGGGACGGCTGCGTGCCGGACCTGGTGACGCTGGCCGAGCGGCTGGGGGCGCCGGTGTGGTCGCAGCCGATGTACGACGGGGTGGATTTTCCGGCGTCGCATCCCCTGCACCTCGGGATGCTGCCGCCGCGGCACTCGGCGATCCGGTCGGCGCTGGAGGCGCACGACGTCGTGGTGATCGTCGGGTGTCACGCGTTCATGCCGCACCACTACACGCCCGGACCGGCGATTCCGGAGGGGGCGGTGGTGGTGCAGATCGACCCGGACCCGGCCGAGATCGGCCGGAACTTCCCGGTGGAGGCCGGGCTGGCCGGTCCGCTGGGACCGACGCTCCGGGCCCTGGCCGCGGGGGTGGCCACGGCCCTCGCCGACGGCCCCGGGTCAGCAGGGGCGGCGGGGCGGGCGGAACGGATCTCGCGGCGGACGGCGGCGTCGCGGGACGCGGCGGAGGCCGACGCGCTCCGGCGGTACGGGCCGGTGCCGCTGGATCCGGTGGCGGCGATGCACGCGGTGGCGGCCGGGTTGCCCGCGGACGCGGTGGTGGTCGAGGAGGCCATCACCGCCGGGCTGGTGCTGCGGACGGTGCTGCGGCCGGACCGGCCGGGTTCGTACGTCCACACGGTCGGCGGCGGCCTGGGCTGGGGCGTCGGCGCGGCGATCGGTACCCGGCTCGGTGACCCTTCGCGGCCGGTGGTCGCGGTGCTGGGCGACGGCTGCACGATGTTCGGGCTCCAGGGGCTGTGGAGTGCCGTCCGGTATCGCGTCCCGGTCACGTTCGTCGTGGTGAACAACGGCGAGTACCGGACGCTGAAGGAGACGCTCGACGGGACGAAGAGCCGCTCGGCGGCGTTGGGCCGCTATCTCGGAACGGACTTCCCGGGGCTCGACTGGCAGGCGGGCGCGCGCCTGTTCGGCCTGGCGTCGACCCGGGTCTCGTCCGCGGCGGAACTGCGCGCGGTGGTGGCCGGTGCGGGCGACCGGGCCGACCCGTTGCTCGTGGAAGTGCCGGTTACCGCACACGGGGGGCGTTCCGGCTAACGCTCGTTGCTGTGGACCGGCGCGGGACGCCACGATCAGCGGATGGACGACGTCGTTCCGAAGTCGGTGCTCGCGCGTGGGCTGCGGCTGCTCGACGCGTTCGCCGCCAGCGACGTCGACCTGACGCTGTCCCAGCTGGCCGAGCGCACCGGCCTGCCGAAACCGACCGCGTACCGGCTGCTCGCCGAGCTGGTGACGTGGGGCGGGCTGGAGCGCACCGCCCGGGGCTACCGGCTCGGGATGAGCCTGTTCGTGCTCGGGCAACGGGTTCCGCGGCACCGGGAGCTGCGCGAGGCGGCGCTGCCGTACCTGGAAGACCTGTACGAGGCCACGCACGAGAACATCCACCTCGCGGTGCCGGACGGCAACGACACGCTGTTCCTCGAGAAGGTGAGCGGGCGGCGGTCGACGCCGATCGTCTCGCGGGTCGGCGGGCGGCTCCCGGCGCACTGCACGGCGACCGGGAAGGTGTTCCTCGCGTACGGGTCGCCCGAGCGGCTGCGGGAGGTCGTGGAGGCGGGGCTGCCCCGGCTCACCCCGCGGACGATCGTCATGCCGGGGCTGCTGCGGCAGGATCTGGCGCGGGCGCTCGAGCGGGGCTACGGCGTCAACCGCGAGGAGGCCGAGGTCGGCGTGTCGGCGGTGGCGGCGCCGGTGTTCGACCACCGCCGGTGCGTGATCGCCGCGATCTCGATCACCGGCTGGGCGCAGCACCTCGACCTGGAACGCCTGGCCCCGGCCGTCCGTACCGCCGCCCGGGCGTTGTCGCGCGAACTGAGCACGGACACCGCCAACGGCACCCTGCGCGTGCCCCGCCGGAACGGGACGAGCGGAAGCGGGCGGCTCTTGTCACAGGAGTGAGCTAGCGTCTAGTGGCGTGAAATTCCTGCACACGTCGGACTGGCATGTGGGCAAGGTCCTCAAGGGCCGTAACCGCCTCGACGAGCAGCGTGCCGTGCTCCGCGAGGTGGTCTCGCTGGCCCGCACTCACGAGGTCGACGCGGTGCTGGTGGCGGGCGATCTCTACGACTCCGCGGCCCCGTCGGCCGAGGCGCAGGAACTCGTCGTCCAGGCCCTGATGGCGTTGCGGAAGACCGGCGCCGAGGTCGTCGCGATCGCCGGCAACCACGACCACCCCCGCACCTTCGACGCGTACCGCCCGCTGATGAACATCGCCGGCATCACGCTGGTCGGCAGCGTGCGCACCGCCGACAGCGGCGGCGTCGTGGAGTTCACCGCCCCGCACACCGGCGAGCCGGTCCGGGTCGCGGCACTGCCTTTCCTGTCGCAGCGGCACGCGATTCGGGCCGCCGAGCTCGTCACGAAGACGCCGGCCGAGAACAGCGCCGGCTACGACCAGTTGATCCGCGACCTGGTCACTACGCTCACCGCGGGGTTCGCCGACGACGCGGTCAACCTCGTCACCGCGCATCTCACGGTCACCGGCGGCGCGCTGGGCGGCGGCGAGCGTGCCGCCCAGTCCATTTTCGAGTACCACGTCCCGGCCGGCGCGTTCCCGGCCGACGCGCACTACGTCGCGCTCGGGCACCTGCACCGGCGCCAGACGCTGCCTGCGGCCTGCCCGGTCGTGTACTCCGGGGCGCCGATCGCGGTCGACTTCGGCGAGCAAGACAACACCGCGTCGGTCTGCCTGGTCGAGGCCACCCCGTCGACGCCGGCCCGGGTGACCGATCTCCCGCTCACCAGCGCGAGGAAGCTCAAGACGCTCCACGGCACGGTGGCCGAACTCGGCGACCGCGCGGCCGAGTACCAGGACGACTACCTGCGGGTCTTCGTCCGCGAGCCGGCCCGGGCCGGCCTGCGCGAAGAAGTCCAGGCCCTGCTGCCCGGCGCGCTCGAGGTGCAGATCGACCCCGAGTTCCGCGCCGAGACGCCGGCCACCCGCCCCAGCCGGACCCGGGACCACACGACGCCCGGCGAACTCTTCGCCGAGTTCTGCGGTGAGCGTCAGATCGTCGACGATCGCGTCCAGAAGCTCTTCACCCGCCTGCACGACGACGTCACCAGCTGAGGAGGACGAGATGCGCCCCGTACTCCTGGACCTGGCCGGTTTCGGCTCGTTCCGCGAGCCGGCCCAGGTCGACTTCGCCGAGGCCGACTACTTCGCGCTGGTCGGCCCCACCGGCGCCGGCAAGTCGACGGTGATCGATGCGATCACGTTCGCGCTCTACGGCAACGTGCCCCGCTGGGACGACAAACGCCTGGTCAAGCTCGCGCTGTCACCGACGGCCACCCGCGGCACGGTCCGCCTGGTGTTCGACGTCGGGCCGCAGCGGTACGTGGCCGTCCGCGAGATGCGGCGCACGGCCCAGGGCAACGTCAACGTCAAGAACGCCCGGCTCGAGCGTCTCGCCGACAACTCCACGCTCGGCGACCTCGAGGACGAGTCCGACCTGGTCGCCGCCGACAACGAGGTCACCGGCGCGGTCGAGCGGCTCCTGGGGCTCACGTTCGAGAACTTCTGCACCTGCGTGGTCCTGCCCCAGGGCGACTTCGCCGATTTCCTGCACGCCCGCCCCGCCGACCGGCAGAAGATCCTGGTCAAGCTCCTCGGCCTGGAGGTCTACGAGCAGATCGGCCAGGCCGCCAACACCGAGGCGCGCCAGCAGGCCACCAACGCCGAGCTGCTCGCCGACCAGCTGCTCCGCTACGGCGACGTCTCCGACGAGGCCCGGCGCGACGCCGAGGCCCGCATCACCGCGCTGGCCGACGCCGAGGCCAGGGTGGCCACCGCGCTCCCGACGCTGACCGCGGCCGCCGACGAGGCCCGTGCCGCCCGCCGGACCGTCGCGCGCCTCACCGAGGAGCGCGCGCACCTGGCCGCGGTCGAGGTCCCGGCCGGCCTCGCCGACCTGGACGCCGCCCTCCGCACCGCCCGTGAGGCCTCCCAGCAGGCGGATACCGCCGTCCGGAACGCCGAAACCGCCGACTCGGAGGCCCGCGCCGCGCTGGCCGCCGCCCCCGCCCGGGGTCCGCTGGAGGCCGCCCTCCGGGCCCGCGTCGAGCTGGACGCGCTGGTCACCGGCCGCCCCGGGCTCGTGACGACCCGGTCCGATGCCGCCGAGGCGCAAGGCCGGGCCGAGAAGCTGGTCACCGAGGCCGACCGGGCGGTCGAACAGGCCCGCCTGGCCCAGGTCGCCGCGGCCGCCGACGCCGACGCGGCCCGCGAGACCGTGGCCCACCTGACCCGCGAACGGCAGCAGCTCGCCACCGTCCGGGCCCCCGACGGCCTCTCCGAGCTCGACACCCGCCTGCGCTCGGCCCGCGAGGCGTCGTCCCGCGCCGGGTCGGCCCTGGCCGAGGCCGAGGCGGCGGATTCGGCCGCCCGCGCCGCGGTCGCCTCCGCCCCGCCCCGCGGGCCGGTCGAGTCCGCGCGCCGCGCGCGGGTGGAACTCGATCGGCTGACCGAGGGCCGTCCGGTGCTGTCCGAGCGTCAGGCGGACGCTCTGCGGCGCGCCACCGAGGCCGCGGACGCCGTCCGCCGGGCCCAGGAGGCACTCGACGCCGCCCGCGAGGCGCGCGAGGCCGGGGCCCGGCAGCGCACGGCCGCGGTGTTGCGCCCGCATCTGGTCGCGGGTGAGCCGTGCCCGGTGTGCGAGCAGACGGTGGCCACGCTGCCGCCGCCGCTCGACGACGAGGGCGGCGTCGCCGGGGCCGAGGCCGCCGTCCGGGAGGCGCAGCGGGCCGCCGACGCCGCGTCCGCCGACCGGTCGTCGGCCCTGGCGGCCGCACAGTCGGCGGAGACCGCGCTGGCCACCGCCGACGAGCAGGCGACCGCGCTGCGGCACGCGCTCGGAGACCGGGAGCTCCTCCTCGCCGTGCACGGCGAGGGCGCGGCCCCGGTCGAGATCGTGACGCTGGACGACATCGACCGGTGGCTCGGGGCCCGCGACGCCCTGGACGCCGCGGCCCGCGCCGCCGACCTCGAGCTGGTGGCCGCCCGCAACGCCCGCGACGGCGCCGAGCGGGACGCGGCGAAGGTCGACGCCGAGGCCACCGGAGTGAGGTCGGCGCTGCGCGACCAGCGGGACGCGCTGGCACCGCTCGGTGCCCCCGGTGGCCTCGTCGAGGACGTGGCCGCGGGCTGGGCGGCGCTGGCGAGCTGGGCGGCGTCCGCGGCCGCCGAGCGGAGTGCCGCGCTGGCCGACGCCGGGAAGCGCGCCGCGCACACCGAGCAGATCCGGGCCGAGACCGATCGCCGCCTGGCCGAGTGCACCGACCGGCTCGCGGCCGCGCGCACGGCGCACACCGAGGCGTCCAGGGCCGAGCAGCGCGCAGTGGCCGATCTGGCCGCCGCCGACCGCTCGGCGGCCGCGCTCACCGCGCAGCTCGGAGACGCTCCGGACGCGTCGGCCTTGGCCGGGACGCTCGCCGAGCTCGACGCGCTCGACCGGGCCGCCCGCGACGCCGACGGGACGCTGCGTGCGGCCCGCACCGCGCTGACCGCGGCGCAGCGGGCCGAGAAAGCGGCCTACGACCGGGTCGCGACGACCGTGCGCGGGTTGATCGCGATCCGCGAGCCGCTGGTGCCGCTCGGCGCACCGGCGATCCCGTCCGACGACCCGGTCGGCGGCTGGCGCTCGTTCGCCGCCTGGGCCGCCGACGCCGAGGCCGCCCGCGCCGGGCAGCTCGACGCCGCCGCCGAGGCGGTGCGCACCGCCGACGACACGCTCGCCGGCCGCGAGCGCGCGCTGAGCACCCTGCTCACCGAACTGGGGATCCCCCTCGCCGCCGGGGCCGACGCCGCCGGAGCCGACGCGGGCACGCCTCCCCGGCCGCTCGCGGAGACGGCTCCGGCGGCGGTGGCCACCGCGCTCGCCGACGCCCGGGCCGTCGAACGGCGGCTCGCCGAGCGTCGGCGCGAGGCCGCTGAGCTCACCGAACGCCGCGACGCCGCCGAGTCGGCCCAGCAGGTCGCACGGCAGCTCGGCCTCCTGCTCCGGTCGGACGCGTTCCCGCGCTGGCTGGTCGCGTCCGCGCTCGACCTGCTGGTCGCCGAGGCCTCCGCGACGCTCGACGACCTCTCCGGCGGCCAGTTCGCCCTCACCCACGAGGCCGGCGAGTTCGTCATCGTCGACCACGCCGACGCCGACGCCCAGCGCCCGGTCAAGACGCTCTCCGGCGGCGAGACGTTCCAGGCGAGCCTCGCGCTCGCACTGGCGCTCTCCGCCCACGTCAGCACGATGGCCGCCTCGGGCGCCGCCCGTCTCGACTCGATCTTCCTCGACGAGGGCTTCGGCACCCTCGACGAAGCGACGCTCGAGGTCGTGGCCGCGACGCTGGAGAACCTCGCCGCCGGTGGCGACCGCATGGTCGGGCTGGTCACGCACGTGGCCGCGCTGGCCGAGCGGGTGCCGGTACGGTTCGAGGTCAGCCGCGACCAGCGCACGTCGACGGTAACGAAGGTGATGCAGTGAGGTTCAGCGTCGACGCCTGGGACCCGGGCTACGGCACCAGCACGGAGGACGACGCCGCCCGCACCAAGTCCAGCGCGCGCGTCGAACTCGACGTCGAGCGCGACCCCGGCGACTGGAAGCCGGTCGAGCCCCGGCCCGTCCAGCAACCGGCCGCGGTGCTGTTCGTCGACGGCGTCCGGCGCATCGACGCCCAGCTCTGGGTGCACGCGGGCGAAGAGACCACCGCCTCGCTGGCGATCTGCGCGTCCTACGCGGCCGGCGTCGTCTGCTGCACCGCGAACGGCGCCACCGTGCCGACCGTCGCCGTCCGCCGGGGCGTCTTCACCGCGGCCGAGAACGCGGCTCCGGTCGTCACGAATGCCGGCACCTACGCACTGCAGAAGGTCAAGCGCGACGACCCCGACGCGCTGAGCCTCGGTCTCCAGAGCCAGCTCGCCGACGTCGAACTCGAGGCCGCCCGCCGGGCCCGCGAGAGCCTCCGGCACGACGAGGACCTGCTCGTGCTCGACGGGCCGCTCAAGGGCCGTCAGCACCTGCCCCGGGCGATCGGGTTCATCAAGACCCACCGGGCCGAGTACCTCCCGGCCCAGCTCAACGGCGTCGTCGCCCGGCTCGACCCGGCGCACCGGTCACCGGTCTTCCGGATGGGGACGTCGTGGGACCGGTACGCCTGGTACCTGCGGCTGCCGGGCGGGGCCGGCGCACCGTGGGCGGGCGTCGTGCGGGTCGAGTGCGCGGCCGATCTCACCGCCGGCGACGCGGTCGCGCTGGCGAACCTCAGCCAGGAGACGCTCTGCCGGTACGCGTCGGTCGAGTTCAAGGACTCGCGCGCACCACAGAACCTGTTCCCGATCGCGGGCCTGGAACGCGCGCTCCGGCGTCGGCTCGGCGACTCCGCGCTCCTCTACCGGGCCCTCCGGGCGGCCGCTCGCGCCTGATTTCGCGCCTTAGGTGGTATTAATACCTATAGGCGGCGAAAGAGAGGGGCTGGGGCGTGCGATCGGCGTCCACCAGGATGCGGTTCGGCTTCGTGATCATCGGCGCGTTTCTGCTGCTCTCCGCCGTACTGGAGTTCGCCGCGGCCAGCGCGTTCGCCGGTCTCCTCTCGCTGGGCGGCATCGTCCTCGTCGGCTTGGTCGGCCTTCGCCTGACCAGGGAGATCGCCACCCCGCTCGACGTCCTCAGCCGGGTTCTCACCCGCGCCGCCGCCGGCGACCGCACCGCCCGCGCCTCGGCCGCCGGGACCCGAGACAACCCGGTCTACCACGCCACCGACCACCTGCTCGCCGCCTACGAGCACGCGGTCGCGGTCGAGGAGGCCCGGCAGGTCGTCCGGCGCCTGGCCGAACCGCACGGCGCCCCCAGCCCCTCCAACGTCGACGTGCGCACCACGCTCCAGGACGTCGTCCGGCGGATCGGAGCCGTGCTCGACGTCGACCGGGTGTTCCTCCGGATCTCCGAGACGCTGGCCGAAGACCACCGCCCGTTCGTGGCCCAGTGGCACCGCGAGGGGCTCGAGCCCGCCCCCGAGGACCTCCCGATCCTGCCCCGGGATCCGCACTCCTCCGACTCGGCCGGCACCGCCGACGTCCACACGAACCTGCGCGCCGACCCGATCCTGTACGGCGACACCCCGCGAGCCAGGGCCGCCCGCACGCTCTCCGAGGGCGCCAACGCCCGCGCGCTGGTGTCGCTCCAGGTCAGCGCGGCCGGCACGCCCTGCGGTGGCCTCCTGGTGATGGACAGCGCCGGTCCCCGCAACTGGTCCGCCGGTGAGCTCGACGTGCTCACCTCGATCGCCGCCGACCTGAGCCGGATGATGGAGAACGCGAAGCTGGCCGCCGAGCATCGTCGCCTCGAACGCGACCGGGAGATGTTCACCGCGACCGCGTCCCACGAGTTGCGGACGCCGCTCGCCAGCATGCTCGGCTACCTCGAACTGCTCTCGGTCGGTGACTTCGGCCGGCTCACCGACGAGCAGCAGAACGCGGTCGGCGTCGTCGAACGCAATACCGCCCGCCTGCACGAACTGGTCCTCGACCTGCTGACGGTCTCCGGCATCGCGAAGATCGGCAACCTCGCCGACCGGCCGCCGGTCAGCCTGGGCGAGGTCGCCGGCACCGTCCACGCCGAGACGTCACCGCTGGCGGCCGAGGCGAAGGTCGAACTGCGCTACGACGAGAAGACGGCGTCGACCGTCCTGGGCGACGCACACCTGCTCGAACGCGCGCTCACCGCGCTGGTGCACAACGCGATCGTGTTCACGCCGGCCGGCGGCACGATCACGATCACGGTCGACCGCCAGGACGCCCACACGTCCCGCCTGGTCGTCGCCGACACCGGGATCGGCATCGCCGACTCCGAGTTGCCGCGCGTCCTCGAACCGTTCTACCGGGGCACGAACGCGGTCGAGCGCGGCATCGCCGGATCCGGGCTGGGGCTGTCCATCGTGGCGATGATCATCGAGCAGCACGCCGGGACGATCGAGCTCTCGACCCGTCCCGGGGGCGGCACGGATGTAACGGTCCGGCTGCCGCTGGCGCAGCTCACCACGTCCGCGGCGCGCGGATCGATCATCGGGTGGAGCTGAAACCTCGCGGCAAGCCGGATACGGTTGTCGTCGGCAGGTTTCGTCCCTCGACCTGAATGGACTCCAGTGCCGACGTTCCGCGTGACGCGTTACGTGCTGTCTTACGGGGCGGTCAAGACCGCCGGTGAGCGGCCTTTCCCCTGGCACTCGATCATCCTCGTCTTCGACCCGGACGGGCGCCCGCCGGTGAGCGACGCGGTGGTCTTGTTCACGCCGAGCAACAGCCTCGGCAACCTCAACACCCACAACCGGCTGACCGCCTACCTCCCGGTCGAAGACTTCGACACCTACCACCGGATCCTGCAGACCGAGAGCCCGGTCTTCGCCGAGTGGACCGAAGACAACGGCCGACGCCTCACCAGCTTCTACCTGAAGACCCAGGAGGAACCGGTCGGGGAAGGCCCGGTCGACCGCTCCGAGGGCTACAGCTGATCAGTCCGGTATGGCCCACGCGGGGCGCCGGGATTCCAGCTGCGCGGTGATGCCCTCGTTGGCCTCGTCGGACGCGCAGAGCCGGGCCCAGAGCTCCACCATGGCCGGACCTTCCTGCTCCAGCCGGGCCCGGATCGGCTCGGTGAGCATCGCCTTCGTCGCGGCCAGCGCCCCCGGAGACCCGGCGAGCAGGCTGGCCACGGCGAAGTCCACCGCCGCGTCCAGCATCTCGTCGTCGACGACCTGGCTGACCAGCCCGATCTCCTCGGCGATCCCGGCGTCGATCGTGACGCCGGTCAGGTAGGCGCGGGCGGCCGCGCGGTGGTTCAGCCGGGGCAGCGTGGTGAGCGCGGCCAGCGCCGGAGCCAGGCCGATCCGGGTCTCGGTGAACCCGTAGGTCGCGCTCCGCTCCGAGATCACCAGGTCGCTGGCGCCGATCAGCCCCAGCCCGGCGGCCACCGCCTCGCCGTGCACCCGGGCGACGATCGGCTTGGGCAGCGTCACCATCGCCGTCAGCAGCGTGAACATCGATTGCGCGGCGATCTGCGGCCCGGCGTCACCCGGTTCGGTGAGCTCGGTGAAGTCGGCGCCGGCGCAGAACACCTCGCCCTCGCTGACCAGCACCACGACCCGGACCTCGGCGTCGTCGGCCGCGGTCCGCATCGCGTCGATCAGGCCGGTCACGACCGGCAGCGAGAGCGCGTTCCGGTTGGCCGGGGAGTCGAGCATGACAACGGCGACCGCCCCGTCCAGGCGGGTCCGCACCAGGGGCCGGCCCACGTCGACGGGTGCCGACGCTCCCATGGTCGATTGCTCCATAAACCCCACAATTGCACATTTCGGCGCGTCAACGAGCTTCCCGGCCCGGTGTCGCCTCCGTGAGGACCCCGCCGGCCAGCCGCAGCCACCGCGTCACGCCGAGCGCGGCCAGGAACGCCTCGTCGTGGCTCACCACCACGAACGCGCCTTGGTAGGCGTCCAGGGCGCTCTCCAGGCGGCCGACGCTCGCCAGGTCGAGGTTGTTCGTCGGCTCGTCGAGCAGCAGCAGCTGCGGTGCCGGCTCGGCGTACAACACGCAGGCCAGCGTCGCCCGTAGCCGCTCGCCGCCGGAGAGCGTCCCGACCGGCAGGTGCGCCCGAGCGCCCCGGAACAGGAACCGGGCCAGCAGCGTCAGCCGTTCGGCCTCCGGGGTCGCCGGGGCGAACGCGGCAAAATTCTCGGCCACGGTCCGGTCGAGGTCCAGCAGATCGAGACGCTGGGACAGGTACGCGGACCGTCCGGCCGCGTGCCGCAGCACCCCGCCCGACGGCGTCAGCTCGCCCGCGAGCAGCCGGAGCAGCGTCGATTTGCCCGCGCCGTTCGCACCCAGCAGCGCGATGCGCTCCGGCCCGCGCACGCTCAGGCTGAGGCCGTCCCCGAACAGCTCCCGCACCCGGACGTCCTGCACGCTCACCACCGTGCGCCCGGCCGGCACCCGGGTGCCGGGCAGGTCGAGCGCGATCCGGTCTTCGTTGCGCAAGGACCGCTCGGCCTCGTCCAGCCGGGCCCTGGCGTCGGACACCCGGGAGTCGTGCGTCGTGTTCGCCTTCGCCGCCGATTCCTGTGCGCTCCGCGCCAGGCCGCCGGCCACGATCCGGGCCAGGCCCGCGCTCTTCAGGTTGCGCGAGGCCGTGCCGGCCCGCCGGGCCGCGCGTTCCCGCGCCTGCTGCGCCTCCCGCTTCTCGCGTCGAAGGTCCTGTTCCGCGCTCCGGACGCTGTTCAGCGCGGCGGTCCGGGCGGCTTCGGTGGCCTCCTCGTACGCGGTGAAGTTGCCCCCGTGGACCTGCAGGGCCCCGCGGTCGAGCTCGGCGATGCGATCCATCCGGTCGAGCAGCGCCCGGTCGTGGCTCACCACCAGGACGCCGCCGCGCCAGTCGTCCAGCACCCGGTAGAGCGCCTGCCGGGCGTCGGCGTCGAGGTTGTTCGTGGGTTCGTCGAGCAGCAGGACGTCGGGCTGCTCGAGCAGGCGCGCGGCCAGTCCGAGCGAGACGATCTCGCCGCCGCTCAGCGTCGTCAGGTGCTGGTCGAACGGCAGGCCGGCGAGGCCGAGCCGGTCGAGGTGCGCGCGGGTGCGCTCCTCGACGTCCCACCGGTCACCGACGGCGGCGAGGACCTCCTCGCTCGCGTCCCCGGATTCGAGGGCGTCGAGCGCGCGGATCACCGGCGCGATGCCGAGCACGTCGGCGACCGTGAGGTCAGCGGCCAGCGGGAGGGTCTGGGGCAGGTAACCGATCGGGCCGGAGACCGTGACGCTGCCACCGGTCGGGCGCAGTTCACCGGCGATCAGCCGGAGCAGCGTGCTCTTCCCGGCGCCGTTCGGCGCGACCAGGCCGGTGCGGCCGGCGCCGAGCGAGAACGACAGCCCGTCGAGCACGACGGTGCCGTCCGGCCAGGAAAACGACAGGTCGGAACAGATGATGGACATGGTCGGGTTTCGACGGTAGCAGGGTTCAGAGACGCTCGAGCGCCTCGACGACCGCGGCGGCTCCGTCTTCGGCCCGGAGGCGGTCGGCGAGTTCCCGCGCCCGATCCCGGTACGCGGGCTCGCGGACGGCGGCTCGGAGAGCGTCCGCCAGGGCCGTAGCAGTGGGGCGGTGCAGGCGGAGAGCCGCGGGCGCGGCGCCGAGCGCCACCGACCGGTGCGCCCAGAGGTGCTGATCGGCCTGCACCGGCACCGGGACCTGCGGGACCCCGGCGCGCAGCGCCGCCGCGGTGGTGCCCGCGCCGCCGTGGTGCAGCACCGCGGCGACGTGCGGGAACAGGTACTGGTGCGGAACGTCGGCGATCGGGTGCACGTCCGGCGCGGGTGCTGCGCCCGTGGCGACGACCCGCAGCCCGAGACGGCGGGCGGCCGCCACCGCGGCGACGGCGAACCGGCGGGCCGCGCCGGAGCCGGAGAGGCTCCCCAGCCCGATGTAGACCGGCGGTGGCCCGGCCGCGAGGAACTCGGCCAGCCCGGCCGGTGGCCGCCAACCGGCCGGGATCTGCGGCCACCAGTACCCCACCACCCGCAGATCCGGACGCCAGTCGGCGGGCCGGTCGAGCATCGCGGGGCTGTAGCCGTACAGGGTCGGGCCGGTGTCGGGAGCGCGGACGCGGTTCGCGGACTCGAGGATCCAGCGCTGGAGTGCCCAGGCGGCGCGGTTGCCGGGGCCGCCGAGCGTGCGGACGCAGGTGACCGGAGGCGCGAACTCCCGGGTCGGATGGGCCGGCTGCAGGAACGTCTGCAGAACCGGGACGCCGAGCCGGCGGACCAGCGGCGCGGCGACGACACCGGTGAGCACCACGTCGACGCCGGGACGGATCGCGTCGGCGACGCCCGCGGAGAGGCGGCTCAGGTAGCGGGTGGCCGCGGGCGCGGCCCGGGGGTCGAGCGACGCGGCGGCCAGGACCGTGCGCGCGTCGCCGGGGAGCGGGCGGAACTCGGTGCCGGTCGCGGTGACGAGCGGGCCGAACCGGGAGTGGGCGGCGATCGCCACCGGATGCCCGGCGGCCCGCAGCCGGGCGGCGAGCCCGGTACAGGGAGCGACGTCCCCGCGTGACCCGGCCGCGACGATCAGAACGCGCATCGGGTCACCGGCCGGAGGCGCAGGGACCGGACGCTCGGGGGGTGGAGCCTCAGGGAGCGGTGCGCCCCGCTCGCCAGGGGGTGGCCGAACCGGCGGCGGCCGCGGTGAGCCGGGTCGCCACCCGGGTGCGGTCGGGGGCGACGCCGTTCGGAGTACGGCCCGGGTGCGTGGCCCGTGGGGGCCAGGTGTTTCCGGTCGCGGTGCCCGGCCCGTCGGCGGGACGGGTGCGGCTTCCCGGGATGCCGGTGACACCCCGGCGGCGGACGGCGGACGGCGGCGGCTGGTTGCCCCGGGCGCGGTCGCGGCGAAGCGTCGCCAGGTAGATCGAGACCTGGTCGGCGGCGCGGCTGAGGTCGAGGCCGAGCCGCTCCTCGATCCGGCCGAGCCGGTAGAGCAGCGTGTTGCGGTGGATGTGGAGCGTCGCCGCGGTCGTCGTCCGATCGAACCCGAACGCGACGAGGGCGTGCAGCGTCGCCTGCAGTTCGGCCGGAAGCGGGTCGTACACCCGGGCACTCAGCGCGTCGCTGACCTCTGGACACAGCTCCACAAGTACCTCAGGCGCGAAATCGGCGAGACCGATCGGGCCGGTCCGCCCGCGCCGCACCGCGACGTCGATCACCACGTGCAGGTCACGGCAGGCGGCGGCGAGCCGGCCGCGGGCCGCGGCGGCACCGACCGCCACCGCGACACCCTCGGTCTCGGCCAGCCAGTCCAGTTGCGACGGCGCCGAGCAGATCCCGTCGATCCGCTCGCCCTCGCTGAACGCGAGCAGGCCGCCCGCCGCCGACAGCTCGGCCGCCAGCCGGGCGTGCTCGGCCGCGCCGGCGCCCCGGTGGGCGGCGGCGAACGGGAGGTAGGGGCCGGTCGTCGAGACGCCGATGTCCTCGGCCAGTTCGACCAGGTCGGGGGTGAGAGCCGCGGCGCCGTCGATCGCGTCGAACAGCCGGCGGAACCGGCGCTCGCGCTCCGACCGGCGGAGGTCCCGGTCGTCGAGGCTGGCCTGCACGACGGCGGCGGTCATCAGGTTGACGAACGCCATCAGCTCCTCGGTCACCGTGACGACGGCCTCGAGGTCGTCCGGGCCGGCCGCCTCGCGCACGGCGCGGAACGCCGCGTCGGCGCCGACCCGGTAGGACCGGAGCATCTCCCCGATCGGCGAGCGGGACGCCGAGGCCGCCCGCAGCGCGAGCGACCGCGTCTCGGACTGGGGCGGCTGGCTCCCGGAGAGCAGCATCCGGGTGAACATCCGGACGTGGTCGTTGACCACCGGCGTCACGGCGGCCCAGCGGGGGTCGGCGGCACGACCGGCCTGCGCGCGGATGGCGGAGACGACCGCGTCGGCGACGGCCTCCCGGTCGACGGCATCGGTGAGGTGCCGGACTCTGTCGCGGTCGGGGTGATCGGACTCGGGCATACGGCTCTCCCACGCAGACGAATAGGGGTTTACCCTGCCGCGCCATTACTCAATGGGATGTCCGGTCCGTACTGCGATAGGTCACGGTTCGGGAATCTTTAAGGTTCGTGAGGCTGGTGTGACCAGTGAGGTTCCGGATCTTCCACAGTGGAAGGCCGGTCTTTGCCTACATATTGACTGGCGATCGTCACACCTCTAGATTCCCGAACCGAGCGGCCGGATGTGTCCTACCCCACATGGCATCGACGCCTGGAGGTTCACCCGTGCGGAAACTGGCTCTACTTCTCCCGATCGTCGTGGTCATCGGGCTGACCGGGTGTTCGTCCTCCAGCGGCGACGACGAATCCGGCCCGATCCGGATCGGACTCACGGTGCCGCTGACCGGCAACTATCAGGCGCTGGGAACCGGTGACCAGCAGGGCGCGAAGATCGCCGTCGCGCAGATCAACGCGTCCGGCGGCATCGACGGCCGGAAGATCGAACTGGTCGTGAAAGACGACAAGACGCAGCCCGACCAGTCGGTGCTCGCGTTCAACGCGCACAAGAGCGAGGGCGCGGTCGCGGTGATCGGCTCGTCGTTCTCGAACTCCGCACTGGCCACCATTCCGCTTGCCGAACGCAACTCGATGCCGTACATCTCGCTGGCCGCGGCCGATCAGCAGGTCGACCCGGTGCGGAAGTTCGCGTTCCAGATCCCCGCGCGCTCGTCGACGTACGCCGAGCAGACGCTGAAGTACTTCCAGTCGGCGAAGATCAGCAAGATCGCGCTGGCCCACGACACGAAGAGCTCGTACGCGGTCGCCGGGTACACGGCGGTGAAGAAGCTGGCCGCGCAGTACGGCGTGACGGTCGTCGTCGACCGGTCGTTCGACACCGGCACGCAGGACTTCAGCGCGGTCTACGCCCCGGTCCGGACGTCCGGCGCGCAGGCGGTGTTCGTCTGGGCGACCGGACCGCCGGCGGTGATCGCGACCAAGCAGTTCGCGGCCGCCGGGCTGTCGATCCCGCTGGTGCTCACCGGCGCGCAGGGCACACCGCTGTTCACGAAGCCGGCCGGGGCGGCGGCCGAGAAGGTCGTGCTGTCGACGGCGATCGGGGTGATCGGGGGCGACCTGCCGGCGTCGCCGCTGAAGACCGCGGTCGACAAGCTGGCCGTGGACTACCAGAAGCAGTACGGCTCCTATCCCCCGCAATTCGCGATCGACGGATACTGCGGGGTGCTGGTGCTGGCCGACGCGCTCAAGTCGGCGGGTTCCACCGACGGGAAGAAGGTGCAGGCCGCGCTGGAGAAGCTGTCGCTGCTGACGCCGAACGGGCGGTACAAGTACAGCGCCTCCGACCACTCCGGACTCTCCACCGACAACGTCGCGATCGCCCAGGTCACCGGCGGGAAGTTCGTTCCGACCTCGTGGATGACCTCGCAGCTGTCGACGAACCTGCCCTCGTGATGCTCGCGGTTTCCGGTCTGTCGAAGTCGTTCGGCGGGGTCTTCGCGGTGCGCGAGGTCTCGGTGGACGTGCCGGCCGGCCAGACCCGCGGTCTGATCGGGCCGAACGGGGCCGGCAAATCGACGCTGTTCAACCTGGTCGCGGGCTTGTTGCGGCCGGACGCCGGGTCGGTGTCCCTGGACGGGCGCCCGCTGACCGGGATGCCGGCGCACCGGCGGGCCGCGGCCGGCATCGCGATCGTGTTCCAGGGCGCGCGGACGTTCCCGGGGCTGTCGTGCGTGGAGAACGTGATGGTGGGCGCGCACACCCAGGCCCGGCACGGGTTCGTCGCGGCGGCGCTGCGGTTGCCCGCCTGCCGCCGGGAAGAGCGGTCGGTGCGGTCCGCCGCGCTGGTGGCCCTGGAGCGGGTGGGGCTACGGGAGTGGGCCGACGTGCCGGCCTCGTCGCTGCCGCTGGGGCAGCAGCGCCGGGCCCAGCTGGCCCGGGCGTTGTGCGCGTCGCCCCGGCTGCTGCTGCTCGACGAACCGGCGGCCGGGCTGCGGGCGGCGGAGCGCACCGCGCTGGCCGAGGTACTGGAGGAGCTGCGGTCGGAGGGGCTGACGATGATGCTCGTCGAGCACGACGTCGGGTTCGTCTCGCGGCTGGCCGACGAGGTGACGGTGCTGGATCTGGGGTCGGTGATCGCGTCCGGCCCGCCGGCCGCGGTGCGGAGCGACCCGGCCGTGGTGAAGGCGTATCTGGGAGACGGGTCCCATGCTTGAGGTGCGGGATCTGGTGGTGCGGTACGGAACCGCGACGGCGCTGGACGGGATCTCGCTGACCGTCGCCGCCGGGGAGATGGTGGCGCTGGTCGGCGCGAACGGGGCCGGGAAGTCGACGCTGGTGAACACGCTGTCGGGTGTCGTGCCCGCGTTCTCCGGCGCGGTGCGGGTCGACGGCCGGCTGGCTCAGGTGCCCGAGGGCAGGCAGTTGTTCGCGACGCTGTCGGTCGAAGACAACCTGCGGCTGGGAGCGTGGGGGCTCCCCCGCGCCCGGCGGGATCCGGCCCGGATCTACTCGCTGTTCCCGGATCTGGTGTCGTTGCGGAACCGGCCGGCCGGCTCGTTGTCCGGCGGCCAGCAGCAGATGGTCGCGGTCGGCCGCGCGCTGATGGCCGACCCGGACCTGCTCGCGGTGGACGAACTCTCGCTGGGGCTGGCCCCGATGGTCGTGCGCGACCTCGCGGCCCACCTGGCTGCACTGAACCGGGACCGGGGGCTCGCGGTGCTGCTGATCGAGCAGGAGACGACGCTGGCGTTCTCGCTGTGCAGCCGGGGTTACGTGCTGGAGGCCGGACGGGTCGTGGCGTCCGGGCCGTCGTCGTCGCTGCGGACGGACCCGGCCGTGGTCTCCGCGTACCTGGGAGGCCTGCCGGGATGAGCGAGTTCCTCGGGTACGTGATCGCCGGGGCGGCGCTCGGCTGCACGATCGCGCTGCTGGCCAGCGGGTTCGTCGTCGTGCACCGGGTGACCGGGGTGGTGAACTTCGCGCAGGGCCTGTTCCCGGTGGTGGCCGGGCTCGCGGCGGGGACGTTCCTGACCTGGTGGCCGCATGGCATCGGCGAACTGCTGGCGGTGGGGCTGGCCGGCCTGGTCGGCCTCGTCGTCGGGGTGGTGGCGATCGGGAAGCCGGGGACGCCGCTGCTGGCGTCGCTGGTGATCACGTTCGGGCTCGGCTTCCTCGGCTACGCGATCGAGATCGTCGTCTGGGGTGATCAGCCGCGGAGCTTCGACGGGCTGTCGGGCGTGCTGACGGTCGGCGGGGTGCGGATCCAGCACCAGTGGATGCTGGTGTTCGCGGTGGCGCTGGCCGTGTTCGCGGCGCTGGGCCTGTTCTTCGGCCGGACCTATCTCGGCAAGGGGCTCACCGCGTGCGCGGCCAACCCGTACGCCGCCCGGCTGGCCGGCATCAACGTCCGGCGGATGGGGCTGTACGCGTTCGGGCTCGCCGGTCTGCTCGGCGGAGTCGCCGGTGTGCTGCTGACGCCGCTGCAGTCGATCGCGTTCGACCGGGACGTCGCTCTCGCGGTGAACGGGTTCGCCGCGGCGGTGCTGGGCGGACTGGACAAACCCGGCACCGCGCTGGCCGGCGGGCTGCTGCTCGGCATCGGCCAGACGCTGTTCGCCGGGTACGTCGACGGCTCGTTCCAGACCGAGGTGGCGCTCGGGTTCATGGTGCTGGTGATGATCGTCCGGGCCGTCCGGACCCGGGACGCGGTGGCGGTATGAAGACCGGGGTGGCCTTCGCGGTCGTCGCACTCGGGTTGCCGTTCGTGCTGGACGACACCCGGATGTCGATCTACGTCCTGATGGGGCTGGCGGTGCTGGCCGTCACCGGGGTCTCGCTGCTGATGGGTTACGCCGGGCAGGTGTCGCTCGGGCAGGCCGCGTTCTACGCGGTCGGGGCGTACACGGCGGCGATCCCGGCGGTGCACGGGTGGCCGCCGGTGATCGGCCTGGTCCTCGCGCCGCTCGTCGCCGCCGGGGCCGCGGCCGGGCTGGGGGCGCTGTTGTTGCGGCTCCGGGGCCACTACCTGGCGTTCGCCACGCTCGCGCTGCAGCTGATCATCCTGTCGGTGGCGGCCGAGATCGACGTGTTCGGCGGCGCGATCGGGCTGCAGGGGATTCCGCTGCTGGGCGTGGGTTCGTTCGAGCTGACGGCCCCGCGCGAGTACGCCTGGCTGACCTGGACCCTGGTGGCCGTCGTCCTGCTGCTCACCGCGAACATCGTGAGCAGCAGGCCGGGACGGGCGCTGCGGGCGCTGGCCGGCAGCGAGCAGGTCGCCGCGGCGAGCGGGATTCCGGTGATCCGCTACAAGGTGACGGTGTTCGCGCTCTCGGCGGCGTACGCCGGGCTGGCGGGCGGGATCTACGCGTTCTTCCTCGGCTACATCGCGCCGGGCTCGTTCACGATCGCGATGTCGGTCGAGTGGGTCGTGATGGCGGTGTTCGGCGGGCTCGGCACCCGGTGGGGGCCGGTCGTCGGCACGGTCTCGGTGACGCTGGTCGTGCAGGTGCTCAACGACCTGAGCACCCGGCCCGGCGCTCCGAGCTACGCGCCCACCGTGCTCGGGTACGCGGCCTACGCGGTACTGCTGATCGGGGTCCTGCTCTTTCTGCCCTCGGGGGTGGTACCCGCGCTGTCGTCGGTGTTCCGGCGGCGGCCGGACGGCGGTCACGGCGGCGACGGGCCGGTTCGTATGATCCGGGAGTGGCGCCCATCGAAATCGCGAGCCACGACGCCCCCGTGAACGGGGTTCCGCTACCCCGGCGGCAGGCCGGAACCTCTCCCCAGCACCTGCTGGTGACGCTGCTCGGCGACTACTGGAACGGACGCCGGGAGCACCTGCCGTCGGCGGCGCTGGTGGCACTGGTCGAACAGTTCGACGTGGGCGAGGTGAGCGCCCGGGCCGCGCTGCGCCGGCTGGCTCGCCGGGGCGCGCTGGAGTCGAGCAAGGTCGGACGCAACACGTACTACGGGCTGTCGGCGTCCGCGACCCGGACGATCGTCGCGAGTTCGAGCCGGATCGTGTCGCTGGGCATCGAGGACCAGCCGTGGGGTGGCGTCTGGACGGTGGCCACGTTCTCGCTGCCCGAGGAGCAACGGGATCTGCGGCACCTGTTGCGCAGCCGGTTGCGCTGGCTCGGCTTCGCGCCGTTGTTCGACGGGGTGTGGGTCTCGCCGCGGGCGTCGGCCGACGAGGTCCGGGCGTTCCTCGACGAGCTCCGGATCGGCTCGGCCGCGGTGTTGCGGGCCCAGGAGGCGGTGGGGACGCCGCTGATCTCGGCTTGGGACCTGGACGAGATCCGCGCGGCCTACGAGGCGTTCCTCGCCGACACCGGCCCGTTGCGTTCGCGGCTGGACGGCGGTGACGTGGGTTCCGCGGAGGCCCTGATCGCCC
Source organism: Cryptosporangium sp. NPDC051539 (assembly GCF_044454545.1). NCBI lineage: Bacteria > Bacillati > Actinomycetota > Actinomycetes > Cryptosporangiales > Cryptosporangiaceae > Cryptosporangium > Cryptosporangium sp. NPDC051539. The sequence goes on along the minus strand of NZ_JBITDV010000002.1, from coordinate 340,451 downwards.
GGACCCGGCTCATGGACGTGTGGCGCACGTTCCCGGCGCTGGACCCGGATCTGCCCGAGGCGGTGCTGCCGGCCGACTGGCCGCGACGCCAGGCCAGGGCGGTGTTCGGGGAGCTGTACGACGCGCTGGGGCCACTGGCCGAGGCTCGGGTCCGTCAGGTGCTGTCACGGTTCGACCCGGCGCTGGCCGCGCTGGCCAAGCACCACACGACCGCCGAGTGGTGAGACCGCTCAGAACGGGGCGTCGTCGGCGGCGGCCTGCGGGAGCCGCTTGAACGGATCCCGGCCCCCGATGATCTCCCCGGTCACCGGGTTCACGGTCACCGGCGGCTCGCCCGAAGGCACGTCGCCCGCCTCGCTCCGGCGCGTCGCCCAGGCCGGGAACGGGAACTCCACCGCCAGCGGCACCGGAATCTCGGGCTGCGCGACGAACATCGTGCCGGGTTTCGCCAGCGTCACCCGCGTGCGCTGGCCCGGCGGCAGGAAGCCGTACTCGGGCCGACCGGCCTCGGCCGGATCCAGCCGCCCCACCACCTTGATCGAGCTGTTCGAGATGATCCGTCGCTCGACCTCACTGGCGGTCTGCTGCGCTCCGATCAGGATGATGCCGAGCGACCGGCCGCGCTCGGCGATGTCGAGCAGCACCTCCTTGATCGGGCTCGACCCCTCGCGCGGCGCGTACTTGTTCAGCTCGTCGAGCATCGTGAACAGCAGCCCGCCCGACCCGGCCTCTTCCTTGCGCCGGGTCTCGGCCGCGAGCACGACACCGACGACGAACCGCTGGGCCCGCTCGGGCAGGTTGTGCAGGTCGACGACCGTCAGCTGCTGGTTCTCGGTGGACACCCGCCGCAGCGGCGACTCGGGCAGGTCGCCGCGGATCAGCGGCCGCAACGCCCGCAGCGACGACCGCAGCCGGCGCAGGAACGCGTTCACGGTGCCCGCCCCGGTCACCGGACCCGCCCAGGCCGGGCGGGTGTTGTCGTCGCCCAGCTTGTCGGCGATCAGGTCGACCAGCTGGTCGTACGTCCGCACCGGACGCCCGTCGACGGTCACCGCGCCGTCGGTGCCGGACGGCACGGCGTCCATCCGCAAACGCGCCGCGACCTGGTGGATGACCATCGTGTACTGGTTGCGCTCGTCCTCGGCGTCGGCGAACGCGAACGGCAGCAGCTCGTCGCGGCAGAACTCGGCGATCGTCCACCAGAACGCGTTGACGCCGGTGGCCCGCTCGCGGACGTCGGGCCGGCCGGTCAGATCGCCGGGAAGCGGTGGCGCGTAGAACCCGACGGACTTGAACGGCTCGGCGGGCAGGCCCATGATGCCGTACTGCGCGCGCAGCGTCTCGTCCAGCTTGGTGTTGGTGTGGTCGAGGAACAGCAGGTCCTCGCCCTTGACGCTGAAGATCAGCGCCTTCGTGTTCACCGCCCGGCGGCCCAGCACGCCCGAACGGAACAGCGAGTACAACAGGAACAGCGCGAAGCTGGTCTTGGTCGCGACGCCGGACACGCCGGAGATCGAGACGTGCGCGCCGCGGGTGCCGTCGAGGAAGTCGAGGTTGACGTAGATCGGCGTGCCGTCGCGCCCCAGGCCGACCGGGACCTTCCGTTCCATCCGGTCGAAGTAGAGCGCGATCGCGCGCTCTTCGCCGGTGGCCCGCCGCACCGGCTCGCCCGGCCGCGGCGGGACGTACACCTCGGGCTCGACCCGGGTGGTCGCGATCTCCGCGACCTCCTGCACCTGGGCCGGCAGCACGCCGTCGGCGATCAGGAACACGTCGGAGCTGAACTGCGCGCCCTCGTGCCGTGCGGTGACCTGGGTGACGACACCGGCGGTCAGCACCGGGCCCAGGCCCGGAACGTCGCGCACCGTGACCACGACGTCGTCGAGCTGCAGGTACGCGTCGTCCCGGAGCGCGACGTGGAACGAGAGCGGCGTCGCGTCTTCGGTGCCGAGGACGCGCCCCACCCACGGGAGCACGGTCTGCTCGTCGGCGCCGGACGACCTCTGAGGTACCACTGCAGTCACGCGAAGGACGCTACCCCAAGGGTGGGACGAAGCTGCTCCGCCAGCTCCGCACCCGGCACCGGACGCGAGAACAGGTAGCCCTGGGCCTTCCGGTAGCCGAGCTCGACCAGCCGCTCGGCCTGCGCGGCGTCCTCCACGCCCTCGGCCACCGTGTCGAGGTCGAGACCTCGCGCGACCTGGGCCAGGAACTCGACGATCACCGCGCGGTCACCGGGCTCGGTCACCCCGTCGACGAACGACTTGTCCACCTTGAGGATGTCGACCGGGCAGGTCAGCAGCAGCCCCAGCGACGACTGCCCGGTGCCGAAGTCGTCCAGCGCGACCCGCACCCCGAGCGACCGCAGGGCCGCCAGCGACGACACCGCGAGTCCCCCGTGGAACACCGCGGTCTCGGTCACCTCGATGACCAGGCACTCGGCCGGCAGCCCGGAGTCGGCCAGCGCCGCCACCACGTCGTCGACGAAGTCGGGCTCGTCCAGCTGGCGCGGCGAGACGTTCACGCTCATCCGCGACGGCGCCGCCGCGCCGAACGAGGCCCGCCACGCGGCCGCCTGACGGCACGCCTCGCGCAGCACCCAGCGGCCCAGCGGCATGATCAGCCCGCTACGCTCGGCGACCGGGATGAACCGGTCCGGCGGGATGACCCCGCGCTCCGGGTCGTGCCACCGCACCAGCGCTTCCACCCCGGAGATCTGTCCACCCGGCAGCGAGACGATCGGCTGGTAGAGCAGCCGGAAGTCGCCCCGCCCCAGGCCGTCGCGCAGACCGGCGGCCAGGCGGGCCTGGTCGGCGGCGGGGGCGTCCATCGCCGGGTCGAACCGCGCCCAGCCCTCGCCGCTGCTCTTCGCCGCGTACATCGCGACGTCGGCACGGCGGGTCAGCTCGTTCGAGTCCGCACCGGCCCAGCCGTCGGCGATCCCGACGCTGGCCCGGATCCGGAGCTCGTCGCCGGCGATCCGCAGGGGCCGGTCCAGCGACGCGAGGATCCGCTCTGCGGCCACCGCGGGATCGGCGCCCCGGAACAGCACCGCGAACTCGTCGCCGCCCAGCCGGGCGACGGTGTCGTCCGCACCGGTCGCCTCCCGGATCCGGGCGGCGGCCTCGACCAGCAGCGTGTCCCCCACCGCGTGGCCGAGCCGGTCGTTGACCGACTTGAAGTCGTCCAGGTCGATCAAGGCCATCGCGACCTCGGCCGCGCCCCCGCCGGCCAGCGCGGAGTCGATCCGCGAGGCCAGCAGCGCCCGGTTCACCAGCCCGGTGAGCCCGTCGTGCGTCGCCTGGAACGTCATCCGGTTCTCGGACTCGCGAAGGTCGGCCACGGTGGTGTCCAGCCGCCGGAGCAGCCGTCCGTTCTCCCGGAAGCTCACCAGCTGACGGGCACTGACCAGCGCGGTCAGCACCACCGCGCCGACGATCACCGGGCCGGACTCGGCCGGGGACGACAGCGAGTGCAGCAGCAGGCCGTCGGTCGCCGCGACCGCGAGGTACGGCAGCACGTACAGCGACCGGCGCGCCCGCGGGGCCGCGTCTTTTGCCACGACGCCGTCGAGCGCGGCCAGCGTGGACCTCCGCTGGCGCTCGACCGCCGCGGTCAGGAACCCGTACGCGAGCGGGAACGCCAGGAACGAGGTGTTCAGGTAGGGCCGATCGGCGAGCGTGGGCGACAACGCGGCCGCGCTGCACGACGTCAGGGCGGCCAGCGCGAGCAGCTGCAAGGACCCCGGGTGCACCTCCCGGACCCCGGCGAACGAGATCCGCAGCAGCACCAGCACCCCGAGAAATCCGGTCGCCACGGTCGCTACCAGCGGGAGCGCCGACCCGGTGGTCGCCTCGAAATCGTCGACGTTGCGGATCGCGAAGTACCACGAGAACAGCGCCCCACCCGCGACCACCGTGCCGGCGTCCAGACCGAACGTCGCCCACGCCGAGCGGCTCAGGCGGTTCACCGGCACGAGCAGGATCGCCGCGATCATCAGCACCAGGCCGAACAGGTCGAACGCGCTCGTCCGGTCGGACAGCACCTGGGTGGGCTCGCCGTGCGCGAGCGTGTCGAACATCTGGCTGACCGCACCGACGCCGATGCAGCCCGCCGCCAGTGCCATCGTGCGCCAGAACCGGCGGGACGCCTGACCCAGCGGGGTCGAGACCACCAGCCGCACGGTCGCGTAGACCCCGACGGCGACCGAGCCGAGCGGCGCGATCCATCCCACGACCGGTGCGACGATCGGAGCGTTCCAGGCCGCGACCAGGTACGCGAAGCTCAGCAGGGCGCAGACCAGCGCGAGCCGGGTCGCCCGGCCCGGGCGCTCGGTGATTCGAACTCGCACAGCACCCCCTCTCGATCCGGTCGTCCCATCGACCGGCGGCCGGGCTTCACAAGCCTTCCGGCCCGAATCAACCGCACTGCACCCCGGCCGCCCGGTGCGGGAGATGTTGCGCACGCGACCTGCCCGCCCAACGGACGGGAAACAGCAGATTTCTACCGTCGGGCAACCGCCGAACACCAGGGAGCCCCGATGGCAGCGCCCACGATCGCCCCGCCCACCGAGCCGGTCGCCCGGAGTCACTGGATCGACGACTGGCGCCCGGAAGACCCCGGCTTCTGGGCCGCAGGCGGCGCGCGAATCGCCCGCCGCAACCTGATCTTCTCGATTCTCTCCGAGCACATCGGGTTCTCGATCTGGACCATGTGGTCCGTTCTGGTGCTGTTCCTGCCCGCCGGCGCCTACGGGCTGACGCTCGACGACAAGTTCCTGCTGACCGCGGTCCCGGCGTTCGTCGGCTCGTTCCTGCGGCTGCCGTACACGTTCGCGGTGGCGAAGTTCGGAGGCCGGAACTGGACGATCGTCTCGGCCGGCCTGCTACTCGTCCCGTCGGTTCTCACCGCGATCCTGCTGCGGCCCGGCCTGTCGTTCCCGGCCCTGCTGGTCTTGGCCGCACTGGCCGGCGTGGGCGGGGGCAACTTCTCCAGCTCGATGGCGAACATCAACGCGTTCTATCCGAACCGGCTCAAGGGGATGGCGCTCGGTCTGAACGCCGCCGGGGGCAACCTGGGCGTCGCGCTCGTGCAGATCGTCGGTCTGATCGTGCTCGCGGCGGCCGGTGGGGTGGCGGCGAGCGTCGAGCCACGGCTGGTGCCGGGTGTCTACCTCCCGCTGATCGTGATCGTGACCGCGCTCTCCGCGACCCGGATGGACAACCTCACCCACGCGACGAACGACAAGCGCGCGATGCGTGACGTCGTGAAGAACCCGCACACCTGGATCATGTCGCTGCTGTACATCGGCACGTTCGGCTCGTTCATCGGCTTCAGCTTCGCGTTCGGCCAGGTGCTGACCACCCAGTTCCAGACCGCGACCCCGCTGGACGCGCTGCGGGTGATCTTCCTCGGCCCGTTGCTCGGGTCGATCGCGCGACCGGCCGGCGGGTGGCTGGCCGATCGCTTCGGCGGTGCCCGCATCACGCTCTGGACGTTCGTCGGCATGGCGTTGTTCGCCGCGCTCGTGCTGGGCGCCTCGCGGTGGGAGTCGCTGCCGCTCTTCTACGTCGGCTTCCTCGCGCTGTTCATCCTGAGCGGCCTCGGCAACGGCTCGACCTACAAGATGATCCCGGCGATCTTCCGCGCCACCGAGGCCGACCCGAACGAGGCCCGGCGCCTGTCCAGCGCGCTCGTCGGCATCGCGGGAGCGATCGGCGCGTTCGGCGGTGCGCTCGTCCAGATCGTCTTCCGCCAGTCGTTTCTCGGATACCACAACGCCGACGCCGCCTACGTCGGCTTCATCGCCCTCTACGTGCTCTGCTTCGCCGTCACCTGGTCGGTCTACCTCCGCCGCTCCCGGCTGCCCGTCTAAGGCTCGAGTTGCCAGTCCTCGTAGTCGAAGCCGGGGGCGACGACGCAGGAGACCAGGACCGGCTCGTCGCCGGCCGGGGTGGCGGTCTGCCACCGGCCACCGGGAACCAGGGCCTGGAACTCGTGGCCCGCGGCCGGGTCCGGCCCGAGCCGGACCGACCGCGAGTCCGGGGCCTCAGGGGCGTCAGGGGCTTTCGGGGCGGACGCGATCGTCAGGGTCAGCGGCCCGCCGGACTGCCAGAGCCACAACTCGTCCGACCGCACGACGTGCCAGCGCGACACCTCCCCCGGCGCGAGCAGGAAGAAGATGCCGGTGGCGGCCGCACGCGGCCCGGGATACCCGGGCGGCGAGAACTCGATCGACGTACGCCAGGTCTGCCGGAACCACCCGCCCTCGGGATGCGGTTGGAGATCGAGCAGCTCCGCCAGCGCCGGTTTGGTCACCCGGCGAGCGTAATCACGCCGGCGTCCCCGGCCCACCCCCGGCGTCCGGCTCGAGGGGCGCCGTAGGCGCTGTGGGCGCGACCGGTTCGGTGGAGATCTCGATCGGCGCTCCGGACGGGCCCGTCACCGGCACCGCCACCACGGACCGCAGCATCCGCCGGTGCCGCCAGGTGAAGCCGCCCGCACCGCACGCGGCGAGCACCATCGCGCCCAGGGTTGCCCAGACGCTGAAGATCGCCACGTCGGCGAGCACCAGGACACCCCAGAACACTCCGGAGACGAGCCAGTGCGGCCGCCGGTGGCGGCGGATCGGCGGACCGCTCATGGAAACCCCGTTCCCCGCGACCGGCCCGCCGACACGTCAGCGCGTTTCGTCGTCCCCGCGCTCGAGCTGGGCCAGGAACCGCTCGAGCTCGGCGCCGAGTTCCTCACCGCTGGGCACGTTCTGGTCGAGCTCGCCGCCGAGCTCGGCCTGGTGCCGGTTCGAGACGAACGAGTCGTACTGCTCCTCGAGCGCCTTGACCACGCCCACCGCCTGCGGATCGTCCGCGAGCTGGGCGTCGATCTCGCGCAGCCGGGTGACGCCGGCGGCGTGCAGCGACCCGACCGGGAGCAGCAGACCGGTCTCCTCCGCGACCGCGTCGAGCAGCGCGGCCGACGCCTGCGGGAACTCGACCGACGCGAGGTAGTGCGGCACGTGCGCGACGAACCCGATCGCATCCTTCCCGGCCTCGCCGAGCCGCAGCTCCAGGAGGGCGGACGCGCTGCCCGGAATGCGCAGGTTGCCCCGCCAGACGTTCGGCCTGCGGACGAGATCCGGGCGGGTGCCGTGGGTGGTGAGCGTCGTCGGGCGGGTGTGCGGGATCGTCATCGGCACCCCGCCCAGGCCCATCACCAGATGGACGCCGAAATGGTCGGCGAGCTGCCCGACCGCGGCCGTGAACCGCTCCCACATGACGTCCGGTTCGGGGCCGTTGAGCAGCAGGAACGGCGCGCCGGTGGAGTCTTTGAGCTCGTGCAGCAGCAGCTGCGGCGGCGTGTAGGACTCGTAGTGGTCCTCGACGAACGTCATCGGGGGGCGACGCGCCCGGTAGTCGTGCAGGAGGTCGATGTCGAACCTCGCGACGACCTTGCCTTCGAGCGTCTCGACCAGGTGGTTCGCCGCGATCTGCGCGGCCGATCCGGCGTCGAGGAACCCGTCCAACGCATGCAGCAGAACCGGGCCGCCCTCGACGTCCGGCTTCACCGTGGCGGAGTCGGGCGGGAGTTCCCGGTCGCCGACGATCTCGTACAGCTCCGCGGGGTCCGGCATGACGGCGACCTCTCCAGACAGCGGGCACATCGCCAGACGGTGCCTGGCGAGGGAGCCCCCCGGATGGCTTGAACTGGGAGCTCATCCGGTGCAAGTCGGCTGGGCCCATCAGCATTCCGCCGGGGTGTGGGGGCACCCTCGTCCTACGGTACCGGCACCCCTCAGTTCGTCAGTGGGTCCTCGCCGCGGCTGATGGCCTCGGCGAACGGGCGGGCGAACTCCTCGTTCAGCTCGACCCCGCGGGCTTCTTCCTCTCCCAGCACGGTTTCCAGCGCGGCCTCCACCGGAGCACCGGCGGCCTGCTCGTACGCCGCGGCGATGCCTTCCTCCACGGTCTCGGCGAGCTCCACCGCGTCCACCGCGTCCGATTGGCCGACGTTGTCCGACACGACCTCGGGGTTGTCCGTCACAGCCGACACGAAAGCCTCCCTGGGTCACTCGGGCTACGCGTCGACTGATACCCCACGGCGGCCGGGGCCAATCACGGCTGAGGGCCGCGTCCCGCGCAAGCGCGGGACGCGGCCCGAAACCCGCCCCTCAGCCCTTATCACCCTCACTGCCGATGAGACGACTGAGCGCCTCGACCGCATCCTCGCTGGACGACGCCGCTTCCTGATTCGCGGCGCGCAGCTCGAGAAACACTTCTTCCCGATGCACCGGCACACTGCGGGGAGCCCGTATACCGAGCCGGACCACGTCCCCCCGGACTTCGAGCACGGTGATGACAACGTCATCTCCGACCATCACGCTCTCACCGGGCCGACGGGTCAGCACGAGCACGGGCAGTATCCCCCCTCGAGGACGATTATCCGCAGCGTAGCCGAGCCGAGGGCTAGGCGAGGGGAGCGCGGACCGGCAGGTTGCTCCCGGTCAGCACGCACTGCGCGGCCTTCATCGTCATCGGGTCGACGACGATCGGTGCCATCAGGTTGGCCGTCGAGTCCCGTGGGGTGTCACCCGCGGTGACGATCAGCAGGACGAGCAGCTCGCTCGGGTCGGTCGTCCCGAGAGCGGCGATCGTCTCGTCGTCGATCTCCGGCTCGTACTGCGGAAAGAACTGATGCGGAGCGATCGTGATGAAACGAAGCTCCGGATCGTCCACCGACCGCAGCGAGTTGAGCAGGCCGACCTCGTCCAGGCGGACGAGAACGAAGCTCGTGCGATCCGGGAAGCCCGGCATCGGGGTCACGAACTCGATCGTCGGCAACTTCTCGCCGGCCGCCGCCGCCTTCGCCTCCGCGTTCTTGGCCGAGTTCTCGAGGGACATGTCGGTTGCCATGTCAGAGCTCGACTTCGCGGACTTGGTTTTTGCGGACATGTACTCCTCCTGAGTTGTTCGACAGCTTGTTCGCGGGGAGGGTCATTGGCTCCCTCTGGGCTGATCGGTTGGGTTTCGGGTCGGCATCACTGCCGTCTGTGGCTCCGGCGGCTACCGGAGGAAATCCATCAGGGAGGGCTGGATGACCTTGGCGGTCGCGCCCAGAGCGGCCTGGTACGCGGTCTGCTGCAAGGTCATGTCCGTGATGGTTTTGGGAAGGTCGATGTCCTCGACCTCGGTCAGTTGGGTCTGCAGGTCGAGGTGCCGGTCGGTCGCGGTCTGCTGCATCGAGTCGATCCGGTTCGACCGGGCACCGACACTCGCCTGGACGGTCCGGACCGTGTTCATCGCGGTGTCGAGCCGGTCCAGGTCGTCCGTGAGCTTCGACGGGTCGGTCTTCATGTGGTCGGAGATGTCGGCGAGCACCTTGAAGATCTGGTCGTCGCCGGTGCCGAAGACCTCTTCGCCGTTGGCGTCGACCCGGAGCTTGGTGCCCTCGGCGACCGAGCGGTTCACCGAGCCGTTGTCACCGAGGTAGGTGCCGTCCTTGTCGTAGGCGGCGGTGCCGTCGGTGGTGCCGCCGAACACCGGCCGGTCGACGTACTTGGTGTTGGCCAGGCCGATGACCGCCTGACGGATCTGCTCGACCTCGGACGCGATCGCACCGCGCGCGGTGTCCGAGCCGGCGGCGCCGGCCGACATGCCCTGCAGCGTCAGGTCGCGGACGCGCTGGGCGTTGTCGTTGACCGAGCCGAGCGTCGAGTCGATCGTGTTGAGCCAGTTCTTGCCGTCGGAGGCGTTGCGCGCGTACTGCTCCTGCGTCCGCATGTCGCTGCGCAGCAGCATCGCGGTCATCGTCCCGGTCGGCGAGTCGGACGGCTTCGAGATCAGCTTCCCGCTGGTGAGCTGGTTCTCGCTGGTGCTGAGACGGGCCTGGTTCGACTGCAACCCGCGCATCGCGTTGTGCGAGAGCGAGCGTTCGGTGACGCGGATGACCACGGCTGCTGTCCTTACCGGCCGGTGTTGTTGATCAGCGTGTTCAGCGTCGAGTCGATGGTGTTCATCAACTTCGCTGCGGCCTCGTACGCTCGTTGGTAGGTGAGCAGGTTGGACATCTCCTCGTCGAGGCTCACGCCGGACGTGGCCTCGTGCGAGCTGTCCAGATCGGCGGTGATCGTCGACTGGGTGTCGGCCTTGAGCGCCGCGCTCTTCGCGGTGATGCCCAGGTCGGCGACGAGCTGCCGGTACGTCACGTCCGGACCGTTGCCGGACGTGGCCAGATCGCCGAGCGCGTCCGCGTTGCCGCCGTCGAGGCGCCCGTTGGCGTCGCCGGACGCCGCGACCTTGTCGGTGTCGGTGATCGCCACGCTGATCGACTTGGCGTCGGTGCCGTTGAAGAACGTCTCCCCGGCGTTGCCCGCCTTGTCGAACCCGTTGCCGTGAATGGCGTTCACGGTCGAGATCAACTTGGCCGCGACGTCGTCCAGTGCTTTCGCGTACTTCGGCACGACCGAGTTCAGCGACTCCAGCGACGACCCCAGCTCACCGGAGGTCACGACCGCGGGCTGTCCGTTGTCGCTGAAGCTCATCGAGACCGGGTTGGCGGCCTGGTCGCCCAGCGTGGCCGCGCCACTGACCGTCATCGCCCGCGCGGCGGAGCCGGTGACCAGCGAGGAGCCGAACAGCGAGACGTCGACCGCGCCGTTGTCCCGGACGGTCGCGGTCGCGCCGGCCAGGTCGGACAGCTTCATCACCAGCGCGTCCCGGCGGTCGGCGAGCTCGTTCGCGGGCAGGCCGCCGATCTTGGCCTGCATGATGCCCTTGTTCAGGCTCGCGACCTCGGCCGCGGCCGTGTTGACCTCGTTGACCTGCGACGTCGCCGCCTCCCGGGTCGACTTCCAGATCGTCCCGAGCGTCGCGCTGGATTCGTTGAGCGAGGTCGCGACCGCACCCGACTGCTGCAGCACCTGCGTCCGGGTCGCGTCGTCACCGGGGTTGTTCGACAGGTCCTGCCACGACGACCACATCGTCGACATGCGTTCCTGCAGGCCGGTGTCGCTGGGCTCCTTGAAGACGCCCTGGATGTTGTCGTAGATCGCGTTCTGGCCGGACAGGTAGGAGTTGTGGGCGTGCTCGGTACGTACCCGGGACTCGAGCAACTCGTCCCGGACCCGGGAGACGTCGCCGACGTTGACGCCGGAGCCCACCGGGTCCTGCTTGGCCCAGATCGTCGGAACGTTCGAGACGCCCTCGACCGAGGTCATCTCGGTGCGCTGCCGGCTGTAGCCCTCGGTGTTGACGTTGGCGATGTTCTGGCCGGAGACGTCGAGGCCTTGGCGCTGTGCGCGCAGCGAGCTGAGCGCGGTGGAGATGCCGGAGAACGTACTGGACATGGCTACATCGCCTCATCGACGAGTCGGGGTCGTACACCCGCGGTCACGGTGCCGCCGCGCGGGCCGTACGTCTCGACGGCGCCGCCGACCGTGAGCAGCGTTTCCCGGACCGCACGGTGGCCGGAGGTGAGCAGATCGCGATTCGCGTCAGCAAGGGCGGTGATCTCGGCGGTCAGCGTGAGGAAGGCCTTGCGGTGCTCGCCGAACAGCTTTCCCCAGGGGTCCGGCGCGGCCTCGGCCAGCGCGGAGAGACTCGGGTTCGACGGGAGGCCCAGCAGGGCGGCGACCACCTCGACCTCGGCCGCACGCAGTACTTCGACTTGACGGATCTGTTCCAGCACCAGCTCGACCTCACGGGTGGCGTGGGCCAGCCAGCGGGTGCGGGCCGAGGCCAGGACCAGCTGCTCCTCTTCCAGCTTGAAGAGAAGCAGTTCGAGCATCTCCCGTCCGCGCCAGAGGATGTTCGACAGATCCGCAAAAGCCACGGGTCGACCCTTCTCTGCTCCGGCGGAGCACCGGAACGGCACCCCTTGCTGCTCCCACCGTCGGCAGGGCCACTAACGGCCTGAGAGGTTTCGCCACCACCCTCCCAGCCTCTTCACCCCCCACACGCGGCCCAAAAACGGAAGAACATCCTTCTGTTTGCAACTTTAGTTGCAAATGGGCGAAATAGTGTTTTTGATGGTTGTCGGGGTTAAATCCTGCAACTGGGGGCTTCCTGGAAGCCGACTCCGCAGGAACTGCCATCGACGCGAAAGGGCCGTTGCTGTGCGCCTCACCGCTGACTCTGTGGGTAGCAGTGTCTCCGACCGGCAGGTCGAGGATCTGGTGCGTGAGCATCTGCCGCTCGTCGGTCACCTCGTCCGCGAAATGCTGGGCCGGGTCCCCGCGCACGTCAACCGTGACGACCTGACGTCGGCCGGTCTGGCCGCGCTGGCCGCGGCCGCGAAGTCCTACGATCCGTCGCGCGGCACTCCGTTCGGCTCGTTCGCGACCGTCCGGATCCGGGGTGCGTTGCTGGACGAGTTGCGGGGTCTGGACTGGGCCAGCCGGTCCGTCCGTCACCGCGCCCGCAAGATCGAGACCGCCACGGCCGAGCTGACCGCCAACCTCGGCCGCACGCCCACCGACACCGAGCTCGCCGAGACGCTCGGCGTCGCGGTGGCCGAGCTCCATTCGGCGGCCGACGACGTGCAGCGCGCGGTGGTGCTCTCGCTGCAGGGGTTCGCGGCCGGGACGGCCGAGGACTTGGTGCCCGACCGCACCCAGGGTCCGGAGGAGCTGCTGCTGCACCGGGAGAAGATCGGCTATTTGCATCAGGCGATCTCGGCGTTGCCGGAGCGGCTGCGCACGGTGGTGGAGTCCTACTTCCTCGACGAGCGTCCGATGGCGGTGATCGCGGCCGAGCTCGGGGTGACCGAGTCGCGGGTTTCGCAGTTGCGGGCCGAGGCGCTCACGTTGCTGCGCGACGGGATCAACTCCCAGCTCGACCCCGACCAGGTCGCCGGGGCCGACCGTCCCGAAGGCTGTGTCGCCCGGCGCCGCGCGGCCTACTACGCCGACGTGGCCAACCGGGGCGACCTGCGCACCCGCCTCTCCCACACCACCCCCCTCGGCACTCCTACGAGGGCGGCCGGTTGAGGGCGGCGCTGCCGCGCGAGCGGGCCTCCTTGAGACGGGGCCCTTGATGTCTCGGCGTCGGCCCGCTCGAGCGGCAGCGTCGCCCTCAACCGGCTCCAGGTCACTACGGGCTGAGAGACTACGGGCATGGTTGAGCAGGGGTTTCCGCCGGACGGGCACGTTCATACTCAGTTCTCGTGGGACGCACCGTTCGGGGACATGGAACGGACGTGTGCTCGTGCGGTCGAGCTCGGATTACCGTCGATCGCCTTCACCGAGCACGCCGATTTCGGGCGCACCATCCTGGTGTCGGGCGACCGCGAGGACCTGCCCGGCTGGCTCGCGGCCCACACCGACGAGCACGGGGTCGTCACTCCCCCGGACCTCGACGTCGAGGGCTACCTCGCGAGCATCGCGCGCTGCCGTGACCTGTTCCCCGGCCTGCGCATCCTCAGCGGCGTCGAGCTCTCCGAACCGCACTGGCACTCGCGCCGAACCGCGGAACTGATCGACCTCGGAGGCTTCGACCGGGTCCTCGGGTCGGTGCACAATCTCCGGCACGTCGACGAGCAGACCCGGGAGGAGCACGAGTACGACAGCGGCGACGCCTACCGGATGCTCGACGCCGACACCGTGATCCGGAACTACCTCGCCGAGGTGGAGAAGCTGGCCACCGGCTCGGACGCCTTCCACGTCCTGGCGCACATCGACTTCCCGGTGCGGTACTGGCCGGCCGGAGCGGCGCCGTTCGACCCGGCCCGGTTCGAGGAGGAGTACCGGGTCGCGCTGCGGGCACTGGCCGGCTCCGGCCGGGCTCTGGAGGTCAACACCCGGGTCCCGCTCGAACCGGTCATCGTGCGCTGGTGGTACGAGGAGGGCGGCCGGACGCTGACGTTCGGGAGCGACGCGCACCGTCCGGAGGATCTCGCCGACGGGCTGCGGGAGGCGGCGGCGATGGTCGAGACGGCCGGGTTCCGGCCCGGCACCCACCCGTACGACCTCTGGCGCCGCTGACCACCTCGAAAAACCGGCGCGAAACACTCAGGCACTCCGCGACCTGGGCGATGACTTCAATGATCGGCCCACGGAAGGGCCGGCTCGAAGGACCATTCGTCCAGGAGGAACGCCGAAATGTCTCTTCGCATCAACACCAACGTGTCGGCCGCGAACGCGTACCGCAATCTGTCGGTCAACGACAAGTCCGTGTCGGGCTCGATGGAGAAGTTGTCGTCGGGTCTGCGTATCAACCGCGCCGCGGACGACGCGGCCGGCCTCTCCGTCAGTGAGGGCCTGAAGTCGCAGATCGGTGGCCTCACGGTCGCCGCCCGCAACGCGCAGGACGGCGTCAACGTCGCCCAGACCGCGGACGGCGCGCTCGGCGAGACCTCGTCGATCCTGCAGCGCATGCGTGACCTATCGGTGCAGGCCGCGAACTCCGGTTCGCAGGACTCGGACGCCAAGGGCGCGGCCAACACCGAGTTCCAGGCGCTCAACAAGGAACTCGACCGGATCGTGTCGAGCACGAAGTTCGGTAGCCAGGCGCTGCTCGACGGCAACTACAACGGCGCGTTCCAGGTCGACTCGGCGTCGAAGAACACGAACGCGAGTGCGCAGATCAACATCGATCTGTCCACCGCGACGCTGACCGCGGGCGGAAACATCACCGGTCTGGACTCGAAGGGCCTCGGCACCGACCAGCTCGACCTGACCACCGGCGCCGACGCCGCGATCGACCAGCTCGACAAGGCGATCAAGGGTGTCTCCAACGCCCGGTCGGAGATCGGTGCCGTCCAGAACCGGTTCGAGCACACGATCAACAACGTCAACGTCGCCATCGAGAACCTGAGCGCGTCGAAGTCGAGCATCACCGACACCGACATGGCGTCCGAGATGGTGAAGTTCTCGAAGAACCAGATCCTGCAGCAGGCCGGCACGTCGATGCTGGCCCAGGCCAACCAGAGCGGCCAGGGCGTCCTGAAGCTCCTCGGCTGATCCTGACCTCTGATGAGCGGGGGGCGGTGCGCACCTGCGCGTCGCCCCCTGCTCGCTTGACGGCCCCGAGTTAGGCGGAACCCCACATGGTCACCAGCATCGGCGGCCTTTCCAGCGGCATCGATACGACGTCGCTGATCAACTCCCTGATCCAGGCCGAGTCCGCGCCGCAGACCGCGTTGAAGACGAAGGTCTCGGACTACACGACGAGCAACTCGGCCTACCAGACCGTCAACGGCAAGATGAAGGCGCTGCTCACGGCGTCGCAGGATCTGACCAAGGCCGACTCCTGGAAAGCCGCGAAGGCCACCTCGACCTCGACCGACGTCGCCGCGACCGCCTCGACCGGCGCGCAGACCGGCGACATGACGTTCTCGGTCACGAAGCTCGCCAACGCCCACCGTCTCACCGCCGCGTTCGCGGCCACCGACACCCCGGCCGTCACCGACGGCAGCAGCTTCGACCTGACGGTCGGCACCGGCCCCGACGCGACCACGACGACGCTCTCGCTCGACGACGACGCCAACACCCCGCAGGGTGTCGCGAACGCGATCAACAAGGCGAACCTCGGTGTCCGGGCCTCGGTCGTGACGACCGACTCCGGGCCGGTGCTGCAGATCGCCTCGGGCAAGACCGGCGCGGCGAACACGTTCACGCTCAGCGGCCTGACGACCGACCCGAAGGTGATGACCGCCGGCTCCGACGCGGAGCTCACGGTCGGCGACCCCTCGGCCGGCGGCTTCAAGGTCAGCAGCCCCGGCAACACGTTCACCGGGGTCATGCCCGGCGTGACGATCACCGCGAACAAGCTCGCCAACAACGTCACGGTGGGCGTGAACAACGACACCGAAGCGATCGCCGCCAAGATGCAGGCGCTGGTCGACGCCGCGAACGGCTCGCTGGCGCAGATCAGCCTGTCGTCGGCGGCCGGCGTCTCGTCCAGCAGCGGCGCCAAGCCTACCGGCGGCCCGTTGTCGGGCGACTACACCGTGCGTCAGCTCTCCAGCCAGATGCTCAGCTCGGTCAGCAACGGCAAGGGTGGCTTCGGCAGTTTCAAGCAGCTCGGCGTCCAGCTCACCCAGGACGGCAAGCTCCAGTTCAACAAGGACGACTTCCTCAAGGCGTACGCGGAGGATCCGGCCAAGGTCCAGGACGCGGTCTCGAACGGACTGGCCAAGAGCCTCGAGTCGGTCAGCACGGCCGCGACCGACTCGGTCAGCGGAACGCTCACCCAGAAGATCCAGAGCGGCACCACGATGATCTCCCGCCTGAACAAGGAGATCTCCGACTGGGACCTGAAGCTGGCCGACCGGCGCTCCGCCCTGCAGCGGCAGTTCGCCTCGATGGAGTCCGCCCTGTCCAAGATCTCGAGCCAGTCCAACTGGCTGAGCAGCCAGACGGCCGCGAGCAACTCGAACGGCAGCTGACGGATCCCGAGGGAGAGCCGGAATGACGAACCCGATGCGCGCCCGCTATCTGGCCGACAGCATCACGACCGCGTCACCCGCTCGGCTGCTCGTGATGCTCTACGACCGCCTGGTGCTCGACATCACCCAGGGCGCGGACGCGATCCGCGAGGGGCAGCGGATCGTGGCGTCGGAGAAGCTGATCCACGCCCAGGACATCGTCGGCGAGCTCCTGGGCTCGCTCGACCTGGAGGTCTGGGAGGGCGCGGCGAACGTCGCCGCGCTCTACCGCTGGATGCTCACCGAGCTGGTCGGCGCGAACATCAAGCAGGACGCCGCCCGCGCCGACGCGTGCCGCGAGCTGGCCAGCGAGCTCCGGGACGCCTGGCGCGAGGCCGCGATGACCGCCGGCGGAGCCCCGGCGAGCGGAGGCTGACCGTGGACGAGTGGCGGTCGGCGTGGACGGCGGCCCTCGACGACCTCGAGGCCGACATCACCCAGATCGAGGAACTGCTGCGCTCCGACCAGTTCACCCGCGACACCCCGACGATCGACCCGTGGACGCCCCCCGAGGGCCTCGGGCCGCTCCCGCTCGACCTGCGGCCCCGGGCCGACCGCATCCTGGCCAGGCAGACCGCCGCGGCCGAGGAGGTCGCACGGGCGATGGCGGTCAACCGGCGGCAGGCCGCGCTCACGAACCGGATCGAGCTCTTCGACAGCGGCGCCGCCCGCCCGTCGTACCTGGATCAGGCAATCTGAATCGGCAACGCAGCGCCGGACCAACTGCTCCCGAATTGCTCAGGAACTACTCCTCAGCGCCGTTAGGAAGTGCGTGTTCGATTCGGTGACTTCCTCGGTGCTCAAGACCGCCATGGACGGTCTGGCGATGCGCCAGCGCGTCACGGCCGACAACGTCGCGAACGTGAACACCCCGGAGTTCCTCGCCGGGCGGGTCCAGTTCGAGGACGCCTTGGCGCAGGCCGTGAACGCCGGCCAGGGCTTCGACGGAGAAACCGGAGCGCGGATCACCCAGGCCGCGCTCGCCGACCAGGCGACGCAGCCGACGATGTCCCGCTCGCTCGAGCCGACCCGCACCGACGGCAACAACGTCAACCTCGACCACGAGGTCATCAGCAACATCGACACCCAGTTGCGGTACCAGCTGATGATCCGGGCGATGGACGACCAGTACAGCACCCTGCGCACCGTCGCCGGCAGCGCCGGCTGAGGGGGTCACACATGACGCTCTTTCCCGCGATCGGGATCGCCGGCACCGGTGTCACCGTGCACCGCAAGTGGCTGGACGCGATCTCCGACAACCTCGCGAACATCAACGACGTCCGCCCGACCAGCGGTGAGGCGTACCGGGCGAAGTCGGTGATCGCCCAGGCCGTCGATTACGGCGACGGCAACAGCGGCGTCCAGGTCAGCGGCATCGTCGAGGGCAACCCCGAGGGCCGCCTGGTCTACGCGCCGGACGACCCGCAGGCCGACGCCGAGGGATACGTCCGGATGCCGGACGTCGACCTCGCCGACCAGATGGGCCAGCTGCTCATGGCCCAGCGCGGTTACCAGTCGAGCCTGGCCGTGATCGACCGGGCCCGCGATTCCTACCAGCAGGCCATCCAGCTCGGGAAGGGCTGATAGATGACGAGCCCCATCTCCGGTATCGGTGCGCTGAGTCCGGCCGGCAGCCTCGGCGCCGGCGACCCGATCGCACCCGCCGTCGTCTCCGCGCTGAGTCCTACGGGATTGGGCATCAGCAGCGTCGACGGCGGTGCGTCCACCGCGCTCGACGCGATGAGCAACAACGGCGAGACGACCGAGAGCGCGAAGAGCTTCGCCGCCACCCTCGCCGACAGCCTCCAGAACCTGCAGTCATTGCAGGCCCGCAAGGACGACCTGGCGGTCAAGGCCGCCACCGGCAACCTCAACGACGTGCACGACTACACGATCGCCGCGACCGAAGCCCAGCTGGCCACCCAGCTGACCGTCGCGGTCCGGGACAAGGCCGTCGCCGCGTTCCAAGAGATCATGCGGATGCAGTGAGTTAGGCGCATCGATGGTCGACCGCCTCAAGCGCACACTCCGCCGCGGAGTAGACGGCTTCAAGTCGTTCTCCGGGGGGCAGAAAGCGGTGATCGTCATCGCGGTGCTGGCGCTCGCCATCGGCGGGTACTTCTTCGCCTCCTGGGCGTCCAAGCCCACGATGGCTCCGCTGTTCAGCAACCTCGCGGCCACCGACGCGTCCGCGATCGTCGAGAAGCTCGGCGCCGCGAACGTGAAGTACGAGCTCGCCGACGGTGGCGCGACGATCATGGTGCCGCAGGACCAGGTCTACGACCTGCGGCTGCAGATGGCCGGTCAGGGCCTGCCCGCGGGTGAGGACACCGGCTACTCGCTGCTGGACAAGCAGGGCGTCACGACGTCCGAGTTCATGCAGCACGTCAGCTATCAGCGTGCGCTCGAGGGCGAGCTGGCGAGCACGATCCAGTCCATCGACGGCGTCGAAGCGGCGACCGTCCACCTGGCGTTGCCGCAGAAGGACGTGTTCGCCGACGACCAGCAGAAACCGACCGCGTCGGTGCTGGTCAAGACCGCGGCCGGCAAGGACCTGACCGACAACCAGGTGCAGGCGATCATCAACCTGGTCTCGTCCAGCATCGAGGGCATGGACTCCAAGGACGTCACGCTGGCCGGTGCCGACGGCTCGGTGCTGGCCAAGGGCGGCGAGACCACGACCGCGGCCGGCGGCGACGCGAGCAGCAAGCGGACCGAGACGTTCGAGGACGACATGCAGGACTCCCTCCGGGAGATGCTCGAGCAGGTCGTCGGCAAGGGCCACGCGGCGGTCACCGTCACCGCGGACCTCGACTACGACAACACCCAGACGAAATCCCAGACCTACAACTCGGACGCGAACACGCAGCCGCTGGCCGAATCGAAGAAGTCCGAGACGTTCACCGGCAACGGCAACGCGGTCGGCGGCGTGCTCGGCCCGGACAACATCCAGGTGCCGAGCGGCTCGACCGGCAGCAACAACAGCTACGAGAACAGCACCGAGACGAAGAACAACGCGGTGAACTCGGTGACCGAGACCCGCCAGTCGGCGCCGGGCGCGATCCGCAAGATGGGCATCGCGGTCCTGCTCGACTCCAACATCGCGGCGTCCGCCAACACCGCGAAGATCCAGACCCTGGTGCAGTCCGCGGCCGCGCTCGACAGCACCCGCGGCGACAGTTTGGCGGTGACCTCGTTGCCGTTCGACCAGTCCGCGGCCAAGGCGGCGGCCAAGGAACTGGCCGCGTCCCAGGCCGCCACGAAGCAGGCCGAGCTGATGTCGACGGTGAAGAGCGGTGCCGCGATCGGCCTGATCGCACTGCTCATGCTCATCGCCGCGTTCGTGGGCAGGCGCAACCGCAAGAAGCAGTCGCGCACGATGCTGACCGCGTCCGAGCGGCTGCAGCTGGAGGAGATGCAGGCCGCGCTGGAACGGGAGCGGGCCCGCGAGATCGAGGCTTCGACCGCGACCCCGGCCGCCATCGAAGCCGGCCCCACCCGCCTCGGACCCGACAAGGCGACCCGGCAGAAGGAGATCGCCGCCATGGTCGAGAAGCAGCCCGAGGAGGTGGCACAGCTACTGCGCACGTGGCTCGGTGACCGGCGGGAGGTGTCGCGCTGATGGCCACCGACGACCTGACCGGCCTGCGCAAGACCGCGATCCTGCTCGTCCAGATGGGCAAGGACGCGTCCTCGAAGATCCTGGCCCAGATGCGCGAGAACGAGATCGAGGAGCTGACCGCCGAGATCGCCCGGCTGGGCCAGATCGAGACCGAGACCGCGGACGACGTCCTGTTCGAGTTCCACGACCTGGCCACCGCGAACAAGTACGCCGGTCAGGGCGGTCTGGACTACGCCAGGGACCTGCTGGAGGCCTCGGTCGGCGCGGAGCGCGCCGCCGACCTGATCGGCCGGCTCTCCAAGAGCATCGCGGACGTCCCGTTCAACTTCCTCCAGCGCGCCGAGGCCCGCCAGCTGCTCTCGTTCCTCCAGGACGAGCACCCGCAGACGATCGCGCTGGTACTGGCGCACATGACCGCGACGCAGGCGTCCGGACTCCTGTCCGGGCTCTCCCCCGAGCTGCAGGCCAACGTTGCGAACCGGATCGCGGTGATGGACCGCACGTCGCCGGAGAGCATCCGGCAGGTCGAGGAAACGCTGGAACGCAAGCTCTCCTCGGTGCTGCAACCGACCGAGATGTCGACGGTCGGGGGGCTGCAGCCGCTGGTCGAGATCATCAACCGCGCCGACAGGGGAACGGAGAAGATGATCCTGGAGGGTCTGGAATCGCTCAACCCGGAGCTCGCCGAAGAAGTCCGCAGCAAGATGTTCATGTTCGAGGACATCGTCGGCCTGGAAGACCGGTCGATCCAGCTCGTGCTCCGGCAGGTGGAGTCGGCCGACCTGGCCACCGCGCTCAAGGGCGTCACCGAATCGGTGCGCGACAAGATCATGCGGAACCTGTCCGGCCGCGCCTCGGAGAACCTCGCCGACGAGATCGAGATGCTCGGGCCGGTCCGGTTGCGGCAGGTCGAAGAGGCCCAGGCCAAGGTCGTCCAGAACATCCGGGCGCTCGAGGCGTCCGGACAGATCACGATCCAGCGAGGGGACGACGATGAGTTCGTCCCCTGACCCGCTCTCCGCCGGGGTCTTCCGCGGCGCGGCCGCGGAGGGGGCGGTGAGCGCCTCGTTCGACACGAATCTCGGCAAGCCCGGCGCCCGGATCCCCCGGGCGCCGAGCGTCGACGCCGAGCTGACCGCGGCCAAGGAGGCAGCCAAAGCGGCCGGTTTCGCGGCCGGCTGGGCCGACGGCAAGCGGGTCGCGAAACGCGAAGCCGAAGCGGCCCGTGCCGCCGCGGACGCCGAGACACGGCGATTCCAGCAGGCCCGGCAGGCCGCGTTGCAGCACGCGTTGCAGACCGTGGCCGCGGCCGCGGCCGGCCTGGAGTCGCGGGCCGTGCCCGCCGCCGCCGAGATCGAGGACGAGCTCGTCAGCGCCGCGTTCGTACTGGCCGAGGCGGTGCTCGGGCGCGAGCTCGCGCTGGCCGACTCCCCCGGGCGGGACGCGGTCGCGCGGGCGCTGGAACTGGTGCCGGTCGGGCGTCCGGTGCTGGTCCGGATCAACCATGCCGACTACGCCGCGCTGACCGCGGAGGCCGACCACGAGGGTCCGCTGGTGATCGACGGCCGCACGGTCACGCTGGAGGCCGACGCCTCGCTGGCCAGCGGCGACGCGATCGCCGAGAGCGACGCGACGGTGGTCGACGCCCGGCTGTCGGCCGCGCTGCTGCGGGTCGGTGAAGCGCTGGGAATGGTGGACGCCTCGGACCAGCCGTGGTGAGCCGGCTGCTCCAGCACCGGCTCACTCCAGCGATGCGGGCAGCGCGCCCGGAGGTCACCGGGCGGGTCGACTCGGTGCTCGGTCTGTCGGTCGCGGTGGTCGGTGTCCCCGGGCGGGTCGGCGACCTGGTGCGGATCGGCGGCGTCGGCGGTCTCGCCGGGGTCCGGGGCGGCCCGGGCCCGGCCGAGGCCAGCACGGTGGCGGCCGAGGTCGTCGCACTCGACGGGTCCCGGCTCTCCTGCCTTCCGCTCGGCCCGCTCGGCGGCGTCGGAGCCGGTGACCGGGCGGTCAACACCGGTGCGCCGCTGCAGATCCAGGTGGGCGAGTCGCTGCGCGGCCGGGTCCTGGACGGCCTCGGCCGCCCGATGGACAACGGCCCGCCGCTTTCCAACTGCGAGTGGGTCTCGGTCGAGGGCGAACCGCCGTCGGCGATGGAACGCGGGCTGATCCGCTATCCGCTGCCGCTGGGCGTGCGGGCGATGGACACGCTGATCCCGTGCGGCCGGGGCCAGCGCATCGGGATCTTCGCGGGCTCCGGCGTCGGCAAGTCGAGCCTGATGAGCATGATCACCCGCGGTACCGAGGCCGAGATCACGGTCGTCGCGCTGATCGGCGAGCGCGGCCGGGAGGTGCGCGAGTTCCTCGAGCACGACCTCGGGCCGGAGGGCATGGCCCGGGCCGTCGTGGTCGTCGCGACCTCGGACACGCCGCCGCTGGTGCGGTTGCGGGCGGGCTTCGTCGCGACCCGGATCGCCGAGTGGTACCGCGACCGGGGCAAGGACGTCCTGCTGATGATGGACAGCCTCACCCGGACCGCGATGGCCCAGCGCGAGGTCGGGCTCTCGGCCGGCGAGCCACCGGCCACCCGCGGTTACCCGCCGTCGGTGTTCGCGCTGCTCCCCCGGCTGCTGGAGCGGGCCGGGCCGGGCTCGGCCGGCACGATCACCGGCCTCTACACCGTGCTCGTCGAGGGTGACGACCAGAACGAGCCGATCGCCGACACCGCCCGGTCGATCCTCGACGGGCACGTCGTGCTCGACCGCAAGCTGGGGACGTCCGGCCACTTCCCGGCGATCGACGTGCTGGAGTCGGTCTCGCGTGTCTCGGGCGCGATCACCACCCGCGAGCAGAAGGCGAACGCGGCCGAGCTGCGCCGGTTGATGGCCGCCTACCGGGACGTCCGGGAACTG
Organism: Cryptosporangium sp. NPDC051539; assembly: GCF_044454545.1. NCBI lineage: Bacteria > Bacillati > Actinomycetota > Actinomycetes > Cryptosporangiales > Cryptosporangiaceae > Cryptosporangium > Cryptosporangium sp. NPDC051539. The sequence continues at coordinate 317,501 of NZ_JBITDV010000002.1, read as the reverse complement.
CTGGAGATCGGCGCGTACGTGCCCGGCACGAACCCGGACGCCGACCGGGCCCGCGAACTCTGGCCGGCGATCAACGCGTTCCTCCGGCAGAGCCTCGGCGATCCGTACCCCTCGGGAGCGGCCTGGGACGCCCTGGCCCAGCTCCTGCACGGCGGCGGTTCATGAGCAAGAAGAAGTTCCGGCTGGCCACCGTGTTGCGCGCCCGCCAGGCGAAGGAGGACGCGGTCCGCGGCGAGGTGCTCGCGGCCCGGGCCGCGCTGCGCGAGGCCGAGCTGGAGGCCGAACGGGCCGGGGAGACGCTCCGCGGGCGTCAGCTGCCGTCCGAGGCGCTGGCCCGGTCGTACGTCGCGGCGATCTCCGCCCGGCAGGCGCTGGCCGGTGAGCTGTTCGCCGCCAACCGGGTCACCGCGGCGGCTCAGGACGCCGTTGCCGAGAAGCTCCGCGAGTACACCGAGGCCTCCGCGGCCCGGCGTGCGGTGGAGAAGCTCAAGGAGCGGCACGCCGCCGAGCGGGCCGCGGCGGAGCTCGCCGAGGACCAGCAACTCGTCGACGAACTCGCCACAACCCGAAGGTCCCGCGTCAAACCGCCGATGGAGAGTGAACAGGAGTAGTTCGGGTGCCTGTGGGGGGCAAACGCGTTGACCGGAATGGCCGAGGTCAGTGCACGGATGCTGGCGATCCAGAGCCAGATCGCGCAGACCGCCACGCGATACGGTGCCGGGGTCGGTCCGACCGGCTTCGCCGGCGCTCTGCAGGCTGCCCAGAAGAAGGCCGAGTCCGCGCCCGGTAGCGCGGGAACCGCCGGGACGAGCATCACCGAGCGGGTGGAGAACGCCCTCGCGCCGGGGGGCCCGACGGGTGCCGACGTCGTCGCCGATGCCCGCAAGTACCTCGGCATCCCGTACGTGTTCGGCGGCACCGATCCCCGCCTGGGACTCGACTGCTCGGGTCTCGTCCAGAAAGTGTTCGAAGACGTGGGGATCGACCTGCCCCGGCTGGTCCGCGACCAGCGGAACGCGGGCACCGCGGTGCCGTCGATGAAGCAGGCGAAGCCCGGTGATCTGCTGGTCTTCGACGGGTACGAGCACATCGGCATCTACGTCGGCAACGGACGGATGCTGCATGCGCCGGAGCCCGGCGAGAACGTGAAGATCGGTCCGGTCTACGAGACCCCGACCTCGATCCGGCGGGTCGTGCCGCCGGAGGCGCTGCAGACCTCGGCGCTCAGCTCGGCCGACGGCCTGCTGCGCACCGCGGCGCTGCGGAGCTCTCCGCACCACGCCGCTGGTGGGGCCGGGTCCAGCATCTCGGCGGTACCGGCCGGGGTGCCGTTCGCGAACGTGTTCACCAACGCCGGCAGCAAGCACGGCGTCTCGCCGGCCCTGCTGGCCGCGGTGGCGAAGATCGAGTCCGGCTACGACCCCGGGGCGGTCAGCCCGGCCGGCGCTCGCGGGCTCATGCAGATCATGCCGGGCACCGCCCGTGAACTGGGGGTCGATCCGCTCGACCCGTACCAGGCCGTGGACGGAGCCGCCCGGCTGCTCCGGCGGCACCTGAACGAATTCGGGTCGCTGCCACTCGCCCTCGCCGCCTACAACGCGGGCGGGGGCGCGGTACGCCGCTACGACGGCATCCCGCCGTACGCGGAGACCCAGGCCTACGTCGTCAAGGTGCAGAACGCACTGCGCGCGCTCGGAAAGGACGCACGATGAGCATCGGATCCCTACCTCCGTCGTCCAACACGATGGCGCTGGTCGCCGCGACGAACAGCACCCCGGCCCGGCCCGCGGGCGAGATGGGCACCGACAACGGCGGGCGCAGGCAGCGCGAGCAGGAGGAGGAATTCGTCTCCGCGCTGCAGGCTGCCTCCGGCAGCAAAGGCACCGAGGACTCGACGATCTCCGAACACAGGCCCTCCGAGGGCCCGCGCGCCAAGAAGGCCGCACCCAAGGAGGCCGAGGACTCCGACCGGCGTGCGGTCCTCACCGGTCAGACCTGGCACACGACGATGACCGGCCTGCCGTCGCCGGACGCCGCCGGATCGCTGGCGCTCCCCGCGGCGCTGATGGCCCACGGACAGCTCGCGGTCGGTACCGGTACCGGCGGCGACATCCAGGCGGACGCGTCGCCGATGGCCGTCGCGGGGATCGGGGTCGTCACCGAGGCGGGTCCGGCCGGACCGGTCCTGAACCCGGCCGGCGTGCCGATCGGCGTGGCCGGGTTGGGTGCGCAGGGGTTGACGCTGGTGGGGGCGGGGGACGCCCGTCCGGCGGTGGAGGCGGCTCTCAGCGCGAACGCGAGTGGCGCGGCCGCGGCGGCGGCGTTCGCCGGTGAAGGGGCCGGAACGGTGGCGCCGGGGGCGGCCGGGGTCCGGCCCGCGGCGTTGGCGGGTGCTCTCGGCGCGGGCGCGGGCGCGGCGGCGGCTGTCGGTGGCGTGGCCGCGGGAGCGGGCGGCGCCGGTAGTCTGGGCAACCTGGGCGGCCTGGGCGCGGGGGCCGGTGCTGTCGGCGGTGGTCCGGCCGGTGGCGTGGGCGGTGCCGGCGGTGCCGGGGGCGCGGGTGTGGGTGGTGCGGGCGGTGTCGGCGGTGCGGGCGGTGTCGGCGGTGCGGGCGGCGCCGGCGGTGCGGGTGTGGGTGGTGCGGTCGCCGGTGCGGGAGCGTTCGGCGTGGGCGGAATCGGTGCGCCGGGCGCGGCCGGTGCAGGTGCGGAGGGCACCGGCGGTGCCGCGGGCGACGGGTCCGGCCCGGGCGGCGCAGCCACTGCTCTCGGTGCATTCGGTACGGGCGTCGGCCGGCCGGCCGGCGCAGGTGGTCCCGGCGCCGTCGGCGGGGCCGGCGGGGCCGGCACGGCGGCCGGAGCCGCCGCCACCGGACCCGGCGCCGGCGCTGGTCAAGACATCGGTCAGGGCATCGGTCAGGGCATCGGTCAGGGCATCCCCGGGCAGCCCGGGGCGGCCGGTGGGCCGCGGGCCGGGGGTGCCGGGCGTCCGGGACGTGCCGGGTTCGACCTGGGCGCCGGCGCCCCGGCCCAGAACGCGAACGCCGTGGCGGGCCAGCAGTCCGCGGTGCCCGGCCAGGCCGGGGCGGACGCCGCCGCGGCCATGGCGGCCGCGGCCGCCCCCGCCCCCCTGGCGCCGCTACCCGGCCTCCAGGGCTACACGCCGGTGCCGGGACCGACCGTCGCCCCGGTCGGTCCGGCCGGCGACGCCGGAACCGCCACCGGCCGGCACTCCGCGGACGACGGCACCGAAGCGCCGGGCGCGGCGACCGGCTCCTCCGGGCCGGACCCGACCCTGGTCACGCACCCGTTCACGCTCGACGTCAACGCACCGCAGCAGGTGGACGTGAGTGGCGCGAACGCGCCGGACCAGCCCCCGCCGCCCCCACCCGCGGCCCAGGTCGCCGACCAGGTCATCCCGCTGAAGTCGCAGGACGGCGTGCACCGGATCGCGATGGAGCTGCGTCCGGACGACCTCGGCACGATCAGCGTCGTCGCGGAGATCCGCAACGGGCAGGTGCACCTGCACTTCGGCGGGGCCAACGAACTGACCCGCGAGACGCTGCGGGCCGCGTTGCCCGACCTGCGCCAGCAACTCGAGGACGCCGGGTTCGCCGGGGCCGCGTTCGACTTCAACGACTCCCCCGGTCAGAACCGGCAGCAGTTCGCCGCACCCGGCCAGGGACCGGGCGACCAGGGACCGGGAAACCAGGGACCGGGCGGCCAGGACCAGGCCGGCCGCGGCGGCCGGCCCGACGGCGGACGCCAGGCGGGCACGCGTCCGCCCGGATACACCGAGCCACCGGCGTCGCCGACGTCCGGACGTCACGCTCTCGATTTGCAGGTGTAGAGATGACCGCACCGATCGGACAGACCGGAAACAGCGCGGCAGCGCTCGGCAACGCTCTCGGGTCCGCGCCGCAGACGAAACCGTCGGCCGACCTGGACAAGGACGCGTTCCTCAAGCTGCTGGTCGCGCAGCTGAAGTACCAGGACCCGATGAACCCGGCGCAGGGAACCGAGTTCGTCGCGCAGACCGCGCAGTTCACGACGGTGGAGAAGCTCACCGACCTGGCCGAGGTGCAGCAGCAGATGCTGACCGCGCAGCTCACGCTGAGCGCGGCGAACCTGGTCGGCAAGGACGTCACCTACAACGACGCGGCCGGGGCCCCGACGCACGGGAAGGTCGAGGGGGCGACGCTCGGCACGAGCCCGAGCGTGACCGTCAACGGGCTGTCGGTGCCGATGTCGAGCGTGCTCGCGATCGGCAAGGTGAGCGACGCGTCCGCCGTGACGCCCACCACCGGCGAGCCCCAGGACGCGATCACCCCGATCAGCCAGGCCGTCCCCGGCGCCACCCAGCCCCCGGTCACCACCCCCCAGACACCCCCCGGCACGCCACCGGCGACCGGGGTGGATACCGCGGGGACCGGGGTCTCCGCCGGAAGCCCGTCGCCCGCGGTGAACACCCCGACGACTCCGCCCGGCCCGACCCCGCCCACCCCCACCACGACGACAGGCGCCACGACAACAGGCGCCTAGCCTGCGCCTTCGAGCAAAGGAACCAACACCATGCTGCGCTCGCTCTTCTCCGGCATCAGCGGCCTCCGCGCCCATCAACAGATGATGGACGTGACCGGCAACAACATCGCCAATGTCAACACCGCAGGCTTCAAGTCGAGCCAGGCCGTCTTCCAGGACACGCTCAACCAGATGCTCAAGGCACCGGCCTCCCCCCAGGGAGCCGTCCAGGGCGGCACCAACCCGGCCCAGGTCGGCCTCGGCGTCCAGCTCGCCGGCATCTCCACGAACTTCACCCAGGGCTCGGCCCAGACCACCGGCCGCAGCACCGACCTGATGATCTCCGGCGACGGCTTCTTCACGGTCAAGACCGGCCAGGAGACGCTCTACACCCGGGCCGGCTCGTTCTCGTTCGACGCCGACGGCTCGCTGGTCACCAACGACGGTGCCCACGTCCAGGGCTGGGTCGCCGACAAGGCGGGCAACATCCCGTCGAACTCCACGCCGGGCGACCTCTCCCTCCCGATCAGCACGCTGCTCTCGCCGACGCAGACCACGTCGGTGAACTTCTCCGGCAACCTGCCGAGCGACGCCAAGGAGGGCACGGTCATCACCCCGTCGCTCACCGTCTACGACGCCTCCGGCAACGCGTCCGAGCTCACGGTCACGCTGACCAAGGGCTCCGACAACAACACCTGGGCGGTCAAGGTCGGTGACGGCACCACCGACTACGACGGCGGCAACATCACGTTCGCCGCGAACGGCACCACGCCCGACCCGGCCGAGCTGACGTTCCCGGCCGCGGCCGGCGACATCAAGGTCGACCTGGCCGGTCTGACGAACTACGCCGGCACCACGACCGTCGCACCGCAGAAGCAGGACGGTTACGCGATGGGCTCGCTGCAGGGCTTCTCGATCACCAAGGACGGCCAGCTGGTCGGGTCGTTCACGAACGGCCTGCGCAAGCCGCTCGGACAGATCGCGCTCGCGTCGTTCAACAACTCGGCCGGTCTGGAGAAGGCCGGTGGGTCGATGTTCCGGACGACGGTCAACTCCGGCGTACCGCAGATGGGGACGCCCGGCGGCGGAAGCCGCGGCGCGATCATGGGCGGCACGCTCGAGATGTCGAACGTCGACCTGGCCAGCGAGTTCACCAACCTGATCATCGCCCAGCGCGGGTTCCAGGCGAACTCGAAGATCATCAGCACGTCCGACGAGCTGCTCAACGACCTGATCAACCTCAAGCGCTGATGACGAACGCTGCGCCGATCGCGGCCCGGAGTTCCCGCGCCGCGACCGGCGCCGAGGACGGATCGCCGTGATCATCGTGACGCGCCTGAACGGCCAGGAATTCGCGTTGAACCCGGACCTGATCGAGCGCGCGGACAGCACGCCCGACACCGTCGTCACGCTCGTCGACGGCACCAAGTATCTCGTCGCCGAGCCGCTCGTCGAGGTCGCGCGCCTGATCCGCGAGTACCGGGCCCTGGTCATCGCCGAGGCCCAGCGCGCCGTCGCCCCCACCAACACCCCGACCTTGTCCGCCGTGGACGACCCGGCCCCGCCGCCGGTCGTCCCACTGCACCGCCGGGAGCGCTGATGGACCCCGCTGCGATTATCGGGCTCGTAGGAGCCTTTGCCGTCGTCTTCACCGCCGTCATCCTCGAGGGCGGCAGCATCGGCTCGATGTTCCTCGTCGCGCCGTTGATCCTGGTGTTCGGCGGTGCGATCTGCGCGACGATGACCGGCGGCACGCTCCCCGACACGATCGCGTTCATGAAGAACTTCATCGGTGGTCTGACCGCGAAGAAGGTCGACGCCGGTGCGTCCGTGGACGTGATCGTCAAACTCGCCGAGCGGGCCCGTAAAGAGGGTCTGCTCGCGCTCGAGGACGCGATCAAGGACGTCCAGGACCCGTTCCTCAAGGACGGCCTGCAGCTCGCGGTCGACGGCACCGATCCGGAGGAACTCCGGGAGATCCTCGAGGGTCAGATCGAGGCGAAGAAGAAGCGGGACAAGAACGCGTCGAAGTACTTCGAGAACCTCGGTGCGTTCGCGCCGACGATCGGCATCATCGGTACCACCACCGGTCTGATCCACGCGCTGGAGAACCTGGCCGAGCCGGAGAAACTCGGTCACGTCATCGCGGGTGCGTTCGTCGCGACCCTGTGGGGCCTGCTCTCGTCGAACCTGATGTGGCTGCCGATGTCGAACCGGATCAAGCGGATGAGCGAGCTCGAGGTCGACCAGATGAACCTCTCGATCGAGGGCATCATGGCGATCCAGGCCGGCGCCAACCCGCGTCTCGTCGCCCAGAAGCTGAAGAGCCTGCTCCCGAACCCGGCGCCCGCCAAGGCGGCCGCCTGAGATGTCGGGCGGGGGCCACGGCGGCGGGCGGAAGAAGAAGCACGAGGAACACGAAGAGCACGTCAATCACGAACGATGGCTGGTCAGCTACTCGGACATGATGACGCTGCTCATGGTGCTGTTCCTCGTCCTCTTCGCGATGAGCAACGTCGACTCCACCAAGGTCATCCTGCTGCAGGAGGGCTTCAACCAGGCGTTCGGCACGAACGCGGTGCTCCAGGGCTCGAGCTCGGTGCTCAAGGACAGCTCGTCGGACAGTGCCGGGATCGACCAGGCGGCCGGTTCCGGCCCCACCGGCCAGATGACCGAGCAGGAGAAGCAGATCGCCGAGAAGGCGGTCAACGCCGCCGACCTGGCCAAGGCCCAGTCCCGCATGACGGTCGCCGAGGCCGAGGCGCAGAACCTCACCGAGGCCCAGAAGAAGATCGCGGCCGCGCTCAAGAAGGACGGACTGGGCGGCGACGCCTCGTTCGCGATCGACCAGCGCGGGCTCGTCGTCACGATCATCACGAACTCGGTGGTCTTCACCGGCGACAGCGCGGTGCTGCGTCCGGTCGGCCAGAAGATCCTCTCGGCCGTCGGCCCCACGCTGAAGGCGCTGCCCAACGACATCGAGGTCGACGGCCACACGAACCAGCTGCGGGTGCCGACCCTGAACTATCCGTCGGCCTGGGAGCTCTCGACCGCGCGGGCCAGCGCGGTCGTCCGCTACCTGGTCGACGCGCAGGGCATGCCGGCCGATCGGATGGAGGCCGCCGGGTTCGCCGGTACGCGTCCGCTGATCAGCCCGAAGGACCCGCGGTCGGTCCGGCTCAACCGGCGGGTGGAGATCATCGTGCTCTCCGGCCTGTCCGACGACACCGCCTCGCTGCTCCCGACCGCAGCCAAGACCGTCGACTAGGACGGCGTCCGCCACGGGCGCCAGTCACTCGACGGAGACCGATTCACGCGATTAAAGTGCGAAAAATGAGTATTAGGGTCGAGCATGGCTAAGGACGACGAGGCGGAGGACAAGGGCAAGAAGGGCGGCAGCAAGAAAAAGCTGCTGATCATCATCATCGCCGCGGTCGTCGTGCTCATCGGCGGCGGCGCCGGTGCCTACTTCGCGTTCTTCTCCGGGTCCGGGGAAAAAGATGCTCACCCCGAGCCCACTCCCAGTGCTGTCGTCGTGGCCGACGCGATCACCGTCAACCTCGCTGACGGGCATTACCTGAAGATCGCGATCGCGCTCCAGACCACGACCGAAGCGGCCGAGGCGGTCGACACGAGCAAGGCGCTGGACCTCGTCATCTCGCAGTTCAGCAACCTCGAAGTCGCCGAACTGTCGACCAACAAGCAGCGCGAAGCAGAGAAGGCCGAACTGACCGAGAAGGTCGTGAAGGCCTACACCGAGGAGAAGGCCGAGTACGTAATGGCGGTGTATTTCACCGAGTTCGTCATCCAGTGACAGGCGCTATCGCCGTTCACAATTACATACGTCGCATTCCTCTCAGAAGTCGAGGCTCGCAGTCGATCGGGCCGACGTGAGTTCGTCGTCTGCGCCCGCCGGCGCCTCCCGCTCCGCCGGCCGGCTGTCGAGACGTTCGAAGGGCGCCGGCCCGCAGCCGTACGACTTCCGCCGTCCGACGAAACTCTCCCGCGAGCACGCGCGGACGCTGCAGATGACCTACGAGACGTTCGCCCGCCAGTACACGACGCTGCTGACGTCGAGCCTGCGCGCGATCTCGCAGGTGAGCCTGGTGTCGATCGAACAGCTGAGCTACGACGAGTACATCGCGCAGATCGGCAACCCGACGCTGCTCACGATGGTGACGCTCGACCCACTGCCCGGCATCACGCTGTTCGAACTCCCGCTCGACATGGCGCTGGCCTGCATCGACCACCTGCTCGGCGGCCCGGGCGGGCCCCAGCCGCAGCGTCAGCTCTCGGAGATCGAGACGGTTCTGTTCCGCGGGATGCTGGACCGGGTCCTCGGCGAGTTCCGGTACTCGTTCGACGCGGTCAAGAAGATCGAGCCCAAAGCCGGCGCGATCGAGTACAACCCCCAGTTCGCCCAGGCCGCCGCGCCCTCGGACCCGATGGTCGTCGTGTCGCTCGAGGTCAAGGTCGGCAGCCAGGAGTGCATCGCGACGATGTGCCTGCCGTTCGCCGCGGTCATGCTCGCGTTGCAGAAGGTCGACGAGGCGCTCGCGCTGACCCCGGCCGAGCGCGCCGCCAAGGAAACCGCGCTGCGCAACGTCACCGGGGGTCTGCTCGGCGCCAAGCTGCCGGTCGTCGTGCGGTTCGGGGTCACCCAGATGTATCCGGAGCAGATCGTCGCGCTGGAACCGGGCGATGTGGTCTCCCTCGGCCACCCGGTGAACCGGCCGCTGACCGTCAGCACGAACGGCATCACGCTGGCCCACGCCGTCCCCGGTAACCACGGCGCCCGGCTGGCGTGCCTGGTCGTCGACCCCCCGAGAGAGGACGCCAGGCGTTGACCGCACCCACGACGGACACAGCGAGCGTGCTCGCGCGGGTCGGCGCCGCCGCCACCGCGGCACTGCCGCTGTTGCCTGCGGTCGACCCCCTCACGGCCGGCGAACCCCAGGTCGCGCCGGATTCCGGCGGCCTGGCCGGGCAGGGTGTGCTGGCCAGCTTCTCCGGTGCGGCCCAGGGCCAGCTACTCGTCGCGGTCAGCCAGGATCTCGTGGACGCGCTGGCCGAGAGCCCGATGGGCGCACTCGACCTCACCCAGGCCCTGCAGCCGGTCGCCGAGGCCGCGGCCGGGACGCTCGGCGCGGTGATCGTCGAGCAGGGCATCCCGGTGCCCGATCTGGAGGCCGGGCTCACCGCGCTGGCCGAATCCGGCGACGCGGCGTTCGTCCTGCTCCGTGACGACAGCGGCGTCCGGGCGCTGGTCGGTCTGCTGATCACGTCGGTGACCAGTACCGCGTCCGGTGGGAGCAGCGGCGGCGAGAACGCCCCGCTGCGGCACGGGCTCGACCTGCTGCACGGCGTCGAGATGGACGTCACCGCGGAGCTGGGGCAGACCCGGATGACCGTGCGTGACCTGCTCTCGCTCGCCCCCGGCTCGGTGGTGGAGCTGGACCGGCTGGCCGGCAGCCCGGCCGACCTGCTGGTGAACGGGCGGATGATCGGCCGGGGCGAGGTCGTCGTCATCGACGAGAACTTCGGCATCCGGGTCACCGAGATCATCAGCCCGGACGCCGAGCGTCCGGCGGGCACGTCATGATCGAGGTCACCCTCCGCGCGGTCTTCTCGCTCGTCGTCGTGCTGTTCCTGATGTGGGGGCTGGCCCGGCTGGTGCGGCGTCCGCTGGGCGGGCGCGCGACCGGCGCGCTGGCCGTCCTGGCCCGTCAGCAGCTCGGCCGGGCGTCGTCGGTCGCCGTGGTCAAGGTCGACGATCGGGCGGTCGTGCTCGGCGTCACCGAAGGTCAGGTCACGTACCTGACCGAGGCGCCGCTGGCCGCGTTCGAGCGCACCTCGTTCGACGACGTGCTGGCCGACGCGGCCTGGAACGACGACGACGCGGACGATTTCACCGGTGCCGACGTGCTCGAGTCGCCCGAGGGGCGCGAGACGCGCGCGGCCGCCCGGCGGCCCCGGCCCGCCGGGTCGCGAACCTGGGCCGGCCGCAGCGCCCGGCACGCGGCCCGGACGCCCGCCACCGGGTCGGTGCTCTCCCCCGCTACCTGGCAGCAGGCCCTCGGGTTCTTCCGCGATCGGTCGAGCCGGCCACGATGACCGTCCGGGCGGGGATGATTCTTCTCGGCCTCGCCTCCGCCCTGGTGCTCCTGGGCGGCCCGTCCGCACTGTCCGCCGCCGCCGTGACGCCCGCGGGCCCTCCGGCCACCGCACCGGGCGTGGCCGGCGCCGCCCCGGCCGTGGAGCCGGCCGCGCCGACGCCCCCGGTTCCGCCCGGCGGTCAGGTCACGGTCAACGTCAACAACGGCCCGAACGGCAACCCCAACACCGCGGTGACGTTGCTGATCGCACTGACCGTGCTGTCGATCGCGCCGTCCCTGCTGCTGCTCTGCACGGCGTTCACGAAGGTCTTCGTGGTGCTGAGCGTCGTCCGGAACGCGCTCGGACTGCAGACCGTACCGCCCAACCAGGTGATCGCCGGGCTCGCGCTGTTCCTCAGCCTGTTCATCATGGCGCCGGTGTTCAGCCAGGTGAACACCCAGGGCGTCCAGCCCTACCTGAAGGGCACCAAGACCCAGACCCAGGCCTTCAACGACGGGGTCGAGCCGCTGCGGACGTTCATGCTCAAGCACACCCGCAAGGACGAGATCGCGCTGCTCACGAAAGTCGCCGACAAGCAGCGGCCGAAGACCAAGGACGACGTGTCGCTGCCGGTGCTGATCCCGGCATTCATCCTGTCCGAGCTGCGCGCCGCGTTCATCATCGGCTTCGTCATCTTCCTGCCGTTCATCGTCGTCGACATGGTCGTGTCGGCGTCGCTGATGTCGCTGGGCATGATGATGCTGCCGCCGGTGATGGTGTCGTTGCCGTTCAAGCTCCTGCTGTTCGTGATGTCGAACGGCTGGGGCCTCGTGGTGACCGCCCTGGTCGCCAGCTACCGGTAGGAGGCTCAGGTGACCGATGCCCAGATCATCGAGATCGGGCTCCAGACGATGACGATCATCGCCAAGCTGACCGCCCCGATCCTGCTCAGCACGCTCGCGGTCGGCTTCCTGATCTCGCTGTTCCAGTCGGTGACGCAGATCCAGGAGCAGACGCTCTCGTTCGTCCCGAAGGCGGTCGCGGCCGGTGCCGCGCTGCTGCTCGGCGGCAACTGGATGCTGCACGAGCTGGTCAGCTTTACCACCCAGCTCTACGACCGGATACCCACGCTGCTTTCCGGGTCCTGATGCAATGGCAGCTCGACGGGACGCTCGTCGTCACGATGCTGCTCGCGACCGTGCGCGCGTCGGCGTGGCTGGTCGTCACGCCGCCGTTCGCGAACCCGATGATGTCGCCGCGGATCAGGACGCTCCTCGCGCTGGCGATCGCGCTCGCGGTGACGCCCCGCCTGCACGACCAGGCGCCGCCGATGGAACTGGCCGCGCTGGTCAGCAGCGCGGCGCAGCAGGTCGTGGTCGGCGCCGCGCTGGGCTTCATCACCTCGCTGTACTTCACCGCGTTCCAGGTCGCCGGCGACCTGCTCGACATGTTCGGCGGTTTCCAGGTCGCGATGCAGTACGACCCGATGGCCAACACCCAGACCGCGGTGTTCGGCCGGTTCTACAACCTGATCGCGGTCACGCTGCTGTTCGCCACCGACGGCCACGCGCTGGTGATCCGCGGCTTCACGTCGTCGTACGACACGATTCCGCTGACCGGCATCCTGTCGTTCGCCCGGCTGGGCGAGGTGCTCACCACCGGCATCGGCGAGATGTTCCTCGCCTCGCTGCAGATCGCCGGTCCGCTGATCGCGGTGCTGTTCTGCGCCGACGTCGCGCTCGGCCTGCTCACCCGGGTGGCCCCGGCGCTGAACGCGTTCTCGCTCGGGTTCCCGGCCAAGATCCTGCTCACGGTGATGCTGGCCGGCATCGCGATCGGGATCCTGCCGGCCATGGTGAACGAGGTCGTCGACCGTGCGGTGGAAGCCGTCATGGCCGTGGTCCGGGCGTGACCCGTGTCCGGTGAGAAGACCGAGAAGCCGACACCGCAGAAGAAGAAGCAGGCGCGCAAGGAGGGCCAGATCGCCCGGACCCCGGACCTCGGGGCCTGGGTCGGGATGCTGCTCGCCAGCCTGCTGCTCCCGAAGGTGATCACCGCGGTGATGGACCGCAGCCGGACGCTGCTCGACAAGGCGGTCGACGTCATCGGGCACCCGGACCCCCACCGCGGCACGGGCCTGATGCGCGACGTGCTGTTCGCGGTCGCGATCTCGGTCGCCCCGCTGGCGCTCGGCATGCTGCTGGCCGGGGTCGGGTCGGCCGCCGCGCAGGGCGGCCTGAACTTCGCGACGAAGCTGCTCAAGCCGAAGTTCAGCAAGCTCAACCCGTTCTCCGGCCTGAAGAAGATCATCGGCCCGCACGCGTTGTGGGAGGCGATCAAGACGATCGTGAAGAGCACGGTGCTCGGCGCGGTCCTCTACTGGTCGATCAAGGGCCTGATCCCGGTGCTGATGGGCGGCGGCCGGATCCCGAACGAGGTGATCATCAGCGAGGTCATCAACACCGTGGAGCGGCTGATCCGCTCGGCGGCGGCGGCCGGCCTGGTGATGGCCGCGGCCGACTACGCGGTGGCCAAGCGTCGCATCGACAAGCAGCTGCGGATGAGCAAGCAGGACATCAAGGAGGAGCACAAACGGAGCGAGGGTGACCCGCACGTCAAGGGCGCGATCCGGGCCCGGCAGATGGCGATGTCCCGCAGCCGCATGATGGCCGACGTCCCGAAGGCCGACGTCATCGTCACGAACCCCACGCACGTCGCGGTCGCGCTGCGGTACGACCCGCTCAAGGGCGCCCCGCGCGTGGTCGCCAAGGGCAGCGGCACGATCGCCGACAAGATCCGCACGCTCGGCTCGGAGAACCGCATACCGACGATCCAGGACGTCGGTCTCGCCCGCACGCTCTACAAGGCGTGCAAAGTCGGGCAGGAGATCCCGCCCGAGCTCTACGCGGCGGTCGCGACCGTGCTGGCGTTCGTCATGTCGCTGAAGGCCAAGGGCGCGGCGGCCGGGACCCACCGGCTCCCCGCGAACCGCCGGGCCGCGCTGCCCGCGGACGAGGAGGCCGGTCTCTGAGGCCCGGTCCTGATCGCGGCGCTGGTGGAGGCGCTGGTGGCGGGCTGCCGTCTCAATCCCGGATCGCGGCGCTGGTGGCGGTCTGCCAGTCGACCGCCTCCAGGTAACTCCGGGCCAGTACCGCGACCGACAGCCGCCTGCTCTGCACCCGGCCCAGCCCCAGCCCGCCCGACTCGTAGACGCGGACCGCGTTCAGCACCTGCCCGAACTCGCCCTCCTCGGCCACCAGCGCGGCCGCCACCTCGTCGGTCAGCGGGAGACGGTCGGCCAGCTCGGCGGCGTCCACCCGGAGCAGGTCGGCGACGCCCGACAGCAGGCCGATCGTGAAGCCGACCTCGGCCGGCAGGTCGGCCTGCTTGGCGACGTTCTGCAGCCAGCGGCCGCGGACCATCGGGATCGACAGGTCGGCTTCGCCGGCCTGGGACAGATCGCTGACGATCATGATCGCGAGCCACTGCCGCAACCGTTCGAGCCCGAGGATCACGACCGCGTCCTGGATCGACGCGATCCGGCGCTTCTGCCCCGCCGACGCCGAGTTCGTGGCGCGCAGCACCCGCAGTGCCAGTCCCGGGTCCGCCGCGACGACCGCTGAGAGCGTCGCGAGGTCGACGTCCGGGCTGGTCAGCAGGCCGAGGAGTTCGAGCTGGCGGGCGCGGTTCGGGGTGATCGCGTCGGCCGAGAACACTTCCGGCCGGCCGAGCAGGTAGCCCTGGAACAGGTCGAAGCCCAGGTCACGGGCACGCTGGTAGTCGTCGTCGGTCTCCAGCCGCTCGCCCAGCAGCTTGATGCCGGGCTTGCGGGCACGCGCGAGCAGCACCCGCTCGGCCAGGACGTCCGGGTCGACGCCGGCCACCTCGAACTTGATGTAGGTCGCGTACTGGATCAACCGATCGTGCGCGGTACCCCAGACGAAGTCGTCGAGCGCGATCGCGTAACCGAGCCGGGCGAGCCGGGCGACACCGGCGACGACCTCGTCGTCGACCTCGACGGTCTCCAGCACCTCGCAGACCGCCAGTTCCGGCGCGAACGGCAGCGGCAGCTTGCCGGTGAGGAACTCGCTGGTCAGGTTGACGAACCCGAGCTTGTCGCCGACCAGCCGCTCGAGGCCGAACTCGGCGAACGTGTTGACCAGAACCCGGCTGGTGGCCGCGGCCGCGCGCTGGGTCGCGGTGGTCGCCCCGGGTGCGTCGCGGAACAGCAGTTCGTAGGCGATCAGCCGGCCGCTGCGGTCGGTGATCGGCTGGCGGGCGACGTAGAGAGTCCAGGTGACATCGGCGACCGGCGCTTCGGGCACAGGGACTGGTGGCACGCTCCTGACATCGGCCTCCTCGCGACCCGATGAAGCCAAAACCAAAACGCTCATGTCGGTGCGGTCACCACCGATAGGACACGAGCCAGGACGGCAGCGGGGAGCCCGACGGATCGGGCATGTCGCCGTACTCGCGGAGCGCCGTGAACCTGAAGGCGTTGGGACCGTTCGCCGTCCCCGTCGGCATCGTGGGCATCATCGTGATGATGGTCGTCCCGCTGCCGACGTTCCTGCTCGACATGCTGCTGGCCACCAACATCACGTTGTCGCTGGCCATCGTGCTCGTCAGCCTCTACGTGACGCGTCCGCTGGACTTCTCGATCTTCCCCGCGCTGCTGCTGGTCGCGACGCTGTTCCGGCTCGCGCTGAACATCAGCGCCACCCGTCTGGTGCTGCTCGACGGGTTCGCCGGGCACGTGATCGAGGCCTTCGGACACTTCGTCGTCGGTGGCTCGCTGATCATCGGCCTGGTGATGTTCCTGATCCTGGTCGTCATCCAGTTCCTGGTCATCACCAAGGGTGCCGAGCGGGTCGCCGAGGTCGGCGCCCGGTTCACCCTCGACGCGATGCCCGGAAAGCAGATGGCGATCGACGCCGACCTCAACGCCGGTCTGATCGACGAGGGCGAGGCCCGCCGCCGCCGCGAGGACGTCGCCGCGGAAGCCGATTTCTACGGCTCGATGGACGGTGCCTCGAAGTTCGTCAAGGGTGACGCGGTCGCCGCGATCGTCATCACGGCGATCAACCTGATCGGTGGCATGACCGTCGGGATCATCCAAAAAGGCATGGCCCCGATGGAGGCGGTCAACACCTACAGCCTCCTGAGCATCGGTGACGGTCTGGTGTCCCAGATCCCGGCGCTGCTGCTCTCGGTGTCGACCGGTCTGATCGTGACCCGCTCGGCGACGTCCGGCGACATGGGGACGTCGGTCGTCACCCAGCTCGGCGCACAGAAGCGGGCGATGCAGATCGCCGGCGGCGCCGGTCTGGCGCTGTGCCTCATCCCCGGACTGCCCAAGCTGCCGTTCCTGGTGCTGGGCGGTCTGACGCTGTTCATCGCGCAGCGGCTGCCATCGCCGTCGCAGAAGGCCGCGGACGAGGCGATCGAGCAGGCGGCCGCGACGGCCCCGACCGGCCCGTCGCCGGACTCGCCCGAGGCGCTGCTCGCCGAGATGCGGGTCGACCCGCTGGAACTCGCGCTGGCGCCGGACCTCGTCGACCTCGTCGACACGTCCGGCGGCGACCTGCTCGACCGCGTCCGCGCGCTGCGCCGGAAGGTCGCGCTCGAGCTCGGCATCATCATGCCGCCGGTGCGCACGCACGACGACCTGGACCTGCCGCTGTCGAGCTACGGCATCCGGATCAGCGGGATCGAGGTCGCGCGCGGCCAGGCTCCGCCGGGCACCGCGCTGGCGATCGGCGACGGCCTGGAGGCGCTGCCCGGCCGGGCCGGTCACGAGCCGGTCTTCGGCCTGGAGGGCAAGTGGATACCGGCTGAGCTGCGCCACCAGGCCGAGATGATGGGCGCGACCGTGGTCGACCGGGCCTCGGTCGTGATCACGCACCTGGCCGAGGTCGTGAGGACCAACGCGTCGCGGCTACTCGGCCGGGAAGACGTCCGGAACCTCTCCGAGATGGTCAAGCGCTCGAACCCGGTGGTCGTCGAGGAACTCACCCCGGCGCTGCTGAGCCTGGGCGAGATCCAGCGGGTGCTGCAGTCGCTGCTGGACGAGGGTGTGCCGATCCGCGACCTGGTGCGGATCTTCGAGTCGTTGTCGCTGGCCGCGAAGTCGGGCAGCACCCCGGACGGGCTGCTCGAGGCCGCCCGGGCCTCGCTCGGACCGGCGATCGCGAACCTGTACGTCTTCGAGGGACGCCTGCCGGTGATGACGCTCGATCCGCAGATCGAGCAGATGCTGCTGGAGTCGTTGCGGCCGAGCGAGGGCGGGATCCAGCTCGGCGTGGACACCGCGCGGGCCGAGGCCCTGGTCACCGAGGCCCACCGGCTGTTCGACGCGGCCGAGCAGCGGGGCGTGACCGCGGTGCTGGTCTGTTCGCCGGTGCTGCGGCTGCCGCTGCAACGGCTGGTGAGGCTCGCGACGCCGCGTCTCCCGGTCCTGTCGTACACCGAAATTTCGGGCTGCTCGGCCCAGATCGAGACCGTGGGGGTGGTGGGCGGTGTCTACCCGGCTGTTGCTTGAGGGTCCGGATCTGGAGGAGTTGCTCGCGAAGATCAAGGACGAACACGGCCCGGCCGCGCGGATCGTGTCCGCGGAGCGGGTGCGGTCCGGTGGGCTGGCGGGCTTCTTCGCGAAGCAGCGGTTCGAGATCGCGGTCGACATCCTCGATCCGGAGGAGGCTCCGGCCGGTACTCCCGAGGGGGAGCCGGTTCCGGCGACGGCGGACGGGCTCGCGTCGCTGCTCGCGCGGGCCGAGGAGCAGGAGCGGAAGCTCGACGTCCTCGATCGGGCCGATCGTCCGCCGGTGACCGCTGCGCGCTTCGCGCAGCTCCTCGCCGACCGGGCGCCGGATCCGGCGCACCGTGCGGTCAAGCCCGGGTCTCCGACGGTTCCGAACGGCCGTCCGGACGCCGGGGACGAGCGCGCCGAGGCGGTGGTCCGCCTGGCCGAACGGACGCGACGCCGCCCGGCGCCGTCTGCCGCGCAGGACCGTCCGGTGTCACCGCCCCCGAACCGCCCGGACCGCCCGGGCACCCCCCGGCCCGGTCGGCCGCCCGGCGCGCCGCCGGAAACCCCGCCCGCCGGCGAGCGACCCGCAGGCCCGAACGGCACCGGAACGCGAGGCTCCGGCACACGAGGCTCTGGCGCGCGAGGCTCCGGCACGAACGGGGCCACCGCGAACGGGGCCGGCGCGGAAGGCTACGGCGCGGAAGGCTTCGACAGGAACGGTGCCGGCACCAACGGTGCGGAGGCGCGAGGCTCCGGCACGAACGGCGCCGGCGCGCGGGGCTCTGGTCCAAACGGGGCCGGCGCGAACGGGGCCGGCGCGAACGGGGCCGGCGCGAACGGGGCGCACGGTGCCGGGGCGCATGGTGCCCACGATGCCGGGGCGAACGGTGCCGGGGCCCACGGTGCCGGAACGCGAGACACCGACGCGAACGGGATTGGGGCACGAGGTGCTGGGCCGCGAGGTTCCCACGCGAGTTCCGGTGCGCAGGATCTCGGCGCGCAGGATCTCGGTGCACGGGAACTCGGTGCACGGGAACTCGGCGCGCAGGATCTCGGCGCAGGGGATCTCGGCGCACGGGATCTCGGCGCGCAGGATCTCGGCGCGCAGGATCTCGGCGCAGGGGATTTCGGTGCACGGGAACTCGGCGCGGGAGGTGTGGGCGCGAATGATTCCGGCGCGGCCGGGGCTGGGGGTTCGGGCCGCGGGGTGGCGGATCGGGACCGGGCCGCGGTCCGCCACGTGCCCGCCGACCTGACCGGGATGGCGGCCAGCCGCGCCCGGGCCGCGAGCGTCGCGGCCGCTGCGAAACGCGTCGGTGCCACTCGCCCGGCCTCCCCCGCACCGGCCGGACCCAGGTCGACCGCACCCGGGTCAGCGCGACCCGCCGCGGGCTCCGCGGCAGGCACACCCGGCTCGACCGGCCGCCCCACCGCCCTACCCGGCCCGACCGGACTCACCCCGGCCGAACTTTCCGCATCCGTACCGGACCCGGCCGAACCCCATCCGACCGGACCCCGCACGGCCGGACTCACGTCTGCCGGACTTCCCGCGACCGGACTAGACACGCACGGGCCGGGCTCAACCGAACCCCACCCGACCGGACCCCACCCGACCGGACCGCGCCCGACCGGACCGGGCACAGCCGGACCAGGCACGGGTGGGCCGGGCACGGGTGGATTCACGGCGGCCGGGGTCGTGCCGGTCGCACCGGCGGCCGGACTCGCGCCCCGGTCCGTGGCCGGCTCGGCACGACCGGTCTCACCGGCCCCTACGGCCCCGACGGCCCCGGCGGCGGGAATGGCCACCGCGCCGTTCGGGACGCTCCGGCAGGTTCCGCCCCTCCCGCCGGAGGAGGACCCCACCTACGACAGCCCCACCTACGACAGCCCCGGCTACGACGACGCCGCCGAGCCCCCGACCGAGCTCATCGCCCTGGCCCCCGCCACCGCCGACGACGAAGACGAAACCCGGGCCCACGTCCTCCCCCGCCCCCACGCGACCGGCATCGCCGCCGTCCCGGCCGGCCACACCCCGAACGGCCACACCCCGAACGGCCACACCCCGAACGGCCACGCTCCGAACGGCCACGCTCCGACCCGCCACACCCCGAACGGCCGGATCCGGCACGAAGGTGCGCGGCACCTGGCCACTCCCACCCCCAACCTCGCCACCGGGCGGGCCACCGTGCCACCCCCGGAACCGGACGAGCCGCCGACCGCGATCCACGCCCTCCGCCGCGTCGACGCCCGACCGGCCGCGGGCTTCGATCACCCGGCCGTCCAGCTCGTCCGCAACGGTGTCCCGGTGCACATCGCCGCCCGCGCGGTCGGCCCCGACCCCTGGTCGGCGGTGGCCCGCGCGGTCGCCGGGCTCCCGTACCCGCCGGCGCTCCCGTCCCGCCCCGGCGAGGTACTGGTGATCGTCGGCGAGACCGAACCGGCCCTCACGATCGCCGGTCAGCTCGCCGCGCTGACCTCGGTGATCGATCCGTCCGCGACCCTGGTCGCCGGTTCGATCGCCGGTACCGGCCTGCGCCGCTCGCACCGCATCTCCGGTCCCGAGGAAGCGATCCGCCGGGCCGCCGAGCTGCACACCTCGTCCGGCCCCCGGGTCGTCGTCGTCGAGGCCGCCGCGGGGCCGCCGATCGGCCGCCGCCTGACCGCGGTCACCGACCCGACCGCCCCGGGCTCGCCCCGGGCGACGATCGCCGCGCTGCACCCGGCCCAGGTCTGGGCCTGTGTCGACGCGTCCCGCAAGAACGCCGACACGGCCCGCTTCCTGGACTCACTCGAGCGGGTCGACGCGCTCGCCGTCTACGGGGCCGACGCCACCGTCGAGCCCGGCAGCGTGCTGCACTTCGGACTCCCGGTCGTCATGCTCGACGGCCGACCGGCCACCGCCCGCCGCTGGACGACGCTGCTCTGCGAGCGGCTCACCGGCGGCCCCCTCCCCGGCGACGGCGAGGGCCCGATCCCCCCGATCGCCGCGCTGCCGGCCGGACGGCGAGGAGCCCACGAGAGCGCGCCCGCGCCCGAGCGCCCGCGGCCGCAGACCCACCGTGCCCCCGAGACCGACCACACCGGCCACACCGGCCGCGTGCCGGCCTGGGCCCCGGACTCGTACGCCGCGTCCCCGGCCGGGATCGGCGGCGCCCACGCGGTCCCGCACGGCTGCACCCCGGACGACCGGACCACCCCCGACCGGAACACCCACGACCGGAACGCCCACCGAGCTCCCACCGATCGAGCCACGAACGGCCGGGTGTTCCGCGGCTGGTGGCCCGAAGACGGTGAACCCGGCGGCCGCTGATGTTCGCCCGGTTCTCGGTCCTGCTGCTCGCCGGGGTGCTGGCGAGCCCGGCGCTCTGGCAGGCGTTCGTCGTCGGCAACCTGGACGTCGACACGGCGCTGCTCCGCTATCTGATCGCGGTGATCGTCGCGGCGGTCATGCTGGCGATCGTCCGCTCGATCTACCACGCGTACCAGCGGATCCACGAACAGCACGAGACCGAACGTCAGCTCGAGGAGTTCCGGCAGGCCGAGGCCGATCGCCGCGCCGCGGCCGAACGACAGCGGGCCGCGGGCGAAGGCGTCGAGCCCGCCTGAACCGCCCGCCCGAACCGCCACCCGCCCGAACCACTACCCCGCAACAGGCCCGGGGCGGGGTGCGGAGCCTTCGCTCCCCGCCCCGCCCCGCCGGAACCGCGGCCCGGCTTACCCGGTCAGCCCGCCAGTGAGATCCAGAGCTTCCCCGGCCCGTACCCCGCCACGGTCACGTTCAGGTCGAGCCGCGCGCCGAGGGCGACCAGCCGGGCCTGGATGTCGGCCGGCGGCGGCTCCCCGGGCAGGTAGCAGCTCTCCTTCTGCAGCCGCAGGTGCGGCGTGCCTTCACGGTTGAGCAGCGCAGCCATCACGTTGCACACCTCGCGGACGTTCTCGCCGACCATCTTCGTGAGCTCGCCGTCCTCGAGGCACGCCTCGGCGCCGCCCTTCGGGATCAGGCCGATCGCGGCGCCGATCCAGGCCGAGAGCGGCAGGTCCATCCCACCGACGCCGACGACCTGCTTGCTGTCGTCGACGTACACCGCGACCGTGGCCTTCTGCAGGTCGCCCGCCGAAGCGGGGGCGCCGTCGCCGACCGTGATGTCCTTGCCCAGGAGCTCCTCGAGCATGTCCCGGACGTCCTTCGGAGACGGCAGTTGCGTCGTCGCTTGTGTCATCGAGTCGCCCCCCTTTTCGTGATCATCCGAGAATCGAGTCGAGTTGCTCTTTGAACATCTCGGCCGTGAAGGGCTTGGCGATGAGGAAGATCGCGCCACCCGCGGCAGCGGTATCGCGCATCTCCTGCGTGCCTTCCGAGGTCACGAAGCCGAACGGCGTGTTGTTGCCACCCGCCCTCAGCGCTCGGAGCGCCTCGATTCCGGTCATGTTCGGCATGTTCCAGTCCGAAAGCACCAGATCAAATTTATCGGAATTTGCCTTTTCAACCAGTTGAGCGCCGTCCTCGGCTTCGATCAAATCGTGGCCTTCGTACCCGGCCTGCCGCAGCGTCCGGGTGACGATCTGGCGCATCACCCGGCTGTCGTCGGCGATAAGGATCTTCATGCGGTCTCCCCCCCTTGCGGCTTTTCCAGCACGCTGACCTCCATCGGCTCACCCATCCAGGTGGCCTCAAACCGGCAGATCTCATCGCCGTCGAGCCACGGGTCGTTGTCGGCGTCGTTGTGCACCTCGGGGAGCCCGAGCGTGCACGGTTCCGGCAGCAGGCTCTTCACGTTGCCGCCGATGACGTTGGCCAGTTCGCCGAGCGCATCGTCGACGTCGCCCTCGGACACCTCGCCCGCTTCCATCCCCAGCAGCGCCGCGGCCGCCTCCTTCGAGGCCACCGACGAGCACGCCACCAGCACCAGCCCGTGCCAGGCGCCCTTCACCGCGACTCCGGCGACGACGTCCCTCGAGAGCTTGTCCGGCGGCAGCGGGATCAGCGGCTTCTCGCCGTCGGTGTCGAGATAGGACGCCCACACCTGCTCGGCGATCTGCTGCAGGTCGTCCGCGGTCGGGGCCATCGTCGCGCTCACGCGTGGGCTCCGTCCGGGATCAGCCCGAGCATCACGAGCTTGTCGACGATCGCATCCGGGGTGAACGGCTTGATGACGTACTCGTGGGCGCCGGCGGCGAGCGCGCGGACGATCTGCCCGTGCTCGCTCTCGGTGGTCACCATCATCAGCGTCATCCCGCGAAACTTCTTGTCGGCGCGAACGGCGGTCACGAACTCCAAACCGTTCATCTCCGGCATGTTCCAGTCGATCAGCGCCAGCTCCGGCACCGATTCGAGCTCGGCGAGGCGATCCATCGCCTCGCGACCGTTGCCGGCCTCGACCACTTCGAAGTTGAGACCGGTGACGATGCGTCTGAGGATCAGCCGCATCGCACGCGAGTCGTCGATCACCATGGCGAGCACTCGCCTCACCCCTTCCCCGGTGCGCCGACCGGCGCCGGAGTACCGGTCCGCGGCCGATAGGCCGACGTCCGTCCGGTGACGACGCGCTCGAAGCCGTCGTCGATTCCCATCGTCGTCTCGGCGGCGCCGAGGAAGAGCCACCCATCGGGCTTCAGCAAGCTGCGGATGCGTTTCAGCACGCCGCGCTTCGTCTCCACGTCGAAATAGATGAGGACGTTCCGGCAGAACACGACGTCGAACTGCCCCATCGGGGGAAAAGGCGCCGCCAGGTTCATCCGTTTGAACGTGACGGCCTTCCGGATCGGAGCGGCGACCTCCCACTCGGGCCCGACCCGGGTGAAGTGCTTGACCAGCAGCGGCGCCGGTAGGCCACGGTTGACCTCGAGCTGGCTGTACCGGCCGCGCTCGCACCGGGCGAGCATCTCGGTGGAGATGTCGGTGCCGACGATCTCGTAGTTCCACCCCGGCGGCAGGTTCTCCTTGAGCAGGATCGCCAGCGTGTACGGCTCCTGCCCGCTGGACGCCGCCGCCGACCAGACCCGCATGGTCCGCTGGGCTCCCCGCGACTTCACGATCTGCGGGATGACCAGTTCGGTCAGCGCGGTGAACGGCTCGCGGTCACGGAACCAGGACGTCTCGTTCGTCGTCAGCGCGTCGACGATGCCGTCCCGGTCGCCGCGGCCGGACGGGCTCTGCGCCCGGAGGAGGAACTCGGTGACCGAGGCCAGGCCCGCTTTGCGGGCCAGCGGCAGCAGCCTCGCCTCGACCAGGTATTCCTTCCCCGGTTCGAGCACGATGGACGCCTCCCGGCGAACCAGGCTGCTGACGAACTGGAACTCGTGCGCCGAGAGGGTCATCTGACCACCGCCAACTTATTGGCCCGGCCGTGGCCGACGCGAGCGAGCAGAGTGTCGGAAATCATGCCGAGCGGCAGCACCGCATCGGCGAGCCCGGCCGTGGCGACAGCCCCGGGCATCCCCCAGACCACAGATGTCTCCTCGTCCTGGACGACAATTTCGCTCCCGACCTTGGCGAGTACCTCGCAGCCCTTCTTGCCGTCCTGCCCCATGCCGGTCAGCACCACGGTCAGGGCGTGCGCCCCGTACACCGTGGCCACCGAGCGGAAGAGCGGGTCGACGGCGGGCCGGCAGGAGTTCTCCGGTGGTCCCTCGTGGAGCTTCGTGAGCACCGAGGTGCCCTGGCGCATGACTTCCAGGTGCTTGTCACCGGGAGCGATGTAGACCGTGCCGGGCGCGAGCGGGGTACCCGCGACCGCCTCGACGACCTTGACCTGGCTGCCGCGGTCGAGCCGGTCGGCGAACATCTTGGTGAAGATCGGTGGCATGTGCTGGACGACCACCACCGGCACCGGCAGGTCCCTGGGGAATCCCTGGACGACCTTGGCCAGCGCGTCGGGGCCGCCGGTGGAGCAGCCGACCGCGATGCAGTCGATGCGGTTTCCCGTGCCGCCCCGGGCGGCCCGGATCGGCGGACGGCCGTTCGCCCCGGTCGTGATCGGCGGCCCGCTGGGTGCAGCTCCCGGCCGGGGCGGCCCGCTCAGCGGCGGACGTCCGGGGAGTACGCCCGGCCGTCCGGGCGGGACACCGGCACCCGGGCGGGCCGGCGGCGGCATCCCCGGGCGGCTCGGCGCACCACCGGGGGCAGCCCCCGGACGCTGCCGCGGCGCGAGCGCGTAGATGCGCGGGATCAGCTGCTCGCGAACCATCTGGATCGACTCGCGAACGCTGCCGACGTTGGCCGGCTTCGTCACGTAGTCGCTGGCGCCCGAGGCGAGCGCCTCGAGCGTCGCGGACGCGCCGTTGGCCGTCAGCGTGCTGAACATGATCACCGGCAGGCGCTTGTGCTTCGGACGCAGTTCGCGCAGTGTGCCGAGACCGTCGAGCACCGGCATCTCGATGTCGAGCGTCATCACGTCGGGCTTGAGCTCGTCGACCTTCGCGAGGGCGATCCGGCCGTTCGACGCGGTCCCGACGACGTCGATACCCGGGTCGTCGGTGAGCGCGTCCACGATCAACCGCCGGACGACGACCGAGTCGTCGACCACCAGGACTTTGATCACACACGCCGCCTTCCCGTGCCGTGGTCCGCGCGGCAACAGGACCGGACGCACCTCGGGGCCGTCACGGCGTCCCTATCGGTCGCCCGGCGACGAGGCTGAGGGCTTTGCCTGACGCAGCCCTCGCCGAACCCCGGACGCGCTGGGACCCCCGACGCGCTAGGACCCCAGCGCCGACGGCCCCAGCGTGGCGATCACCGGGCTGAGCAGCCGGTGAGCGGTCGCCGCATCGACCAGATCGCGCGCGGCCAGCGCCTGCACCGCCCCGCTGAGCAGGTTCCAGACCCCGGCGGCGCGCTCGGTCACCGGGATACCGCTGGTCTCCACTGCCTGAACCAGTAAGAACTGCGCCGCCGCCGCCTCGCGGACCCGGCCGGCCAGGTGCACGGCCCAGGACGCCGAGTGGATCGCCGGCGCCCAGCCGGCGGAGTCGCGCCGACCAGCCTCGGCCTGCTTGTAGAGCCGGACGCCGTCCTGCTGGCCGAGGCTCGCGACCCGGTCGAGCAGCGCCTGCACCGAGGACGCGGTCGGGCCGAGCGAGACCGCCCGGTCGGGCAGGCGCCTGCTGGCGGCGAGCCAGGGCCCGGCCAGGCGCCGCCGGATCTCCGGCTCGAGCTCGTGGCGCAGGTATCCGGCGACGACCGCGTCGCAGATCACCGCGGTGGCCTCGGACGCGACCTCGGACTGCCGTTTCGCGGCTTTCGGGGCGGGATCCGCGGCCCGCGACCCCGGCGGGAACTGCGGTTCGCGGGGCTCGGCCTCTCCCGCCGCGGCCTCCCACGTCCAGTCCAGGACGTCGTAGCGCACGCACTGGAGCAGGCCGTCGACCGTGCCCAGCGGCGCCCGCTGGAGCAGGTTCAGCGCGGTGCTGGCGCGGGTCTCGGCCGTGGTGTCGGTGCCGGCGCTCTTCGTCAGCCCAGCGACGTCACGCACCGTAGGCTGAACCGTGGTCGCGATCTCCACCGCGGCCCACAGATCGGCGCGCTGGCCGGCGTCGAGCCGGTGCTCGGCAAGCGTCGCGAGCTCGTCCCGATCGAGCGCCAGAGCGCGCGTCAGGACGTCGGAGACGGCGGCCCCACCCTCGATGCGGGTGAGGTCAAAACCGAGGACGGGGGCGCTGACCAGGCTGTACACGTCCGCCAGTGTGACACCGGTTAACCGGTCCGCCAAGGTCACGGCCAGACACCGGCACCGGGCCCCGCCTGAGCTGTGAGCACGGCGACACCTCCGGGACGCGGTCGGCGCCCCGGAGGTGAGGAAAATTACTCAGAGTGAGTTCAGGCGGCCCGGCCCCGGCCCGTGAGGTCGGTCGTGACCTGCTCGGCGTCCTGGACGAACCGGGGTACGACCGACGCGAACGCCCGGAGCGGATCGCTGCCGGGCACGTCCTCGCGGTCCAGCGGGCCCAGCGCACCGATCAGGTCGACGGTGCCGGACGGCGGCGCGTCCTCGATCGGGCCGACGGCCGAGCGGGACGAGGCGAGCAACAGTGCGAGCAGTTCGGCCTGCTCCCCCACCGCGTGGCACACGCCCGCGGCCAGAGCGTCCCCCAGAAGTACTTCGGACACGGAAACCCTCCTATCGGGCCGCGGCTTTGGCGCCGTTGGGCGCCAGGTCCACCGCTCGCCTGGCGTCGAGCGCGAGCATCAGCCGGCTGTCGAGCTTGAACGCGCCGATGATCAGCTCGCGGAGTGGTCCGGCGAGCGTGTCCGGCGGCGGCTCGAACGTGTCGGACTGCAGTTCGACCACGTCACCGATCTTGTCGACGAGCAGGCTGATCGCCTCGCCGTCTTCGGAGACGATGACGTTCATCGACGGCTTGGACATGTCCCGCGGCTCCAGCCCGAGCCGGACGCCCAGATCGACCGCGGCCATGACCTGGCCACGCAGATTGATCAGGCCACCGACCGACTTGTCGGCCAGCGGGACCCGGGTGTACTCGCTGAACCGCAGCACCTCGACGACTTTCTCGACGCCGACACCGAACAGCTGGTCCGCGACCTCGAACGTCGTGTACTGGCGACTGGTCATCGGGGCCTCCGCCGACCGCAGTGGTGAAATGGCGACATCGCCGGGAGCGCTAGCGACCGAGGAGCGGAGCCCCGGAGGCGGGAAGCGACAGTCATACCGCGCTCATCTCCTCGAGGCCGCCGCCGTAGTTCTCCGCGTACTGGTCGATCGCGTCGAAGAAGTTGACGTCAGCGGCCAGGATCGCCTGCCGGACGTCGAGCATCTCGGTGACACGCTGCTGGATGACCGCCGAGCCGGTGAGGCCGGAGTCGTCCAGGTCGCTGTGGGTGACGGTCGAGTCCTCGACGATGTCGACGATCTTCTCGACGGCGAGCGCGACGCTGCGGCCGCGTTCGCTGTAGACGACCACCGGCACCGAGTCGCCGTCCTCGGCCGGGTAGGCGCCGAGCAGGTGGGCCAGCCGAACCAGCGGCAGGATGCGGCCGCGGTACTGCACGACCTCACGGCTACCGACCCGCTCGATCTTCTCGACCGGGAACTCCTCGAGCCGGGTGACCATGTCCAGCGGCACCGCGACCCGCCGGTCGCCGACGCCGGTGATGAGCAGCCGGTTGCCACTGCCGACCGCGCCGCTCGACTGCGCCGAGTCCCCGCCGAGGCCGGCCTTCTCGACCGCCTGCGCGGCCAGCAGCGAGCGCCGGGCGAGCGACTGGACGTCGAGGATCAGCGCGACCTTGCCGTCGCCGAGGATCGTCGAACCCTGGTAGACGCCGATGTCCTTGAGCAGCGTCGCCAGCGGTTTGACGACGATCTCCTCGGTGTTCAGGACCCGGTCGACGACGAGGCCGAACCGGCGTCCCTCGGCCTGGAGCACCGCGATGTAGACGTCCTTCTCGCTCGATCCGACCGGCAGGCCGAGGCTCTCGTCCAGGCGGACCAGCGGCAGCAACTTGCCGCGCAGCCGGTAGACCGGCGCGCCCGAGACGTGCTCGATGTTCTTGTCCGACGAGCCGTCGACGAACACCAGCTCGTCGACCGCGATCTGCGGGATCGCGTACTGCTCGGTGCTGCACTCGACGGTCAGCGCCTGGATGATCGCCAGCGTCAGCGGGATCGTCAGACGCCAGACCGTGCCCTTGCCGGGCGTCGAGTCGACGTCGACGGTGCCGCCGATCTTCTCGATGTTGGTCTTGACGACGTCCATGCCGACACCGCGGCCGGAGACGTTCGTGACCTTCTTCGCGGTCGAGAAGCCGGGCTGGAACAGCAGCTGGAGGATGTCGCTGGTCTCCATCCGGGCCAGCTGGTCCCGGGTGATGACGCCCCGCTCGAGCGCGGTGGCCGCCACCCGCTCCGGGTCGATGCCCGCGCCGTCGTCCTGCACCTCGACGACGACGTGGCCGCCCTCGTGGTAGGCGCGCAGCGTCAGCGTGCCCTCGGCGCTCTTGCCCGCGGCCGTCCGCACGTCCGGTGGCTCGATGCCGTGGTCGACCGCGTTGCGGACGAGGTGGGTCAGCGGGTCCTTGACCGACTCGAGCAGGCTCCGGTCGAGCTCGGTGTCCTTGCCCTCCATCGCCAGCCGGATCTGACGCCCGAGCTGGCTGGAGAGGTCGCGGACGACCCGGGGCAGCTTCGACCAGATCTGGTCGATCGGCTGCATCCGGGTCTTCATCACGGATTCCTGCAGCTCGGACGTGATGAGGTTGAGCCGCTGGGTGGTCCTGGTCAGGTTCGGGTCGGACATCTCGCTGACGCCGCGGACCAGCTGGTTACGGGTGAGCACCAGCTCACCGACCAGCCGCATGAGCGCGTCCAGCAGGTCGACGTCGACGCGGATCGAGCTCTCCGCGACGCTGCGGCGCTGCGGCGCGGTGCCGTCCTCGCCGGGCTCGGGCGGGCCGGCCGGAGCAGGCGGGCCGGCCGGAGCGGCGCCGCCCCGCGGGGCCGGTACGTCGGCCGCCTTCGCCGCCGCGGGCTCGGGTTCGGGTTCGGGCTCGGCAGCCGGCTCCGGCGCAGCCTGGGCGGCCGGCTCGGCCGGGGCCTCCGCGGTCTCTGCGACCCCCGCGGCCTCGGCCGGCTCGGGCGCCGGCGCGGCCTTGGGTTTGCCCGCTCCGTCCTCGATGCAGGCGGTCACCTGTTCGATGACGCTCTGGACGTCCATCTCGCCCTCGGCGCCCTGCTCCTCGATCTGGGCGAGGAGGCCGCGGACCGTGTCGACCATGCGGAGCAGCGCGTTGGCGCTCTCGACGTTCATCTGCTGGGCGCCGTCGCGCAGACGGGAGAGCAGCGACTCCCCGGCGTGCGTCACGGTTTCGAGCCGGTGGAACGCGAGGAAGCCGCTCGTGCCCTTGATCGTGTGGATCGTGCGGAAGATGCTCGACAGCAGGTCACGGGAGTCGGGCTGCTGCTCCAGCGCCACGAGGTCCCGGTCGAGCTGATCCAGGTTTTCGTGGCTCTCGACAAGGAACTCTTGAACGATGTCGTCCAACTCGTCCACGTTCGTCTCCCTCTGCTCGTCGCGCCTTTGATCGACGCGACAGGGGTTCACCTGAGGAAAGGCGCGCCCTCCGGGTTGAAACTGCACCCGTTTCGCTATGCTTATAGGCGTAATGCCCGTTCCGTGGGGGGCTCAATGAGTACCGTGCTGATCGCCGACGACGATCCCGACATCCTGGCGCTGGTGACGTTCAAGGTGAAGCAGGCCGGCTACCACCTGATCACCGCGACGGATGGTGCGGCCGCACTGGCCGCCGCCCGGGAGACGACGCCGGACTTGTGCGTGCTCGACGTGTCCATGCCCCGGATGTCGGGGCTGGAGGTGTGCCGAGAGCTGCGGAAAGACGAAGCGACCGCGAAGGTGCCGGTGCTGCTGCTGACCGCGCGGGCGCAGGAGGCCGACATCGAGGCCGGCTTCGACGTGGGCGCCGACGACTACGTCGTCAAGCCGTTCAGCCCTCGCGAACTCGTCGCCCGGATCACCGCCATCTTGGGCCCGGCCCAGTAGGCGGCGCACCGGCGACGACGGCGCTCTAGCCGCTGGTCGTGGTGGACGCGCGGGCCAGCGCTCTGGCTTTGGCGGCCCGGATCGCGGCTTGCCGGGGGTCGGTGGTCGTGTCGTCGGTGACCGGGGCGGCCGCGGTGGCCCGGGGCAGCGACAGGGACAGCGTGGTGCCCTCGTCGGCGGCGGAGGTCAGTACGACCTCTCCGCCGTGCCGCTCGACGATCGAGCGCGTGATCGCCAGGCCGAGACCGGTCCCCTGGATCGCGCTCGCGACCGCGTTCGACGCCCGCTGGAACGGCTGGAACAGCTGGTCCTGCTCGCCGGCCGGGATGCCGATCCCGGAGTCCGCAACCTCGATCACGACCCGCTCCCCGGCCACGGCGTGCGCCGAGATCCGGACCGACCCCCCTGCCGGGGTGAACTTCACCGCGTTGCCGACGACGTTCAGCAGCGCCCGCTCCAGCTGGCGGACGTCGCCGACGACCGCCAGCCCCTCGGCGTCCGCGCACTCCAGCGTGAGCCCGGCGTCGGACGCCGCCTCGGCGAGCGCGGTGTGCACGCCGTCGAGGAGCGCGGAGACCTCGACCCGGGTCGCGGCCAGCTCGAGGCTGTTCGAATCGATCCGGGACAGCGTGAGCAGGTCACCGACGAGCTCGCGCAGCCGCTCGGCGTTGCGCTCGATGATCGACAGGCTGCGCTGCTGCGGGTCCGACAGCTCGCCCTGGTCGCCGGAGAGCAGGATCTCCAGGTAGCCGAGGATGCTGGTCAGCGGCGTCCGCAGCTCGTGCGAGACCGTCGAGATGAAGTCGGTCTTCTGGCGGTCCAGATCCTGGAAGCGTTCGGCCAGCTCACGCTGGTGGGCGTAGACCTGGGCGACGTGCAGGCCACGGCCGGTGTCGGCGGCGACCGCCTCGATCAGCGCCCGCTCGTCGTCGGTCCAGTCCCGGCCGTCGTCCGACTGCACGAGCACGAGCAGGCCCGACAACTCCCCGTCGACGGTAAAGCCGGCTACCAGGCACGACCGCGCGCCGGTGGCCGCCAGCACGTCGGCCGCGAGCGTCTGCCCGGTCACCGCCGCGCCCGGCGGTCCGGCCACTCCGGGCCCGGCCGGCGCCCGCCCCGCCGTCCCCCACCCGGCCGCACCCGCACCACCTCCGGCTCCGGCGTCGGCGTCGGCGTCGGCGTCGGCGTCGGCGTCGAGCCAGAAGCAGGTGCGCGGCCAGCCGGTCGGACCGGTGGCCGCGGTGGCGGCGCGCAGGTGCTCGATCGCGAGCGGCGCCAGGCCGGCCCGGGTCCAGAGGCGGTCGGTCTCGATCGGGCCGCTCGCGTCGGCGAGCCGGACGTAGACGTGGTCGATGCCGAGCGCGAGGCCCAGCCCCACCGTCACCTCGCCGAGGATCGCGTCCGCGTCCAGCGACCCGCGGACGCTCGCCCCGAGGTCGTGCGCCTGCTGCCGGATCCGCGAGCGCCCGGCCTCGTACGAGTGCAGCCGCTCGCTCTCGTCGGCGAGATCGTTCAGCGCCCGGACGACCTCGCGCACCTCGGCCGGCCCGGTATCGCGTCCGCGGGCCGTGCGATCACCCCGTCCCAGCAGCGTCAGCGTCGTCCGGATGTTCTCGAGCGGAGTGATCAGCAGACGCCGGGTACGCAGCCCGAGGAGCAGCACCACGCCGATGGCGAGCAGTGACAGCGAGGCGGTCACGGTGTCGCTGATCGTGCTGATCAGCCGGAACCGGTTCACGGCGGACGCCCGCTGCGCGACCAGCTCGACCCCCACCCGCCCGTTGGCGGCGCGCAGGGCGTCGAACAACGCCTTGCCCTGCTCCGACGCGGCCGGCTGCACCGCGGCCGAGGCGGGATCACCGGGCGTCGGACCGGGCCGCACCGCGGCGGCGGGCGCGGTGAACGCGAGCCAGGCGTCCGCGCGGGCGATCTCGGCCACGACCAGTTCGCGGAGCGACTCCGTTCGCGCGACCTCCAGCACCGCGTCCCGTTCCGCCGGGTAGCGGGCGACGCCGAGCCGGTAGGGCTGCAGGAACGAGGGCTCGCCGGTCAACTGGTAGCCACGCAGGCCGGTCTCCGCGTCGGTGAGGACCTGGAGCAGCGCCGAGTTCGCGTCGGTGGCCTCGGCGGCGCGGGTGATCGACGCGTCGACGTCGCGGCTCAGGTACTGGCCGACCGCCAGACGCGCCGCGCCGAGAGCGAGAAGCAACGCGACGAGAGCGCCGAAGCCCACCCGCAGAATGCTCGCCGTTGACGTCATAGGCAGGGGATACCACCCGTTTGCGGCAAAAGTCACTTTTACGGGTCATTATTATGCAGCAGACCGGCCCCAGGATCTGCCCGACCTGCCGCCACAACGGCCGCGCCGGAGCTCAGCCGGACGAGCCCTCCCGCGCCAGGGCGGTGAGACGCGAGAGCGCACGCAGGTACTTCTTGCGGTAGCCGCCGGCGAGCAGGTCGGGCGGGAAGATCTGGTCGACCGGGCAGCCGGACGCGAACACCGGCAGGCTGCGGTCGTAGAGCCGGTCGACGAACACGACGACCCGGAGCGCGGTGTTCTGGTCGGTCACCGGCGCCAGCCCGGTCAGCCCGACCGCGCTCACGTCGTCGAGCAGCGCACCGTACCGGGACGGGTGCAGGCGGGCCAGGTGGTCGAGCAGCGCGGGCCAGTCGTCGAGGGTGGCGGACGGGTCCGCGTCGACCCGGGCCCGCACCGCGTCGGGACCGAGCGGCGCCGGCGCGGAGACCGCGTCCCGGTGCCGGTAGTCGGGGCCGTCGACCCGCACCGTCTCGAACCGCGCCGACAACGCCTGGATCTCGCGCAGGAAGTCGTCGGCCGCGAACCGGCCCTCGCCGAGCTTGTCCGGCAGCGTGTTCGACGTCGCCGCCAGCGCCACCCCCCGCTCGACCAGCCGGCTCAGCAGCGACGAGAGGAGCACGGTGTCGCCCGGGTCGTCCAGCTCGAATTCGTCCACGCAGAGAAGGCGGAGCGAACCGAGTGCGTCCACCGTTCCGGCGAAGCCGAGCGCACCCACGAGATGGGTGAACTCGACGAACGTGCCGTACGCGGCGGGCCGGGGGGCCGCGTGCCAGAGCGAGGTCAGCAGGTGGGTCTTCCCGACGCCGAAACCGCCGTCGAGGTAGAGCCCCGGCCGTCCGGCCGGGGCCGCGCGCCGGAACAGCCCTTTCCTCGGCGGCGGAGCCGACAGGCGCTGGGCGAACGCCTGAACCGCGGCCAGCGCCGCGGACTGTGACGGTTCGTTCGGATCCGGACGATAGGTCGCGAACCGCGCGTCGGCGAACCGTGGCGGCGGCACGAGTTCGGCGACGAGACGCGCGGGCGCCACCTGCGGAGTGCGGCCGGCAAGTGACACGGCACGAGCCTACGGGTGGTGGGATGGGCGTCATGCGCCTGCTCCATCCGTCCCCGTCCGGCTTCCCGTCCCCGTCCGACCTCGACGACGCCGCGCTCGAGCAGCTCTACGCGACCGACCGGAGCGTGCCCCGGCTGCGGATGAACTTCGTGGCCAGTGCCGACGGAGCGGTGAGCGTCAACGGGCTGTCGGCCGGTCTGCAGAGCCCCGCCGACAACCAGGTGTTCAAGCTCCTGCGCGGCTGGTGCGACGGGCTCGTGGTCGCCGCGGGCACCGCGCTGGCCGAGGACTACGGCCCGGTCACCCTGGACGCCTCCCGGCGGGCCCGCCGGGAGGCCGCCGGGCTCGCGCCGGTACCGACTCTGGTCGTCGTCTCCGGCTCGCTGTCGATCGACCCGGGGCACGCGTCGCTGGCCGGGGCACCGGTCCGCCCGGTCGTGGTGACGTCCCCGGACGCCCCGGCCGACCGGCGGCGGGCCCTGGAGACGGTCGCGGACGTCGTGGTGGCCGGTTCGGCCGGCTCCGTGGACCTCGCGGCGGCCCGGACCACACTGCACGAACGGGGGCTGGGCCAGCTGCTCTGTGAGGGCGGTCCGTCGCTGTTCGGCAGCCTGATCGCGGCCGACCGGGTGGACGAACTGTGCCTGACGGTCACGCCGTTGCTGGCCGGTGGGGGTGCCGGACGGATCAGCGCGGGCCCACCGGCGCCCGACCCCCGGATGCTGGCGCTCGCGCACGTCATCGAGGACGAGGGTGTGCTGTTGCTGCGCTACTGTCGCCCCGCTCTGCTTGACTGACGGCCATGAGCGAGCCTGACGAGACCTGGTCGCTACCGGTTCAGCCGCCGGTCGAGCCGATGCTGGCGAGTCCGGTCAAGGGCATCCCGGTCGGCGAGGGCCTGCATTACGAACCGAAGTTCGACGGCTTCCGGTGTCTCATCTTCCGCGAGGGCGACCGGGTGGTCCTCGGTAGCCGGGGCGGCAAGGAGCTGCAGCGATACTTCCCCGAGGTCGTCGAGGAGGTACGCACGTCGCTGCCCGAGCGGTGTGTCGTCGACGGCGAGCTCGTCGTGATCGTCGACGACCGGCTCGATTTCGACGCGCTGGCGCAGCGCATCCACCCGGCCGCCTCGCGCGTCAACCTGCTGGCCGAGCAGACGCCGGCCCACTTCATCGCGTTCGACCTGCTGGCCGTCGGCGACGAGTCGCTGATGGAGGTCGGGTACGGCCGCCGCCGCGAGCGGCTCGCCGCGCTGTTCCCGGCCGACGGCGGGCCCTCCGGCCCGCGCACGCACCTCACGCCGGTGACCACCGATCCGGAGACGGCCCGATCCTGGTTCGAGAAGTTCGAGGGCGCCGGGCTCGACGGGCTGATCGTCAAGGCGCCCGACGACGAGTACCTGCCCAACAAGCGGACGATGAAAAAAGTGAAGCACGCCCGCACGGCCGACTGCGTGGTCGCCGGGTTCCGCTACCACAAGTCCGGGCCGATCGTCGGGTCGCTGCTGCTCGGGCTGTACGACGAGGACGGTCACCTGCACCACGTCGGGGTGTCGGCGTCGTTCACGGCCAAGCGCCGCGAAGAGCTGCTGGACGAGCTGGCGCCCTACCGGCTGTCCAATTTGTCCGCACACCCGTGGTCGGCGTGGGCCGAACAGACCGCCGACGGGCCGGCGCCCGGTTCCGACCCGACCCGCATGCCCGGCGCACCCAGCCGCTGGAGCGGGAAGAAAGACCTCTCCTGGGAGCCGTTGCGCCCCGAACTCGTCGTGGAAGTCGCGTATGACCACATGGAGGGTGACCGATTCCGGCATACTGCGCGTTTCGAGCGCTGGCGACCCGACCGGGAACCCCGTTCATGCACTTATGCTCAGCTCGACCGTCCCGTCCGTTTTGACCTGGAACGCGTATTGAAGGGCTCTCCGTGACAGTGCGCCGATCCCCACGGCTCCCCCTCTTGATCTTGTTTCTCGCAGTCGCAGTCGGGCTGTCGGGGTGCAATCTGTCCGGGGAGGACGGTGAGTGGCGCTCGATCCCGAAAGCACAGCCGTCTCCCACGGCGTCACCGCAGAGCCCGACTCCGACGCCCGGCACCGGCACCGTCGCCTGGAGCGACTGCAAGGCCGAGATCGAGCGGTCGATCGGCACCGCGCTCTCCGGCGTCAAGGTCGAATGTGGCGCGGTCGTCGTGCCGCAGGACTGGGCGAACCCGAGCGGTTCCACGTTCAGCATCGCGATGGTCCGGATCCGGCGGGAGCAGCAGCGCAACCGGATCGGCTCGCTGCTGGTGAACCCCGGTGGGCCGGGGGCGTCCGGCATCGAGCTGGCCGCGCAGACCCCGCTGTTCCTGCCCGGCGACGTGATGGAGCGCTTCGACATCGTCGGGTTCGACCCGCGCGGCGTCGGCAAGTCGGTGCCGATCGACTGCCTGCCCGCGGCGAGCAAAGACCAGCTGACCGCGGCGAACCCCGATCCGGCGCCGCAGAAGGAGTTCGACGAGCAGGTCGGCATCTGGCGCACCGCGGCGAACGCGTGCGCATCGCAGTACCAGGGCACGCTCGGCTACTACAGCACCGAGCAGACCGCCCGCGACATGGACGCGATCCGCGAGGCGCTGGGCGACCCGAAGATGACGTACCTGGGCTACTCGTACGGGACGCTGCTCGGCGCGGTGTACGCGCACCTGTACCCGAGCCGCGTGCGGGCGTTCGTCCTCGACGGCGCGGTCGACCCGAACCTCGACGGCGTCACCGCCTCGGAGGGGCAGGCCGCCGGCTTCGAGAAGGCGTTCAACAACTTCGCGGCCGCGTGCCGGGCGAAGGGCACCGGCTGCCCGATCGGCCCGAACGCCCGCCTGACGCTGCACAACGTGCTGATCGACGTCCAGAAGAAGCCGGTGCGCGGGACGGGAACCGACACCCGCACGGCGACGACCGGGCACGTGCTCTCGGCGGTCACCGCCGCGCTGTACGTGAAGGCACAGTGGCCGACGCTGGAGCGGGCGATCGCCGACATCGCGAAGGGCGACCCGGCCGGGGTGTTCTCGCTGAGCGACAACTTCACCGGCCGGCTCTCCGACGGCGTCTACAACAACATGACCGACGCGTTCACGGCGATCAGCTGCACCGACGAGCGGAATCCCCCGACGGTCGCGACCGTGCGGAAGCTGCAGGCCGCGTGGCGCAAGAAATACCCGCTGTTCGGGGCACCGCTGGCGATGACGCTGCTGAGCTGCGCGGTGTGGCCGGGCACGCACGACCCGTACCCGGTCGGCACCGCGCTCGGGGCGCCGCCGATCGTCGTCGTGGGCACCAAGGGCGACCCGGCGACGCCGTACGCCAACACCGCGAAACTCGCGAACGAGCTCGGCACCGGCCGGGTGGTCACGTGGGAGGGCGAAGGGCACACCGCGTACCCGCAGACCAACTGCATCCGCGAGAACATCAGCAACTACCTGATCACCACCGCCCCGCCCCCCGACAACCTGGACTGCCCCGCCACCTGAGCCACCGCGTACTGACTGCCCCGCCACCTGAGCCACCGCGTACTGACC
This sequence comes from Cryptosporangium sp. NPDC051539, assembly GCF_044454545.1. Lineage (NCBI taxonomy): Bacteria > Bacillati > Actinomycetota > Actinomycetes > Cryptosporangiales > Cryptosporangiaceae > Cryptosporangium > Cryptosporangium sp. NPDC051539. The sequence goes on along the minus strand of NZ_JBITDV010000002.1, from coordinate 280,919 downwards.
TGGAGCCCGCCCAGGGCGGGGCTGCCGATCGGGCGCGACCGCGCCGCGCATTGGACATACTCAAGTGGTCGCGCCCGCTCGGCAGCGCCGACCTGGGCGGGCCGTGCACCTAGAGGTGGGTCTCGAACCACGAAGTGGTGAGTGACCCGACTCGCTCGAGGCAGCCGGGTTCTTCGAAGAGGTGGGTGGCGCCCGGGATCACCTCGACCCGAGCCAGGCCGCCGAGAGCGTCCTGGGCCTGGCGGTTGAGCTCGAGCACCGGGTGGTCGAGTGCGCCGACCACCAGCAGCGTCGGCGCGGCCACCGTGGGCAGCCAGCTGCTGGCCAGGTCGGGCCGGCCGCCGCGACTCACCACGGCCCGTACGGTCTCCGGACGCTGCGCCGCGGCCGCCAGCGCACCGGCGGCTCCGGTGCTGGCCCCGAACAGGCCGATCGGAAGCCCCTGGGTCTCCGGGTACTCGGCGAGCCACCCGACCGACTCGTCCACCCGGCGGGCGAGCAGGTCGATGTCGAACCGCACCCGGCCGGTGCGCTGGTCTTCCTGCGCCTCCTCGGCCGTGAACAGATCCACGAGCACTACCGCGAATCCGGCCCGGTACAGCGCCTTCGCGACCTGACGGTTCCGCGGGCTGTGCCGGGAACTGCCCGACCCGTGCGCGAACAGCACCACGCCCCGCGGTGAGTCCGGGCGCCCGAGCGCACCACCGAGTTCCGCGTCGCTGACGCGCACCAGGACCTCGACGACCCGTTCCTTGACCTCCGCTCCGGGGCCGGTTCCCCCGGCGGCGCGGGCCTGCTGCGGACGGCTGTGCGGAGAAAGGGTTCGCTGCGGCCTGGACAATGGGGTTCGGCCCTGCTCGGGCATGCGCGCCTCCTGGTGGACGGGTCGCGGTCTTCCTGAGCATGACCCGCGAGTGTGGCCCGCGTCACTACCCCGGCCCGGAAAGCAACCGGCCTACACCTGCTTGCGAGCCCGGCTGGGCTGCACCCGCATCGGTTCGCCTTCCATCTTCGGGTAATTCGGCGGGTACGGCGCGTCGCCCAGATCGAGGTCGCGCGCGTCGCGCTCGGACCACTCCAGCAGCGGCTCGATGCCGACCGCGACGTCGTCGATGCCCGCGTGCAGGTCACCCAGCTCGGCGAAGCGCGGCGGCACCGTACGGATCGTGAAGTCCTCGCTCTCGACGTCGGCCAGTTCGGCCCAGGTGATCGGCGTGGACACCAGCGCACCGGCCCGCCCGCGGATGCTGTACGCGCTCGCGATCGTTCGATCACGCGCGTTCTGGTTGAAGTCGACGAAGATCCGCTCGCCGCGCTCCTCCTTCCACCAGGCGGTCGTCGCCAGCTGCGGAACCCTCCGCTCCACCTCGCGGGCGAACGCGAGGGCGGCCCGCCGGACCTCGGTGAACGTCCAGTCGGGGCGGATCCGCACGTAGATGTGGATCCCCCGGTTACCGGACGTCTTGGGCCAACCGGCCCAGCCCAGCTCGTCCAGGATCTCGTGGACGACGCCGCCGACCTGGCGCGCTTCGGCCAGGCCGGTGCCGGGCTGCGGGTCGAGGTCGATGCGCAGTTCGTCGGGCTGCTCGGTGTTCGCGCGGCGGGAGTGCCAGGGATGGAATTCCACCGTCGACATCTGGACCGCCCAGGCCACCGACGCGAGCTCGGTCACGCACAACTCGTCCGCGCTGCGTCCGCTGGGGAACTTCACCTGGACGCTCTCGACCCAGTCGGGCGCCCCTTTCGGGAGGCGCTTCTGGTAGATCTTCTCGCCCTCCGCGCCGTCGGCGGAATACACCCCGTCCGGATAGCGATGCAGCATGCACGGGCGCTCGCGAAGCGCTCGCACGATGCCGTCACCGACAGAGAGGTAGTACTCGACGATGTCGAGCTTCGTGACGTGGGGCTCGGCGAAGTAGACCCGATCGGGGTTGCTGATCCGCACGACTCTGTCGCCGACCGGGACCTCGACCGCCGGAGACGCTGCTCGTGACGCCATGGCAGCACGCTACCGCCCGGGCGTCCACGCAGCCGGTCAACCGCTGCCCAACGCGAGGAATCCCTGGTACCACGGGTGACTGTGTGCGCGATCACCGTATTTATTCGGCTCGACAACTGCTCTTCCGGGTGCATGATTCAGAAAAAGAAGTTGGTTTAAGCAACCTCATAGTTGAGGTTGCGCCAATCTCGTGACTTCACCGTTTTGCCACGGTGGGTGAGCGAAAGGACGAGCACCAATGACGTACCTTGCTAACCGGCAGGAAACTGTCGCCGACCGGTTACGCCCCGTCGTCACCACGATCTTCGGCACCGAACCGCCGGTCCGCATCCGGGCCTGGGACGGCAGCTCGATCGGCCCCTCCGAGCGCGAGGATGGCCCGACCCTCGTGGTCCGGAACCGACGAGCCCTGCGCCGCCTGGTCTGGTCCCCGAACGAGGTCGGCATGGCCCGCGCCTTCGTGTCGGGCGACCTCACGGTGGAGGGCGACTTCATCGAGGCGCTCGATCAGATGCTGCACCTGTTCGACAGCACGCAGGGCATGCATCTCGACAACCAGGACCGCCGGATCCTCCTCGCCGCGGCGCTGCGGCTGGGCGCGATCGGCACCAACCCGGCGCCGCCGGCCGAGGAGATGCGTCCACAGGGCGGCCTGCTGCACAGCAGCCGCCGGGACGCCGCCGCGATCAGCCACCACTACGACGTCGGCAACGAGTTCTACCGGCTCGTGCTCGGCGAGTCGATGACCTACTCCTGCGCCTACTGGCCGGAGCTCGACGACCCGGCCGACACCACGACGCTCGAGCAGGCGCAGACCAACAAGGTCGAACTGATCGCCCGCAAGCTCGGGCTGAAGCCGGGCATGCGGATGCTCGACGTCGGCTGCGGGTGGGGCACGATGGCCATCCACGCCGCCCGCGAGTACGGCGTCCACGTCGTCGGCGTCACGAACTCGCACGAGCAGGCGGTGGGCGCGGCCAAGCGGGCCGCGGCCGCCGGCGTCGCCGACCTGGTCGAGATCCGCGAGCAGGACTACCGCGACATCGACGACGGCCCGTACGACGCGATCTCCAGCATCGGCATGGCCGAGCACGTCGGCACCGGGCAGTGGCAGCAGTACGCCGAGCTGCTGTACGGGCTGCTCAAGCCGGGTGGCCGGCTGCTGAGCCACCAGATCACCCAGCCGCCGACGGTCACCGACACCCTCGAATCCCGGCGTCAGGGCAAGACCGAGCGGACGTTCATCACCGCATACGTCTTCCCGGACGGCGAACTGCAGTCCCCCGGCTGGATCTCCGACCGGCTGGAGAGCGTCGGCTTCGAGGTCCGGGACGTCGAGTCGCTGCGTGAGCACTACGCGAAGACGTTGCGGGCCTGGGTGAGCAATCTGGAGCAGAACTGGGCCGAGGCCGTCCAGCTGACATCGGTCGGCCGGGCCCGGGTCTGGCGCCTGTACATGGCCGGTTCGGCACTGGCGTTCGAGCGGAACCGGATCTCGATCCACCAGGTGCTGGCCGTTCGTCCGGACCGGAAGGGTCGCAGTTCCATGCCGCCGACCCGCAGGTCGTACGCAACGGTCGACTGAGCCGCCGTTCGGAGGATGCGGGGGTGGTCGGCTCGGCCGCCCACCCCCGCGGCTCCCGGTTACACAGGTAGCGTGTGCGCTCGTGGGACGCGAGCGTACGAGCGGGAGGCATGCGCACCGAACGCGACATGCAGTAAAGAAGCGCCCACAGAGGCACGTACGTCGCGGCCCGTTCGCGAAGGTCCTGCGGCAGCCGTCGTTCCTCTTACCGTCCGCGGTACCCGCGTTCCTCGTCGCGGTCGCACTGACCGCGACCGCCACGTCGTCCACGATCGGCACCGCGTCGACGCCTGCCGACCTCGTCATCAGCCAGGTCTACGGCGGTGGCGGCGAGCCCGGCTCGATCTGGACCAACGATTACGTCGAGCTCATCAACCGCGGTGACGAGCCGGTCGACCTGGCCGGCTGGAGCGTCCAGTTCGCGCCGCCACGCAACCGCAGCTGGGCGGTCACCGCGCTGTCCGGGCGGATCCCGGCCGGCGGCCGGTACCTGGTCGCCGAGGCCGGCGGACGCAACGGCACCACCCGCCTGCCCCCGGCCGACGTCAAGGGCTCGATCGACCTGGGCTCCACCAGCGGCAAGGTCGCGCTGGTCAAGAACACCGCCCCGCTGCACTGCGTGGCCAGTTGCACGACGGTGGAAGGCGTCCGCGACTTCGTCGGGTACGGCAACGCCGAGGACGCCGAGGGGCGCCCGGCGCCCTCGCTCTCGTCGACCACGGCCGCGATCCGCCGCGACATCAAGGTGTCCAGCGGGAGGGGCACGTCGAGCATCGAGGACGACCCCGGCGGCCCGGCCGGGGTCGAGAACGACCAGAACCCGCAGAACGGCATCGGGGGCCTGAGCTCCGCGGGCGGCATCGACACCAACGACAACTCGGCCGACTTCGTCGCGGCCACCCCGTCGCCGCCCGGCGGCCAGGGCGACACCGCCGGCCGCACCGCCCGCATCGCCGACATCCAGGGCCGTTCACACATGTCGCCGCTCGCCGGCCGGCTGGTCACCAGCGTGCCCGGCGTCGTCACCGCGATCGGGCGCACCGGGTTCTGGATGCAGGACCCGGAACCCGACGACGATCCCTCGACCAGCGACGGGCTGTTCGTCTTCACCGGCACCGCGCCCCGCATCCAGAGCGGCGACACCGTGCAGGTCGCGGGAACCGTCACCGAGTACCGGCCGGGCGGCTCCGCGGGCAGCGACAACCTGACCACGACCGAGCTGATCCGGCCCACGGTCTCGGTGCTCAGCAACGCGGCCCGGCGTCCGGTGCCGGTGCTGATCGGGCCGGGTGGGCGCACCCCGCCCAGCGCGATCCGCACCGACGCGCCCGGCGACGTCGAGGGCAACCGGCTGTTCGCGCCCTCACTGAACGCGCTCGACTTCTACGAATCGCTCGAAGGCATGCTGGTCCGCATCACCGACCCGGTCGTGCTCGGCCCGACCAGCCTGAATGGACAGCTGCCGGTGCTGCCCGGCGGCGCCGGGTCGCCCCGGACCAAGCGCGGCGGCCTGCGCTACACGCCCACCGACCCGAACACCGAACGCGTCCTGCTCGACGACCTGCTGACGCCGCTTCCGGTGGCGAACGTCGGCGACCGGCTGCCCGGCCCGGTCGAGGGCGTACTCGACTACGGCGGCGGCGACTTCCGCCTCCACGTCCTGACGACGCCCGGCAGCCGCAGCGCCAAGCTCCGGCCGGAGACCGCGCCGGTCCCGAAGCCCGGCGAGCTGACCGTCGCCGGCATCAACGTCGGCTCGGTCAACCTGACCGGCGAGCCCGAGCCGGTCCGCCAGCTCGCCACCACCGTCGTGAAGTCGCTGCGGGCGCCGGACGTCCTGGCCGTCGAGGAGATGCCGGACGACGACGGGCGCACGTACACCGACCAGGTCAGCGCCGTCCGGGGCTGGACCGCGCTGGTGAACGCGATCCGCAGCGCCGGTGGGCCGAGCTACGCCTACCGCCAGATCGACCCGGTCGCCGGGCGCGACGGGTCCGGGGCCGAGAACCGGCGCGTGGGCTTCCTCTACAACCCGGCCCGGGTGGCGTTCGTCGACCGCGGGACGCCTGACTCCACGACCGCCACCGAGGCGCAGCTGATCGACGGCGAGCCCGGCCTGACGCTCTCCCCCGGCCGGATCGCCACCGCCAGCCCGGCGTTCAACGACGCCCGCAAGTCGCTGGCGGGCGAGTTCCGCTTCCGCGGCCGCACGGTCTTCGTGCTGGCCGACCACTTCGTCACCACGAACGGCGACGACCCGCTGTTCGGCCGGGTGCAACCGCCGCACAGCCCGTCGCTGCAGCAGCGCGGTAGCCAGGCCGCCGTGATCCGCGGCTTCGTCGACTCGCTGCTCCGTCTCGATCCGGACGCCGCGGTGGCGGTCGTCGGCGGCATCTCCGACGCGGAGAACTCGGCGACGCTGGGGCTGCTGACCGGCGGTGGCGTGCTGAGCGACCCGGCGGCGCGGCTCGACCCGGCCGACCGGTACTCGACGCTGGTCGAGGGCAACGCGATGCTGCTCGACCACGTCCTGGTCAGCAAGTCGCTGAGCGCGTCGAGGGTGGACGTCGTGCACGCGCAGAGCGAGTTCGCGGCGCGCTGGACCGACCACGACCCGATCGTCGGCTACCTGGTGGTACCGGCCGCGTCGCGCCCACCCGGGCCGGAGCCCGACGCGACCCCGGAGATCGACGTGGAGCCGACCCCGGAAGAGTCGGTCAGCCCGCCGGAGCCGCAGAAATAAATCCGAGGTCCAGGTACTTTTGGGTACATGACCCAGCACACGCAGCCGACCGTTGTCAAGTCGGATGCGGAGTGGCGCGCTCAGCTCACTCCGCAGGAGTTCCACGTTCTCCGGGAGGCCGGTACCGAGCGGGCCTTCACCGGCGAGTACACGGACACCAAGACCGTCGGTGTCTACCACTGTCGCGCCTGCGACACCGAGCTCTTCCGCTCGGACACCAAGTTCGAATCCCACTGCGGCTGGCCGAGCTTCTACGCTCCGTCGGACGCGCAGAACGTCGTCCTGATCGAGGACAGCACGCTCGGCATGAAGCGGGTCGAGGTCCGCTGCGCGGCCTGCAACTCGCACCTCGGGCACGTGTTCCACGGTGAGGGCTACGGGACCCCCACCGACGACCGCTACTGCATCAACTCGATTTCTCTGACGCTCGAGCCCGAGAAGGCCTGAGCCGCTTCGAAGGGCCCCCACGGGGGCCCTTCGTCGTTCACGGCAGCGAGGCGACGATCTCCGTGACCGGCTTACGACGGCCGGTGTAGAACGGGATCTCCTCGCGGACGTGGCGCCGGGCGGTCGACGCGCGCAGGTCGCGCATCAGGTCGACCATCCGGTGCAGCTCGTCGGCCTCGAACGCCAGGATCCACTCGTAGTCGCCCAGCGCGAACGACGCCACGGTGTTCGCACGCACGTCCGCGTAGCCGCGGGCCATCTTGCCGTGCTCGGCGAGCATCGCGCGGCGCTCCTCGTCCGGGAGCAGGTACCACTCGTACGACCGGACGAACGGGTACACGCACACGTACGCCCGGGCGTTCTCGTCGGCCAGGAACGCGGGGATGTGGCTCCGGTTGAACTCCGCCGGGCGGTGCAACGCCAGCTGCGACCACACCGGCTGCAGGTGCCGGCCCAGTTCGGTGCGCCGCAGCCGCGAGTACGCGTCCTGCAGGGCGTCCGACGACGGTGCGTGCCACCACACCATGAGGTCGGCGTCGGCGCGCAGCCCGGCCACGTCGTAGACGCCCCGCACCACCACGTCCTTCTGGCCCAGCTGCTCGATCAGCTCCTCGACCTCGGCACTCAGCGCCACGCGGTCGGCCGGGAGCGGGGTCTCGGCCCGGAACACCGACCACATCGTGTACCGGATCGAGTCGTTGAGCTCCCGGATCCGCTGCGCGTTCGGGTTGTGGCCCGTGGACGGCTCAGCCATGGACGGGTTCTCCTCTCAAGGTTGCGAGCGCGGACAGTACCTGATCGGCCGCGGCCTGCCCGGAACGGATGCAGGCCGGGATACCGACCCCGTCGTACGCGGCCCCGGCCAGCGCGAGCGTCGGCTCACCGGCCAGCGCGGTCCGGACCGCGGCGACCCGGCCGAGATGCCCCGGCGTGTACTGCGGCAGCGCGCCACCCCACCGGTTCAGCTTCGTCCCGAGCGGCACCGGCCACCCGCCGGGCAGCGGCAGCAGCGTGGTGAGTTCTTCCCGCACCGCCGCGATCAGCGCGTCGTCGTCGCGCTGCAGCGCGGCTTCCTCCCCGTGCCTGCCGACCGACGCGCGAATCACGGTCACCGGCTCGCCGGAATAGTCCTCGAGCACGTGCCCCCACTTCTGGGAGACGTACGTGATGGCCTTGACCAGGCGTCCGGCACTCGCGGGGATCAGTGCGCCGGTTCCCGGCGGCAACGCCAGCCGGCCCGGCAGCACCAACGAGACCAGCGCGACCGACGCGTAGTCCAGCACCCCGACGGTCTTCGCCGCGTCCTCGTCCACGTCCGTCAACAGTCTGGACGCCGGGGCGGCGGGCACCGCCAGCACCACCGCGTCGGCGTGCACGGTCGTGCTGCCGCCGAGACCGGCCGAGCCGACCGTGAGGTGCCAGCCGTCGTCGGCGCGACGCAACCCGCGCACCGGCAGCCCGGTGCGGATCGCCGCCTTCGACTCATGGGCGACGGTCGTGACCAGCCGCGACAGCCCGCCACGCACGGTGCCGAACACCGGAGCCGGTGGGCCCTGGGGTGCCGCGCCGCGGCTGGCCCGTGCGGCCCGGATCAGCGACGGCTGGTCGGCCAGGCCCGCGGCCAGTGCCGGCATCGTCGTCCGCAGTGAGAGGTTGGCGGCCCGACCGGCGTACACGCCGCCGAGCAGCGGTTCGACCAGGCGATCGACGACCTCGGGCCCGAGCCGGTCGGCGACCAGGTCACCGACCGAGATGTCCGCTTCGCCGAGCGGCGAGCCCGGGCGTCCGGGCTCGGCGCGCACCGCGGCCAGGCCTTCGTCGCTCAGCACGCCGGACGCGGCGGTCGCCTCCAGGTCGGCCGGGATGCCCATCACGTTGCCGCCCGGGATCGCGCGCAGCCGGCCGTCGACCCAGACGGTGGCTCCGGCCGAGGTCGGGCTGACCACGTCGCCGCCCAGGCCGACGCGCTCGGCCAGCGCCCGCGCCTCCGGAACGCGGAGCAGGAACGACTCGGCGCCGTCTTCGATCGGGACGCCCGCCACCGAGCCGCTGCGGAGCTTCCCGCCCACGCTCCCGGCCTGTTCGATCACGGTGACCGTGATCCCGTCCGGGGCGGTGTCGCGCAGACGGAGCGCCGCGGCCAGCCCCGCGATGCCACCGCCGATCACGACCACGTGCCTCGGTCGGGGAAATCGGTCGTCGAACAGCACGGATTCATCGTGCCGCACCCGCCGTCCGGATCGCCGGGGACGACGGTCCCGAATCCCGCAGACGTGTGCAGCGTCACGATGCGCGGCCGTCCGCGGGCCGGTCCCCCGGGTCGGTCGCGGGTCACGAACCGGTTTCGGCCGGAACCACGGCGGGAGTGGCGGCGTCGTATCGGCACTCAGCCCCCCGACCAGAGGGACCACCATGGACAACCGCAAGCCCGCTGCGTTACTGGCGGCGTCGATCATCGCCGTGCTGGTGCTGGCCGGATGCAGCAGCAACGACTCGAGCAACGACAGCGCCTCGTCCACCAGCGGAGGCCGGGCCGACACGGTCGGCGAGGCCCCGAGCTACCAGGCCGCCGCACCGCAGGCACCGGCGGACTCGCAGAAGGAGGCGGTCCCGGGGCAGAAGCCGGGCACGCCCACGACCCTGGGCAACCCGAAGCGCGCGCTCGTCTACACCGGCGCGCTCTCGCTCACCGCCGAGGACGTCACCGCCACCGCGAGCCGCGCCGTGCAGACGACGCTCGCGGCCGGCGGTTACATCTCCGGCGACGAGCGGCACGTGTCCGACGAGCGGCTCTACGCGACGCTTACGCTCCGCGTCCCGTCCGCGAAATTCACCACGACGGTGGACGGCCTGGCCCGGCTCGGGAAAGAGACCGCGCGGCGGCTGGGCACCGAGGATCTGCAGACGGCGACGATCGATCTGGACGCCCGGATCGCCGCGCAGCGACTCAGCGTGAACCGGGTCCGCGCGCTGCTGTCGCGGGCGACCTCGATCACCGAACTGGCCCAGATCGAACGTGAGCTGACCAGCCGGGAGAGCGAGCTGGCGGCGTCCGAGGCGAGCCGCCGGACGATCAACGACCAGGTCTCGTACAGCACGATCACGCTGACGCTGACCGAACCGTCCGCCCCCGCGCCGGTCGCGAAGAAGAAGGAGCGCGGACTGTGGGTGGGGCTGCGCAACGGCTGGGACGCGTTCGTCAGCACGATCACCGTCCTGCTGATGGTGCTGGGCTGGCTGGCGCCGTTCCTGGTCGCGATCGCGGTGGTCGGCGTCCCGGCGTGGTGGGCGCTGCGCCGTTCGCGGCGCCGCCCGGTTCCGCCGGCTCCCCCGGCCGCGGCCGAACCGGTGCCGGCGCCGGCGCCGGCACCGGCACCGGCACCGAAGGAGCCGGTGGGCCCTAAGGCCTGACCGACCTCTCGTGGACCAGCTCGACGACCCGGGTGAGAACGTCCGGGTCGGTCTCCGGCGGCACGCCGTGCCCGAGGTTGAAGATGTGCCCGGGCGCGGCGGCGCCGTCGGCGAGCACCCGCGCGACGTGCTGCTCGACGATGTTCCGGTCGGCGAGCAGCACGGCCGGATCGAGGTTGCCCTGAACCGCCTTGTCGGGACCGATCCGCCGCGACGCCGCGGCCAGCGGCGTCCGCCAGTCGACACCGACGACGTCGGCACCGGCCTGCGCCATCGCCGGGAGCAGTTCGGCGGTGCCGACGCCGAAGTGGATCTTCGGCACGCCGGTCTCGGCGAGCTCCGCGAGCACCCGCGCGGAGTGCGGCTGGACGTACTCGCGGTAGTCGGCCTCGGAGAGCGCTCCGGCCCAGGAGTCGAACAGCTGCACCGCGGACGCCCCGGCCTCGACCTGCACCCGCAGGAACGCCGACGCGATCGCCGCGAGCCGCCCGCACAGCGCGTGCCACAGCTCCGGGTCGCCGTACATCAGCGCCTTGGTGCGGGCGTGCGTGCGTGACGGACCGCCCTCGACGAGGTAGCTCGCCAGCGTGAACGGGGCACCGGCGAAGCCGATCAGCGGCACCGCGCCGAGCTCACCGACGAGCGAGCCGACCGCCTCGGTCACGTACGGGACGTCGCCCGGATCGAGCGGCCGCAGACGCTCGACGTCGGCCGCGGTCCGGATCGGTTCGTCGATGACCGGGCCCACGCCGGACACGATGTCGAGCCCGATGCCGATCGCGACCAGCGGGACGACGATGTCGGAGTAGAAGATCGCCGCGTCGACACCGTGCCGGCGGATCGGCTGGAGCGTGATCTCGGTCACAAGGTCGGGGCGGCGGCACGAATCGAGCATGCCGATGCCCTCGCGGACCTTCCGGTACTCGGGCAGCGAGCGACCGGCCTGACGCATGAACCAGACCGGCGTGTGCGGCACCGGCTCGCGTCGGCAGGCGCGCAGGAACGGCCCGTCGGCGAGCTCGGCCGCCACCGGCGCACGTACGGTGACCTGCCGCGCGGCGATCTGGGAGCCGAGGCCGCCGTCGGCGTGCGGCGGGCCACCGAGGGGCGTTGCGGTGTCGGTCATGACGGCCATGGTTTCACGGCGACGTCCAGCACCGACGAGACGGGAGCCGCCGCCGGGGACGCGCCGAGGGCGGGCCGGAGGCGCCGGGGCCCGGCCGACCGTTCGGCGCCCGGGACGGGCAGACCGGCGCGCCGCGCTGCGCGGGCTCCGCCGCGCCCCCTACGCTCTTGAGTCATGGCCCCCACCGGCGCCGAGCCTGACCAGTTCGAGCTCGCCGTGGCGTCGCTGCGCGCGGTGCACACGCGGCCGGAAATTCTGCTCGAGGAGGTCCCGGCTCCCCAGCGCCTCGCCCCCCGCAGTTTCGCGCTGTCCGGCACCGTTCTGCGCGGTGACGAGGAAGTCGCCACCGGCCGGTTGATCGTGCTCCACGATCCGTCCGGTCAGGAGGCGTGGGACGGGCACTGGCGGGTGGTGTCGTACGTGACCGCCGAGCTGGAGTCCGAGATGGGCACCGATCCGATGCTGGCCGCGGTCGGCTGGAGCTGGCTGCTCGACGCGCTCGATCTGGCCGGGGCCAAGTACGCGGCGATCGGCGGCACGGTCACCCAGGTGAGCTCGACCCGGTTCGGTGACCTCGCCGGGCCGCCGACCAGCTCCGACGTCGAGGTGCGGGCGTCCTGGACGCCGATGCTCGACGCCTCCGTCGACCTCGCACCCCACCTGGACGCCTGGTGCGGCCTGCTGGCCTCCACCGCCGGCCTCCCGCCCCCCGGAATCACCGTCCTAACCGCCCACAACAACAACTCTGCCTAGTGCACGGCCCGCCGAGGGCGACGCCCGCGGCGGGCTCCAGCTTCAGGCAAAGCAGCGGTGGTGCTACTTGATCAGGGACTCTGCCTTGTTGCAGGGGGCGTCGAGTTGCTTGATCAGCGAGTCGACCTGGGCCTGGTTGCCGGCGTTGATCGCGTCGATCGTCTGGATCACCAGCTTGAGGCACTGCGAGATGATCTGCTTATCAGAGTTCGTCTGACCCAGCGACTGCTGCGTCCCGCTGAGCTGCTGCTCGGTGTTCGTCAGCTTGGTCTTCGTCTCCTGGAGATCCTTCTCCAGCGTCTTGACCGTGGAGTCGCGCTCGTCGATCGTCTGCTCGGCCGAGGTGAGCTTCGCCTGGGTGTCGTTCTGCTTGTTGTTCTTGGTGATGAACAGCCCGGTCATCACCAGGCTGAGCACCAGCAGCACGGCGGCGGCCGCACCGAGGACGATCGCCGCCCGGTTGCGGTTCGCGGGCGGCTGCCCGTAGCCGGCCGGTCCGACCTCGGCGCCGGCGGGTAACGGCGCGGTCGCGTACCCCGGACCGCCGCTGCCGGGCGGATTGAGGCCACCGGTCGGGATCGGGCCGGTCTGGTACGGGCCGGCCGGATACCCGCCGGACGGATACCCGCCGGGAACCGTGCCGTAGCCACCGGGAGGCGCCGACGACGGCGGGGTCGAGGCGGGCGGGGCCGGAGGGGCCGACTGGGGCGGCGCGTAGCCGGGCACCGAGTACTCGGCGCCGGAGACCGGTGCCGCGTACTCACTGCCCGGCGTCGGGCCCGCCGGGTACGGGCCCGGGGCCGGCTGGGCCCAGGGATCCGCGGGCTGAGCCGGCTGGCCGTACTGCGGGTCGGACGGATATGGAGAGCCAGGCGGGTAGGGGCCGCCCTGGTTGCCGTAGCCCGGATTGGACACGGGAGCCTCCTGGTGGTTCGCGTGGCGGACGGTGCGGCGGGGGTGCGGGGATTCGGATCAGCAGGAGATGAGGCCCTTGCAGACCTCGTTGATGGGGATCGCGAGCCCGAGGCCGTCGGCACCCTCGGCGATGATCTTGGCCTGGGCGATGCCGACGACCTCGCTCTCGGCGTTGATCACCGGGCCACCGGAGTTGCCGGGGTTGATCGCGGCGTCGAACTGGATGACCCGGGTGTTGAGGCCCTCGACGTCGTCGCGGACCGCGCTGACCACACCGGTCGTGACGGTGTCGGTGAGGCCCAGCGGGGCACCCACGACGATCACCGGGTCGCCGGGCTCGACCGCGACCTTGGCCGGCTTCAGCGGCTCGAACTTCGCGGTGGTGCGCAGCACGGCCAGGTCGCGCTGCTTGTCGGTGCGGTCGATCGTGACCTGGTAGGTCTCCGACTCGCGCTGGATCGTCGCGTTCTTGCCGCCGCTGGAGACCAGCGAGTCGACGACGTGGTAGTTCGTGATCAGCAGCGTGCCGCCGTTCGGGGCCTTGCCGAACGCGAACGCGGTGCCGGTGGCCTGGCCGGCCCGGACGCTGAACACCGACGGCAGCACCTTCTTGGCGACCGCGGTCGAGTTGAGCGTGCCCTCGGTGCGCTCCTCCAGCGCCTGGATGCGCTTGGTCAGGTTGCCGACGTCCTCGCGGTCCTTGGACGCGGCGGACTCGGCCCGGGTCTGGGCGGTGCGGGCCTTGTCGACGTCGCCGGAGAGACCGGCCAGCATCACGGTCTGGACGATGACGACGACCAGCAGGATCAGCGTCAGGAGGAACGAACCGATCGCGAGCGACCGCGGCGCGGAGCGTCGGTCGGACGGCCGGCGCGGGGGTAACGGCGAGCCGGGACCACCGGACTCGAACCCAGGGCCGGACGCGTACCCGGGGCCACCCGAGGCGTACCCGGGCCCGCCGGACGCGTACCCGGGGCCACCCGGCGTCGGGCCGGGACCGCCGTACGGCGGGGACGACACCGCGGTCGTCTGGTTGCCCGGCGGGTAGGCCGGGGACCCGAACGCGCCGGTGGTCTGACTCGGCGTCGGCGGCGGCACACCCGGCCCGCGGTAGCTCTGCGGGGGCGTCTGCGGCCACCCGCTCGTCGGCGGCCGGGGGCCCGGTAACGGACCGGTGGGCGCACCGGACGAAGAAGGTGCGGCGAAGGACTCGTCTCCGCGGTCTGACATCGTGAGCTGCCCTTCAGGTCCGACCAGTTGTGTCTCCAGGCTGCGCGACGTGGTGACAGGTTGCACACACAGCTCACGCCTAAGGACGGAACTCACCGTAGCGAGCAGGGTCGAGCCGGTCGACACGAGAAACGCGTTCTGACGTCCATCCGACGCCTATCCGCCGCCCGTAGGAGGGTGATGACAGCCGTCCGGAGGACGTCCAGAGCGTGCCGACACCCACCGCGACCGAGCGTCTCGCTACGGTGAGGGCGTGAACGACGCGGCGAACCCTGGTGCAGGCGGGACACAGCAACCGGAAACGCCGGAAAACGAGCCACCGGCTCCCGTTCCCCTGCTCGTGCCGCGGGACGGCACGCCCGATCCGGTGGACACAGCCGAGGCACTCGCGGAGGCGGCGGCGCGGCTGGCGTCGGCGGCCGGACCGGTCGCGGTCGACGCCGAGCGGGCATCCGGTTACCGGTACGGGCAGCGGGCCTATCTGGTCCAGCTGCGCCGCGGTGGAGCGCAGGCCGGCGGCACGGTGCTGATCGACCCGCTGCCGTTCGACGACCTCGCGGTCGTCGACGCGGCGATCGTCGACACCGAGTGGGTGCTGCACGCGGCCTCGCAGGATCTGCCGTGCCTGGCCGAGCTGGGCCTGCGTCCGCGGAAGCTCTTCGACACCGAACTCGCCGGGCGGCTGGCGGGCTTCGAACGTGTCGGTCTCGGCGCGATGACCGAACGGGTGCTCGGCCGGACGCTGGAGAAGGGCCACTCGGCGGCCGACTGGAGCACCCGGCCGCTGCCGGTCGAGTGGCTCACGTACGCCGCGCTCGACGTGGAGTTGCTGGTCGAGCTGCGGGACGCGCTGGCCGAGGAACTCACCCGGCAGGGGAAACAGGCCTGGGCCGAGGAGGAGTTCGCGGCGCTCGTCGCCAGCAAACCGCCGGCACCGCGGGCCGAGCCCTGGCGCCGGACGTCGGGCATCCACCGGGTGCGGACGGCCCGCGGGCTGGCCCGGGTGCGGGCGCTCTGGGAGGCCCGCGACGAGATCGCCCGGCGCCGCGACCTGGCGCCGGGACGGGTGCTGCCGGATTCGGCGATCGTCGCGGCGGCCCAGGCCGACCCGGCCGACGAGCGGGCGCTGCTGTCGCTGCCGGTGTACTCCGGCCGGGCGACGCGGCGGCTGGCGTCGACCTGGCTCGACGCGCTGGGCAAGGCCCGGGCGCTGCCGCAGGGCGGGTTGCCGACGACCGCGACCGGTGGGGACGGTCCGCCGCCCGCGCACCGCTGGGCCGACCGCGACCCGGCCGCGGCCGGACGGCTGACCCGGGCGAAGGCCGTGGTGACGGGATTGTCGACCGAGCACAACGTGCCGGCCGAGAACCTGATCGCCCCCGACACCGTGCGACGTCTGTGCTGGAGCCCGCCCGAGCCGCTCTCGCTCGACGGCGTGGAGCAGTCCCTGCGCACCCACGGCGCCCGGGAATGGCAGATCGGTCTGGTGGGCCCGGGCCTCCTCGAGGCACTGGCCACGGAGTGAGAGCGGATCGGGCTCGCTCGGCGAGCCCGATCCAATTCTGATCGCTCAGGCGGGGACGTCCTCGCTCAGGCCGGGACGGGGAAGCTGCCGAGGAGCTCGCGGACCTCGCCCGCGATCGCGGCCAGCGCGGGCTCGTCACCGGACGCGGCGATCGCCCGGTCGATGAAGTCGGCGACCTGCGGCATCTCGGCCGGCGTCAGACCGCGGGTCGTGACGGCCGCGGTGCCGATCCGGATACCGGACGGGTCGAACGGCTTGCGCGGGTCGAACGGCACCGTGTTGTAGTTCAACTCGATGCCGGCCCGGTCGAGTGCCTTCGCGGCCGGCTTGCCGCCGATGCCCTTGGGCGTCAGGTCGGCCAGGATCAGGTGGTTGTCGGTGCCGCCCGAGACGAGATCGAAGCCCCGCTCCAGCAACGCGGAGGCCAGCGCCGCGGCGTTCGCCACGACCTGGTGCGCGTAGGTCGAGAACTCGGGCGTCTGCGCTTCCTTGAGCGCCACCGCGATCGCCGCGGTGGTGTGGTTGTGCGGTCCGCCCTGCAGGCCCGGGAACACGGCCTTGTCGAGCGGCTTCGCGTACTCCTCGGTCGACATCAGCATCGCGCCGCGCGGCCCGCGCAGCGTCTTGTGGGTCGTCGTCGAGATGATGTCGGCGTGCCCGACCGGCGACGGGTGCGCGCCCCCGGCGATCAGGCCCGCGATGTGCGCGATGTCGGCCGCGAGCACCGCACCCACCTCTTTCGCGATGGCCGCGAACCCGGCGAAGTCGATCGTCCGCGGGACGGCGGTGCCGCCGCAGAAGATCAGCTTCGGGCGCTCTTGCAGAGCGAGGTCGCGCACCTCGTCCAGGTCGACGCGTCCGGTCTCCTTGCGGACGCCGTAGTGCACGGCGTTGAACCACTTGCCGGTCGCCGACACGTTCCAGCCGTGCGTGAGGTGGCCGCCGCTCGGGAGCCCCATGCCCATCACGGTCTCGCCCGGCTGCAGCAGCGCCAGGTAGATCGCGAGGTTCGCGGGTGAGCCGGAGTACGGCTGCACGTTGGCGTGCTCGACGCCGAAGACGGCCTTGGCGCGGGCGATCGCCAGTTCCTCGAGCGGGTCGACGAACTGCTGGCCCTCGTAGTACCGCTTGCCGGCGTAGCCCTCGGAGTACTTGTTCGTGAACACGCTCCCGGTGGCTTCCAGCACCGCGGCCGACACGTAGTTCTCGGACGCGATCAGCCGGATCGAGTCCTGCTGGCGCTGGGCCTCGTCCTCGATGAGACGGGCGACGTCGGGGTCTTCGGCGTCCAGATGGGGTGTGGCGGGTTGGTTGAGCGTCATCGACGGCTCCTCGCTGAGGGTTGGTCAGCCCCGCCCACCCAGGCGCACGGTGTTTCGTACGGGTCGGTGTCGCTTCCCGGTGGTCGATTCCACCTCAGACTGCGCCAGTCACGACGGCACCCACCCTAGTCGGTGACCCGCACGGGCCGATGCCGGCTGTCGCCGCGCCGCGGCACCCCCGGGGGGCACCCGGCGCGGTGTTACATGAGCGGTGTGCCGCGTCACACGCCGCCCGCTCGTTACCGGGCAGTGTTACCCGCGAGTAGCATTCGAGGAACCCACTGCCGAATTCGTGGAGGACCTGTGTCCCGTCCGAGCCGTGACGTGGTCTTCGTCGACGGCGTCCGCACCCCGTTCGGCAAAGCCGGACCCAAGGGGATCTACGCCGAGACGCGCGCCGACGACCTCGTGATCCGCACCATCCGCGAGCTGCTGCGCCGCAACCCGTCCCTGCCGCCCGAGCGCGTCGACGAGGTCGCGATCGCGGCCACCACCCAGACCGGCGACCAGGGCCTCACGATCGGCCGCACCGCCGCGCTGCTGGCCGGTCTGCCCAAGTCGGTTCCCGGCTTCGCCGTCGACCGGATGTGCGCCGGTGCGATGACCGCGGCGACCAGCGTCGCCGGTGGCATCGCGTTCGGTGCCTACGACGTCGCGATCGCCGGTGGCGTCGAGCACATGGGCCGCCACCCGATGGGCGAGGGCGTCGACCCGAACCCGCGGTTCCTCTCCGAGCGGATCGTCGATCCGTCCGCGCTGGTCATGGGCCAGACCGCGGAGAACCTGCACGACCGCTTCCCGCACCTCACCAAGGCCCGCGCGGACGCGTTCGCCCTCGGCAGCCAGCAGAAGTACGCGAAGGCGCTGGCCGACGGCAAGATCCAGCAGGACCTCGTCACGGTGGCCACCCGCAGCGCCGAGAAGGGCTGGGGCCTCGCCGTCGCCGACGAGCCACCGCGCCCGGAGACCACGCTGGAGGGCCTGGCCACCCTGAAGACGCCGTTCCGCCCGCACGGCCGGGTCACGGCGGGCAACGCGGCCGGGCTCAACGACGGCGCGACCGCGAGCATCCTGGCCGCCGAGGACGTCGCCGTTTCCCTCGGGTTGCCGATCGGCGCGCGGCTCGTGTCGTTCGCCTACGTCGGCGTCGAGCCCGAGGTGATGGGCGTCGGCCCGGTGCCGGCCACCGAGAAGGCGCTGGCCAAGGCCGGTCTGAGCATCGACGAGATCGGACTGTTCGAGCTGAACGAAGCGTTCGCGGTGCAGGTCCTCGCGCTGCTCGACCACTTCGGCATCGCCGACGACGACGAGCGCGTGAACCCGTGGGGCGGCGCGATCGCCGTCGGCCACCCGCTGGCGTCCTCGGGCGTCCGGCTCTTCACCCAGCTCGCGCGGCACTTCGCGGAGCGTCCGGACGTGCGGTACGGCCTCACCGCGATGTGCATCGGCATCGGCATGGGCGGGGCGGTCATCTGGGAGAACCCGAACTGGGAGGGTGGCAAGTGACCGCGCTGGAGTTCCCCGACGAGGTCGTCACCCAGGCCTACGTCCGTTTCCTCACGCTGCCCGACCTGGACGGCGAGATCGCGCTGATCACGCTGGACAACGGCAAGGACCACACCCGGCCGTCGACGTTCGGACCCGGCGGGCTGGCTGCCCTGACCGCGGCGATGGACGAGATCGACGCCCACACCCCGGGCGTCAAGGCGATCGCGGTCACCGGTAAGCCGTTCATCTTCGCCGTCGGCGCCGACCTGGACGGCGTCCCCCGGATCACGAACCGCGACCAGGCGCTGCAGATCGGTCGCCTCGGACATCAGGCGTTCGCGCGGTTGCGCGGAGCGGGCGTTCCGACGTTCGCGTTCGTGAACGGCGCCGCCATGGGCGGCGGCATCGAGATCGGCCTGCACTGCGACTACCGGACGATCTCGTCCGGCGCGGCCGCGCTCGCACTGCCCGAGGTGTTCCTCGGGCTGGTGCCGGGATGGGGCGGCACGTGGCTGCTGCCGAACCTGATCGGCTCCGGTGACGCGGTGAAGGTGATCGTCGAGAACGCGCTGAACCAGAACAAGATGCTCAAGCCCGCGCAGTACCTGGAGCTGGGCATCGGCGACGTGCTGTTCGACCCGGCCGACTTCCTGGAGCGGTCGCTGGAGTGGGCCGCCGGCGTCCTCCGCGGTGACGTCGTCGTCGAGCGTCCGCCGGTCGACCGGGGCCAGGCGTGGGACGACGCCGTCGCCTGGGGACGCGCGGTCGCGGACGGCAAGGTGCACGGCGCCTCCCCGTCGCCGTACCGGGCGCTCGACCTGATCGCGGCGGCCAAGACCGCGTCGTTCGAAGACGGCACCGCCGCCGAAGACGAGGCGCTGGCCGACCTGATCATGAGCGACGAACTCCGGGCCGGCCTGTACTCGTTCGACCTGGTCCAGAAGCGGGCGAAGCGGCCGGTCGGGGTGCCCGACCGGAAGCTGGCCCGGCCGGTCACCAAGGTCGGCGTCGTCGGCGCCGGTCTGATGGCCGGTCAGCTCGCGCTGCTGTTCGCCCGCAAGCTCGAGGTGCCGGTGGTGCTCACCGACCTCGACCAGGCCCGGCTGGACAAGGGCGTCGCGTACGTCCACGAGGAGATCGACAAGCTGCTGCTGCGCAAGCGCGTGTCCCCGGACAAGGCGAACCGATTGAAGGCGTTGGTCACCGGCTCGCTGACCAAGGACGCGTTCGCCGACGCGGACTTCGTCATCGAGGCCGTGTTCGAGGAGATCGGCGTCAAGCAGCAGGTGTTCGCCGAGGTCGAGGCCGTGGTCTCGCCGGAGTGCATCCTCGCGACGAACACCTCCTCGCTGTCGGTCACCGAGATGGCGTCGACGCTGGCGCACCCGGAGCGGGTCGTCGGGTTCCACTTCTTCAACCCGGTCGCGGTGCTGCCGCTGCTGGAGATCGTCCGGGCCGAGCAGACCGACGACGCCTCGCTGGCCACCGCGTTCTCGGTCGGCAAGACCCTCGGCAAGTCGTGCGTACTGGTGAAGGACGCCCCGGCGTTCGTCGTCAACCGGCTGCTCACGCGGTTCCTGGGCGAGGTCACGCGCGCGATCGACGAGGGCACCGAGTTCCTCGAGGCCGACCGGGCGCTGGAGCCGCTCGGGCTGCCGATGAGCCCGCTGCTGCTGTTGCAGCTGGTCGGGCCGGCGATCGGGCTGCACGTCTCGGAGACGCTGCACAGGCAGTACCCCTCGCGGTTCTACGTGTCGGAGAACATGCGGAAGGTCGTGGACGCCAGGAAGACCGCGTTCCTCGACTGGTCGAGCGGGGCGCCGGTCGTCGACCCCGAGGTCGCCGCGCTCTACGGTCCGCGCAACGGCGGTCCCACCGCGGACGAGATCCGCGAGCGGGCTCTCGCCGCGCTGGCCGAGGAGATCCGGCTGATGCTCGACGAGGGCGTCGTCGCGGCGGCGCAGGACATCGATCTGTGCATGATCCTGGGCGCCGGGTGGCCGTTCCACCTCGGCGGCATCACGCCGTACCTGGACCGCGCCGGCGTGTCCGAGAAGGTCACGGGTCAGCGGTTCCTGGCGCCCGGGGTGGCCAGCCTCCCGGCGTGATTTTGCCCGCGGCCCGGTATCCCTCCAGGGGTGCCGGGCCGCTGCCGTCAAGGCTTAGGCTCGTTCTGTGGACGACGAATGGTCGATCGAACCGGATCCGGCGCGAGCTGTGGAAAAAGCGCGCCTCCGCGAGCGCGTATACCGCGCGATTTCCACACACTCGCCGATGGATGCCGAGACGGGAGAGCCGTTTACTAGGGTCGATTTCATGACTGCAGCCGTAGGCTCCTACGACCCGTACCTCGAAAAGGACGACGTCGTCATCGGATGGCCCGAGGAGGACCTGGATGCGCTCCCGGAAAAGCTCCGGTACGAGATCGAGGACGGAATTCTCACCGTGTCCCCCCGGCCGACCTTCGAACATCAACGAATCGCCTACCTGGCCAACAAGATGGTCGAGGAGCAGTGCCCGGACGACTGGTGGCCGTTGCAGGACGCCGAGATTCGGATCTACGAGGACGGAAACGTCAAACAGGCGCGCTCGCCCGACCTCATGGTCGTACCTCGGAAGTTGACCACGGCTGAGGCCAACTGTTGCTGGATCGAGCCGAAGGACGCCGTATTCGTCCTCGAGGTCGTCTCCGGTTCGTCGCGCATCTCCGACCGGATGACGAAGGTCGGGCTCTACGCGGAATGGAAGATCCCGCTCTATCTGCGAATCGAACCGAAGCCGATTCCTGCGCTGTACGAATATCGCTTGGATAAAGAGACCGGTCTATATCGGACTCCGCTCGAGCACACGGCGATATTCGCGACCGATGATCCGTTTCCGGTGCGGATCGAGCTGGAATCCTTGCGCTGACCGGCGGCTGCATACACCTGGCGTCCGCCTGATGCGTTCCGGACGTGAGCCGATACGCCGAGGGATCACCGGGGCACACGCCGGTCCCTACGGTGTCCGGCATGACAGCCGCGGTAGGACTTTACGAACCACCGGACGGATGGTCCGACGAAGAACTCGTGCAGGTACCCGAGGGTGTGCACTACGAGATCGAAGACGGCCGGTTAGTCGTCTCGCCCCGGCCGACGTTCTGGCATCAGGAGGCGTGCCGCCGGTTGGCCAACGCCCTCGAGGAGCAGTGCCCGAGCCAGTACTGGCCGGTACAGGAAGGCGAGGTACGGATCTACGACGGCCGGGTCGTCGCCGAACTCCGCGCACCCGACATCCTCGTGGTCCCGCGCGAGCTGACCCGACGCGGCGCCCATCGCGGCTGGGCGCATCCGCACGAGGTGTCGGTCGCCGCCGAGGTCGTGTCCCGGCATTCCTACACGCCCGACCGCACGACCAAGGTCGCGATCTACGCCGCCTGGGGCATCCCGCTCTACCTGCGGCTGGAGACCGAGCCCGAGGTCGTCGTCTACGCCTACCGGCTCGGCAGCAACAAAACGTACGAGAAGCCCACCGAGCACCGCGATCTGTTCACGATCGAAGAGCCGTTCCAGATCCAGATCGATCCCGCGCTCTGGCGTTGAACTGCCCGTTGCCCGCGTGACACCCCCGCGGGCAACGGGCCACTTCCAGAGCCTCGTTCCGGACCGAACGCACCATTTGTTCCCTGCACACGTCGGCCCCGCGTCATCCGCCCGGCGACCCGCTCCGGAACAAGACTTTCGAGTAAGGGTCACGGTCGGGGGGATTCCCGATGTGCGGACGAGCTCGGGGTCCCTACAGTTACCGGCCGTGACCGTCATTACGACTCAATCCCTGGCGAAACAATACGACGGTGGCGTACGGGCCCTGGACGACCTGTCCGTCACGATCGACTCGGCTGCGGTGTCGGGTACCGACACCGCCGGCGGTGTGGTCGGCCTCGTCGGTGCGAACGGCGCCGGGAAGTCGACGTTCTTGAAAATCGTCCTCGGGCTGCTGGAACCGACCAGCGGCAGCATCCAGGTACTCGGACTCGATCCCACCGTCGACGGTGAGCTCATCCGCGCCCGGGTCGGCTACATGCCCGAGTTCGACTGCCTTCCGCCCGACCTCAGCGCGGCCGAACTGGTCACGCACTTCGGGCGGATGAGCGGCCTGCCGAAGACGACCGCCCGCGAGCGTGCGTCCGAGACATTGCGCCACGTCGGGCTCTACGAGGAGCGCTACCGGCAGATCGGTGGCTACTCGACCGGCATGAAGCAGCGGGTGAAGCTGGCCCAGGCCCTGGTTCACGACCCCGACCTGCTGCTGCTCGACGAGCCGACCAACGGCCTCGACCCGGCCGGACGCGACGCGATGCTCGACCTCGTCCGCCGGATCGGCACCGAGTTCGGCATCACGGTCGTCATCTGCTCCCACCTGCTCGGCGAGATCGAACGGATCTGCGACTACCTGGTGGCCCTCGACGGCGGCCGGCTGCTCCGTGCCGACCGCGTCGACACGATGACCGCCGGCCAGAACGAACTCGTGATCGAGGTGGACACCAACGCGGAAGCGCTGGTGCAGCTGCTGATCTCCCGGGGCGCGGACGCCCGGCAGGACGGGCGTACCGTCTTCGTGCCGCTCGTCGACGACCGGACGTACGACCTGATCCTCGACGCGGTCGACGACCTCCATCTGGCCCTGCACCGGCTCGATCAGCGCCGGCACCGGGTCGCCGAGCTGTTCTCGGGCCCATCGGAAGCGGGTGCGGCATGACCACCGGCGTCATTCACGATCTCGGGTACCAGCGGTACACCGGACCGCGGCTGGGCCGCGGCTACGCGTTCCGCACGCTGTACGTGCACTCGCTGCGCACGGCGTTCGGCCTCGGACGCGGGATCAAGGCGAAGATCTACACCTGGTCGATCATGGGGATCATCCTGGCCGTCGGCCTGATGATCACCGTGATCGAGTCGCAGACCAAGCAGAACATCGCGACCAGCCCGCAGTTCGTCGACCAGGTGACGTTCCTGTCGATCCTGTTGCTGGCCGGGGTCGCGCCCGAGCTCTCGTCGCGTGACCAGCAGACCCGGGCGCTCTCGCTGTACTTCGCGCGGCCGCTGCGCCGCACCGACTACGCGCTGGCCCGGCTCGGTGGCCTGATCACCGCGCTGTTCCTGGTGCTGGCCGCGCCGGTGACGCTGATGTTCGCGGGAGCCGCGCTGTCGACGAGCAAGGGCGCCACCGGGGTCTGGCACGCCGCCGGCGACTTCGGCGCCGGCCTGGCCCACTCGGCCACCCACGCGCTGGTGCTCTCGTCGATCAGCCTGCTGATCGCGTCGCTGGTCCGGCGCCGGGCGGTCGCGGCCGCGGCGATCGTCGCGGTGTTCCTGGTGACGACGCCCGCGGTGGCGTTCACCGAGGCCCTCGACGTCAATCAGGGAACCAGTGAATTCGTCTCGATGACCAACCCGCCGACCGCCCTGAACTACCTCGCCACCTGGCTCTATGCCGGGGGCGACGGGAACTTCTCCGGCGGCGACCGGATCGCCCACGGGCCGCTGCTGGCCGTCTACTTCGTCGTCGTCGTCGCCGCCTGCACCGCGCTGCTGGTGGTCCGATACCGAAAGGTTCCGGCATGACCAGCGAAGTTCTGGCCGAGCCCCAGGCTCCCCCGCAGGCTCCCGCGATCGACGTGCGCGGTGTGTCGCGCTGGTTCGGCAACGTCGTCGCGGTCAACGACATCACGATGGCGATCGGCCCCGGCGTCACCGGCCTGCTAGGCCCCAACGGAGCCGGTAAGACCACGCTGCTGCACGTCATGGCCGGGCTGCTCGCGCCGTCGCGCGGCGAGATCCTGGTGCAGGGCGCACCGGTCTGGCGCAACCCGGCGATCTACCGGACGCTCGGCCTGGTCGTCGACCGCGAGGACACGTACGGGTTCCTGTCGGCCCGCGAGCTGGTCGAGGCGACCGCGACGCTGCACGGCCTGTCGCACCCCCGGTCCGCCGCCGACAAGGCGATCGCGATGGTCGGGCTCGGCCCGGCCGCCGACCGCCGGGTCGCCACGTACTCGAAGGGCATGCGGCAGCGGGCCCGGGTCGCCGCGGCGCTCGTGCACGACCCCGCGGTGCTGCTGCTGGACGAGCCGTTCAACGGCATGGACCCGAGGCAGCGGCTGGAGCTGATGCACCTGCTGCACCAGATGGGCGAGGACGGACGCACGGTCCTGTTCAGCTCGCACATCCTGGAGGAGGTCGAGCAGGTCTCCCAGTCGATCCAGGTGATGGTGGCCGGGCGGCTGGCGGCCTCGGGCGACCACCGGGCGATCCGGCGGCTGATGACCCAGCGTCCGCACGAGTTCCGGCTCTCGTCGAGCGACGACCGGACGCTGGGGGTGGCGCTGCTGGCCCTGACGTCGGTCTCAGGCGTCGAACTGGAGTCGGATGGTGTCCTGGTGAGGGCCAGCGACTACGGCGCGTTCACGTCGGCTCTGCCGACCGCGGCCCGGGGCGCGGGGGTGCGGCTCCTGCGGGTGCTGCCCGCCGACGAATCCCTGGAAAGCGTCTTCTCGTACCTGATCGGGGGCTAGGACCATGCCAATCATTCGAGTGATCTCCCGGATCACGCTCCGGGGGCTGCTCGGCCGGCGCCGGTTCCTGCTCCTGCTGCCGTTGCCGGTGCTGCTGCTCGTCGCCGCGGTCATCGGCCGGGCGTCCGGGGCCGACCCGGAGAAGTGGGCCGACCCGGTGCTCACGCAGATCGGGTTCGGGGTGGTGCTGCCGCTGATCGCGCTGATCGTCGGCACCGGCGTCCTGGGCTCGGAGCTGGAGGACGGCAGCGCGGTCACGATGCTGACCACGCCGGTACCGCGCGGGACGATCATCCTGACGAAGCTGGGCGTGGCGATCGGCGTCACCACGCTGGCCACCGCGGTCCCGATGTTCGTCGCCGGGATCCTGGTCGACTCGGTCCGGCTCGGGATCGGGCTGGCGGTCGGGTCGTTCGTCGGCGCGGTGGCGTACTCGGCGCTGTTCGTCGCGCTGAGCGTCGTGAGCAGGCGTCCGGTGCTGATCGCGCTCGGGTACCTGGTGCTGTGGGAGACGACGCTGGCGAACCTCCTCGACGGGGTGCGCTGGCTGAGCATCCGGCAGTTCGCGGTGACCACGTCGGACTGGGTCGCGTCGACCGACCTGGTGGACTCGCGGCTGCCCGGCCTCTACGCGGTGCTGGCGACGATCGTGCTCGCCACGGCCGCGGCCACGCTGGCCATCGACCGGCTCAGTGCCTACAGCGTCCGGGGCGAGACCGGCTGAACCGCCAGGAGGACCCCGCTGCGGACGCTCACGGTCGCGCCGGTTCCGAGGAGGACGTTCGACACTCCCCGGGTGGTGCCGGGCGGCAGATCCTCGTCCCGCAGCGGGTACTCCAGGCCCTCGGTCCGGATCCCGCCGGCCGTACCGTGCACCGGCAGCAGCGTGACGACGTCGCCCGGCTGCCCGGTCAGTTCCGCGGACCGCCGGACGACGGTGACCGTCGCCTCCGCCCACCGCGCCTGCAGATCCACGGACGCGTACAACGGGGACGCCAGCAGGAACGCCACCGCCAGCCAGTGGTCGAACCGGCCACCGGCGCCGCCCAGCACGACGATCCGCTCCGGCGAGCGGTCCAGGGCGGCGTCGAGCGCGATCTCCAGGTCGGTGGCGTTCTTGGCCGTGGGGTACTGCTCGACCCGGCCGCCCGCGTCCACCACCCGGCCGGCCGCACCCGCCGACGCGGAATCGAAGTCACCGACCGCCAGATCGACGCGGAGCCCGATGCCGTGGGCGCCGTCCACGCCGGAGTCGGCCGCGACCACGAACGCACCCGGCGGCAGGCCGGCCAGCGCCGTCGCGACCGGCGGCTCGCCACCGGCCACCACGATCACCACAGACGAATCGGCCGGCGGGGTGTTCACCCCGCCGGCCGATTCGGACGTACTCAGCTGACTGCCGTCGCGTGCTCGGGGAACCGGACGATCGTCGCGAACTCGTCGGCGTCGATGCTCGCGCCGCCGACCAGGGCCCCGTCCACGTCGGGCTGGGCCATGATCGCGGCGACGTTCTTCGCCTTGACCGAGCCGCCGTAGAGGATCCGGATGCCGTTCGCGATCTCTTCCGAGTACTTCGCGGCCAGCGCCTTCCGGATCTCGCCGCAGACTTCCTGGGCGTCGTCCGGGGTCGCGACCTTTCCGGTGCCGATCGCCCAGACCGGCTCGTACGCGATCACGATGTTCGCGACCTGCTCGGCCGTCACCTTCGCCAGCGCCAGGTCGAGCTGCTCGGTGCAGTGGCTCACGTGCCCGGCCGCCTCGCGCACGCTCAGCCCCTCGCCGACGCACAGGATCGGCGTCAGACCGTGCTTGAACGCGGCCTTGACCTTGGCGTTCACCACCCCGTCGTCCTCGTGGTGGTACTCGCGCCGCTCGGAGTGGCCGACGACCACGTAGGTGCAGTCGAGCTTCGCGAGCATCGCACCGGAGATGTCTCCGGTGTAGGCGCCCGAGTCGTACGGCGACAGGTCCTGCGCGCCGTAGGCGAGGTTGAGCTTGTCACCCTGGATCAGCGTCTGGACGCTGCGCAGGTCGGTGAACGGCGGGAGGACCGCCGCCTCGACCAGCGCGAGCTGCTCCTCGGTGAGGCTGATCGCGATCTTCTGGGTGAGGGAGATCGCCTCGAGGTGGTTGAGGTTCATCTTCCAGTTGCCCGCGATCAGCGGACGTCGCTCGAAGCTGACCTTCTTCGCCATGTCAGCCCCTTTCGAGTGCAGCGACACCGGGCAGTTCCTTGCCCTCGAGGAACTCCAGGGAGGCACCGCCGCCGGTCGAGATGTGCCCGAACCGGGACTCCTCGATGCCGAGCTGACGCACCGCCGCGGCCGAGTCTCCGCCGCCGACGATCGTGAGCCCGTCGACGCCGGCCACCGCCTCGGCGACCCCGCGGGTGCCGTCGGCGAACGGCGCCAGCTCGAACACGCCCATCGGGCCGTTCCAGAACACGGTCTTCGCGCCGGCCAGTTTCGCGGCGAACAGCTCGACCGAGGCCGGGCCGATGTCGAGGCCCTTCCAGCCGCCCTCGATCGCGTCGGCCGGAACGACCTTGGTGTTCGCGTCCGCGCTGAAGTCGTCGGCGAGGACGACGTCGGTCGGCAGCACGATCTTGTCGCCGCCCTCGGCGAGCAGCCGCCGGCAGGTGTCGATCATCTCCTGCTCCAGCAGCGAGTCGCCGACGCCGTGGCCCTGTGCGGCCAGGAACGTGAAGCACATGCCGCCACCGATGAGCAGCGTGTCGACCTTCGGCAGCAGGGCGTCGATGACGCCGAGCTTGTCGGAGACCTTGCTGCCACCGAGCACGACGACGTACGGCCGTTCCGGCTGCCCGGTCAGCGTGCTCAGCACGTCGAGCTCGCGGGCCACCAGGTACCCGGCGTAGGCCGGGCGCAGCTGCGCGAGGTCGTAGACGCTGGCGTGCTTGCGGTGCACGGCGCCGAACGCGTCGTCCACGTAGGCGCCGTCCTGACCGGCGAAGTTGCTCAGCTCCCGGGCGAACGCCTGGCGCTCGGCGTCGTCCTTGCTGGTCTCGCCCGCGTTGAAGCGGAGGTTCTCCAGCAGCACGACCCCGCCGTCGCCGACGTTCGCGACGGCGGCCTGGGCCTGCGGGCCGACGGTGTCGGTCGCGAACGTCACCGGCGCGCCGAGGATCTCGTCCAGCCGCTGCGCGACCGGCTCGAGCGAGTACTTCGGGTCCGGAGCGCCCTTCGGGCGGCCGAGGTGGGAGAAGACGATCACGCGGGCGCCGGCGTCACGCAGCGCGGTGATCGTCGGCAGCACCGCCCGGATGCGGCCGTCGTCGCTGATCTTCTGGCCGTCGAGCGGGACGTTCAGGTCGGCGCGCAGGAGTACGCGCCGACCGGCCACGCCCTCGGCGAGCAGGTCGTCGAGGCTCTTCATCTCGTCAGAGCGTCTTGCCGACGAGGTTCACCAGGTCGACCAGGCGGTTCGAGTAGCCCCACTCGTTGTCGTACCAGCCCACGACCTTGGCCTGGTTGCCGATGACCTTGGTCAGCGGAGCGTCGTAGACGCAGGACGCCGGGTCGGTGACGATGTCGGACGACACGATCGGGTCGCTGTTGTACTTCAGGTAGCCCTTCAGCGGACCGTCGGCCGCGGCCCGGTAGGCGGCGTTGATCTCCTCGACCGAGGCCTCGCGGGCCAGGTCGACGGTGAGGTCGGTGGCCGAGCCGGTGGGGATCGGCACCCGCAGCGCGTAGCCGTCGAGCTTGCCCACCAGGTCGGGAAGCACGAGACCGATCGCCTTGGCCGCGCCGGTGCTGGTGGGGACGACGTTGATGCCGGCCGCGCGGGCGCGACGCAGGTCCTTGTGCGGGCCGTCCTGCAGGTTCTGGTCCTGCGTGTAGGCGTGCACGGTCGTCATCAGGCCCTTTTCGATGCCGAACGCATCGTTCAGGACCTTGGCCAGCGGGCCGAGGCAGTTCGTGGTGCAGGAGGCGTTCGAGATGATGTTGTGCTTCGCCGGGTCGTAGTCCGAGTCGTTCACGCCCATGACGACGGTGAAGTCCTCGTTCTTGGCCGGCGCCGAGATGATGACCTTCTTCGCGCCGCCGTCGATGTGCGCCTTGGCCTTCGCCGCGTCGGTGAAGAAGCCGGTCGACTCGATGACGACGTCCGCGCCCAGGTCGCCCCAGGGCAGCTTGGCCGGGTCGCGCTCTTCCAGGGCCTTGATCGTCTGGCCACCGACCGAGATCTCGTCCGCGCCGGCCTTCACGTCGTGCGGCAGGCGGCCGAGGATGCTGTCGTACTTGAGCAGGTGCGCCAGCGTGGCGTTGTCGGTCAGGTCGTTGACGCCGACGACCTGGATGTCGGCGCCCGACTCCAGGGCGGCACGGAAGAAGTTGCGCCCGATACGTCCGAACCCGTTGATACCTACACGGATGGTCACGCGTGCTCCCTCGCCGAAAACTCGAGCTCTTTGACTGTGTTTTCCGCTACGGAGCCTATCGAGCAGCCCCGCGTGACGTCCTACCGGGCCGCCTCGATCGATTCAGGGGTAGGGCCTCAGCCTCGGTCGATGCTCCACAGGGTGATCGTTTTGTCAGTACTGGCACTCGCCAGGTACTTCCCGTCCGGACTGAACGCCAGATCGTGGATGGAGTCGGCCGAGGTTCCGGCCTTCGGCGCGTGGGCGGTGAGCGCCGGGCCGATCTGCCGGTCGTCCCGGACGTCCCAGAGCAGGATCCGGCTGTCGTCGCCCGCCGACGCGAGAACCGCGCCGTCCGGGCTGAACGCGATCGTCCGGACCGCGCTCGTGTGGCCGGTCAGCGTGGCGCTCACCGTTCCGGTGGCGAGGTCGAAAACGACGACCTCGGCGTCGGAGTTGGTGGCGGCCAGGTACTTGCCGTCCGGGCTGAACGTCAGCTCGCCGTAGGACCCGGTGTCGTCCGGCGCCGTGGTGAGCCGTCCGCCGGTCGGAACTTTCTCCCGGACGTCGTAGAGCCGGAGGCCGTCCGTCGACTCGTACGTCGCGAGCGTCGCGGAGTCCGGGCTGAGCGTCACGTCACTGAGGAGCTTGTCGGTGCCGGCGACGGCCGGGTGGGTGGCGACGCGTTTGCCGTCCGACGTGTTCCAGGCGAGCACGTCGCCGTAGTTGTCCGCGGCCTGCATCCGTTTGCCGCCGTCGGCGAACTGGATGGACGAGAGCGTGCCCGTGCTCTTCAGGCCCGCGCGGGTGTCCAGTTCGGTGTCGAGCGCGGTCCGGCGGCTCGCGACGTCCCAGAGCTGGACGTCGCCGCTGGACAGCGAGAGCAGGCGGTCGCCGTCCGGGTTGAACGCGAGCGCGGTCGGGCCGACCGTGAACTTGAGGTCGTAGCGGGTCGTCTTACGGGTTCCGACGTCCCAGAACCGGATCGTGTCGTCCTCGCTCGCGCTGGCCAGCAGCTTGCTGTCGGGGCTGAATGCGATCGCGTTGACGTCGTCGGTGTGGGCGATGAGCGTGGCGGCCTTCGTCGCCCCGGTGACCGGGCCCTGCTCCCAGGGCTTGACGATCAGCAGGGCCGCCGCGGCGAGGACGACGACGACCAGCACCGCCGCCGCGCCGCCGAGCAGAAACGCGCGCCGCCGCCGCGGCGGGCCGGAGTCGGGCGGGGCCAGTTCCCTGGTCGGGACGGCGGAGCTCGGGCCCGGGGGCCCGGACTGCGGCAACACGCTGGTCGCGGGGGCCGCCGGTGCGGTGTGGAGGCTGCCTTCGGCCACCACCAGTTCGGGGTAGTCGAGCGCGGTCGGTGCGATCCGCAGCGTGCGGTGCAGCAGCGTCGCGGCCAGCGGGATCCGGGACGACCCACCGACCAGGAAGACGCCGCCGACCTGCTCCGGCGCCACCCCGGCCTCCCGCAGCACGTTCAGCGTCAACCCCGACGTCCGCTCGAGCAGCGGCGAGGCGAGCTTGTCGAACTCCTCGCGGGTCACCCGCACGTCGGCGCCGGCCAGCGGCACGTGCAGGTCGGTCGCCGGATGCCGCGACAGCTGTTCCTTCGCGGCCTTCGCGCCCCGCCACAGCGCGTGCCGCGCCTGCTGGTCGGCCGGCGACTGCGGCCAGTCGAGCCGCGACCAGGCCCCGGCCGCGCCGCCGGTCGACGACCGCGCGTGCGCGACGACGGCCGCGTCCAGATCCAGCCCGCCGACGTCCGGCAACCCGGCCGACGCCATGACCACGAACCCCGCACCGGCCGGCCGCACGACGCTGACGTCGAACGTGCCCGCGCCGAAGTCGTACACCACCAGGCAGCGGTCGGGCGGCAGCGCATGCCCGAGCACCCGCACGAAGTACGCCGCCGCGGCCACCGGCTCGGGCACGAACTCGAGCGGCCCCATCCCGCCGGACGGGCCCAGCCCGGCCTTCGCCGCCGCCTCGCTCAACAGCCCGAGCCGGGCCTGCCGCCAGGCCGCCGGATGCGTGAGCACGACGTTCGTGGGTGGCGTCCCGGCCACCCGGTACGCCTCGGACGCGACCCGCCGCAGCACGGTCGCGATCAGGTCGACGACGCCGACCTCGCGCTCACCGAGCCAGACCGTGCCGTCGTCGATCCGGCGCTTCGGGTTCGGCTCCAGGCCGGACGGGTGGGCGACACCGGCCCGCTCGGCGTCCGCGCCGGTCAGCATCGTCGCATCGGGACCGAGAAAAACCGCCGACGACAGCAACGGCGAGGAATCGAATAAAAGTGGGCGAACCCGCCCGTCGGGGCCCGTTAACGCCGCAACGGTGCTGGAGGTGCCGAAATCGACGCCCAGTCTGTAGGGATCCACCCTGGTCACCCTAGGCGCAGGTGTCACGCGTCAAGCCGAGAGGCGGCGGAACCCGCTCGAGTGGAACACCAGTGGCGCCACGGTCGGCTCCACCTCGAACGTCTCGATCCGCAACAGCACGATGTTGTGGTCACCGGCCGGAACCTCACGGTCGACCGTGCACTCCAGCCACGCGCTCGCGCCGTCGATCAGCACCGCGCCGCCCTCGGTCGTGGCGAGCGACACCCCTTCGAACCGGTCACCGGTCTTCGCCGCCAACCGGCGGGCGGCCAGGTCGTGCGACTCCCCCAGCACGCTCACCCCCACGAACGGCTGCGCACGCAGCCGCGGCCAGGTCGTCGAGGTGTGCTGGACGCAGACCGCGACCAGCGGCGGATCGAGCGAGACCGCCACGAAACTGCTGGCCGCCATCCCTGTCGGTACACCGTCCACGACCGCGCACAGTCCCACGACGCCGCTCGGAAACGCCCCGTAGACGTCGCGGAGGTCGCGGGGATCCGCCCCGGCCGTGGCCTTCACCGCAGGCCCGACGCGGTACCGGCGACCGCGCGCGACCAGCGCTTGGCGTAGTCGGCGATCGCGGAGCTCTCGGTGTAGGTGGAGTCGATCAGGTACAGGCCCGGCGCCGGGCAGGACGCCCCGAGTTCGACCAGCACCGGCTTGAGCAGCAGGTCGGGGGCGAGTGCGTGGCCCGGCCCGGCACCGAGCATCACCGGCACGCCGACGACCCCGGCCAGGCCCTCCGCGGTCGCGAACTGGTCGAGGAACAGCTTGAGCACGCCGGTGTAGGTCGCCTTGAACGTCGGGCTGGCGAACACGGCGACGTCCACCGACCGCACGGATTCGACGGCCTCGGCCACTCCGGCGTCGCCCCAGCCCAGCAGGCCGGCGCCCAGCGCCACGACGTCGACCACGACGTCCGGCTCCCGGCCGGTGAGTTCGCGGGCCACCCGGGTGGCCGCGTCGAGCGTCCGCGACTGCGGCTTCGGGTTACCCGCGACAACTGCGACCTTCATGCCGTCTCCCTACCCCGTCCTCTGGAGGCAACCCGTCGAGCCGGCTGCCTGTTCCATCGGTACCGCAGGAATCGGGGTCGTGGGTTAAGAGAGATCGACGTTCGTCAGGGAGCGAGCATCTCCGGTGTGACGCTCGCCTCGGTGTCGGGGATTCCGGTGTCGTGGGCGCGTTTGTCGGCCAGCGCCAGCAGACGCCGTATGCGGCCGGCCACCGCGTCCTTGGTCAGCGGCGGGTCGGCGAGCGAGCCGAGTTCTTCCAGCGACGCCTGGCCGTGCGACAGCCGCAGCCGCCCGGCCGCGAGCAGGTGCTCCGGTGCGTCACCGCTGAGGATCTCCATCGCCCGCTCGACCCGGGCGCCTGCCGCGACGGCGGCGCGGGCCGACCGGCGCAGGTTCGCGTCGTCGAAGTTCGCGAGCCGGTTCGCGGTCGCCCGCACCTCCCGGCGCATCCGACGCTCTTCCCAGGCCAGCACGCTCGCGTGGGCTCCGATGCGGGTGAGCAGCGCACCGATCGCGTCGCCGTCGCGCACGACGACCCGGTCGACGCCGCGCACCTCGCGGGCCTTCGCCGTGACGCCGATCCGCCGCGCCGCGCCCACGAGCGCCAGTGCCGCCTCCGGGCCCGGGCAGGTGATCTCGAGCGCGGCCGAGCGTCCGGGCTCGGTGAGCGAGCCGTGGGCCAGGAACGCGCCGCGCCAAGCCGCCTCGGAGCAGCACGCGGCCGCGGAGACGACCTGCGGCGGCAGCCCCCGCACCGGGCGTCCCCGGACGTCGAGCAGGCCGGTCTGCCGGGCCAGCGAGTCACCGTCGCGCACGACCCGGACGATGTACCGGCTGGTCTTGCGCAGCCCGCCCGCGGTCAGCACGTGGACCTCGCTGCCGTGCCCGTAGATCTCGGCGATGCTCTGGCGCAACCGCCGCGCGGCATTACCGGTGTCGAGCTCGGCCTCGACCACGACCCGGCCCGCGACGATGTGCAGTCCCCCGGCGAACCGGAGCAACGCGGCCATCTCCGACTTACGGCAACAAGGTTTGGTGACCGCGACTCGGCTCAACTCGTCTTTCACCGAGGCCGTCATCGCCATCGCGCTGCTCCACTCGTGTCGCTGTACCCCCGTACCGACACGATCAGCCGGTTCCGAGCACCGTCCGTAGCGCTGCGGCGAGTGCCTTCTGATCATGCCGTGGCGTTCCGTCGGATGCCGCTACCGGCGCCACGACGAGACGTCCTCCCAGTGATTCTGCCGCACGCGACAGGCCGGTGTGGTCCCTGACGATGTGAGGATCGGCCAGGACCACGTCGACTTTCAGCGCCGGAGCGTGATCGGCGAGCGCGTGGAGGTGGTCTTCGAACGGCATTCCGTGGGTTTCGCTGTCTGTGCTGAGGTTCAGCACGAGGATCCGCCGGGCCGGCGAGCCGACGATCGCGTCGGCCAGTTCGGGCACCAGGAAGTGCGGCAGGACGCTGGTGAACCACGACCCCGGGCCGAGCACCAGAGTGTCGGCGAGCGACACCGCTTCGAGCGCCTCCGGGCAGGCCGGGACGTCACTGGGGGTGAGCCGGACGCGCCGGACCTGACCCTTCGTGGACGCCACCGCGTGCTGGCCGTGGACCGTGATCACGTTGCCGAGCGCGCCGGCGACGTCGGCCTGGATGTCCAGGGGCTGGGACGCCATCGGCAGTACCCGGCCGCGGCACCCGAGTGCGCGGGCGGCGTGCTCCAGTGCCGGGACCGTGCCGCCGAGGATGTCGGCCAGCCCGGCGAGCACCAGATTGCCGACCGCGTGGCCGCCGAGTTCGCCACCGCCCGGAAATCGGTGCTGGAAGAGGGCCGCGGACACCGGATCCGCCGGATCGGCCAGCGCGACCAGCGCCTGACGCAGATCACCGGGCGGGATCCCGCCGAATTCCCGCCGGAGCCGGCCGCTGGACCCGCCGTCGTCGGCGACCGTCACCACGGCCGTCGGCTCGATCCCGAGCAGGCACAGCGCCTTGAGGGACGCGAACAGCCCGTGCCCGCCTCCGAAGGCCACCACGCGCGGAGGCCGCTCGGCACCCAGGTCGATCACCTTTTCCCCTTACGCCCCGTTAATACTCTGCGCGACGGCTTTCGATGCAACGCGCAGCGGAGGCGGACGGTACCGTGCCCCGCCCGGGCGGTCACTCCCGGCCCAGGTCTCGGTGGCTCACGGTGGTGGGTATACCCCGGGAACCGAGCCGGGATGCCAGGGCGATCGCACTGGCGACGCTGCGGTGCTTGCCGCCGGTGCAGCCGACCGCGATCGTCAGGTAGCGCTTGCCCTCGCGCTTGTAACCGTCGGTGGCCATCGCGACCACGGCCGCGTACTGGTCGAGGAACTCGACCGCGCCGGGCTGGGCCATCACGTACTCGCTGACCGCCGGGTCTTTTCCGGAGAACGGCCGCAGCTCCGGCACCCAGTGCGGGTTCGGCAGCCAGCGCATGTCGACGACCAGGTCGGCGTCGGCCGGGAGCCCGTACTTGAAGCCGAACGAGAGCGCGGTGACGTGCAGCGTCTGCTCGGGAGTGACGAACAACTCCTCGATGCGCCCGCGGAGCTGGTTGCCGTTGAGCAGGCTGGTGTCGATGATCACGTCCGCGACCTCGCGGGCGTTGGCCAGCAGCACCCGCTCGGCCGCGATGCCGTCGGCCAGCCGGCCTTCGCCCTGCAGCGGGTGCGGGCGGCGGACGCTCTCGAACCGCCGGATCAGCACGTCGTCGGACGCGTCGACGAACACCACCCGGGGCTGGAACCCGCGGACCCGCAGGTCGGCCACCGCTCCCAGCAGATCGGTGGAGAACGCCCGGCTCCGGACGTCCAGCGTCATCGCGGTGCGCCGACCGGCGCCACCGGAGGCGAACGCGAGCTCGGCCATCGTCACCATGAGCGTCTGGGGCAGGTTGTCGACCACGTAGTAGCCGACGTTCTCGAGCGCACGGGCCACCGTGCTGCGACCCGCACCGGACAGACCGGTGACCACGACGAGGTCCATCTCGGCCCGGGCCGCGGCGATCCCGTCGACCCCGTTCACGTCGCCGACGGAGCCGAGATCACCGGCGTCCGGCGACCGCTCCTCGATCGTCATCGGTCTTCGCGTCCCCTTGCTGCGCCCACGTCACTTGTTATTCGTGATTCTGGTGCGCCCGGACGGGATCGCGCAGCCCTCGTCACCGACTTTTCGGACGAGTGTCGCTCACCGGACGCCTCCGGCGCCGATCGGGCGCTCGGAACGGCGTCCGCGGACTCGCCGGACGGCCCCCGCTCACCGGCCGGAACGGCACCACCCGACGGGACGGTCCCACCCGACGGGACGGTCCCACCGGACGGGACCGGCTCGCCCGAGAGGGCCGCCACGATCGACTCGGCGGTGCGGCGGCCGATGCCGGGCACCGTGACGATCTCGTCCACCGACGCCTGCCGCAGCCGCTTCAGCGACCCGAACTGCCGCAGCAGTGCCTTCCGCCGCGTCTCCCCCAGCCCGGCGACCCCGTCGAGCGCGGACTCGGTCATCCGCTTCGAGCGCTTCTGGCGGTGGTAGGTGATCGCGAACCGGTGCGCCTCGTCGCGGGCGCGCTGGAGCAGATAGAGCCCCTCGCTCGTGCGCGGGAGGACGAGCGGGAAGTCGTCGCCGGGCAGCCAGACCTCTTCCAGACGCTTCGCCAGCCCGCAGAGCGCCACGTCGTCGATGCCGAGCTCGGCGAGCACCCGGGCGGCGGCGGCCACCTGCGGGGCACCGCCGTCGACCACGACGAGGTTCGGCGGGTAGGCGAACTTCCGCGGCCGCCCGGTCGCCGGATCGATGCCCAGCGGCACGCCCCGATCGGTGAGCGGCTCTTCGACGGGCGGTGCGTTCCCGGCGGGCTCGGCGGCCTCGTCGGGCAGGTCACCGGTTTCCGCGTGTGCGTCCAGATAGCGGTTGAAGCGGCGGCGGAGCACCTGGGCCAGCGCGGCGGTGTCGTCGGGCGGCCCGTCGGGACCGGAGCGGACCGCGAACCGGCGGTACTCCGACTTACGCGCCAGCCCGTCTTCGAACACGACCATGCTGCCGACGACGTCGGTGCCGCTGACGTGCGAGATGTCGTAGCACTCGATGCGCAGCGGAGCCTCGTCGAGCAGGAGCGCGTCCTGGATCTCCTGCAGCGCCTTGGACCGGGCCGTCAGGTCGCTGGCGCGCTTGAGCTTGTGCTGCGTGAACGCCTGTTCGGCGTTGCGCCGCACGGTGTCCATCAGCGCCTTCTTGTCGCCGCGCTGCGGTACCCGCAGCGCCACCCGGGTGCCGCGCAACTCGCTGAGCAGCTCTTCCAGGACCCCGGCGTCGGTCGGCAGCTCGGGAACCAGCACCTCCCGCGGCACCGCCTCGTTGACCTCGTCGCCGCCGTAGATCTGCAGGCAGAACTGCTCGACCAGATCGCCGACGCCCAGGTCTTCGACCTTCTCGATCACCCAGCCGCGCTGGCCGCGCACCCGCCCGCCGCGGACGTGGAACACCTGGACGGCGGCCTCGAGCCCGTCGTCGGCGAACGCGATCACGTCGGCGTCGGTGCCGTCGCCGAACACGACCGCCTGCTTCTCCATCGCCCGGCGGAGCGCACCGATGTCGTCACGGAGCCGGGCCGCCTTCTCGAACTCGAGCTCTTCGCTCGCGCGCTGCATCTCGCGTTCGAGCCGGCGGAGCATCTGGTCGGTCTTGCCGGCCATGAAGTCGCAGAAGTCTTCGACGATCTCGCGGTGTTCGTCGGCGGAGACCCGGCCGACGCACGGCGCCGAACACTTGTCGATGTATCCGAGCAGGCACGGGCGCCCGATCTGCCCGGCCCGCTTGAACACCCCGGCCGAGCACGTCCGGGCCGGGAAGACCCGGAGCAGCAGGTCGAGCGTTTCGCGAATGGCCCA
Source organism: Cryptosporangium sp. NPDC051539 (assembly GCF_044454545.1). Lineage (NCBI taxonomy): Bacteria > Bacillati > Actinomycetota > Actinomycetes > Cryptosporangiales > Cryptosporangiaceae > Cryptosporangium > Cryptosporangium sp. NPDC051539. The sequence continues at coordinate 243,127 of NZ_JBITDV010000002.1, read as the reverse complement.
GGCGTGGGCGTAGGGCCCGAAGTACCGGACGCCCTTCTTCTTCGGGCCGCGCATGACCCGGAGCTGCGGATACTCCTCGTAGAGCGTCACCGCGAGGCTCGGGTAGCTCTTGTCGTCGCGGTAGCGGACGTTGAACCGCGGGTCGTACTCCTTGATCCAGGAGTACTCCAGCTGCAACGCCTCGACCTCGGTGGTGACGACGACCCAGTCGACTTTGGCCGCGGACGTGACCATCTGGTAGGTACGCGGGTGGAGGCCCGACGGGTCGGCGAAGTACGAGTTCAACCGGTTGCGGAGGTTCTTCGCTTTCCCGACATAGATGACCGTTCCCCGAGAATCCCGGAAACGGTAGACACCGGGAGACTCCGGGATCGACCCCGGAGATGGGCGGTAGGTGGACGGGTCGGGCACGCTCAAAAGCCTAGTCGCCCTCGCCGACAGTTCGGTGAGCCCGACGGCGGCGCCGCGGGAAGAAGATGCCATTACCGCTTTCCGGCCGGTCCCACTGTCAGACATACGACAGGACACGGCATCATGGTGCGCCAGACCACGATGTGATCACGGAAAGAGGCGACCGGGACGATGCAACGATGACCGTACCGACACCGAACCCGCCGGCGGACGACCCGCTGGCCGGCGTCGACCTGTTCGCCGGCCTCGCGCCCGCCGTGCGCAGCCGGGTGGCCGCGGCCGCCGTGCCGCGCAGCTACCGGCGTGGTCAGCTGTTGTTCCTGGAGAAAGATCCGGGCGACTCGCTGATCATGGTCCGGCGGGGGGCGGTGTCGGTGTTCCGGACCGCACCGACCGGCGATCGGGCGCTGCTCTACGTCGTGCGGCCGCCGGGCGTCCTGGGCGAGTTGTCGCTGCTCGACGGCGGTACCCGGTCGGCGTCGGCGGAGGCGCTGGAGGAGACGCACGTGCTCGCGCTCTCGCGTGGTGCGTTCCTGGAGCTGGTGCGGACGCAGCCGCCGATCCTCGACGGCGTGATGCGGTCGTTCGGCGGGCTGATCCGCCGGCTCACCGACCAGACGTCCGACCACATCTTCCTCGACCTGCCCGGCCGGGTCGCGAAGACGCTGATCCGCCTGGTCGGCGACAACCGCTCGCCGGTCGTCACGATCGACCTGAACCAGACCCAGCTGGCCGAGATGGCCGGCGGTTCGCGTCAGAGCGTGAACCAGGCGCTCGGCACGTTCGCCACCCGCGGCTGGCTCCACACCGAGGGCCGCAAGATCGTCGTGACCGACATTCCCGCCCTGCGCCGCCGCGCCGGGATGACCTGAACGTGACACAACTGACCGAAGTTGTCGCGTTCTGCGACAACTCTAGTCACATGTGACCCAACTCTCACTGGCATCTGTAACGATCACACCTGTGCAGACGAGTTCGTCCAGCTGCGACTCGGGAACGCGGACGGTGGAGCCCGCCGGGTGGCCGATTCCCGCAGAGTCCGTCCACGCGGCCTTCAGGGTCACGGTGACCATACTCGACATTCCGCGCATTACGGGTCTTCCGCCCCTCCGGCTCACGTCGCCACACACCGTAATCGGGCCTCAGCCGGACGTGTCAGAGATGCGTCAGGTAGACGACTGTCAAAGCCTCCGACCGGGTGAATATTGGCGGTGAGGGTGGCTCCCCGGTCTCGTCGCTGAGACGATTCACAGCAAATACCTGACCGTCTGGCGATTTCGGTTGCGAATTCGGAAGCGGGGTGAACGTCCCATCGACACGCACTGCGCACGCTGCGCCGCGGTGGGCCGCCCCGGCGACCGCTTCTGTGGCCGCTGCGGCTCCGCGCTGCTGCGCAAGTGCCCGACCTGCGCCACCGGCGTCGAGCTCACCGCCGAGTCGTGCCCGAACTGCGCCGCCGACCTCGATCCGGCCGCCCGCAGCCTGCCGATCGCCGGCCCCGCCTCCCGCGAGGAGCGGCGGGTCGTCACGATCCTGTTCGTCGACCTCACCGGCTTCACGAACCTGGGCGAGCGGCTCGACCCGGAAGACCTCCGCGCCCTCCAGCAGCGGTACTTCGACACGGTCGCCCGCGCGATCCGCCGCCGCGGAGGCGTCGTCGAGAAGTACATCGGTGACGCGGTGATGGCCGTCTTCGGCGCGCCGGTGACCCAGGAGGACGACGCGGTCCGCGCCGTCCGCGTCGGGCTGGAGCTGCAGGCCGACCTCGACGGCCGGATCATCGGCCCGTCCGGCCCGCTGCGGGCCCGCGTCGGCCTGGCGACCGGCGAGGTCGTCGTCGATCTGGACGCGATCCGCGACGGCGGTCAGGCGCTGGTCGCCGGTGACGTCGTGAACCTGGCGTCGCGGCTGCAGTCGCACGCGCCGGTCGGCGGCATCGTCGTGTCGTCGGCGACCTGGCGGGCCAGCCGCGAGTACGTCGAGTACGCCGAGATGCCGCCGGTGATGGTGAAGGGCAAGGCCGGGCCGGTGCCGGTCTGGCGTCCGCTGCGGCTGGTGCAGCGCCGGTGGGACCGCCACCGCGACCACGGCCCGTTCGTCGGCCGCGGCCCGTACCTCGATCATCTCGCCGGTCTGCTCCGGGCGACGATCGACGACCGCGCGCCCCGCCTGGTCACCGTCGTCGGCCCGGCCGGCGTCGGCAAGAGCCGTCTGGTCCGCGAGCTGAACCGGCACGCCGAGCAGTCGATGCCGGTCGGCATCCGCTGGGTCGGTGGCCGCTGCCCGGCCGGTGGCGAGGGCGGGCCGTTCGCCGCGGTCGCCGAGGTCGTCACCGGGTACGCCGGGGTGCTGGAGTCCGACTCCGCCGACACCGCCCGCCGCAAGGTCGTCGATTCGCTGCACGGGCTGCTCACCACCGCCGAGCGCACCGGCGTCGTCGACGCGCTGGCCCCGCTGGTCGGTTACTCCGCTCCCCCGATCGAGGCCGACGAGGCCCAGGCCGCGTGGCGGATGTTCTTCGCGCGGCTCGCGGCCCGGCGTCCGCTCGTCGTCGTGGTCGAAGACCTGGCGCTCGCCGAGCCGCCGCTGCTGGAGTTCCTGCGGCAGCTCGTCGACACGGTCGACGGTCCGCTGCTGGTGCTCGGCACGGCCCGGCCCGAGCTGTCCGCCCTCGGGCAGGTGCACTGGTACGACGCCGCCCACCCCCGGCACGCGCTGGTCGAGCTGCCACCGCTCGACCCGCACGACACGCTGACGCTGTTCCGCGCGCTCTCCGGCGACTCCCCGATCCCGGACGACACGCTCGAGCACCTCACCGTGCTCGCCGCCGGAACGCCGCTCTACGCGCACGAGTACGTCCGGATGCTGGCCGATCAGCAGAGCGACGACGCCGAGGGCGCTCTCCCGCTGCCCGAGTCGGTGCGGGCCGTGGTGGCCAGTCGTGTCGATCTGCTCGGGCCCCGCTCCCAGCGTGCGCTGCAGGCGGCCGCGGTGATCGGCGAGGTGTTCTGGCCGGGCGCGGTCGCGACCGTCGCCGAGCTGGCCCGCGACGAGGTCGAAGCGCTGCTGGCCGAGCTGCGCGCCAAGGCGTTCATCCGCCCGGCGACCGGCCACGTGCTGGCCGGTGAGCCCGCGCTGGCGTTCTCCCACGCGGTCGTCCGCGACCTGGCCTACCGCAGGCAGCCGCGGGCGCTGCGGGTCGTCCGGCACCAGCGGGCCGCCCGCTGGCTGCAGTCGCACGTCACCGGCCGTACCACCGAGGCCGTCGACGCGGTCGCCCACCACCGGGTGGCCGCGCTGGAGCTGGCCCGGACCCTGCACATGGACGTCCGTCCGTTCCTGCAGCCGGCCCGCACCGCGCTGGTCGCCGCGGCCGAGCGCGCGGCCAGCCTGCACGCGAACCCGACCGCGGTGGGTCTGCTCGACAAAGCCCTGGCCCTCTGGGAAAACGAGAACACGCTGACGCTCGAAGAACTCGCCGCCCTGGAACACCCCGCCGCCCGGGACGACGAGGTCGCCCGGCTGACCGCGCTCGTGCTGCGCTGGCGGCTCCGATTCACCACCGACCCGGAGGGGTTCACCGGCGCGGCCGACGTCTCCCGCTGCGCCAGCCAGCTCGAGGTGCTGGGCGCCCGCGACGCGGCCGCGAGCGCCCGGACCCTGCTCAGCCAGGTGGCCTGGGCCCGCGGCGACCGCACCGCGGCGCTCGCGCACCTCGACCGCGCGCTGGCACCCTACGGCGCCGGTGACGAGAGCCCGGTCCGCGCCGCCGCGCACGCCGAGATGGCCCGGCTGCGGATGATGAGCTACGAGGTCGACGAGGCGACCGCGGCCGCGAAGACCGCCGGAGATCTCGCCCGCCGGCTCGGCCTGCCCGAGCTCGAGGTGAACGCGCAGATCACCGAGGGCGCCGCCCGCTACCTCTCCGGTGACCTCTCCGGCCTGACGCTGCTCGAGCGGGCCGTCGACCGCAGCCGCACCGACCACCTGCGGTCGCTGCGCCGGGCGTCGGAGAACCTCGCGGGCGCGCTGCAGGAGGAGGGCGAGATCGCCCGGAGCTTCGCGCTGCTCGACGAGGCCGCCGCGACGACGCTCGCCGCCCGCGGACGTCCGCACCCCGGTCACACCCCGATGCGCGCGTACTTCGACGGCGACTGGGACGCCACGCTGGCCTCCGCCGACGCCGCGTTCACCGGCGACGAGACGCTGGACGCCGAGTGGGCGCACCTGCGGACGCTGGCCGCCTGGCTCCGGGCACTGCGGGGCGAGGACTCCGGGTTCAACCCCGAGCTGATCGTGGTCACCGCGGCCCGGCACGGCACCCGGCTGGCGCTGGCCAACGCGCTGGCCCACGCGGCGCTGTACCGGGCCGTCACCGGCTCGGCCGAGCAGGCGACGGTCGCGCTGCGGCGGCTGGAGGCCGAGCACGCCGCCGAGCCGCTGGCGCCGCGGGAGTGGCTGGCCGCGGCCGCGCACGCCGCGGTGCTCACCGGCGTCAAGTGCGGCCGGTACGCCGAGGAGTCGGCGGGCTGGCTGAAGCGCGCGCTGGAGGGTGCGCCCCGCGAGACGCTCTGGGTGCGGGCGGCCCGGTCGGTCGTCAACGGCGCGCTGGCCGCGCACGGCGGCGACCACGGCACCGCGGCGCTGCACCACGCGGTCGCCGCGTCGGTCTACGAGCGGATGGGCGACGCGACCGACGCGTCGCTCGCCACTGCCTGGTCGCTGCGGGCCGCACGGGCCGGCGAGGTCGCGCCGGTGCCGGAGCTCACCGCCCGGCTGACGACGTTCGGCCTGCGCAACCGGGCCCGGCTACTGCTCCGGCTGGCCAACAGCGACCCGCTGGAAGACCCGGGCCCGGAAGAGGTGCCCGACCATCCGGGGCCGATCGCCGATCAGGAGTCTTCGTCGAGGCCCGCCTCGATCGCGTAGCGCACCAGCCCGGCCCGGTTGTGCACCTGCAGCTTGTCCATCACGTTCTGCAGGTGGTTCTGCACCGTCCGGACCGACAGGCGCAGGCGGGTCGCGACCTGCTTGGCGGTCAGCCCGCGGGCGATCAGCCGCAGCACCTCGGTCTCCCGGGAGGTCAGCGCCGGGCCTTCGTCGGGTTCGGGGCCGGCCGCGAGCCGCCGGTACTCCCCCAGAACCAGCCCGGCCAGTCCGGCGGTGAACGCGGCCTCGCCCCGGGCGGTGCGCGACACCGCGTCCACCAGCTCGGTGGCACCGGCCGACTTGACCAGGTAGCCGGTCGCGCCGGCCCGGATCGCGTCCAGGACGTCCGGGCGCTCGGCGCTGGCCGAGAGCACGAGGACCCGGCAGGCCGGGTCGGCGGCCAGGATCCGGGCCGTCGCCTCGACCCCGGAGAGCTCCGGCAGCTGCAGGTCCATCACCACGACCTGCGGACGCGCAGCAGCCGCGATCCGCACCGCGGCCGCGCCATCGCCCGCGGTCGCGACCACGTCGAACCCGGCCGCGCCGAGGTCGCGGGCGACCGCGTCCCGCCACATCGGGTGATCGTCGACCACCATCACGCGGGCTCCGTCATCGAGGGACATGCAGCTCCACCTCTGTTCCGTCGCCGGGCTCGCTGGTGATCCGGACCGTGCCGCCGAGCTCCCGGATCCGGCCGCGGATCGACTGAACCACACCGAGACGACCCTGCGACGCGGCCTCCGTCAACCGGCCCGGCGGCAGCCCGGGGCCGTCGTCCCGCACGACGACCAGCACTGATTCCGGTTCGTCCTCGATCACCACCCAGGCGCGGGCGCCCGGTGCGTGCTCGGCGACGTTGTGCAGCGCGGCGCCGATCGCCGCGGCCACCTCGGCGGCCGCGGCCGCCGGCAGCATCACGGGCTCGGCCGGCGCCACCAGCTCGATCGACGCGGACGCCGCCGACGGCGTGACCAGCGCGGTCAGGTCGACCTCGCCGTCGGCCGGTGCGGCCGATCCCCGGGTCATCAGCGCCCGCAGCGCGGCCTCCTGCTCGCCGGCCAGCTCGGCCAGTTCTCGGCCGGGCCCGTCGAGCTCCGCGCCGCGTCGCTTGACCAGCGCCAGCACCTGGAGGACGCCGTCGTGGATGTGCCGGGCCAGGCGATCCCGCTCGGCGACCGCGCCCTGCTCCTGCCAGACGTCGATCATGATCCGGTCGACCTGCCGGAGCACCTCGGCGACGTACCCGATCACGATCGCGGCGAGCAGCACCAGAATCATGTTGTGCACGGTCCCGCGGGTGGGCTGGCCGCTCACCACGATCACGTTGGCCACCCCGAGCAGCAGCGTCGCGAGCAGCCCGCCGACGATCTCCCACCGCAGCGCCCAGGCCATCACCGCGGTCGCGGCCCAGACCGTCGGCACCGTGAACTCGCCGCCGGCGATCCGCTCGGGCGTCTCGACCAGGCGGGTCGCCAGCACGGTCGCCAGCGTGACGAGCAGATCGACGACCAGGAGCGCCGGTGTCCGGAACCGGGGCCGGGCGTAGCAGTAGGTCGCGACGACGCTCCAGCCGGCCATCAGCGCGAGAGCGGCGACGCACCAGCCCGGATGAGCGACGCGCCCCAGATCGTCCAGATTGAGCGCGGTCGCGTAGACGAGCGTCAGCCAGCGGAACGCCGCCAGCGCACGCCAGCCGGAGACTTCGACAGTGAACCCGGCCGGCCGCCGGCCGGAGGGAATGTCAGGCGGCAACGCTCTCGGCGGCGCGCTGGTCGGCGTCCACCGGAGTGCTGTTGTTCTTGACCGAGGCGGCGTAGACGTCGGCGTACCGCTGACCGGACAGCTGCATCAGGTCGTACATGATCTGGTCGGTGACCGACCGCTCGACGAAGCGGTTGCCGGCCATGCCGGCGTAGCGGCTGAAGTCGAGCGGCTTGCCGACCCGCATGCGCACCCGCATGATCCGCGGGATCAGCCGGCCGATCGGCTGCACCTGATCGGTGTTGATCATCGCGACCGGGACGACCGGCACACCGGTCTCCAGCGCGAGCCGGGCGACACCGGTCTTGCCGCGGTAGAGCTTGCCGTCGGGCGAGCGGGTGCCCTCCGGGTAGATGCCGAGCGGGTGACCCTCACCGAGGACCCGGGCGCCGGTGAGGAGCGCCGCCTCGGCGGCCGAGCCGGACGCCCGGTCGATCGGGACGCAGCCGGCCGCGCTGAAGAACAGCCGGGAGAACAGGCCCTTGAGGCCCTTACCGGTGAAGTACTCCGCTTTCGCGAGGAAAATGATCCTGCGGGGCACCATCAGTGGAAAAAAGAACGAATCGCTGAACGACAGGTGATTGCTCGCCAGAATGACGGGACCCGTCGCGGGGATGTTCTCCACCCCCTCGAGCACCGGCCGGAAGAACACCCGGAGAAAAGGCCCGATCAGGATGTATTTGCACACCCAGTAGAACACCAGACCTCCTCAGAACCGCTGCCGGTCGAGCGTACCGGTGTCACGCCCCTCAGCCGAGCGGGTCGCCGGGTCTCCCTCCACCTACCCCGGAGTGGCGTTCACCACGCGCGAAAGGGTGTTTCGTCGCCGGGCGTTCCTGGCGAATACCCCTTTCCCGGACTGGTGGGACGCGCGTTGTCCCCTGCGTCTCATCCGACTCACTGGTCCGGCCGGTGTCGAGGTGGTTCGAACGCGCCGCCGATGACGCCGCCTCGTGTCACGATGGGGTCCGACGCTCGCCGCGGGACCGCTCCTCCCGTGGCGCTCCTGGGAGGTGTGACGTGTCCGTGCTGCCCGGCGCAGAGCCCTTCCTCTTCGACGCCGGATCCGACGCACCGGCGGGCATCTTGCTCAGCCACGGCTTCACCGGCAGCCCGCAGTCGATCCGCCCGTGGGGCCAGGCACTGCACGCGGCCGGCTACACGGTGTCCTGCCCGCTGCTGCCCGGCCACGGGACGCGCTGGCAAGACATGAACCGGACGACGTGGGAAGACTGGTACGGCGAGGTCGAGCGCGAGTACCTGGCGCTGCGCGACCGGCTTCCGGCCGGTGCGCCGGTGGTCGTCGGCGGGCTGTCGATGGGTGGCACGCTGGCGACGCGGCTGGCCGAGGTGCACGCGGGCCTCGCGACCGAGCCCGCCGGGCTGCTGCTCGTGAATCCCTCGTACCTGACGCTGCGCAAGGACGCCGCGCTACTGCCAGTCGTGAGCAAGCTGATCGGGTCGTTCCCGGGCATCGCCAACGACGTCAAGAAGCCGGGCGCGCAGGAACTGGCGTACACCCGGCTGCCGCTGAAGGCCGCGGCGTCGCTGAGCAAGCTCTGGAAGATCGTGAGGGCCGACCTCGGGCGGGTCACCGTGCCGATCCGGCTGTTCCGCAGCGCCGACGACCACGTGGTCGAGCCGGCCAGCGGCGCGGCGCTGCTCGCCGAGGTGTCGTCCACCGTCGTGTCCGAGACCGTGCTGACCGACAGCTACCATGTGGCGACGCTCGACAACGATGCACCGGTGATCTTCTCCGGCAGCGTCGAGTTCGTCGGCTCGCTGCTGGCGGGCGCCAGATGAGCGGCGCGGCCGGGCGTCCGCACCGGGGGCGGCGCGACAACGGTCTGGACGCGACCGAGTTCGTCGCGCTGGCCGACGTCGACCCGCGGATCGGTGAGCACCTGCTCGACGTGCTGGGCATCGTCGGGATCGCCGCGTTCCTGGCGCCGAGCGCCGATCTCAACCCGGTGGTCCGCTCGACGTCGTTGCCCGCGCGTCCGACCGACCGGCTCTGGGTCGACCGGGAGCGTCTGGACGAGGCCCGCGGGCTGCTCGAGGCCGTGCAGGAAGACGCGGTCCAGAACGAGTCGGCCGCGACGCCCGCGTCCCCGGCCGACGAAGCGCCCGCGGTGGCGAAGCGGCCGATCGACGTGGACGTCGACGTCGAGTGGGAGAAGATCGTCGCCGGGTACGACGCGACGGCGGCGCCCGAGCGGCCACGGCGGCGTGCAGTGCCCGAGGCCGACACCGGGCCGGCGTCCGACCCGGCGGCTCCGAGTTCCGCGCTGCCCGACCCGACGGCGGTTCCGGCGGCCGACCCGACCGCCGATCCACTGCCGATCCGGACGCCGGGCGTCGCCGACCAGCCGATCCGGCCGGAAGACGCCGGGACGGGGCCGGAGGCTCCGCCGGCCGAGCGCAACCGCCGTGCCTCCGACCGCGCCGGTTCCGACGGGGAGGGGCCGGATCTCACCGGGACCGACCACCACGCGCCCGGCCGCGCGGGAGCTGACCGCTCCGGCACCGAGCCGGACGGGCCGGGGCCGAGCGGGACGGACCGAACCGAGTCCGGCCCCCACCAGGGCGACCGCGGCGACGACGAGCGCGGCCCGGCCGCTCAGGTTTCTCCCGACCGGCGGGAGCCGTTCCGCCCCGAGCTGTTGCGGGCCGACCTCGGGCGGCCGACCGGCCGCGACCGGCTGACCGGCACCGACGCCCCGCCGACCGACTTCGAGACCGACCCGGACGAGGGCTACGAGCCGCCTCCGCCCCCGCCGCTCCCCCGGTTCTCCGCGCCGGTGATCGGTGCGTTGCTCGCGATCGTGTCCGGGCTCGTGCTGCTGTTCCGGGCCGGCACGCTGGGGCTGAGCGAGCACCTCCGGTTGCTGCTCGCGCTGATCGGCATCCTCGGGGGCGCCGGGGCACTGGTGTGGCGCCTGCGCGACGGGTGGAACGACGACGACCCGGACGACGGCGCGGTCGTCTGACAGGCTTCGCCCCTCGTCTACGTGCTGGCCGCGCTGTTGTCGAACGGACCCCTCACCGTCATCGGTGGAGGTGGTCCCGATGGCCGGAACGCTCGCTCCGATTCGATACCTCAACCGCCGCGAACAGGTCCTCGCACTGTGGTGTTCGCTGACCGGACACGCGCCCGACCGGTTCGACGAGCCCGAGCGGGAGGCCCTGCTGGCCCGCACCGAGATCGCGGCACTGGCCGAGGTCCCGGATTCGGTGCTGCTCGACGCCGGGCAGGCCGTGCGCCGCGGGACGTCGTTACCGCTCGAGCGGTGGCTGGCCGCGGTCCGGGTGGTGCGCCCGGGTTCCCGCGTCAGCGCGTGAGCTCGACCTCGGCCACCACGGGCCGGTGGTCACTGGCCCGCGACACGTCCGGGGTGTCGAGGACCCGGTAGTCCTTCACGGCCGTCCCGGGCGTGACGAAGATGCCGTCGATGCGGCGGGTGCGGAACGTGGGGGCCGCGTCACCGGCGCCGGCGTCGGCGAGGCGGGCGGCGAGGGTGCGCCAGGCCGGGCCCGCGTCGGTCTCGTTGATGTCGCCGCCCAGCACGACCGGCTCCTGCGCCGGCAGCGCGTCCAGGAGCACCCGCACGTGCGCGGCCCGTTCCGCTTCCGTCAGTCCTAGGTGGACGCCGACCGCGGTGAACTCCGCGCCCGCGAGCGCCGCCCTCATCACGACCGCCGCCCGCGGGTGCTGCCCCCGGGTGAACGGCAGCCGGACCACCGCGGTGTCCCGGACCGACACGGCCAGCGACACCAGGACGAGGTTGCCCGAGGCCCCGCCCTGCGCCACGACCAGCCCGCACCGCCGGGCCAGCTCGGCGGCCCGGGCGCGCCACCGGAACACCCGGGGCGCCTCCTGGATCAGCGCGACGTGCGGCTGGACACCGTGGACGGTGCGCACCAGAGCGTCCACGTCGTCGCGGAGCCCGTGCACGTTCCAGCTGAGTACCTTCACCGGATCCGGGCCAGGTCGGCCGCGCCGACCAGGCCGGCCTTGTTGCCGAGGGCCGCGATCCGGACCTCGGCCACCTCGGTCCGGCCGCGGAGAGCGGTGACCTTCGCGTAGGTCTCCCGGGCCGGGATCGACATCAGGTCACCGGCCTCGGCGACGCCGCCGCCGAGGATGATGCACTGCGGGTCCCACCCGGACACCAGATCGGCCATGCCCCAGCCCAGCCAGTCACCGAGGTCGGCGAACGCCGCCAGCGAGGCCGCATCCGCGGCCTGCGCGGCCCGGGTCACCATCGGACCGTCGATCGCGTCGACGTCGCCGCCGGCCATCTCCAGCAGCGTGCGGGCCGCCGCCGGGTCTTCGCGGGCCTGTTGCTTGGCGAAGCGCACCAGCGCCTTACCGCTCGCGTACTGCTCGAAGCAGCCGCTCGCGCCGCAGCCGCAGGGGTGCCCGTCGGGCACCACCCGGACGTGACCGAACTCCGCCGCGACGCCGAAATGCCCGCGGTAGATGTCGCCGTTCACGACCGCGCCCCCGCCGATGCCGGTGCCGACCGTGATCAGGATCAGGTGGTGCTGGTCTTGCCCGGCGCCGAACCGGTACTCGGCCCAGGCCGCCGCGTTCGCGTCGTTCTCGACGACGACCGGCACGTCGACCCGCTCCTGGATGCGGTCCTTCAGCGGCTCCCGGCGCCAGGCCAGGTTCGGCGCGTGCAGCACCACGGACCGGGACGCGTCGATCCAGCCGGCGGCACCGACGCCCACGGCCTCGATGTCGTAGTCCTCGTCGAGCTCGCGGACGACCTCGGCGATCACCCGGGCGGTGTCGTTGACGTCCTGACTCGGAGTCGGACGCCGTACGGTTGCCAGCACCTCGCCGTCCGGTGTGACCACTCCGGCCAGCACCTTGGTTCCTCCGACGTCGACTCCGACGGTCAGCGTCACGCGCCCCTCACCACACCTAAGCCCTCGTCGATTGACTCCGTGGAAGCGTATGGCACGACGCTCGTACCGTCGTCATCGCTCTACCCGTGGCGCCAGCCTGCCATCAGTCGATGTCGATGTGTTGCACCGGCGGCTCGGCCGGTTCTTCCCCACCGGGCCGCTTGCCCCACTCGGTGGCCACCTCGGCGACGACCCGCAGCAGCCCGGCGCCGGCCACGGCGACGTCCGCGACCGCGGTGGAAAGACGTTCCACCAGTTCGGGCGACAGGTCTCGGGCGCCGACCCGACCGAGCAGGGCTTCGGCGAACTTGGCGGCCTCATCAACGATCGGGCCAGGCGTGGTCATTCGAGAAACCGTACTTCCAGGCGCCCGTCCTGCAGCGACGCGCCCGCGACCGTGCGACGCTTCAGCACCTCCGGCAGCGCCAGCAGCCGCCGTCGCCCGGCCACGGTGAGCACCAGGTCGTCGGCCACCCGGGAGAGCACCACGTCGGACCGGTCGGCCAGCGGCAGCGCCACCGAGAGCACGGCGTCTCCGACCAGCCGCAACGGCGGCTCGACCGGCACCGCGGCGATCGGGTCTTCGTCGCCGTAGAGCGCATCGGCCAGCGCCGCGAGCGCGTCCGGGCCGACCGGCTCGGACGGCAGGTAGGGCACGGTACGCAGCGGCACGCCGGCGAAGCTGTCCCGGGCCTCGGCCAGCCGGGCCTGCTGCGCGGCCGCCCAGCCGGCCCGCCACGGGTCGTCGCCGTCCGGGATCACCCGGTTCACCACCACGCCGTCGACCACGAACCCGTACAGCGCCAGCGCCGTGAACGTCCGCCGCGCCTCCGCCAGCACGACCGCCTCCGGCGTCAGTACCAGCCGGACCGCCGTCGTGGCCGGGTCGATCAGCAGGTCCCGGACGTCGGCCAGAGCGTGCCGCAGACGCGAGACGGCGGCGAGCACGCCGTCGTCCGGAAGAAGAGCACCGAGGTCGCGCCCGAGCACCGGGCGGGCCACCCCGGAGAGTCGCCGGTGCACCGGGATCAGCCGGTCGGTGTACCAGCCGAGCACGTCGGGAAGCGTGAGCAGGCGGAGGGTCTCCGCGGTCGGCGCGCAGTCGACGACGAGCGTGTCGAAGCGGCCCGAGCGGGCCTCGGCGTGGACGGCGAACAGCGCGAACAGGTCGTCGAGGCCCGGCGGGACGACGAGTTCCTCGGCCGCGACGCCGGTCAGGCCGCCGTGCTTGAGCAGCATCGTCAGGTAGTCGCGCAGCGTGCCCCAGTACTCCTCGAACCGGGCCTGGCTGTCGACCTGCTGGGCCCAGAGCCCGGTCTCCACCGGGGTCGGCCCGGCGCCGACCGGCAGGCCCAGCGCGTCGGCGAGCGAATGCGCCCGATCGGTGGAGACCACCAGCGTGTCGCTACCCGCCCGCGCGGCCCGGACAGCCGTCGCCGCGGCCGAGGTGGTCTTCCCCACCCCACCCTTGCCGGTGAACAGCACCACCCGCATTACAGCGACTCCACCCGTTTCTTCAGGTCCTTGAGAGCGGTGTCCATGATCTTCTTCTCGGCCTTGCGCTTGAACATGCCCAGCATCGGGACGTTCAACTCGATCTCGAGCGTGTACGTGACCGTCGTGGTCCCGTCGCCGTTGTCGACCAGGTCGTAGCTGCCGTTCTGCAGCTTCATCATCGTGCTGCGGACCAGGGTCCACTCGACCCGGGTGAGGTCCTCGGCGTAGGCGTACTCGAGCGTGTACTCGTCCTTGACGACGCCCGCGTCGAGGACGAACCGGGCCTGGTGGGCGTAGCCGTCCTCGTACTCGCTCACGACCTCCGCCTCCTTCACCGCGTCGACCCACTGGGGGTAGGACGCGAAGTCGGCGATGACCGCGGAGATCGTCTGCGGCGAGGCCGGGATCGTGATCGATTGCTGGGAAGAGTCCGCCATAGCTCCCCTACTTACCACTCGAGGACGAACGGCTTGCCGGTTGCGCGGAAGTGGCCGACGTTGACGCACTCGGTGCGGCCGATCCGCAGGCGGTGCTGCAGCGGCTGGTGCACGTGGCCGAACAGCGCGTACTCCGGCTGGTGCTCGTGGACGTAGGCCAGCAGCGCCTCGCTGGCCACCTCCGGACGCCGAGTGACGGTGTCCCAGCGCAGTTCGGGGACGGCCGGCGGCACGTGCGAGCAGAGCACGTCGACCGGGCCGAGCGACTCGACCTTGGCGGCGTACTCCTCGGGCGAGCAGTCCGCACCGAACGGGACGATCGGCATCCGCGCTTTTTTGAGGAACTCGGGCGGGATGGGCCGGCGGGGCCAGCCGCCGACGAACCCGAACCGCCGGCCGGCGATCTCGACGACCTCGGCGTCGTACATCCGGTGCTTGTCGTCGACGAAATCCGGCCAGAGCCGCGGGATGTCGACGTTGCCGTACGTGCAGTAGGCCGGTACCGGCATCGCATCGAACAGCTCGGCGTACTGGCGGCGGGCCGCGGCGACGACCGCCTCGGCGAAGGCTTCCGGGTCTTGCATCAGGCGCGCGCCCGCGCTGCGCAGCGCGCCGAACTGGTGCTCCTTGCGCAGCGCGGCGAACTCGGCACCGGCCTCCGGACCGAGCAGGTCGGCCAGAATGCCCTCGCTGGGATGCGCGTAGTCGAGGTAGTTCAGCAGGTCGCCGCAGACCACCAGGGCGTCGGCGCCGTCGGCGGCGCTCGCCAGCGCGTCGGCGCGGCCGTGGACGTCGGAGACGACATGTATGCGCGGCACCTGAGGAAGTCTGCCACCTCGCAGAACACCTCGACGTGACGCGCACCACGGCCGGACCCACCCGAGATACCGTCAAGTAACCATCGGTACCGTGCGGGCCGGGCGTCCGGACAGCAGGGCTGTGCCCGCACACAGAAATGGGAGGCCGTGGTGCGCGAGTTCGCTCTGCCCGCCGTCTACACCGTGCCCGAAGGGGCGAATCTGACCGACCCGGTGTGGAGCGCCGCCGAGGAGGTGCCCGACCGGATCACGTTCCGGCGCCCGTCGGGAGCTTCGTGGGTGGGTGTCACCGCCGTTCAATTCCGCGACGAGGTCGTCGCGGTGGCGAAGGGCCTGATCGCGTCCGGGGTGAATCCCGGCGACCGGGTCGGCCTGATGGCCCGCACCCGCTACGAGTGGACGCTGATCGACTACGCGATCTGGTCCGCCGGCGGCGTCACCGTGCCGATCTACGAGACCTCGTCGGCCGAGCAGGTCCAATGGATCCTGGGTGACTCCGGCGCGGTTCTCGTCGTCGTCGAGACCTCCGCGCACCAGTCCCTGGTCGAGAGCGTCCGTCCGGCCCTTCCCGGCCTGCGTCGCATCTGGCAGATCGATGCCGACGCGGTGGGGCTGCTGAGTTCTTCCGGTTCGGAGCTCCCGCCTTCGGACGTGGACGCGCGGCGGGCGGCGCTCGGGCCGGAGGACGTCGCGACGATCATCTACACCTCGGGCACGACCGGGCGGCCGAAGGGCTGCGTGCTGACCCACCGGAACCTGCTGTTCGAGGTGGGCAACGCGCTCCCGGTACTGCCGAGCATGTTCAACGAGGGCGCCTCGACGCTGCTGTTCCTGCCGCTGGCGCACGCGTTCGCGCGGCTGATCCAGCTCGGTGCGGTGCAGTCCAGGGCGACGCTCGGCCACGCGCCGGACATCAAGAACCTGATGGCCGACCTCCAGACGTTCCGGCCGACGTTCGTCCTGGCCGTGCCGCGGGTGTTCGAGAAGGTCTACAACGGCGCGAAGCAGAAGGCGCACTCCGAGGGCAAGGGCGGGATCTTCGACCGGGCCGACCGGGTGGCGGTGGCCTACAGTTCGGCTTTGGACTCGGGTGGTCCCGGGGTCTGGTTGAAGGCCCAGCATTTCGTGTTCGACCGGCTGGTGTACTCCAAGCTGCGTGCCGCTCTGGGTGGCTCCTGCACGCACGCGATCTCCGGCGGCGCGCCGCTGGGTGTGCGTCTCGCGCACTTCTTCCGCGGCATCGGGCTCTGGGTCTCGGAGGGCTACGGGCTCACCGAGACGTCCCCGGCCACGGCGGCCAACGTGGACGACGCGGTGAAGCTCGGGACGGTCGGGCGTCCGCTGCCCGGCATGACGGTCCGGATCGCCGACGACGGCGAGGTGCTGATCGCCGGTGAACACGTGTTCCGCGAGTACTTCCACAACCCGGCGGCGACCGAAGAGGCACTGCAGGGTGGCTTCTTCCATACCGGCGACCTCGGCGCGCTCGACGAGGACGGCTTCCTGACGATCACCGGACGCAAGAAGGAGCTCATCGTCACGGCCGGCGGCAAGAACGTCGCCCCGGCCGTGCTGGAAGACCGGATCCGGGCCCACCCGCTGGTGAGCCAGGCGATGGCCGTCGGCGACGGCAAGCCGTTCATCGGCGCGGTCGTGACCGTCGACCCGGACGCGTTCGGGCCGTGGAAGGCCGCGCACGACAAGCCGTCGGACGCTAGCGTTGGCGATCTCGCGAACGACGACGACCTGCGGGCGGAGATCCAGAACGCGGTCGACGACGCCAACAAGGCCGTGTCGCACGCCGAGGCGGTCAAGGTTTTTCGTATCCTGCCCCGCGACTTCACCGAAGAGACGGGCGAGCTGACGCCGAGCATGAAGCTGAAGCGCGCCGTCGTGGAGAAGGAGTACGCCGACGAGATCGCTGCGATCTACCGCTGAATCCCTGCTGGGGCGGGTACCGGTCACCTGGTGGGAAACCGCCGCCCTCACCCGGCTGGTTCGGGGCTCCCTGCTCGTGCTGGTCGTCGTGCTGTCGCTGGCCGGCACGCGCTCGATCACGCCGACGCTGCTCTGGTGCGCGCTGTTCGCGCTGGCCGCCGCGCCGGGGCTGGTCGCGCCGGAGCGGGTGTGGCCGGCCCGGATCGGATGGCTGGCCGAGGTCATCGTCGTGTCGATGGCCGCCGCCACGCCTCCGGGCGAGGAGGCGGCGATCCACCCGGCGCTGCTGCTGAGCTACCTGGCCGCACCGGCGTTCGCGGTCGGTGCCGTGCTCGGTGCGCTCGAGCTGGCCGGGCTGATGGTGGTGACGATCGTCGCGCTCGTCGTCGCCGGCGCGCTGCAGGACCAGCTCGGCGCGTCGACGTTCACGCTAGCGGCGCTGGAGTGGACGGTGCTCGCCGCGGTGGCCGGTGTACTCGGGCTGGCCATCCGGCGGCTGATCCGCAGCCGCGCGGACGCCGTCGAACCCGACATCGTCCAGGCCGCGCGTCTGCTGACCCAGCTGCGGACGATCGCCCGCCAGCTGCCCGGCACGCTCGACCCCGGTAGCCTCGCCGACCGCCTGCTCGACGAGTTGCACCGGGTCGCACCGGCGGACCGCAGCGCGGTGCTCACCGGCAGCGGGGGCGGACGGCTGGAGGTGCTGACGCAACGCGCGCCGGGGCGCGTCGCCTGGGAGACGTCGTTCGACGCCGACACGCCGCTCGCCGACACCTGGGCGAGCCAGCAGCCGCAACTCTCCAGCCGGTCGCTGGACCGGGCGGGACCGTCCGGGTCGGTGTCGGTGCTCGTGTTGCCGATGATCACCGGCGTCCGGACCGTGGGTCTGGTCGTGCTGGAGTCCGACCGGGTGGGCGCCTACCCGCCGTCCGTCGTGCCCGAGGCGGTCGAGGTCGTCGGCAACGCCGCGCTCCGGCTGGAGACCGCGCTGCTCTTCGACGAGGTGCGCGGGCTGGCGACGGTCGAGGAGCGGCAGCGGCTGGCCCGCGAGATCCACGACGGCGTCGCGCAGGAACTCGTGATGGTCGGCTACGGCATCGACAACGCGATCGCCGACCTGCCGGAGGGCAGCGAAGCGGCCGAGAGCACGCTGCGGCTGCTGCGCACGGAGGTCACCCGGGTCATCACCGAGCTGCGCCTCTCGCTGTTCGAACTGCGCAGCGACGTCGACCGGCACGGCGGGCTGGGGTCGGCGATCGCCGACTACGCCCGGACGATCGGCAGCTCGGCCGGGTTCCGGGTGCACCTCTCGCTGGACGAGTCCACCGCCCGGCTCCCCGCCGCGATCGAGTCGGAGCTGCTGCGGATCGCGCAGGAGGCGGTCACGAACGCCCGGAAACACGCCGGAGCCGCGAACCTCTGGGTGGCGTGCGAGGTCGACCCTCCGTACGCGCAGATCGAGGTCAGTGACGACGGCAAGGGCCTGGGCAAGGAGCGGCCGGACGGCCGATACGGAATGACGATCATGGCCGAACGGGCGAATCGGGTGCGCGCGGAGTTGGAAATCGTGCCGCGTGCCCCCAAAGGGACGACAGTTCGGGTGGTGCTGGGGGGTAGAACACGACAGGGAACTGCTGGTTGAGAAATCTGTTCCTTCATTTTGTAGGGATTTCCGAGAACAATTCGCACCGGCATGGCTACTTAGCGTCGCGAATGGCATAATTCGTGCCAACGAGCGTTTTCCGCAGCTTCCGGTGGGCCGATAATTGGTCCACTATGGCCGTTCGGAAAGCATTCTTCCTGGCCAACAGCTACAGAGACCCTGATATGAGAACTTTAGGCGACGGATCGTATAACGTGATCGCGCAGGAGGTGCGGCCAGACAGTGACTGACAACAGGTCCTTCCCCAGCCCGCCGGGGGGCGAGGCCAGCGGCGGGGTAACGACTGTTCTCCTCGTCGATGACCACGATCTGATCCGGCAAGGGCTTCGCCACGCGTTCGAGCGAGACCCGGGTTTCGAGGTCGTCGGTGAGGCCGGGTCGGTTGCCGATGCGCTCCGCAAAGCCTCCGAGCTCAAGCCCGACGTCGTGATCATGGATCTACGGCTTCCGGACGGCAGCGGGCTCGAAGCGACGAAGGCGCTCCGGTCGTCCCGGGCCGACATCGGCATCGTGGTCCTGACCATGTACGCGGGCGACGACCAGCTGTTCGGCGCACTCGAGGCGGGCGCGTCGGCGTTCGTGCCGAAGAACGCACCGGCCGACGAGGTGGTCGCGTCCGCGCGGCACGCCGCGTCGTCGCCGAACGCGTTCACCGCGTCCGATCTGGCCAGCGCGATGAAGCGGCGGCTCACCCCGAGCGGCCCGCACTTGTCGCCACGGGAGAGCCAGGTACTGCGGCTGCTCGCGGACGGCATGAGCGTCGCCGGTATCGCGAAGCAGCTCTACGTCAGCGAATCGACCGCCAAGACGCACATCTCGAAGCTCTACGAGAAGCTCGGCGCGGGCAACCGGGCCCAGGCCCTGATGACCGCCCTGCGCCTGGGGCTGCTCGAGGCGCCGAACACGCCCGGGCTGTAGCGCACGTCGTGCTCAGCGGCCCTCAGGGGCCGCTGAGCAACTGCGTCATCCTGGCCGCGAGCGTGTCCCAGTGCCAGTCGCGCTCGACCCAGTCGCGGCCGGCCTTGCCCATCGTGCGGGCCCGTTCCGGGTCGGCCAGCAGCTCGACGGCCCGTTCGACGAGCGCGTCGAGGTCGCGGCCGCCCACCACGTAGCCGGTCTCGCCTTCCAGCACCGCGTCCGGCGCTCCCCCGGAGTCGCCCGCGATCACCGGCAGCCCGGTCGCCGACGCTTCCAGGTAGACGATCCCGAGCCCTTCGACGTCCAGGCCGCGGCGGCGGGTGCGGCACGGCATCGCGAACACGTCACCGGCCGCGTAGTGCGCCGGGAGCTCCGACCACGGCACCGAGCCGGTGAACTTCACGTCGTCGGCGACGCCGTGCTCGTGGGCGAGCTTCTGCAGCGTCTCCCGGTAGGGCCCGCCGCTGACCAGCAGCAGAGCCGCGTCCTCGACCCGGCTCCGGATCGCCGGCAGCGCACGGATGAGCTGGTCCTGGCCTTTGCGCGGCACCAGCCGGGACACGCAGACGATCGTCGGCCGGTCATGGATGCCGTACCGGCGGCGCACGGCGGACGCGTCCACACCCGGGTGGAACTCGGCCGTGTTCACGCCGCCGGGCAGGTGGACGAGCGTCGCGCGATGCCCGACCGGACCGGCCAGCTTCGAGCGCGTGTAGGCCCCCAGGTACGTGATCACGTCCACGCCGTCGGCGATCCGGCTGAGCAGCCGGCGCGCCCCCGGCAGCGCCGCCCAGCCGGCCTCGTGCCCGTGCGTCTGCGCCACCTGCCAGGTCACCCCGGCCCGCTTCCGCAGCGTCGGCGCCAGCAGGCCCAGCGGCGCCGCCGCGCCGTACCAGGCCGTGGTGCATCCGTGCTCCCGCGCCGTGGCGACGATCCGCTTCGCGGCTCCGGGCGTGGGGATCAGCAGCTCGGACGGGTGGCGCACGACCGGAAACGGTTGCTGCGCGTCGAACTCCTCCGCACCCTTCCAGCTGGACGCGTAGACGACCAGCGAATCCGCCGGCTGACGCACCGCCAGCTGGTGGACGAAAGTCTGGATGCCGCCGGGGCGGGGCGGGAAGTCGTTCGTGACGAGCAGCGTCTTCACCGGGCCGGCCCCGGGATCGGGAGGTGCTCGCGGGCGGCGAACTCCCTGGCCGCCGCGATGCGCTCCACAGTGGTCGGGTGGGTGCCGAACCAGAACTGGAAGAACGGGTTCGGACGCAGGTCCGCCCGGTTCTGCAGAGCCAGTCGGCGCTCCATCGACACGAAAGCCTCCGGGTCTCGGGTGAGTTCCAGCGAGTGCTCGTCGGCGCGCGCCTCGATCCGGCGCGAGACGACGGCCTGCATCGGCGTGGCGAGCGCCCCGACCACCGCGATGATCGCGAGCAGCAGCCCGAGCGAGCGCGGATCGGTCAGGTCGTCGACGCCCGCCCGTTTCAGGAGTGGACTCCAGGCGCCGAGCAGCGCCAGCCCGCAGACCGCGGCGGCCGCGCCCAGCGCGCCCAGGACGGTGCCGGTGACGACGTCGCCGTCGACCGCGTGCCCGAGCTCGTGGGCGACGACGGACTCGATCTCGTCGGGCGGAGCGTCCTTCAGGAGCGTGTCGTAGATGACGATCCGGCGGCTGGCGCCGTAGCCCGAGACGTAGGCGTTGAGCGCGGTGGTCCGCCGGGAGGCGTCCGCGATCAGGACGTCCTTCACCGGCTCACCGTCGCGTTCGGCGAGCTGCAGGATGCTCGTGCGCAGCGCGGAGTCGGGCATCGGGGTGAACTTGTTGAACACCGGCTCGATCAGTACCGGGAACGCGAACGACGCGAGGAACACGAACGCGGCCGCGCCGGCTGCGGCCCAGGTCCACCACCAGTCCGGGGTGGCGCGGATCAGCGCGAACAGCACCAGGGTCACGACGGCGGTGAGGACCGCGGAGATCGCCCAGCCCTTGGCCTGGTCGGCGAACCAGCCGCCCCAGTTCTGGGTGGAGAGCCCGAAGCGGCGGAGCAGGACCTCGGTGCGCGCGGCGAGCGGCAGCGTGGCGATCGTGGCCACCAGGCCGAGGACGAGGCCGCCGAGGAGTGCCTCGGCCCACCAGGAGCCGCCCAGCGGCCGAGCGGCGGCGCCGATCAGGCGGGCGCCCAGCGGGGTGAGCCCGAGCGCGAGGGCGACGATCAGGCCGACGAGCAGCCGGCTGAGCGACCAGGGGCGCACCGCGGCCCGGAACGCGCTGCCGCGGGCGATCTCGGCGTCGCTGAAGTCGGTGGAGGCGTCGGGCGCGCCGCCGCCGCGGGTGCCGGGAGCGCCGGCGCCGGGGGCGCTGGCGCCGGGGGCGCTGGCGCTGGCGCCGGGGCTGCTGGTGCTGGAGGCGCTGGCGCCGGGGCTGCCGGTGGCGGGGGTGGCGGGGCTGCCGGGGGCGCGGGTGCCGGAGGCGGGGCTGCCGGAGGCGGGGCTGCCGGAGGCGGGGCTGCCGGAGGCGGGGCTGCCGGAGGCGGGGCTGCCGGAGGCGGGGGTGGCGGAGGCGGCGGGGGCGCGGGTGCCGGAGGTGCCGGGGTCGGGAGGGCCGGCGTCGGGGGCGCCCGCGTCGGGGGCCGGGGCGGTGCGCCAGGGGGTGAGGAATCCGGCGGTGAGCACTGTGGCGGCGCCGAGGATCAGGAAGGCGATCAGGGCGACGACGCGGCTGGACACGCGTCGATTCTCGCAGCCGGAGGAAACTCGCCGTCCTGCGCCCGAGCCCCGACTCGCGTGGCGCTGAGGCAGCCCGACCGGATCGGAGATCGGCAGCCGCCGCAGCGCCCCAGGACGAGCCGAACCACCGGACGCACCCCGCACCACCGCGCACCCCAGGCACCGCACCAAGCGCGCCCCGGGCACCGCGCCAAGCACCACCGCGCGCCCTAGGCACCTGGCCCGCGCCCTGGGCACCTAGCCGCACCGCCGGACCGCACCGCACCACACCGCCGCACCGCCGGACCGCACCGCACCGCCGAATCCCCGCCCCACCGGACCTCCGCGCCACCGGACTCCCGCCCCACCGAACCCCGCGCCACCGGACCCCCGCGCCGCCGCACCCCCGCCCCACCGGACCCCCGCCGGCGCCCGGCCTCGCGGGCCGCGGTGACGCGCGGCGACCGTCAGCCGGCGCGGCGGGCTCGCTCCTCGGCGTCGTGGCGAGCGCCGAGCCACCCGTTGTCTCGCTCGGGGTCGGACGCCGTGATCGACAGGAACTCCAGGTCCATCCCGCCGGCGGCGAACGCCAGCAGCGCGGCGTTCTCCTCTTCCTCGAGCTCCACCCCCGCCGGCAGCCGGTCGAGCTCCACGCCGGGCGGCGGGCCGCCGACCAACGCGCTGATCACGCAGTCGGCACAGCCTGGGCCGCGAACCCCACACGCGTCGCAATCGATGAGCATTGTCGTCGCCTCCCTTCCGTGCATCTCGTTACACACGCACGGTAAGCAGGGGGTCCGACAAAACCGCGCTAAGCCCGGTCCAAGCGCCTGACCAGCACGATCGACGGCACCGCATAGGCACCGGACCGCCGGATCCCGCCGGCGACCTCCTTGTCGGAGGAGACCACGACCACCGGACGCCCGGCCGGTTCGGCCCGCACCAGCCGCCGGATGACCTCGTCGGCGGTCACGCCCGCCGGGCTGAAGATCACCCGCACGCCGCGCGGGCTGCCGGGCGCCACGGCGAGCCGCGACGCCCCGTCGAACACGACGGTGATCTCGGCGTTCGTCTGGGCGGCGAGGCCCGCCAGTCCGGCCAGCAGCCGCGTCCGCTGCTGCTCCAGCGCCAGCTCGGGGAAACCCGTCTTGGTGACGTTGTAGCCGTCGATGACGAGGTGCACGCGCGGCAACCCGAGCAACTGGTCGAGCCGGGCCGGCTCGTCCGCGGCCCAGAGGCGGCTGCCACCGGGCTTCGGCTGGGTGCTCGTGACGGCCGCTTCGGCGGCGACGGCGTCGGCGGGCATCGTGTCGGGCGGCGCCAGCGCGAGTTCGCGGCGCAGGCCCTGGGCCGCGTTGCCGATCGTCTCCAGCAGCAGCCAGAGCCGGGCGTCTTCGGTGGCCCGGCCGGCCCGGCTGGCGGACTTGCCCTGCTCGCGCTCGCGCTCGGCGTCCGCGAGTCGGCTGCGCAGGCGGCGGATCTCGGCGTCGGCCGTGCTGGACTGCGCCGCGACCCGGCCCCGCTCGGTCGACACCGCTTCGGTGAGCCGCCGGACGTCCTGCTCGGAGTCGCGCAGTGCCTTGCCCAGCTCGCGGACGCGAGCGCGCATCTCGTCCGCCTCGGCTCGGACGCCCGCCAGATCGGACCGCAACTTGTCCGCGTCGGCCTTGGCATTCACCCGGGCCCGCTCGAGCTGCTCGGTGAGCCGTTCGATCTGCCGGTTGGCTGCCTGGACCTGCTCGGACTCCGCCGCGGCAGCCACCGTCGCGGACGCGGCCTCGACCAGATCGGCCCAGTGCCGGGGACGGGCCAGGTAGGCCAGCGCGGCCACCTCGACCGGGTCGGCGGCGCCCGGCGGCGTGCCCGCCACCACCGCCTCGCCGAGCGGACCGGCGGCCTCGACCGCCTTCTCGGCGAGCCGCTCGCGGAACGCCGGATCGGCCGTGAGCTGCGCGGCGACGCTCGGCCCGGCCATCTTCGCCCGGCGTGCGGGCGTGAAGTGCGCGAACCGGCGGAGCGGGCCCGGCAGCACGTCCGCACCGAGCGTCGGGAACAGGTCGACGGCGAGCGCGACCACCCGCGCCCGGACGGCGTCCGGAAGCGCCGGTTCCGGCCCAGCATCCGAAGCGGCGTCCGGGGCCTCGTCCGGTACGCCGCCCGTTCCGTGGTGCTCGGCGGTCACACCTGTCAGTCTTCCACTCTCCGCTTCCGACTGGCGCCTCACGGGACCACGTCTGCCCTGGTGAACCCAAGGGCCCGCGGTTTTGTCGGGGGTTGCCCCTACGGTTCGCCCATGCAACACCACGGCGGGTCGACCGCGACCCAAAAACACTGGGTCCAGTCGACGTTCGACGAACTCGGGCAGCCCCTCCGCGAGACGACGTTCGTGGTCGTCGACCTGGAGACGACGGGCGGCGCACCGGGTGGCTCGGCGATCACCGAGATCGGTGCGGTCAAGGTTCGCGGCGGCGAGGTACTCGGTGAGTTCCAGACGCTGGTCGATCCCGGCATCGGCATCCCGCCGTTCATCACCGTCCTCACCGGTATCACCGACGCGATGGTGGCGCAGGCCCCGTCGATCCCCGAGATGCTGCCGGCCTTTCTGGAGTTCGCGCGGGGCTCGGTGCTGGTCGCCCACAACGCACCGTTCGATCTGAGCCACCTGAAGGCCGCCTGCGAGGCGCACGGCCAGGTCTGGCCGGCCTTCCGCAAGGTCGATACCGCGGTCATCGCCCGGCGCGCGCTGAGCCGCGACGAGGTCCGCAACTGCAAGCTGAGCACGCTCGCCGCGTTCTTCCGCTCCCCCACCACGCCGGTGCACCGCGCGCTGGCCGACGCGCAGGCCACTGTGCACGTACTGCACAGCCTGATGGAGCGGCTGGGCAATCTCGGCGTCCAGACGCTGGAAGAGCTCGAGACGTTCACGACGCAGGTCTCCGAGCCACAGCGGCGCAAGCGGCACCTGGCGGTCGGCGTCCCGAGCGCACCGGGCGTCTACCTGTTCCGCGACGCGCGCGACCGTCCGCTCTACGTCGGCACCAGCAAAGATCTGCGCACACGGGTCCGGCAGTACTTCGTCTCGTCCGAGCAGCGGTCGCGGATGGCCGAGATGATCAACGCGGCCGAGCGCATCGAGGCGATCGTGTGCGCGCACTCGCTCGAGGCCGAAGTGCGTGAGCTGCGGCTGATCGCCGCGCACAAGCCCCCGTACAACCGCCGGTCCAAGCACCCCGAGCGGCGGCTCTGGCTCCGGCTGACCACCGACGCGTACCCGCGGCTCTCGGTCGTGCGGCAGGCGCGTGACGACGGCACCGCGTACCTCGGCCCGTTCTCGTCCCGCCGTTCGGCCGAGGCCGCCGCGACCGCGGTGTACGACGTCCTGCCGCTGCGCCAGTGCGGTGGCGTGCTGTCGACGCGCAAGACCAAGCCCGCCTGCGCCCTCTACGAGATCCGCAAGTGCGAGGCGCCGTGCGAGCACCGCGTCTCGGTCGAGGCCTACGGACGCCACGCGGAGGCGTTCCGCGAGGCCGTCCACGGTGACCCGTCACGCCTGGTCCAGCGATTGCTGGCCCGCATCGAGACGCTGTCGGACGCGCAGCGGTACGAGGATGCGGCGACGGCCAGGAACCGGCTGGCGACGCTCCTGCGGGCGGTGATCCGGTCGCAGCGCACCCGGGCGATCAGCTCGGTGCCCGAGATGGTGGCGGCGCGCGCCGACGGGCAGGGCGGCTGGGAGATCTCCGTGGTGCGGTTCGGTCGGCTCGCGGCGGCCGGGGTCGCGGGCCGCGGTGTGCCGCCGATGCCGATCGTCGATCAGCTCGTGGCGTCGGCCGAGACCGTGGTGCGTGATCCGGCCACCGACGGCGTTCACCTGGAGGAGGTCGAGCGGGTGCTGGCCTGGGTGGAGCGGCCGGAGGTGCGGCTGGTGCGGGTCGACACGGTGTGGTCCTCGCCCGCGCGCGGGGCCGGGCGGTGGTCCGACCTGCTGAGCCGCATCGAGGTCGGTCGCCACGGCTCCGACCCGCTAGAAGACCGCCGCCGCCTACGCCCGGAGTCCCGCCCGGCCCGCACCGCGGTCTGACGCCGCCGTCGGCCCCACCGCCCTCGGCCCCACCGCCCTCGGCCCCACCGCCCTCGGCCCCACCGCCCTCGGGCCCGCCGGCCGCGAGCGCCCCGACGGGAACAGCCGCCGGATCCGGATGCCCGCGGCCCGAAGGCCGCCGCCTCCACCCGCGGGGAGCACCCGCCGGGCGGTGGTCGGCGCGTTCCCGGGCCCGCTCTAATCTGTCGAACCATGGGTTCCTACCGCACCGCACGCAAGGCGGTGCTCCGCCGGGCCATCCAGGTGTTCCGGCGGCTCCCGCCGAAGGTCCGCCGGCCGATCGTCCGCCTCGGGACGCCGAACTACACGATCGGCTCGGTCGTCCTCCTGCGCGATCACGACGACCGCCTCCTGCTGCTCCAGCAGCCGCCGCAGCCGGGCTGGTCCCTGCCCGGCGGCCTGCTCGACAAGCACGAGCACCCGCGCGACGGCGGCGCCCGCGAGCTGCGCGAAGAGACCGGCGTCGCGCTGCCGTCCGAGGCCCTCACCCCGATCGTGCCGAACGCGCACGTCAACCCGTGGGTCCAGGAGATCGACATGGTGTTCACCGCCACGGTCGACTCGGACGCCACCGAGGTGCAGGTCGACGGCGTCGAGATCCAGGAAGCGCAGTGGTACTCGCTGGACGCGCTGCCCCCGCTGACCGGCCCGACGTTCCGGCTGCTGGGCCGCGCGGGCCTCGTGTCCGGCGAGGGCACTCCCGAGCGCCCCAACTACGCTGTCACCGAGCCAGAGGAGTCCCCATGATCACGTCGATCGTCATGATCAGCTGCGAGACCGACTCGATCCCCGAGGTGGCGCAGACGCTCGCCGACCTGCCGGGCGTCAGCGAGGTGTACTCCACCGCGGGCAACGTCGACCTGATCGCGATCGTGCGGGTCACCCGGTTCGAGGAGATCGCCGAGGTCATCGCGGGACGGATCAACAAGGTCCCCGGCATCGTCGACACCGAGACGCACATCGCGTTCCGCGCCTACTCCCGCCACGACCTGGACGCGGCCTTCTCCATCGGCCTCGAGTCCGAGTAGTAGACCCAGGAATCCCCGCACACGACGAAGGCCCCGCCATCGGCGGGGCCTTCGTGCGTGGGGACTAGTAGTTGCCGTCGTCGGAGGCCGACGCGCCCGAGAGGGCCTTGTCGGAGTCCTCCCGCGAGCCCAGCGCCGGCGTCGCCGCGTCCTCCGGCTTCTCGACCGGGAAGAAGAAGCCACGCACCGCGCGCCCGCCGGCACCCAGCTTGTTCATCTTCTTCGGAACGGCGGCGCCCTGGTACTCCAGGTGGCTGTGGCCGTGCTCGTCCACCGGGCCGAGCGGCTGGTGGACCTCGATGAACTGGCCGGACGGCAGCCGCCGGATCACGCCCGACTCCACACCGTGGGCCAGCACCTCCCGGTCGTGCTGCTGCAGGCCGAGGCAGATGCGGTACGTGACGAAGTACGCGATCGGCGGGACGATGAACAGGCCGATCCGGCCCGCCCAGGTCGTCGCGTTGAGGCTGATGTCGAACTTGTCGGCGATGATGTCGTTGCCGCCCGACAGCAGCAGCACGATGAAGAAGCCGATCGCCATCGCGCCCAGGCCCGTCCGCGCGGGCGCGTCACGCGGCCGCTGGAGCAGGTTGTGGTGCCCGCGGTCCTTCATGAACTTCTGTTCGAGCCACGGGTAGGCACCGGCGAGCGTGAACATGGCCCCGGCCAGGACGACCGACGGCCAGAACATCGCCGGGATCGTGTAGCCGAAGCTGCGGAACTCCCAGGCCGGCATCAGACGCACGGCGCCGTCGAGCCACATCATGTACCAGTCGGGCTGCGAACCGGCCGAGACGACCGCCGCCTGGTACGGGCCGAACAGCCAGATCGGGTTGATCTGGACCAGGCCGCCCAGCGCCGCGATGACGCCGAACACCAGCATGAAGAAGCCGCCGGCCTTGGCCGCGAAGCCCGGGAACATCCGGTGGCCGACGACGTTCTGCTCGGTCCGCCCCGGGCCGGGGAACTGGGTGTGCTTCTGCTTCACCAGCAGGCCCATGTGCGCCGCCACCAGGCCGAGGATCGCGGCCGGAAGGATCAGCACGTGGATGATGTAGAAGCGCTCGATGATGAACTCACCCGGGAACTCGCCGCCGAAGAGCGCGAACGAGACCCAGGTACCGATCACCGGGATCGAGTAGATGATCGCCGACGCGATGCGCAGGCCGGTGCCGGACAATCCGTCGTCCGGGAGCGAGTAGCCGAGGAAGCCCTCGAACATGCCCAGCACGAACAGCGTGACGCCGATGACCCAGTTGAGCTCACGCGGACGCCGGAACGCGCCGGTGAAGAACGTCCGGAACATGTGGACGAGCATCGCCGAGACGAACAGCAGCGCCGCCCAGTGGTGGATCTGGCGCATGACCAGACCGCCGCGGACCTCGAACGAGATGTTCAGCGCCGAGTCGTAGGCCTTCGACATCTCCACGCCCTGCAGCCGCGTGTAGACCCCGTCGTAGACGGTCTCGGTCGGCGAAGGGGTGAAGAACAGCGTCAGGAACGTGCCGCTCAGCAACAGGACGATGAACGAGTACAGCGCGATCTCGCCCAGCATGAACGACCAGTGGTCGGGGAAGACCTTGTTGAAGACGCGCCGGAGCGGAGTCGAGGCTTCCAACCGGTCGTCGGCCCAGGTGCCGACAGCGGCGGGTTTGATCGTTGGCAGCAGTGGCATTACGGACGCTCCCAGAAGGCCGGCCCGACGGCTTCCAAGAAGTCGCTCTTCGCGACGAAGAAGCCCTCGTTGTCCACGGTAATAGGAAGCTGCGGAAGCCGCCTGGTGGCGGGACCGAAAATCGGCCGGCAGCTGTCCTTCACGTCGAACTGCGACTGGTGGCACGGGCAGAGCAGCCGGTTCGTCTGCTGCTCGAACAGGCTCGCCGGGCAACCCGCGTGGGTGCAGATCTTCGAGTAGGCGAAGTAGTTGCCGTAGTGCGCGTTCTCGTAGCCCTTGCGGGGCTTGAAGTCAGCCGCGTCGTCGTCCCGCAGGTGGATGAGGAGCGTCGGCGAGTCCGCGTACTTGAGCGTGGTGCCCTCGGGGATGCCCGGGAACACCGTCTCCAGGCCACCCGCCGAGACCTCGCCCGGCCGGATCGGCGTGCCGTCCAGACGGACCAGTCGGACGCCTTCCTTGAACCCGGTGTGGAACAGCGGCTCGTCGTCGCTGTGCGGGTCCTTGATCAGCGCGCCCAGCGGCATGACCAGCATGACGCCGAGCGGCGCCGCCCCGAGCGCCAGCGCGCCCTTGAGCAGCGGGCGCCGCTTGATGCCGGTCTCCTCGACCGCGCTCATCAGCGTCGCGGCGGTCAGCTGCCGCTCGACCAGGTCGGGATTGTTGTCGTGGCGGTCTTGGACCGCCACCTCCTCCGGCATCAGCTTCTTGACCCAGACGATGATCGCCGCACCGAGCGCGAAGAGCGCGAGGCCCATCGTGAAGCCGAGCAGCGGCGTGTACAGCTTGTCGAGGTGGTAGCCCTGCTTGTAGTCGTACGGCCAGAACAGATAGAACCCGACGAACGCCGCCGCCGAGAGGCCGGCGAGCAGCAGCAGGAACGCGATCACGCGTTCGACCCGCTTCTCCCGCTTGGTGCCGGCCACCGCGAAACGCGGCTGGTAGTGGACGATCTCGACGCCGTCCCGCCGGGCCCCTTCGCGCACCAGGTCGAACTGGGTCAGCGTCGGGTCCTTCGGGTCGAATTCCGAAGTCGCGGAGTCGTCCGTTCCCAGTTTTTGAGAGTCACTCATGACTTACCCGCAATCCACAGCGCCCCGAACAGACACACCACGATGCCCACCGCGAAGATGATGACCATCTCCGGCACCGGGCCGGTCCGGCCGATGCCCCAGCCGCCCGGGTCGGCGTCGGACTTCTGCGTCTGGACGTAGGCGATGATCGCCTTCTTCTCGTCCGGCGAGAGCTGGTTGTCGCCGAAGACCGGCATGTTCTGCGGGCCGGTCAGCATGGCCGCGTACAGCTGCTTGTCGGTCGACTCCTTCATCGACGGCGCGTACTTCCCGGAGGAGAGCGCACCACCGTTCGAGGAGAACGCGTGGCAGGACGAGCAGTTCACCCGGAACAGCTCGCCGCCGAGGGCTTCGTCACCGCGCAGGTCGCCGTCCGGGATCTGCGGGCCGCCGCCGATCGACTGGATGTAGGCGGCTAGCTGGTCGGTCTGCTCGTCGTTGAAGGCCGGCTGCTTGCGCGAGACCTGAGCCTCCTGGCGCGCGGCCGGCATGCGGCCGGTCGACACCTGGAAGTCGACCGAGGCGGAGCCGACGCCGATCAGGCTGGGCCCCCGGTCCTGCACGCCCTGCGCGTTGCGGCCGTGGCAGGTGATGCAGCTCTCGTTGTAGAGCTTCTGCCCTTCACGGACCGCGATCGAGCTGGTCGTGTCTTCGGCCTGGCCGGACGGCGCGAACGCCGCGTAGGCACTGCCGAACAGACCGAGCGCCAGGACCAGGACGGCCAAGCGCCCGGCGCGGCCGGCGCGCTGCCCGGCTCGCTTTCGAATCCGGCCGCCCATTTTGGCGGCGGCGGAGGCGGTCATGGATTCACCTTGTCGGTCGGGGAACCAGTCGTGCACTGCGCGGGCGACGTCATTTGACGAGGTAGATCGTGGCCCAGAGGCCGATCCACACCACGTCGACGAAGTGCCAGTAGTACGAGACGACGATGGCGCTGGTGGCCTGGGCCGGTGTGAACCGGCCCAGCGTGCTCCGGCCCATCATCAGGAGGAACGCGATCAAGCCGCCGATGACGTGCAGGCCGTGGAACCCGGTCGTCAGGTAGAACATCGTCCCGTAGCCGTTGGCCTGGATCGTGACGCCCTCGTGGACCAGGTTGCGGTACTCGTTCGCCTGGCCGAGAACGAAGATCAGCCCCATCACGAACGTCAGCGCGAACCAGCGCCGCAGCCCGTACACGTCGCCGACCTCGGCTCGGAACACGCCCATCTGACAGGTCACGGACGAGAGCACGAGGATCACCGTGAACACCACCGCGTACGGGACGTTCAGGATCTGTGTCTCTTCCGCCCAGAGGCGTTGACCCGGGCCGGAGGCTCGGATCGAGAAGTACATCGCGAACAGAGCCGCGAAGAACATGAGCTCGCTGGAGAGCCACACGATCGTCCCGACACTGACCATGTTCGGCCGGGTCAGCGAGTGGATCTGGCTCTTCTCGAAACTGGTCGTGGCCGTCGTCACGGGAGCATTATGTCCCGCGCCAATCCCAGCGCACGCACCGGGTGCCTACGTCGTGTCGTAGATTTCGGCCTAAGGTGGAACGGTGTTGTCCGCGACGAGTCAAACCCTCGCTCTGACCAGCGCTGCAACCTCCCCCGGCGAACTTCCGAAGTTCACCCCGGCAACGCTGTTCACTTCCGCGAACCCCGATCAGTGGATGGCGATCGCCCTGGTCGTCGTCGCGGGGCTCTACCTCTACGCCGTCCACAAGCTGCGGACCCGCGGTGACCGATGGCCGATCGGACGAACACTCGCGTTCGTCCCCGGCGGGCTCGGCGTGATCGCGATCGCGACGCTCTCCGGCCTCGGCACGTACGACGACACGCTGTTCAGCGCCCACATGATCCAGCACATGCTGCTGGCCATGGTGGCGCCGATCCTGATGGCGCTCGGCGCGCCGGTGACGCTCGCGCTGCGCACGCTGCCCGCGCGCAGCCGGAAAGCGCTGCTCGCGTTCCTGCACAGCCGCTACTTCCGGCTGATCAGCCACCCGCTGATCGCGTTCGCGTTCTTCATCGCGACGCCGTACGCGCTCTACCTCTCCGGCTGGTATCCGGCCACGCTCACCAGCACCTGGCTGCACGAGTTCACGCACGTGCACTTCCTGGTCGTCGGCTCGCTGTTCTTCTGGCCGCTGATCGGCCTCGACCCGCTCCCGATCCGCTGGCCCTACCCGGCGCGGGCGCTGATGATGATCATCTCGATGCCGCTGCACGCGGTCCTCGGCGTCATCATCATGCAGATGGCGGGCCGGATCGCGACCTCCTACTACGAGGGCCTGCACCTGAGCTGGATCGACCCGGCGTCCGACCAGCAGATCGGCGGCGGCCTGCTCTGGTCGTCGGGCGACATCATCAGCCTGCTGATGCTGGCCGCGTTCGTCACCCAGTGGATCCGCTCGGACGAGCGGACCGCGGCCCGCATCGACCGCCAGCTCGACCGCACGACCGGTGAGGACAACGCGCTGGACGCGTACAACGCCCGGCTGGCCCGCCTGGCCGCCCGCTCCGCGGACAGCACACCCGCCCGCGCCGCGGACAGCACCTCCGCCCGGTCCGCGGACAGCGCACCCGCCCGCTCCGCGGGAGGGGCGACCCCCCAGGCATAAGCGCAGCGCTACGATCCGCTCGACGCGTCCGTCGCACGTTGGGAGCCCAGCCCTCATGACCCCTGCCAGTGCCTCGCCCGCGACCGTTCTCGTCTACAGCGATGACGCGGCCGTCCGCGAGCGGATCCGGATGGCCATCGGCCGCCGGCCCGCGGCCGACATCGGTCCGATCACCTGGGTCGAGGCCGGCACCGGCGAGGAGGTCGTCGAACTCACCGACGCCGGTGGCATCGACCTGCTCCTCCTGGACGCCGAAGCCTGGCCCACCGGCGGCATGGGCATCTCCCGTCAGCTCAAGAACGAGGTGGACGACTGCCCGCCGGTCTGTCTCGTGCTGGCGCGCAAGGTCGACAAGTGGCTGGCGACCTGGGCCGAAGCCGACGCGGTGCTGTCGCACCCGCTCGACCCGGTCGCCGCGGCCTCGACCGTCGCCGAGGTCCTGCGACGGCAGCTCGGTTCGCTGCCCGCGGCCCGATGACCGGCCCGACCCAGACCTGGCCCCTCCTGCTCAACACGCTGCTGGCCGGGGACTCCCTCGCGCCCGCGCAGACCGGCTGGGCGATGGGTCAGGTCATGTCCGGTGACGCCACCCCGGTGCAGATCGCCGCGTTCGCGATGGCGCTGCGGGCCAAGGGTGAGACCGCGGAGGAAGTCACCGGGCTGGTCTCCGCGATGCTCGAGGCCGCCACTCCGATCGACGTCTCTCCGGACGCCGTCGACGTCGTCGGCACGGGCGGCGACCAGGCCCACACGGTCAACATCTCGACGATGGCCGCGATCGTCGTGGCCGGTGCCGGTATCCCGGTCGTCAAGCATGGCAACCGGGCCGCCTCGAGTAGTACCGGCGCCGCTGACCTGCTGGAATACCTCGGCGTCCCGATCACGATGACGCCCGCGCGGGCGGCGGAATGCGTCCGGGAGGCCGGGATCGCGTTCTGCTTCGCCCCGACCTACCACCCGGGCCTGCGGCACGCCGGTGTGGCCCGCAAAGAGATGGGCGTCCCCACGTTCTTCAACTTCCTCGGGCCGCTGACCAACCCGGGCCGCGTCCGCGCCAGCGCGGTGGGCTGCGCGAACGAACGGATGGCCCCGGTGATGGCCGGGGTCTTCGCCCAGCGGGGCGCGTCCGCGCTGGTGATGCGCGGCGAGGACGGCCTGGACGAGTTCACGACGACCGCGCCGACCCGCATCTGGCTGGTCGCCGACGGCGCCGTGACCGAAACGCTGGTGGACGCGGCCGACCTGGGCATCCCGCGCGCCTCCCGGGAGGATCTGCGCGGCGCCGACGCGGCGTTCAACGCCAAGGTGGCCCGCGCGGTGTTCGCCGGTGAGCGCGGCCCGGTCCGGGACGCCGTCCTGGTGAACGCGGCCGCCGC
The DNA here is from genome assembly GCF_044454545.1 of Cryptosporangium sp. NPDC051539. Lineage (NCBI taxonomy): Bacteria > Bacillati > Actinomycetota > Actinomycetes > Cryptosporangiales > Cryptosporangiaceae > Cryptosporangium > Cryptosporangium sp. NPDC051539. The sequence goes on along the minus strand of NZ_JBITDV010000002.1, from coordinate 209,279 downwards.
GGTCGCCGCGTTCGACCGGTTCCCCGGCGGCCTGGAAGCGTCGCTGCTGGCCGGTCTCGAGCGGGTCGCCGAGTCGGTCGATTCGGGGGCGGCCGGTGCCGTTCTGGACCGCTGGATCGCGGTCGCGACCGAGGCCTGAGCCCCCCGGAATCTACCGGCCGTTCGGCCAGGGACGTGACGAATACAACGTCCCGGCCCCGGCGAGGACCAACTAGCGTTGTCGCAGGTGAGCCCCGTGCGAACATCACGCGGACAGTTGCTGACAGCACGTGAAGAAATGCTGACGAAACGTTCCGTCAGACCGGACCCCGATGGGACACTTACCCCGTGCCGCCCCCTCTCCCCCCGCGGGTAGCCGCCGCGGTGGCGGCGACCGTAGCGGATCTCGTCGCCGACGGAACCAGTGGTGTCGTCCTGCTCGGTAGCCAGAGCCGGGGCGACGCGCACGAGCACAGCGACGTCGATCTGGTCGCACTCGGCAACGGCCCGGAGTACATCCACCGGCAGCTCGGTGGCCTGCTCATGTCGGTGTCGTGGCGCTCGGCCGACGCGGTGCGGGCCTCGTTCGCCGACCCGAAACTCGCCGGGAGCACGGTGCCCGGGTGGCGGGCCGCGGTGATACTGCACGACGCGGACGGCACCGCGAACGAGCTCTCGCAAGAGGCCGGCGCGTGGCGGTGGTCCGACATCGAGGGACACCGGCGGGCCTGGATCGCCGGGCAGATGACCGGCCGGGCCGAGGTCGTGCAGCGGCTCGTGGGGTCGCTGGCCGCGGGGCGCCGGACGACGGCGGCGGTGACCCGGAACCGGCTCGCGACGCGGTTACCCTTCGTCGCGGCGGTGCACCACCGGATCCTGTACGCGAGCGAGCACCAGCTGTTCGACCTGGTCGCCGACGCGATGGGGCCGGCCTGGCGCCGCTCGCAAGACTCCGCGCTGGGCCTGCGGGGCGAGCAGCTGGCCGACTCCTGCCGAGCCGCCCTGGGCCTCTACGCCCAGCTCTCGCCGGTAGTGGAGCCCTACCTGAACGCCGACCAGCTCGCCGTGGTCCGCTCCGCCGCCGAACTAGCCTGGGCCGCCCAACACGCTGCCTAGTGGGCGGCCCGCCCAAGAACGGCGCTGACAGGCGAGCGGCCCTCCTTGAGGCGGCATGCCCAGGGCCACGACGTCGGGCCGCTCGACTGCCAGCGCCGTTCTGGACGGGCTCCACGTCACGACACAAACAAAACCGCCCCCTCGCGGGGGGCGGTTCGTGTCGGCGGGCGCCGTAGCTTTAGTGCTCGCCGGGTTTGGTGTAGTACTCGAACAGGAGGCCGCTGACGGTCAGCAGGACGGCGGCGCCGCCCAGGGCGATCAGCCACGGGAACCAGTACGCGAGGCCCAGCCCGGCCGTGGTCGCGGAGACCGCGATACCGAACGGCCAGTAGCTCCCCGGGCTGAAGAACCCCAGGTCGCCCGCGCCCTCGGAGATGTCCGCGTCCGACCGGTCTTCCGGACGAGCCTCGATCCGCCGCGCGACCAGCGAGAAGAACTGGCCGCACATCCCGCACAGCACCGCCGACAGCACGAGCGCGGTCGTCCCGACCCAGTCGGTGTGGTACGAGCTGCCCTTGGTCCAGAAGTAGTAGACGACCGCCATCGCCACCAGGAACGCCGCGAGCAGGTTGAAGATCCTGGATTCGCTCTTCATGAGTCGCTAGCTCCTAGCTCGGCTGACGCGAGTCGCGCTTGGTCTTGAACGGGCGCGTGGTCGTCGCGGTCGGCGACTCCCCGATGGCCTGGAGCGCGTCGTAGGTCGACTTACCGGCCTTCTTCTCGGTGATGAACTGGTCGAATTTCTCCGACGTCACCGCGCGGAGCTCGAAGTTCATGTTCGCGTGGTACGTGCCGCACAGCTCGGCGCAGCGGCCGACGTACGCACCTTCCTCGCCCTTGTTGATCGACGCTTCGAACGAGTTCGTCCGGCCCGGGATCACGTCGCGCTTGAACAGCAGCGCCGGCACCCAGAACGAGTGGATGACGTCGTTGGAGGTCTCCACGAACCGGATCCGCTCACCGGTCGGCACGACCAGGATCGGAACCTGGTCGGTCGAGCCCAGTGTGCCGATCGGCTGCCGGTCGGTGTCGAGCTCCTCCGGGTAGAGGAACTGCCAGTTCCACTTGAACGCGACGACCGAGACCGTGACGTCCGGGTTCGCCTTCTGCTTGTCGACGAACGTCTGAACGATCGCGGTGTAGTAGAAGAGCACCGCGATGATCAGGAACGGGACCGCCGTGTACAGGATCTCGATCGGCAAGTTGAAGCGGGTCTGCGTGGGCAGCTCGTCGCTCTTCTTGCGGTAGCGGATCACCGCCCAGAAGATCAGGCCCCAGACGAACACGCCGACGGCGAGCGCGGCGATGACCGATCCGGTCCAGAGATCCATCATCTGGTCGGCCTGCGGGGTGATCCCCTTCGGCCATCCGAACCGGAGCACTTCTTCGGTGGAGCAGCCGGAGAGCAGCAACGCCGAGGCACCGGCAATGCCGGTGACGGCGGCCGCGCGGCCGGCCCGACCGAATCGCCGGGTACGACGTTCGGCACTCGCTGACGGGTTCTTCGCCCCCACCAGTCGCCCTCCTCATCGGCGCCCGACGCGTACTGCCAGTCGGGTCTCATCTTCGACCGAACGTAGACTACTGGACCCCCGGTGCGGCGACCCGCAGGGGTAGGCGACGCGCCGGGGTAGCGTTTCCGGACGTGTCCGACGCCGCAGCGCCTTCAGTACGGACGTACTTCGACGCGGCCACCGCGGTGCCGTTGCACCCGGTCGCCAAGCAGGCGTTCGCCGCCGCGATGGAGGACGGCTGGGCCGATCCCGCGCGGCTCTACACCGAGGCGCGGCGGGCCTCCCAGCTGCTCGACGCTGCCCGGGCCGTCGTGGCCGAGGTGGTCGGGGCCCGGCCGGACGAGGTCTCGTTCTGCGCCAACGGCACGGTGGCCGTCCACCACGCGATTCTCGGCGGGCTGGCCGGACGCCGGAGGGTGGGTTCCACGTTCGTCCACTCTGCCGTCGAGCACTCCGCGGTGCTGCACGCTGCGGCGTCCTGGGACGGCTCGTCGGTGCCGGTCGAGGTCGACCGCTCGGGACGGGTGTCCACGTCGGCCTTCGCCGAGGCGGTCCGCGCGCCCGGCGTCGCGCTGGCCGCGCTGATGAGCGCGAACCACGAGGTCGGGACGGTGCAGCCGGTCGCGTCAGTGGCTGCCGCGTGCGCCTCGGCCGGCGTCCCCCTGCATGTGGACGCTGCGCAGTCGCTGGGCCGTTCGCCGGTGCCTCCGGGCTGGGCGACGCTGAGCGGGAGCGCGCGGAAATGGGGCGGCCCGGCGGGCGTGGGGGTGCTGGTGATCCGGACCGGAACGCGGTGGGTCCCGCCGGGCCCGGCCGACGAACGGGAGCGCGGGCGTGCGCCCGGGGCGCTGAGCCTGCCGGCGATCGTGGCGGCGGCCGCGTCGCTCCGGGCCGTTTCGTCGAACGCTCCGGCCGAGGGCGCGCGGCTGTCCGCGCTGGTCGACCGGATCCGGGAGCGGGTGGCGGCGACCGTGCCCGACGTGGAGGTGGTGGGGCACCCCACGGAGCGGCTGCCCCACCTGGTCACGTTCTCGTGCCTCTACGTGGACGGTGAGGCGCTGCTGCACGCGCTGGACGCACGGGGGTTCGCGGTGTCGTCCGGGTCGTCGTGCACGTCGTCGACGTTGTCGCCGTCGCACGTGCTGGAGGCGATGGGGGTGCTGTCGCACGGCAACGTGCGGGTGTCGCTGCACGCGGGCGTCTCGGATGCCGACGTCGACCGTTTCCTGGCCGAACTCCCCGGGATCGTCGCCGATCTCCGGGCAACTGCGGGGGTGACGGGCCTGTGACCCCGGAGCTCACGCTGGATTGCCGCGGGATGCGCTGCCCGCTCCCGGTCATCGAGCTGGCCCGCCGGATCGGGGACGTGCCGATCGGTGGCGTCGTCCGAGTCCTCGCCGACGACCCGGCCGCCCGGGTGGACATCCCGGCCTGGTGCCGGATGCGGGGCCAGGAGTTCGTGGGTCCGGCCGACTCCGACGGCGCCCCGGCCTTCGACGTGCGCCGCGCCTGACCCGCCGCCGCCCAACGCCCACGCAGCCGCACCACGGCCACGCAGCCGCACCACGGGCACGCGCTCGGGCCGCGAAGACCCCCGGCGGGGGCGGGGGTCTTCGCGAAGCGCGCTACTTGCCCAGATACGAGGCGACCTCTTCGGCCGCCTCGTGGCCGTAGTCGATGCCGAGGCGCTTGACGAACTCGGCGTTGTCGACGGAGTACTCCTGCGTCCCCACGGTCTCGAGGACGTACGTCGCCAGCAGGTTGCCGACCTCGGCCGCCCGCCGCAGGTCCAGCCCCCACGACAGCGCGGTGAGGAACCCGGCCCGGAAGCCGTCTCCCACGCCGGTCGGGTCGGCCTTGGCCGCCTCGGTCGCGCAGGCCACGTGGATGCGCCCCACCGAGTGACCGACGATCTCGACGCCGTCCTTGCCGAGCGTGGTCACCCGGATCTCGACCCGGTCGAGGATCTCGTCCTGGCTGTACCCGGACTTCGACTCGAGCAGCGTCTTCTCGTACTCGTTCGTGAACAGGAACGCGGCGCCGTCGATCAGCTGCCGCACCTGGTCACCGGTCATCCGCGCGAGCTGCTGCGACGGGTCGGCGGCGAATCGCAGCCCCCGCTGACGGCACTCGGCGGTGTGACGCACCATCGCCTCGGGGTCGTTGGCCCCGATCAGCACCAGGTCGAGCCCGCCCACCCGGCGGTCGATCGGGCCGAGCTCGATGTTCCGGGCCTCGCTCATCGCACCGGCGTAGAACGACGCGATCTGACACATGTCGTCGTCGGTCGTGCAGACGAAGCGCGAGGTGTGCGCGTACTCCGACACGTGCACGGAGTCGCAGTCGACGCCGTGCCGCTCGAGCCACGACCGGTAGTCGGCGAAGTCGTTGCCGACCGCCCCGACCAGGATCCCCCGCAGGCCGAGCTGACCCATGCCGAACGCGATGTTGGCGGCCACCCCGCCGCGACGGACGACCAGGTCGTCGACGAGGAACGAGAGCGAGACGCGGTCGAGCTGATCCGGCATCAGCTGGGTGGCGAATCGCCCCGGGAAGTGCATGAGGTGGTCGGTCGCGATCGACCCGGTGACAGCAATTTTCATCCGGGGTTGTCTCCATCCGGCTAAGAAAGGGGCACCGCGCCCTTACCCGGGCGCTGAGAGAACCACACGGTGACCAAACGGCGAACAGCCTAATGCACACGAAACGGCGTCCACCACCGAAGATTCGGTGAGTGGACGCCGTCGCGTCGAAACTTAGTGGAACGAGTCGCCGCAGGCGCACGACCCGGTCGCGTTCGGGTTGTCGATCGTGAAGCCCTGCTTCTCGATCGTGTCGACGAAGTCGATCGTCGCGCCGCCCAGGTAGGGCTTGCTCATCCGGTCGACCGCGACCTCGACGCCACTGAAGTCGAGAATCGTGTCGCCGTCGAGCGAGCGCTCGTCGAAGAAGAGCTGGTAACGCAAACCGGAACAGCCACCCGGCTGCACGGCGATGCGCAGACGCAGGTCGTCCCGGCCCTCCTGGTCGAGCAGTGCCTTGACCTTGCTGGCGGCGCCGTCGGTCAGGAGAACGCCGTCGGCTGCAGGCTCAGTCGGGGCGTGCTCGTGGGTGGTCTCGGAGACGGTCACAGTCGGCTCCCGTTGTGTCGCTGGTCAACTACCGGGACAACCAGAGTCTTCCCGGCGTCCATTCCCCATGGTTGCACAAACTTTCGAGAACCGATCAGGACCGGCTCCAGTCCTTGGCCGTCCGCGCGGCCAGCTCGATCAGGACGTCCTCGGCCTGGTTCATCGCGCGGTCCACCGAGCCGGCCTGCTCGACCAGCGAGCGCGCCTCGTCCACGTGCGCCGCGGCCGCCTCCTGGCGTCCGACCTTGACCTGACCAGCCAGAACGACGCAGGGCGCACCGTGCTCGGAGGCCGCCGCCGCGACCCCGGAGACCACTTTTCCGCGGAGCGACTGGTAGTCGAACGAGCCTTCGCCGGTGATGACGAGGTCGGCGTCGGCGACCGCGGAGTCGAAGCCGATCAGCCGGCGGACGAGCGCGATTCCGGCCTCCCGGCGGCCGCCGAGTGCGAGCAACGCCACTCCGAGCCCGCCGGCCGCGCCCGCGCCCGGCAGCGAGGCGACGTCCGGCGGGCAGCCGGGCAGGTCGCGGACCAGGATCTCGCCCCAGCGCGAAAGCGCCAGGTCCAGGACCTGGACGTCGTTGTCGGAGGCACCCTTCTGCGGCCCGTAGATCGCCGATGCCCCGTGGATCCCGGTCAGCGGGTTGTCGACGTCGGTCGCCGCGACGATCTCGACGCCCCGCAGCGCCGGGACGCCCGCCAGCCCTTCGCAGGCCCGCAGCGCGGCCCCTCCCGGCGGCAGCGCAGTGCCGGAGACCCCCACCGGCCCGGCGCCCAGGGCGGCCAGCAGCCCCGCACCCCCGTCGTTGGTGACGCTGCCGCCCAGCCCGACGACGACCGAGCGGGCCCCGGACTCGACGGCGGCGGCCAGCAGCAGCCCCAGGCCGTAGGTGGTCGTGACCTTGGGGTCGCGCTCCGCGGCCGGCACCAGTTGCAGCCCGGCCACGGTCGCGCACTCCAGGTACGCGACGTCGTCCAGCAGCAGGAACGACGCCTCCAGCGGCTCCATCCGGGGACCGCGGGCCCGGACCGGCACCAGCGAGCCGCCGAGCGTCGCTCTGACGACCTCGACCAGGCCGGGGCCGCCGTCGGAGAGCGGGCGGGTCACCACCGTGTCGCCGGGTTTTTCCCGCCCCCAGCCGGTCGCGATCGCCGCCGCGGCCTGCTCGGCCGAGAGCGTGCCGCCGAACGAATCCGGTGCCACCAGTACGCGCATGCGTTTATGGTGCCGTATCAAGTTCTTCTCAGAGTGATCAGCACCACTGGCTGGGAGACCAATCGGTGCCACGATGGTTAACACCGCGGTAATGCGCGTCGATCGGAGAGAACGTGACCACCGACCTCGGACTTCCGGCCCTCACCGCCCGGGGATTCGCCGAGCCGTCCCCCACCGCCGCTGCGTTACTGCTGCTCGGCCGGGGCAGCGACCCCGCCTCGGAGCGTGGCGTCGACTGCCCGGGTGACCTGCCCGCCGCTTCCGACCCCGACCTCGTCGCGAGGGCGCGCGCCGCGCGCGAAGCCCTCGGTGACCGCGCCTTCGTGCTCGGCCACCACTACCAGCGCGACGAGGTCATCCAGTTCGCCGACGTGACCGGCGACTCGTTCAAGCTCGCGAAGGACGCCGCTGCGCGTCCGGACGCCGAGTACATCGTCTTCTGCGGTGTGCACTTCATGGCCGAGTCGGCCGACATCCTCACCGGCGACTCCCAGAGCGTGATCCTTCCCGACCTGGGCGCCGGCTGCTCGATGGCCGACATGGCTACCGACCAGCAGGTCGACGAGGCCTGGGAGGTCCTGGAGGACGCCGGTGTCGCCGGCACCACGGTGCCGGTCAGCTACATGAACTCCTCGGCCGCGATCAAGGCGTTCACCGGACGCCACGGCGGCACGATCTGCACGTCGTCCAACGCGAAGAAGGCGCTCGACTGGGCGTTCACCCAGGGCGAGAAGGTCCTCTTCCTGCCCGACCAGCACCTCGGCCGGAACACCGCGGTCCTGGAGCTGGGCCTGGGCCTGGACGACTGCGTGCTGTTCGACCCCCACCGGCCGGGCGGCGGGCTCACCCCCCAGCAGCTCCGCGACGCGACGATGATCCTCTGGCGCGGGCACTGCTCGGTGCACGGCCGGTTCACGCTCGAGTCGGTGCACGACGTCCGCGACCGGATCCCCGGCGTCAACGTGCTCGTGCACCCCGAGTGCCGGCACGAGGTCGTCACGGCGGCCGATCTGGTCGGCTCGACCGAGTTCATCATCAAGACGCTCGACGCGGCGCCGGCCGGCTCGGCCTGGGCGATCGGCACCGAGCTGAACCTGGTCCGCCGCCTGGCCCTCGCACACCCTGACAAGACGATCGTGTTCCTCGACCGCACGGTGTGCTTCTGCTCGACGATGAACCGGATCGATCTGCCGCACCTGGTGTGGACGCTGGAGTCGCTCGCGCGTGGCGAGGTCGTCAACCGGATCACGGTCGATTCCGAAACCGCCTACTTCGCCCGGGTTGCGCTCGATCAGATGCTAGCCCTTCCGGGATGACGCCGACCGAGCCTGCCTTTCCGGAAACCGGGCCGATACCCTGGTCAGGTGAGCCTCCTCCGTCGTAAGTCCGCCCCCGCGTCCGAGGACGTCCCGGACACCGTCGAACCGCTGTCCACGCCCTCGGGCAAGGCTTACACGGCGCCGAAGGCGCGGCCCACGCCGAAACGCACCGCCAACAGTCGTCCGCGGGCGATGACGGCGGCGCCGACGGACAAGAAAGAGGCGAAGGCCGCGATGCGCACGAAGATGCGCGAAGAGCGGTCGGCCGCGTACGAGGGCATGCGGCGGGGCGAGGAGAAGTACCTCTCCGCCCGCGACAAGGGGCCGGTGAGGCGTCTCGTCCGCGACCTGGTCGACTCGCGGCGCAACGTCGGCTCGTACTTCCTGATCGGTGCGCTGCTCGTGCTGCTGTTCTCGCAGCCGCAGTGGCCCGCTCCGGTGCGGTTCGGCGCGAACATCCTCTGGCTGCTGCTGATCGTCGCGATCCTGCTCGACGTGTTCCTGATCTCGCGCCTGATCCGCAAGAACGTCCGCGAGCGCTTCCCGGACGCGCCCGACAAGCTGCCCGGCCTGAGCTTCTACGGCGTCATGCGCTCGGTGCAGTTCCGCCGCATGCGCTCCCCGTCCCCCCAGGTGAAAGTCGGCGACCAGGTCTAGGTCCACAGCTTCCGGATCACGTCTTCGATGGCGGGCTCGAGTACCCGGAGGTCTCGCAGTGGTGCCGCGGCCGCCACCGCGGCCACGACTGCGGGCAGGGGCCCGTCGAGGGCGAGCGTCTGACGCCGGCCGTCGGCCTCCACCAACTCGGTGGACGCCCCGGGCACGGCCAGCGCAGGACGCGGCTCGTCCAGCTCGACGACCAGCCTGCGCCGCGAGCCGTACCGGGCGTGCAGCGCGGCCAGCGTCCCGTCGTGCACGACCCGGCCGTGGTCGATCACGACGAGCCGCCGGCACAGCCGCTCGATGTCGGCCAGGTCGTGCGTGGTGAGCACCAGCGTCGTGGAATGCCGCCGGTTGAGTTCGGCCAGGAACCCGCGCACGGCCTCCTTGCTCACCACGTCCAGGCCGATCGTCGGTTCGTCGAGGAACAGCAGCTCGGGGTCGTGCAAGAGTGCGGCGGTCAGTTCGCCGCGCATCCGCTGCCCGAGCGAGAGCTGCCGGACCGGCGTGCTCAGGAACGGGCTCATCTCCAGCAGCTCGACGCACTCGGCCAGCCGGTTGCGGTGATCGACGGCCGAGACCCGGTAGACCGCCCGCAGCAGGGCGAACGAGTCCTCCAGCGGCAGGTCCCACCACAGCTGGCTCCGCTGGCCGAACACCGCGCCCATCCGCCGGGCCAGCCGCGTCCGATCGGGCACCGGGGCCAGCCCGCACACCCGTACGTGCCCGGCCGACGGCACCAGGATCCCGGTCAGCATCTTCAGCGTCGTCGACTTCCCGGCCCCGTTCGGCCCGAGGTACCCGACCATCTCCCCCGGCTCGATCCGCAGATCGACCCCGTCGACGGCCGTGACCGTCCGTCGCGTCCGGCGCCACCGCCCGGTCTTCGTCCGGACGACGAAGTCCTTCCGCAGGTCCCGCGCGTCGATGATCACGAGCCGGTGCTCTGGTAGTGGCGGACGCCGACCCGCCAGGCCAGCGCGGCGACCCCGGCCCAGGCGACGCCGACCAGCGGGGCGCACCAGTGCAGCCAGCCGGGCGTCCCGAGCGGATCCGGTCGTCCCAGTAGCGCCAGTGCCGGGAAGTACCCGACCGCCGCGAGCCCGAGCACGAACCCGAACGCCCGCCCGAACACGGGCCCGAAAATCGGCATCGGGTAACTCGCGAAGTCCCGCCCGCCGTACGTGAACATGTTGGCTACCTCCGAGCCGTCGATGAGCCAGAACATCGCCGCGGCGCCGGTCGTGAAGATCGCGCCGTAACAGATCGCGCCGCCGATCGGCGCGACCACCGCCAGCAGCACGCGGCCGGGCGTCCAACTGATACCGGCGAGCGTGAGGGCGAGGGAGTAGACGACCGAGGCCTGCACCATCCGGCCGGCCCGGCGGGCCTGGAAGTCGAGCACGACCAGCTGGCCGAAGGCCGACAACGGACGCAGCAGCACCGCGTCCAGCAGACCCGTCCGCAGGTAGAACGGGACCTTCTCCAGGTTGCCGACCGCCACGTCCGCGATCTGGAACGACAGCGTGGCGGTCCCGGTGATGACCAGCGTGTCCCGCAGGCCGAACCCGGCGAGCGACGGCGTCACCCGGAACACGGTCAGCACCATCAGCACGTCGATCACCGTGATCGCGGCGTTCAGCACCAGGTCGACGCCGAACGAGAGGCGGTACTGGAGCTGGCTGCGGAGCTGGGCCGCGAAGAGCCGGCGATAGGCGTCAGCCACCCTGCACCACCAGCCGGCGCAGCGCGGCCCGCTCGGCCACGTGCCCGAGCGACAGCACGATCACCACGACGACCGCTCCCCCGGCGATCAGCCGCAGCGGGTCGCCGCGTTCGAGCAGGACGTCGAGCGGCGCCTGCAGCATCCACGGGAACGGCGTGCACCACAGCGCGGTCTGCGCCCAGCCGGGGAAGAACCCGATCGGCAGCGCCAGCCCCGAGAACAGCGTGCCGCCGAACAGCCAGAACGTGTTCGGTCCGCGCGGGTCCATCCACCAGAACGTCAGCAGGTTGAACAGGTAGCGGGTGCCGAAGCTGGCCATCGTCCCGAGGAGGACGGACACCGCCAGCAGCGGAAACGTCCACCCGGACGTCGGCCAACGCAGTGGGAAGAAGAGGGCGCCGATCGCGATCGGGACGGTCAGGCGGACGAGGACCGCGTACCCGGCGCGGCCGAGATCGGCGGCCAGGTAGGCGAGCAGTGGATCGATCGGACGTTGCAGATCGCTGACGATCTCACCGGTGCGGATGCGGTCGGCGACCTCGGTCCAGCTGAACAACTGCACCACGCCGAGCAACCCCTGACCTGCCCAGGCGTACATCGCGATCGACGCCGGGCCGTACCCGGCGGCGCTGCCTCCGGCCCCGGCCACCGCCGCCAGCAGGATGTACGTCCGGAGGAAGCCGAACATCGAGTTGGTCGCGGCCGAGGCCAGCGCGGCCCGCCGATACGTGGAGTGACGTCGGAAACCGGCCCTGATCAGGGCCACGAACGCCGGCACGGGAAGTCTCCCTCGGGTGGTGGGCTCGCGAGAGCCACGTGATGTGCTCGGATGAGCCACCACGCCGCGCACCCCGCAGGGTGCCCGCCGCCGGCCGGCAAGGCGTCGAGGGTAACGCGGTCGCGCACCGCGGAGCGAGCCGGTTTACGGTCGAGACATGGAATTCCGCACACTCGGTCGTTCCGGGCTCTTCATCTCCGAGATCGCCTACGGCAACTGGCTCACGCACGGTTCGCAGGTGGAGGAGGACGCCGCGATCGCGTGCGTCCGCGCCGCGCTGGACGCCGGCGTGACCACCTACGACACCGCCGACGCCTATGCGGGCACGCGTGCCGAGAAGGTGCTGGCCAAGGCACTCGACGGCGTGCGGCGCGCCGACTACGAACTGTTCACGAAGGTGTACTTCCCGGTCGGCAAGGGCAAGAACGCCCGCGGGCTCTCCCGCAAGCACATCGTCGAGGGCATTCACGGGTCGCTGAAGCGGCTGAACACCGACTACGTCGACCTCTACCAGGCGCACCGGTTCGACCACGAGACGCCGCTCGAGGAGACGATGCTCGCGTTCGCCGACGTCGTCCGGCAGGGCAAGGCGCTCTACATCGGCGTCTCGGAGTGGCGCGCGGAGGAGATCGCGCAGGCTGCTTCGCTGGCGCGGGAGCTCAAGGTGCCGCTCATCTCGAACCAGCCGCAGTACAGCATGCTGTGGCGGGTGATCGAGGCCGAGGTGGTGCCGGCGTCCGTCGAGGCCGGTCTCGGGCAGATCGTCTGGTCGCCGATCGCGCAGGGAGTGCTGACCGGCAAGTACAAGCCGGGTCAACCGCTGCCGGACGGGTCACGGGCGACCGACGAGAAGGGCGGCGCCGACATGATCAGCCGCTTCATGAACGACGACGTGCTGGGCCGGGTGGAGCGCCTGACCCCGCTCGCGGAGCAGGCCGGGCTGTCGATGGCGCAGCTCGCGGTGGCCTGGGTGTTGCAGAATCCGAACGTGTCGGCCGCGATCATCGGCGCGTCCCGCCCGGAGCAGGTGACCGAGAACGTGAAGGCGGCCGGGGTACGTCTGGACGCTTCGCTCCTGACCGCGATCGACGAGGCACTCGGCGACGTGGTCGAGCGCGACCCGGCCAAGACCCGCTCACCCCGCAGCCGCGTCTAGCGCCGTGCGGCTCCGACCTGGAGCCCGCCCAGGGCGCCGCCGACAGTCAAGCGCCCGCCCCCGCGGCCCCACCGGACGCCACACAAAAGCCGCACCCGCCCTCCAAGCGCCGCCACCCGAAACCCGCCCTAACCCGGAGCCCGCCCAGGGCGACGCTGACAGTCGAGCGCGCCGACGCCGTGGCCTCAGGGTTTCCGCCACAAGGAGGCGCGCTCGCCTGTCAGCGTCGTCTTGGGCGGGCCGCCCACTACTCAGAGGTGAGGGGCATGGTGTATTCGACACGGCCGTTCTCTTCCAGCGTGACCTCGTCGACGCCCTTGGTGCGCAGCTCCCGCCACTCCTCGCCGAGCCAGCTCTCCGCATCGGACTGACTCGGGAACTCCTCGGAGACCTCGCCGAGGTCGCTGCCGTCGGTGCTGCCCTGGTATCGCCACTGCCACGTCATGCCCAGAACCTACATCCCGCAGGAGGAGCTGATGGACACACTGGTCCTGGGTGGAATCCGTTCCGGGAAGTCCGCCTGGGCCGAGCGGCTGGTGACGGCGCACCCGGGCCCGGTGCGGTACGTGGCGACGTCACCGGCCCGTCCGGACGACGCGGACTGGTCCGCACGTGTCCGGACCCACCGGACCCGGCGTCCGGACACCTGGGAGACGGTCGAGGCCGGTGGCGGGCCGTCCGAGCTTCCGGCCGCGTTGCGGTCGGCTCCGGCCGGGTCGGTCCTGCTGGTGGACGACGTGGGGAACTGGCTGGCCGGTGCGTTCGACGCGGTGTCGGCGTGGTCGTTGCCGGACCCGCTCGGGGCGATCGGCGGGTCGGTCGCCGAGTTGGTCTCGGCGCTGGCGGAGTGCCGGGCGGACACCGTGCTGGTGAGCCCGGAGGTCGGCTGGACCGTGGTGCCGGCCACCCGGTCCGGACGGGTGTTCGTCGACGCGCAGGGCTCGCTGAACCAGCGTCTGTCGGCGGTCTGCGACCGCGCCGTGCTGGTCGTCGCCGGGCGGGGGCTCCGGTTGCCGGACGCGCCGGATAGCCTCCTGACGTGACTGAGCCGGAGGTCGAAGACCCGCCGTCGTTGCTGGAAAGCCTCACTCCGGTCGCGGCCGACTGGGTGGCGGGGGAGGCCGCGGAGGCCCGCCTGGCCGGCTGGGGCGCCGCGACCGGTGGGCTCGGCGGTTTCCTGCGCTGGGTCGGGTCGGTCCGCGAGGCGTCCGAGCCGTTCCGCCGCGTCCGGCTGGTGGTCTTCGCCGCCGATCACGGGGTGACCGACGGTGCCGCGGCCGCCCACGCGCTGCTCGCGGGCGAAGGTCCGTTGCCCCTGCTGGCCCGCCGGGCCGACGTCTCGATCCGCCTGGTGGACGCCGGCCTGGCCGGCGATCCGCTGCCGGGTGACCTGTCGGCCCGGCGGGTGCTGGCGGGAAGCCCGGCCGTGGACCCGCTCACGCCGGAGCAGGTGGAGGCGGCGCTCGACCTCGGGGCCCAGGTGGCCGACGAGGAGGTCGACGGCGGCGCCGACCTGGTCGTTCCCGCCGTCCTGACCGAGTCGGCGATCGTGCCGGCGACCGTGCTGATCGGCGCGTTGTGCGAGGTCGAGCCGGTGAAGGCGCTCGGGTACGACCCGTACGTGCCCGACGCGGTGTGGATCGAGCGGTGCGCCGCGATCCGCGACGGCATGCACCGGGTGTCGGTCGCGGCGGCGACGCTCGCGACCCGGCGGTTGCTCGCCGTCGGCGGTGGGGCCGACCTCGCGGCGACGGCGGGGTTCCTGGTCAGGACCGCCGCCCGGCGGACGCCCGCCCTGCTCGACGGCGTCGGCCCGGCCGCCGCGGCGCTGGTGGCGAGGGCGCTGGCGCTGGACGCCCGGACGTGGTGGTGTGCGCCACACGTGTCCGGCGGTGCGGGCGAGCGGCAGGCGTTCGGGGAACTGGGCCTGGCGCCGGTGGTCGATCTCGGCGTGCGGCTCGGCGACGGCGCCGGAGCGCTGCTGGCGCTGCCGGTGCTGAGCGCGGCGATGGAACTGGCCGCGGCGGCGCCGGAGCGGGTGGTGCCGGTGGTCGAGCCCGTGGTGGTCGAGGTGCACGTCGACGAGGGCGATCAGATCGGCGGGGTCGGCGGGTACGACGCCGGTGCGCGGGGGCCCGAGCCCGAGGAGGCACTCGCCGAAAGCCCGGCTGAGGCTCCCCCGGAACCCGAAGGCAACCCGGCCGGTGCGGCCGGTGCCGCCGGTGCGGCCGGTGCGGCCGGTGCCGCCGGTGCGGCCGGTGCGGCCGGACCGGTCAACCCGGGCTCACCGGACCGGACGGCCACGCCGGACGGGACGGCCACGCCGGACGGGACGGGTGCTCCGGACGGGACGGGTGCTCCGGCCGGTGGGTGACCGGGGGCGGCTCGCGTTCTCGCTGTTGTCGGTCCTGCCGGTGCGGGCCCGTCGGATGGACCGCGACACCGCGGGCGGCGCCATGCAACTGGCCCCGCTGGTCGGCGCGGCCGTCGGCCTCACCGCCGGGATCGTCTTGCTGATCTCGCTGGTCGTCGGCATCCCGTCGCTCGTCGCCGGGGCGCTCGGCGTCGGCACGCTGGCCCTCGCCACCCGCGGCCTGCACCTCGACGGCCTCGCCGACACCGCGGACGGCCTCGGGAGCTACGGCGACCCCGAACGCGCGCTCGCGGTCATGAAAGCCCCGGACATCGGGCCGTTCGGCGTCATCACGATGCTGCTGGTCGGGGTGGTCCAGGTCGGCTGCCTGGCGGTCGTCGCCGACACCCACGCCGTGCTGCCGGTCCTGCTGCTCCCAGCCGTCGGCGCCGCGACCGGAAGACTCGCCGTGACCTGGGCCTGCCGAGCCGGCGTCCCGTCCGCGCGCCCGTCCGGACTCGGTGCGCTCGTCGCCGGAACGCTCTCGCCCGTCGCGGTCGGGCTCACCACGCTGGTCGTGGTGCTCGCCGCGGCGATCGCCACCGGCACCGGCGGCCCGACCGTCTGGCGCGGTCCGCTAGCCGTCGCGGCCGGGCTGGCCGTGGGCTGGGCCCTCGTGCGCCACTGCACCCGCCGCTTCGGCGGCATCACCGGCGACGTCCTCGGAGCGGCCTGCGAGGTCGCGACGACCGCGGCGCTGGTCGTCCTGGTGATCCAGCCCTGGTCCCTGACCTTGACCGTCACCCGCTGAACCCCGCCCCACGCGCGGCTGCCGGGAACGGCGGGCGGGACTGCCGCCGGGACGGCGGGCTCGGGCGGCGGGACGGCGGGACTGCCGCCGGAACGGCGGGCTCGGGCGGCGGGCAGGGCCGCGGGCCAAGGCGGCGGGTCGGCGACGGCGGGTCGGCGACGGCGGGTCGGCGACGGCGGAGCGCCCGCCCGGGTTGGGCGGGCGCTGGGCGCCGGGTCAGCCGAGGGGGCTGGGGCTGGGGCTCGTCGTGACCGAACCGTCCATCGGCTCGGGTACCACCGGGGCCGAGGTCACGCTGTCGCCCTGCGTCTGACCGGGGAACGGAGCCTCGGGCGCCCCGTCCGAGGGCACGCCGGTCTCCGGCGGAGCGGTCGTGTCCGACGGCTCGCCGCTCGGGCTCTCGGACGTCTCGTCCGACGGGCTGAGCTCGTCCGACGGGCTCCCGGACGGGCTCGGCGACTCCGACGTCGTCTCGCTCTCGGTCGGCGTCGGCGACGTCGGCGCCTTGTTGTCGTTCCCGACGATCCGGCCGACCGTCGTCCCGTCGCCCGGCTTGCCGCGCACCGCCTCGGCGACCGTACGCCCCTCGATCACCTCGATCGTCGTGATGACGCCCATGACCAGCACGAACACCGCCGCGCTCGCGGCCGCGATCCGCTTCCACGAAAGCCCGGAGTACCAGGGCACCCCACCGCCGTAGACGCGCCCGTCCGGCCGCTCGGGCGGAGGCGCCCCCGGCGGCGTCGAACCCGCCGCAGGCACGGAGGCCGTGCCGTACGCCGGCGTGACCGCAGGCATCACCGCGGTCGCGTCCGGCCCGCTGCCTACCGTCCCGAGCAAGTGCGTCTCGTCGTTGGACGGATGGGCCTCGGCCAGGTGCACGTCCGGGAGACCGCGGCCGACCTGGGCGACGTCCGGCAGCAGCGGGTCGGGCGCGACGCTCGCGGAGTCGCGACCGGCGTGGAGCATGCCGTCGAGGCTCTCGGTCTTGCCGCCGACGGTCGTCGTGACGACCTTGGCCAGCACCTTGTTCGAGCGCTGGATCGACTTCTGGTAGACGGCCGTCGTGACGGTGGCGATGACGCTGCCGAGTCCGGCGCCGACGACCGTCCCGGCGACGCCGAGGTACGAGGCCGCGACCGCGGAGGTGGAGGCGGCCATGGCGCCGGCCAGGACCTGGGGCGCGGAGATGCCGAGGAACTTCTTCTGCTCGGGCGCAGCGTCCGGCCCGCGTAGTGCGTCCGGCACCTCGGAGGCCGAGATCGACCGAGGCACGCCCGCCGGCGCGCCGTAAGCGCCACCGACGCCGGTCGTCGACGTCCCGTAGGCGCCGGGCACCGAAGCCCCGTGCACCCCGGACACAGAAGCGCCGTACGGCCCGGCACCTCGGCCGATCGCCGAAGCGCCGTAAGGGCCGGTCGTCGAAGCGCCGTGAGCGCCGACGCCTGGGCCAGCGGCCGAAGCGCCGTAGGCGCCGACGCCAGCGCCTGAGCCGGTCGCGGAAGCGCCGTAGGCGCCCACACCCGGGCCTAGGCCGGCAGCCGAAGCCGGCGTGTGCGGCTTCGGGGTCTCCGCGGCCTGCGGCGCCGGCCTCGGGCGAGCGCCCGTCGGCGGCTCCGCTCCCGACGGATCGGACTCGGTTGCCCCTGCGGCCGGCTGCCTCGCCGCCGGCTGCTCTGCCTCGACGTCCGACGGCTCGGCCTTCGCCGGGACCAACGTCCCCCTCATCGAGCGCACCGCCGTTCGCGGCTGACTCTCCGATCCCTCAGGAGTCGTCACCCCCGCAACGGACGGCTCGGCCTTCGACCGCGCCTCGGCCGACGGATCAACCTCGGGGCGCTTCCCGGCCGACAGCGCCGGGTTCCCCGGTTCCCCAGCTGACCGACCAGAGCCGGAGCCCGCCACCGCGGACGGACCCGCACCAGCGGCCGGGGCCGGATTCGAACGGGCCGGGGCGGCCTGGGCCGGTGGGGCGGACACGGAATCCAGCGGTGGCAGCGGCGGGAGCTCCGAGAAGTCGATCGAACGGGTCGTCGGCTCCTCCAGCGCCCCCGGCGCCGAGGTTCTGTCCGGCGCCGGAGGAGGCACCGGCGGAACGTCGGGAGAGGCGTTCCGGCGAGACGGATCGGGCAGGGCAGGAAAGATTTGCTCGGACATTCGCCTCAGGCAGGTCGAAAGCGGTCGATTTCCAGGTTCCAACTCAAGGCTACGCCGGGATCATTTCCCGACGCGCCCCCGCACAGCGCTACCCGGCGATCCCCTCGCGAACACACGTCGGGCGTGTCAAGAGAGTGCCGATTTCACCGGGTACCGGCGAGGACAAACCCCGCCGCAGGTCAGCGCACATGTGACGGAACGAACGGCGGATCCACGATCCGCACCCGCGACCGCCGCCCCCGCACGTCGATCGTCAACTCGCCCCCGGGTGCCGCCCCCGACGCCGTCTCCAGCAACGCCAGCCCGATCCCGACCTTCCGCGTCGGCGAGAACGTGCCCGACGTCACGACCCCGACCTGAGCGCCGTCGGCGTCCAGCACCGCCATCCCCGGCCGGGGGATCCCCCGATCCAGCGACTCCAGCCCGGCCAGCCGCCGCGCCGGGCCGGACTCCTTCTCCGCCAGCAGCGCCTCGCGTCCCCAGAACGCCGGTTTCTTCCAGCCGACGGCCCACCCGCTCCGGGCCTGCACCGGGCTGATCTCCCGGGAGAGGTCCTGCCCGTGCAGCGGGTACCCCATCTCCGTGCGCAGCGTGTCCCGCGCACCCAGCCCGGCCGGACGCACACCCAACGCGTCCCCGGCCCCGAGCAACGCGTCCCACAGCGGCTCGGCGTAGTTCGCACGCGGCAGCAGCTCGTAGCCGTGCTCGCCGGTGTAGCCGGTCCGGCAGACGATCACCGGCACGCCTTCGTGCTCGGCCTCGACGAACCCCATGTACTCGTGGTCGGCCGGCAGGCCGAGCGACGACAGCAGCGCCGCCGACTCCGGCCCCTGCACCGCCAGCACCGCGTATTCGGTGTGCAGATCCGTCACCGTCACCCCGGCGGGTGCCGCGGCCGCCAGCAGCCCCACGACCGCCCCGGTATTCGCCGCGTTCGGCACCAGGAACACCCGGTCGTCCGCGTAGTAGTAGGCGATCAGGTCGTCGACCACGCCGCCGGACTCCTCGCAGCACAGCGTGTACTGCGCTTTCCCCGGTCCGATCCGGTCGAGGTCGTTGGTCAGGCAGGCGTTGACGAACGCGGCCGCCCCGGGCCCGGCGACGAGCGCCTTCCCGAGGTGCGACACGTCGAACACCCCGACCGCGTTCCGCACCGCGGTGTGCTCGTCGATCACCCCGCTGTACTGCAGCGGCATCTCCCAGCCGCCGAACTCGGCGAACTTCGCACCGAGCGCGACGTGCCGATCGTGCAGCGGGGAACGCCGCAGGCCGTGCGAATCAGAAGCGTTTGCGGGCGCGGCGGTGTGGCCACTCGGGTCGCTGCTGGTCATGCTGGCGAACGTACCGCCAGGGTCTGCCGTACCCGACCCGGGTGCCGCGCCGTAGCATCGCCGAGGCACCGTACCGAGCTCTGGAGCGAGAATGACGCGACCCACCGAGGCAGCTGTGCTGACCGTCTCCGCCGCCGGCGCCGTCGACGCCGAGGTCGACGCCGTCGTGATCGGCGTTCACCGTGACGGAGACCAGCTCGGTCTCGGTCCCGGCGCGGTCGGCGTGGACGCGGCGCTCGGCGGCAGACTCCTCGACGTGCTCGCCCGGCTCGGCGCGAGCGGGGTCGCCGGTGAGGTGGTCAAGGTGGCCACGCTCGGCGCCACGACCGCCCCGGTCGTCGCCGCGGTCGGCCTCGGCCCGGTGGAGCCCGCTCCCGGTGCCCCGGCGCCGCACGAGAACTACCGGCGCGCCGCCGGTGCCGCGATCCGCGCGCTGACCGGCACCGACCGCGTCGGCCTGGCCCTGGTCGACTCCGACCCGACGCTCACCCAGGCGGTTCTCGAGGGTGCCGCGCTCGCCGCCTACGACTTCGTCCAGTACAAGAGCGAGCTCGCACCCACCTACCGTCCGCCGGTCCGCGAGATCGTCTACCTGGCCGACGCGACCGGCCGCGGTGACGTCGAACTGCAGACCGAGACCGACCGCGCCAAGGCGGTCGTCGACGCGGTCCGCCTCGCCCGCGACTGGATCAACACCCCGCCGAACGACCTCCGTCCGCCGACGTTCGCCGCGCAGGCCGCGGCCGCCGCCGTCGAGGCCGGCCTCGAGGTCGAAGTGCTCGATACGGACGCTCTGGTGGCCGGCGGTTACGGCGGCATCCTGGCCGTCGGGCTGGGTTCGGCCGCGGGCCCGCAGCTGGTCCGGATCGCGTGGAACCCGCCGGAGAGCACCAAGCACGTCGCTCTCGTCGGCAAGGGCATCACGTTCGACACCGGCGGCATCTCGATCAAGCCGGCCCAGGGCATGCAGGACATGAAGAGCGACATGTCCGGCGCGGCGGTCGTCGTCGCCACGATGACCGCGATCGCCCGGCTGCAGCCGGCCGTGAAGGTCACCGCCTACGTGCCGATGGCCGAGAACATGCCGTCCGGTTCGGCCTACCGCCCCGGCGACGTCGTGACGATGTACGGCGGCACCCGCGTCGAAGTGCTCAACACCGACGCCGAGGGCCGGATGATCCTGGCGGACGCGATCGCGCGCGCCGGCGAGGACTCCCCCGACTACATCGTCGAGACCTCGACGCTCACCGGCGGCCAGATCGTGTCGCTCGGCGAGCGGATCTCGGGCGTGATGGGGTCGGACGGGCTCAGCGGGCGCGTGAAGGACGCCGGTGGGCGGACCGGCGAGCCGATGTGGCCGATGCCGCTGCCGGACGAGGTGCGCTCGGGCATGGACTCCGCGATCGCCGACGTCACCCAGATCAACGCCGGTTTCGACCGGGCCGGGCACATGCTGCAGGGCGGGTCGTTCCTGTCACGGTTCATCCCGGACGGCGTCGAGTGGGTGCACATCGACATCGCCGGACCCTCCTACAACACCAAGACCCCGCACGGCTACACCCCCAAGGGCGGCACCGGAATCCCCCTCCGGACTCTCCTGGCACTCGTGGAAGACATCGCCCGAGAAGGCTAGGCGCCACCGCGCGCCCATGGTTCTGACCTGGAGCCCGCCGAGGGCAAGCGTGACAGTCGAGCGCGCCGACGTCGCGACATCAGGGCCGTCTCAAGGAGGCGCGCTCGCCTGTCAGGCTTGTTCTCGGCGGGCCGCCTCCCGACGGGACCATTCGCGCATTCGGTTGGGGTAGCCGACCGCGGCGACGTCGTAGACCGGCATGCTCAGGCGCTGGCCGAGCTTGCGGGCGTCGTCCGGGCTGCCGATCCGGCGGCGGGTCCACTCGCCGTCGGCGGCGATGAGGATCACCGTCATCGCGGTCACGTTCGTCCGCGGCTCGACGAAGGCCTCGACCCCACGCCGGGTCCGGGCGAACTCCTCCAGATGAGCGAGGTCTTCGCGCTGGGCACCGCGCGGCGTCCCCGGCCGGGAGTTCTTACGACGCTTCAACCAACTCACGCCGGCCACCTCCTCCGTTTTCAGTGTAGGCAACCGGCACTACCTGCGGACTCCTCGTCGCGGAACGGCCCCACGTCGCGCATCGGCAGCGCCGAGTGACAAGATTGGGCGAGATTGTCGGACGGAGCAGGAGACGCAGTGGGCGGAGGGCGGCCAGCGCACGACATCGTCGTACTCGGCGGTGGTAGTGGCGGCTACTCCTGCGCGCTCCGCGCGGCGGAACTGGGTCTCTCCGTCGTCCTCGTCGAGCGGGACAAACTCGGTGGAACGTGTTTGCACCGGGGCTGCATCCCGACCAAGGCGCTGCTGCACGCCGGTGAAGTCGCCGACACCACCCGCGAGGCGTCCCGGTTCGGTATCCGGGCCGAGTTCCTCGGCGTCGATCTGGCCGCGGTCACGGCGTACCAGGACAGCGTCGTCACGAAGATGTACAAGGGCCTGACCGGCCTGGTCGCGAGCCGCGGCATCACGGTGGTCGAGGGTTCCGGGCGGCTGACGTCCCCGACGACCGTCCAGGTCGGCGACGACGTGTACGAGGCCGGTCACGTCGTGCTCGCCACCGGTTCCGCGCCCAGCACACTGCCCGGCCTCGAGATCGACGGGCAGCACGTCCTCACGAGCGACCACGCCCTGCGCCTCGACCGGGTCCCGGCCCGCACGGTGATCCTCGGCGGCGGCGTCATCGGGGTGGAGTTCGCCAGCGCCTGGCGCTCCCTCGGTGCCGAGGTCACGATCGTGGAGGCACTGCCGAGGCTGCTCCCCGCCGAGGAGGAGTCGTCGTCCCGCCGGCTCGAGCGTGCGTTCCGCCGTCGCGGGATCGGTTTCCGCACCGGCGTGCGCTTCCAGGCCGTCGAACGTCGCGCCTCCGCCGACGCCGGCGAGGCAGGCGTCGTCGTTTCGCTGGCGGACGGGAGCACGCTCGAGGCGGACGTGTTGCTGGTCGCGGTCGGCCGCGGGCCGGTGTCGGAAGGTCTCGGTTACGCCGAGGCGGGCGTGGCGATGGACCGCGGTCACGTGGTCGTCGACGGGTTGTGCCGGACGAACGTGCCGACCGTGTCGGCGGTGGGCGACCTGATCCCCACGCCGCAGCTGGCGCACGTCGGTTTCGCCGAAGGAATCCTGGTGGCCGAGCGGGTGGCCGGGCTGCCGGTCGCGCCGATCGACTACGCGGGTGTCCCCCGCGTCACGTACTCGGAGCCGGAAGTCGCGTCGGTCGGTCTCACCACGACCCAGGCGCGCGCCCGGGGCCACGAGATCGAGGAAGTCCAGTACGACCTCGCCGGAAACGGCAAGGCGACGATTCTGCGGGCCGCCGGTGCGGTTACTGTGCTACGCGCCAAGGACGGTCCGGTGCTCGGTGTCCATCTGGTCGGCAGCCGGATGGGTGAACTGGCCGCCGAGGCCCAGCTGATCTACAACTGGGAAGCATTTCCGGAGGATGTCGCGCCGCTCCTGCATCCGCATCCCACTCAGTCCGAAGCGCTCGGTGAGGCTCATCTCGCGCTGGCGGGGAAGCCTCTGCACGTACACGGGTGACCAACCCGCACAACGATCAAATCGCCCGAATAGTTTGAGGAGCCGCACAGACCATGCCGACCTCCGTCTCCATGCCCGCGCTCGGCGAGTCGGTCACCGAGGGCACCGTGACCCGCTGGCTCAAGCAGGTCGGCGACACCGTCGCCGTCGACGAGCCGCTCCTGGAGGTGTCGACCGACAAGGTCGACACCGAGATCCCCTCGCCGGTCGCCGGCACCCTCCTGTCGATCACCGCGGACGAGGACGCGACGGTGGAGGTCGGCGGCGAGCTCGGCGTCATCGGCGAGGCCGGTGAGGACGCCGGTTCGAGCTCGCCCGCGCCCGCCGAGGAGCCCGCGGCCGAGCCGGAAGAGGCTCCCGCCGCCGAGGCCGAAGCACCCGCCGCCGAGGCTCCGTCGACGGACGCCGAGGAGGAGGCGCCGGCTCCGCAGGCCGAGGCCGCTCCGTCCGGTGGTGGCGAAGGCACCTCGGTGAAGATGCCCGCGCTCGGCGAGTCGGTCACCGAGGGCACCGTGACCCGCTGGCTCAAGCAGGTCGGCGACACCGTCGCCGTCGACGAGCCGCTCCTGGAGGTGTCGACCGACAAGGTCGACACCGAGATCCCCTCGCCGGTCGCCGGCACCCTCCTGTCGATCACCGCGGACGAGGACGCGACGGTGGAGGTCGGCGGCGAGCTCGGCGTGGTCGGCTCGGCCGACGCCGCGCCCGCCCAGTCGCAGCCGGAGCAGCCCGCCCCGGCCGCCCAGGCCGAACCCCAGCCGGAGCCCCGCTCGGAGCCGACGCCCGAGCCGCAGTCGGCGCAGAACCCGACCGCCGACGAGAGCGACGCGCCGGCCCGAGCGGCCGTCGAGTCGACCCCGGCGCAATCGGCTGCACCCGCCTCCGCGCCGGCGCCGTCGCGCGCCCCGGAGGCCACTCCCGCGGCCGGAAGCGCGGACAACGGCCACGGCGCGTACGTGACCCCGCTGGTGCGCAAGCTCGCGGCCGAGCACGGCATCGACCTGGGCAGCGTCGAAGGCACCGGGGTCGGCGGACGCATCCGCAAGCAGGACATCCTCGACGCCGCCGAGGCCAAGAAGGCCGCCGAGGCCGCCCCGGCTCCGGCCGCCGCCGCCCCCGCCGCCGCTCCCGCCGCCGCGCCGAAGGCCCCGGCCCAGCCGTCGCCGCTGCGCGGCCGGACCGAGAAGCTGAGCCGCCTGCGCAAGGTCATCGCGACCCGGATGGTCGAGTCGCTGCAGGTCGCGGCCCAGCTGACCACGGTCGTCGAGGTGGACGTGACGAAGATCGCCAACCTGCGGAAGCAGGCCAAGGCCGACTTCCAGGCCCGGCACGGGGTGAACCTCTCGTTCCTGCCGTTCTTCGCGGTCGCGGCCGTCGAGGCGCTGCAGCAGTACCCGCAGATCAACTCGGTGCTCAACCTGGACGAGGGCACGGTCACCTACCCCGAAGCCGAGCACCTGGGCATCGCGGTCGACACCGAGCGCGGCCTGCTGGTCGCGACGGTCCGGGACGCCGGCGACCTGAACCTGGGCGGCATGGCCCGCAAGATCGCCGACCTCGCCGACCGGACCCGGAACAACAAGGTCAGCCCGGACGAGCTGGCCGGGGCCACGTTCACGCTGACCAACACCGGCAGCCGGGGCGCGCTGTTCGACACCCCGATCATCTTCCAGCCGAACTCGGCCATTCTCGGCACGGGCGCGGTCGTGAAGCGGGCGGTCGTCATCAACGACCCGAACCTGGGTGAGGTCATCGCGCCGCGCTCGATGGTGTACCTGGCGCTGTCGTACGACCACCGGATCGTCGACGGGGCGGACGCCGCGCGCTTCCTCGTCGCGATGAAGGACCGCCTCGAGGGCGGCGCGTTCGAGGGTGAGCTCGGGCTCGCCTGATCCGTCGCCACGCCCGGCCCGGCCCGTCCCGTCAGGGGCGGGCCGGTTCGGCATGTCCCGAGTCGCGGCCGACCGGCCGCCGCGAGAGGATTCAGGCATGCGGATCGTCGTGAGCGGAGCCAGTGGCCTGATCGGAACATCGCTGGTCAACGAGGTGCGGGCGGACGGGCACGAGGTGGTCCGGCTGGTCCGCCGCGAACCCGGCGCGTCCGACGAGGTGCGGTGGAACCCGGCCGCCCACGACCTGTCACCCGACGTCGTCTCCGGTGCCGACGCGGTGGTGCACCTGGCCGGGGCCGGGGTCGGCGACCGGCCCTGGACGCCCGGGTACAAGCGGACGCTCATCGACAGCCGGGTGGACGGCACGACGACGATCGCCGCCGCGATCGCGAACGCCGAGAAGCCGCCGAAAGTGCTGGTGTCGGCGTCGGCGGTGGGCTGGTACGGCGACCGCGGCGACCAGGTCCTGCGCGAGGACGAGCCGGCGGGCACCGGGTTCCTCGCCGACCTCTGCCGGACCTGGGAGAGCGCCACCGCTCCGGCCGAGGAGGCCGGGGTGCGGGTCGCGCACGTCCGTTCCGGTCTGGTGCTGGCGCACTCGGGCGGCCTGCTCGGCCGGATCAAGCCGCTGTTCCAGCTCGGGCTCGGCGGCAAGCTCGGGTCGGGGCGGCAGTACTGGCCGTGGATCTCGCTGCGGGACGAGGTCGCCGCGATCCGATTCGTCCTGGAGAACGACGGCGTGCGCGGGCCGGTGAACCTGACCGGCCCGGAACCGGCCACCAACGCCGAGTTCACCGCCGAACTGGCCCGGCAGCTGCACCGGCCGGCGGTAGTGGCGGTGCCGGCGTTCGCGCTGCGGGCAGCGCTCTGGGGTTTCGCGGACGAGGGCATCCTGGCCGGGCAGCGCGCGATCCCGGCCGTCCTGTCCGAACACGGCTTCTCGTTCGCCGACAGCACGTTGTCTTCCGCCCTGCGCTACGCGCTGGCCTGAGCGTCGAGCAGGCGGCCGAGCGGGAGCGGGTCGCAGACCTCCCGCAGGCCGGCCGCCAGCTCGGACGCCGTAGGACGCTGCGCGGCGCGGTCGGCGAGCGCTGTGGCCAGCACCGAGACCAGCCCCACCGGCACCCCGGAGGCGGCGGCCCGCTGGCCCCAGTCGGCGGGTATTCCGTCTCCGCCCGCCTCGTCCCGGCTCGCTCGCCCGAGCAGCGCGTCCACGATCACGCGGGCCAGGTCGCCGACGTCTTCGCCCCGGGCGCGGACCCCCGCCGAGCGTTTACGGGCGAGTGCCGCCGGTACCAGCGACACGCTCCCGTCGGCCGCCAGACGAACCGCGTGCCGGTTGATCGCGCGGTGCGCCGCGCCGACCGCGTGCGCCGCCGCCAGTTCGTCGGCGATCGGTGCGAACACCGCGACGGCCTCTCCGCACCGCAACCGATCGACCTGCGTGAGTACCTCGTCGAGTGATGTCATGCCGACGGACGCTAGGCCGGATCGACCGGGCCCGCGCCGACCGTCCACAGGGCTAAGTCGGTCAGAAGGACACCGAGTCGATCAACAGAAACAGCAGTCACACAACAAACGAATTCATCCACAGGCAGCCGCGATGAGTGGACACAAACGGGGCGGCGCGCCGTAGTCTCTTCTCGACCGCGGAGTGCGATCGTTCCGGTGTAAGGCGTTCGCGATCGGGGGACGGTGATCGCATGGACCTCTCCACACTCGCCGGGGACCCGACCTCGGAGCCGGACGATCTGGCGGGCGCGGTCGACGCTGCCGCCGGGGAAGTCGCGGCGTTCGGGCCTGTGCTGGGGCTCGTCGACCACGACGCGCCGGCAGTCCGTACCGCGGTGGCCCGTGCACTCCCGCACCTGGCCACGATGGAGATCAATGCCCCGTTCGCACCGCTCGCGGTCGACGCGCTGATCAGCCTGACCGCCGACCCGGTCGGTGACGTGCGGAACTGGGCCTGCTTCGGGCTCGGCACCCAGATGGACGAGATCGACGGCACGACGGTGCGCGAGGCACTGGCCGCCCGCCTCACCGACCGGCACGGCGAGGCGCGCCGCGAGGCGCTGATCGGCTTGGCGCGGCGGCGCGACGCGCGGGCGCTACCGGCGGTCCGGGCCGCGCTCTGCCGCTCCGACGTGTGGTTGCTCGAGGTCGAGGCGGCCGGTGCGCTCGGCGAGCCGTCGCTGCACCCGCTGGTGCTGCGCCACCTCGACGGCTGGGACGGCGGCGCGGCCCGCACGGTCGCCGCGGTCGCCCGGCTCACCGATCCCGACGGGCTCGGCCACGATCTGGTCGACGGGCTCGCGGTCTGGTACCGCTGCGGCGGTCCGCTGGCGGCCGACACCGATCCGGGCTGGTGGCGCATCGCGCTCGATCTGCTCGAGCTCGCGCCGTACCGGGCCGGTGAGCTGGCCGGCGCCGTCGCCGCGCGGCTCGGCAACGATCACCACGCGCTCGACGCACTCGACGACTCGACCCTCGGCGCGATCGCGCGCGCCCACGGTTGGGCCGGAGTCCTGCACTGACCTCCCCCGGCCCGGGTTTCCGGCGCTCGGAGGACTTCCCCGGCGGGTGACCCGGCCGTTGCTCACGCGGCCGGGCCACCCCAACCCGGCCACCCCAACCCGGTCACCCCAGCCCGGTCACCCCAGCCCGGTCACCCCGGCCCGGTCACCCCGGCCCGGTCACTCCAGCCCAGTCACCCCAGCCCAGTCACCCCAGCCCAGTCACCCGAGCCCGGTCACCCGCACCGCTCCCCGGCGTACGCTCCGGACCATGACGGAGATGCTCGAAACCAGCCCCACCGTCGTCCGCCGGCTGGGTCTTATCGACTACCACGAGGCCTGGGCCGAGCAGCGTCGCCTGCACGCCGCGCGGGTCGCCGGCGACGTCGCCGACACCGTCCTGCTGCTCGAGCACCCCGACGTCTACACCGCCGGTCGCCGCACCAAAGACTCCGACCGGCCGTTCGACGGAACCCCGGTGGTCGACGTCGACCGCGGCGGCGAGATCACCTGGCACGGCCCCGGCCAGCTGGTCGGGTACCCGATCGTCCAGCTCCCGCGGCCGCTCGACGTCGTCGCGTACGTGCGGCGCATCGAGGCCATGCTGATCGAGGTCTGCGCCGAACTGGGCGTGGCCACGACCCGGGTCGCCGGCCGCAGCGGCGTCTGGGTCACCGCCGACGAGCGTGGGCCCGACCGGAAGATCGCCGCGATCGGCGTCCGGGTCAGCCGGCGGGTGGCCATGCACGGCTTCGCGCTCAACTGCAACCCCGACATGTCGGGGTTCGGCAACATCGTGCCGTGCGGCATCAACGACGCCGGTGTCACGTCGCTGTCGCTGGAACTGGGCCGCACGGTGACGATCGACGACGTCGTGGCGGTGGTCGAATCCCGCCTCCCGACGCTCGCGGGCGGTCCCGACCGGAACGTTTGAGAAACCGGCTGCGGGGTAACGGGGCGACGGGCGCGCCCCGTGCGTGGTAGGCAAACCCGACCGTATCCGTCCTACCCGGAGGTGGCCCCGTGTCCCAGATGGACGGCGCGCTTCCCGCTACCGACACGTTCGACGCCCTGGCCGTCGAGCCGTGCATCAGCCTCACCACCTACCGGCGGGACGGAACGCCCGTGCCGACGCCGGTCTGGGCGGCCCCGTCCGGAGGAAAGCTGCTCGTCTGGACCGGCTCCGAGTCCGGGAAGGTCAAGCGGCTGCGGCACACGCCGGCCGTCACCGTGGCGCCGTGCGATCGCGACGGGATGCTGCTCGGCGAGCCGAGCGCGGCCCACGCCCGGATCATGCGCCGCGAGGAGATGCCGGCGCTCAAGTCCGCGATGAAGGCCGAGTACGGGTGGCAGTTCCGGTTCGCCGCGCTCGGCGCCGGGATCGGCCGCGCCATCGGTCTGCGGCCGGGTCAGGTCGGCGTGGAGATCACGCTCGACTGATTCGTCCGGCGGGCACCCCTCCAGGGTGAGTTTGACCACCCAACCCGAACCTGCGTTCCGCGACCCGTCGGCGCGGCGGCAACCGGCGTAGGCTTCTCGGCTGTGACGACGGTTCAGCCCGAAGGACGCAAGCTTCTCCGGTTGGAGGCTCGCAACGCGGAGACTCCGATCGAACGCAAGCCACCCTGGATCCGGGTGACGGCCAAGATGGGCCCCGAGTACACCGATCTCAAGGGCCTGGTGAAGCGCGAGGGCCTGCACACGGTCTGCGAAGAGGCCGGCTGCCCGAACATCTACGAATGCTGGGAAGACCGGGAAGCCACGTTCCTGATCGGCGGCGACCAGTGCACCCGCCGGTGTGACTTCTGCCAGATCGCGACCGGCAAGCCGCTGGCCCTCGACCGGGACGAGCCCCGCCGGGTGGCGGAGAGCGTCCAGGCGATGGGCCTGCGGTACGCGACGGTCACCGGCGTCGCCCGCGACGACCAGCCCGACGGTGGTGCGTGGCTCTACGCCGAGACCGTCCGGCAGATCCACGCGTTGAACCCCGGCACCGGCGTCGAACTGCTGGCCCCCGACTTCAACGCGCGGCCCGAGCTGCTCGGCCAGGTGTTCGACTCCGCACCCCAGGTGTTCGCGCACAACATCGAGACGGTGCCGCGGATCTTCAAGCGGATCCGTCCCGGCTTCCGGTACGAGCGTTCGCTCGACGTCATCCGCCAGGCCCGGGACGCCGGCCTGGTCACGAAGTCGAACCTGATCCTGGGCATGGGCGAGGAGCCGGAGGAGGTCACCGGGGCACTGCGCGACCTGCACGCCGCCGGGTGCGACCTCGTCACGATCACGCAGTACCTGCGCCCGTCGTCGCTGCACCACCCGGTGTCGCGCTGGGTCAAGCCGGAGGAGTTCGTCGCGTTCCGCGAGCAGGCCGAGGAGATCGGCTTCGCGGGCGTGCTCTCCGGGCCGCTGGTGCGCTCCTCCTACCGCGCCGGCCGGCTGTACCAGCAGGCCATCGAGGCGCGGGCGACCAGCGCCGTCCAGTGACAGGTGTCCCGGAGCAGATATCCGCAGGACACACATCCGACATGTCGGTCCGGCAGGATGAGCATGCGGAAAGCGAAGATCTCACTACTTTCAGTAAGCAGGAGGTGCCCGTGACTCCGGTCGAGCCGCTCCGCCAACTGTTCACGACCGCGATCGCACTGCTCCCCGAGGGGGGCCAGCGCACCGCGCGCCGGAACGCCTGGGCGGCGATGAGCGAAGACAATCGTCGAGCCCGCGATCGCCGGGAGGCTGCCGCCGCGTTCGCGGCCCCCGACGGATCTCTTCATCGTTTGACCCGCTGAGGCGCAACCTCCCGGTTCTGTGGACGCACAGACCGCTCTAGACTTGAGGTATGGCCTCCACCAACCCCGAGAAAGTCGGCTTCCGCCAGCGGATCCGGCAGATCATTCAGGTTTTCCAGTTCGTCCGGGGGCACGATCGTCTGATCGTTCCGCTGATGCTGGCGGCCTTCCTCGTGCCGCTGCTCGTCGGCGTCGGGGTGGCCTGGTTCACCAGCCTGTGGGTGCTGATCCCGCTCGCTGTGCTGATCGCGGTCCTCGCCACGCTGATCGTGTTCAGCCGCCGGGTGCAGACGGCCACGTATGCGCAGGTCGAGGGGCAGCCCGGGGCGGCACTGGCGGTGCTCGAGTCGATGCCGGGCAACCGCAACCAGAAGAACTGGAAGTTCACCCCGGCCGTGCAGATCAGCCAGCAGCAGGACGTCGTCCACCGGGTCGTCGGCCGGCCGGGCGTCATCCTGCTCGCGGAGGGTGCGCCGCACCGCGTCAAGCCGCTCGTGAACCAGGAGCGCAAGCGCGTCAGCCGCGTGCTGACCGACGTGCCGGTGTACGACGTGCTGGTCGGCGAGGACGACGACAAGGTCTCGATCCGGAAGCTGCAGTCGCACCTGCAGAAGCTGCCGAAGAACCTGACGCCGGGCCAGGTCGGTCAGGTCGCGCAGCGCTTGCAGGGGCTGGGCGGCGCCCGCCCGCCGATCCCCAAGGGTCCGATGCCGAAGTCGGCGCGGGCCATGAAAGGCGCCAAACAACAAATGTACCGGGGGCGGTGAGCGGCCTGCTGAGGGCGGCGCTGCCGAGCGGGAGTCAGGCGCCGCGGGTTCGGGTGACTATCGAGCCTACGACCTTGTCGTGGTAGCGGCGGCCGTCGGCGGACGGGACCAGCACCGGGATCACGATGATGATCAGCAGCGTGCGCAGGAGCGCCCGGCCGAGGCCGATCGGGCGCCCGTCGGCGACACCCTCGACGCGCATTCCGAGCACCCGCAGGCCCGGTGATTCGCCGAACAGCCCGGTGAATCCGGTGTAGGCCACCAGGAACACCAGCGTGCTCCAGCCGCCCGGCGGGTCGGGGTAGGTGAAGAGTCCGGCGACCAGCGAGCAGAGCACCGAGTCCACCAGGAACGCCACGAACCGGCGTCCGAACGTTCCGGTGGGCAGCTCAGTCGTCCTCGCACTCACGAGCGAAGCCTAGCGGCATTACGCAGCGTCGCCGCTTCGTCCTAAGCTGTCCAAAAATGGGCACTCCTGCCTTCGTACCGTCACCCTGGTTAACATCCGCGAAACTGATGGGACATTGGCAGGCAACCGGCGCTTCCTACGTTGTGGCAAGCGACCCACACTGACGGAGGATGGATGTTTTCCCAGCCCGACGAACTACTCCGGTACATCCAGGACGAGGGCGTGCGGTTCATCGACGTCCGGTTCTGCGACCTCCCGGGTGTCATGCAGCACTTCACGGTTCCGATCGAGTCATTCGACGCGGACATCCTCGAGGAGGGGCTGGCGTTCGACGGGTCGTCGATCCGTGGTTTCCAGCAGATCCACGAGTCCGACATGCTCCTCCTGCCCGACGTCTCGACGGCGTTCATCGACCCGTTCCGGGTGAACAAGACCGTCGCGCTGAACTTCTTCATCGCCGACCCGTTCACCCGCGAGGCCTACTCGCGTGACCCGCGCAACATCGCCAAGAAGGCCGAGCAGTACCTGGCCAGCAGCGGCATCGCCGACACCGCGTACTTCGGCGCCGAGGCGGAGTTCTACATCTTCGACTCGATCCGCTTCGACACCAACCAGCACAGCTCGTACTACTACGTCGACTCCGTCGAGGGCGCCTGGAACAGCGGCCGCGACGAAGAGGGCGGCAACCGGGGTTACAAGACCAACTACAAGGGTGGGTACTTCCCCGTTCCGCCGGTCGACCACTTCGCCGACCTGCGCGACGAGATGGTGAACAAGCTGCAGCAGGTCGGCATCACGGTCGAGCGCGGCCACCACGAGGTCGGCACCGGCGGCCAGGCCGAGATCAACTACAAGTTCTCGACGCTGCTGCACTCCGCCGACAACCTGATGCTGTTCAAGTACGTCATCAAGAACACCGCGTGGAACGCCGGCAAGACCGTCACCTTCATGCCGAAGCCCCTCTTCGGTGACAACGGCTCGGGTATGCACACCCACCAGAGCCTGTGGAAGGACGGCAACCCGCTCATGTACGACGAGGTCGGCTACGCCGGTCTCTCGGACATCGCGCGCTGGTACATCGGCGGTCTGCTCAAGCACGCCCCGTCGCTGCTCGCGTTCACCAACCCGACCGTCAACTCGTACCGGCGTCTCGTGCCGGGTTACGAGGCCCCGGTCAACCTGGTCTACTCGCAGCGCAACCGCTCAGCCTGCACCCGTATCCCGATCGTGGCCAGCCCGAAGGCCAAGCGCATCGAGTTCCGCGTGCCCGACCCGTCGGCCAACCCGTACCTCGCGTTCTCCGCGATGCTGATGGCCGGCCTCGACGGCATCAAGAACAAGATCGAGCCGCCGACGCCGGTCGACAAGGACCTCTACGAGCTCCCGCCGGACGAGCTGGCCGAGGTCTCGCAGGTGCCCGGTTCGCTCACCGAGGTGCTCGACCGCCTCGAGGTCGACCACGACTACCTGCTCGAGGGCAACGTCTTCACGCCCGACCTGATCTCGACCTGGATCGAGTACAAGCGGGCCAACGAGGTCGACCCGGTCCGCCTGCGCCCGACCCCGCACGAGTTCGCCCTGTACTACGACATCTAGTACCACGACATTTAGTACTACGACGTCTGATCGGTCTGCGTCACCGTTAGTGCCGTCGCTGGGCCGCCGGCTCGCCGCTGTGGAGTTCCGCAGCGCCGGGTCGGCGGCCTTCGTCGTCACCGGGTCGCGATCGCCACGTGCACGCCCTGCGCGGGCACCGCCCGGCCCGGGCGACCGGGATTCACCGGGCTTCTCACCCTTCGCGGGCACGCCGATACCGCCACCAGAGCATGACCGCGCGCGCGGCCGCCTCGCGCGTCCAGTACGTCTCCGGCCACGGCAGCGACTCACCGGCCGGGCAGATCCACCACTCGCCGGTGCCCAGCACGCCGAGCACCGCGATCGGCTCCGCCTCCCGTGACAGCAGCCAGCGGTTCCGCTCGTGCGGCCGGATCCGCCACGGCGAATCGGGCTCGGCCGGCCCGGAGTCGAACCAGGGGTTGTACTCGGTCATCGGGACGTTCCTCCCCCGCTGCGGGCCGGCGGTTCCGGCGCCCGGGGCCAGAGAAGTCTGTCCGGGGAAATGTCCGACGGCGCTTCTAAGATGCCGGGCACCGGACGGACAGCCGGACAGCGACGGCGGAGAGGAGCCGGGCCGTGGAGCGCAACGGTAGAGCGTCGGCGGTGTCGGACGCAGTCCGGTTGGCCACGGTGCTGCGGCAGTACCGCGCCCGGTGCGGGCTCACCCAGCGCGAGCTGGCCCGGCGTACCGGTTACAGCCGGTCGAGCGTCGCCAATGCCGAGTCCGGCGAGGTCCGGTCGGCCGAGTTCTACCGTCGCTGCGACGAGGCGCTCACCGCCGGAGGAGCGATCCTCGCCGTGCGCCGGTCGCTCGAGGCACCCGCTCCGGCCCCGGCGCCCCCGTCGAGCCCGACCGCCGAGCGCCTGCGTCAGGCTCCGGTCGCCGAGGCCCTCGCCCACCTGCGGCGGCACTGGTCACTGCTGGCGCGCGCCGAGACGCTCCTCGGCCCCGAGGCGGCGCTTCCCACCGTGCTCGAGCACCTCGCCACACTGGCGACGCTGGTCGCTTCCGCGACCGGGCCCACGCGGTCGGCGCTGCTGTCGCTGTCGGCCCGTTACGCCTCCACGGCGTCCCGTCTTCATTCGGACGCCGGGCAGGCCGGCACCGCGAGCCTGTGGGCCGGGCGCGCGCTGGAATGGGCGCACGAGTCCGGTGACCGCCGCACGCTGGCCTGGGCGCTCGCCCGGCGGGGCCGGGCCTGCGCCGCCGCGGGCGACGACGTGCGGGCGCTGGCCTTCGCGCTGGCGGCGGCCAGGGCCCGCACGTCCGCCACGGCCGCCCGCGGCGCGCTCAGCAGCGCGAGCGCCAGGGCCGGTCGAACGTCCCGGTCAGGAAGTACTGGCCGCCGCGCTGAAGCCGCACCTTCACCCACTGGCCGTCCGGCTCGATACAGCCGTCCGGCCCGCGCAGGGTGAGCCAGGGAGACCAGCGGACGCGCACCGTGAGGTCGGTGGCGACCGGGCTGGTGAACCGCACCCCGGTCGCGCCCGACGACACCAGCTGCCCCGGGTACGGCACCAGCGACGGGCCGCCGACCACCCGGTAGAGCGACCAGTCGCTGTTCTCCCACAGTTTCCGCAGGTACGAGAGGTTCGCCTCGATCAGCGCGGCCTCTTCCCGCCCGGCCGGGTCGAGCTTCGACTCACGCGGCACCGCGACGTAGGTGACCGCGTTCTCGTACAGCCAGGAGAGGTAGGTGGCCGGCGTCAGCGTGTCGTCGTAGAAGAGCCCGTTGCGATCCACGTCGACCTGGCGCTCCCACCCCCGCGCGATCGGGACGACGTCGGCGACGTACGTGGACTCCCAGTGGTCGCGCAGCGGCACCACCTCGACCCGGCCGACCGGGCCGCGGGCCTGCAGCTGGTCGGTGAGCGGCTGGAAGTAGAGCCGGCCGGCCTCCCTGGCCCCGGCGTATGCGAGGTCGCTCCCGACCAGTGGCGGCTGCCACCAGCAGAACAGCGCGACGACCCCGACGAGCAGCCGCCGGTCGAGCGTCGAGACCGCCACGGCCACCGGCGCGGCGAACAACATCGAGAGCCGGACGACGTTGCTGCCGACGGGGCTGTGCGAGTAATACGTCGCCACCGCGCCGGCCGCGGCGAGCACCGCCCCGATCCGCACGGCCTGGTAGCCCCGCCGGGGCACCAGCAGCACCACCGCGAGGCAGGCGGCGACGCAGACCTTCATCGACTCCTCGCTGAACGGCTGGACACCGCCGTCGCGGAAGATGAACGTCGGCACCGTCATCGCGATCGCCGCACCGACCCCGAGCACCAGCCCCTCGACGACGACGCCCGACAGCAGCAGCGCCGCTCCGCACACCCCGACGAAGAGCCCGGCGACCGGGCTGGCCGCGGTGCTGGCCGCGGCCAGGAGACCGGCCAGCACCAGCTCCCACCGGCTCGCCCGGGGCCGGAGCAGGGCGCGCGCCCAGTGCGCGGACGGGTCGTAGGGCGGCCGGTAGCGATGCGCCGAGGCGGCGATCACACACAGCGCGAGCATGCCGAGCGCGATTCCCATCGCGAACGTCGTCCTGCCGCTGACCAGGTTGAACACGCCGGTGACAGCGCCGAGGACGCCCGCCGTCAGCGGACGCCGGGCACCGACCTGGGCGAGCAGCCAGGCGAACGCGACCGCCGAGACGATGACCGAGATCGCGCCGACGCCCCGGGAGCCGAAGATCGCGTTCGCGGGACCGGTGAACGCGCTGTACCCGAACGGGTAGACCCCGCCGTACCAGCGGAAGTCGATCGGGGTGAAGCCGTGCTCCTCGAAGAAGTGGCCCCGGGCGACCTGAGCCGACAGGTCGGTACCGGCCAGCGGGAGCGAGAGGAACCCGAGCGCGAGCAGCAGCGACGTCAGGAACGTGACCGTGACCGGCAGGCGATGCGACTCCGGAAGGAGGCGGAGGAACAGCACGTCCCACCGCCGGATCGGCGGCTGCGGCCCGGTCTCGCTCACCGGCAGACGCAGGTGGACGCCGGTCTCTTCGTCCGGAACCGCCGCCATGGCCTCCGTGCTCCCCGGATCTGCCGCGGCCTTCTCCGGATCCGGCGCCTGACCGGCGTCGCGCGGCGAGGCCGGCGAGACCGTGTCAGGCATAGAACACCCGCTCCACCGCCTGCCTGCCGTGCCGCATCGTCCGCAGGTACTCGTCGAGGAACTCGCCGGTGTCTTCCTCGGCCGGCCGGCCGATCGCCCGCGCGACGCCGAGCAACTCCTTGCCGTGCCGCGGCAACTGGTCGGACGGACGCCCGCGCACGAGCATCAACGCGTTCCGCACCTGCGCCGCCATCTCCCATGCTGCCACCAGCGCATCATGGTCGACCGCGGTGATCAGTTCCGCGTCCCGCGCCGCGCCGAGCGCCGCGATCGTCTGCGTCGTCCGCAGCCCTGGCACCTTCGCGCCCGACCGCAACTGCAGCAACTGCACGGTCCATTCGACGTCGGCGAGCCCGCCGCGCCCGAGCTTGGTGTGCGTCGCCGGGTCGGCGCCCCGGGGCAGCCGCTCGACGTCGACGCGCGCCTTGATCCGGCGGATCTCGGTGATCGCGACGGCGTCCAGGCCGTCGGCCGGGTACCGGAGCGGGTCGATCAGCTCGATGAACCGCCGCCCGAGGTCTTCGTCGCCCGCCACCGGGCGGGCCCGCAGCAGCGCCTGCCACTCCCACGGCTTCGACCAGCGCCGGTAGTACTCGGCGTACGAACCCAGCG
The DNA here is from genome assembly GCF_044454545.1 of Cryptosporangium sp. NPDC051539. NCBI lineage: Bacteria > Bacillati > Actinomycetota > Actinomycetes > Cryptosporangiales > Cryptosporangiaceae > Cryptosporangium > Cryptosporangium sp. NPDC051539. The sequence goes on along the minus strand of NZ_JBITDV010000002.1, from coordinate 172,726 downwards.
AGCGGACGAGCGGCCCCTGACGCCCCTCCGGCCGCAGGTTGGCGTCGATTTCGAGCGGCGGGTCGTTCGCCGGTGCGCTGAGCAGCCGCCGCAGTTCCTCGGCCACGGCCCGGGCGGCCGCCGTGGCCTCCCGCTCGGAGGCCCCGTCGATCGGCTCGTGGACGAACATCACGTCGGCGTCGGAGGAGTACGACATCTCCGCCCCGCCGAGGCGGCCCATTCCGATGATCGCCATCCGGATCGGCAGCGACCCGTCCGAGTGACCGGAGTTCTGGGCGATCACCCGCTCGGCCACCGACAGCGCCGCCACCAGCACGGCGTCCGAGACGTCGGTCAGCACGCGTCCGACCGTCGAGACGTCGTCGAAGCCGAGCAGGTCCGCGAACGCGGTCCGCAACAGCTCCCGGCGGCGCAGCGCCCGCGCGGCGGCCACCGACGCCTCGGCCGCGGTGTGCCGGGCCGCGGCCCCCCGCAGAGCGCCGTGCAGCACCTCGCGGGAGCGCGGCCTCAGCTCGGCGTCGTCGGCCAGCAGTTGCAGGCCCTCGGGGTCGTGGGTGAGCAGGTCGGCGACGTACAGGCTGGTGCCGAGCAGCGTGGGCAGACGCTCGGCGACCAGGCCCTCGTCGCGGACGAGGCGCAGGAACCAGGGCGTCGCGCCGAGCCGGTCGGAGACCTGCCGGTAGGCGAGCAGGCCGGCGTCCGGGTCGGGTGCGTCGGCGAACAGCCCCAGCATCGCCGGCAGCAGCGCCCGCTGGATGTGGGCGCGCCGCGAGACCCCCTGCGTCAGCGCCTGGACGTGCCGCAGCGCCCCGGCCGGGTCGGTGAACCCGAGCGCCTCGAGCCGCGCCCGGGCGGACTCCGGGACCATTCGCAGGTCTTCGTTGGAGACGACCGCGACCGCCTCGAGCAGCGGGCGGTAGAACAGCTTCTCGTGCAGACGCCGCACCTCGCGGGCGTGCCGGGCCCACTCGGCGTGGAAGCCCTCGACCGGGTCGCCGGCACCGCGGTGCCCCAGCGTCGCCGCCAGCCAGCGCAGCTCGTCGTGCTCGGTCGGGAGCCGGTGCGTGCGCCGCAGCCGCTGGAGCTGCAGCCGGTGCTCGACGGTCCGCAGGAACCGGTAGGACGAGTCGAGCGCCTCGCCGTCCAGCCGCCCGACGTAGCCGCCGTCGATCAGGGCTCGGAGCGCGTCGAGCGTGTTGCCGCTGCGCAGCGTCGAGTCGCCCCGGCCGTGGACGAGTTGCAGCAGCTGGACGGCGAACTCGATGTCACGCAGCCCGCCCGGGCCGAGCTTGATCTCCCGGGCCGCCTCCTTGGCGGGCAGCGACTGTTCGACCCGCTGGCGCATCGCCCGGATCTCGGCCACCGCGCCCTCGCGCCCGGCGGCGCCGTCCCGGCGCGACTTCCCGGTCGTCGTGCCCCAGACCAGTGGCGTGACCTCGCCCATCCAGGCCATGCCGAGCTCGAGGTCACCGGCGATCGGGCGGGCCTTGATCAGCGCCTGGAACTCCCAGGTGCGGGCCCACTGCTTGTAGTACGCCGCGTGCGAGGCGAGCGTGCGGACCAGCGGGCCGTCCTTGCCCTCCGGACGCAGTGCCGCGTCGACCTGCCAGGCGACGTCCTGACAGATCCGCATCATCGCGCTGGCCAGCGTCGTGGCGGTGCGCAGCGCCGGGCCGGGGTTGTCGCCCGGCGGGAACTCGGTGCCCGGTGCGCCGGGCTCGGCCACGAACACCACATCGACGTCGCTGACGTAGTTGAGCTCGCGGCCACCGCACTTGCCCATCCCGATGACGCCGAGCCGGACGACCGGAGCGTCGTCCGGCAGCCCGGCCGCGGCGACGGCGAGTGCGGCTCGCAGGGTCGCTTCGGCGAGGTCGGCGAGCTCGGTCGAGATCATCGCGACGTCGGAGCGGCCGGCCGGGCCGTTCTCGGAGAGGTCTCTGGCCACCGTGCGCAGCAGGCACCGCCGATACGCCAGGCGCAGGTCGGCGACGACCTCCGCACCGGCGCCCCGGGCTCGCGCGCCCCCGCTCCCCCACGTCTCCCCGGCGTCGGTCGGCGCTCCCACCGCGTCCAGAAGAATTTCCCGGAGCAGCTCCGGTGACGGCCGCGACGGCTCCCACACGCCCGACACCAGCGCGCGCCACTCGTCCGGAAAAGCGCAGAGATGATCGCCGAGCGAGGCGGACGCGCCGAGCACGCCGAACAGGCGGTCGCGCAGGCCGAAGTCGGTCCGCAACGCGGTGGCCAGCGCGGACGGGTCTTTCTGCGCGGCGTTGAGGCGGTGCAGCGTGAGCGCGGCGAGGTCGGGATCGGCGGCGTGGGCGAGCGCGAGGATCTGCGTCTCGCCGTCCGGACCGTCCGGCCCGGACGTCTGCGGGTTCCACCAGCCCAGGCCGTCGGGGCCGAGCAGGTCGGCGGCGCGGGCGGGCTGGACGAACCCGAGTCGGGAGAGCCGGCTGGTGCCGGCCGGTGCGGGACGGGTCATGCGTCGACCACCGGGAGCGGGATGCCCGGGCCGACGCCACGGCCGGCCGCGACCTGGACGAACCGCCCGGCGAACGGACGCCAGACCTCTTCGATGTCGGCCTCCACCGCGGCGCAGCGAGCCAGCACGTCGTCGGCGTCGAGCCCGGCCTCGGCCAGCGAACCGGTGTCGCTCCGGGCCCAGGACTCCAGCATCGGCAGGTCGCACTCGATGTGGAACTGGACGCCCCAGGCGCGCTCACCGACCCGGAACGCCTGGTGCGGCACGCGCGGCGAGGACGCCAGCAGTACCGCGCCCGGCGGCAGCACCGTGATCTCGTCCACGTGCCACTGATAGACGTCCGGCGTGAACGGCAGCATCGCGAACAGCGGATCGCTCTGCCCGACATCGCGCTTGGCCACCAGGAACGCCCCGATCTCGGGACCGTTGCCGGCCGGTTCCACCCGGCCGCCGAGCGCACCGGCGAGCAGCTGCCCGCCGAGGCAGACGCCGAGCGTCGCCACCCGGGTGGAGACCGCCTCGCGCAGCAGGTTGCGCAACGCCGGGAACCACGGGGACGCCGGCCGGCCGTCCACGTCGTAGGCCGGCTGGGCGCCCCCGAGGACGACCAGGCCGTCGAACCCGGTCAGATCGGCGGGCAACGGCTCGTCGTCGAACGCGCGGACGACGTGCAACTCCGCGCCGGCATCGGTGAGCCACTCCCCGAGTCGGCGGGCGTCGTCTTCCGCGTCGTTCTCGACGACCAGCAGGCGTGGATTTCTCACCCCTGCAGGCTAGCGAGTGCCGCTAAAGGAACGGCAGGTACCGGCGCCGCTCGTACGCGGTGACCTGACGGCGGTACTCGTCCCACTCCGCGCGCTTGTTCTTCAGGAAGAAGTCGAAGATCTGCTCGCCCAGCGCCTCGGCGACCAGTTCGCTCTTCTCCATGTAGCCGAGCGCCTCGGAGAGGTCGTGCGGCAGGTCCTGGTAGCCCAGCGCCCGGCGCTCCTCGGGCGAGAGCGACCACACGTCGTCCTCGGCCCCCGGCGGGAGCTCGTAGCCCTCTTCGATGCCCTTGAGCCCGGCGGTGAGCAGCACCGCGAACGTGAGGTACGGGTTGCAGGCGGCGTCGACCGACCGGATCTCGACCCGGGCCGAGTGCGGCTTGCCGTACCGGGGCACCCGGACCAGCGCCGAGCGGTTGAGGTGACCCCAGCAGATCGAGCTCGGCGCCTCGTTGACCGAGTTCGTCTGCACCCCGAACAGCCGCTTGTACGAGTTCACCCACTGGTTGGTGACCGCGGTGTACTCCTGCGCGTGGTGCAGCATCCCGGCGATGAACGCCTTCGCGGTCTTCGACAGCGTCATCGGGTCGCCCGGGTCGTGGAACGCGTTGCGCTCGCCCTCGAACAGCGACAGGTGGGTGTGCATGCCGTTGCCGGCCAGGTCGGTGAACGGCTTCGGCATGAACGTCGCGGAAACGCCCTGGAAGAGCGCGACCTCCTTGATGACGTGCCGGAACGTCATGATGTTGTCGGCCGTGGCCAGCGCGTCGGCGTAGCGCAGGTCGATCTCCTGCTGGCCCGGCGCGGTCTCGTGGTGGCTGAACTCGACCGAGATGCCGATCCGTTCCAGCGCCAGCACGGCCTGCCGGCGGAAGTCGCGCGCGGTGGCGTGCGTGGTGTGGTCGAAGTAGCCGCCGGAGTCGACCGGGGTCGGGCGGGTGCCGTCGGTCGGGTGGTTCGCGAGCAGGAAGAACTCGATCTCGGGGTGCGTGTAGAACGTGAAGCCCTTGTCGGCGGCCTTGCGCAGCGCACGCCGGAGCACGTGCCGCGGGTCGGCCCAGGACGGCGAGCCGTCGGGCGTCTGGATGTCGCAGAACATCCGGGCGCTCTCACCGGAGCCGGCGCCCTCGAACGGGAACACCTGGAACGTCGAGGGGTCGGGCATCGCGACCATGTCGGCCTCGTAGACCCGGGTGAAGCCCTCGATGGCCGACCCGTCGAAGCCGATGCCCTCCTCGAAGGCGGCCTCGAGCTCCGCCGGCGCGACCGAGACGCTCTTGAGCGTCCCCAGCACGTCGGTGAACCACAGCCGGACGAAGCGGATGTCCCGCTCTTCGAGCGTTCGCAGCACGAAATCCTGCTGACGGTCCACGAGCCTTCCCCTCCAGTTGCTCACCTAGCGTGGCCCGAAGTCTTCCCGGGGCTTGTTACGACGACGTTACGACGCGAGGGCACGATGTGGTGAATCGCCCGGGTGACGAACCCCACGCCCCTTCGGACGCGCACGGTGCGACGATTGCGCCGTACCCGGGGACCCGCACAGGCGGGCCTCGAGGAGGAAAGGGGACGAAGATGTCCGAAGAAACGTCTCTGTACGGCGGCCCGGCTCAGCGTCGGGTCCGAGCCCGTGATCTGGTCGCCGCCAAGGAGCGCGGGGAGCGGTGGGCGATGCTCACCTCCTACGACCAGTACACGGCCGCGCTGTTCGACCGCGTCGGCATCCCGGTTCTGCTGGTCGGCGACTCCGCGTCGAACAACGTCTTCGGGAACGAGACCTCGCTGCCGGTGACCGTCGACGAGCTGATTCCGCTGGTCCGAGCGGTGAGCGGGGCGGCGTCGCGGGCGATGGTGGTGGCCGATTTCCCGTTCGGATCGTTCGAGGCCGGGCCGGAGCAGGCGCTGGCCACCGGCGTCCGGTTCCTGAAGGAGGGCCGCGCGCACGCGGTCAAGCTCGAGGGTGGCGCGCGGGTCGCGCCGCAGGTCGAGGCATTGACCGGGGCCGGAATCCCGGTGTTCGCGCACGTCGGCTTCACCCCGCAGCACGAGAACCTGCTGTCGGGCTACCGGGTCCAGGGCCGCGGCGACGACGCCGACCGGATCGTGGACGACGCGGTGACGCTGGTCGAGGCCGGTGCGATCGCGGTGGTGCTGGAGATGGTGACGTCCGAGGTCGCGAAGCGGATCACCCACGCGGTCCGGGTCCCGACGATCGGCATCGGCGCCGGAGCCGACACCGACGCCCAGGTGCTGGTCTGGCAAGACATGGCCGGGCTGCGCACCGGCAAGCTGCCGCGCTTCGTCAAGCGGTACGCGGATCTGGACGCTGTCTTGGGCGACGCCGCCCGCCGCTTCGCCGAGGACGTCCGCGGTGGGACGTTCCCGGCCGAAGAGCACACGTTCCACTGAGGGCAGGCTAGAACCGTCGGCGGTGGCCACGATCGCGGCCACCGCCGATGATGAAGATGCCGAAGAGCAGCAGCGGGAACGCGCCCAACGCGCCCCGGCTGACGGCCGCGAGCCCGCCGACCAGCATGAGGATCGCCAGCACGAACAGCACCGGGCGCATCATCCAGCGGCCGGGAGGCTCACCCTGACCGGCGTTCGCCGGCTGCGGGTAGCCCACCGCCGGCTGCGGCGGGCGGTGCGCGGGCAGCACCTCGTCGAACGCCACCGGCAGGTCGGCCAGTAACGGCCGCAACTCGGCGACGGTGCGGGCCGACAGCGCGGCGTCGACCCGCTGCTCGTACTCGTCGATCGTCAGCCGGCCGTCGGTGGTGTGCTGGCGCAACACGTCGGCCACCGTCTGACGCTCGGCGTCGGACGCCCGCACCGGCGGGCGACCGGGTACCGGCGAACGGTCGGGTTCGGAGCCGTGCTGCGCCATGCTGCCTCCCGGAGTGCCTACGAACGACGGTACTCCGGGAGTTCGAGTGATCAGTCGTTCCAGCGCCGGTCTTCGGCGTCCGCGACCGCGTTGCGGTTGGCGACGGTCTCCAGCGCCTTCTCGGCGGCTTCGCGGCTCGTGTACGGACCTAGCCGGTCGGAGGCCTTGCCCTTGTCGTCGTCGGTCTCGACCCGGCTGTGCTTGAGGTTCCACCAGTAACGGGTTTCCTCGGCCATGCTGATCACCCTCCCTCTCGATGCGTTCGTTTCCCGACGCCGTCGCCGGACAAACCGTGCCGCGGTTCCGCCAGCCGCTGAGCCGCGTCCACGACCGTCCGCCGGCGGGACGCCCACTCGTCGTCGTCGATCGGGCCGCCGGCGAGCATGCGGGCGATCTGCGGCGCCGCGAACCACCAGCTGGCCAGCGAGATCAGCAGAAACATCAGGTGGTGGGCCGGGATCGCGTCGTCGAGCAGGCCCTCGCTCTGGGCTTTCCCGATCGCCTCGGCCTTCTCTCGATAGTGGACCGCCCGGTTGGCCTCGTCGGCGACCGTACCGGTGCCGGACAAGCCCTCCCAGAGCACGAGCCGTTGCAATCCCGGGTTCTCGCGCAGGTAGTCGAACGTGCGACCGGCCAGCTCGGCGTAGTCCTCGGTGCGGGAGATCCGGACCGGCACGGCGGCGGCGACCTTGTCGAGCTCCTCGACCAGGATGCTGAGGAAGAGGGCGTTCTTGTCGCCGAAATAGCTGTACAGACGCTCTTTGTTGGCCTGCGCGCGGATAGCGATGCGCTCGACCGTGGTGCCGTGCAGGCCGTGCTCGGTGAACTCCTGGAGCGCGGCGTCGCGAAGGCGCCTCTTGGTGGCTTCGACGTCGCGCGGCATGGCTCCCAGCATACCAACGTTGCCGTTGGCCAGGCTTCGCGCTAGCGTTTCCAACGCAACCGTTGGAAAGGGTTGGTCATGAACACTGTGCTCATTCTCGGAGCCTCCCGCGGCCTGGGCCTCGGCCTGGCGGCCGAGTACCTCGCGCGCGGCTGGAACGTCATCGGGACGATCCGCGAAGGCTCCCCCGGCGGCCTGCCGGACCTCGCGTGCGACCGGCTGACGATCGAGACGGTCGACGTCACCGACCAGGCCCAGATCGACGCTCTGCGGACGCGTCTGGAGGGCACCGCCGTCGATCTGCTGTTCGTCAACGCGGGGATCACGAACGCGAACGTGCCGGTCGCCGAGGTGCCGACCGAGGAATTCGTCGACGTGATGGTCACCAACGTGCTCAGCCCGATGCGGGCGGTCGAGGCGCTCGACGACCTCGTGCCGCCGACCGGCACCATCGCGGTGATGTCCTCGCGCCAGGGAAGCATCACGAGGAACACGAACGCCGGGTACGAGGTCTACCGGGCCAGCAAGTCGGCGCTCAACCAGTTGATGCGTAGCTACAGCGTTCGCCACGCTGCCGACCCGCGCACGTTTCTGCTGGTCGACCCGGGCCACGCACGAACCGAGCTAGGTGGGCCGGGTGCGGTGCGCACGGTCGAGCAGGCCGTCCCGCCGGTCGTCGACACGGTCGAGAAGCGGGCCGGGCAGGGCGGGCTGCACTTCGTCGACTACGAGGACCGCATCGTCCCCTGGTGAGCCAGCTCCGCGGCGCGACCGGCCGCGGCGACGGCCGCGGCCTCGTCGCCGAGCGCCCGGGCGACCTCGGCCTGCTTGAGCCAGTTGTACGGGCTGCTCGGCCGGACGCTCAGGCGCTCGCTGACCAGCGCACGGGCCAGCGGGAGGCGCCCGGCCCGCAAGCTCGCCTCCACCAGCGTCTTGTAGACCGCGTCGCGCTGCGCGTGGCTGCCGCCGAACTCGTTCACGTATCCCCGGATCGGCACCAGCAGGTCGACGACCGCGTCGTACTGACCCCGTCCGAACGCGACCAGCGCCCGGCACACCGGAACGCCGACCCGCGCGGTCATCGCCTGGTTGCTGACTCCGGTGCGGTCGGTACCGAGCCAGGCGACGCGGTCGGCGATCAGCGCGTCGGCCAGGTCGTAGCGCCCGGCACCGACGTAGGCCATCACCGCGTGGGCGTCGTTGAACGCGTAGAACGCCTCGGCGGTGCGGGCCTGCCAGGGCTCCACCAGCGCGGCGAACCGCTCCGGCTGCGGGTCTCCGGCCAGCGCGAACCGCCAGAGCAGCGCGGCCGCGTCCAGCAGCTCCAGCGAGAGGCCGGACGACTGCGGGCCGTGCAGCACCGAGTCGTAGATGGCCAAGGCCCGGTCGCGGTCACCGGCCTCGAGCGCGAAGAGCCCGTAGTGCCACCAGGTGTGGACGTTGAAGAACGTGCCGGCCGACCAGTCGGGCACGCGGTCGTCGAGGTACCGGATGCCGTCGCCGAAGCGGCCCTGCATCTCGTAGGTGTGGGCGACCGCGTGGATGCCCCAGACGTCCTTCGGGTCGCGTTCGACGGCTTCCCGTCCCACGTCCTCGGAGCGGTCGTAGTGACCGGCCTCTTCCAGGCCGAACGCGTACATCCCGAGGACGTTCGGGTAGTGCGAGTCGTCGGGGTGCCAGGCCGTCAGCGCGGCACCGACCCGGTCGCGCAGGCTGGTCGCGTTGCCGGTGAAGAAGTCGAGCTGGTGGCCTACCGCCAGCGCGAGCGCGTCGCGCGGGTACTCGACGGTCAGGTCGGCGAGCGTGCGCCCGGCCCCGTGGAAGTCGCCCGCGGCCAGGCGCTGCACCGCGTCCAGATGGGCTTGGTCGTGAGGGGTGGGTGCGCTCGGCCGGGCGTCCGCCAGGAACGTACGGGTGGCGAGCGCGTCGGACGCCTCCGTGGTCAGCAGGCCGAGGTACGCGCGGAGCGCGATGGCCATCGGGAACGTGGGGTCGGCGGCCAGCGCCGCGTCGGAGGCCTCGACCACCTCGGGGCGGAAGTGGAGTAGTTCGTCGACGGCGCGGTCGACGTGCTGCCGCGCGTTCATCGCACGTCGTGGCCGGCGTCGCGGAGGAGCTCGGAGGCTTTCCCCGCGTGCGCGGCCGGGACGAGGACCAGGTCGGCGTCGTAGGTGGAGGCGACGAAGACCGGCAGGTCGGCCCCGGACAGCGGAGCGACGATGCTCAGCAGCATGCCCGGGACGTCGATCTCGTGGGCGGTCCGGCCGGCGAACGCGCGCCAGCCGTCGGGGGTGTCGGAGACCGTACGGATCACGGTCAGGCCCTCGGGCGCGCGGACCAGCGCGACCCAGTCGCCGCCGGCGACGATCTGTTCGTTGTCGTGGCGTTCCACCACGAACGTCTCCGGACGGAGTTCGAGGCTCTGGGGCACGAACGTCGGCATGCGTGTGAGGTTACGCGTGACGACCTGGCGTGCAACGGCCCGTTTCCCGGGCCCCGGCCCGCGACCGCGCCGCAGTGGGCGAGGTGCACCACTCCACCGAAAACTGGCCCAGCCGCTCGTGAACACCTTTGACTCCTTTGCCGTGAGAACACAGAGCGGAATCAGCTCACTACTCACAGCGATACGAGGAGAACCCTCATGAGGAGAAAACTGCTCTCTGCAGCGACCGCCGCGCTCGTATTAGGCGCTGGACTGCTGGCACCGGCCCCCGCGCAGGCAGCAACTCGAGCGCCGGCAGCGTTCGCCGACGTCTGGCGCGCCTGCGGCTGGCGCACCTCAGACCGGAAAATCGTCCGCACCTTCGACCGCTACCGAGCGAACGTGCCCGGGAAATTCCTGCGGGGCGGCAAGTCGAATCTGCTGTGTGGGGACAAGAAGTTCGGCTACCGCCACATCCTCGACGGGCACCGCACCGAATGGGAACGGGCGGCCTTCCCGGTCCGGCGGAACTGGCGCGACGTCGCCGACTTCTCGATCGCGACGATCCTCGGCGATCCCGACAAGGTCACCTACAGCACCAGGGCCAAGACCTATTGCTTCTCCCGCGTGATCTACCTCGTCGACAAGAACACCGGCCGGACCGTCAGCACGAGCATTCCCCGGGTAGCCGTCGCCGAGTCGACCAAGCGGATCATCACCGCGTTCCCCTCCAAGGAGCAGTGCTCGTAGGTCACCCGCCGGGGAAATTGATAACGTGCGGTCCGTGGACGTCATCGGCGCGATCGTCGAAGAGCTCTCGCCGTACGCGACGGTCAGGTTGTCCGAGCAGCCGGGAAAGATCTTCCTCGACACGCTCCACGGCCGGCCACTGCAGCCACCCGCGGTGATCATCGCCCCGGACGATGCCGTGGCCAACTACGTGCGATCGTCCGCGGCCGCCGCGCAGGCTCTGCACACCGACGTCGGTCCCGAAGAGGGCGGCGTGCGCCTGTTGCTGGTGCACATCACCGAGGAAGTGCTCAGCAAGGCGCAGGCCGGCACCACCCTCACGGTCGAGGACGACGAGATCACGGTCGTCGGCGAACGCACGACCGACCTGTCGGGCCTCGACCCTGACGGCGAGTACTACTGGACGGCCGACCGCCCCGACGAATTCTGACCGGGGAAGCCGGGCGCAAGGGCGGTGGACGAGTCGGCCTGTACGCCGGGTTCTGTGGCCAAGGCAAGCCCTGACCAGCGGCCATCCATCTCGGCCTGCCGTCGCCGACAGGCTCTAGCGGTCTACCCGTGAACATCGGGCGGGCAGCCCTCGAGCGTTCACGCAGAGCGACCGGGGTCGCTCCTCTTGACCTTGCTCCGGGTGGGGTTTACCGAGCCGCCCCGGTCACCCGGGGCGCTGGTGGTCTCTTACACCACCGTTTCACCCTTACCGAACACCTCACGATGCCCGGCGGTCTTTTTTCTGTGGCACTGTCCCGCGGGTCACCCCGGGTTGCCGTTAACAACCACCCTGCCCTGTGGAGCCCGGACGTTCCTCGGCAACGCTTCCGGAGAAGCATCGACGCGACCGCCCAGCCGACTCGTCCACCGCCCGCACGATCTTACGCACCCGCTGAACGTACGGTGAGACCCGATGGACCACTCGCTGCTCGACATCGCCCTGCTCCTCGTCGCCGGACTCGCGGCCGGGGTGGTGAACGCGATCGCCGGGGGCGGATCGCTACTGACGTTCCCGGCCCTGATCGCCACCGGTCTGCCGAGCATCGCCGCGAACGTCACGAACTCCGTCTCGGTCACCCCCGGCTACCTGTCCAGCGTCTGGGGCAGCCGGGAGGACCTCCGCGGGCAGAGCGGCCGGGTCAAGGGGCTGGTCCCGCTCGCGATCGTCGGCGGCGCCGGCGGCTGCGTCCTGCTGCTGGTCACCCCGGCCGACGTCTTCGAACTCGTCGCCCCGTTCCTGGTGCTCGCGGCGACGGCCGTGCTCGGCTTCCAGCCCAGGCTCCAGAAGATCGTCGGGCACCCGGCGAGCCTGAGCCCGACCCGGCGCCGCGCCACGATGTCCACCCTCACGCTGCTCGGTGCCGCCTACGGCGGCTACTTCGGCGCCGCGCTCGGCGTCGTCCTGGTGGCGGTTCTGGCTCTTGTCCTGGACGAGAAGCTGCAGCGCATCAACGCGCTCAAGAACGTGCTGTCGGCGACGATCGGCCTCGTGACGGTCGCCGTGTACGCGATCTTCGGCCCGGTGTCGTGGCTCGGCGTGGCGATCGTGGCCCCGGCGACCGTGGCCGGCGGCTACCTCGGCGCACGCCTCGCCCAGAGACTGTCGGCGAAGGCCCTGCGAAGGACGATCGTCACGTTCGGCACCACGATCGGGCTGGTCCTGCTCCTCCAGGCGCTACGAAGCTAGTTCCGGGGTCCGACCGGGGCCGGGGTGCGCACCCCCCGGGCTGCGCACCCCCCACGATCACGTCGACGACTTGCCGTCGCCGACCAGCTCCGGGATCTCCCGCACGTCCGGGTCCCCGGCCTCCGCCGTGTAGTCCGCCGGCTTCGTCGTGTCTTCGCCGTCGGTGACGTTCGCCGCCCGCAGGATCCAGGTGCCCACGACCGCGACCAGCAGGTTCAGGCCCACGGCCAGGAACCCGGCGTAGATCGTCCACTTCGTGTCCAGCCCGAGCTCCGAGAGCTTGAACGCCGACCCGCCGAAGTGCAGGTGCTTGGTCGCCGGGTTCGGGACCGTCCACAGCATCCAGAAACCGAAGCCCATCCCGGCGGCCCACCCGGCGACCAGCGCCCACTTGTGGAACCACCGCGTGAACACGCCCAGCGCCACCGCCGGCAGCGTCTGCAGGATCACGACCCCGCCGATCAGCTGCAGGTCGATCGAGTACTGCGTGTCGAGCCCGAGAACCAGCACCACGGCCACGAACTTCACGACCAGCGACACGATCTTCGAGACCCGCGCCTCTTCGACCGGCCCCGCGTCCCGGTGGATGTACTCCGTCCAGATGTTCCGCGTGAACAGGTTCGCGGCCGCGATCGACATCACCGCCGCCGGCACCAGCGCACCGATACCGACGGCCGCATGCGCGACTCCGGCGAACCACGACGGGAACGCCCAGTCGAACAGCAGCGGCACCACGGTGTTGCGATCACCGGCCACGCCGTTGGCGGGATCCGCTCCCACCGGCACGATCTTCGCCGCGATCGCCATCAGCCCCAGCAGCGCGAGCAACCCGAGAACGAACGAATACGCCGGCAACGCGGCCATGTTCCGCTTGACCGTGTCCCGCGACTTCGCCGCCAGCACTCCGGTCAGCGAATGCGGATAGAGGAACAGCGCCAATGCCGAACCCAGCGCCAGCGTGATGTAGTTCAGCTGGTTGTTGGCGTTCAGCAGAATCCCCGATCCGGCCGCCTGCGCCGCCGGAGCCGAGAACTTCGCGCCCGCGGCCGAGAAGATCGCGTCCCACCCGCCGAGCTTCGCCGGGATCACGATGATCGCGACGATCACGGTCAGGTAGATCAGCGAGTCCTTCACGAACGCGATCAGCGCCGGTGCCCGCAGACCCGAGTTGTACGTATAGATCGCCAGGATCAGGAACGCGATCGTGATCGGCCACTTGCCCTCGACGCCCATCGCCTTCAGCACGGCCTCGATACCGACCAGCTGCAGCGCGATGTACGGCATCGTCGCGAGAATTCCGGTGATCGCCACCAGCAACGCCAGCGTCGAGGACCCGAACCGGGCCCGCACGAAGTCGGCCGGCGTCACGAAACCGTTCACGTGCGAGACCGACCACAGCCGGACCAGCGGCAACAGCACGATCGGGTACAGCACGACCGTGTACGGCAGCGCGTAGAAGCCGAGCGCCCCCGCGCCGAACATCAGCGCCGGAACGGCCACGAACGTATAGGCGGTGTACAGATCACCGCCGAGCAGGAACCAGGTGATCCAGCCGCCGAAATTGCGGCCGCCGAGGCCCCATTCGTCCAGGTGCTCCATCGTGTCGGGCTTCCGCCAGCGCGAGGCGACGAACCCCAGCACGCTGACGAACGCGAACAGCACGATGAAGATGACCAGCTCGGTGACTTTGACGTCCATCGCTCATCGCCTCCGGGTCTGCCGGTAGACGACGAGCGTCACGCTGACGCTCAGGAACACGAAGAGCAGTTGAAGCCAGTAGAAGCGCGGAATTCCCCAGAGCACGGGATCCGAGCCGTTGTAGAGCATCGGCAGCAACGGCACGATGACCGGCACCAACAGCAGCCAGTACCAATGGTTGCGATCGGACCGGGCCGGCGGCTCCGAGGGTGGCGGCGAGGGGGTTTCCTCGGTTGTGGACATCGTTGTCCTCCTCACGCGCAGTGACGAGTTCCGTGACGCAGGCCACAAGACACTAGCCGTCAAAAGTGCCGGTAAGCCCCGATGCCGCGCCAAGCGGTCACGTTTCCGCGCCCGACGGTCACCTCAGATGGTGGGTGTCGTTCACCAAGCGCACGTTCGAGGGCCCGTCCGCGTACCAGTCGACCTCGGACACACCGGTCACGTCGAGCTGCAGCCGGTACAGCATCACCGGCGGAGCCTCCAGCGCGAGCCGCAGCAACGTCTTCAGCGGCGTCACGTGCGAGACCACGACCACGGTCTCACCCGCGTGGTCGGCGACCAGCCGCTCCTGCGCCGCGGCGACCCGCTCCGCGACCTGCGCGAAGCTCTCGCCCCCGGGCGGCGCCACCTCGGGCGAGTTCAGCCAGGCGTCCACCGCGCCCGGATCGGACCGCCGGGCCTCGCTGAAGGTCAGCCCCTCCCAGTCACCGAAATCCGTCTCGACCAGATCCTCGTCGAAGAACAGTTCGACCCCGATCGCCTTCGCGATCAGCTCCGCGGTGTGCCGCGCCCGCCGCAACGGCGAGCTCACGACCACGTCGATCCCCGGTCGCGCGGCCAGCCTCGCGGCCACCCGCTCGGCCTGCACGACCCCCTCCTCCGACAGCGGCACGTCTCCCCTCCCGGAGAACCGCCGCTCCGGCGACAACACCGACGAAGCGTGCCGCACCAGCACCGCGGTGGTGGCCCGCCGTTGCGGTCCGCCCCTCCACCCTGGTCCGCTTTCTTCTTTCGACGCCGCCCGGCTGACCGCCGACGGTGAGCCACCACCGCGCTCACCGCGCGAGCCGACCTCGGGCACCGCCGCGGTCGGGTCGCTGCCGCCCGCGTCCACGGCCGGGCTCGAGCCGCCCGAGCCGCCCGAGCCGCCCGGGCCGGACGAGCCGCCCGAGCCGGACGGGCCGGACGGGCCGGACGGGTGGTCGCGCCGAATGTCGTTGCCGTCCATCGCCGCGTTGGCCAGCGCGTCCGCGGCCTTGTTCTCGGCCCGTGGGATCCAGGTCAGCGTCACCGCGTCGAACGACCGGATCAGCTCGTTGATCCGGCCCGCCAGCGGGCGCAGGTGCGGCTGCTTGACCTGCCAGCGCCCGGCCGACTGCTCGATGACGAGCTTGGAGTCCATCCGGACGTCGACCCGGCGGGCCCCGAGCGACTGTGCGGCCTCGAGCCCGGCGATCAGCCCCGAGTACTCGGCCACGTTGTTCGTCGCGATACCCAGCCCGGCGGCGCGCTCGGCCAGCACCGCGCCGGTCTCCGCATCCCGCACGACCGCGCCGTACCCGGCGTTGCCGGGGTTGCCGCGCGACCCCCCGTCGGCCTCGACGACGACGTGCTCGTAGCTCACAGACCGGACTCCGCCGTGCGGACGAGGATGCGGCCGCACTCCTCGCACCGCAGCACCTCGTCCTCGTCGGCCGCCTTGGCGTCGCGCAGCGCGGTGCCGTACAGCTCGATCCGGCAGCCGCCGCAGCGGCGGGCGCGCAGTGCGGCCGCGCCGATACCCCCGCTGGACGCGCGCAGCTTCTCGTAGAGCGAGCGCAGGTCGTCGGGGATCTGCGCGGCCAGCGGCTCGCGCTCGGCGGTACGGGCGGCGATGTCGGCGTCGATCTCGGTCTCCAGCGTGTCTCGGCGCACCTCCAGATCGGCCAGGCCCTCGGTGGCCGAGTCGAACCGGGTCTGCACCTCCGAGCGGGCGGTGTCGGCGGTCTCCCGCTCCTCCATCAGCACCAGCTCGTCGTCCTCCAGCGCGGACTGGCGGGCCGCCAGCGTCTCGACCTCGTGCTGCAGCCGCTCGAGTTCCTTGGACGAGCCGATCGTGCCGGAGTCCATCCGCTGCCGGTCGCGGTCGGCCCGGGTGCGGACCTGGTCGACTTCCTGTTCCAGCGTGTGGATCTTCCGGTCGAACTCCTCGACCCCCGACTCCGCCGTGGACAGCTCGTCGCGCAGACCGGCGAGCGTGCCGGCCGCTTTCTCGATCTCGGCGTGCTCGGGCAGCGTGCGCTTGCGGTGCGCGAGCTGATCGATCGAGAGATCGACGGCCTGCAGGTCGAGCAGGCGGAGCTGGTCTGCGGCGGGTGCCTTCACGGTGCTCCCAAAATCAGCCGGGTCAGGGCGTCCACGCCGGAACCACCGCACGTGTCCACGGGTCGGTGACGAGGTCGGAGACGAAGACCTCCACCGTAGCGGGAGCCAGGGCGGCGCCGAGTGCGGCGGCGGCGTGTGCGAGCCAGGGCTGCTCGCTGGCCCAGTGCGCGACGTCGA
Source organism: Cryptosporangium sp. NPDC051539 (assembly GCF_044454545.1). Lineage (NCBI taxonomy): Bacteria > Bacillati > Actinomycetota > Actinomycetes > Cryptosporangiales > Cryptosporangiaceae > Cryptosporangium > Cryptosporangium sp. NPDC051539. The sequence goes on along the minus strand of NZ_JBITDV010000002.1, from coordinate 156,615 downwards.
GCAGCGCCGGGCCGCCCGCCTCGGAATGCTCGGAAGCCGGGTGATGCCGCAGGTCGGCGGTGAGAAACGCGTCGACGCCCGCCCGGGTGGCGTCCCCCAGGTACGAGTCACCGGCACCGCCGCTGACGGCCACCGTCCGGACGATGCGGTCGGGGTCGCCGGTGAAGCGGATGCCGCCGCTCGTCGGAGGCAGCGCGTGCGAGGCGGTCTCGGCGAGCTCGGCGAGCGTCATCGCGGTCGGGAGCGTGCCGATCCGGCCGATGCCGATGCGGTCCTCACCGGGGTGCGGGTGCAGCGGCCGCAGGTCGCGGAGGTCGAGGCGGGCGGCGAGCGCGTCGGAAACGCCGGGGTCGGCCGAGTCGGCGTTGGTGTGCGCGACGAACAGGCCGGCACCCGCGCGGATCAGCCGGTGGAGCGTCCGGCCCTTGGGCGTGGTCGTGGGGATCGCGGTGACGCCCCGGAGCAGCAGCGGATGGTGGGCGACCAGCAGGTCGGCGCCCCAGGACAGCGCTTCGTCCACGGTCGCGGCGACGACGTCGACGCTGAAGTAGACGCGGCGGACCTCGGTGGCGGGGTCGCCGCAGACCAGCCCGACCGCGTCCCAGCTCTCGGCGAGGTGGGGCGGGTAGAGCCGGTCGAACACGCTCGTGACGTCGCTGATCGTGACCACGTCAGCAGGCTAGTGCGTGCCTGATCGACGCCGCCGGGTCGCCGTCGTGATAGATCCGTTCGTCGGGTTCGATGCCGTCGAGGAACTCCTGGTAGCGGACCGCGTAGGCGAGGTGGGCGAGGGGTTCGCCGAGGGTCAGCGCGCGCTCCGGGTCGGCGCCGGGTGCGTGTTCCCGCCAGGCGCCGACCCAGGCCGCGGTGGCCGTGTCGCGGCGCTCCCCGGGCAGGTAGTCGATCGCGCGGAGCCCGTCCTGGACGGGGTTGCCCCAGTAGGCGTCGGCGAAGTCGATGACCCGCGGGGGCGACCCGGGGGTGCCGCGCCAGTTGCCCGGGTGGAAGTCGCCGTGCACGAGCGTGTCCGGCAGCCCGCAGGCGCTCAGCGCCGCCCAGCGCGCGTTGAGCGCCCGGGCGCGTGCGGTGGTCTCCGCGGGCAGTTCGGGCGCGAGCCGCACGAGAAGCCCCTCGATCCGCGCCGCGAGCAGGGAGGGCCGGCCGTCGCGAAGTCCGGCCGACGAGAAATCGGGGTTTCCTGCGGGCCCGGTGGCGAGCGCCGCCTGCGCGGCCACCCAGCGGCTGACGGTGCTGGTGACCTGGGCGTCGGACGCCTGCCAGAGGTCTTCGCCGGGAATGTCGGCGAGCAGCAGGCGGCCGGGGGCGGCGGCCAGGACCTCGGGGACCAGCGTGGGGTCGACGGCCGCGATCGTGGCGATGGCCGTGGCCTCGTCGGCCGCGAACGGCGGCGTCGCTTTCAGCCAGACCGGCCCGGCCGCGGTAGGCAGCCGGAACAGCGCCGCCAGATTCCACGACTTGTGCTGCACCGCCCGCCCGGTGAGGGTCACGAACCCGGCGGCCCAGTCCAGCAGCCCGGTGATGCCTTCCCTCGTCGCCCACGGCAGTCGCAACGGTTCCGGCGGATCACGGAACACCGCGGCCCGGAGCGGGCGCGACGGCCGTGCGGACGCCTCGACGTGATAGGTGACGTGCCCGTCCCGGGCCCCGTCCGAGCCCTCGACGCTCAGCAGCCTGAGGACCGTGACCGGTACGCCGAGCTCTCGTTCCAGAACGGACACCACCGGGGCCACCTCAGCCCACCACGGCACATCGACCTCGAACGGCCCGATTTCCCCCAGGCACTCGTCCGACCGTGTGACCACTGCGCTGATAGTCCGCTCCACACTGTGGAGTCTGGCAGGGAATAGACCGCACGATCGCCACCCCATTCGGTAGACTTCCACCGGACCAACAGGGGGCGTCCTATCTTTGTGCTGCGTCGGCGGTACTCCGGTGACTTCGAACGCTGAAGAGCGCTGCGGTCATGTCTCGCCCCGCCGACCCAAGGAGCGCTGATGTGCGGTTTCGGCGGCGAGATCCGATTCGATAAGCAGCGGCCCGACGTCGACGCCCTGCGGCAAATGCAACCACGATTGTCTCTCCGGGGCCCGGATGCGAGTGGCGAGTGGTCGCACAAGGCGACGGCACTCGTGCACAGCCGTCTGCAAATCATCGATCTTTCGGAGGCCGGCGCTCAACCGATGACCGATCCCGATCCGGCCGCCGTCGGAGCCGCGGATCGCACTCTGGTTTTCAACGGCTGCATCTACAACTACCAGCAGCTACGCGCGGAGCTCCACGGCCTGGGGCATACGTTTTTCTCCACGTCGGACTCCGAGGTGATTCTCAAGGCCTACCGGCAATGGGGTGAACGCTGCGTTGAGCGATTCCTCGGCATGTTCGCGTTCGCGATAGCCGAACACGACACCGGGCGGCTCGTCATCGCCCGGGACCGGCTGGGGATCAAACCGCTGTACTACACCGAGAAGCCGGGCAGCTACCTGCGTTTCTCGTCCACTCTGCCGGCGCTCTTGGCCGCCGGTGTCGACGACACCGAGATCGATCCGACCGCACTCCACCACTACCTCAGTTTCCACTCGATCGTGCCGGCGCCCCGGACGATCTTGCGGGGCGTCCGGAAGCTGCCGCCCGCGACCGTGCGGGTGATCGAGCCGGACGGTCGTTCCACCGACACGGTGTACTGGCAGCCGGCCTGGAGCCGCGGTGAATACGCCGGTCTCTCGTCCGGAGCGTGGAGCGAGCTGGTGCTGGAGCGGCTGCGCGTCGCGGTCGAGCGGCGCATGGTGGCCGACGTACCGGTGGGCGTGCTGCTCTCCGGGGGTATCGATTCCAGCCTGGTCGTCGCGCTGCTCGCCGAGGCCGGCCAGACCGGCCTGCAGACGTTCAGCATCGGCTTCGAAAGCGAACCGGACGCGCAGGGCACGATCGAACGCGGCGATGAATTCCAGTACTCGGACATCATTGCGAAGAAGTTCGCCACCGAGCATCACCAGATCAGGATCCGGACGGCAGACATCGTGCCGGCCGTCGAGGCCACGATCGGCGCGATGAGCGAACCGATGGTCAGCCACGACTGCGTCGCGTTCTACTTGCTCTCCGAGAAGGTGGTCAAGCACGTCAAGGTCGTCCAGTCCGGACAGGGCGCCGACGAGATCTTCGCCGGGTACGACTGGTATCCGCCGCTGCTCGACGTCTCCCGGGACGAGGCGGTCGAGCAGTACAGCCGGGTGTTCTTCGACCGGCGGCACGGCGATCTGGCCAAGGTCCTGCGTCCGCAGTGGCTGGAGCAGATGAGCGAGGACCCCAGCACCGAATTCGTCCGCCGCCATTTCGCCCAGCCCGGCGCGGAGACGACCCTCGACGCCGCGCTCCGCTCCGACAGCCAGATCATGCTCGTTGACGACCCGGTCAAGCGGGTCGACAACATGACGATGGCCCACGGCCTGGAGGCGCGCGTGCCGTTCCTCGACCACGAGTTGGTCGAACTGGCCGCCGCCTGCCCACCGAAGTTCAAGCTCTCGGTCGAGGGCGACCCGACGAAACAAAACATCGGCAAGGCAGTGCTGAAGGAAGCGGCGCGGGGCGTGGTTCCGGACGAGGTGATCTATCGGGAGAAGGGATACTTCCCGGTCCCGGCCATCCGGCACATGGGCGGGCCGATGCTCGCGCGGGTCGAAGAGGCTCTGCGCAGCCCGGAGGCGCGCCGCCGGGGGCTGTACACCGACGAGTTCATCGCGAAGCGCCTGGCGAACCCGAACTCGATGCGGACGAACCTCGGCTCGAACACGCTGTGGCAGTTGGCGACGCTGGAGATCTGGCTGCAGACCATGGGGGTGGGATGAGCTTATCGGTGGGGTCGGGCTGGCGAACGAGTTCGCACAGCGCGGACAAAGCATGTGTCGAAGTCCGGCGTGACGCCGACGGGGTGTCCGTGCGCGAGTCGCGGCGCCCGTCGGCCGGGGAATTACATTTCCCTGATGCCGTCTGGCGCCGGTTCATCGCAGGCGTGAAAGAGCGGTCAGGGGGCGGTTCCCCGGAAGCGCGCGATCGCGTCGCGGATCATCGCTGACGTGTCGCCGATCCGGGTGATTCGTTCGAGGTAATAGAAGTTCCCCAGATAGTGCTGCGGCGTTCCGACCGGCGGCGGGCCCTCGCCGGAATCCGTGTCGTCCTCACGCTGGACGAGGTCGCCGCTCGGCCGCTCCTCGAACGAGATGCTCGGATCGTCGGGGTGGTTGAACTCCAGGTGGTAGTAGGGAGCTTCCATCAATGGATAGATGCCTTCGGTGAACGGCACTATCCGGATCGTGACGTTGGGCCGGGTGTTCACGGCTAGCAAGTGCTCCAGCTGGCGCGCCATCTTCTCCGGACCGGCGGCCGATCGGCGGATCACCGCCTCGTCCAAGACGAACTGCAGCGTCGGACCGTTGTCCCGGAGTAGGCGATCCTGCCGCATCCGGCGCAACTCCCAGAGCTGACCGACTCGATTCAGATCGTTGTCGGTCGCGACCTTCAGTACCTCTTGAGCGTATTCCTCGGTTTGCAGCAAACCGGGTACATAAGTGTTCTGGAACACCCGGACGGTCTTCGCCGACGATTCGTACTCCAAATAGTCGACGTAATCCGACGACACTATGTCGCGGTAGGGCGACCACAGCGACTTGGTGCGCGCCACTCGCGCCACTTCGACCTTGTCGTCTACTTCAGGAACGTCGTCGACCCCGTAGTAACCGAGCAACGCCCGCAGGTCGTTGGTGCTGATGTTGACCATGCCGGCTTCGATCCGGATGAGCTTGGAGAGCGACCAGTCCATCGCGTCGGCGGCGGCCCGCTGGGTCAAGTCGAGGTTCTCTCGCATCCGGCGCAACTGGATCCGTAGCCGACGCCGCATGACCGCCGGGGTGGCGTCCGTCATCGTGCTCCCTTCCGTCCGTGGTTGGCACGCACTATAGGACATTAGCTGCTGGCAGGACGACCAGCTTCGTTCTGAAGTTCGAAGTCTGCTATGTCGCTATCGGCTCGCCTCGCGTCCGATAGATCCCCCAGAAGGCATTTTTGGGCCCCTCAACTCGCCTTGTGACGAAGGCCAACAGCCGATAGTCCGCTTGCCAATCTGCTATATGGCTGTTGTACTGATGCAGACGGTCACCAGTCGATCTGGCTTCCGCCTCCACCTCGGGTCGCTCACGAGAAGAGGAACCATGTTCATCGACGCACGCTGGATCGTCCTGGTGGTCGCCGTCGCCGGCGTCATGTGGCTGGTTTCCAAGCAGGAGAAATGGGCGACCCCGCTCACTGTCGGCATCGCCCTCGGCGCCGCCCTGTACGCGATCCTCGATCTCGGACAGTCCCTGTGAGCCCGGCCGCCGTGAGCCCGGCCGCCGTGAGCCCGGCCGCCGTGAGCCCGGCCGCCGTGAGCCCGGAGGACACCGTCCGGGTGATCCTCGGACTCGTGCCCTTGAGCGCGCGCCGCCCGGGCGCGGAGCCGGAGCTGATCCGGGTGCTCGGGCCGGCAGGCGGCGCCCTCGCGGTGACCGCACTCACCGTCGGCCCTGAGGCCGCGGCGCGCATCGCCGCCGAAATGGGCCCGGCTCAGCGGTGCTCGGCCGTCCGAGACGCAGCCGCGGGCGTGGCCGCCGCCCACCGGCGGCCATGGTCGGCCGTCCCGTGCGACCGTTCCTGGACCCGCACGTTCGGCTTGCTGGGCCTAGCCGTAACGCCGGACGCCACGGCCGTCGGTCAGGGCAGCAGGTGACCGGCGAGGAACGCGCCGACCGCGCGCACGTACACGATCTTGCTGGGCTTGCGCAGGATCACGTGGCCCTCGTCCTCGAAGCGCAGGTACTGCACCGGCGCGTTCCGGGCCTCGAGCGCCGCCACCACCTGCTCGGCCTCGTACAGCGGGACGTTCGTGTCGTTCGCCCCGTGCACGACCAGCAGTGGCGCGCGCAGACGGTCGATCCGGTGGATCGGTGAGAGGTCGTGGAGCAGGTCACGGTCGTCGTCCGGGTGCCCGTACTTGCTGAACGCCGCGGATGCCACCCACGGCTCGGTGCGCTCGTAGAACGCCAGCAGATCGGACATGCCGCAGGTGTCGACGCCCACCGCGAACAGGTCCGGGAACCAGGTCAGCGCGACCAGGGTCAGGTAGCCGCCGTAGGAGCGCCCGAAGACGCCGAGACGGGCCGGATCGGCCAGACCGGCGTCCACGACGTACCCGGCCACCGAACGGACGTCCTCGATGCCGGCGTGCCGGTGCTCGATGTTGTCGGCGTTGACGAACGCCCGGCCGAAGCCCGACGAACCCCGGACGTTGGGCGCGAACACCGAGATGCCCCGGGAGACGATCTCCCGGAACAGCGGGTTCCAGACCGGGCGCTCCTGAGCCTCCGGACCACCGTGGAAGTGCAGCACCATCGGGCCGGCGTCGGTCACTCCCACGCCGGGATAGAGCCAGCCGGTCAGCTCCAGGCCGTCGTGCGCGGTGAACCGGTGGAGCTCCGGAACGATCGCGGCTGCGGCGAGTGGCGTCGGGTAGGTCACCGGCTTCGCAGCGCAGCTGGCCACTTCGACCGTCCAGATCGTCGGCGGCAGCGACGGGCTCTCGGCCGAGAGCGTGATCGTCGACGCGTCGGTGGACAGCACCGGGTGGCCGACGACGTCGCCCGGCAGGCCGCTGAGCCTGCGCTCCTCGCCGGTGCGCAGGTCGAGCACGGACACCGCGCTGCGGCCACCGAACTCGTTCCAGAGCAGTACGACGATTCCGCCGTCCTCGCTGACCGTGAAGTACTCGAGCTCGGCGTCGTCCCGCTCGGCGACGACCCGGGGCGTCCCGACCGTGCCGACCGGCAGGGCGACCAGCGCGGGCAGCTCCCGCCCGACGTCGGTGCGGACGTAGACCTGCGTGCCGTCCGGGCTGAACCGGCCGACGTCGGTCGACCCTTCGCCGTCGGCCGGATACAGCTGACGTGCCGCACCGCTCTCGATGTCCACCACCTCGAGCCAGCGGGCGCTGCGCGGGCCACCGCGGACCAGCGCCATCGTGCCGTCCCGGCTGACGTCGATCGCGGCCCGGAGGTCGGCCTCGCCGACCGTCACCCGCCAACCGGTCGACGGGTCGATCAGATGGGCGGCGCTCCAGCCGACCGCGTCCGCTTCCGCGACGGCCAGCCAGGCGCCGTCGTGGCTCCAGTAGCCGAACCAGCCGTTGGTGCGGCCGAACCCGCCGATCTGGTGCAGGTCACCGCCGTCCGGACGGACGACCCAGATCTCGGTGCGGTCGGAACCGCCGGGCGCGATCGAGACGGCGATCCACTCGCCGTTCGGTGACCACTTGACGCTCTCCACGGGCTCGGGGCCGGTATCCACGAGCACCGGGCTCCCACCGTCGACGGAACTGGTCCAGAGCCTCGGCTCCCCGCTCCGGTCGGACACGTACGCGACCGCGTCGCCGGAGGGCGAGAGCGTCGGTCCCCAGCTGGCCGGCGCGGCCGCGGGGTCCGCAGCGTACGGTGCCGGCTCCTCGGGGACGGACCAATTACCTTCGTCGAGCCCAGTGGTCATCCAACTCCCATCTTCTGCAACCACATCTCCAGCAGGCCGAGCTGCCAGAGTGCGTTCGACCCGAGTGTCGTACGGGTCTCGTTCGGTTTGTCGAGCAGGGTCTGTACTTGGCCGCTGTCGAAGATCCCGCGCTGCCGTGCGGCCTCCGACGTGAGCGCGTCGGCGACCTGCTCCAGCAGTGGCCCGGACAGGTGGCGGATCGCCGGGACCGGGAAGTATCCCTTGGTGCGGTCGATCACCTCGTCCGGCACCACCCCGCGGGCTGCGGCCTTGAGGATGCCCTTGCCGCCGTGCGCGAGCTTGAGCCCGGGCGGGCAGGCCGCCGCCAGCTCGACTAACTCGTGGTCGAGGAACGGTACCCGGGCTTCCAGCCCCCACGCCATCGTCATGTTGTCGACGCGCTTGACCGGATCGTCCACGAGCATGATCTGACTGTCGATGCGCAGGGCGGCGTCGAGCGTCTCCTCGGCACCGGGTACCGCGAAGTGCGCCTGGACAAACGCTTTGCTGACGTCGGTCGTCAGCCGCCAGCCGGGCTGCAGCAACTCGTTGAGCGCCGCATGCGTCCGGTCGAAGAACACGTTCCGATAGGCGTCCACTGCGTCGCGGCGAGGGACGCCGGACAACGGCGGGTACCAGTCGTACCCGGCGAACACCTCGTCGGCGCCCTGGCCCGACTGGACGACCTTCACGTGTTCGGCGACCTGCTCGGAGAGCAGGTAGAACGCGACGCAGTCGTGGCTGACCATCGGCTCACTCATCGCGCCGATCGCGGCGTCGACGGCGGGAACCATGTTCCTGGTCTCGATCCGGATCTGGTGGTGGTCGGTCGCGAACCGCTCGGCGATCAGGTCGGAGTAGACGAACTCGTTGCCGCTCTCGCCGCCGGCGTCCTCGAAGCCGATGCTGAACGTCTGCAGGCCGGTCTGGCCCGACTCGGCCAGCAGCGCGACGACGAGGCTGGAGTCCAGCCCACCGGAGAGCAGTACGCCCACCGGCACGTCGGCGACCATCCGGCGCTCGACCGCGAGCCGCAGCGCGGCCAGCGTGCGGTCCCGCCACTCCTCGTCGGAGTAGTCGAGGCCCCGGGTGGCCTCCGGCTTCCAGTACAGGATCTCGTCGGTGGTGCCGTCGGGCTCGATCACCCGCACGGTGGCCGGCGGCAGCTTCCGGACGCCGTTCAGGATCGTCCGCGGCGCCGGGACGACCGAGTGGAACGTCAGGTAGTGGTGCAGCGCGACCGGGTCGACCGACGTGTCGAGGCCACCGGCCGCGACCAGAGCGGGCAGGGTCGAGGCGAACCGGAGGCGGCCCGGCGTCTCCGACAGGTACAGCGGCTTGATGCCGAGCCGGTCGCGCCCGAGCACGAGTTTCCCGGTCGACAGCTCACTGATCGCGAACGCGAACATGCCGAGGAAACGCTCGACGCAGCGGGTGCCCCAGCGGTGGTAGGCCTTCAGGACGACCTCGGTGTCGGACGTCGAGAAGAACCGGTACCCGTGGCCGATCAGCTCTTCGCGCAGCTCCCGGTAGTTGTAGATGATCCCGTTGAAGACGAGTACCAGCCCGAGTTCCTCGTCGACCATCGGCTGCGAACCGGCTTCGGAGAGGTCGATGATCTGCAACCGGCGGTGGGCCAGCGCGAGCCGTCCGCCCGACCAGTGACCACCGCTGTCCGGACCCCGGTGGATCAGACACGGCACCATCCGGCTGACCGCGTCGGCCTCAGGGGCATGACCGTCGAGACGGAGTTCTCCGCCGAATCCGCACATCGATCCTCCTGATCACGCTTTCAGAATCCAGGTGTCCTTCGCACCGCCGCCCCGGGAAGAATTGACCACCAGGCTGCCCTCCGGGGCGACCCGGGTGAGCGCCACCGGCGCCACCGCCGGTTTCTCGCCCAGGAACACGAACGCCCGCAGGTCGACGTGGCGCGGGGTCAGCCGGCTGCCGTCGAACACCGGGTGCGTCGACAGGTGCATCGTCTCCTGGGCGATCCACCGGTGCGGCGCGGCCTTGATCTGCCGCCGGACCAGGTCGATCTCGTCCTCGGACGAACGCGGGCCGATCAGCACGCCCTCGCCGCCGTAGCCGTCGACCGGCTTGACGACGAGCTCGGAGATCCGGCGCAGCACCTCCTCGCGCTGCTCCGGGTCGCCGCACAGGTACGTGGGGACATGCGCGAGCAGCGGCTTCTCACCCAGGTAGTACTCGATGAAGTCGGGGACGTAGGCGTAGATCGCCTTGTCGTCGCCGACGCCGTTGCCGGGCGAGTTCGCCAGCGTCACGGTGCCCGCGCCGACCGCGGAGAGCAGTGGCGGCCCGAGCGGGCGCCCGTCGCCGCCCGGCGCGTGCACGAGCGCGTCCTCGTCCAGCCGGAGGTAGATCACGTCCACCCGCCGCCGGGTCCCGTGCCGGTGCAGGTAGACCGCGCGGTCGTCGACCACCAGGTCGGTCGTCCGTACGACCGGTACGCCCATCTCCTCGGCGAGCAGCTGGTGCTCGAACCAGGCCGAGTCGACCGGCCCCTGGCTGAGCACGACGACCTGCGGCCCGCTGCCCCGCATCCGCGGGGGCGCGGCCGATTCGAGCGTCGTCCGCAGTAACGCCGGGAGCGACTCGGCCGGCTGCAGGCCGGCCGGCCGGGGCAGGTCCGGCCAGATGTGGTCGGTCAGCCTCCGGTTCGTCAGCGCGTACCCCAGGCCCGAGGGCACCCTCAGGTTGTCTTCGAGGACGCTCCACCGGCCGGCCGAGTCGTGGATCAGGTCCATCCCGGCGATGTGCGCCCGGACCGGCTGGCGGATCAGCGCGGCCAGCGGCAGCAGGCCGGGGGCGCCGTCGACGACCCAGGCCGGGACGATCCCGTCGTTCACGGCCTCCCGCTCGGCGTAGACGTCGCGCAGGAACGCGTCCAGGGCCCGGGCGCGCTGGATCAGGCCCCGGCCGAGCGTCTCCCAGTCGTCGGCGCGCACGATCCGCGGGATGACGTCGAACGGGAACAGCCGGGCGGTGGTCTCCCCGGCCACCCGGAACGTCATGCGGCCGGAGCGCTGTTCGGCGTCCCGTTCCTGCTCGCGGTCGCGGAGGCCGCCGGCGCCGAGCCGTTCGAGCAGCTGGAGCATCGGCTCGTACTCGGTCACGACGCTGCCGTCGGTCGTGATCACCTCGTCGCCGCCCGCGGCCGCGGTGCCGGCGTACCCGGCGAGCAGCGCTTCCTGGCCGCCGAAACCGCCGACCGTGACCCCGCCGCCGGCCCGGGTCTCGGCCAGCACCATGTCGACGACGTCGGCGAGTCGTCCGCGGCGGGCGAACGCGCGACGCTCGCGGTCGGCGGCGCTGCCCCGGCCCAGTGCCTGGCCGGCCAGCGCGGAGACGTACTCCCAGTCACCGGCGGCTTCGAGCTGCGGCCGGAGCGAGTCGACCAGGCCGCGGACGGCGTCGGCGGCCGGTACCGGGTGCGCGAAGCCCGACAGGTCGACGAGATCGCCCTCGAGCCCCGACCGGGCCGCCCGCCACATCGCCGCCCGCTGCAGCGGCCCGCGGATCCGCGGCAGCGGGTACCGGGCGGCCACCGCGTCGCGCTCGCGCCGGACCAGGGCCCGGAACAGCCCGGACAGCAGAACGACGTCGTCGACCGCCGGGCACGCGTCGGTGACCCGCAGTTCGATCGTGGGGACGTGCGCCGACGGCCGGACGTCGAAATAGATCATCCCCGGGTCGGTGATCGTGCCGGACGCGATCAGCTCGGCGACCAGCGAGTCGTGGTCCTCGGCCGACTCGACCAGGCCGCTGGCGCCCGCGGTGGGCCAGCGCTGCCAGAGCAGCGAGCGGATGCTCGCGTAGCCGGTGTCTTCACCCATCCAGAACGGGGAGCTGGCCGAGATCGCCAGCAGGATCGGCAGGTACTGCGAGACGCGCTGGGCGACCGCGACGGCCACGTCCCGGTCGGGCATGCCGACGTGCACCTGGGCGCCGCAGATCAGCTGCTCACGGGCGAGCAGCTGGTAGTCGTCGAGCATCCGCTCGAACCGCGCGTTCGGCGTGAGCGCGAGCTCCTCGACGTCCACCAGCGGAACCGTGCCCGCCGCGACGATGCCGAGCCCGAGGGCGTCGGCCGTCTCGCAGGCCTGGCGCCGCAGCGCGACGAGCTCGTCGCGCAGCCGTTCCAGGCTGAGGTGCACCTTGGTGTTGGTCTCGACGACGGAGCGGTGCAGCTCCGGGGAGAACGAGGACGCCGGCAGGTGGTCGAGGATCTCCGGTGCGCGGGGCACCAGTTCACGGCTGTCGAGGTCGACGACGTGGAACTCCTCTTCGACGCCGAGGTCCAGCGGCTGGGACGCGGGCACGGTGGCCGCTTCCGCCAGCCGTTCTGAGCCGGGTACGGCCTCGTGGTCTTCGACCACCTGCACACCGCCTTCGCGTGCGCCGCCGGAGTGGCGGCGGGGATGAACGAGCTCCGATGGTTTCCGGCCCGAGTACCTGAGGTGTGAGGAGCCGGTAAATTCCCGGCAACACATCCCAACCCCTCGGTCGTCCGGTTCGTCCTGCGCGTACGCCCCACGCGTCCCTTCCAGGGTGCCCCAGCGGCGCCAGCGCCAACCACCGGCACAAATGCGTGCCGATCGCCCGTTCCGGGCAAAGCTGAGGGATGGGGGTGGCTGGCCGATGAGGGTGTTGCTGCTAGGGGCCGACGGGTTCGTCGGCCACCATGTCCGGGCCCGGCTCGCGGCCGAGACCGGCCTGTCGGTGATCACGGCCGCGCGGCGCGGCGACGTGCACGCCGACGTGCGGCTCGATCTGGCCGACGGCGTCGTGGGCGTCGCTCACGCGGTGCGGGACGCGGTGCCGGACGTGGTCGTGAACTGTGCCGGTGCGGCGACCGGGGACATCGCCTCGCTGGCGGCCGGGAACCTGATCGCGGTGAGCAACCTGGTGGACGCGCTGCTGACCGCCGGGCGCTCGACCCGGCTGGTGCACCTCGGCTCGGCGGCCGAGTACGGGCGGGCCGAGGCCGGCACCTCGACGCGCGAGGACGCGCCCGAGCGGCCGGTGACCGCGTACGGGCTGGCCAAGCTCGCCGCGACCCGCCTGGTGCGGACCGCCGCCGGCGCCGGCCTGGACGCGGTGTCGCTGCGGGTGACGACGCCGATCGGCCCGGACGCCCCGGCCGTCGGCGGTGCGGGGCGGGTGGTGGCGCAGCTGCGGGCCGGCAGCATCGGGGTCACGACCGGTCCGCTGGACGACGTCCGGGACTACGTGGACGTGCGGGACGTGGCCGATGCGGTGGTCGCGGCGGCGTTGCGTCCGCACGGGCAGGCCGCGCTGCCCGCGGTGATCAACGTGGGCAGCGGCGTCGGGACGCCCACGCGCACGATGGTCGAGGCGCTCCTGGCGCTGGCCGGGTTCACCGGCGGGTTGCGGACCGACGGCGGCGGCGCGCCGAGGGACGCCGCCGTGCCGTGGCAGCAGGTCGACGTGGCCGTGGCCCGGACGACGCTCGGCTGGGCACCGTCCAGACCGCTGCACACGTCACTGCGTGATCTCTGGGAGTCCAGCGCGCCCCTGGTCCCGGTCTGAGGAGTCCCGGACCGGCTACTCGCGCGTCAGAGCGGGTTGCGGTTCCTCGGCCGGGGTGCGGAGCAGCGCCAGGACCGCGAGGCCACCGAGTGCGGCGAGGAGCGCACTGGTGAGGAACACGCGGTCCAGGCCGTCGGCGTAGGCGGTCTTGAGGACCGTGGCCGGTACCCGGCCGACGAGGTCGGCGTACCCGCCGCCGGTCAGCCGCTCGGCCGCCGCCCGGTCGCCCAGCACGTCCTCGGCCGCGCCCGCCACCAGCGTGGCGAAGATCGGCAACGCGACCGCGAACCCGATCTGGCGGGCGGTGTTCGACGCCCCGTTGGCCATCCCGGCCCGCCGGGGCGGCACCGCGGCCAGCGCCGCCGACGCCAGCGCCGCCGTGCTGAGCCCGACCCCGACGCCGGTCACGGCCAGGCCCGGGATCACCGCACCCCAGCCCGAGTCCGGCGAGATCAGCAGGCACAGCGCGTCCCCGGCCGCGACCAGCAGCAGACCGCACCCGATCGGGTAGCGGGCCGGCACCCCGTGCAGCAACCGGCCGCCGGCGCCGGCCACGACGAGCGCCACCACCGCCATCGGCGCGAGCACCAGCCCGGCGCCCATCGCGGTGAGCCCCAGCACCGACTGCGCCCACAGCGACACGAAGATCAGGTTCGCGAACGCCGACGCGGTGAGCGCGGCCGCACCGAGCACCGCCGCCGCGAACGCGGGCCGCCGGAACAGCGCGAGGTCGAGCATCGGGTCGGTCCGGGTGCGTTCGAGCAGCACGAAGGCGACCCCGACGGCCGCCGCGGCGGCCAGCACGACCAGCGTCCCGCGGTCGGTCCACCCGCGATCGCCGGCCCGGATCAGCCCGTACACGAGCAGCGCCGCGGCCGCGGTGAACGTGAGCACACCGGCGGCGTCCGGCCTCGTGGCGTCGGCCCGAGGCTCGGAGGGGACCGTCCGGCGGGCCAGCACCACCGCCGCCACCGCGACGGGGAGGTTGACCAGGAAGATCGACCGCCAGCCGACGTGCTCGGTGAGGACGCCGCCGAGGATCGGCCCGGCGGCGGCCGCGGCGCCGTTGGCGGCGCCCCAGACTCCGAACGCGAGACTGCGGTCCCGGCCGGAGTAGGTCAGCCCGAGGATGGCCGCGTTCGTGCCATACATCGCGGCCGCGCCGAGGCCCTGCACCCCCCGGGCGGTGATCAGCAGGCCCGTGTTCGGTGCGAGGCCGCAGGCGAGGGACGCCAGCGCGAACACGACGAGACCGGCGAGGAAGACCCGCCGGGATCCCCAGCGGTCGGCGAGCGATCCGGCCGCCATCATCAGGGCGGCCAGGACCAGGACGTAGAGGTCGACCGTCCATTGCAAGGCCGCGAACGACGAGTGCAGTTCCTCGGCCAGGTCGGGTGCGGCGACGCTGACGATCGTCAGGTCGACCAGCAACATGAACGTACTCAGCGAGACCGCGGTCAGCGGCAACCACTTGCGCATGAACGTCAGGCTGCTCGGTGTCTTTGTTTTCTGACGATGCATCAGCTCTGTCTGGTGGGATCAGACAGGTGGGTATGGTCTTCTGGTGGATCTGGACGAACTCGACCGGCAACTGACGCACGCGCTGCAGATCGACGCGCGGGCACCGTTCAGCCGCCTCGCGACCGTGCTCGGCACGTCCGACCGGACGCTCGCGCGCCGCTACCAGCGGATGCGGTCCGCGGGCGCGGTGCGGGTCGTCGGGCTGCCGCACGCGTCGGCGCTCGGCCACGTCGACTGGATGGTGCGGATGCGCTGCACGCCCGACGCGGCCGTCCCGGTGGCGACCGCGCTGGCCCGCCGCGCCGACACGTCCTGGGTGCTGATCCTGTCCGGCGGCACCGAGATCAGCTGCATCACCCGGACGCGACGCCAGCAGGACGAGGACGAGTTGCTGCTGCAGAAGCTCCCCCGGACGCGCGGCGTCGCGGCGGTGTCGGCGCACTGCATCCTGCGGTCGGTCGCGGGCACGAGCGGCTGGCCAGGGCGGACGGCGGCACTCTCGCCCGCCCAGGTGGCTGCGCTGACGGTTCTTCCCGACCCGGAGCCCGCGGTCGCCCTCACCGTCGCCGACAACGCGCTCCTCGCCGAACTGGCCCGGGACGGCCGGGCCACCTACCCGGCGCTGGCCGCCGCGACCGGGTGGTCGGAGTCCACGGTCCGGCGCCGGATCGATCAGCTCTACCGCAGCGGAGTGCTCTACTTCGACGTCGACGTCGAACCCGCGCTGCTCGGGTACACCGCCGAGGCGACGCTCTGGCTCACGGTCGCCGCGTCGGCGCTGACGTCGATCGGCCGGGCACTGGCCGCGCATCCCCAGATCGCGCACGCCGCCGCGGTGACCGGCCCGGCCAACATCGCCGCCGCGGTCGTGTGCCGTGACCTGGACGAGCTCTACGACTACCTGGCCGACGGCATCGGTTCGCTGGAGGGCGTCCACCGCACCGAGACCGCCCCGGTGGTCCGCCGGTTGAAGGGCGCCGGGATGCTGCAGGTCACCCGAAGTCACCGAACCTGAGGGAGCGGAGTGGACGACGTCGCCACACGCCTGCGGGACGCCTGGAGCTCGGGACAGGAGTTACGCCTGTTCCCGGACGACGAACTCGACGCGGCGGTCCTCCTGGAGCTGCTCCGGGCCCCGGGCGGGCATCCACGCGGGATGCACCTGCGGGGCGCCCGCATCGCCGGTGCGCTCGACTGGAGCTGGCAGGTCCTGAAAGTGCCGCTGGTGCTCCACGAATGCGTGCTGGCCGATGAGTGGGACCTCAACTACGCCACGCTGCCGAACCTGGTCCTGCACACCTGCCGGACCGACCGGATCGATCTCGCCGACGCGATCATCGCCCACGACCTGATCGCGATCGATACCGCGGTGACCGAGCTGAGCCTGTCCGGTTCGCGGGTCGCCGGCGACGTGGTGCTGCGCGACGGGTTCGCCTCGGACGGCGAGATCCGGATGTCCGGTGCGACGCTCGGCGGCGACCTCGTCCTGTCCGGCGCCACCCTCCGCAACCCCGGCGGCGTGGCGCTCTCGGCCGAGCGGGCGCAGGTCACCGGCAGCGTCGTCCTCAACGAGGGGTTCACCGCCGACGGCGAGATCCGCATGCTGGGCACGACCGTCGGCGGCAGCCTCGAGGTCAACGGCGCGTCGCTGGCCAATCCGGACGGCAACGCGTTCTCCGCGGACGGGGCGCGGGTCGCCGGCAGCGTCTACTTCACCGACGGGTTCGCCGCCCGCGGAGAGGTCCGTCTGCTCGGCGCCACGATCGGCGGCGTCCTCTCGCTGAACGGCGCGTCGCTGACGAACCCCGGCGCGGACGCGTTCTCCGCCGACGGCGCCCAGATCACCGGCGACGTGTTCCTCAGCGGGGGTTTCACCGCGGCCGGGGAGATCCGGCTGCTGGGCGCCACGATCGGCGGCATCCTGACGCTGAACGGCGCCACGCTGACCAACCCCGGTGCGGACGTCCTCTCGGTCGACGGCGCCCACGTCACCGGCAACGTGTTCCTCGACGACGGCTTCACCGCCGTCGGCGGCGTCCAGGTGCTCGGCGCCACCTTCGGCGGTGACCTCGACCTGTACGGTGCGACGCTCGGCGCGGTGAGCCTGGAAGGCACCCGCGTGGCCGGATGCCTGCGGCTGCAGAGCCCGGGCGCCCGCCCGGACGGGATCTTCGACCTCACCCGCGCCCACGTCGGAGAGCTCCGCGACGCGCCGGGCTTCTGGCCGGCCCCCGGCCGGCTGATCCTGACCGGCTTCACGTACGACCGGCTGGGGACCCACACCACGGTGGACGTCGCCGAGCGCCTCGATTGGATCCGGCGCAACCAGCGGTACTCGCCGCAGCCCTACCGGCAGCTGGCGCGCGTGCTCACCGACACCGGCCATCCCGACCGGGCCCGCCGCATCCTGATCGCGGCCCGCGACGACCAGCGCCGCCGGGGCGACCTCCGCTGGTACCAGCGGATAGCGAACTGGCTCCTCGGCGCGACGATCGCGCACGGCTACCGGCCCCTGCGCCCGGCCTGGATCCTCGCCGTGGCGGCCGTACTGACGTGGTGGATCGTGGCGATGCACACCGCGGTGTTCGTCCCGACCGGCGACAACGTCCCGGAGGACCCGAGGACAGGGCGCCCCACGGTCTCGTCCGAGCGCTGCACCGGGGACTATCCGTGCCTGATCCCGGCGGCGTACGCGCTCGAGAACATGGTCCCGATCCTCGACCTGCACCAGGCGTCGCTGTGGCAGCCGACCACTGCGACGCCGACCGGGAAGGCGGTCCGGGGGTGGCTGTACGCGACGAGCATCGTCGGCTGGATCGGCTCCACGCTGATCGTGGTGGCCCTGACCGGCCTGGCCGATCGCCGCGATTGACCGCGGGCCGTGCAGGTGGTGGGCGCAGTAGGGTTCGAACCTACGACCCCTCGCTTGTAAGGCGAGTGCTCTTCCACTGAGCTATGCGCCCCTCGGTACCGGGCTCCAGGGTAACGCGAGGACCACTCAGGATGTCACCGCGGCCACCGCGGTGGCGTAGTCGGCCGACGAGCGGGCCACGCCCAGCTCGGTGACCACCTTCCAGCGGACGACGCCCTCGACGTCCACGAGGAACGTCCCGCGGCGCGCGGTGCCCTTCTGTTCGTCGAAGACGCCGTAGCTCTGCGCCACCGCCCCGTGCGGCCAGAAATCGGCCAGCAGCGGGAACGTGAACCCCTCCTGATCGGCCCAGACGCGATGCGCGAAGAACGAGTCGACGCTGATCGTCACGACCTGCACGAGGTCGTTCTGGAACCGCTCCAGGCCGTCCCGGATCGCCGCGAGTTCTCCGGAGCACACTCCGGAGAACGCCAGGGGATAAAACACGACCAGCACGTTCTTGCGGCCGGAGAACCCGCCCAGCGACACCTGCTGATGGTTCTGGTCCGGCAACGTGAACTCGGGCGCGAGATCGCCGACCTCGACGGGCATCCTGGAACCCTTCCGAACGGAGACATACCGACGGCACCGGGAGCGCCGGTCGAAGCGCTGCCGGTGTGACGGCGGACGTTACCCCGGGGTCAGCGCTTCGAGCGCGCCGCCTTGGGTGCGACCAGCCGCGCACCCGACCAGTCCTGCGCAGCGCTGATACTCGACGTCTGCTGCAGTCCTGCGGTCGGTGCGACCTCGCTGATGTCGCTCGGCTCGACGTGCCCCGACCGACCGGCCTTGGGCGTCAGCAGCCAGACGACGCCGTTGTCGGCGAGCGGGGTCAACGCGTTGACCAGTGCATCGAACAGGTCGCCGTCGTCCTCCCGCCACCAGAGCATCACGACGTCGACGACCTCGTCGGAGTCTTCGTCGACCAGATCGTCGCCTACCCGCTCGGCAACGGCGTCGCGGAGATCGACGGCACCGTCGTCGTCGTAGCCGATCTCCATGACCACCATGCCCGGCTGGATGCCGAGCCGGTCTGCCGGGCTTTTGACGCCGTCGGCGTGACCCGCGGTCGCGCTCACTCTTAGGTTCCCTCCTCCTACGGATGGCGGCGTGTCGCCGCCTAGTCCGGTAGTCCACACATTCATCCAGCGCAACGCAAGTGTTCGCCGCAATCCGGCTGCTCGCGTCGCACGCTTTCTTACTGACGGACCAGTACTACCCGCTGGTCAGAAACGAAAAGCGCACCTGCCGGTCGTGGTTGTCGACGTTCAGGTCGACCAGGCACAGGCTCTGCCACGTTCCCAGCGCCAGACGTCCGCCCAGCACGGGCAGTGTCGCGTACGGCGGAATCAGGGCCGGCATCACGTGACTGCGGCCGTGACCGGGGCTGCCGTGCCGATGTCGCCACCGGTCGTCGGCCGGCAGCAGGTCCTCCAGGGCCGACAGCAGGTCGTCGTCACTGCCCGCACCGGTCTCCAGTACGGCGAGCCCGGCGGTCGCGTGCGGCACGAACGCGTGCAGGAGCCCGTCGCCCCGCTCGCGCACGAACGCGGACGCCCGCTCGGTCAGGTCGAGCACGACCGGCTTGGATCCGGTACGGACGGTGATGATCTCGCTGTCCACGTGCTCTATCCTGCCGGTCGCGTCCGTGCCTGGCGCGTTGGGTGGGTCAGGCGCGACAACTACCGGCCGGTAACCGTCCCCCGCAGCTAACCATCCTCGCGCCTACGAGGCAGGATGGATCGGTACAGCGAAAGTGGCCTCGGGCGGTCGCCGACCGTGATCGACCGGACCCCACCCACCGACGAGTGTGAAGGATCGACGTGGCGAACTCACGCGAACGGCTCCCGGTGATCAGCGACGGGCTACCCAGTCAGCTCCCGGACATCGATCCCGGGGAGACGTCCGAGTGGCTCGAATCGCTCGATGCAGTGATCGACAACGCCGGTCGCCAGCGCGCCCGGTACATCATGCTGCGCCTCCTCGAGCGGGCCCGGGAGATGCAGGTCGGCGTCCCGGCCCTGCGGAGCACCGACTACATCAACTCGATTCCGCCGGAGCGGGAGCCGTGGTTCCCCGGCGACGAGCACATCGAGCGCCGTCTGCGGGCCTACATGCGGTGGAACGCCGCGATGCTCGTGCACCGCGCGCAGCGTCCCGGCATCGGGGTCGGCGGCCACATCTCCACCTACGCCTCCAGCGCGAGCCTCTACGAGGTGGGCTTCAACCACTTCTTCCGCGGCCACGACGACCCCGGCGGCGGCGACCAGATCTTCTTCCAGGGGCACGCCTCCCCCGGCATGTACGCGCGGGCGTTCCTCGAAGGCCGGCTGACCGAGCACCAGCTCGACGGCTTCCGGCAGGAGTTCTCCCACGAGGGCGGCGGGCTCTCCAGCTACCCGCACCCGCGGCTGATGCCCGACTTCTGGGAGTTCCCGACCGTCTCGATGGGCCTCGGCCCGATCAACGCGATCTACCAGGCCCGGTTCAACCGGTACCTGCACGCGCGCGGCATCAAGGACACCAGCCGCCAGCACGTCTGGGCGTTCCTCGGCGACGGCGAGATGGACGAGGTCGAGTCGCTCGGCGCGATCGGTGTCGCCGCCCGCGAGGAGCTCGACAACCTCACGTTCGTCATCAACTGCAACCTGCAGCGCCTCGACGGCCCGGTCCGCGGCAACGGCAAGGTGATCCAGGAGCTGGAGTCGTTCTTCCGCGGCGCCGGCTGGAACGTCATCAAGGTCGTCTGGGGCCGCGAGTGGGACCCGCTGCTGGCCGCCGACACCGACGGCGCGCTGGTCAACCTGATGAACACCACGCCCGACGGTGACTACCAGACCTACAAGGCCGAGTCCGGCGCGTTCGTCCGCGAGCACTTCTTCGGACGCGACCCGCGCACCCGCAAGATGGTCGAGCAGCTCTCCGACGACGAGATCTGGAACCTCAAGCGCGGCGGCCACGACTACCGCAAGCTCTACGCCGCCTACAAGGCCGCGACCGAGCACACCGGCCAGCCGACCGTGATCCTCGCCAAGACGATCAAGGGCTGGACGCTGGGCAGCCACTTCGAGGCCCGCAACGCGACCCACCAGATGAAGAAGCTGACTCCGGAAGACCTGAAGGAGTTCCGGGACCGGCTCTTCCTCGACATCCCGGACGAGAAGCTCGACAAGTACCTGCCGCCGTACTACCACCCCGGCAAGGACTCGGACGAGTACCAGTACCTGATGGAGCGTCGCCGCCAGCTCGGCGGCGCGATCCCCCGCCGGACCGACCGGTCGAAGCCGCTGGCGCTGCCGGGCAAGGAGATGTACGCCCAGCTGAAGAAGGGCTCCGGCAAGCAGAAGATCGCCACCACGATGGCGTTCGTCCGGCAGCTCAAGGACCTGATGAAAGACAAGAACATCGGGGCCCGCTTCGTGCCGATCATCCCGGACGAGGCCCGCACGTTCGGGATGGACTCGCTGTTCCCGACGGCGAAGATCTACTCGCCGCACGGCCAGCAGTACACCTCGGTCGACCGCGAGCTGATGCTGGCGTACAAGGAGTCCGAGCAGGGCCAGATCCTGCACGAGGGCATCAACGAGGCCGGCTCGGTGGCGTCGTTCACCGCGGTCGGGACGTCGTACGCCACCCAGGGCGAGCCGATGATCCCGATCTACATCTTCTACTCGATGTTCGGCTTCCAGCGCACCGGCGACGGCTTCTGGGCCGCCGCCGACCAGCTGGCCCGCGGGTTCGTCCTCGGTGCCACGGCCGGGCGCACGACGCTCAACGGTGAGGGCCTCCAGCACGAGGACGGCCACTCGCTGCTGCTCGCGGCGACGAACCCGGCCGTCGTCGCCTACGACCCGGCCTACGCGTACGAGGTCGCGGTCATCACCGAAGACGGTTTGCGCCGCATGTACGGCGAGAACCCGGAGAACATCTACTACTACCTCACGGTCTACAACGAGCCGATGGTCATGCCGGCCATGCCGGAGCACGTGTCCGAAGAGGGCATCCTCAAGGGCCTGTACCGGTTCGCTCCCGCGCCGAAGACGGCCGAGGGCGCCCGGCGTGCGCAGCTGCTCGCCTCCGGGGTGGCGCTGCCCTGGGCCCTGCGGGCCCAGCAGCTGCTGGCCGAAGACTGGAACGTCTCCGCCGACGTGTGGTCGGTGACGTCCTGGACCGAGCTCCGGCGCGACGCGGTCGCGGCGGACGCGGAGGCACTGCTCCATCCGGACGCGGAGCCGCGCACGCCGTGGGTGACGACCCAGCTGGCCGACGCCGAAGGACCGGTCGTGGCGTCCAGCGACTGGATGCGCCAGGTACCCGACCAGATCTCGCGCTGGGTACCGGGCGACTACACGTCGCTGGGTACCGACGGCTTCGGCGCCTCCGACACGCGCCACGCCCTGCGTCGCCACTTCAAGGTGGACGCCGAGTCGATCGCGGTCGCGACCCTGCGGGCCCTGGCCCAGCGGGGCGAGATCGAGGCATCGGTGGCTGCCGACGCCGTGGCCAAGTACCGCATCGACGACGTCAACGCGGCGCCCCCGGGTGAAACCGGCGGCGCGTCCTGACCGATCGGTAGCAGCAGCGCCCCGGTGCCCTTCCCGGCGCCGGGGCGTACGGCCAGACGCCCCAGCAGCGCGAGACCGAGGAACAGATACGTGTTCCCCACCAGCAGGTAGAGCGTGAGCGCCCAGACGTCGTCCGGACGGTCCACCAGCCGGGTGGCCCACATCGGCGACAACACGAACACCACACCGGCGGCGATCGCGGCGCGCCGGTAACCGTCGCGCACCAGAACCACCAGCGCGGGTAACGCCCACACCCAGTGGTGGCTCCACGAGACCGGCGACACCAGCAACCCGGTGAGCCCCGCGACCGCGAACGCCCCGAGCCAGTCGTCCCGCCGCGCGTACACCGCCGCGAGCGTGATCCCGCACACCCCCAGCACCAGCGGGATCACGGAGTACCACGCCCCGACCTCGTGCAGCGCACGCACCAGCGCCCCGTACGGCGACTGGTTGCTGACGTACGGCACGCCGACTCGGGTGCTGTCGTAGAACGTGTCCCGCCAGTACACGACCGACGCCTGCGGCGCGACCAGGAACCCGAGCGCGGTCCCGGCCGCGAACGTCGCCCCGGCGACCGCCGCCGCCCGCACCCGCCCGGCGGCCAGCAGCATCACGATGAAGATGCCGGGTGTCAGCTTGATCGCCGCGGCGATCCCGATGCCGATGCCGGCCCTGCGGCCGGACGCGACCCGCCGCAGGTCCACCATCACCAGCGCGAGCAGGATCAGGTTGATCTGGCCCAGGAACAGCGAGTGCCACACCGGCTCCAGCATCAGCCCGGCGGCCACCGCCCACGGGACGAGCCGGCGTGCCATCACCTGCCCGCACGCCACCACGAGCGCCCCGACCGACGCGAGTTCCCAGAGCACCCGCGCCGGTACCAGCGGCACGAACGACAACGGCTTGAACACCACGGCCGCGAACGGCGTGTACGTGAACCAGTGCGCGGCCTGCTGCTCCAGATAGAGCCGGGCCCCGTCGCCGACGACCTGGCCTCCGAGACGGTAGATGAAAAAATCGAGCGGGTTCCACAGAATCGCGAACACCACCACCACAGCCAGCTGGATGCTCAACACCACTTTTGCCATGCGGACACGGTGGCTTTCCGGCCCCGG
Source organism: Cryptosporangium sp. NPDC051539 (assembly GCF_044454545.1). Taxonomy (NCBI): domain Bacteria; kingdom Bacillati; phylum Actinomycetota; class Actinomycetes; order Cryptosporangiales; family Cryptosporangiaceae; genus Cryptosporangium; species Cryptosporangium sp. NPDC051539. The sequence continues at coordinate 133,342 of NZ_JBITDV010000002.1, read as the reverse complement.
TGCCCACATCGGCCTGCGGACGACATCACCGCAGGTCAGAAGGCTTACGCCTTGGGGCCTACCACACCGAACTCGTAGGCCAGGATGACCAGCTGCACCCGGTCGCGAGCGTCCAGTTTGGTCAGCAGCCGGGCCACGTGGGCCTTGGCGGTAGCGGCGCTGATCACCAGTTCGGCCGCGATCTCGCCGTTGGAGAGCCCCCGCCCCACGAGCGTCAGCACCTCCCGCTCCCGCGGTGTGAGGCCATCGGCCGACCGCGGCGGCGCGGGCTTCCGGCCCGACATCGCGTCGACGAGCTTCCGCGTCACGCTCGGCGCGATCAGCGCGTCCCCGTCGGCCACGACGCGGATCGCGGCCAGCAGGTCGTCCAGCCCCATGTCCTTGACCAGGAACCCGCTCGCCCCGGCCCGGAGCGCCCCGTAGACCGACTCGTCGTCGTCGAAGGTCGTCAGCACCAGGACGTGCGTTTCCGGCACCGTCTCGGTGATCCGCCTGGTCGCCTCGATCCCGTCGAGCTCCGGCATCCGCAGATCCATCACGACGACGTCCGGCCGCAGGCGTTCGGCCAGCTCGACGGCTTCCAGACCGGTGGCGGCCTCGCCCACCAGCATCAGATCGGGCGTCTCGGAGAGCAGCACCCGCAGGCCGGTCCGGATCAGCGGCTGGTCGTCGGCCAGCACCACGGAGATCGTCACGGGAGCGGTACCAGCGCAGACACCCGGAAACCTCCCTCGGGCCGCGGCCCCGCCTCGAAACGACCGTCGAGCAGCGTGACGCGCTCGCGCATCCCGACCAGACCGTAGCCGGTGCCCGGCGTGCCGCTCCCGGCCCCGTCGTCGGTCACGTCGATCTCCAGCGAATCGCCGTACGTCAGGCGCACCGTGCACCGGTCGGTCCCGGCGTGGCGCACCACGTTCGTCACGGCCTCCTGGACGATTCGGAACGCGGCCAGATCCAGGTCGGCGGGCAGGTCGCGGACAGCACCGGCCTGTTCGACGTCGACCTGGACACCGGAATCGCGGGCAACGGCGAGGACCCGCTCGAGGTCGGCCAGACCGGGCGCCGGGGGCGACGGGCTGAACTCCGAACCCGCCGGGGCCTCCGGATCGGACCGCCGCAGGGCGGTGAGCGTGCGGCGGAGCTCGGCCAGCGCCTGCCGGCTGGTCGACTCGATCGCGTCGAGCGCGTTCCGGGCCTCGGCCGGCCGGTTGTCGATCACCCGGCGGCCGACGCCGGCCTGGATCGCGATCGCGCCCAGGCTGTGGGCGATCAGATCGTGCAGCTCACGGGCGATCCGCAGCCGCTCGGCGACCACCGCGCGCTCGGTCTCCTCCGCGCGCCGGGCGTCCGCGCGCTCGATCTCCTGCGCGCGCCGGGCGTCCGCGAACCGGCGCCGCTGCCGGAACGAGCCCGCCACCGTCCACACCGTGATCGCGGCCAGCACCAGGATCGCCGCGGTGGTGACGAAGTTCCGGCGCCCGAGGTAGAACGCCGTCGTGAGCGCGAGCAGCACGGCGGTCGCCAGCGCGGAGGCGGGCAGCGAGACCCGCCACGGCCGGCTCGTCGCGAGCAGCCAGACCGCGGCCAGCGTCGCGGCGACGGCGATCGGGCCGACGATCACGACGTTCATCGTCGGCAGGAGAAGCGCCGCGGCCAGCAGGATCAGCGCAGTCGCGAGCACCGGCCGGCCCCGCAGCACCACCAGCGGCCAGCCCAGCACGACGGCCATCGGCAGCACCATGTCGGGACCACCGCCGAACGCGTGATCCCCGTACGCGAAGATGTAGGCCAGGCTCAGCAGCACCGCGACGGCGGTCACGATCGGCATGGTCAGTCGCCGGCGAGAAGAGTCCACCCCGGCCACGCTAGCCAGACCCGCCTTCCCGCACAGCCGCCCACGGACGTAAGCCCGCAGGCCTACGTGTCCCGTTCCGGCGGACCGGGTACCCCTCCGCTAGCGCGCACCGTCCTCGAACATCCGACTCCTTCGACGGAGGCGATCCCCCGTGCCCGAAAACTCGTCCGTCCACCTTCCGGACGGAACGGCCGTCACGATCCACTCCGTGCCCGACGGTCCGGACCGGACCGCGGCCGGGACCTGGCTGGCCGAGTGCGTATCCGCCGGCGTTCCGGGGCGCCCGGACCGCATCGACGTCACCTACAGTGCCCCCAGCCCCGGTTCGCGGGCCCCGGTCTCGGTGACCGTGGCCTGGCACCTGGCGCCGGAACCGCCGCCGTCGGCGGACGACGCGCCTCCCGGGCCGCCGCCCGGCGTGGTGTTCCCGTCCCAGCGGCCCGGCGCCGCACCGCCCCCGCTGCCTTAGAACTTGCCGTCGGAGAAAACGGGCGCGAGCGCCGCCGCGCGCCGACACCACGACCGGCATAGGTTCGAGATCGTGAAACTTGCGATCCACTACCCGAGCTTCTCGTTCCCCGGCGGCAACACCGCGATCGCGCCACTGCTGGCCGCGACCGCCCGCGCCGCCGACGAGGGCGGCGCCAGCACGTTCACGCTGATGGACCACTGGTTCCAGATGGAGGCGATGGCACCGGCCACCGAGCCGATGCTCGAGGGCTACACCGGGCTGGGCTTCCTGGCCGGCGTCACCCGGCGGATCAAGCTCGGCCTGCTCGTCACCGGCGTCACCTACCGGTACCCGGGGCTGCTGGCCAAGACCGTCGCGACGCTCGACGTGCTCTCCCAGGGGCGTGCGATGTTCGGCATCGGCGCCGCCTGGTACGAGAAGGAGCACCGGGCGCTCGGCGTGCCGTTCCCGCCGGTCGCCGAACGGTTCGAGCGTCTGGAGGAGACGCTGCTGATCGCCCGGCAGATGTTCAGCGACGACGACGGCCCGTACGAGGGCAAGCACTACCGGCTGGCCGAGACGCTCTGCCGTCCGAAGCCCGTCCAGCAGCCCGGGCCGCCGGTGATGATCGGCGGTTCGGGCGAGAAGAAGACGCTGCGGCTCGTGGCCCGGTACGGCGACGCGTGCAACCTGTTCGCGCCGGACGTCGAGACCGTGGCGCACAAGATCGACGTGCTGAACCAGCACTGCGCGGACGTCGGCCGGGATCCGGCGGAGATCGAGAAGACGATCATCACCAGCCTGGACGCGCTCGGTGACACCGACGGGTTCCTCCGGACGATGGAGGAGTACGCGAAGGTCGGCGTGCAGCAGGTGTGGCTCGGCAACCGGGGCCACGACGACCCGCCGGTCTGGGTGACCGAGGTCTGCGAGCGGGTTCTGCCTCGCCTGCGCGAGGTCTGAGACACGAAACGGCCGGGCGGCGCGTGCGCCGCCCGGCCGTTGCCCCCCGGCCGGTCACGGACCGGCCCTCAGCCCCGGGGAGAGTGCTCAGCCGCTCACGCGACCGCCCGGAGCGACGCCGACGAGCGCGTAGTCGCTCTGGACCGCGAGCGCGGCCGATGCGCGGGTCGCACCGCCGGTCGGAACCCGCGTGAGAGAGCTGACGAGGGTTCGCGCGGGAGCCGGACGCCGTCGGCGCAACCACCGCGACGAACGCTCCGGGACGAGGAGCGCGACCGCGGCCGGAGCCAGCAGGAACGGTGCGGCGGCCAGCGGCCCGACCGCGTCCGCGGCGGCCAGCGCCAGGCCGGGGCTGACCACGGCCAGCAGCGCCGCCGCGTACAGCGCCCAGCGACGCCCCTCACGCAGGCCGAGCGCGACAGAGCAGGCCGCCCAGGCGATCGCCAGTTGCCAGATCAGTGCGAACGGCACCGTCGCGATCGCCACCTCGGCCATCACCGCGGCGCCGAGCAACAGCGTGAGGACCGACGCCACCGTTACCAGAGAGGGACAAATCGCCCGATGCTTCGCCATGCGCACAGAGTAGAACTTCGGTGACGTAATTACACGTATGTGACACACCCTGATCAGTCTCGGCGCAAAACGTCCAGAAACTTCGTGACCTCGCTGCTCAGCGTCTCGGCCATCTGCGACAGCCCGCCCGAGCCGACGCTTCCCTCGACGGCCTCGGCGATACCGGCGGCCATCTGGTCCATCTCGGAGACCGACCCGGTCACGCTGCGGATGGCCACCACCGCGTCCTCGGTCCGCGCAGTCGCGTCGGTGACCTGTTCGAGGATCCGCTCGCTGGCCCGGGACGTCTCGTCCGCCAGCTGCTTGACCTCGGTCGCGACGACGCCGAAGCCCTTGCCCGCCTCGCCGGCGCGGGCCGCCTCGATCGTCGCGTTCAGAGCCAGCAGGCGCGTCTGCGCGGAGATCTTCGTAATGATCTGGACGATCTGCGCGATCTGCGCCGAGGCCTCGCTCATCATCCGGATCGTGTCGCCGGCCCGGTCGGTCGACTCGACCGCGCTGCGGGTGGCGGTGGCCAGCGTCTGCGCCGAGGCGCCCAGCTCGGTGGAGGCGGCGGCCACGTGCTCGGCGACCGACAGCACCGCGTTCTCGAACTCCCCGGCCAGCTCGAGCCGGTGCGCGGCCGCGCCCTCGACCCGGCCGGCACCGGCCCGCATCGCCTCGCAGGCCTGGTTGATCGAGCGGGCCCCGGTGCGGAACGTGCCCTGCATGCCCCGCTCGAGGAACGTCCGGTGGTACCGCCCCTCGGCCGCCGACGCCAGCGAGGCGGCGGCTTCGCGGATGAACGCGTCGGTCATGTCGAGCAGGTGGTTCGTGCTGTGCCGGATCGTCGCGACGTCCGGGAAACGGTCTTCGCCCGGCAACTGCGGCACCCGGACCTCGACGTCGCCCCGGCCGGTCGCCCGGCAGGCGTCGGCCAGCAGCCGGATGGCCTCGCGGTAGATCTCGACCTCGTCGTCCTTCACCGGGCACCGGCCCGGGTGGACTCCAGCGACCAGACGAACCGCTCGTAGCCGCCGGCCTCGTCGGCCGTCGCGGTGAGCATCGCGTGCGACGCGGTGAGCGCGTCGGCCGGACGTGCGTGCCTGCGCTCCTCGGCCACCAGCCGGCCGTAGAGCGGCCGGATGACGTCCATCCCGGCGCGGTCCGGCGTCCGGCGGCTGGAGTGGTAGCCGATGATCCGGCCGTCCGCGCCGAACGTGGGCGTCACGTGGGCGAGCACCCAGTAGTGGGCGCCGTCCCCGGCGAGATTGACGACGTAGGCGAAGATCTCCTGTCCGGACTTGATCGTGTCCCACAGCAGCTTGAAGACGCAGCGCGGCATGTCCGGGTGCCGGATCATGTTGTGCGGTTGCCCCAGCACCTCGTCCTCCGGGTAGGCCGACACCCGCAGGAAGACGTCGTTGACGTAGGTCAGAACGCCCCTGGTGTCGGTCTTGCTGACGATCAGCTCGTCGTCGGCGATCGTCCGTTCGACGCCGCTGGGGACGACTTTCGGTCGCGTCACGGAACCCCCCGCAGATTTACCTGAAGGGATCTTACGGACTAAACGGACTTCACTAACAAGTTCAACGCGGCGACGACGCGCGGCCAGTCGGCGGATCCGGGCGTGATCACTCCGAAGTGCTCGGAGCCCTCGAGGACCCGCAGCGTCGCGCGCCCGTCGGCGGCGTAGGAGCGGGCGACGTCCAGCGGGACCGTGTCGTCGGCGTCGCCGTGCAGGATCGTGACCGGGACACCCGGCGCGGGAAGCGCCGTGGGGTCGGCCACCGCGTACCGGTCGGGCACCTCGGCCGGGGACCCGCCCAGGAACTCCTCGGTCGCGCCGTTGCTGAGGCCGAGCTTCGAGGCCAGTGCGAGATCCGCCACCGGCGCCAGCGCGAGCACCCCGGCGACCCGCTCGCCCGAACGGGTGGCGGCCCAGAGCGCGAGGTGGCCTCCGGCCGAGTGGCCCGCCAGCAGGAACGGCCCGCCCGGGAGCGTGTCGATCGCGGTCGCCACGTCGTCCAGCGTGCCGGGGTAGCCGCCGCCGGGCTGCCCGACCCGGCGGTACTCGGCCAGCAGCACCGCGAACCCGGCTTCGGCCAGCGCCGAGGCCAGCGGCCGGGCGTGCGTCCGGTCGTACGCCGCCCGCCAGTACCCGCCGTGCAGGAACAGCACCCGCGCGACCGGATCCGGCCCGGCCGGGAAGTACTCGGCGACCTGGTCCGGCCCGTCGCCGTAGCGCAGCAACTCACTCATGCGCCCACTATCGCCGACCGATTCCCAGGTCACGGTGCAGACGTGGCACGCTTCGCCCGTGACCACCGCACCGCTCGCCGCCACCCTCCGGCGGATCGAGCGCGCATCGGGCGCGCTGGCCACCCGCAGCGTGGCCCGGATGGACGACACGCTCCCCTGGTTCCGCTCGCTCCCGGCCGATCAGCGCTCCTGGGTGACGCTCGTCGTCCAGGCCGGCATCGGCTCGCTCGTGCAGTGGATGCGCAGCCCGAAGAGCCGCCCCAAGGTGACCGGCGACGTGTTCGGCGCGGCCCCCCGCGAGATGGCCCGGTCGGTGACGCTCCAGCAGGCGCTGGCGATGGTGAAGATCACCGTCGAGGTGGCCGAGGAACAGGCCGGCGAGCTCGCCGCGCCGGGCGAGGAGTCCGAGCTGCGGGAGGCGATCCTGCGCTACTCCCGCGAGGTCGCGTTCGCGACCGCCGAGGTCTACGCCCGGGCGGCCGAGACCCGCGGCGCGTGGGACCTGCGTCTGCAGGCCCTTCTGGTGGACGCTCTGCTGCGCGGCGATCCGGCCGACGCACTGGCCAGCCGGGCCGCCGCCCTGGGCTGGACCGACCTCTCGCCGGTCGCGGTCGTGATCGGGACGGCACCGAACTCGGCGACCGTCACCGTGATGGACTCCGACCAGATCGTCGATAGCCTCGTGCACACCGGACGCCGCGCCGGGCTGGACGTGCTGGCCGGCGTCCAGGGGCAGCGGCTGGTGGCCGTTCTCGGTGGTGCCGACGACCCGGTGCGCGCGACCCAGATGCTGCTGCCCGAGTTCGGGACCGGCCCGATCGTCGTCGGCCACGCGGTGCCCGCGCTGTCCGGGGCACCGGAGTCGGCCCGGGCCGCCGAGGCGGGCTGGCGGGCGGTCGCGGCCTGGCCCGCGGCGCCGCGTCCGGTCGCCGCGGCCGACCTGCTGCCCGAGCGGGTGCTCGCCGGTGACACCGAGGCGCGCCGCCGGTTGGTGTCCGACGTCTACAAGCCACTGGACTCCGCCGGCCCCACTCTCGTCGAGACGCTCTCGGTGTACCTGGACAGCGGCGGCGCGCTGGAGGCGACGGCACGAATCTTGTTCGTTCACCCCAATACCGTGCGTTACCGTCTGCGGCGGATCGGGGAGATCACCACGCTCGTCCCGACCAACCCGCGGGACGCCTTCAGCCTGCGTCTGGCGCTCGCGATCGGCCGCATGCACGGCCAGACGTGAGGCCCGTCACCGGCACACCTCATGGTTTGGAGGAAACCTCCAAAAACCTGCGGAGGAGTTAGTCGCCCGCCATACCGCGAAAGCGGCCCGGAAATTGCGAGGCTCAAGAGGTGCTCGCCCTACTCGCCCCCGGACAGGGCTCGCAGAAGCCAGGCTTCCTCACCCCGTGGCTCACCGGATGGGACGGCGCCGACCGTGCCTCCGCACTGATCGATCAGTACTCGACAGTGACCGGCCTCGAGATCGCGCGGTGGGGAACCGAGGCCGACGCCGACGAGATCCGGGACACCGCCAAGACGCAGCCGCTGCTGGTCGCCGCCGGCCTGATGGTTGCGTCGTTCCTGCCCGTTTCCGACGTGGACGTGGTGGCCGGACACAGCATCGGCGAGCTGACCGCCGCCGCGCTGGCCGGTGTCGTCGGCGGTTCGGCCGCCGTGGAGCTGGCCGCCGTCCGCGGCCGCGAGATGGCTGCCGCGTGCGCGCTCGAGCCGACCGGCATGAGCGCCGTCCTCGGCGGCGTCGAGGACGAGGTGCTGGAACGGCTGGATTCACTCGGCCTCACCCCGGCCAACCGCAACGGCGCCGGTCAGATCGTCGCGGCCGGTCCGCTGCCCGCGCTGGCGAAACTCGCCGACGACCCGCCTGCCCGCGCCCGGATCATCGCGCTGCAGGTCGCCGGCGCGTTCCACACTCCGTACATGGCGCCCGCCCGGGAGGCGCTCGGCGCGGTCGCCGCACGGGTCACCACGACCGACCCGGCGCCCACGCTGCTCTCCAACGCCGACGGCACGGCCGTGCCGACCGGCGCCGAAGCCCTGGCCCGTATCGTCCGTCAGGTGACCTCGCCGGTGCGCTGGGACAGTTGCCAGGAGGCGCTGCTCGGACTCGGCGTGACCGCCGCGATCGAACTGGCGCCCGCCGGGACGCTGGCCGGCCTGGCCAAGCGCGCGATGAAGGGCGTCAAGGTCGTCACCGTCAACACCCCCGACGACCTTCCGGCCGCCGCCGAGCTGATCGGAGCCCGTTCTTGACCAACACGGACATGAGTTACACGGATGGCCCCGGTGCGCGCATCGCCGGGCTCGGCCACTACCAGCCGGCCCGGGTCGTCACCAACGACGACCTCGCGAACGAGTGGGGCGTCGAGACCAACGACGCCTGGATCCAGGACCGGGTCGGCATCAAGGCCCGCCGGTTCGCGGGCCCGGACGAAGACACGCTCACGATGTCGGTGGCCGCGGCGGGCAAGGCGCTGGCGAACGCCGGCATCGAGGCGACCGACGTCGACCTGGTCGTCGTCGCGACGCTGACTCCACCGACCATGCTGCCGAACGTCGCCAGCCAGGTCGCGGCGCGGCTCGGTATCAACGCGCCCGGCTCCTACGACATCAACACCGCCTGCTCGGGCTTCAGCTACGGCCTGGCGACCGCGCAGCACGCGATCACCGCCGGTGCGGCCAAAACCGCGCTCGTCATCGGCGCCGAGAAGCTCACCCAGGTGATGGACTTCACCGACCGGACGACCTGCATCCTGTTCGCCGACGGCGCCGGTGCCGCGGTCGTGACCGCCTCCGCGCGCAACGCCATCGGGCCGGTGCTCTGGGGCAGTGACGGCCCGCGCGGTGACGTCCTGGAGATCGACGACGCGGGCTACATCCGGCAGGAGGGCCAGGCGGTCTTCCGCTGGGCCACCACCAAGCTGGCGCCGTTCGCGCTGCAGGCGTGCGAGCGGGCGGGCGTCGCCCCGGAAGACCTGGTCGCGTTCATCCCGCACCAGGCGAACGTCCGCATCATCGATCACATCGCGAAGCGCCTCGGCGCGACCAACGCGGTGATCGCACGGGACATCATCGAGTCCGGTAACACGTCCTCGGCGTCGATCCCCCTGGCTCTGTCGAAGCTCGTCGAGCGCGGCGAACTGCCCTCGGGCGGCCACGCGCTGCTGTTCGGCTTCGGCGGCGGCCTCACCTACGCCGGCCAGGTAGTCACACTGCCCTGAGCTCGGTCCCCAGCAACAGCGAAAGGAAAACAGCCACTGTGAGCAGCAACGACGAGATCCGTGCCGGCCTGGCGGAAATCCTGGAGGAGATCGCCGACGTCTCCAAGGACGACGTCGCGGACGACAAGTCCTTCACGGACGACCTGGACGTGGACTCGCTGTCCATGGTCGAGGTGGTCGTCGCCGCCGAGGAGAAGTTCGGCGTCAAGATCCCGGACGACGACGTCCAGGGCCTGAAGACCGTGGGCGACGCGGTGGCCTACATCTCCCAGGCACAGGCCTGAGCTTATGACCGAGCGCCCCTCCGCTGAGGTCTCCGCCGCTCCGGCGCCCAACGGTGCCGGCGCTTCTGTCGAGGTGCTCGTCACCGGGCTGGGTGCCACCACCCCGCTCGGTGGCGACGCCGTCTCCACGTGGGAAGCCATGCTCGCCGGCCGGTCCGGTGTGCGGCAGCTTTCCGAGGAGTGGGCCGCCGAGATGCCGGTGCGGATCGCCGCCCGGCTCGCGGTGGAGCCCACCGAGGTGATCGAGCGGGTCAAGGCCCGCCGGATGGACCGGGTCCAGCAGGTCGCCGTCGTCGCTGCCCGCGAAGCGTGGCGGGACGCCGGCGCACCCGAGGTCGAGCCCGAGCGGCTCGCCGTCGTGGTGGGCTCCGGCATCGGCGGCGCGCTGACCCTGCTCGGCCAGTGGGACGTCCTGCGGGAGAAGGGACCCCGCCGGGTCTCGCCGCTGACCGTCCCGATGCTGATGCCGAACGGCCCGGCGGCCGTCGTCGGTCTGGAACTCGGCGCGAAGGCCGCCGTGCGCGCGCCGGTGTCGGCGTGTGCGACCGGTGCCGAGGCGATCGCGATGGGTCTGGAGCTGATCCGGACCGGCAAGGCCGACGTCGTGCTGGCCGGTGGGGCCGAAGCGTGCATCCACCCGCTGCCGATGGCCGGTTTCGCCGCGATGCGGGCGATGTCGACCCGTAACGACGAGCCGGAGCGCGCGTCGCGTCCGTACGACAAGGGCCGGGACGGTTTCGTCCTCGGTGAGGGCGGCGGCATGGTCGTCCTCGAACGGGCCGATCACGCCCGGGCCCGTGGGCGTTCGGGGTACGCGGTGCTGGCCGGTGCCGGTATCACGGCCGACGGCTACGACATCGTCCAGCCCGACCCGTCGGGCAGCGGCCAGGCGCGTGCCGTGTCCGAGGCCCTCCGAGACGGTGGGCTGACCGGCGCGGACATCCAGCACGTCAACGGCCACTCGACGTCGACGCCCGCGGGCGACATGGGTGAGCTGCTGGCGCTCCGCACGGCCATCGGGGATCACCCGGTCGTCACCGCGACCAAGTCGATGACCGGGCACCTGCTCGGCGCGGCCGGCGCGGTGGAGGCGATCGCGACCGTCCTGTCCATCCGGGACGGGATCGTGCCGCCGACGATCAACCTCGAAGACCCGGACGACGGGGTCTGCCTCGACATCGCGGCCAACACGGCGCGGAAGCTGCAGATCACGGCCGCGGTCAACGACTCGTTCGGCTTCGGCGGCCACAACGTCGCGCTGGTGTTCACCGCCCTCTAACAGGCAGAAGCAGGCAGGCCGCTCACCGGGACCGGTGAGCGGCCTTCTGCGTGGGCCTTCCCGGTGAGCACGGCGGCCAGCGCGGTCATCGACGCCGGGATGTTGCCGTACGTCGCCAGCAGCGTCGGGGACTTCGCGGACGCCAGGATGTACGGGACGTCGGTCGCGACCGTGACCGTCGCCGGACGCAGGTCGGCCGCGGTGTCGAGGTAGCCGGCGAGGTGGATCGAGTCGCCGCCGGCTCCGGTTTCGACCCCCTGCGCGGCCAGTGCGGTCTTCAGCGCCGTACGCGCCTCCGTCGTGCCGCCGGTCACGGTCACCGGGCCGCGGACCAGCGCGCCGCTGCACTTTCCCTTCAGCACCGTGACCGCCTTCGCGGCCACCGCGGTGACGACCGCCGCGTGCTCGGGCGACGCCAGCGACGACATCGGCTGCGCCGCCGGCCTCGACGTCAACTTGACGGTGAGAACCCGCGTCACGGCCTCGATCGCCCGCTCACGGGGCAGGCGTCCGGATTTCAGGGCGGCGAGCAGCCCCTGCTGCGCGGCCCCGACGTCGGGCGGCTGCAGCAACATGTCGTTCCCGGCGAGGATCGCCCGCACCGCGACCTCGGCCGGGCCGTACTCGTCGGTCAGCGCCTTCATGTCCAGGCCGTCGGTGATCACCATGCCGGTGAACCCGAGCCGGCCGCGCAGCAGGTCGGTGAGGATCTTGTGGCTCAGCGACGCCGGGTAGTCCGGGTCGATCGCCGGTAACGAGAGGTGGCCGGACATGACGATCTCGCTGCCGGCCTCGATACCGGCCTCGAACGGCGCCAGGTCTTCCCGTTCGAGCGCCGCCCGGTCCTGGGAGAGCACCGGGAGCGCCTCGTGACTGTCCACGTCGGTGTGCCCGTGCCCGGGGAAGTGCTTCAGCGCGGTGGCGACGCCGGTGCTGCGGTAGCCCCGTACGGTCGCGGCCACCTGCTCGCTGACCTTCGCCGGGTCGGCGCCGTACGAGCGCGAGCCGATCACGGTGTTGCCCGGCCCGCCGATCACGTCGGCGTCGGGCGCGAAGTCCACGTCGATGCCGAGCGTCCGCAACTCGGCGCCGGAGACGGCCGCGGCCCGCTCGGTCAGCGCGGCGTCGTCCGACGCGCCGAACGCCATCGCGGTGGGCAGCCGGGTGACGCCCTCGCGGATCCGGGTGACGGTCCCGTGCTCCTGGTCGACGCCGATCATCAGCGGGACACCCGCCGGAAGCCCCTGAGCGCTCTTCTGCAGCCCGGACGTGAGCGCCCGCACCTGCGAGGGTGCCCCGACGTTCGACGCCGGGTTGGTGGGCGCCGTGGGGTCGTCGTTGGAGCGCCGGATCAGGATCACGCCGCCGAGCCGGTACTTCTTCACGATCTCGGCCGGCGTGCCCACGCCGTCGCGGGACACGTTCAGCTGCCGGGTCGCCGGGCTGACGTCGGTGGCGGAGTCGCCGTAGACGAACGGCATCAGCATCTGGCCGACCAGATCGACGTCGGCCAGCTTGCTCGCGATCGCTTTCGCCCGGGTGGCCGCGTCGCCGCCCGCCGGCGCCGGGGACGGGCCCGCCGCGGAGGGCCGGGGCGGAGCGGCCTCGTCGTCGGGCCCGGCATCGGGGCGCAGTACCCAGAAGCCGCCGACGACCAGACCGAGGACCACGACGCCGGCGATCACGAGCAGCAACGGCCGGCGGGGCCCTCGGCTACCGGGACGGTCGAGCCGGGACGGTAAGAGCTGCGCGGAGCGGGGCACCGCCCCACGGTACTCAGCCCGTGCGGTGCAGCCAGGTGACCGGGGCCCCGTCGCCCGCGTGACGGTACGGCTCGAGCTCGAGGTCCCATTCGGCGGCCAGGAGCTTCTCCAGGCCGTGCGCGATCGCGTCCGGGCCGACCGCGGTCGCCAGCAGGCTCCGCAGGCGGTCTTCGGACACCATGATGTCGCCGTTCGCGCTCATCGTGCTGCGGTGGACGCCCCGGCCGGGTACGTGCATGATCCGTTCTCCGTCGACACCGGGGCTGGGCTCCTCGGTGATCTCGAACCGAGTCATCGGCCAGGCACGCAGAGCGGTGGCGATCTCGCCTGCCGTCCCTGGGCTACCGGTCCACTGGGACTCGGTACGCAGGGTCGTAGGATCGGCAGGCTGCGCCGTCCACTTCAGATTCACGGGCACGCCAAGGACCCGTGCGACAGCCCACTCCACATGCGGGCACACCGCAGGCGGGCAGGAGTGGACGTACAAAACGCCACGTGCTGGCACCGGAGACCTCCCGTAGGAACGAGGTACGCCTTCCCCAACGCCCTGTATCCATCGGTAGGTCGACACTCATGATGCCCTCGGGGCGGGTGTCGTGCCAAGCCGTTCTGCCCGGTCAGCTGCCTTGATCGTCGCGCATAAGAGCCGGTTCTGTACCGGTTCTGCCGTTTTCGGCGTGTCGCGCCGCGTCAAGATGGCGCACCGCGTCGTCTACCCGACCCTCCAAACGTTCCAATCGGTGAGATAGCTCTCGGACCGCGGCGAGCAGTTCGGCACTCCGCGCCGCGTCCGCCCGGGAGTCCTGCGCGGCGTCTTCGGCCACGTCTTCGACCGCGTGGGTGATCGCGGCGGAGGCCGCCGAGAACTGGCCGATGAACCAGGCCGCGATGCTCGCGGTCACGATCCCCAGGATCGCGATCCCCGCCAGCATGAGGACGCCGGCCATCCAGCGCCCCTGGGTCGTCACCGGGTACCGGTCGCCGTACCCGACCGTCGTCATCGTCGTCAGCGCCCACCACAGGGCGTCCGGAAACGTCGTGATGTTGGCGTCCGGATCGAGACGCTCGGCGTCGTACACGGTCACCGCGCCGGCGAAGAGCACCCCGACGGCGAGGATCGCCGTGTAGGCGCCGGTCCGGACCTCCAGGCTCTGCCGTGACAGCCGCCCCACGATGCTGACCAGGCCCAGCAGCCGCATCAGCGCCGCCACCAGCCGCAGGCTCCGCAGCGGCGGCACCAGCACGATCACCAGGTCGGGCACGTTCGACCGGACGAACCGCCAGCGGTCAGCCGCGAGCACCAGGCGGACGCAGTACTCGACCACGAACACCACCCAGATGGCCACGTCGGCCCAGTGGAGGGCCTCGCGGATCCCGGGCGAGAGGTCGTGGTCGAGCAGCGGCCAGACCAGCACACCGACGAAGACCAGCGCGAGCACGAGCATGACGTCGTCGGTGCGATCCACGAACCGCTCGTAGGCCCCGTTCCGCCGAGCGGCCGACAGACGCCCGTCCCCGGATCCCCACCAGCGCATTCATCGAGTGTGCCGTGGATCCGGGGGCTTGGCGCGTCGGAAAACCGTCAGGCCGGACGGCGGCGGGAGAACACCGCCTGCCTGCTGTCGGTGGTGCTGTGGGGCTCGTCGACCTCGCCGGGAAGAGCGGCCACGTACGGCGCCGTCTCCATGGCGGGGTCGAGCGTCTGCGGTACCTCTGCCGTCTCGGTCGGGGCCTGTGCGGCCTTTGCCTCTTTCGCGGCCTTCATCTCGGCCGCGAACTTGGCCAGCTCCGACTGAGACGCCTTGACCTTGACCTTGGACGCTTTCTCCAGGTTCTCGTAGAACATACCGAGATGGTGCGCGACCGCACCGACCACGGCGGGCACCAACGGAAGCACCCATTCGTACCAGAACCCCGGGTTCGCACTCCGTGCGATGACGATCGCCGCCAGCGCCGCACCGGACCCCTTGGCCAGGGCCCGGACGAACGCCAACGCGATGAGTACCGCACCGGCCAGCCCGCGGGGCTCGGTGACGGTGAGCGCGCGCGCGTCCCGCCGTCCGAGGTATGTCCCCGCGAGCGCGGCCGTCAGCGTGAAGCCGACCGCCGCCGCCCACATGTTGCTGCCGGTGGTCACCCGGATGGCCGCTGCCGCGACCAGACCACTCCCCAGGGCGATAGCGGCCTGCATCCAGTCATCCTTCTGACCTGGATACCAGTAGTACGTCTCCTCGCCTGTTCCTCGCTCCTTGACGTAACGACCCATCCGCCTGTCTCCGATCCCGTCGCCACGGACCAGTGAGAACCCCCTCGTCGCTGAGGGTGCCCTTTCAATTCTGAAGAGTGATCGACAGAAAATCACGAGTTGCCGCTAACTGATACGACCAAGTGCCGAACGAACATGAGTGAATGGCCTCGCCCTGTTCGTCCCAAACAACCCAATCGCCACGAGCACCCCGCGCGCGCGTCGGGGCCCCACCCGTACTACGGATTCGAACTCGCGTTCGATACTGTGCCGCTATGCAGCGCGAACACCCGCCAGAGCGCGTCGCCCGGGAATTTTGGGTACGCGTGGCGATCGACGGCACCGCTCGCGTGATTCGTGTCGTCGCACGCTCGCCGCAGGACGCACTTCGACGTTTTCCGCAAGATCTGCACCGGGGCGGTCGATTGCAGTACTCCACGGCCGACGGTGACCTCGTGGTCGAGTGGGGCAACGTGGCCACGCTCGAAGTGGGGCCGATCGTCCGAGTCGTCCAGATCGTGGAACCCCGCCGAACCGAACCTTGAAACCGCGGCCGGCGCACTCAGTCACGCGCGGCGCGCCGGAGCAACACGGCGCATCGCGTGGCCGCGACCGTCCGACTCTTGCGTCGCACCCGCGAACGGCTCTAACCTCGCCGTCGTCGATACGCATCGACGAATTCGCGGGGAGGTGTGATGGCCGCGTTCACGAGCAAGGACGTCGCCCGCCTGGCCCGGGTCTCGCAGAGCACGGTCTCGTACGTGATGAGCGGCAAGCGCCCGATCTCCGACGAAACCCGCCGCCGGGTGCTCGACGCGATCGACCACCTCACCTACGAGCCCAACGCCGGGGCGCGGGCGCTCGCCAGCCAGCGCACGAACGTCGTCGGGCTCGTCGTTCCGTTCGGACGCGGCGCCGACACGACCGGCCTGCTGCCGTTCATCGAGACGATCGCCGGGGCCGCACGGGCCCGTGACCACGACGTCCTGCTCGTCACCACCGACGAGGGCGCGGCCGGCATCCGCCGGTTGGCCGGGCGGTCGATGTGCGACGCGATCATCCTGATGGACCTGCACGCCCGCGACGACGACCGCCTCCCGGTCGCGGCCGAGGTCCGTACTCCGGTGATCCTGATCGGCGTGCCCGACGATCCGCACGGGCTGCACTGCGTCGACCTCGACTTCGCGCTGGCGGCCCGGCTCGCCGTCGACGAACTCGCGGCCTGCGGCCACGACCGTCTCGCGCTCGTCGGGCACCCGGCCGAGATCGTGCATCGCGACCTCAACTACGTGAACCGCTTTTATGACGCCGCCCGGCGCACCGCACACGGGCACGGACTGCCGCTGGAGGTCATCGCCCCGGTCGAATGGGGACGCGAGGCCGCCGGGGTGGCCGCCGACCGGCTGGTGGCGCTGGCCGACGGGCACCGGCTCGGCGTGGTCATACCGGCCTCGAACACCGTCCAGCCGATCGTGCACGCGCTGACCGCCCGGGGCCTGGCGCCGGGCCGGGACGTCTCGGTGATCGGCCTCTGCACCGACCTCTCGGCCGCCGAGGGCGAGCCGCCGGTCACGAACGTCTCGCTCGAGCCCAGGGACGTCTCCCGCCGGGCCATGGAAACGCTGTTCCGCCTGCTCGACTCGCCGGTCGCGAGACCGCCCACGATCGAGCTGATCACCCCCGAGCTCACCCGACGGCAGACGGTCATGCCTCCCCCGTAGCGGACGCCGTCGGGCGCCCGCGACCCGTGCCGTTCATCGATACGTATCGACGACGAATCCCTCTCAATCCCCCGTAAGCCGGAGGTTTCCCCCGCCTCCGAAGAAAGGACAGCACATGGATCAGCGCCGATCGATGGTTCGAGCGGCAGCAGCCGCGCTGGCACTCGCGCTCCCACTCGCGATGGCTGGCTGCGGCGACAGCAACAACTCGTCCGGAGACGCGACGAAGTTGCGCGTGCTCGACTACTACAACAACGAACCCGACAAGGGCGTCTACACCAAGGTCCTGAACGACTGCGCGTCGAAGAACGGCGTGACGATCCAGCGCGAGGCGGTACCCGGCGACACGCTCATCCAGAAAGTCCTCCAGCAGAGCTCGTCACGCACGCTGCCGGACGTCCTCATGCTGGACAACCCCGACCTGCAGCAGATCGCCGCGACCGGGGCCCTCTCCCCGGTGACCGACTACGGCCTGAACGCCGACGGCGTCGTGCCCGGCGTCGTCGCGGCCTCGACGTACAAGGGAAAGGTCTACGGTCTGCAGCCGGTCACGAACACGATCGGGCTGTTCTACAACAAGGACATCCTGGCCGCGGCCGGGGTGCAGCCCCCGACCACGTGGGCCGAACTGCGCACCGCGGCGAAGAAGCTCACCAAGGGCAAGCAGTACGGGATCGGGTTCTCGGCGCCGGCCAACTACGAGGGCACCTGGCAGTTCCTCCCGTTCATGTGGTCGAACGGCGGCGACGAGAAGAACATCGCGACGCCGCAGGTCGCCGAAGCCCTGCAGCTCTGGGTCGACCTGCTGAAGGACGGCTCGGCGTCGAAGTCGGTGCTGAACTGGACCCAGGCCGACGTCGCCGACCAGTTCAAAGCAGGCAACGCGGCGATGATGGTCAACGGCCCGTGGCAGTTCCCGCTGCTCAACGAGAACACCGCGCTGCACTACGACGTGGTGCCGATCCCGGCGCCGAAGGCCGGTGGCACCTCGGTCGCCCCGCTCGGCGGCGAGACCTGGACGATCCCGAACACCGGCAACAAGGACAAGCAGAAGAACGCGGCGAAGATCGTCAAGTGCCTGAACAGCGACGAGAACGAGTTGCTGCTGGCCAAGGAGCGGCAGACGGTCCCGACGAAGTTGT
Source organism: Cryptosporangium sp. NPDC051539 (assembly GCF_044454545.1). NCBI lineage: Bacteria > Bacillati > Actinomycetota > Actinomycetes > Cryptosporangiales > Cryptosporangiaceae > Cryptosporangium > Cryptosporangium sp. NPDC051539. The sequence goes on along the minus strand of NZ_JBITDV010000002.1, from coordinate 115,592 downwards.
CCTTGCAGGACCAGTTCGTCGCCGACCAGCCGTCGATGAAGGCGTTCAGCACGCTGGTGAAGGACGCCCGGGCGCGGACCGGTGAGCTCGGCGCCGACTGGCCGAAGGCCGCGACCAAGATCTACACCGGCGTGCAGAAAGCGCTGACCGGCGGTGCCGCCCCGCTGAAGGCGCTGCAGGAAGCCCAGAATGGTTAGTCCAGCATCCGTCAGCCGGGCGCGCCGAGCGCGCCCGGCGAGGGTGCCGGCGTCCAGGACCCCGACCGGCCGGCGCCGCTACCGGGTGGTCGAGGTGCTGTTCCTCCTACCGGCGATCGCGTACCTCGTGCTGTTCTTCGGTTACCCGGTCGTCAAGAACGTCGTGATGGGGTTCCAGCACTACACGACGTCCACGTTCTACACCGGCGAGGCTCCGTGGGCCGGGTTCGCGAACTACTCCGCGGTGATCGGCTCGTCGGTGTTCGGCAAGGCGCTGCTGAACACCGTGGTGTTCACGGCCGGGTCGATCCTCGGGCAGTTCGTGCTGGGTCTGGGCATCGCGGTGTACTTCCGCCGCCGGTTCCCGCTGTCGGGTCTGCTGCGCTCCCTGTTGCTGCTGCCGTGGCTGATCCCGCTGATCGTGGCCAGCGCGGTCTGGCGCTGGATCCTCGACCAGGACAACGGCGCCCTGAACCGTCTTCTGCCGGGTTCGCCGGGGTGGCTGACCAGCACGTCGCTGGCGCTGATCGCGGTGATCATCGTCAACATCTGGATCGGGATCCCGTTCAACGCGACGATCCTCTACGGCGGGCTGCAGGACATCCCCACCGATCTCTACGAGGCCGCGGCGCTGGACGGGGCCACCGGCTGGCGGGCGTTCCGGTACGTCACCTGGCCGCTGCTGCGGCCGGTGGTGAACGTCGTCCTGGTGCTGGGGCTGGTGTACACGATCAAGGTCCTCGACCTGATCCTCGGGCTGACCCGCGGCGGCCCGGCCAACGCCACCCAGACGCTGGCGACGCAGTCCTACCACCTGTCCTTCGTCGAGTTCGACTTCGGACAGGGGGCGGCCCTGGGCAACATCCTGATCGCGATCTCCCTGGTCTTCGCGTTCGTGTACCTGCGACTGGCCCGGAGGGAAGCATGAAGGGCTGGGGCTGGACTCTCGGCGGCATCGCGATCCTGGCCGTGTTGCTGTTCCCGATCTACTGGATGGTCAACGTCTCGCTGCAGCCGTCCGGCGGTGCGGTCGAGACGCCGTGGATCCCGATCCACCTCGATCTGTCGGGCTACTCGAAGGCGCTGCACGATCAGGGCCGCCACCTGCTGACCAGCCTGGTCATCTCGCTGGGCAGCGTCGGGTTCAGCCTGCTGATCGCGACCCCGGCCGCGTACGCGCTGGCGCAGTTCCGGATCCGCTTCTCCGGAGTGGTGCTGCTCGGCATCCTGCTGAGCCAGATGGTGCCGGGCATCGTGGTCGCGAACGCGCTCTACAGCGCCTACAACGACCTGGGGCTGCTGAACTCGATCGGCGGCCTGATCCTGGCCGACTCCACCGCGGGCATCCCGTTCGCGATGCTCATCCTGCGGGCGTTCATGGGTGCGCTCCCCCGCGAGGTCGTCGAGGCCGCCTGGGTCGACGGCGCCGGACCGGTGCGGACGTTCGTCTCGGTCGTGCTGCCGATGTGCAGGAACGCCCTGGTGACGGCGGCGCTCTTCACGTTCCTGTTCACCTGGGGCGATTTCCTCTTCGCCCTCACCTTGACGACCACCGAGGACGTCCGCCCGGTGACGCTCGGCCTTTACACGTACATCGGGTCGTTCGTCGAGGACTGGAGCTCGGTGATGGCCACCGCCGTGCTCGCATCGATCCCCGCCGTCGTGCTGCTCGTGGTCGCCCAGCGTTACGTCGCCGCGGGCACCACCGCCGGCGCGGTCAAGTAGGAGGAATCGTGAGCTTTTTCTCTACCGATGGCGACGCTCTCGAGGTCCGCTTCCAGCACGAGCTTCTCCGCGTCGAGCCGTGGGGCGCCGACAGCGTCCGGGTGCGGGCGGCTCGGGGTGCCCTCCCCCCGTCCGACGTCGGCGCGCTCGACTCGCGTCCGCCGTCGGCCGGCGTCGAGATCGAGGGAGGGACGCTGGTCAACGGCGAATTGACCGTGCAGGTCTCGATCGCCGAGGACGACGGTTTCCCCTTCCCGGTCGTCCGGTTCGTGCGGACGTCGACCGGAGAGGAGTTGCTCGCCGAGGAGCGGGAGCACTTCTGGTGGCCGGGCGCCCGGGTCCTGTACGGGAACCGGTCGGGGGCCGGTGAGCTGCACCAGCAGTTCAAGGCCTACCCGGGCGAGCGGCTGTACGGGATGGGCCAGCGCACCCACGGCCGGCTGGACCACAAGGGCCTCGCGCTCGACCTGGTGCAGCGCAACGCCGAGGTGTCGATCCCGTTCGTGCTGAGCAACCGGGGCTACGGGTTCCTGTGGAACAACCCGGCGGTGGGCCGGGTGGAGTTCGCCGACAACGTGACCCGGTGGACGGCCACCCAGGCCCGGGCGATCGACTACTGGATCACCGCGGGAACGCCGGCCGACATCCTGGCCCGGTACGCGGACGCGACCGGCCACGCGCCGCGGCTGCCGTCGTGGGCCTCGGGATTCTGGCAGTGCAAGCTGCGGTACCGGAGCCAGGAGGAGCTCCTGGAGGTGGCCAGGGAGCACCGTCGCCGTGGGTTGCCTCTAGAGGTGATCGTGTCCGACTTCTTCCACTGGCCGGCGATGGGCGACTACCGCTTCGACCCGGCGGAGTACCCGGACCCCGAGGCGATGATGGCCGAGCTCGATTCGCTGGGCGTGCGGCTGATGGTGTCGATCTGGCCGACGATCTCGCCGCTCTCGGAGAACTACGAGACGCTGCGGGACCACGGGATGCTGGTCGGCACCGACCAAGGCGCGGAGTTCCACGCGACGATCCGCGACAAGGGCATGGACGTGCCGATGCCGATCGCGTTCCACGATCCGACGAACCCGGCGACCCGGGAGTTCCTCTGGTCGGTGGCGAAGAAGAACTACTACGACCTGGGCGTCCGGGTCTGGTGGCTGGACGCCTGTGAGCCGGAGCTCAACCCGGGCCACCCGGGGAACCTGCAGTTGTTCGCCGGGCCGGGCGCCGAGGTGGTGAACGTCTATCCGCGGGACACCGCGCGGATGTTCTTCGACGGGATGAACACCACCGACGACCCCGAGACCGTGCTGCTGTGCCGGTCGGCCTGGGCCGGGTCGCAGAAGTACGGCGCGGCGGTGTGGTCGGGTGACATCCCGGCGACCTGGGACGCGCTGCGGCGCCAGGTGCGGGCCGGGCTGTCGATCGCGATCGCCGGGATTCCGTGGTGGACCACCGACATCGGCGGGTTCCACGGCGGGGACGCGTCGGACGAGGCCTACCGGGAGCTGATCGTCCGGTGGTTCCAGTACGGGGCGTTCTGCCCGCTGTTCCGGTTGCACGGAAACCGCGAGCCGCGGATGACGACCGGGTGGGACATGACCGGGGGGCCGAACGAGGTGTGGGCGTTCGGGGAGACCGCCTACCCGATCATCCGGGACGTGATGTTCATGCGGGAGCGGCTGCGGCCGTACCTGCACGCGCAGCTGGACCTGGCGGCGTCGGAGGGGTTGCCGGCGATGCGGCCGCTGTTCGTCGACTTCCCGTCCGACGACGAGTCGTGGCGCGTCGACGACGCTTTCATGTTCGGCCCGGACGTGCTGGTGGCGCCGGTGCTGGAAGCGGGCGCCCGGTCGCGGCCGGTCTACCTTCCGGCCGGGGCGTCCTGGACCCACGTCTGGAGCGGCTCGGTCCACCCGGGCGGCACGGTCATCGAGGCGGACGCTCCGCTGCACGAGATCCCGGTCTACCTCCGCGACGGAGCGTCGGTCCCGGTGGCCGGCTGATCGTCGCCCCTGGCTTCCTGAGAGTTCGGAGAAAACTCTCAGGAAGCCGCTCCGACGGCCGATCGGCAACGACCGGGGAGCAGTACTTCAGTACTGCGGCGGAGCGGAGGGGACGCGCACATGGCCTCATCGGGACGCACCCGATTCGGTGACCTGAGCGTCAAGGCGAAGATTCTCGGGGCGGTGTCGGTCGCTGTGCTGATGGGGGTGCTGGTGGGCGCGGAGACGCTCGTGGCGCTGAACTCGTCGAGCAACCGGGCCCAGCACCTCTACAGCGCCAACATCGCCAGCATCAAGGCGCTCGGCGATCTGGACGTCGCCATGCGGCAGGTTCGCGTCGACCTGCGCGACGAGCTGATCTCGCAGGACGCACCCACCATCGCCAAGTACACGCAGGCGTACCAGGACGACGTCACGACGGTGAACGAGGCCGTCGACGCGTACCGCCGCACCAATCCGGCCGGTAGCGCGGCCGTCGTCGCGCACCTGGAAGACCGCTGGACCGCCCTGCAGCAGCTGGCGCCGACGTTGCTGCGGTACGGCGCCGGCAACCAGCTCGCGGCCTGGCAGCGGGTCCGGGACACCACCCTGCTCCCGATCGCGAAGGCGATCTCGGCCGACATCTCCACCCTGCGAACGGCGGAGTCGGATGCCGCCGCGGCGGCCGCGGCCGCCGCGCTTTCGGGGTACCGGACCAGCCGCTGGCAGACGATCGCTCTCCTGGCCGCCGGCTCGGTCGTCGGACTGGCGCTCGGCTTCGTGGTGGCGCGAGGCATCGTCCGGTCGCTGAACCGGGTCAAGGACGTCTGCCTGGGCCTCGCGGAGGGTGACCTGACCCGCGTCACCGGGCTCTCGTCCCGGGACGAGCCGGGCCAGATGGGGCAGGCCCTGGACACCGCGACCGGGCGGCTGCGCTCCACCGTCCAGACGATCGAAGGCTCGGCGACGTCGCTGGCCGGCGCCACCGAGCAGCTCTCCGGTGTCGCCGTGCAGATCGCGGCGTCGGCAGAGGAAACGTCCGCCCAGGCCCAGACCGTGGCCGCCTCGGCCGACGAGATCACCCAGAGCGTGCACACGGTGTCCGCCGGAAGCGAGGAGATGGGCGCCTCGATCCGGGAGATCTCCCAGAACGCCGCCGAGGCGGCCCGGGTGGCTTCGGACGCCGTCACGCTCACCGCGGCCACGTCGGAGACCATGAACAGACTCGGCGCGTCGTCGGCCGAGATCGGCAACGTGATCAAGGTGATCACCAGCATCGCCGAGCAGACCAACCTGCTCGCGCTGAACGCCACCATCGAGGCCGCTCGGGCCGGCGAGTCCGGCAAGGGCTTCGCCGTGGTCGCCGGCGAGGTGAAGGACCTGGCTCAGGAGACCGCGAAGGCCACCGAGGACATCTCGCGGCGCGTGGAGGCGATCCAGGCCGACGCCACGGGGGCGGTCACGGCGATCGAGGAAGTCTCCCAGGTCATCCAGCGCATCAGCGACTTCCAGACGACGATCGCCTCCGCCGTGGAGGAGCAGACCGCGACGACGTCCGAGATGAGCCGGAGCGTCAGCGAGGCCGCGCAGGGCACCGGCACGATCTCGGGCAACATCGCCGGCGTCGCCGATTCGGCTCGGTTGACCACCGAGGGGGTCAACCAGACCCAGCAGGCCACCGCCGAGCTGGCCCGCATGTCGGCCGACCTGGGGACGCTCGTGGCCGGCTTCCGCGTCTGACGGTGGTCAGCGCCCGGGCAGGACGACCCGGGGCAGGCCGGGCGGGCGGCTCCGGGGTTGCCACTCCCGCGGATAGCCGAGCGAGACCTCGTCGAACCGGACGCCGTCGATCGTGTCGCTCAGCGGAATGTGCAGGTGGCCGTAGACCGCGACCGCGGCCCGGTAGCGGACGTGCCAGTCGGAGGTGAGCTTCGTGCCGCACCACTGCGCGAAGTCCGGATAGCGCAGGCGCTCGGTCGGTCGCCGATGCAGCGGCCAGTGCGAGACGAGCACGGTCTGCTGGTCGTCCGGGAGCTCGGTGTCGAGCCGCTCCCGGGTGGCCGCGACCCGGGCCCGGCACCAGTCGCCGCGCGTCTCGTACGGGTCGGGGTGCAGCATCGCCTCGTCGCTGCAGACGACGCCGACGTCGTAGGCCTGGGCCAGGGCCTGCTCCTGGGTCAGGCCGTCCGCGCGGAACGAGTAGTCGTAGAACGTGAACAGCGGGGCGATCGTCACCGGGTCGCCGCCGCCGTCCCAGACCGGGTACGGGTCTTCCGGCGTGGTCACGCCGAGCGCGCGGCAGGCCTCGACCAGCGTCCGGTACTTCGTGTCGCCGCGCGGTGCGCCCGGGTCCTTCGCCGAGGTCCAGAGCTCGTGGTTGCCCGGTACCCAGAGAACGTTCGCGAACGAGAGCGTCAGCACCTTGAGCGTCCAGACGACGTGCTCGATCCGCTCGGCGACGTCCCCGGCCACGATCAGCCAGTCGTCCTCCGCGAGCGGGCGCAGCGACCGCACCACGTCCCGGTTCTCCTTGTACCCGACGTGCAGGTCACTGACCGCGAGCAGGTTCCCCATCCCACCCAGACTAGCCAACCAGAACCCCTCCCACCCCACCCGACGGAGGACCGATCACTCGTCGCGCAGAGCCGTCCGGAGTTGTTCACAGAACTCGGCGAACAGGGCGGGATCCTTGAGCTGCACGTCGGTCACGTGCAGCACCCTCCACCGGCGTGCCCGAGCTTGTTGAGGCGGATCCGGGTCCTCGTCTCCTGGGGTGACTCGGCCCGGGGATCGGCGAGCGCGATCGCCCGTGCCTCCGCGCTGCCCGGGTCGGCGGCGGTCCAGCGGTCCATCGCCTGCTGACGCGGCCGCCGGTGGCGGAACAGGAGGTCGAGCGCGACGGCCCGGGCCCGCTCCGGCCGTCCCCACCCCCGACACGAAATCGTTCCTACGCCGCTCGTCGTAGGAACGATTTCTGGTTGCTCACGGGTGGGTCGCCCACTTCTGGCCGGGGCGGGGGTCGTAGCGGACGGTGCGGTGGGTGGCGGTGAGCAGCTCACGGGCGTCCGCCAGGGAACGGAGGAGACCGGCCGCTCGGGCCTGCACCAGGACGTTGCCGAGCGCAGTGGCCTCCACCGGACCCGCGACGACCGGCAGGCCGGTCGCGTCGGCGGTCAACTGACAGAGCAGCGCGTTGCGCGCGCCGCCACCCACCAGGTGGACGACGTCGACGTCGCGCCCGGCCAGCGACGCCGCCGAACGGATCGCGCGCCGGAAGGCCAGCGCCAGGCTGTCGAGGATGCAGCGGACGACCTGGTCCGGCGAGGACGGCACCGGCTGGTCGGTCTCGCGGGCGTACGCGGCGATCCGTGACGGCATGTCACCGGGCGGCAGGAACCGGGCGTCGTCGACAGCGATGATCGTGCGACCGGCCGGAACATCCGCCGCGCCGGCCAGCAGCGCCGCGAGGTCGGCCGGCGGGCCGGACCGCTCCCACCAGCGCACCGACTCCTGCAGCAGCCAGAGCCCCATCACGTTCCGCAGGTACCGGACGGTCCCGTCGATCCCGGCCTCGTTCGTGAAGTTGGCCTCCCGGCTCGCCTCGCTGAGCACGGGCCGGTCGAGTTCCAGGCCGGCCAGGCCCCAGGTTCCGCACGAAATGTAGGCGAACCGGGAGCTCACCGCGGGCACCCCGATCACCGCCGACGCGGTGTCGTGCGAGGCCACGGCGATCACCGGCGCGTCGTAACCGATCTCGTCGGCCACGTCGGGCCGCAGGCGGCCCAGCGACGAACCCGGCTGCCGCAGCGGCGGCAGCAACTCCGGCCGGAGGCCGAGCTCGGCCGCCAGGTCCACGTCCCAGGTGCGGGTGCGGACGTCGAGCAGCTGGGTCGTCGAGGCGTTGGTGACCTCCGCCCCGATCGAGCCGGTCAGCCAGTAGCCGATCAGGTCCGGGACCAGCAGCAACGTGCTCGCGGCCCGGTACGCGGCGGTGTCCCGGGCCGCGACCAGCTGGTAGATCGTGTTGAACGGCAGCTCCTGCAGCCCGGATCGCCGGTAGAGCCGGTCGGGGGCGACCTGTCGGCCGACCGCGGCGGCGACGCCCTCGGTGCGCTCGTCGCGGTAGTGCACGGGGACGCCCAGGAGCGCTCCGGACTCGTCGAGCAGCCCGTAGTCGACGGCCCAGGAGTCGACGCCGATGCTGCTGACTTTTCCCGCCGCGCGAAGGCCTTTCAGCGTCTCCCGGTAAAGACCCGGGAGGTCCCAGTGCAGGGTCCCGGCCAGGCGCACCGGCTCGTTGGCGAACCGGTGCGCCTCGGTGAGATCCAGCGTGCCGGGCCCCACCCGGCCGACCACGACGCGCCCGGAGGACGCGCCGAGGTCGACCGCCGCGAAGAGACTCACCGCAGGAACGCCGCGGCGACGCCGGCGTCCACCGGCACGTGCAGGCCGGTGGTGTGCGTCAGCTCGCCGCCGACCAGCGCGAACGCGGCGTTGGCGACGTGGTCGGGCAACACTTCGAGCTTGAGCAGCGTCCGCTGGGCGTAGTACTTGCCCAGGTCCTCCTCGTCGACGCCGTAGACGGCGGCACGGGAGGCGCCCCAGCCCCCGGCGAAGATCCCGGAGCCGCGGACGACGCCGTCGGGGTTGATGCCGTTGACCCGGATGCCGTGCGCGCCCAGTTCGGCCGCGAGCAGCCGGACCTGGTGGGCCTGGTCGGCCTTGGCCGCCGAGTAGGCGACGTTGTTCGGGCCGGCGAAGACGCTGTTCTTGGACGAGATGTAGATGATGTCGCCGCCCATGCCCTGAGCGGTCATCACTCGCGCGGCCTGCTGCGCCACCAGGAACGAGCCCTTGGCCAGGACGTCGTGGAGCAGGTCCCAGTCGGCCTCGGTCGTCTCCACCAGCGGCTTGGAGATCGACAGGCCGGCGTTGTTGACGACGAGGTCGACGCCGCCGAACGCGAGCGCGGCCGCATCGAAGGCGGCCCGGACGCCCCCGGCGTCGGTGACGTCGGCCTGGACGCCGATCGCCGCGTCCTCGGTGCCCAGTTCTTCCGCCGCGTGCCGGGCCTTGGCGAGGTCGAGGTCCGCGATCACCACGCACGCGCCCTCGGCCGCGAACCGAGCCGCGATCGCCTTGCCGATGCCGCTGGCCGCACCCGTGACCAGCGCGACCCGGCCGACCAGGGCCTTCGGCTTCGGCAGGCGCTGCAGCTTGGCCTCCTCGAGAGCCCAGTACTCGATCCGGAACTTCTCCGACTCCGGGATCGGGGCGTACGTCGAGAGGGCCTCGGCGCCGCGCATGACGTTTATCGCGTTGACGTAGAACTCGCCGGCGACGCGGGCGGTCTGCTTGTTCGCGCCGAAGCTGAACATGCCGACGCCCGGCACCAGGACGATCGCCGGGTCGGCGCCGCGCATGGCCGGGCTCGACGCGTCCGCATAGCGGTTGTAGTAAGCCGCGTAGTCCTCGCGGTAGGCCGCGTGCAGCTCGCCCAGCCGGGCGGTGATCTCCTCGACGGTGGCACTCGACGGCAGGTCGACCACCAGCGGCCGGACCTTCGTGCGCAGGAAGTGGTCGGGGCAGGACGTGCCCAGCGCGGCGAGCGGAGCGAGCTTCTCGCGGGACAGGAATTCGAGCACGGCGTCGCTGTCGGTGTAGTGCCCGACCTGCGGTTTGTCGGTCGACGCCAGACCGCGGACCACCGGGGCAAGTGCGGCCGCCTTGGCGTGCCGCTCGTCCGGAGGGAGGGGCTCGAAGCCGGCGACGTTGTCCCCGAACGGCTCGGCGGCGCCCTGCGACGCGAGGTGAGCGGCCGCGGTCTCGATGATCCACCGTGAGTTGGCCTCGGCCTCCGCGCTCGTGTCGCCCCACGCGGTGATGCCGTGCCCGCCCAGGACGGTGCCGATCACCCCGGGGTTCCCGGCCTTGATCGCGGCGATGTCGAGGCCGAGCTGGAAACCGGGCCGGCGCCACGGCACCCACGCGACCCGGCCGCCGAAGATCTGGGCGGTCAGCTTCTCGCCGTCCGCCGCGGTCGCGATCGCGATGCCGGAGTCCGGGTGCAGGTGATCGACGTGCGCCGCATCCACCAGGCCGTGCATGGCGGTGTCGATCGACGGCGCGGCACCGCCGCGGCCGTGGAGGCAGTAGTCGAACGCGCCGACCATGTCGTCCTCGCGGTCGAGTCCCGGGTAGACGTCGACGAGGCTGCGCAGGCGATCGAGGCGGAGGACCGCGAGACCGGACTCCGTCAGCGTGCCGAGGTCGCCCCCGGAGCCCTTGACCCACATCAGCTCGACCGGGCGGCCGGTGACCGGATCGGTCTCTTCGCCCTTGGCCGAGGTGTTGCCGCCGGCGTAGTTGGTGTTGCGCGGGTCGGCACCCAGCCGGTTGCTCCGAGCGACGAGCTCGGCGACGGTCTCGTTCATGCGCCCCACCCCGCCTGCGTACCTCCGACTCGGTCCTTGACGATCTGCTCGGCGTAACCCGAGCGCCGGTAGGCGGCCATCGGGTCCGGGTCGAGGCCGTTGGCTTCGCGCAGTTCCGCGAGCAGCGGGCGGACGTCGGTGTTGTAGGCGTCCATGAACACCGCGTTCGCGCCGAGCACGTCACCGTCTTCCTGCGCGGCCGCGAGCGCGTCCCGGTCGACGAGCAACGCCTTCGCGGTGGCCTCCTGGACGTTCATCACCGACCTGATCTGCCCCGGGATCTTCGGCTCGATGTTGTGGCACTGGTCGAGCATGAACGCGATCTCGGTGTCGGGGGCGAGACCTCCGCCGCGCAGCACCTCGAACAGGATGCGGAACAGCTGGAACGGGTCCGCGGCGCCGACCATCAGGTCGTCGTCGGCGTAGAAGCGGGAGTTGAAGTCGAACGCCCCGAGCTTCCCGGCCCGCAGCAGCACCGCGACGATCATCTCGATGTTCGTGCCGGGCGCGTGGTGGCCGGTGTCCACACAGACCACGGCCCGCTCGCCGAGCGTCAGCGTGTGCGCGTAGGCGGTACCCCAGTCGGGGACGTCGGTGGCGTAGAACGCGGGCTCGAAGAGCTTGTACTCGAGCAGCATCCGCTGGTGGTCGCCGAGGCGCGCGTACACCTCGGCCAGTGCCTCCGCGAGGCGGTCCTGCCGCGCGCGGAGGTCGTCCTGGCCCGGGTAGTTGATGCCGTCGGAGAACCAGAGCTTCAGGTCGCGCGACCCGGTCCGGTCCATGATGTCGACGCATTCCAGCAGGTGGTCGGTGGCTTTACGCCGAATCGCGGCCGACGGGTTGGTGACGCTGCCGAGCATGTAGTCGTTGTCCTGGAACACGTTCGAGTTGATCGTGCCGAGCGTGACGCCCTGGTCCTCGGCGTAGCGGGCCAGGTCGGCGTAGTCGTCGGTCTTGTCCCAGGGGATGTGCAGCGCGACCGTCGGGGCGGCACCGGTGTACTTGTGCACCTGGGCGGCGTCGGCGACCTTCTCGTACGGGTCGCGCGGGACGCCGGCCTGCGGAAAGACCTTGAACCGGGTCCCCGAGTTCGCGAACGCCCACGAGGGCAGCTCGATGTGTTGGCTGTTGAGTACGTCAGTGACTCGGGACATCGCAATATCTTTCAGTCGAGGTGGAACACTTCGGGGACGACGAGGAAGCCCTCGTCCGGGCGGCGGTCCCCCAGCCCGACGAAGAACGGGCCCATGTCGGCCTGCCAGCGGGCGTTGACCTCTTCGCCGGCCATGCCGGCGAGCGCCGCGTCGTAGTCCTCGGTCTCCAGATAGCCGATCAGGAGACCGTCGTCCGTCAGGAACAGCGAGTAGTTCGTCCACCCGTGCCGGGTGAGCGCGGCCAGCATCTCCGGCCACACCGCTGCATGACGTTCGCGATATTCATCCAGCCGAGCCGGATCAACTTGGCCCACTAGGCAGATGCGCCGCATTTGATGCCTTTGTTCGAAACCTGGAGCCCGCTGAGGGCCTCGCTGCCGATCCGGCGCGACGACGCCGCGTACAGCCGAATACTCAAGTCGTCGCGCCGGCTCGGCATCGTGGCCCTCAGCGGGCCGCCCACGTCCTCTAGAAGTTGAATTGGTCTATGTTGGCGGCTTCGAACACCTGGGGCGGGCCGAGCAAGATGGCGCCGTCCTTGCCGATCGTGTACTCGCCGAGCTCGCCGGCCTTGAACTTCTCGCCTTCCTTGCCGGTGATCTGGCCGGAAGCCAGCGCCGCGGCGGTGTACGCGCAGAGGTAACCGAGCTTCGCCGGGTCCCAGAGCTCGAACTGCTTGACCGTGCCGTCCTTGACGTACTTACGCATCTGGTTCGGCGTACCGAGACCGGTCAGCTGCACCTTGCCCTTGTACGGCGAGCTGGAGAGGTAACGGCCCGCCGCGGCGATACCGACCGTGGTGGGCGAGATGATGCCCTTCAGGTCGGGGTAGGCCTGGAGCAGACCCTGCGTCTCCTGGAACGACTTCTGGTCGTCGTCGTTGCCGTAGGCGACCTTCACCAGCTGCATTCCCGGGAACTTCTTGAGTTCGTCCTTCATGAACTCGATCCAGGTGTTCTGGTTCGTCGCGTTCGGCGTCGCGGACAGGATCGCGATCTTGCCCTTCTCACCGATCTGCTTGGCGAGCAGCTGCACCTCGCTGCGGCCCAGGTCCTCCGGGTTCGCCTGGTTCACGAACGCGTCGCGGCCGGCGACCGCGGCGTCCGAGTCGTAGGTGACGACCTTGACGCCACGCTGGCGGGCCTGGGTCAGGGCCGGGACGATCGCGTTGGCGTCGTTGGCCGAGATGCAGATGCCGTTCTGGCCCTGCTGGGTCAGCGTGTTGATGTAGGAGACCTGCGAGGACGCGGAGGCGTCGGACGGGCCGACCTCCTTGTACGTGCCCTTGAACTCGGTGACCGCCTTCTCGCCGCCCTTGTCCGCGACCGTGAAGTACGGGTTGTTGACCTGCTTGGGCAGGAACGCGATCTTCAGCCCGTCCTTGAGCGCCGCATCCGGGTTCGCCGACGCCGAGGACGCCGGGCCGGCGCTCGCGTTGTCGGTCGAGTCCTTGGTGGTGCCACCGCAGGCGGCCGCGGCCAGCGTCACGGCGACGACCGCGGCGGAGATCGTTACCGCTCTCCGTGCACGGAGCAACATCATTGTTGTGCCCTTTCGGGTGGGGGTGGGGGTTATCGAGGCAGGTTTCGTAGTCGCCATCGCTCCCGGATCCAGGTCACGGCGTTGGGAGCGAGCACGGAGATGATCAGGAGCCCGCCGGTGACGAGCATCAGCGTGTCGGGCTTGATGTCTTCGAGCGTCAGCGCGTTGCGCAGGACGCCGACCAGCAGCACCGCGACCAGGACGCCCGGCAGCGTGCCTCGTCCGCCGAAGATCGAGACGCCACCGAGCAGTACCGCCGCGACCACGGTCAGCTCGAGACCGTTCGCGTTGTCGGCGCGGGAGCTGGCGAACCGGAACGTGTAGATCACCGAGGCCAGCCCGGCGAACGCACCGGACGAGACGAACAGCCAGAACGTGATCCGCTTGACCCGGATGCCGGCGAACCGCGCGGCTTCCTTGTTCGAACCGATCGCGTACAGCGAGCGGCCGATCGGCGTCGCGTGCAGTACGACGCCGGCGATGATCGCGAGCACGATCACCAGCACGGTGGGGTACGGGATCGGCAGGCTGCCGAGCGTCTTGGCCGGCCAGGCGGTGTAGCTCAGCGGGAAGTCGGCGACGGCCTTGTCGCCGAGGAACACGTAGGCGAGGCCGCGATAGAGCGCGAGCGTGCCGATCGTGACCGCGAGGCTCGGCAGGCCGACGACCGTCACCAGGAAACCGTTGAAGGCTCCGGCGAGCGCGCCGACCAGGATGACGATCGGGATGATCGACTCGATCGACAGGCCCGCGTTCCAGAGCACGCCCATCAGCGCGCTGCACATGCCCAGGTTCGAGGCGATCGAGAGGTCGATCTCGCCGATCACCACGAGCAGCGTGAGCGTCAGCGACATGATCGCGATCTCGATGATGTCGAGCTGCAGGTTCGTGATGTTGAACGAGCTGTCGAAGCTGTCGACGCCGAACGACGCGACCAGGATCACGAAGATCAGCAGCGCGGTGATCGCGCCTTCCCAGGAGAGCAGCCGCCGCAGCGGCGACCCGTCTCCAGAGGGGCCCTCCCGCTGTTCGGACGTGCCCGCGGGGGGCAGAACCGTCGTACTCATCAGCGGGTTCCTCCCTGAGCGGCATCAGCGGCGCCGGGATGGCCCGCGGTGGGGCCGTCGGCCTCAGCGGTCGCGCCCGTGGTGGGCTCGTCCGCCGCAGCAGCCGAGCCGTCTTGCGGCCCACCGTCTTGCGGCGAGCCGCCCGCGGCGGGCGCGCCGTTCGCGGGCGCGCCGTTCGCGGGCGCGGTCGGGAGGGTGGTTGCGCCTCGGCTGGCGGTGGCTCGCAGTGCGCGTTCGGCCCGCAGGGCGAGCAGGCGGTCGAGCGTGATCGCCGCGAGCAGCAGCCCACCGTCGATCGCCCGCTCCCAGAGCGCCTCGACCTTCAGCACGACCAGCGCCGACCCGATCGTCGACAGCAGCAGCGCGCCGAGCGCGGCCCCGACCACGGTGCCGCTCCCCCCGAAGATCGCCACGCCACCGACGACGACCGCCGCCACGACGTTGAGCTCGAACCCGGTCGCCGCGGTCGCGTCGATCGTCCCGAAGCGCGCGGCCCACAGCACACCGGCCAGTCCGGACAGTGCCCCGGTCAGCACGAACGCCGAGAACACCCGGCGCCCGACCGCGATACCGGCCAGCCGCGCCGCCTCCGGGTTCGACCCGATCGCGTACAGCTCCCGGCCCGACCTCAGGTTCCGCATCCCCCACGCGACGACCGCCAGCAGCACCAGCGCGATGATCACCAGGTACGGGACGCCGAGGATCGATCCGCTACCGAGATCGAGGAACGACGAGGGCAGGTCGGCCGCGTTGATCTGCCGCGAGCCCGCCAGCCAGAAGTCGAAGCCACGGAACACGTAGAGCGTGCCCAGCGTGACCACCAGCGCCGGGATCCGGCAGACCGCGACCAGCACGCCGTTGATCACGCCGCACACCGCGCCGATCAGGATCCCGACCACGAACGCCAGGACGATCGGGACCTCGTGGTCGGCGAACATCAGGCCGGTGACGAACGCCGAGATGCCGAGCACCGAGCTGACCGACAGGTCGATGTTGCGGGTGACGACGACCAGCGTCTGGCCGACCGCCAGCAGCCCGACGATCGCGGTGTTGAGCAGGATGTCCTTGAGGCTCTGCACCCCGATGAACCGCGGGTTGACCGCCGCGGTCGCCCCGAAGAGCAGCAGCAACGCGACGACGAGGCCCAGTTCCCTGGCCCGGGCGAGCCGTCCGAGCAGCGCCGCCGCCGAGCGCTGCCGCTCGGCCACGGGCGCGCCGCCCCCGGTGCCCGTGCCGGAGCCGCCGGCCGTGACCGGGGCACTCATGCGGCCCTCCGTCCGACCGCCGCCGACAGCACGGACTCTTCGGTCGCGTCCGCACGCGAGAACTCGGCCGCGAGCCGGCCCTCCCGCATCACCAGGACCCGATCGGCCATGCCGAGCACCTCCGGAAGCTCCGACGAGATCATCAGCACCGCCACGCCCTGCGAGGCCAGTTCGGACAGCAACCGGTGCACCTCGGCCTTCGTCCCGACGTCGATCCCCCGGGTCGGCTCGTCGACGATGAGCACCTTCGGCGCCGTCGCCAGCCACTTGGCCAGCACGACCTTCTGCTGGTTACCGCCGGAGAGCACCCCGACCGCGTCCGACAGGCTGCGGTACTTCAGCTGCAGCCGGGTCGCCCACTCCTTGGCCCGGATCCGCTCCGCCCGCCCGCCGAGCAGGCCGAAGCGCGACAGCGCCCCCATCTGCGTCATCGTGGCGTTGCGTTCGATCGAGAGCTCCATGACCAGGCCCTGCTGGCGCCGGTCTTCGGGAACCAGCGCGATCCCGGCGTCGATCGCCGCGGCCGGCCGGCCAGGCTTCAGCACCGACCCGTTCACGGTGACGCTTCCGGCGTCGTAGCGGTCGATCCCGAAGACCGCCCTGGCCACCTCGCTGCGTCCGGAGCCGACCAGCCCGGCCAGCGCCACGATCTCCCCGGTCCGGACCTCGAACGAGACGTCGGTGAACACACCCTCGCGGGTCAGCCGCGACACCTCGAGCGCCACCGGGCCCGGCGTGGTGTCGAGCTTCGGGAACAACGCGTCCAGATCGCGGCCGACCATCCGGCGGACCAGCTCGTCCTCGGTGACGTCGGCCAGCGGGTCGGACGAGACGAACTTGCCGTCCCGCAGCACGGTCACCCGGTCGCAGAGCGCGTAGACCTCGTCGAGCCGGTGCGAGATGAAGACCAGCGCCGCACCGTCGGCCCGGAGCGTGCGGGCGACCGTGAACAGCCGCTCGACCTCGCGGGACGAGAGCGCCGCGGTCGGCTCGTCCATGACGATGACCCGTGCGTTGAGCGAGAGCGCCTTCGCGATCTCGACCAGCTGCTGGTCGGCGATCGACAGCCCGGAAGCGGGCCGGTCGGGGTCGAGCGCGACGCCGAGCCGCGTGAACAACGCATCGACCTGCGATCGCATCGCGCGCCGATCGATCGACCGGAAGCGCCCCAGTGGCTGGCGGCCCATGAACACGTTCTCGGTGACCGAGAGGTCGCCGAACAGGTTCGGCTCCTGGTAGATCACCGCGATACCGGCGTCGCGCGCCGAAGCCGGGTCGGCGAACGTCACCTCGGAGCCGTCCAGCAGAACCACGCCGCTGTCGGGCCGGTGCACGCCCGCGAGGATGCGCACCAGCGTGGACTTGCCGGCGCCGTTCTCGCCCATCAGCGCGTGGATCTCGCCCGGACGAAGATCCAGCGAGACGCCGTCGAGCGCGCGCAACGCACCGAATGTCTTGCCCACCCCCTCCAGACGGAGCAGGGGCTCGCTGTGGGTCACGGGGCACGCTCCGTTGCGGCAGGCGGTAATGAATCGTTTCAATGCAGTGGCGCCGACCGTACGAGTGAGCGCCGTCACGTGTCAACGGTTTCGCCTGCGTGACATTTCCGTGACCTCGAACCACCGGAGGCCTCTAAGCTGGCCACACGACTGAGACGTTTCAAATAGGCCGGTGCTACGCGTACGCTCCCGCCAGGTCGGGAGAGGGGCAGCGCATGGCGACGACGAGCATCCGGGAGGTCGCGGAGCGAGCCGGGGTGTCCGTCGGAACCGTCTCCAACGTGCTGAACCGGCCCGAGGCCGTGGCCCCCGCGACCCGCGAGCGCGTCCGGCGGGCGATCGAGGAGCTGGGTTTCGTCCGGAACGAGTCGGCCCGCCACCTCCGCGCCGGTCGCAGCCGCACGCTCGGCCTGGTCGTCCTCGACGTCACGAACCCGTTCTTCACCGACGTCGCCCGCGGGGTCGAGGACGCCGCCAACGAGGCCGGGCTCGCGGTCATCCTCTGCAACTCCGACGAGCGCCGCGAGAAGGAGCTGGCCTACCTCGACCTGCTCGAGGAACAGCGCGTCCAGGGCGTCCTGATCACCCCGGTCGACATCGACGGCGAACGGCTGGCCCGCCTGCGCTCCCGGGGCGTCCCGGTGGTGCTGCTCGACCGGCACGCCGGTGAGGGCGACTACTGCTCGGTCGCGGTGGACGACGTGCTCGGCGGTGAACTGGCGGCAGCGCACCTGCGCGACCTGGGGCACGAACGGATCGCCTACGTGAGCGGCCCGATGAGCCTGGCCCAGTGCGCCGACCGGTACCAGGGCGCGGCCGCCGGTGGTCACCTGGAGATCCTGGCCGGCGCCGCGCTGAACGTCGCCTCCGGCCGGGACGCCGGTGAGCGTCTGCTCGGCCTGCGCAACCCTCCGACCGCGGTGTTCTGCGCCAACGACCTGCTCGCGCTCGGCGTCCTGCAGGTGATGGTGTCGCGCGGGCTCTCGGTGCCCGGCGATCTGTCGATCGTCGGGTACGACGACATCGAGTTCGCCGCCGCCGCGGCGGTGCCGCTGAGCTCCGTGCGACAGCCCCGCCATCTGCTCGGGCGCACCGCCGCCGAACTTCTCCTGGCCGAGGCGGACGCGCCTGCCGCGCACGTCCACCGGCAGGTGCGGTTCTCCCCCGAACTCGTGGTCCGGGCCTCGAGCGGTCCGCCGAAGCGCACGTCGTAGGTGTCCAGCACGTGACGTAACGCAGTCCGTGTGACCAACAACATGCATGTAGCAACTTTGCAGATCCTGAAAATTAGTAGATCGTAACGCTGTGAGCAGCAACGACGCAGCGTCACCGCCTTCGCTATGAGTACTACTTTGCATTACGCAGTAGTGTCTCTCGCGCAGGAGGTGAAGCGAGTGAAGAGTGGTGTGGTCCAGCGGGCCTTACGGGAGGTGCCGCTGATCGCTGTGCTGTACCTCGCGTACCTGGGCGGACGTCTGCTGGCGTCGCAGCACACCGGGGCCGCGTTCCAGCACGCCGAGTCGCTCTGGTCGTTCGAGCGATGGCTCGGATTACCCAGCGAGCACTCGATCCAGCACGCCGCGCTGGGGCAGTCGTGGCTCATCGAGCTGATGAACACGTACTACGCCCGGGTGCACTTCCCCGCGACGCTGGCGGTGCTGGTCTGGCTGTTCCTGCGGCGGCCCGCCACGTACCCGTGGTTCCGCTGGACGCTCGTGCTGCTGACCGGTTTCGCGCTGGCCGGGCACATCCTCTACCCGCTCGCGCCGCCGCGGATGCTCACCGACCACGGCATGGTCGACACCGCGCACGTCTACGGCCAGTCCGTGTACGGGCCGGTCGGTACCGGGCTGGCGAACCAGTTCGCCGCGATGCCGTCGATGCACGTGGCCTGGGCCGTGCTGGTCGCGGTCGCGGTCATCCGGACGGTGCGCAGCCGGTGGCGCCTGCTCGCCGTACTCCATCCGCTGGCCACCGTGGCGGTGGTGATCGTGACCGGGAACCACTACTGGCTCGACGGCATCGTCGGCTGCGCGTTGCTGCTGGTCGCCCTGGCGATCGTCCACCCCGGGTCCGCGCACCTGCGCGCCGCGGCCGGACGGGCGCGTCCGCGCGTCACCGCCGCCACCGCGCGGCTGCGCGCCGCGGCCCTCTCCACCGGCACGGTCGCCCGCCGGCACGTCTGGCCCTTCGTGCGGTTCGTCGTGGTGGGAAGCGCCTCGACGCTGCTCTCGGCGGTGATCTTCGTGCCGCTGCTGCTCCTCATGCCGTCCGCGGCCGCGAACACCGTCGCGTCGATCGTCTCGACGCTGCTCTCCAACGAGGCGCACCGCTCGTGGACGTTCCGCAGCGACCGCAGCGGATTCCTGGCCCGGCTGGCCGCCGCCGGCACCGTGCTGCTCTCCTACGTCGTCACCACCGGCGCGCTGCTCGTGCTCGACGCCGCCGACCCGCACGCGAGCAACGCGCTGGAACTGACCGTGATGCTGGCCGCGTCCGCGGTCGGCGGCCTGGCCCGCTACCTGTTGCTCAGCCTGCACGTCTTCCCGGCCGCCGAATCCGCGGAAGCAGCCGCACCCCTGGAAGCCGCCGGACCCGTGGAAACCGCGGACGCCGCCGCACGTCAGGCGCAGGGCGTGGGCAGCCCGGCCAGCACGCACGCCAGCGCGCTGTCGATGGCCTCTTCCCACGCCGCCTGATCGCAGCGCTCCGACGCCAGCGACAGCATCGTCGACCCGAGCACCGCCACCGCGACCGACGCGACCAGCCGCGGGTACGCGTCGCGGTCGGGATCGAGCCCGGAGCGGCGGGCGACGTCCTCGGACAGCACCCGGCCGAACCCGCGGAACAGTTCGTGCGCGAACGGCACCAGGTGCGGCTCGGACCGCAGGATCCGTGCCCGCAGCAGCGTCCGCTCCCGGTGGTGGACGTCCTGCTGCAGGCCCAGTGCGTGCAGCGCGGCCCGGATCGCGGCCAGCGGGTGCTGCCCGTCGGGCTGGGCCGCCAGCGCGAGCGCCAGGTCCTCCGCCTTGCCGCTCAGGTCGCCGACGAGCACGTCGCGCTTCGTCGGGAAGTGGTAGTGGAACGACCGGACGCTGACCCCGGCCGCGGTCGCGATCTCGTCCACCGTGGTGCTTTCGTAGCCCTTCTCCGCGAACAGGCGGAGGGCGGCGTCCTCGATGACCGATCGGTTCGCGAGCCGCCGCGCGACGCGACGGTCAGGGCGCTGACTCTTCGGATCACCCACGTCCCTGCACCCCCGCCCGCCCCGTGACCGGAATCAAAGACTCTCCATCGTGCCAGAGCTCAGACCTCGTCGACCAGGTCCGCGATCGAGTTGAGGATCCGCGAGGGCCGGAACGGGAACCGGTTGACGTCCTCGGCCCGGGTCACGCCGGTGAGCACCAGCACGGTCTGCAGCCCGGCCTCCATGCCGGCGATCACGTCGGTGTCCATCCGGTCGCCGATCATCACCGTCGATTCGCTGTGGCCGTCGACCGCGTTGAGCGCCGAGCGCATCATCAGCGGGTTCGGCTTGCCCACGAAGTACGGCTCGACGCCGGTGGCCTTGCTGATCAGCGCGGCCACCGCACCGGTCGCGGGCAGTGCGCCCTCGTGCGAGGGGCCGGTCGCGTCGGGGTTCGTCGCGATGAAGCGGGCCCCGCGGTCGATCAGCCGGATCGCGGTGGTGATCGCCTCGAAGCTGTAGTTGCGGGTCTCGCCGAGCACGACGTAGTCCGGGTCGGCGTCGGTGAGGATGTAGCCGATGTCGTGCAGCGCGGTGGTCAGACCGGCCTCGCCGACGACGTGCGCGGTGCCGCCCGGACGCTGGTCGTCGAGGAACCGGGCGGTGGCCAGCGCCGACGTCCAGATCGACTCCGGCGGCACCGTGATGCCGGCCCGCTGCAACCGGGCCGAGAGGTCTCGGGGGGTGTAGATCGAGTTGTTCGTCAGCACCAGGTGGCGGCGGCCCTTTTCGACCAGCTTGCCGAGGAACTCCGGCGCACCCGGCACCGGGATGCCCTCGTGGACGAGTACGCCGTCCATGTCCATCAGCCAGCACTCGATGTCTTTCCGCGAGGTCATGCCCCAAGGCTCTCACGGGTACGGTGTGGTCGTGACGGACACCGAGCGTGACCCGGTCGCCGACCTCCGGCGGATCGCGTTCCTGCTGGAGCGGGCTCACGAGGCCACCTACCGGGTACGTGCGTTCCGATCGGCGGCCACCGCGGTGCAGAAGATCGACCCGGACGAGCTGCGCGAGCGCGCCGAGGCCGGCACGCTCAAGAAACTGCCGGGCATCGGTGACGTCACCGCGCGGTGCGTGGCCGAGTCGCTCGACGGCGAGGAGCCGGTCTACCTCCGGCGGCTCGAGGCCACCGCGGGCACGTCCGTCGACGAGGCGGGCAACGCACTGCGGGCGCTGCTCAAGGGCGACTGCCACGCCCACTCGGACTGGTCCGACGGCGGCTCGCCGATCCGCGAGATGGCCGAGGCCGCGCGCAGCATCGGCCACGACTACCTCGTGCTCACCGATCACTCGCCCCGGCTGACCGTCGCGAACGGGCTCTCCGCCGATCGCCTGCGGCAGCAGCTGGACGTGGTGGCCGAACTGAATGCCGAGCTGGCGCCGTTCCGGATCCTGACCGGCATCGAGGTCGACATCAACGAGGACGGCACGCTCGACCAGGAGCCGGAGTTGCTCGAGCGGCTCGACCTGGTCGTGGCCAGCGTCCACTCGAAGCTCCGGGCGCCCGCCGACGCGATGACCAAGCGGATGCTGCGCGCGATCGACGACCCGAACACCGACGTGCTCGGGCACTGCACCGGCCGGCTGGTCACCGGGCGCGAGTCCACCGGGCAGGGCAAGCGTCCGGAGAGCCAGTTCGATGCCGACGCGGTGTTCGCGGCCTGCGCCGAGCGGGGCGTCGCGGTCGAGATCAACTCCCGGCCGGAGCGGCTCGACCCGCCGAAGCGCCTGCTCCGGCTGGCCGTCGAGGCCGGTTGTCACTTCGCGATCGACACCGACGCCCACGCACCCGGCCAGCTCGACTGGCAGCCCTACGGCTGTGCCCGGGCCGCCCTGTGCGGGGTCGACCCCGCGACGGTGATCAACACCTGGCCGGCCGGCCAGCTCCTCGCCTGGACACGCTGAGAGCCCAGGCGACCAGCGGAACCTGGAGCGGCAGACGTCCGTAGGCGATGGCCTTGGACGGGGTCGTGCGGGCATCCAGCGCCATCTGGCAGTTCGCCGGGAACACGCCCACGAACAGCGCGGCGGTCGCCAGCCCGCCCAGCCCCCGCGTCTTCGGTATCGCCACCAGCGCCGCACACGCGAGCTCGGCCGCGCCGCTGGCCGCGACCAACGCCTCCGGCGCCGGCAACCAGGACGGGATGATCTTCACGAACGGCTTCGGCGTGGCGAAGTGCAGGACGCCCATCGTGGCGAGACCACCGGCCAGCAACGCGGGAGAAGCCCTCTTCCAGCGAGATGCCATCCGCGAATTCTGTCACGTTCCCTCACCCCCTACCCTGCGCGAAGAACGCCGAACGACTCGTAACGTTGAGAAGTCGCTCCACTACCCGGAGGAGTCACGTGTATCTCGGTGAGGATGGCAGCACGCTGCGGGACAACCCCGATGCGTTCGTCATCATCATTTTCGTCATTCTCGCGGGCCTGCTGCTGAATTGGGCTCAGCGCAAGTGGATGCCCAAAATGTCTCGTCGTAACCGGATGTTCTTCCTCGGCGTCGGCGCTTTGATCCTCGGCGGCGTCTTTTACGGGTACGTCTATAACGTGAACGCCTAGGCGTTCCGCCCCGCCACGAGCAATAGTGGCTAGATGAGGGGTGAGGCGTATGCGTGAGGTCATCGACGACCTGTATGCGTGGTGGGCGGCCGGCCAGCCGGTCGGCGTCGGCACCGTGGTCGCCACCTGGAAGAGCGCGCCCCGGCCGGCCGGGGCGTCGATGCTGGTGGGCGCCGACGGCACCGCGGTCGGCAGCGTCTCCGGCGGCTGCGTCGAGGGCGCGGTGTACGAGCGGGCGCAGGAGGCCATCGCTTCCGGCGAGGGCAGCCTGGAGCGCTACGGCGTCTCCGACGACGACGCGTTCGCCGTCGGACTGACCTGCGGCGGCATCCTCGACGTCTGGGTCGAACGGATCGACCGCGAGACCTACCCGGAGTTCGGCGACGTCGTCGCGTCGATCCGCGGCGGCTCGCCGGTCGCGGTCGTGACGTGCATCTCCAGCAACGCCGCACCCACCGGCGACGACCGCGTCGGCCGCCGGCTGGTCATCTGGCCGGATCGGGTGGCCGGCACGCTCGGCTCCAGCCGGCTCGACGAGGCGGTCACCGACGACGCCCGCGGGTTGCTGGCCGCCGGGCGGACGGCGACCGTCCACTACGGCCACGACGGTGAGCGCCGCGGTGACGATCTGACCCTGTTCGTCGCGAGCTTCGCTCCCCGCCCCCGGATGATCGTGTTCGGCGCGATCGACTTCGCCGCCGCGCTCGCGCGGATCGGCTCGTTCCTCGGCTACCGCGTGACGGTGTGCGACGCGCGTCCGGTGTTCGCCACCAAGAAGCGTTTTCCGGACGCCGACGAGGTGATCGTCGAGTGGCCGCACCGGTACCTCCAGGCCGAGGCGGACGCCGGCCGGGTGGACGAGCGGGCGGTGCTCTGCATCCTCACCCACGACCCGAAGTTCGACGTCCCGGTGCTGGAGGTCGCGCTGCGTATCCCGGCGGCCTACGTCGGGGCGATGGGCTCGCGCCGCACGCACGAAGACCGCCTCGACCGGCTCCGCGAGGCCGGGCTGTCCGCGGTGGAGACCGCCCGGCTGGCGTCCCCGATCGGCCTCGACCTGGGCGCCCGCACGCCGGAGGAGACCGCGGTGAGCATCGCCGCGGAGATCGTCGCGGGCCGCTGGGGTGGCACCGGAGCCCGGTTGTCCACGTTGCACGACGCCATCCACCGGGAACGGTCCGTACTGACCTAAGTGCTGTGAGTCACTCTTGCCCTCGCCTGGGCGCCGCCCGGCCGTCCCACCCGGACGCCGGGCGTTCTAGGGTGATCCCGTCGCACCGCAGTGTCCGTGGGGAGGAGTTCTCATGGCTTACGGCCTGAGCAAACTGGTCGCGGGCCCCTTCCTCCACCTGGCGTTCCGCCCGTGGGTGCAGGGCAAGGAGCACATTCCCGAGACGGGTGGGGCGATTCTCGCGTCCAACCACCTCTCGATTCTCGATTCGGTGTTCCTGCCGCTGGTCGTCGACCGCCCCGTCGTGTTCGTCGCCAAGCAGGAGTACTTCACCGGCACCCGGCCGATCGACCGGCTCACCGCGCGGATCATGCGTGGCCAGGGCCAGGTGCCGATCAACCGCGGCAACAACCGGGCCGCCCAGGAGGCGCTCGACGCCAGCCTGAAGATCCTCCAGAGCGGCGAGCTGTTCGGTATCTACCCGGAGGGCACCCGCTCCCCCGACGGCCGGCTCTACCGCGGCCGCACCGGGGTCGCGTGGCTGGCGCTGACCTCGAACGTCCCGGTCGTGCCGGTCGCGATGATGAACACCGAGCGGGCGCTGCCGCCGGGCCGCCGGATGCCGCGGCCGGTGAAGGTCGGTATCCGGATCGGCGAGCCGCTGACGTTCGAGGAGTTCAAGGGGCAGGCGGGCAAGGCGCGGGCGCGCCGTGCGGTGACCGACCAGATCGTGTCGGCGATCGGCGCGCTTTCCGGGCAGGAGTACGTGCCGAACTACGCTCCGAAGAAGGACGAGGCCGCGCCCGATGCCGGGTCCTGACCGCCCGCGTTCCCTCTACGATCGGGTTCCGAAGGCCGCCCCGGTCCGGGGTGTCGTCCGGGTCGGTGCGCCGGCCCGGCCCGGAGGGGAGCAGATGGAGAACGTGCCCTGGTCGCTCACGACCGAGCAGGTCGGGAGCGAGGTCGTGCTCCGGGTCGCCGGTGCGCTCGACCTCGACACCGCAGGTCAGCTCCGGTCGTCCGGCACGTCCGCGCTGCATGGGTCCGGCCCGGCGCCGACGCTCACCGTCGACCTGGCCGACGTCTCGTTCCTCGACTCGACCGGCCTCGGCGTCCTCGTGACGCTCTGGCACGAGGCGCGGAACGTGGGTGGCAAGTTCCAGGTGGCCCGTCCGTCCTCGGCGGCCGGCCGGGTGCTCGAAATCACCGGGGTCGACGCACTCTTCGACCTGACGTAGTCAAGCGGTAATCTCGGGACGTGCGGTCGGTTCTGCTCTCCCCGCGGTGGCTCGTGCGCCACGCGGTCGCGATCGTGCTCATCGCGGCCTGCCTCGGCCTCGCCTGGTGGCAGTGGGGGCGCGCCCACTCGCTCACCGGCACCGCGCAGAACCTCGGCTACGCGCTGCAGTGGCCGGCGTTCGCCGCCTTCGTCGGCTACGCCTGGTACCGCATGCTGCGCCTCGAAGTGGGCGGGCCGCCGGGCGAAGACCAGAAGCCCGGGGCGGACGCCGCGCACGATCCGCAGCGGCGCACGGTGCAGGTGCGGCGCCGGTACCGGCCCGCCGCGCCGTCGCCCGAGCCGACCGACGACGAGGCCCTCCTCGCGTACAACGCGTACCTCACGTCGCTGAACAAACCGACCGAGTCCGGAAGGACCGCACCGTGAACCCCTCCGTGAAGTCAGCGCTGACCCGTTACCGGATCGCCGCGTACGTGGTCGGCGTCGGCCTGCTGGTGCTGGTGCTGGTCGCGATGCCGCTGAAGTACTTCGGCGACAACCCGACGCTGACCGAGACGATCGGCCCGCTGCACGGCTTTCTCTACATGGTGTATCTGGTCGTGACGCTCGACCTGGCGGTACGGCTGCGCTGGCCGGTGCTCAAGATCCTCGGCGTGATGCTGGCCGGCACGATCCCGTTCCTCTCGTTCGTCGTCGAGCGGCGAGTGCACCGGCAGGTCGTCGAGCAGTACGAGGCGGCGAGCGCGGCTCACGCGTCGGCGTAGGACGTCACGACCGCGAGGTCGAGCGGGAACCGGACCGGCGTCGGGCCGAACAGCAGGGTCCGCGCCTCTTCGGCGGAGGCGACCACGGCGTCGCGCACGTCGTCCGCGACCTCCTGGCGGCAATGCACGACGACCTCGTCGTGCTGGAAGAAGACCAGGCGCGCCTCGGTCGGGTACAGGCGGCGCCGGAGCCCGGCGACCAGGATCAGCGCCCACTCGGCCGCGGTGGCCTGCACCACGAAGTTGCGGGTGAACCGGCCTCGTGCGGCCCGGCGCGCCCGGTCGCGCGCCTCCGGATCACCGGGACCGTCGCCGCCAGGGCCGTCGCCGCCGGACCCCTCGGAGGCACCGGTCGGTGAGCCCTCGCCGGTGACCGCGGTCACTTCGAACGAGGCACCGGCCGGCGGGCACGTGCGGCCGAGGAAAGACCGGACCAGCCGGCCCTCTTCGCCGGCCCTCGCCGCCGCGTCGACCGTGGCCAGCGCCTCGGGGAAACGGCGGCGCAGCACGTGCGCCAGCCGGCCCCCCTCGCCGCTGGTCTGGCCGTAGAGCGCGCCGAGCATGCCCAGCTTCGCCCGGGCGCGATCGTGGTCGAACGCGTCCGTGGCCAGCGCGGTGTAGAGATCGCCCGCGGCCGCGAACTCGGCCAGCTTCCGATCGCCGGACATCGCGGCCAGCACCCGCGGCTCCAGCGCCGCCGCGTCGGCCACCACCAGGACGTGCCCCGGATCGGCGACCACGGCCTGCCGGACGATCTTCGGGAGCTGCAGCGCGGCCCCGCCCCGGGTGGCCCAGCGCCCCGACACGACCCCGCCGGGCACGAACTCGGGACGCATCCGCCCGCCCGCGACCCAGGTGTCTTGCCAGGCCCAGCCATTGGCCGCGAACAGCCGGGACAGCTCCTTGTACGCGAGGATCGGCGCCACCGCCGGATGCTCGACCCGCTTGAGCACCCAGGACCGCGTCGACGGGATCTGGATGCCCGCCCGCCCGAACGCGCGGACGACGTCGGCCGGGGCATCGGGGTTGACCTTCACGCCGCCGAACGCGTCGCGCACCTCGGCGGCCAGTTCGTGCAGCCGGACCGGCAGGTCACCCGGCAGCGGACGCGGGCCGAGCATCGTCGAGAGCAGTGCGTCGTGCCGCTCGGCCGACCACGGCAGCCCGTCGTGCCCCATCTCGGCCGCGGCCAGCGCACCCGCCGATTCGGCGGCGATCAGTAGCCGGAACCTGTCGGGACGCTCGAGCGCCGCCACCCGCCGCAACTGCGCCCGGTAGACCTCGGCGACGTCGGCCACCGGGTCGCCCTCGGCCGTGGGGCCGGCGTCCATCGCGAAGAGCGAGGCCTGGACGTCGCGGGCGCGGGGCGGCGGATCCTCCGGAACCGGCAGGCCGCGGACGCGGGCCAGCGCCGACGCCAGTGACTTCGGCGCGCCCCACTGCCCGTCGTAGCCGTTGAGCAGCGCCTCGACCAGCTCGAGGTCGTGGCAGCGCTCGACCCGTACCCCGGCCCGCAGCAGCGCCGGGTACACGGCGGCCGCGGTGGGCCAGAGCCAGCGCGGCCGGTCGGCCCGTTCGCGCTCGGCGACCGCCCTGGCCAGCACCGCACTCTCGGCGTACCACCGCACGGGGCCGGCGACGGCGCCGGCGGCATCGACCTCCGCCAGCCACCCGCCGCCGCCCCACCCCGGAACGAGCGCGATCAGCACGCCACGAATTCTGGCCCGCCCCTACGACAATTCAGGCCCGTGCCGATCAGACCCGGGCCGGAACGATCTCGTCGATCGCCGCCAGTTCGTCCGCGCCGGGAAGCCACTCCCCCGCCGCCGCGTTCGCCCGGGCCTGCTCCGCCGACGTCGCGCCCGCGATCACCGAGCCGCAGCCCGGCCGCGCGGCGAGCCCGCCGATCGCGATCTCCAGCAGCGACCGCCCGGCCTCCGCGCCCCACTGCGCCAGCGCCTCGACCCGGTCGAGCTTCGCTTCGGTGACGTAGGAGTCGCGACCGGCCAGCCGGGTGTTCTCGGGTACCGGCTGTCCGCGCCGGATCTTGCCGGTGAGCAGGCCGTTCGCCAGCGGGAAGTACGGCAGCACGCCGATTCCGTAGTGCAGGGCGGCCGGTACCAGCTCGCGCTCCACGTCCCGCTCGAGCAGCGACCAGTGGTTCTGCGCCGAGATGAACGGCACGGTCCCCAGCTCGCGCGCGACGTGCGCGGCCTCGGCCAGCTGCCAGCCGCGGAAGTTCGAGTGCCCGAGGTAGCGCACCTTTCCGGCCTTCACCAGCTCGTCCAGCGCGACCAGCGTCTCGGCGATCGGCGTCACCGGGTCCGGCGTGTGCAGCTGGAGCAGGTCGATGTGGTCGGTCCGCAGGCGGCGCAGCGACTCCTCGACCGCACGCCGGACGTACGCGCGGCCACCTTTCGCCCCGGCCGCCGGACCGTACCCCAGGTCGGAGCCCTGCGAGCCGAACTTCGTCGCGAGCACGACCTCGTCGCGCCGCCCGGCCAGCACTTCGCCGAGGACGAGCTCGGACGCGCCCCGGCCGCCGTAACTCTCCGCGGTGTCGAGCAGCGTGATGCCGACGTCGAGCGCGGCGTCGACAACCGCCCTGGTCGCGTCGACGTCCAGGCGTCCGCCGAAGTTGTTGCAGCCGAGGCCGACCGCCGACACCTGCAGTCCGGAATTCCCGAGCGAGAGGTAGCGCATGTGACCAACCCTCTCACTCGCGATCGCGGGCGCCTTCCCGGAGGCGGCCCGGGTCGATCTCGCGTTGCGGCCGGCGCCGGAGGTACTCCGACTCCAGGTCGGCGAGCCGCACCGTGTGCGCGTCGAGCGCGTCGTCCGAGCCGTGGCGCAGCGTCTCGTGCCGGGTGTCGTGCAACCGCCGCAGTTCGCGCAGCAGGTCCTCGTCCGTCAGGCGTTCGGGCGCGACCCCGAGCCCGCCACCGCTACCCAATGCACCGCTGCGTGCTCCGGCGCCACCGTCGACCGTCATTCGATCTCCCTCGTCGGTTCCGTGTCCTGTCCTACCCGGGCCGGTGTTCCCCAAAAGGGCCCGGGTTGATCCGCGCTCACCGTCCGCCACTAAGATTGCCGCGAGCCACCCCTGTTCCGGGGCGACTCGGGTCGAGCAGACGGCCTAACGCGATGCGACGCGGGCCGGTTTCTGGTGTCCTCAGGCCGGTCTTCGCCGCTGATCGGCCGCAGGAGGACCGCGACCCCATGGAAAATCGCTCAGGCTGGCTCAACCCCCAGAGCCGCGTCAACACCGCTGTGACCGGCGGGCTGGTGACGATCACGCTCAGCGGCGAAATCGACCTTCTCGTCGCCGATCTGCTCGAGGGCGCGCTCGGCACGGCCGCGGAGGCCCAGCCCTCCGACGTCGTCGTCGACCTCGGCGGCGTCACGTTCATCGGCTCGCAGGCGCTCAGCTTCCTCGTCCGCCTGCATCACCTGACCGCGGAGCAAAGCCGGTTGACCACGCTGCAGCGGGTTCCGCCGATGGTCCGCAAGGCGATGGTGACGGTCGGCCTCGACCTGCTGTTCGCGCTGGAGGAGCCCACCACACCCGCGAACTGAGACGGACGCCGCTCCGCGACGATTTCAGCTCGGGGCCGTCACGAGCGACAATGGGGTCATGCTCAAGGCACTGCTGCTGGAGAACGTCCACCCCCATGCCGTATCGATCCTCGGCTCGGCCGGCATCGAGGTGGACGCACGGCCGGGCGCGCTCGACGAGTCGGACCTGATCGACGCGCTGTCCGGGGTCCACCTGCTCGGCATCCGCTCGAAGACCCAGGTCACCGAGACCGTGCTGGAGAAGGCGTCCGACCTGCTGGCGATCGGTGCGTTCTGCATCGGTACGAACCAGATCGACCTGGTCTCGTCGGCCGGTCGGGGCATCGCGGTCTTCAACGCCCCGTTCTCCAACACCCGCAGTGTGGTCGAGCTCGCGCTGGCCGAGATCGTCGCGCTCACCCGTCGCCTGACCGAGAAGAACAAGTCCCTGCACGAGGGTGTCTGGGACAAATCGGCCGACGGCAGCCACGAGGTGCGCGGACGCCGGCTGGGCATCGTCGGCTACGGCAACATCGGGAGCCAGCTCTCGGTGCTCGCCGAGGCGATGGGCATGTCGGTCGGCTTCTTCGACACCGCCGACAAGCTCGCGCTCGGCAACGCCCGCCGCTACACCAGCCTCGAAGACCTGCTCGACTGGGCCGACGTCGTGAGCCTCCACGTCGACGGCCGGCCGGGCAACGCCGGGCTGTTCGGTGAGGCCCAGTTCGCCCGGATGCGCCCGGGCTCGATCTTCCTCAACCTCTGCCGCGGGTTCGTCGTCGACCACGAGGCTCTGCGCGATCACATCGTCAGCGGGCACCTGGTGGGTGCCGCCGTCGACGTGTTCCCGCACGAGCCGAACAAACGGGGTGACGAGTTCGTCTCCGACCTGCGCGGGCTGCCGAACGTCATCCTGACCCCGCACATCGGTGGCTCCACCGAGGAGGCGCAGGAAGACATCGGCCGGTTCGTCGCCGGCAAGCTGCGTGGCTTCCTCGAGACCGGCAGCACGACGCTCTCGGTCAACTTGCCGCCGCTCAACCTCGAGCAGGCGCCCGGTACCCACCGGCTCGCGCACCTGCACCGGAACACACCGGGCGTACTCGCGACCGTGAACCGGATCCTGGCCGAGCACGGCGTCAACATCGAGGGCCAGCTACTGAACACCCGCGGGGAACTCGGATACGTCGTGACCGACGTTCCCGGCGTACTCTCCGACGACGTGCTCGCCGCATTGCAGGCGATGCCGGAAACGGTCTGTTTGCGTCAGCTGGGCTGAACGGCCCGGCTCCCACCGACGGAGCGATCAGCGGTGAAGCTGGCGAGGCGGACGCTGCTGCGGCAGACGGTCCTGGGACGGCGGCGGGTCTGGATAGCCGGACCCGGCCGCTGGGTCGTTGGTGTCCTGCTGCCGCTGGGCCCGGCGCTGGTCACCACGACCACGCCGACCGTCCAGGTCATCCCCGGGTTCCTGTTCCTGATCGCGGTGGTCGCCTCGACCGTGGTCGCGGGCCGTGGCCCCGGGATGGTGGCGGCGTTCGTGTCGACCGGCGGGCTGCTCGCCGCGGTCGCCTGGCCGCGGGAGCCGCTCCCGCCGGACCAGGCCCAGGGCTGGATGTGGGCCGCGATCTTCCTGGGCCTGACCGCCCTGGCGGTGGTCTGGGTCGACAACCTCCTGCGGGAGGCCGCCCGGCGCGCCACCGCGGTACTGGACCCGCTCGTCGAGGCGGCACCGATCGGCATCGCGCTGTTCGACCGTGACCTCCGGTTCATCCGGGTCAACGCGGCGCTCTCCCGGCTGAGCGCGCGTCCGGCCGGCGCGCACCTCGGCCGGACGCTGCCGGAGATGGTCCCCGGCATCCCGGACTCGCTGGTCGCCCAGCTCGGCACGGTCCTGGGCACCGGAGACGTGTTGCGCCACCAGGAGCTGCAGCTCGACGTCCCGTCCGGGCCCACCCGGCACCTGCTGGTCGACGCGTTCCCGATGCGGCTCTCGGGCGGTCCGAGCGGCGCCATCACCGGCGTCGGCGCGCTCGTGACCGACGTCACCGAGCGCTACCGAGTCGAGCAGCTCGAACGCGAGACCGAGCAGCTGTCGGCGACCGCGCGGCTCAGCCACCGGCTGCTGGAGTCGCAACGGATCGCCCAGCTCGCGGGCTGGGAGGTCAGCATCGCCGGTCAGCGGACGGTCTGGTCGCAGGAGCTCTGCGCGCTGATGCAGCGGACGACTCCCCCGGTGACGACCGAGGACCGGCTTGCGCACATCCACCCCGACGAGGTGGACCGGCTGCTGGCCGTCCAGTCCCGGGCGATCCTCACCGGGGCACCGTTCACGGTCGAGACCCGGATGGTCCGCGTCGACGGCGAGGTGCGGGACATGCTGGTGCACGGCGAGGCGGTCCGCGACGGCGACGACCCCGACGACGCGGACGCCGAGGTCGTCGGCTTGTGGGGTGTCATCCAGGACGTCACCGACGCGAAGGCCGCCGAGGGCGAACTGGTCGAGGCCCAGGGCCGGTTGCACACCACCGAAGGCCAGCTGGACACGGCCCGGGGCCAGCTGACGAGCACGCGGGGCGAGCTGGCCACCGCCCAGCAGGACGTCGTGGAGGCCCGGGCCGAGACCCAGGCCGAACGCGAGGTGCTGGAGCTGTTCCAGCGCGCGCTGCTGCCGGCCGACCTCCCGGACGTTCCGGGCGGCGCGCTGAGCGCCGACTACGTGGCCGTCGCCGACCGGATCGACATCGGCGGCGACTGGTACGACGCGTTCGGGCTGGCGGACGGGCGGATCGCGCTCTCGATCGGCGACGTGGTCGGCCACGACCAGCGGGCCGCGGCGATCATGGGGCAGGTGCGGGCGGTCACCCGCGCATACGTGCTGGAGACCCCCGACCCCGGGACCGTGCTGACCCGGCTCAACCGGCTGTTGCTCCTCGGGTACCCGAGCGGGACGCTGGTCAGCTCGGTGGTCTGTCTCTACGACCCCACCACCGGTGGCCTGAACTGGGCGAACGCGGGGCACCCGTACCCGATGCTCTCGTCGGAGGGGGTGACGGTGATGCACAGCAACGATCCGATCCTGGGTGCGATGAGCGAACGGGCGTACTCGACGAACTCGGGCGCGATCCCGGACGGCGGCACGCTGCTCTGCTACACCGACGGGCTGATCGAGCGGCGGGCGTCCGACCTCGATGTGGGGTTCGCGAAGCTGTCCGCGCTGCTCGCGGATGTGACCACGGAACCGGTGAGCGCGCGGAGCGTCGTCGAGCGGGTGACGGTCGGAATGATCGCCGACGGACCGCTCGAAGACGATGTGTGTGTTCTCGCACTGCGTCGCTGCGACGGTGATCGAGCCGGGGATCACGTAGGGTAGGGCTACCGCACCCGACGAGAGGATCTACTCCTCCGATGACGCACGCATTCCGAGCACGACCGCTGAGGTCGTCGCGAGGCGTGCGCCGGACGTTGTTGCGGGCGGTCTTCGCGTTGTGTGCGGCCGTCATGGCGGCCGCGGGCCTGGGAGCTTCGGCGTCGCCGGTGAGCGCGTCGACCGGGTTCGCGGGCACCGCGCCGGCGATCGCCCTGGCGCCGCACTCCGCCGGCGCGGCGGGTGCACCGAGCCGGGCCCGTCCGGCCACCACCCGCCCGGCGTCCGCAGCCGAGTCGACGGCGTCGCCGTCCGCTCCGGTGCGATCCGGCGAGAACTCCGCACCGGCGTCGGTCACCGCGCTGCGCGTCCACACCGACGGGCTGCCCGCCGGTACCGCGGCGACGCTGCTCGCGCTGGCACCGCTGCTCATCCCGCTCGGTCGGGCGCTGACCGGCGCACCGACCCGCGCGCCGCCGGCACCGGCCGGCCTTCCCGAGACCCGCGCTCCTCCCTCGTCCGGACGTTTCTGAGCCGTCTCTCGCACGCCCTGCTGGGTGCGCGGGGTCCCGCCTTCGTCCGGAGGAATCTCCATGTCTCGCGCCAACCTGGCGCGCGCGGTACTCGCGTGCGTCATCCTCGGCATCTCGATCTATCTGACGATCACGGCCAGCCCCCGGCTGGGCCTCGACCTTCGCGGCGGGACCCAGATCGTGCTGGAAACCCGGACCGTGCTGGATTCCACGACTGGGTCCACGACCAAGGCCGACGCGGAGGCCACCGACCGCACGGTCGAGGTGCTGCGCCGCCGGATCGACGCGCTCGGCGTCACCGAGCCGACGATCACCCGCTCCGGGACCAACCGGATCATCGTCGAGCTGCCCGGCGTCCAGGACCCGGCTGAGGCCGCCGCAGTCATCGGCCGCACCGCCCAGCTCACCGTCCGTCCCGTCCTGGGCTACGGCGATCCCGCCGACGCGGCCCCGTCCGGGGCCACCCCGACGCCCGGCGGCACCGACCCGCCCTCGTCGGCCTCCCCTTCGCCGGCACCGCCGGCCACCGGTACCACGACCCCGGCCCCCTCGGCTTCCTCCTCTGACGGCGCACCCGCCGCGGAGGGGAAGCCCGCCGACCCGGCGACCGGTATCACGCTGACCGACGATTCGGGAGCGCCGCTGCGCCTCGGGCCGGCCGCGCTGACCGGGGAGGGAATCGCGGACGCGGCGGCGTCGTTCGACGCGACCAGCGGACTGGGCTGGTTCGTGACCGTCGACTTCCGCGGCGCGGGCGAACGGGCCTGGGAGACGGTCACCGGCGACGCGGCGTGTTTCCCGTCCGGAGACCCGCAGCGACGGGTCGCGATCGTGCTCGACTCCGAGATCGTGTCCGCGCCGCAGGTCGGCGAGGACGTGCGCTGCGACGTCGGGATCACCGGCGGATCGACGCAGATCACCGGGTCGTTCTCCAAGGCCGAGGCCAACGACCTCGCGCTGCTGGTGAAGGCCGGTGCGTTGCCGGTGCCGGTGGAGACGGTCGAGCAGCGGACCGTCGGCCCGACGCTCGGCGCGGACGCGATCCGCGCGAGCGCCCAGGCGGCCGCGATCGGCGTCGCGCTGACCGTCGGGTTCCTGCTCCTGGTGTACCGGCTGTCGGGGTTCGTCGCGGCGATCGCACTGGCCGGCTACGGGGTGCTGTCGTACGGGGCGCTGACCGCGCTCGGTGCGACGCTGACGCTGCCCGGCCTGGCCGGGTTCGTGCTCGCGATCGGGATGGCGATCGACGGTTGCGTGTTGATCTTCGAACGGTCCCGGGAGGATCTCTCGGCCGGGGCCGCGACCGCGGGCCGGGCCCGGGGCTTGAAGGCGGCCGTGACCAGCGGGTTCAAGAACGCGCTGTCGGCGATCGCCGACTCGAACGTGACCACGCTGCTCGCCGCCGGCCTGCTGTTCTGGCTGGCCTCCGGGCCCGTGCGCGGCTTCGGCGTGACGCTCTCGATCGGGGTGCTCGCGTCGATGGTCAGCGCGCTGCTGTTCACCCGGGTCCTGATGGAGCTGCTGGTCTCGGTGCCCTGGGTACGCAGGCACCCGGCGTGGACGGGGCTGGCCGGTCCGGGCCGGGTGCAGCGGTGGATCACCCGGCGGAACGTCAACCTGATGCGGCACCGCCGGACGTTCCTGAGCGTGTCGGCGGTGCTGATCGTGCTGGCGATCGCCGGGATCGGGATCCGCGGGCTGAGCCTCGGCGTCGAGTTCACCGGCGGCCGGTTGATGGAGTACACAACGGCGTCGCCGGTCTCGGTGTCCGACGCCCGGCAGGCGGTGGCCGACGCCGGGTTCCCGCGGGCCGTCGTGGTGGAGTCCGGGGACTCGGACCTGTCGGTGCGGACCGCGCAGATCAGCGACGCTTCCGAGCAGCGGATCCGGGCCGCGCTCGCGTCGGTGAGCGGTGGCGACGTGGAGCGGATCCGCGACGAGCAGGTCGGCCCGTCGCTGGGGTCCGAGTTGCGGACCAAGGCGCTGATCGGGCTCGGCGTCGCGCTGCTGGCGCAGGTCGCCTACCTGGCGTTGCGGTTCCGGTGGACGTTCGCGGTCTCGTCGGTCGTCGCAATGCTGCACGACGTCGTGATCGTGGTCGGGTTGTTCGCCTGGCTCGGGAAGTCGCTCGACGGAGTCTTCCTGGCGGCGCTGCTGACCGTGATCGGCTACTCGGTGAACGACTCCGTCGTGATCTTCGACCGGGTGCGTGAGCGCTGGCGCGGCGCGGCCCGGCGGACACCGTTCGCGGACGTCGCGAACGAAGCGGTGCTGCAAACCGTGCCGCGCACGGTCAACACCGGACTCGGTGCGCTGTTCATCCTGACCGCGCTGGCGGTGCTGGGTGGTGACTCGCTGACCGACTTCGCGATCGCGTTGCTGGCCGGTGTGGTCGTCGGTACGGCGTCGTCGGCGCTGACCGCGACGCCGCTGGCCGTGGTGCTGGAGCGTCGCTGGCCCGGCCGGGTGCGCGGGAACGGTTCGTCTTCTTCTTCCAAAAAACGGCCCGTCCGGGCCGGTAGTGGGGCGGTGGTTTGATGCATACGGCGGAAATCCTGTTGGCGCTCGGCGGTGCGTTCCTGGCCGCCGGGATACTGGCGCGGCTCGGCGCGAAGATCGGGCTGCCGACGATTCCCCTGTTCATCCTGGCCGGAGTGCTGCTCGGGCCCCATACGCCGGGGCTCGCCCTGGTCTCGGACCCGTCCGAGTTCACACTGCTGTCCACGCTGGGCCTGGTCTTCCTGCTGTTCTACCTGGGACTCGAATTCCACCTCGACGATCTGGTGCGCGGCGGGCGGAAACTCGTGATCGCGGGCGTCGGATATCTGGTGCTCAACATCGGTGGTGGGCTGGCGTTCGGGTTCGCACTCGGGTGGGGTACCCGGGAGGCGCTGGTGATGGCCGGCATCGTCGGGATCTCGTCGTCGGCGATCGTCAGCAAGCTGCTGATCGAGCTCGGGCGGCTCCGGAACCCGGAGTCCCGGTTGATCCTCGGCATCATCGTCGTCGAGGACGTGTTCCTGGCGTTCTACCTGGCGGCGCTCCAGCCGGTGCTGGGGGGCGCGTCGTCCTTCGCGGCCGCTGCCGGGCAGTTCGGGATCGCGTTCCTGTTCCTCGTGGTGCTGTTCGGGCTGGCCCGGTGGGGCTCGCGGCTGGTGTCGCGGCTCCTGGACGTGCGGGCCGATGAACTGCTGGTCGTGATGTTCGTGGGGCTCGCGGTGGTGGCCGCGGGTGCCGCCGAGGAGCTCGGGGTCTCGGACGCGATCGGTGCGTTCATGATCGGTCTGGTGATCGGGTCGACCCCGCACGCCGGTCGGGTCACCAAGCTGGTGCACCCGCTGCGGGACGCGTTCGCGGCGCTGTTCTTCTTCACCTTCGGGCTGACGATCGACCCGGGTGACGTGGTGTCGGTCGCGATGCCGATCGTCGTCGCGGTCGTGCTGACGATCATCCTGAACCTCGTCGCCGGGCTCGGGGCGGCGCGGCTGTACGGGTACGACCGGCGGGCCGGGACGAACGTGGCCGTGACCGTGCTGACCCGCGGCGAGTTCTCGATCGTGCTCGGGACGCTGGCGCTCGGCGCGGGCCTGGACCCGCGGGTGGCGGCGTTCGCGGCCGGCTACGTGCTGGTGCTGGCGATCATCGGCCCGCTGGCGGTGGTCCGGACGGAGTGGCTCTCGCGGTACGTCCCCAGCCGTCTCCTGCCGGTCCCGACGGGGCCGGCACCGGACGTGGTCGCGGACTCCCCGGAACACGACGCCCAACCGGACGCGGAGGCCCGCGCCGGCGAAGAAGCGCACAGCGCCGCCCGCTGATCGGCCCCGCGGCGGCCGTCGCGGGCGGAGTGACGAGCAGGCCCCGGATCGCTTCGGGGCGATCCGGGGCCTGGGGTAGGGCTAGTTCTGGGGGGTTTCGCCAGATACGTGGGCATGGGCAGCGGGGATGCTGCCGAGGCGGCCGGCGCGGAAGTCGTCAAAGGCCTGGACGACCTCGGCGCGGGTGTTCATCACGAACGGTCCGGACATCGCGACCGGCTCGCGGATCGGCCGGCCGCCGAGCAGGACCACGTCGAGGTTCGGCGTCCGCGGCTCCTGCTTCGGGTTCGCGGTGACCGTGATCGAGTCGCCGTCCTCCAGCACCGCGAGCTGCCCGGTCCGGATCGGGCGCTGCTTCGTGCCGACCGTGCCGGCACCGCCGAGGACGTAGGCGAGCGCGTTGAAGTCGCTCCGCCAGGGCAGCGTGACCTCGGCCCCGGGGCTGAGCGTCGCGTGCACGATCGTGATCGGCGTGTGCGTGCTCCCGGGGCCTTCGTGCCCGTCGAGCGCACCGGCGATCACCCGCAGCAGCGCGCCGCCGTCCGGGCTGCTGAGGAGCGCGACCTTGCTCCCCCGGATGTCCTGGTAACGCGGTTGCGCGAACTTGAGCGTCTTCGGCAGGTTCACCCAGAGCTGCAGGCCGTGGAACAGCCCACCGCTCGCGACGAGGTGCTCCGGCGGCGTCTCGATGTGCAGGATCCCGCCACCGGCGGTCATCCACTGCGTGTCGCCGTTCGTGATCAGGCCACCGCCGCCGTTGGAGTCCTGGTGAGCCATCTCGCCGTCGATCATGTACGTGACGGTCTCGAACCCGCGGTGCGGGTGCCACGGCGTCCCCTTGGGCTCACCGGCGCCGTACTCGACCTCGCCCATCTGGTCCATGTGAATGAACGGGTCGAGCGCGCGCAGGTCGACGCCGGCGAACGCGCGGCGAACCGGGAAGCCCTCACCCTCGTAGCCCTGGGGCGCGGTGGTGAGGCTCGTCACGACGCGCGGACGGTCGACGGTCGGGTCGATCGGTGCGAGCCGCGGCAGGGCCAGCGGATTCTCGACGGTGACGGCGGGCATGGGGAGCCTCCCTGAGTTCGACTGCTCTTCACAATGTAGATGACGTGTCAACCATTCCCGTTTCCGTGCTGTGGAACGATCCCCGGCGTGGTGGGGACGGCGCCGTGGCTTTGGATGATCGTGACCCCGCGGGGTTCGGGCCACTCGGCGGAGGCCGTCCCCGTGGTCGGGCTGCTGTCTCTGGGCGGCCCGGCCGTGACGGTCGAGCAGATCGGCGGCAACCTCCTGGTGTTCGCCGCCTTCGGCTCCTGCGCCCCCCGCTCTCAAAGAGGAGCGGGGTCGTCTATCAGCTCCTGGTCGAGAAGGGCCAGGAAAGCGTCCACGACGATGGGGTCGAACTGGGCGCCTCGGGCGCGTTCGATCTCTTCGCGGGCGGCGCGGGCGTCCAGGGCCGGGGCGTAGGGACGGTCGACGCGCATGGCGGCCCAGCTGTCGCAGACCGCGATGATCCGGGCGCCGAGCGGGATCGCCTCACCCTTCAGCCCCTCCGGATACCCGAGCCCGTCCCACCGCTCGTGGTGAGCCGCCACCAACGGCGCGAGCGCCGCGTGCCCGCCGACGCCCCGCAGCAGCCGGGCGCCCTCCTCCGGATGGCACCGCAGCGCGCTCCACTCGGCCTCGGTCAGCGGATCCGTCTTCCGCAGGATCGCCGCCCCGACGCCGAACTTCCCGATGTCGTGCAATCGCCCCGCCGCCACGACCTGCCGCAACTCGACGTGCTCGAGCGCCAGATAGCTCCCGACCAGCAGCGCCCACCGCGCCACCGCGGTGCTGTGCTCGTGGTCGCTGAGCACCCGATCGACCCGGTCCGCCAGCCAGGCCAGCTCGGCCGGCACGTCGACGTCGTCGGCGACGGTCCGGCGGTCGGCGCGCCCGGCCACCACGACCCGGTCGCCACCGCGTCCCTTCGCGTCGGTAAGCGCCCGGTCGGCGTCCCGGACCAGGCGTTCCATGTCGAGGACCGGCTCGCCGCCGTTGTGCTCCGCGGGACCGGACGGCGGGCCGCCGGTCGTCGCGACGCCGAACGAGCCGGTGACGTCGACCGACGCGCCGGTTCCGACGACGATCGACGTCCGCCGGAGGGCTTGACGGAAGCGTTCGGCGACCTCCATCGCGGCCTCCTCGTCGGTCTGCGGAAGCAGGCAGGCGAACTCCTCGCCGCCGTAGCGGGCGAGGACGTCGCCGGGGCGCGCCGCGATCCGCAGCCGGTCGGCGACCTGCACCAGTACGGAATCACCGGCCGAACGGCCGTGGTGCTCGTTGATCCGCCCGAACGAGTCGAGATCGACGAGGATCAGCCCGGCGCGGGCGCTGTCGTGGGCCGATCGCCGCGCCTCGACTCCTAAGAGGGCCTGGAAGAACGGCCGGTTGTAGAGGCCGGTCAGGCCGTCGGTGACCGCGGTGCGGCGCTGCTCGTGGAGCGCCTCGTCGAGGCGGCGGGCCATCCGGGTCTGCTCGCGGGTGGTCAGCGCCTGGCGGACCAACAGCCCGACGACCACCAGGCCGGTCACCACGAGCCAGACGGAGTCCACTTTGTGGTTGCGGACCTGGTCGATCACGACGAGGACCGCGACCGAGAGCCCGGAGACCAGCACCGCGGCGAACGCCCGGTCATGCTCGAAGCGTTCGATCGGCGGTTCGACGTCCGGGTGGCGCACGGCCGCCAGTCCGCCGAGCGTGAGGAACACGGCCTGGGCCTGCCAACCGGCGTTGATCAGGCTGGTGTCGGAGAACGAGTTGTTCGCGTCCGCGAATGCGTAACCGGCATCGGCCACGACGCCGAATCCGTAACCGACGATCGCGAGCAGGACCGAGCACGGGATGCCCCGGTGCCGGGCCATCCCGGCGCCCACCAGAGCGACGAGGAACGCCAGCCCGATCGCCGGGTAGGCGAGGTCGGCGATGATGTCGGCCTCGACCGGGTCGGACGTGCCGAGGAGCCGCCAGCCGATCGCGCCGACGGCCAGCCCGACGAGCGCCGCGTCGACGAGCGCGCGGGCCCGCCAGAGCGTGCGCGTGTGGACGAACCCGAACCAGGCCGCGGGTACGAGCAGCGCGTACGACATGGTGAACGCGACTTCGGCGGCCGGGAGGTGCGCGTCGGTCTCGGCCGCCGCCCGTATCCGGTCGTGGGCCAGCCAGACGCCCCAGACGCTCCAGATCACCTCGCCGACGAGCCAGCAGATCGTGGACGCCGCGAGCCAGCGCCAGACGATCGCGATCCGCCCGGTCGTGCTGCGGGCGGCCCAGACGCCGAAGAGCGCGGCCGTGGCGATCGGCAGCAGGTAGATCGCGTCCGTGACCAGCGGTGCGGCCCAGGTACCACCGGCGGCCCAGGCGAGCAGCTGGTAGACGATGATCCAGCCGATGCCGCAGGCGGCCGAGAGCCGGCAGAGCTCGTCGCGGCAGACCGAGCGGCGGTGCGCGACGAACGCCGCGGTTCGGCGCTGGTTTTCGGCGCGTTCTCCGAAGTCGTCGGCCCGGACGCCGGGGTGGGTGCCGGTGGGGCGTACGTCATCGGCTCGGAGGTCGATGGGGTCGGCAGCGGTGGGCGTCGCGCCGCCGTGATCGACCGCACGTCTGTCGCCGGAGCCGGGCGCGAACGTCACGGGTTCCCGGGGTGGTTGGAGGGTGGAACTGCGGGCGGGATCTCGTCCTGGATCCTGGGCGGGATCCCGTCGGGGATCTCGTCCGGGATCCTGGACGGGATCCTGGGCGGGATGTCGTCCGGGATGTCGGAGGGCATCCTGGACGGGATCTCGGGCGGGATCCTGGGCAAGATCCGGGACGGGTTTCTGGGGGCGTGGGCGGGTGGGCAGCATTGGGTGGCGCGACCGTCGAGAACGGACCGTGATCCGCGAGGGCACCCGAACACGGATCCACGATGGCAGAAAGGGGGGCATGCTTACCGCCCCGAAACAGCTCAGAGGGGCGGTCTACGCCGAAGTGCCCCCGGGCTACGGGCCACACGGTGGATGGGTTGCCCCCGTTCGGGCGTACCCGTTGGGGCGAGTGATTCGGTCGGGCTTACCGGACGCGTTCCTGAAACGAAATCGTTGCCGGTTTTGCGCACCGCCTCCGGCGCGGCTACCGCCGTGGCGGGGCCGGGGCGGTAGCCGTTACTGGCGGTGGCGGGCGAGGTCGGCGGCGCCGATCAGGCCGGCGTCCGCGCCGAGAGCCGAGGGGGCGATGTCGGCCTCGCGGCGGTAGCCGCGGCCGGGCAGGCTGCGGCGGAACTCGTCGCGGGCCGGTTCGAGCAACAGGTCCGCACCGTCGCCGTCCGGTGTCGCCGCGACTCCGAGCAGCGCGTTCAGCAGTCCGCCACCGATCACGACGCAGCCGGGGTCCAGCACCGACGCCACGGTCGCGATACCGGCCCCGAGCCAACGCCCGAGTCTTTCGACCATCGCGAGCGCGGCCGGATCGCCGTCCCTGGCCACCGCCGCCACCACCCGGTACCCGATCTCACCGACCTCGCCGTTCGCCTTCGCGAGCAGCGGTTTCGCCTCCGCGGCGCCGGACGCCACGAGTTCCTGCGCCTCCCGCGCGAGCGCCGCCCCGGACGCGTACATCTGCCAGCATCCGCGATTTCCGCACCCGCAGAGCAGACCCCCCGGCACCACCGGGATGTGCCCGTACTCGGCTGCGATGCCGAACCGTCCCCGGTACGGATGCCCGTCGACCACGAACCCGCCGCCGAGCCCGGTACCGACGACGCAGCTCACGAGGTTCGGCTCGCCCAGCCCGGCGCCGTACTTCGACTCGGCCCAGGCCGCGGCGCTGCCGGAGTTCTCCACCGTGACCGGGATGCTCAACAGCCGCTCGAGTTCGACGCCGAGCGGTTCGTCCGCCCAGCCGGCGAGCGAGGAGAACAGAACCGTCGACCGGTCGCGGTCGACGAAGCCGGCGATGCCGAGCCCGACCGCGGAGATCGTGTAGCCGCCGCGGAACGCGCTGACCAGCGCATGGACGCACGGAACGAGGTCAGCCGGGCGGGGCGGGGTCGGGACGGTCTGCCGGATCAGCACCCGCCCGTCGGCGTCAACCAGGCCGGCCGCGATGCGCGCTCCGCCGACGTCGACGCCTACGACGAGCCCCATGCCGTTGTCCCCTGCCTGTACGTCCGCCCGAACACCCCCAGCATGCCCAATGCCCTGATCGAAACGCGAGTTGCGCCCCGGGCGGGTCGCCCCGGGCCCCGATCGGCGCGGCGCTCCGGTCCGGCCGGGCCCCGAGCCCGCGCGGCGCGCCCCGGCGCTGGAAGGCGCGGCCCGGAGCGGTTCAGCCCGGCTCGGCCCGGCCCGGCCCGCCCCAGCGCGGCACAGCGCGAATCAGCACGGCGCAGCGCGGCCCAGCACGGCGCGGCGCGGCGCGGCGCGGCCCCGAATGGCGCGGCTCGGCGCGGAATGGCGCGGCCCAGCACGGAATCGCGCGGCCCAGCGCAGACTGGCGCCGCCTAGCGCGGTCCGGAGCGGCGCGGCCCGAAGCGACGCGAACTGGCGCGGCACGAACCGGCGCGACCCGGAGCGGGATGGCGTGGCCCGGCGCGGGATGGCACCGCTTGACGTGGCGCGGCGCGGTCCGGAGCAGCGCGGCCTGGAGCGGCGCGGCCTGGAGCGGCGCGGCCTGGAGCGGCGCGAACCGGCGCGAACCGGCGCCGCCCGGCGCGGGATGGCCCGGACCGGCGCGGCCCGGGGCGGCGCGGCCCGGGGCGGCCGCTGGGGCAGTGTGGGGAGATGTGGCGCGGATCGGCGAGGCGCAGCGGCTGGGGCGGTACAAGCCGGGGCGATGCGAGCCGGAGGATCAGACGCGGCGGGAGCCGCCTGGGAGGTCGGGGTCTACGCCCCAGCTCAGGATCCAGCGCGGGTGGATGCGGATGATCTCGCCGCTCATGTGTCCGCGGGGCGGCAGGCCGTCGATGGCCTCGGCGTCACCGCGGACCTCGATGCCGCGCACCTTCCACGGATTGACCGACGCGATGTCGTCGACGACGAAGGCGGCGGTGTTCGTGTGCCGGACGTTGCGGAACTTGCGGCTGGCGCCCATGTTGAAGCCGCCGATGTCGATCGCGCCGGTGTCCGGGTCGATCGCGAAGCCCACCGGGTTGTTCTGCGGGACACCGTGCGCATCGACGGTCGCGAGCCGGCCGAGCCGCTGGCTCGTGAGGTAGGTGCGTTCGGCTTCGGTGAAGACGTTCGAGTTCGGCA
Source organism: Cryptosporangium sp. NPDC051539 (assembly GCF_044454545.1). Classification (NCBI taxonomy): domain Bacteria; kingdom Bacillati; phylum Actinomycetota; class Actinomycetes; order Cryptosporangiales; family Cryptosporangiaceae; genus Cryptosporangium; species Cryptosporangium sp. NPDC051539. The sequence goes on along the minus strand of NZ_JBITDV010000002.1, from coordinate 72,204 downwards.
TGAAGACAGCGTGCATGCTCAAGCTCACTTCAGGTCAAGGCCCGGTGCGCCACCGAGGCGATCCACGCCTCCGGACGCCCTCCGCCCCGGCCCGCGCCCCAGGCGGCCCCCATCCCAGGCGGCACCGCACCCCGACGAAGCCCGCACCACGCAGAACCGCCCGCACCGCAGAAGCGCCCGCACCACGCAGAACCGCCCGCACCGCAGAAGCGCCCGCACCACGCAGAACCGCCCGCACCGCAGAAGCGCCCGCACCACGCAGAAGCGCCCGCACCACCGGGGAAGCCTGCGCCACGGCCGGGCTGTCCGCTGGGCCGGCGCCGTTGGTGCCGGATCCGGCGACCACCTCGCGCCGGGGACCGGCTCTCGACGCGGTCGATCGGTCAGAGCGGCCGGGACAGTTCGGGCGCGCCCGGGCAGCGGGCCTGGTGAGAGGCGCCGGGGCAGGCCGACGTGACGGTCAGGCCAGTGGGTTGTTGCTGGGGCCGCGAATGGCGGAGTCCACGAATTCTTCGGCGAGGCTACCGAGGCGAGGGCGGGACAACCGCGCGGCCACGAGGCTCGGCGCGCGGATGCCGAGGAATCCGGCGGACATCGCGCCCTCGGCGGTGACCGCGAGTGGCCAGCGGCCGAGGTCGCCACGGATCGCGGTCACGATGCCGACGCCGCACCGGCCGGTGTTGGCGAGCTCCTCGTCGAGCTCACCGAGCGCGATGGTCTCCTCGAGATCGGGGTCGGCCGCCAGCAGGATGGTCGGCGCCCACTCGTCCTCTTCTTCCTCGTCGTCTTCGGTGGCGGCGTGGCGTCCGGCGGAGGCCTTTTCGACGCCCAGCGCTTGGGAGACGCGGCGGCGCATGCGCACGATGCCGTCGGCGACGGTCGGGACCGGCTCGATGCGGCCGTCGCCGATCATCGCGAAGTGGTTGGTCTGTTCGGAGTCGAAGCCCGCGACGAGGATCTCGACGTCGTCGCTCCACGGGCTGCCGGCCAGTTCGGCGCCGAGGTAGCGCAGGAGGTCCTCGGCGCGGAACTCGTCGCCGGTGAGGGTGAGGACTCCGAGGCGTTCGAGGTCGAGCAGGAGCGGCGCGGAGTCGCGGGTGCCGACCGTGACGAGCATCGGCAGTGGCGCGGGCATCGGCGCGGGTTCCGGGAGTTCGGCGTCGGCGGCGAGGATCCAGTTGAGTTCGGTGCCGCTCCAGGGGGACGGCGGGTTCGGGCACGGGCGGCTGAGGATGAGTTTGATGCCGTCGGGCTCGAGCCAGGCACCGAGGACGTCCGGCATCTCGTCCGCGGCTCGGTCGGCCAGTGAGACCGCCAGCGCGCGGAGCGCCGCGTCCAGCCGGACGTTGCCGGCCGGAGCGGAAACCGCGGGCCCGCCCGAGGCGGAGCCGCTGTCCGAGGTCGGGTGAGGGCTTCCGGCGAGCCCGGCACCGTCCGGCCGGCGGCCGACGTCCGCGGTCGGGGTGGGGCTGGCCGGGGCGTCGACGTCGAGGGCGACGAGGGGGCGGCGGTCGGAGCCGGGGCCCGCGGTGGAGCCAGGGGTTGCGGTGGAGCCTTGGGCCGGGCGGGTGCCGCCGTCGGGACCGGGATCGGTGCGGAAGGCGGGATCGGTCGGGAAGCCGGAGGTCATCGCGGGACCCGCCAGGGTGGAGCGTCGTTTGGGGAGGGGCGGAGGCTCGGAGCGCTGGCGTGGAGGTGCGGCGACGAAGCCGTCGCGGGGCGGCTTGGGGTCGTTGGCCTTGCCGTGGCCACGGTGGCGCCGGTGACGTCCGACGAACGCTTCCTGGCGACGACCGCGGGCGAGGAGGAGTGCCGCGAGCAGGCCGGCGCCCGCGAGGGGGACGCCGATCGGCAGGATCAGTGAGGTCTCGTGCGAGGCCGGACGCGTTTCGGTGGTGTCCGGTGCCGGTTGGGCGCCTCCGCTGGCACCGGTCGGTGCGGCTTCCGGCGTGCGGTCGGGTGACTCCTTCTGCTGGGGGACGCCCCCCGGCGCGGGTTGAGGCACGCGGTCGCTGTGCCGAGGGGTCTGCGAGCCCGCAGGCGCGCTCGGCGCCCCCGAACTCGGCGCCCCCGAACTCGGCGCGGCCGAACTCGGCGCGGCCGAACCGGGCGCTCCCGGACTCGGCGCGGGCGCGGGGATGCCGGGCGCGGCCGATCCGGGGGCGGCGCTGGGAGCAGGCGCACTCGGGGCCGGGGTTCCCGGCGTCAGCGTGCCCGGCGCCGATCCACTCGACTCCGGCGCGCTCGGCCCCGGACTACTCGGCTCCGGACTACTCGGCTCCGGACTACTCGGCCCCGGACTAGGGCTGCTCGGGGGCGGGGCTTCGGGGGCGGATTCCGGCGTCTGCACCTGGCCGGCCGCGTGGTCGTCGGCGCCTCGGTCGCGGGCGTCGGGCGGGAGGACGATGTGCTGGCCGGGCCGGATCTCGTCGGGGTCCTGGAGGCCGCTTCCGGTCGCGAGTTCCGGGTAGCGGTCGGGGTCACCGAGGAAGCGTTCCGAGACGTCGGAGAGCCGGTCGCCCGAGGCGATCACATAGGTGCTCGTCGAAGAACCCTGCACGGGGCCGGCCGCGTACGGCGACGCGCCCCGGTCGCGGGCCCCCGGCGGGAGCACGATCCGCTGTCCGGCCCGGATTTCGTCCGGATCGGACACTCCGCTCGCGGCGGCCAGTTCCGGGTAGCGGTCCGGGTCTCCGAGGAAACGCGCCGAGATGTCGGCCAGCCGATCCCCCGGCGCGACCACGTACGTCCCGCCGCTCGAAGCCATCGGCCGGACCGTGTAGCCCGGCGCCCCGCCTCCGGCCGCCGGGGGCGCCGAAACCGCCCGCACCGGCAGCGGAGGCCGACCGACCGGCTTCACCGCCCCACCGGCCGGCCCCGGCCCCCCATCCCGCCCCGCACCCACGTCCCGCCCCGCCGCCGGCTGCCCCATCGGCGCCGACCCGGACGCGGGTGGCGGCAGTTGGTCTCGCGCCACGGCCGCCGACCACGGCGCGGCACCGGACGCCGGCGCGGGCAACTCGTCCCGGCCAACAGCCGACGACCACGGTGCTGTGCCGTGCTGCATGGCCGGGGCCGCGGTCTGCGCGCCCGTCGTCGCGACATCGGCGGCAACCGTCGCCGGCGCGTGCGCCACCGCGGCGCTCGCCGCCGTCGACGTTCCGACCAGCAGCGCTATCGCGGCGATCAGCGCCGCGGCGGCGCGCTGCTGGGTGCGCAACCCCGGCAACCGGGGCGTCGGGCGCCGCAGCAACGACGACGGCACCTCGACGAGCACCGACAACGCGAACGTCGCCCACCCGATCCACCCGGCCACGGTGAGCACGCGCAGGAACAACGTGCCGTCGTCCGGCGACATCAGCGCGTGCCCCGCCTCGGCCAGCGCCGGCACGTGGTCGGGTAGCGGGTTCCCGCCGAGTACGACCAGCAGAATCGGCACGCCGCCGAGCGTCCCCAGGAGAACGAAGAGCGCAACGAGGCCGCGCAGGACCTGCCGTCCCCGCGTCGTCGTAGACATGGAGCTCATCGAGCGCCTCCTCCGGCCGAGCTCATTCGGTGCGAAGCACGGCCGTGGCGTGGCCGGTGACCTGGATCGTGTTGATCCCGATCAGGCCGAGCATCGCGGTCGGCCGGGTGATCCGTACTTCCACGACGACCTCGTCGAGGTCGTCGTTGACGGTCGCGGTGCCGGTGACGTCGGCCGACGCGAGGTAGTCCTGGGCGGCCCGGACGGCGAGGTCCGGGTCGAGCTGCTTCTTGCCGCCGGGGATCGCGGTCGCGCCGTCGATTCCCTGCCCGGCCGCCCGCGCGGCCTCGGCGGCGATGTTGTCCGCGCGCTGCATCGCGCGCAGCCGAGCGCCGCCGTCCGCGACCATGCCGATCAGGATCAGGACGCCGGCCAGCGCGATCGCCAGGAACACGCTGACCCGGCCGCGGTCGTCGGAGGCCGTCACGATCGGCCCCGGTAGAGGTCGAGCGGGCTCGTGAACGTGGCCGACAACGTGCGGTTGCCCGGCAGGCCCGGCACCGCGATGTCGGAGAACGCGACCGAGCACGAGACGACCGCGGTGACCGACGCCGGCTGCCCGACCGGGCGGGCGAACTGCCGGGTGTCGACGGTGACCGTGACCGGGTCGCAGTGCAGGCCCTGCGCGTCGAGGACGTCGTTCGCGGCGGCGGTGCCGCGGGCCTGGGCGGTCGCGGCCGTCCGGGAGATCGACGCCGCCCTGGCCGCGTCGTGAGCGGCGCCTTCGATCGCGGTCTGGGCGACGGTCTGCCGCCCGATCACCGCCGCCACCGCGATCAGCAGCACGAACGCGGGCAGCAGGATCGCGAACTCGACCGCGATGGATCCGTCGTCACGATCCCTCATGGCCCGGCGTCCTCGTTGTCGGTGGTGAAGCGTTCGACCTCGCCGTGCGCGGTCTCGGAGACCGTGAACGTGAAGCCCGGGATCAGCGAGATCGCCGAGCCGGTGACGGTCGTCGTGACCTGGTCGCCGTTGCGGACGACCGTCACCCGGCCGCCGGACAGCCAGTCGCCTGCGCGCGCCAGGAAGGCACGCCCACGGTCTTCACCCGCGCCCGCGGGGGCGTCGAACGCCCGCTCCGCCGTCGTTGCTTCCTGCGCTGCCGAGAGCGCCGTCGACCGGGCCATGAACACGGCCGCGACCTGGATCGACGCGAACAGCGCGAGCAGCACGGCGGGAGCGAGGATCGCCAGCTCGACCGGCGACGACCCCCGCTCACCCCGCAGCCGCGGCCAGTTCATCTACGGGGCCGAGTTCATCGCGTTGTTGGCCTTCGTCGTGGCCCAGGCCACCACCGCCGCTGCCAGCACCGCGAGCCCCGCGATGATGATCGAGGTGGGCACCGGGCCGTCGCCGCGGTCGCGCTCGCGGGTCAGGTCTTGCATGCGTAACCACACCGCCAGATACAGCTTGGTCATGCGACTCCCTCAAATCCGAGTCATGAACGGGTAGAGCACGAACAGGACGAGCACGAACACCAGGGCAGCGCCCGGGATGTCCAGCCGGGACGTGATCGACTCGGCCTTCGCCAGGTCGTTGGTGCGGATCTGGTCGCGCAGCGAGTCGGCCTGCTCGCGCAGGGTCTGCTGCACCTGCGCGCCCTCCGCGCCGGAGGACTGCATGATCGCGCCGACGTCACCCAGCTCGGCGACACCGATCTCCTCACTCATCAGCCGCAGCTCGGCCCAGGGGAACCGCATCTGGAGCTGGGCGCGGAGCAGCGCCTCGCGGATGCGCTGGAACACCCAGCCGTCACACACCGTGGCCGCTTGCTCGAGCGCCTGTACCGGGCCGTGCGCCGCCGCCAGCTGGAGCGCGACCAGGTCCAGATAGGTACAGACGGCCCGGACGAACTCGGCCCGCGCGGCGGCGGCCTTGTCGAGGACGTCGCGGTGCGCGACGAACATGAACAGCACCGCGCAGACCAGCGACGCCGCGACCGGAATCGCCACCGGCAGCGTGATGCCCGCCGCCGCGAAGATGAACCCGGCCACCGGCGGAGTGGCCAGCCCGATCAGGGCGGAGAGCAGCAACGACAGCAGGTACTGCTCCCGTGTCCGGCCGAGCAGCGTCAGGTCGCGCTGGGGGACGCGGATCCGCCGGGCCAGACCCGACAGCGGCCCGCCGACCGGCGTCGCGACGGCAACCGGTTCGTGCAGCCGCCGGAGCGCCGGGCCGAGCGCCGGTACGGCCGGCAGCGCCTCGCGGATCAGCAGAAAGCCACCGCACCCGACCGCGGCGCCGCCCAGCACGGCGGCCGGCAACTGCCACGAGGCGATCACTCGGCCTCACCACCCGGCACCGACAGGAACCGCGGCGCCCGCGGCGGCAGGCTCATCGCCCGCACCCAGATCAGCAGCGCGATGAACACGCCGCCGAGACCGGCCATCACCAACTGCCCGGTCGCCGTGCCGTACGGCGCCATGTAGTCGGGGCGGCTCGCCCCGTAGACCAGCACCAGCAGCGTCAGACCGGTGAGGAAGCGGACCGCGAACCGGGGCTGCGTCCGTTTCGCTTCGACCTCGCGGCGGGTCGCGACCTCGGCCGCCGCCGCGGACGCGATCGAGTTCAGCACGTCGCCGAGGTGCTCACCGCGGTCGGACAGGTGCAGGATCAGCGCGGCGACGACCTGGTCGCACACCGGGTCGGCGATGTCGTCGGCGAACCGCAGCAGCGCGATCCGGCCGTTCCACCCGGCCTGGAGCCGGGCCGCCAGCGTCTTGATCTCGACCGAGATCGCGACCGGCGCGGTCGCCGTCGACGAGACGATCGCCTGCTGCAGGCCGACGCCGGTCGCGGTGATGTCCTTCAGCCGGCGGGCCCACTCCCCCACCGACTCGATCCGCTGGATCGCGCGCTTCTCCCGGTTGCCGACCGTGAACAGCCACGGGACGCCCGGCACCGCGAGTGCGGCCAGCAGCCCGGCGATCGGCATCCGGGTGAACAGCCAGGCGAAGACGCCCGCCGCCAGCGCCCCGATCAGCAACGCCCGCCGGGTGCGGCGCTCCGGCGCGCTGAGCCCCTCGCCGTTCCACAGCCTCCGCCACCACAACGACGTGGACGACGCCGGGCGCGCCGTCGACGCGGTGCCCATCAGCGCGAACACCCCGAGCACCACCCCGGCGACGACGAACGCGCCACCGATCCCGGCGATCAACCGCAGGTTCACACCATCACCCCCGCCGTCGTGGTCGGCGTGCGGTTCAGCAGGCTCTGCAGCGGAGACCGCCAGGCACCGTGCCCGGCCTCGATCCAGCCGGCCAGCGCCCGGGCGTCGTAGCCGACCCGCAGGAGTGCGTCCCGGACCCGGCCCGGCAGGTGCTTGGGCACACCCCGTCCGTCCGCGCCCGGGCCGAACACCGTCGTGGTCGCGATCCGGTCGCCGGTGACTCCGTCGACCTCCTCGATGTGCGACACGAAGCGGTGCTTGCGCCCGCCGATCGGCGTCTCGTCCTGCACGGTGACGTAGACGACCAGATCCAGCGCGTTACCGGCCATCCGCCGGGCCAGCTCGACGGTCATGTCCTTGCCGTGCGACAACGACAGCTCGATGATCCGCTCGGTGACCGCCTGCGGCGTACGGGCGTGGATCGTGCACATCGAACCCCGCGACGTCGTCATCGCCTGCAGCATCGGCACGATCTCCCTCGACCGGACCTCACCAACGATCACCCGCAGCACACCCATCCGCAGCGACAGCGGGATCAGGTCCGCGATCGTCACCTCACCGGCCGGACGCCCGGAGAAATCGCGTTCGCCGTGGCCTTCGCGGGCCTCGAAACTCATCGCCCACGGATGCCGCGGCGAGGAGTGCAGACCCAGCTCGCGGGACTCCTCGAGCAGCACGAACGCTTCCTGCCTCGGAATCTCCGCGGCCAGCGCCCGCAGCAACGTGGTCTTCCCGGCGCCGGCCAGACCGGCGACCATGATGTTCAGCCCGGCCCGCATCGCCGCGGACAGGAACTCCCCGATCAGCGGGTCGATCATCTCCGCCAGATCCGGACGCCCACCGGCCAGATCCGGCAGCGTGACGTCCAGCGTGGAGTGACGGCGGATCACCGCGTACGGGCGGTGCGAGACCTGGTAGACCGCCGCCAGGCGGGACCCGTCGGGCAGTTGCAGGTCCAGAACCGGACGCGACGTCGAGAGCGACCGCTCGGTGGAACCGGCACGACGGGCCGCCGTCTGCAGGATCTCGACCATCTCGTCGTCGGAATCCGCGATCGGCGAACCGACCTCGACCGCACCCGAACGGCGGGTGATCCGCACCCGGTCGCAGCCGAGGATGTGGACCTCCTCGATCGACGGATCGGCCAGCAACGCCTGCAGACGCCCCAGACCGACGAGATCGGCGATCACCGCTTCCAGCAGCGCCCGCTCGTCACCGGAGGCCAGCGGCACACCGGCCCGGCGCTGGGCGTCGACCCACTCGGCCACGAGCTGGCCCGCGGCACGGTCACGTTCCCGCCTGCGGTCGTCCTCCGACGCGTCGGCATGGTTGCGCAGCCACAGCGAGAGCCGCTCGCTGATCTGACGGCCCAGGGCACGGACCGCGCCGTAGTCGACCTGCTTGATCGGAGCGGCGTGCCGCCCCGGCACCGGCCGCGGCGGAGGGGCGCCCCCCAACCGCGGAGCACCCGGAGCACCCGGAGCACCCGGCCCCGGAGAACCGGAACCGGCCGGTCGCGGGGACGGATCGAGAACCGACGGCGGCAGGAACATGACCGGGTCCGGCCCGCCTCCACCGGAGCGGCCCGCCCCCTCCGGGTGAACCGGCCGCTCCGGCTGAGCCGGGCCCTCGGAGACACCGCGGGCCTCCGGGAGGCCCAGGCCGTCGGGCCGGCCGAAGCCTTCCAGGCGGCCCGGCCCCTCCGGGAGCCAGTGCGGGGCCTCGGAACGCTCTTCCGGACGCCAGTGCGGAACCTCGGAACGCTCTTCCGGACGCCGGGGCGGAACCTCGGAGCGCTCTTCCGGACGCCGGGGCGGAACCTCGGAACGCTCTTCCGGACGCCAGTGCGGCGCGGAGCGCTCTTCCGGACGCCGGGGCGCGGGCGGCAGGGCCGAGTGCCCGTGCCGGTCTTCCGGCCGGCGCGGCGGAGGCGGCAACGTCGGCCGGGCCGGCAACGTCGAGGGCGGCAACGCCGAGTGCAGAGCCGCAGACGGCATCCCCGCCGCCGAGGGGCCCGCCGCCGACAGGCCTACCGTGGACGGGCCCACCGCCGACGGGCCCACCTCGGACGGACGGGCGCCGGACGGACGCGCTCCGGCCGAACCCGCCCCGGACGGGAACTCCGCCGGTGCCGGCCACTCCAGCGGAGGCGGCGTGCGCTCGCCGAACGCCGGGTAGTCCGGCGGAAACACCGTCGTGCCCGGCGACACGCGCATGCCCGCACCGGAGACCGGCAGGTCGGCCAGGTGTGCCCGGTGCGCCTCCGGCACCGGATACCCGGTCGCCGCCGGCGGCGTGTCGAACTCGGTCAGCGGATCGAGGGCACCGAGACCCTCCGGAGGCGCTCCCTCAGAACGTGTGCCCATTCCCGACCGCCACCTCCCGCCGAACCGCACGCCGGGGCACCTGCTGCCGGTGCTCGTCGATCAACACCCGCACGCCCGCCTCGGCGCCCGCCGCCGCCCGCAGGAGTGGCCGCGAGAGCCGCACGTCTCCCCCGGTCGACAGCACCCCGGCGGTCTTCGGGTCGTCCGGCAGCGTCGCGACGACCGGCGCGCCGAGCTGCCCCGACACCTCCGACGCCGAGTATGGGCCCGACCCGACCAGCACCAGCCCCAGCGAGGACAGGCTCGCGACGCGCTCGGACAGCTGCGCCCGGATCGCGCCCAGCGTCGGCACGGCCGAGGCGATCGACGGCAGCGTCGGGCGGACGACCAGCAGCACGGCGTCCGCGGCCCAGAGCAAGGGCCACGGCGTAGCCGGGGCGGCGAGCCGCCCGCAGTCGGCGATCACGTCGAACGACGGGTCGCCGAACTCCAGCTGCGAGAAGAAGCCGGCGAACCGGTTCCACAACGGAGCCAACGTGCCGGACTGGGCCGGATCGGTCAGCCCGGGCAGCAGCAGACGCTGCCGCGCGGGCGGGGCCAGATCGACGAGCTGGGCCCAGAACTCACTCTCCAGCCGGTCGTTCGCACCCGAGTGCCGCAGGTCGGCGACGGCGAGCGGCATCAGGCCACGACCGGCGTCGATCTGGCCCTGCAGGTAGCCGGCCAGGATCGACCCGCCCGACGGATCGCATTCGGACAGCACCATCCTGGTCGCCCACGAGAACGTGAACGCCAGCCCGGCCGTGGTGACGCCGGGTGATCCCTTGGCCGACGCCAGCGCGACGAGCGCCATCAGCGCGTCCCGGTGAGGACGACGCCGATCCGCTCCGCCGCGGCGAGCTCCACCACCCGAGGCGCGTCGTTCTGCGACACCGCGACGTAGAGCACGGTCGTGGCGTCCTGGTCGGTGCGCGGCGAGCTGTCGACGACCGTCGCGGCGAACGTCTCGGTCGACGAGGTGCCTTCCGACGTGGAGTTCGGCGCCGCGGTCGCGACCAGCTGCACCTTGTCTCCGGGGCTCAGCCGCTTGGCCGGCATCCGCTCAGGCTTCAGCCCGATGCCGACCTGCTGCTGACCGGGGCCGACGAGTTCTTCGTCGGTGAGCTGGTCTTCGGTGAGCAGCGTGCCGGGCACCAGTGAGACCTTCGCGCGTTTCCCGATGACCGACCCGCGTTCCGAGGCGGCCAGCGGAGACAGCCCGGCCGTGCTGTTGACCTGCACGGTGGCCAGGTCGGCCGCGGTGATCGTCGCCCCCGCCGCGACCGGACGGGCGACGGCCAGGAAGTCGCCCGTCCGGGTCGCGGCGTAGAACGCGAAGGCGGCGAGCAGCCCACCGATCGCGACCAGCGCGACCGCGAGCCCGAGGTGGCCGCCGCGGATCCGGCGCTGGCCGACGACCCGCGGCGCCGATACCGGCCCGGAGGTAGTCACCGGCGTAGTCGTCGCGGTGTGGCTCACTGCGTCACCACCTGGAGTTCGTCGATCTGGATCGTGGTCGTGGTCTGCCGGGTCTGCGGGATCGTTCCGGTCTGGCCGCCACCGGCCCAGTTGACGACCCAGTTGGTCGTGCCGGTGACCGTGTACCGGCCGCCGGGCCGGGAGTGGCTGGATCTCGTGTAGCGGTAACCGCAGTTCGGCGAGGCCGCGTTGCCGTACGACGCCTGATAGGGCGTGCCGGGGTTGGTGCAGACCACCTGGTGGCCGTCGCCCATGTTCCAGGTGATCCTGGCCGCGGTGGCGGTCGCCGTGACGGTGAGCCCGGGCACGGTGGCGGTCGCGGTGAACGGCCCCCAGGTCTGCGGCGTGACCGCGGTCCAGAGCCAGACCGGCAACCCGACCAGCCCGGCCTTACCGGCTTCGGGACCGGGCACGATGCCGATCTGCGGACCCTTGATCGGGATCTTCGTGAACTCCCGGATCGCCACCTGCTGCGCGGTCTCCGCCTGCGGGGGAGGCGCCTCGTCGACCGGGCAGAGCGCGGCGATGTTGCATTGACGCAGAGGTGGCTCGGTGGGGCCGGGTGCCGGGTTGCCCGGCTCGGGCGCCGGGCGTGGTTGCGTCCCCGGACGCTCGGCCCTGACCTCGCAGTCTTCGCCCGGCGGGCACGTCGCGCCCCCGGACGGAGGCGGCTCGGCCGCGGCCACCCCGCCGAGCGCGGAGAACACCACGACGGCGACCAGTGCAGCCAACGCTTTCACCCCGGAACGCCCCTCATCTGTAAGCACGTAAACGCGCCGCGTGACACATAGCGCATCGTCACCACGGAAATACGCGGAGGATGGTTCACCCCCGCTACGACATTCTTGGCACCTGGCCGCCGTAGCGCGCAGTGGACGTATCCCGACTCAAACTGGACAGGCGACGGGTAGGTACACCCTTCGGTGGATCACCTCCCCCTCGTGAGCGCCCGGACCCACGACGACGGATACTCACGGCGGTGACCGACGTCCCGGCCCGACCTCGGTGACCGAACGGCCACGACGCATCACTGTGGACGCGAGCCCCTCGTTGACCGGAGGCATGAGGCTCTTACGTCACCTGCTGGCCGCCCTTCTGATGGCGGCCGCTTTCACCGCGATCCCCGCGCCCGCGCGGGCCGCTACGGTCGTCACCTACCCGGCCCCGGCCGGTGCCCCCACCACCGGCCGCTACGGCGTCTCGGTCGACGGACGCTCCTCGTTCGTCAACACCAGCGGGCTCGGCGCGTTCACGAACTTCTCGTTCGGCGGCGGCCCGGTGGTCGTCACGGTCACGACCAGCGTCGACTCGACGTCACCGGTGCTCCGCCCCCGGGACGCGGCGATCCGCGTGACCCGGACGGCACCCCGGACGTTCCGCTTCACGATCCCGGTCGCCGGCCAGTACAGCTTCGAACTCGGCCCCGACACCGACGCGAACCCACCGCTGTTCCTGTTCGCGAACCCGCTCGAGGTCAACCCACCGACCGGCAACAGCGCTACGACCAGGTACGTCGGTCCCGGAGTCTGGACCGTCGATCCGACCGGTCAGATCGTCCCGGGCGCCGCGGGCACCGGCGGGACGTACTCGGTGGCGGCGGGCACCCGGCTCTACCTCGCCGGCGGCGCGATCCTGCGCGGCAAGATCCGGATCGGTTCCGACACCGAGGGTGGTGCCGGCGCGGACGGCACCGCGGTCACCGGCCGGGGCATCGTCGACTCCACCGCGGTCGTCGACCACGGCCGTCCACTGCGGATCAACAACTCCACCGGCGTGACGATCGACGGGCCGATCTTCCTCGGGCAGAAACACTGGGGCGTCGCCAGCCGGAAGTCGCGCATGGTCACTCTGCGCAACATCAAGGTGATCAACTGGCTCGACAGCGACGGCACCGGAACGCCCGACGGCATCGACCTGGTCGCGTCGAGCGACGTCGAGGTCGACCACGTCTTCGTCCGGAGCTACGACGACGGGATCGCGGTCAAGAGCAGCATGTCCGACGACACCTGGACCGGCCCGAGCGCGCGGATCTTCGTCCACGACTCGGTGGTCTTCAACGGCCGCGCGGGCAACGGCCTGGAGATCGGCCGGGAGACCGGCGCGCCGATCACCGACGTCGCCTACCAGGACATCGACATCATCCACAAGCTCGCCCGCAGCGACCCGTACGCGCGCGACGCGATCTCGATCTTCGTCCGGGACGGCGGTGACGTCAGCGACGTCAACTACACCGACATCCGGATCGAGGAGTGCCAGGAGCGCTACCTCGGGTTCGAGGTCACCGGGCCGGGGTCACTCTCCGACGTCACCGCGACCGACGTCACGTACGCCGGAGCGCCCCGGACGCTCCCGTTCGTCGTCACCGGCAACCCCGCCGGGCTACTCACCGGCGTCCACTTCCACGGCCTCCGATTCAACGGCGGGACGACGCTCGTCACGCGTCCGAGCCAGTTGACGTACGTCACCACCGGTTACGCCACCGGGGTCACGTTCGGCCCCTGATGTTCACTTCGTAACCGGTTGGCGCGGCGCGGCCCGGGGGTACCGGCGGGAGGAGAAGCTCGAAAGGAGACCGCCGTGACCACCCAGAACCCGTTCGAAGACACCGACGAGGTCCTCGACCGCATCACCGACAAGTTCGACGAGCGTTACGAAGGGTCCGTCGACCGGGACACGATCGAGACCACCGTCCGCGAAACCTACGACGAGTTGTCGGCCGAGGCGAGGGTCGAGACGATGCTCCCGGCCGTGACCGAACACGAGGTCGGCGACAAACTCGCCGAGGAGTTCGGCCGCCCGGCCCCGCTCGTCGAGGACGCCGCCGAGGCCGATGACTCGCACGCCGACCTGCGGGCCGGTGCCGCGGGCAGCGCCGAATCCGACCCCCACGGCGTCGGCAGGCCGGTGCTCTGAGGGCCTGCGCTCACCGCCGCTCTTCGGTGAGTGCGGGCCTCCCGACCACCACCCGGTCGCGCCCGGCCCGCTTCGCGGAGTAGAGCGCTTCGTCGGCCGCACCGAGCAGAACCCCGAGATCGTCCGCCGGGCCGCACCGGACACCGACACTCACGGTGACCGGTAGCGGCCCGCTGTCGGTCTCCACCGGAGCGTCGCCGACCGCCGCGTGCAGCCGGCGGGCGACCCGTTCGGCCCGCTCCTCGTCGGCGCCGTCCAGCAGCACCGCGAACTCCTCGCCGCCGTACCGGCCGAGCAGGTCGTCCGGCCCCAGGACGCTCTTGAGCCTGGCCGCGACCTCGGCGATCACCGTGTCGCCGGCGCCGTGCCCGTACCGGTCGTTGACCTGCTTGAAGTGGTCGATGTCGACCATGATCGCGGCGATCGGGCCACCGGCCTCGAGCATCTCCGCGCCGGTCTCGTAGAAGTACCGCCGGTTCGCCGCCCCGGTCAGCCCGTCGATGGTCGCCAGCTCCGCGACCCGGCGGAACAGCAGCGCGTTCTGGTACTGGACCATCCCGGCCGCGGTCATCGCGGCCGCCAGCCCGCGATGGCTCTCGCGGAACGCGTCCGGATCACCGGCGGCGATCAGCAGGACTCCGACCCGGCGGACCGAGCCGTCGGGTTCGCCGAACGTCAGCGGGATCACCAGCAGGCTGGCCGGACCCCCGATCGGCACGATCGTCGGCATGTCGACGGCGAGGAGCCGTTCCAGCGTCGCCGGGCTCACCTTCTCGAACCCGGCCGCTCCGGAGACCAGCAGCGTGCCGTCTTCCTCGCGCTCGACCAGCCAGGAGACCTCACCGGGCAGCAACTGGGTCACCGCGGTGTGCAGACGGCTGAGCACCTCGGCCGGATCCAGCGTGTTCGAGACCGCGATCATCGCCGCCTGCAGCAGGTTCGCCACGTCCCGCTCCTGCTGCACGGCGGCCACCTCGGTCGCCAGCTGCGCCGCCCGCGCGGTCTCCAGCGCCGCCGCCACGTGACGGCAGATCGCCGTCAGAATGCCGGCGTCTCCCGGCCGGAACACCCCGCTGGCGAGCCGGCTGTCGAGGTAGACGACGCCGAGCAGGCGGCTGTCGAGCTCCAGCGGCGCGACGACGACGCTGCGGATGCCGTGAGTGAGCATGCTCTCCGAACCCAGCGCCGCGCCGTCTTCGGTGCCGGTGACCACCAGCTCGCGACGGGACTGCTGAACCCGGTCGACCAGCGAGGCCGCGTACGCGGCCGGACCGGTCAGGTCTTCCTCGTGCGCGGTGCGGCCCAGCCAGAGCACCATCCGGCCGGTGTGCTCGTCGGGCAGGAAGAACAGGCCGCGCTCGGCCCGCAGGATGCGCACCGACTCGTCGAGGCCGACGCGGGCCAGCTGCTTGGGGTCGAGCACCCGGGCCGCGGCCGAGCTGACCTGCTCGAGCGCGGCCAGCCGCTGCCGGTCGACGGTCGAGCGGGAGATGTCCCAGTTCGGGTCGTGCGTGCCGATCGGGGACTCGCCGGCCAGCTCGAACTCGGCCCGGACCCAGTCGGCCCGGTGCGGCCAGCCGTGCTCGTTCGCGAGGTCCAGCGCCTCGTGAGCCGCCCGGCGGCCCGCACCCCGGTCGGCGAGGTCGATCAGCGCCCGGGCCCGTACCCGCGCCGACTCGTACTCGGCCAGCAGCGAGGACGCCGCCCGGACCGCCACCGCGGCGCCGAGGGCGGCGTTCAGGCCACCGACCGGGTCACCCTCCAGCCGGATCAGCTCGGCCCGGACGATCAGCGCGTGGACCCGCAGCCGCGCGCTGTTCGCGGCTCGGTCGAGTTCGGCCACCGCGTGCCGGGCCGCCTCCAGAGCCTGGCCGGCCGCTCCGTGCCGCTGCCGGGCCCGGCGGCACTGCTCCAGCCGCCCGTACGCCTGGTAGACGTAGATCGCGCGCTGCGAGGGCAGCAGTGCGTCCGGCGCGGCACCGAGGGCGGTGAACCGGGCCAGCGCGGCGTCGAACCGCTCGCCGAGGTCGCCGGCCTCGACCGAGATCTGCGCCTCGGTCAACGCCAGGCTGACCACCAGGCCGGGAGCGGCGTCGGTGCGGGCCTCGAACGTCTTCCGCACGTCGGCGAGCTGCTCGTAGGCGTCGGTGAGCCGCCCGCAGGCCGCGGTCGCCGCCGCACCGACCATGAGGAACGACGCGTCGTCGTCGCCGAGTGGCAACCGCGCGGCACCGTTGCGGTAGGCCGCGAGCGCGGTCACCACGTCGCCGCGTACCAGGCGCTGCCAGCAGAACGTCCCGATGCCGTTGAGGAAATGGAACACGTCCAGCCAGTGGCCGCGCTGCCCCAGCAGCGCGGCCGCCCGGTCGGTGTCGGTCTCGTCGCGGACGGTGTCCCAGGCCTGGGCCTCGATCAGCGACGTCTGCACGTCCAGGTGCGGGTCGCCGAGCTCGTCGGCGGCGGCCCGGGCCCTGGCGAACGACCGCTGGGCCAGGCTGTGCCGTCCCGACCGGGCCGCCACGGCACCGATCAGCCCGCAGACCGCGACGTACTCCGCGCTCGCACCCACCCGGGTCGCCGGTGGCAGAGCGCGGAACGCGTACGCCTGCATCTGCTCCGGACGCAGGCCGTACACGCTGCTGTTGGCCAGGCCGACGAGGGCGCGGGCGACCAGCCGCAGCCGTTCGCGCTCCAGGCCGGTGGCGGTGCCGTTGCCCACCCCGGTGCGCAGCCGGGTGGCGGCCACGACCGCGTCCTTGGTCGTGGACACCGCCAGCCGGGCCTCCCCCTGCGGCAACGGCATCCCGAGGACGTCGAGCGCGCGCTCGAACGCGACGTCCGCGGCGTCGGCTTCCCAGCGGCTCAGGTGGACCTGGCCGATGTAGACGAGCAGCCGACCCTGGTCGAGCGGGTCGGTCGCCTGTTCGACCGCCTGCGCGAGCCGGTCGAGCGCCTCGCCGTAGCGTCCGCTCTGGTGCAGGGCGGTGCCGAACGTCTCGGCGAAGTGTGTGGGCAGCGGGATGCGGTAGCCGCGGCTGATCCGCTCGGCGCGGTCGCAGTACGTGACCGCGTCGGGCGGCGACGAGTCGGCCAGCGCCTGCCGGGCGGCGTCCACGCAGGCGCGGGCAGCCGCGCCCGGGTTGCGCTCGACCTCACCGGCCATCCGGTGCCAGGCGAGCCGGTAGACCTGGGCCGGGTCGGGCGGTGCGGGCGCGTCGTCGGGGCCGGTCGGGTCGGGCCGGCCGATCGCGCGGGGCCGCTCCATGAGTTCGGCGGCGCGCTGGTGCACCCCGCGCAGCATCTGCGGGTCGGCGTCGTCCAGCAGCGCCCGCCGGATCCCGGCGTGCACGAACCCGTAGTCGCCACCGCCCCGGCGCTCGACGACGTGCAGGCGCCCGGCTTCGTCCAGCGTCGCCCGGACGTCTTCGCGCGGTGCGCCGCTGACCGCGGTGAGCGTGCCCGGATCGAACCGGACACCGAGCGCGGCCGCCGCCACCAGAATCGCCCGCATCGGTGCGCTGACCTGCTCGATCCGCCGGTTCAGCAACGCGACGACGTCGGTGGGGAGGCGAACCCGGGTCAGGCCTTCCAGGTCGACCATCCAGCGGCCCCAGGCCGGCCGGATCAGCCCGGCCTCCAGCGCGGCCCGGAAGTACTGCAGGACCGCCAGCGGGTTCCCGGCGCTGGCCCTGGCGATCCGGTCGGCGAACTCGGGCCCGAGGTCCATCCGGCCGGACAGCCGCTCGACCAGCTCCGCGACCTCGTCCGCGCCCAGCGGAGCGAGGTTGATCCGCTCGTCGATCAGCCCCTGCATGTCGCTGGAGGAGATGAGGTCGGAGAGCGTCTGCCCGCCGCGGGACGTCGCGAGCACCAGCACCGGTGTGCGGGAGCGCTCGGCGACCAGCTGGGCCAGCACCCGCACGCTGCCGTCGTCCAGCGCGTGCGCGTCTTCCACGCGCACCAGCAGCCCACCGGCCCGGCGCGACAGCTCGAGCAGGAACGTCGCCACCGCGGCCGGGAAGTGGTGCCGCCCGGGGTCATCAACCGGGTCGGGCAGGTGGACCAGCGCGGCGAGCGCCGGTGAGAGCGGACGCAGGTACGACGCGACCGGCGCGGCCGCTTCCTCGAGCCACTGGATCGCGACCGTCCGGGTCGGCTCGGTCATGCGTTCGACGACGCGGACGTGGTTCTCGACCGCCGTGCGTAACGGAGCCAGCGGCGCCGCGCCGTCGACCGCGCGGGCGGTGAGCACCACCGGGCCCGGCCGCTTGTCGTCGCGCGGCCCGACCGTCACCGAGAGCTCCTCGGCCAGCCGGGACTTGCCGCTGCCGGCCGGACCGTCGATCACCACGATCGTCGCGGTGCCGGTCACCGCGCGCCGCCAGGCCCCGAGCAGCCGGGCCAGCTCGGTGCGGCGGCCGACCAGCGCCAGCGGCGCCCGCATGTCGATGCCGACCAGCGCCGGATCGCCACCGCTCGGCACGCCGTTGGGCAGCATCCGGCGGAGGTCGTCGGCGAGCGCACCCGCGTTCGGATAGCGGTCGTCCGGGTCTTTCGCGAGCAGGCGGGCCAGTACCGCCGCGAACCGGTCCGACAGGTCGGGCCGGAGCGCCTGCGGGTCGGGCGGCCGCGCGGTCGCGTGCAGGTGCAGCAGCTCGCCGGCGTCGGTGCTGGTGAACGGGGCCCGTCCGGTGACGCACTCGTAGAGCACGGCGCCGAGCGAGTACAGGTCGGACCGGCCGTCGACCGGCCGGTGCAGCAGCCCGGACTGCTCCGGCGAGCAGTACGCGAGCGTCCCGGCCACCGCGCCGGGTGAGCGCAGCCCGAGGCCGAACCCGTCCAGCGGATCGGTGTCACCGGCGTCGGCCCCGCCGCGCGCGGGCAGGCCCAGCTCCGCGACCCGCACGTCGATCAGGCCGAAGTCGATCAGCACCGGCCGCCCGTCCGGCCGGACCATGATGTTGCGCGGCTTCACGTCCCGGTGGACCAGGCCCACCCGGTGGGCCGCGGCCAGCGCGTCGGCGAGCGCGGCGCCGAGCACGGCGGCCGCCTGTTCCTCGAGACGGCCGACGACGAGCCGGTCGGCCAGCGCCTGGCCTTCGACCAGGTCCATCACCAGGTACGGCCGGCCGTCCTGCTCTCCCACCGCATGCACCTGGACGACGCCGGGGTGGTCGACGCAGGCGAGAACCGCGGCCTCGCGGCGGAACCGGTGGCGGGCGTCGTCGCCGACGGTCGCCGCGATGCCGAGAACTTTGACCGCGTAGTCGGGACGGCGGGCGGCGCCGATGCCTCCGGGAGAAGTACCGTTCCGGGACGTGCGGCGAGCACGGTAGACGACCGTGTCGTTGCCACGGCCGAGCTCGCCGAGCAACACCAAACCAGGCAGCGTGGGAGCGCCCGAGGGAGCGCGTATCGCTGCCGGCGAACGGCCGCCGGACACTTCCGGAACGCTCACGACCCCATCCACTGGACGCTGAACTTCGCAACGCCTTCTTCGCCATGGCGTTGACTCCGCACCGCTGCGGCGCCAGTAGCGACCTGTTACGAGAGTACAAGGGCCGAGGTGCTGTGGCCGGTGCATTCGAATGCTTACTCCGCTAACTGAGCTCGACCGGAGCCGTGATAGGTCTAGTTCGACGGAAGGAGTCGCGAATGAGCACGATCGAGCGGGTCGGCGTAGTCGGTGCCGGTCTGATGGGGTCCGGGATCGCCGAGGTCTGCGCACGGTCCGGGCTCGACGTCCTGGTTTCCGAGGTGGACGCCGGAGCACTCGAGGCCGGGCAGCAGCGCATCGCGCACTCCCTGAGCCGGGGCGTCAAGGCGGGCAAGCTCACCCAGGAAGACCGGGACGCCACCGCCGGGCGCATCACCTACACGACGTCGATCGACGACTTCTCCGACCGGGACATGGTCGTCGAGGCGGTGGCCGAGATCGAGCCGCTCAAGCTCGAGATCTTCTCCCGGCTCGACAAGGTCGTGACCCGCGCGGACGCGATCTTCGCGTCGAACACGTCGTCGATCCCGATCATGAAGCTGGCGATGGCCACCAGCCGCCCGGCCCAGGTGATCGGCGTCCACTTCTTCAACCCGGCGCCGGTGCTGAAGCTGGTCGAGATCATCCCGTCGCTGCTGTCTTCGGACGAGACCCGCACCCGGGTCGAGGAACTGGCCACCGAGCGGCTGGGCAAGACCGTCGTCCGCTCGCAGGACCGGGCCGGTTTCGTGGTGAACGCGCTGCTGATCCCGTATCTGCTCTCGGCGATCCGGATGTTCGAGTCCGGCTTCGCGTCCGCGGACGACATCGACAACGGCATGGTGCTGGGCGCCAACCACCCGATGGGGCCGCTCCGGCTGACCGACCTGATCGGCCTCGACACCACCAAGGCCGTGGCCGAGTCGATGTACGAGGAATTCAAGGAGCCGCTGTACTCCCCGCCGCCGCTGCTGCTACGGATGGTCGACGCCGGCCTGCTGGGCAAGAAGTCGGGCCGCGGGTTCTACGACTACACCCGCTGAAGCTCGCGGCCGTTCGGGACCGCCTCCGGACGGCTCCACACGGTGTCGAGGCCACCGACGAGGACGCGGTGCGCCTGGGCCGGGTCGGGAGCCCGGTGGTCGGCCCGGCGGTGGACCCCGCGGCTCTCGGTGCGGGCCAGCGCGGCCGCGTAGGTCCAGCGGGCCACGGCCAGCACCGCGGCCGCCTGGCGCGCCCGCACGGCGTCCCCCTGGCCCGCGTGCAGCGACGTGCGGACGCGCGCCCACATGGCGTCCAGCACCGGTAGTGACGACCTGAGCCGGTCGCCGTGCCGCAGCGAACCGCGGTCGTAGGGCAGGATCTCGGCCTGAGCGGTCCGGAGCACCGTGCGGTAGTCGGTGCCGGCCGGACCGATCGGGCGCAGTCCGGCTCGACCGGCCGGACGCGCCGGACGGCTGCAGTGGCCCCCGCCGAGGCGGGCCGCGAATCCGGCGGCACCGCTACCGGCCCAGGCGCCGGACGCGATGGCCCAGGCGGTGTTCTCGGCCGGGGTGCCGGGAATCGCCCCGAAAACGTGGTCACGCCCGGCCGCGTCACCCGCCACGTACAGCCCGGGGACGCCGGTCGCGCCGTCGTCACCGCGGATCAGCACGCCCCCGCTGCTGCGCACCGCACCCTCGAACAGCACGGACACCGGGAACTTCTCGGCGAACGGGTTGATGCCGTCGGCGTCGAACGAGGCGAAGAACGCGGGCTGCGCGAGCCGCAGCGCCGAGCGCACCGGCGGGTCGGCGCGGTCGAGCCGGCAGTAGATCGGCTCGCTCAGCGCCGCCTTCGCCACGACGGCCCGCCCCCGGACGCCGTTCGCGCCGGTCAGCGGCGATCCGTCGGCACGGTAGAACCGGGCCCAGGACGAGAACGCGGTGCTCAGCACCGGGTTGGGCTCCGGCGTAACCGGGGTGACCTCGGTGAACTCCATTCCGGACAGGTCGGCGCCGACCTCGGCCGCCAGCAGCGCACCGTCGCCGAAGTTCACGTCGCAGCCGATCGCCCGCGCACCGAATCCGCAGGACCCGGTGGCGAGAACCGTCGCGGCAGCGCGGATCTCGTAGGCGGTCCCCCGCTGCAGGCCGCGGGCACCGGCCACCGCGCCGTCGGCGTCGACGACCAGCTCGAGGACCGGGCTGTGGTCGAAAATGCGGACGGCCAGGCGCTGCAGACGCGACCGCTGCCAGCGCAGATGCGTCGCGCCCGGCAGCGTGCGCTCACCGGAGACCCGTTCCCACTCGTCGAGCCGGTCGGCGGTCTCGTCCAGAACCTGCTCCAGGCGGAGCCGGTCGGCCAGGCCCGCGCCGAGCTCGGCGCGGTGGGCGGCGGCTTCCACCCGCCGGTCGCGGGTCGCCCGCGCCGCGTCCCAGACGTCGCCGCGGCCGGCCGCGGCGGTGCCGCTGGTGCCGACGTGACCCTTGTCGACGAGGATCACCGAACGTCCGGAGCGCGCCGCGGTCAGCGCGGCCCAGGTGGCCGCGGCGCCGCCGCCGATGACGAGGACGTCGGTCGTGAAGCGTCCAGCGGGTCGAGCAGTTGCCGGAGTCATGTGTGCTCCTCTTGCGGCCAGCAGGGGGTCTGGCAGACCGGACGAACCGGCCCACCTCGGAACTACCCGTTGGCCGGACAGAGCGAACTCGCCACGCGGAGAAGGTCCACGTGGCGGCGCTCGATGCCCCCGAGGTACGTCATGCGCCAAATCATACCGCTCCCATAGGGAACTAGAGTGTGACTCGGGCAACTGCGCCGTGAATCGCGGACGGTTCGGCCGGGCCGTCGGCCCGCCAGTCCGAGACCGGCACCAGGCCGGGCTCGGCGAGAGGGTGCCCGTGGAAGAACGCGGTCACCTGACCGGAGTTACGCAGCGTGACCGGGGTGGCGGTGCGACGGTAGACCGCGAGCCCGTCCTCCGACTCCGGTGGCGGGGCCTCGTCGACGACGACGTGCGAGAGCGCGAGGTAGCTGCCGTCGACGAGCGCGTCCAGATAGGCGCCGAGGACTCCGGTCGGATCGTCGGACTCGGGAACGAAGTGGAGCACCGAGACGGCGAGGACGGCGATCGGCTGCGTCCGGTCCAGCAGCGTCGCCCGTTTCAGCACGGTGGAGGGTTCGCGCAGGTCGGCGTGGACGATCTCGGCGTTCGGAACGCCGGCGAGCAGGACCCGGCTGGTCTCCACCGCGATCGGCTCGACGTCGACGTAGGTGACCCGGGCCTCCGGATCGGTCGCGTGGGTGATCTCGTGCACGTTGCCCGCGGTCGGGATGCCGGATCCGAGGTCGAGGAACTGCCGGACGCCGGCCCCGAGCAGGTAGCCGACGACGCGGCGGAGGAAGGCACGGTTCTCCCTGGCGTTGGCCCGGGCGTCCGGGGCCACTCGCAGCAATCCGTCGGCCGCCGACCGGTCGGCGGCGAAGTTGTGCGAGCCCCCGAGGAAGTAGTCGTACATCCGGGCCGCGTTCGGCTGGTCGGTGCCGCCGAGGGCCCGATCCGCGTCAGGAACCGACATGGGCTCACCGTAGTGGGACGTGCGCATCCCAACCTTCGGAACTGTCGGACCGGATCGCTAGCCTCCAGCCGTTCCTGGAGTGAGCGGCGTGACCGGTGTGGACGGAGTGGCTGGATGGGCTGGTTAGCAGTAGCGGGCGGATACGAGGTGACGCTGGAGGGCGAGAACCTCGTGTGCCGGAACGCGGCGGGCAAAACGCTGCGCTCGGTGCCCAAGGCGGTCCGTGACGATCCGGCCGTCGCCGGTCTGCGGCAACTGACCGAATGGCTCACCCGGCACCAGACCCAGTGCCGGGCCGAAGTGGAGCGCTGGATGGTCCGCTCGATCCCGGTCTCCGCCGCGCTGCTGGCCGAGGTCTGGGCCGACGCCGCCTGGGCCGACGCCGCCCGCAACCTGGTCGTGACCACCCCGGACGGCGGCCGGTCCGGCTTCCTCCGGGACGCGAGCGAGAAGGGCATCGGCCTCGTCGATCTCGACGGCGAAACCGTGCGGCTCGACGCCGACCAGCTGTTCTTCCCCCATCCGGTGCTACTCGACGACGTCGACGACCTGCGCGAGTTCGCCGCCGAGCTCGAGTTCGGGCAGTCGATCGACCAGCTGTTCCGCGAGACCTGGGCCCGCCCGGCCGATCTCGACGCGTCGGCGTCCCGGGTCTCGGCCTACGCCGGCGGCCGCTACCAGGAGTTGCGGCACCTCACCGCCCGCGCCGCCACCGCGGGCTTCCGCGTCCGCGGCGGGTACGCGGTGTGCCGGGTGCACGAGAACGGCCGGGTGATCGAGGCCCGCTCCTGGGTCGGCTCGGAGGACCCCTACTACGAGACCGAGACCGGCGACCTGATCTTCACCGACCCCGACGGCACCGCGCTGCCGCTCGGCGAGGTCGGGCCGGTCGCGTGGTCCGAGGGCAACCGGATGGCGGCGTCCCTGTACGCCGGTCGCGTCGTCGCGAAGGACGAGGAGGAGGCGGCGTGAGCGTCGACGTACAGCTGGCCCGGTCCTACCGGCACCCGGTGCTCGAGGGCCGCACGGTCGTCCGGCTGGTGCCCGAGACGTTGTCGGCCGCAGAAGACCTGTCCATGGAGTTCCTCGGCTTCGGTGCGGCCGAGCGTTCGGTCGAGGTGGGCACGGTCGCGCGTCAGGCGCTGGGCTTCCCGGCCTGGGCGCTGGTCAACGACCCGGCCAACGGCCACCACGCGCTGGCGCTGGTCAAGGAGATCGAGCGGTTCGCCCGGGTGGCGAAGTCCCGGGTCGGGCCCGCGAAAGAGGGCTTCGACGAACTCGGCCGCCGGTTGGCCGCGGCCGTACCGCACTTCCTTCCGACGTACTACGAGGAGGCCGGCCGCGCGTTCCTCGGGGCCGAGAGCCCCTCGTACGCCGCGATGATGTTCGGCAAGGCCCGGGAGGCCGAGCAGTCCTACGCGCTGGCCGTGGACGAAGAGCGCGAGCACGCGGTGTTCCTCGAGTTCGCGCTGGCCGGCGCGCTCACGGTCAAGGCGCTCACCGCGCACGCGCGGGTGCTCGCGTCGCGCAGTGCGCCGTCCGAAGCCTACGCGCGCTTCCGCCGGCTCTGCGTCGAGCGCACGCTCGGTGGTCTGGCGCCGTACGCCGCGATGGTGACCGACCTGCGCCGGCTGGCCAAGGCCGCCGGCCTCGATCAGGCGGACGCCGACGACGAGGTGCTGCGCGAGCTGATCGCCGCACCGACGTTGCCGAAGGCGCCGGAGGGGTTCTGGACCGCGTATCGTCCGGCGCTGATCCGGCTCGCGGCCGCCGACCCGGCGATCCGCGGGCGGCTGCTCACGTTCTTCCCCGAGCACCTGTCGACCTCGGCCTGGATCGAGCTGCTCGACGCCACCGGGGCCAGCGAGGCGCTGGTGCGTCCGGTCGATCCGGCGGCCGAGCCGAGCGACGGGGTGGCCGGCTGGTTCAGCCGGTTCGCCCTGCTCCGGGATTCGCACTACTGGCGCGCGACGAGGCGGTCCGACGCGCTGTACTCGCTGCTCGAGCGAGCCGCCGACCGGATACGGGCCGAGGGGGTCCCGCTACGGCTGGAGCTCACCTGGCAGTCCGATCTCGACCTCTACGACACCGCGCTGGCGATCGGCCTCCCGGTCGCCGACCCGAGCGACGAGTTCCAGGTCAACGTCGATCAGTGGCTCAGCGACGACGCTCCCGGCCGTCGCGACCTGGCCGCGTTCGCCGCCGACCCGCGGTTCCTGCCGGCGCTGGTCACCGCCGCGGAGAGCGGCCTGCCCCGGCGGCCCTCGCCGTCGGTGGTCGAGGTCGTGCTCGCCTCCCCCGGTCTCTGCGTCGCGCTGACCCACTTCCTGGACGACGTGGCCGACCAGATCGTGCGGCAGGGCCTGCCGA
Organism: Cryptosporangium sp. NPDC051539; assembly: GCF_044454545.1. Lineage (NCBI taxonomy): Bacteria > Bacillati > Actinomycetota > Actinomycetes > Cryptosporangiales > Cryptosporangiaceae > Cryptosporangium > Cryptosporangium sp. NPDC051539. The sequence goes on along the minus strand of NZ_JBITDV010000002.1, from coordinate 47,345 downwards.
CGCTCGAAGTCCAATTGCAGCGGCTCGACAAGGTCGTGGACGCGCGGCTGCTCGCGCTCAACCCGGCCGCGGCCGGGCGGATCCGGGCGCACGACCTGGCGCCGGTGCTCGGGCGGACGCTGCGCTCGGGTGTGATCGACGAGTACGGCTGGCCCGCGCTCGAGGAGTACGTGGCCTCGTCGATACCGACGCCCCGGTCCGACGACGAGGACGACCGGGTCAACCAGTCCGTCCAGTGGCCGCACCTGGTGGTGCGGAACGGCCTGGAGGTGGCGGTGATCGGTAGCGAGGGCGTCGCGCTGCGCCATCACCTGCGGATTCCGGCCGACCAGCGCAGTTACCTCTGGCTCACGTCCCTGCGTTACGTCGACGGTCAGCTGCTGGTGGCGTGGGACACCGGGCCGACCCGCTCGGCGTACTGGAGCGGCACGCCCGACGACGTGCTCACCGGTCTCCCGCTCGAATCCTGGAATCCGCTGGACGGGTCGCTGCCGTTGCCCGGCGGCGGACGCACCGGTGGCGGGCGTCCGGTGCAGGTCGGCGACCGGTCGCAGGGCCTTTCCGGCACGGTGTTCACCGACGGTGTGTCGTACTGGGTGACGGACGAGAACGACACGCTGGTCGAGTACGACCCGGCGACGGGCGAGCGCGGTCGAGCGTCCGTACCGGCGTTCTTCGAGGCCGGGGCCGTCGACGGCGAGAAGCTCGACCCGTCGTGGTCGGTGTTGCGGCCGGCACCGTCCGGCGGCGAGGGCCCGCTGGGGCAGGCCGGAGGTCTGGTCGGGTGGCGCCTGCGCGCGGCGGCGGACAACGTGTCGGTCGGCACCGGCATCGACGGGCGGACGATCCGGGTGCGGCTCGGCGACGAAGACGGGAACCTGTCCGCCGCGATCCGGTTCCCGGGCTCCGACGCCGTGTTCGGGGTGGTCGATCGGCGGCAGTGGCAGGAGCACTCGCTGACGGTCGTGTCCGCGGACGGGTTCGCGGTGTCCCGGGTCGGCGTGGGCGAGCGGCGGGGCACGTTCGCCGCGGGCACGGCGCTGATGCCACGCCTCGTGGGCTGGTACCACCTGCGGCCGCGTGACCTCGCGGGCTCGGCGGCCCTGCGGGCGCTGACCGATGCGCAGGCGGCGGAACTGCTGGCCGCCGGTGCGGCCGACCGGGCCGCGGAAGCGGCCGACGACTCGGCGGTTCGGGCCGCGGTGGCGTCGCTGCTGCCGGGCGTGACCCACCCGGAGCTGATCAGCGGTCTCGTCGGCGTGGTGGCCCAGGCCGCGGAACGAGCGGCGTTGCTGGCCGAGCTGAGCGCGGGGCTGAGCGTCCGGGCGGCGGACGACCCGGCCGGAGCGGCCGAGGTTTCCGGGCCGGCCGACGGGCCGCTCATGGACTCCCTCGTCCAGCTGATCCCGCGCTGCTACGACCACGGCCACGCCGCGAGCCGGCTGCTGACCGTCACCGGTCGTGCGCTGGTCGACGGGGTGGCCCCACGCGAGGGCGACCTCGAGGGCGACCACGACTGGTTCCAGGTGCTCCAGGTGTTCCCGGCCGCGCTCTACCGGGCGGTGTCGCCGCTCTACCGCTCGCTCGACCTCTCGGTCGTGCGCGCCGAGCGGGACGCGCTGCTCGAACTGGCCGAGTTGATCGCCGATCTCGGCCTGCTCGCGCCGGGCTCGCGGCTGCGCCGGATCGACGGCTCGACGGAGTCCGCACCGTCGGCCGAGCGGCTGGTCGCCAACGGCCGGGGCGGCCGGATCCTGCGGCTGTCCGACAGCGAGCGGTCCACCGACGGGCGGCCGTACTGGAACGTCGTGCTGCTGGAGTTCCAGCCCGACGGCGAGTTCGGTCCGCTGCCCGGCGTCAGCATCGGCCAGGACGTGCCCCTGCTGGCCGGGTTCGACGAGGACGTCGTGCGGGCCTACGTCGCCCTGGCGCGCGAACGCGGGCCGGTCGAGTGGCGTCCGGAGCGGGTCGGTGAGCTGTCGCGGGCGGCCGGAATCGGCGCCGCTGAGGCCTTGCTGTTGCTGTACGGCCTGGTCAAACCCGGCGCCCCGGTCCGGGACGCCGCTACCGAGGCCGGCGTGACGGTAGCCGCGCTCGACATCGTCGACGACGCCTGGGAGTACGGCAGCCAAGGGAAGCGGGCCGCGCTGGTGGGCTCTCTGCTGCCGGCCGACCCGCGCCGGATCTTCGACGACGGCCCGGCGTTCGACCGCGTCGCCGAGTCCTACCACGCCGAGGGCCGGCGCGTGCCGGTCGCCGACGAGGTACTCGTGCGGGTGTCCCAGGCGCGGCTGAGCTGGCGTCCGCGCGCGCTCGACCTGCTGAACGCGCTCCGGTCGCCGGAGGAGTGCCGCTGGCTGTCACCGTTACCGCGCACGCCCTCGGGCGAGATCGATCTCCAGCGTCTCGACATCCGCGACCCGGAGGCCGACGACGTCGCGACCGCGGTCGCCCGGACGCTGCCGTTCCTGGCCTACCACCTGCCGCTCGGCGACGACTTCCGGCCCGCGTTGCCGGCCGCGTTGCGGCAGTACCGGGCCGCGATGGCCGAACCCGACTACGAGATCCCGCTGGAGTACTTCGACGAGGACGAGTGGGCCGCGCTCGCCGACGGGCTCGGTGCCCGGCCGGTCGACCGCAGCACTCCCGGGCACGACCGGGTGGAGCTGGGCCCGTTCGCCACGCCGGATCTGGCCGACGGGCGACGGGTCCGGGTCCGGCCGGCGCTGCTGTCCGGACCGGACGACCCCGCGCTGCGCGCGTTCGAGGCGGTCGGCGAAGACCCCGATTCGGTCGACGCGATCCGGGTGCTGCTGTCCGACTGGTTGCCTCGCCTGCTGGACGCCGCGGCCGCCGCGGATCCGGCCGCCGGTGCGCCGCAAGACCCGAGCCGTTCGGTGCCGTCGCTGGTGGCCGAGGTCGCCTCGACGCTGGGTCTGGGCGCCGACGCGGCCACGCTGTACCTCCAGTTGCTGGCTCTGCCCGACCCGACCGACAAGAACGTCGCCCGGTGGACGGGCTGGCGGGCACCGCGGCTGAAGAAGGCCAGGGCCGAACTCTCCGCGACGCCGCTGGTCACCGAAGCGAAACGGGCCCGGGCCGGACGGGCCCTGTTCCTGCCGGGCGGCTGGCTGGCGTTCAAGTCGCCGCGCCCGCCGATCGAGGCCTGGAAAGGGCCGTTCTACGGCCTGCGCGACGGCGGCGACGAGCGGCAGCCGGTGGTGCCGCTCGAGCCGGTGCCCGCACTGTTCGTGCGGGCGTGGGAGCGGGTGCGGGGCGGGGACGCGCCGCGCTTCGACGAACTGCAGACGGGAAGGCGTCGATGAGCGTGGTGGTGTCGTCGGGTCGGCAGGTGGAGTCGGCCGAGGTCGTCCACGCCGAGGAGCTGGAGTTCCTGGTCCGCTACGACGACGGGCCCCGGCCGCCCGGGTGGCGCCTGACGCCACGGGCGGTGGTGACGTTCATCCTCGGCAGCGAACCGTTGCGAGCCGGTTCCGAGCGCCGGACGATCAGCCCGAAATTCGTCGGGGACCGGGCGCTGGTGGAGCGGTGCGTGGTGACGCTCGCCGGTGAGCGGGGGCTGCTGCTCGTCGGCGAGCCGGGTACCGCGAAGTCGATGCTGTCGGAGTTGCTCGCGGCCGCGGTGAGCGGCACCAGCGAGCTCACGGTCCAGGGCACGGCGGGCACCACCGAAGACCATTTCCGGTACGGGTGGAACTACGCGCTGCTGCTGGCGGCGGGGCCCTCGCCGGAAGCGCTGGTGCCGTCTCCGGTGGTGAGCGCGATGCGGGACGGTTCCGTCGTGCGCATCGAGGAGCTGACGCGCTGCCTGCCCGAGGTGCAGGACGCGCTGGTGTCGATCCTGTCCGACCGGCGGATCTCGGTGCCGGAACTGACCGGGACGCCGCACGCCACGGTCGCGGCGGCACCCGGCTTCACGGTGATCGCCACCGCCAACATCCGCGACCGGGGCGTCTCGGAGATGTCGGCGGCGCTCAAGCGGCGGTTCAACGTGGAGACCGTCGGTCCGATCCCGACGCTCGGCGACGAGATCGCGCTGGTGAAGCGGCAGGCGACGGCGGCGGTGACCCGCACCGGGGCCGCGTTCGCGGTGGACGACGCGGTGCTGGAGGCGCTGGTCACGGCGTTCCGTGATCTGCGGACGGGCGATTCGGTGGAGGGGTGGCAGGTCGAGCGTCCGTCGACCGTGATGAGCACGGCCGAGGCGGTCGGGGTGGCGACGTCGCTGGCGCTGGCAGCGGCGTACTTCCCGGGAGACCGGGACGTGTTGTCGCTGCTGCCGGGGCATCTGCGCGGGGTGGTGGCGAAGGACGACCCGGCCGATGCGGTGGCGCTGCTCGGGTACTGGGACGGCGCGGTGCGCCGGCGGGCCGAGGACGGTTCGCGGCTCTGGCGTCAGCTGTGGGAGCAGCGGAATGCCGTCGGGTGATCCCGCGGAGGCGGTCGCCGGGCTGGCGTCGCAGGAGGTGCCGTATCTGATCGGGGTGCGGCACCATTCGCCGGCGCTGGCGGCGGTGGTGCCCCGGCTGCTCGACGCGGTGCGGCCGGACCTGGTGCTGGTGGAGCTGCCGGGCGAGTTCGGGGAGTGGCTGCCGTGGCTGGCGCATCCCGACACGGTGGCGCCGGTGGCGCTCGCGGGCACGGACGGGCGGGACGGGACGCCGGCGTTCTACCCGTTCGCGGACTTCTCGCCGGAGCTGGCCGCGGTGCGCTGGGCCGCGCTGAACGGCGTCCGGGTCGTGCCGTGCGATCTCCCGCTCGCCGATCGGGCGTGGGCCGCTCGAGGGTCGTCAGCTTCAGGCGGCGGGTCGGGCGGGCCGGGGTGGGCGCAGGCGCTGCGGGACGGGAACAGTGGGCGGGACGGGGACGATCTCTGGGATCGGGCGGTGGAGGCGCGGGCTCCGGGGTCCTCGCCGGACGCGGTGCGCCGGGCGGCTCTCGCGGTGGGCTGGGCGTTCCGCGCGGACGCCGAGCGCGACGGCCTGATCGACCCGGTCGACCTGCACCGCGAAGCCTGGATGCGCCGCTGCCTCGCCGAGGAGCTCGCCGGGGGCGCCCGGCGGATCGCCGCGGTCGTCGGCGCCTTCCACGCTCCGGCGCTGCACGCCGACGCCGCCTCGCACGCACCAGCCGCCTCGCACGCACCAGCCGCCTCGCACGCACCGACCGCCTCGCGGGCGACCACCGCGGCGGTGCGCGGGCCGGAGGCCACGGGCATCGTCACCTCGCTCGTGCCGTACACGTTCGCGCTGCTCGACGAACGCTCGGGATACCCGGCCGGCATCCGTGACCCGCAGTGGCAGCAGCAGGTCCTCACCGCGGGCGGCGACGCCGACGCCGTACGGGACGCGGCCGTCGCCGCGCTGGTCGGCATCTCCGCCCAGGTACGCGCCGCCGGTCACCCGTCGGGTCCGGGCGAGGCCCGGGAAGCGGTTCGCCTCGCGACCGGGCTGGCCGCCCTGCGCGGCCTGCCCGCCCCGAGCCGTGGCGAACTCGTCGAGGCCGTCCAGACCGTGCTGGCCCAGGGCGAGGTCCTCGGCCGGGGCCGGGTCGTCGCGACCGCGATGGAACACGTCCTGGTCGGCGAGCGCCGCGGCCGGGTCGCGCGTGCGGCCCCGCGCTCCGGCCTCCGCACCGCGGTCGGGCACGACCTCACCACGCTGCGCCTGCCCGGCCCCGGCGACGCGTCGAAGGAGTTCCGCCTCGACCCGCTGAGGTCCGATCTCGACCGTCGCCGCGAGGTGACGCTCCGGCGGCTCGGCGTGTGCCGGGTCCAGTACGCGTCCGAGACCGACGTGGTCGGCGTCGGCGGCCACGACGGGCTGACCACCCGCTGGCGCCTCGCCTGGACCCCGTCGACCGAGGCCGCGCTCGACGTCGCCGGGATCCAGGGCGTCACGCTGGCACAGGCGGCCGAGGGTGCGCTGCGCCTGCGGCTGCGCCGCCAGACCGAGAGCGGTGGCCCGACCGCGAGCGACGTCGTCGCCGGGTTCACGGCCGCCGCCGAGTGCGGGCTGGTGCGGACGGCGGCCGAGCGGCTGGCGTCGCTGGCCGTCGTGGCTCCAGCGACCGGCACGCTGCCGGAACTGCTCGACGCGCTGGCGACGCTCGACCGCGTCCGGCTGGGGCACGTCCCCGGAGTCCCGGTCACGGCCGAGCTGGGCGACGTGCCCCGGGTCGCGGCCGGGATCGAGGCTGCCGCCGTGCGTCAGCTCGACGGGCTGGCCGGTTCCGCCGACGTCGCCGATGCCCGGGCGCTGGCCGCGCTGGCCCGGCGGAGCCTCGTCGGCCTGCGGCTCACCGACGCGTTGAACCGGCTGATCGAAGACGGTAGCCCGCTGATCTCGGGCGCCGCGAGCGCGACCGCGGTCGTGCTCGGGGTCCGCGAACCGGCCTGGCTCGGCGAGCGGGTGGCGTCCTGGGTGGACGGCGCGACCGACGCCGATCGTCGCCGGGCCCTGCAGGGGCGGCTGACCGGGCTGCTGGCCGCGTCCGGACCTCTGCTGGAGGCCGGCGGCCCGGTGCTCGACGGCCTGTTCGATCGGGTCGAGACGCTCACCGACGAGGCGTTCCTGGTCCGGCTGCCCGCCCTGCGCGGCGGCTTCTCCGCGGTCAGCCCGGCCGGCCGTGACCGACTCCTGACCACGGTCTCCGAACGCCTGGGCGACGACGTCGGCGAGGTGGCCGACCCCGCCGGGCTGCTGCACCGTCTGGTGGCCGACAAGGCCGGGCGCGAAGCCGTGGCGGGCTTCGGACTGCCCCTGCCCACGGCTCCGGTCGAGGGCGGTTCCGCTCCCCGGGCCCGGGCCTCGGCTGCGCGCGGGGAGATCACGCCGCTGGACCGCTGGCGGCTCGTGCTCGGGCGGCCCGGCGTCGAAGGCGCCGGAGCCCGGCGGTTCGCGACGGCCCTCGACGAGCTGTACGGCGGCGGCCGCGGCGAAGGCGCCCGCGAAGACGCCGACGCCCGGGCCGGACGCGGGGCGTCCTTCCCGACCGCGCGCGAGTGGTCGGAGGAACTCGCCGCGCTGTTCGGGCCCGGCCTCCGGGAGGAAGTGCTCGGACGAGCGGCCGAGGCCGGGCGGGCCGACGCCGCGCTCGAGCTCGACGCGGCCTCGGTCCGCCCGTCGGTCGAGCTGCTCCAGACCGTGCTCTCGCTGGCCGGCGCGGTGTCCGAGGCCACGCTGGCGCGGCTGCGCCCGCTGGTGGCCCGTCTGGTGGCCGAGCTGACCGCACAGCTCGCGACCCGCCTGCGCCCGGCGCTCACCGGGCTGACGTCGCCGCGGCCGACGTACCGTCCCGGCGGCCCGCTCGACCTGGCCCGGACGCTGCGCGCCAACCTCGCCACCAGCCATCGCGCCGACGACGGCCACGTGGTCGTCGTCCCCGAGCGGCCGGTGTTCCGTACCCGGGCGCGGCGCAGCGTCGACTGGCGGCTGATCCTGGTCGTCGACGTGTCCGGGTCGATGGAGGCGTCGGTGATCTGGTCGGCGCTGACCGCGTCGGTGCTGGCCGGCGTCCCGGCGCTGACCACGCACTTCGTCGCGTTCTCGACCGAGATCATCGACCTGTCGGAGCGGGTCGGGGATCCACTCGGGCTGCTGCTCGAGGTGCGGGTCGGCGGCGGTACGCACATCGCCGCCGGGTTGCGGCACGCCCGTTCGCTGATGACGGTGCCGAGCCGGACGCTGGTCGTCGTGGTCAGCGACTTCGAGGAGGGGTTCGGGGTGGGCGGATTGCTGTCCGAGGTGCGGACGCTGGCGCAGTCGGGGTGCACGCTGCTGGGCTGCGCGAGCCTCGACGACGCGGGGGCTCCCCGGTATTCGGTGCCGATCGCCCAGCAGGTGGTGGCGGCGGGGATGCCGGTGGCGGCGTTGAGTCCGATGGAGTTGGCGCGATGGGTCGGGGAGCACGTGCGATGAGTTCGCTTCCTCCGGTCGAGGCGATCGTGCTCGCGGACGCCGTCGACGCGCTCCCCGGTCGTCTGCGCAAACGCCTGGACGCCGCGGTCGAGAAGGTCGCGGCCTGGGCCGTCACCGTGGACGGTGCGGTGTGGACCCTCCGGGTCGACGACGACACGCTGGTCACGCTGACGGCCGCCGACGGTGCGGTCCGGTCGGCGGAGGCGGCGCGCTGCACCTGCCTGCTGGCGCCGCACTGCCTGCACCGCACCGCGGCCCTGGCCGCGGCCCCCACCGCCGGGGCAGCTCCCGCGTCGTCTTCCCCCCAGGCCGGCCCCACGGAGTCCGGCCCCACGGAGGCGGCCCTCCCGGGGGCCGACCGCACGGAGACCGGTGCTCCGGGGGCCGACCCCACCGCACGCGGCGGTGGCGTCGAGGGTCCGGACGGTGGCCTGACCTCGGCGCAGCGCGGGGCCGTCGAGGGCCTCTGGCTCGCGGCCGGCGCCGTGCTCTGCGCGGGCGTCGCCGGAAGCGGCGCCGCGACCCGCGCCGCGCTGCTCCGGGCCGCACACGACGCCCGGGCCCACGGTGCGCACGCCCCGGCCGCCGCGGCGAGGCAGGTCGCCGCACACCTGCACGACGCCCGCACGAGCGCGCCGCACTACCGCCTGGCGACGCTCACCGACGACCTCCGCGAGCTGCTGCTACTGGCCCACCGGCTCCGGACGCGGCCGTCCGCGTTCCTCCTCGGCACCGCCCGCCGCGCCTACCAGCCCCGCGGCAGCCTGCGCCTCTACGGCCTGTGCACGATCCCGGTGCTCACCCGGGCGGGCTCCGCGGGCACCACCACCTACGCCGCCGACCGCGACGGCACGCTCTGGCTCATCGCCGACCTGCGCCCCGGTGACGTCCACCGCGCGCTCACCACCGCCGGCACCGGCATCCCGATCGGTGCCGGCACGCTCTCCCACCGCGATCTCGCCCGCGCGGGCCTGACCGTCACGGGTGCCACCGCGTCCGAATCGCGTCAGCTCGGCGCCGGGCAGGACGTCCGCGCGGTCCGCGCCTCCGGCGTCACCTGGGACGAGCCGCCGCTCGCCGCGCTCTGGGACGAACCGCTCGACGCCCAGCTCGACCGCGCGTTCGCGGCGCTGGCCGTACCCGTCCCCGACCGGGGCGCGGGTTCCGACCTGCTGTTCCTGAACGCCGAGATCCTCGGCCCGAGCACCCACGGCGTCTCCGCCGTCACCGACGACGGCCGACTGGTCACCTTGGCGGTAGCGATCGACCACGAAGAGCTGCCCTACCGCGACAACCTACGCGTGCTCGGCGCCGCCACAGGCGTCCGCATACGGGTGATCGGCCGGCCCGACCCCGCTCGCCCCCGCCTGATCCAGGCTCTGGCCGTGAACGCCGAAGGCGTTCGGCTTCCTCCGGCCTGGGCCGGACACGCCGACCTCGGCTACGACCGGCTCCACCGGAGCATGATCACCGCGCCGCAGGCCGGACCCACCGCCTACGAACTGCCCCGGCCCGATCCGGCCCTCGGTCTCCTCCGTCGCCACCTGGACCGCACCGTCGACGGTGGACGCGCGATCCAGGCCTTCGCCGCCGACCGCCGCCGAGGCGACCTGCCCGACACCGGCACCGCCCTGCTGGCGAGCCTGACCGCCGCCGCCCGCCCCGGTGAACGCAACGCGTTCGGCCGGCTGGTCGACGACGACGGCGAGCGCTTCGTCCTCGCCTGGCTGGCCGCCGCGGTCTACGAGCAGGCCGCGGCCCAGGCCCTCACCCGGGCGGCCTGGTCTGCTCCGGCCTGACGCCTCGCCTCAGCCCCTCGCCAACGCGGCCGCCAGCGACGGGGCCAGCGGCAACTGCGGAATCAGCGTCGCCTGCACGGCGTGGTACGCGTCCGGCTTACCGCTCCACACCGACGCCGACGGCCGGTTCTCCGGGTCGAGCTCGTGCCGCCAGGACCCGTCGACCCGGTCGATCAGATACCGGTCGGCGTAGTCCCACCACTGCCGGTACGGCGCCTGGTACCGCGAATCCCCGGTCGCGATCCACAGTGCGGCCGCCGCGTTGGTCGCCTCGTTCACGACCCAGTGCAGGCGATCGCGCACCACCGGCTGCCCCGACCAGTCCGTCGTGTAGACGAATCCGTCCGCGCCGTCCGCGGCCCACCCGTCGGCCACCGCCCGGTCGAACAGTGCCACCGCGCCGTCCTGCAGATCGGCCGCACCGGACGAGGCGGCCACTGACGAGGCCGCCACGTGCAGCACCAGCCTCGCCCACTCGAGCCCGTGCCCGATCGTCGCCCCGTACGGCTGGAACTGGTGCCGGGGCTGGTCGCGGTGGTACTCCAGCAGCGGTTCCCAGGCCGGCGAGAAGTGCTCGGGAATCCGCCAGGAGTTCCCGCCCGCCCACTCCAGCACCCGCCGGGTGATCCGTTCGGCGCGCGCCTGCCACACCAGGTCACCGGTCGCGTCGGCCGCGGCCAGGTACGCCTCGACCGTGTGCATGTTCGCGTTGACGCCCCGGTACGGGTCGAGCGCCGACCACTGCCGGTCCCACCCGTCGACGACCATGCCGTCGGCCTCGCGCCAGAACCACTGCTCGTTCACGGCCAGCGCATCGGTGAGCAGCGCCTCCGCACCCGGACGCCCGGCCGCCACCGCCGACGACGCCGCCAGGACCACGAACGAGTGCGGGTACGCGGCCTTCCCGTCGTCGGCCACCGAGCCGTCGGCCGAGATCGACGAGAACCACCCGTCGTTCTCCCGGTCGCGGAAGCCGCCGGCCAGCGCCGCCAGCCCGTGGTCGACCAACTCCGCCGCTCCCGGACGGCCGAGCAGCGCCGCCAGCGCGAACACGTGCGTCATCCGGCACGTGATCCACAGTTCGAACGGACGTGAGGCGTCCAGAGTCCCGTCGTCGTTGAGCCAGCCGAACCCGGCCGGATGCGCCGAGCGCGACGCGAACTCGAACAAGCGCTCCCGCTCGGTGTCGAGCCACGCCCGGTGCTCGGCGGAGTCGATCCAGTCTTCGCCACCCGGCCGCGCTGCCCGGATCTGCTCCGCCACCCGTGCCTACCCCTCTTCGACGTCCGTGTTCCGCAGGAAAGCGTAGGCCCTGCTCACCCGAGGTAGGGCAGCGGCCGGTCGGCGAAGCCGTGCCCGATACGCAGCAACATCTCGGGATGGATCTCCAGGTCGAGCAACTCCTTCCGGTCGACCCACTGCACGGCGAGCGACTCCGGCCCGGTGGTCGGTTCCCCCCGCAGCGGGTGGGCCCGGACGCACACCGAGAACTGCTGCCTGACCTCCCCGTCGGAGTACCTCAGGAGGTGCCGCGGGTTGCTGTAGACGCCGACCAGGCCGGTGACGAACACTTCGACGCCGGTCTCTTCCCTGGTCTCGCGAACCGCCGTCTCGGCCACGCGTTCGCCGAGGTCGAGCTCACCGCCGGGAAGCGCCCAGCGCCGCGTGTCGGCCCGCTGGATCATCAGCACCTGGCCATCGCGCACGACGAACGCGGTGGCCGCCACCCGGATCGAGTTGGGGGCGGGTGCGGCGGGGTCGTTCAAGTACTCGGTACGGGCCACGGATCTCCTCTGCCGAACGACCGGAACCGAACGACACACTACACTCGTTGGAATGAGCCGTGCCATAGTTAAGGTCGAGCCATGAGTGACTCTTCTGCTGCCAAGGCACAACGATTCCTCGCACTCCACTCCGGCGATCGGCCGCTCCTGATGCCGAACCCGTGGGACGCCGGTTCGGCCGTCCTTCTCGCCTCGCTCGGCTTCGCCGCGCTCGCCACCACGAGCAGCGGTTTCGCCGCGACGCTGGGCCGGCTCGACGGCCAGGTCAGCCGCGAGGAGGCCCTCGCCCACGCGTCCGCCGTCGCCGCCGCGACCGACGTCCCGGTCTCCGCCGACTTCGAAAACGGCTTCGCCGACGCCCCCGGCTCAGTGGCGAGCCTGGTCAGGGCCGCGATCGACGGCGGTCTCTCCGGTTGTTCCATCGAGGACGCCACCGGGCGCGACGACGATCCCCTGTACGAACTCGGTCCGGCGACCGAACGGATCGCGGCCGCCGCCGAAGCCGCCCAGGGGCGTCTCGTTCTCACCGCGCGGGCGGAGAACTATCTGTACGACCGGGCTGATCTCGCCGACACGATCGCGCGCCTGCAGGCCTTCCAGGAGGCCGGCGCCGACGTGCTCTTCGCCCCCGGCCTCACCAGCGCGGCCGACATCCGCGCGGTCGTGACCTCGGTCGACCGTCCGGTCAACGTCCTGGCCCTGCAGGGCACACCGCCGGTCGCGGAGCTCGCCGAACTCGGCGTCGCCCGGATCTCGGTCGGCGGCAGCTTCGCGTTCGCGGCGCTCGGCGCACTCGTCGACGCCGCGACCGAGCTCCGCGACGCGGGCACCTACGGCTACCGCGCCCTCTCCGCAAAGGGCTCCGCCGCGGCGCGCCGGGCCTTCACCTGACCGACCGGGCGGCCGGGCGGCCGGGCGGCCGGGCGGCTGGGCCGCCGGGCGGCCGGGCGGCTGGGCCGCCGGGCGGCCGGGCCGCCGGGCGGCCGGGCGGCCGGGCCGCCGGGCCGCCGGGCGGCCGGGCGGCCGGGCGGTTGGGCGGCTGAACTCCGCCGCTCGGTGGCCGACCTTCGGCGCGAGATCCCCGCCGATCGCTGACCGCCGGGCGACCTACGGAGGCGGTCCACGGTCACCCATCGGGCGGCGGGCAACCCACGGTCCACGAGCGCCGATCCAGGGCCGGGTCGCGGGCGGCCTACGGCGGGCCACCAACGGTCGCGGATCGGCAGCGGACAGCGGCGGTCCACCGGGGCCGATCCAGGGGCGGGTCATGGGCGGCCTACGGCGGGCCACCAACGGTCGCGGATCGGCAGCGGACAGCGGCGGTCCACCGGGGCCGATCCAGGGGCGGGTCATGGGCGGCCTACG
>NZ_JBITDV010000002.1:33673-34363 GCF_044454545.1 Cryptosporangium sp. NPDC051539 | reverse complement strand
CCTACGGCGGGCCACCAACGGTCGCGGAGGGGACGGCGGACGGCGGCGGTCCACCAGCGCCGATCCAGGGGCCGGTCGGCGGCAATCCCCGATCACCACCGGGCATCGAGCCGCACAAGGGCGCTGGTCACAGTCCCGCGGCGGACTGTGGACGATCCGCCATCCGCCATCCGCTGCAGTCCACGATCGGCTATCGGACGGCGGACGGCCGCGGGCGATCCGAAGGCGCCGATCGGTCAGCGGGCGACCTACGGCGGCGATCCGCGGACCGCGAGCGCCGATCGAGCGGCGGGCGGCCGAAAGCAGGCGGTCTACGGGCGGCGGGCGGCAGTCCGCGGGCAGCAGTCCGCGGGCAGCGGGCAGCCGAAAGCAGCCGGTCCGCAGGCGGCGGACCTCGGGCAGCGGGCAGCAGTCCGCGGGCAGCGAGCGGCGGGCGGCCGAAAGCAGGCGGTCTACGGGCGGCGGACCGCGGGCGGTCGGGTTTCGACCTTGACGCTCGACTCAACGCGGCCGGTCGCCGGTCAGCCTCGGTCCGCCCGCGACGCGCGGCCAGCCGCCGACGCCCGACCCCGGCACATGTGGGTGAGTCGCTCGGCGCTCGGCGCTCGGCGCTCGGCGCTCGGCGCTCGGCGCTCGGCGCTCGGCGCTCGGCGCTCGGCGCTCGGCGCTCGGCGCTCGGCGCTCGGCGCT
>NZ_JBITDV010000002.1:0-33575 GCF_044454545.1 Cryptosporangium sp. NPDC051539 | reverse complement strand
CTCGGCGAGACGGTTGCGCATGCGGGTGAGTCGCGCGGCGATGGTCGCCGCAGGCTGCCCGGCGGTCTCCTGGAGTCACCACCATCCAGCCGACCCGGGGAGCCCCCGATGCTGTTCCGAAACATCTCTCTCGTGGCCGCGACCACCGCCTCCGGCCTCGCCGCCGGCCTGTTCTACGCGTTCGCGTGCGCCGTCATGCCCGGCCTGCGCCAGACCGACGACAAGACCTTCGTGGACGCCATGCAGCGCATCAACGTCGCGATCCTCAACGGGTGGTTCGCGTTCAGCTTCGGCGGCGCGCTGCTGCTCACGATCCTGGCCGCGTTCGTCCAGTGGCGGGCCGGCTCACACGCCACCGCGTACTGGATCGCGGTGGCGATCGCCCTCTACGTCGCGGTCCTCGTCGTCACGTTCGCGGTCAACGTGCCGCTCAACGACCAGCTGAACGCCGCCGGCGCCCCGGACCGCATCGCCGACCTGGCCGCGGTCCGCGAGCGGTTCGAGACGACCTGGATCCGCTGGAACGTCCTCCGCGCGGTGCTCTCCACGGCATCCTTCGTCGCCCTCGCGTACGCCGTCGTCCGGCGCAGCGCCTAGCCGATCCCCCCGGCGCGCGCACGCGCCCACGCGTCCCGCGCTAACCCGCGCACCCCACTCACGCGCACCCCACTCAGCGCACCACGCTCACCCGCGCACCCCACTCAGCGCACCACGCTCACCCGCGCACCCCACTCACGCGCACCACGCGCACCCGCTCACCCGCGCACCCGCTCACCCGCTCACCCGCTCACCCGCTCACCCGCTCACCCGCTCACCCGCTCACCCGCTCACCCGCTCACCCGCGGTCAGCCTTCCGGACGGTCGAGAATGCGGAGCCACGTCCCGTCGGGCTGCCTGCGGGCCACCTGGGCCCGGCCGCCGGTGCCGTCGGCGGGCCGGGTGGCAGTGAGCGCGAGATCGTCGTGGTACAGCGTCGGCAGCGGGTCCTCGACCTGCTGCTCCGGCATCCGCGTCACGACCTGCTCGAACAGCGCCCGGATCGCGTCCCGGCCGACCGTGGTCTCACCCGGCGGGTACCCGAGCACGGCGTCGGGCTCGTAGAGCGCGGCGATCCCCTCGGCGTCGTTCGCGTTGGCCCGCTCGACGAACAGGCGAGCCAGATCTTCGGGTTTCTGCGCACCAACAGTCATGTTCTTACCTTCGCCCCGGCCGACCTAGACGTCAAAGAGCAGTCCGTTCTGCGAACTAGAATCAGCGGTTATGGAGCTCCGTCAGCTCGAGTACTTCCTCGCGGTCGTCGAGACCGGCAGTTTCACCCGCGCCGCCGCCCAGGTCCGGGTCGCGCAACCGGGCGTCAGCGCCCAGATCCGCCGGCTGGAGCGCGAGCTCGGCCAGCCGCTCCTCGACCGGTCGGGCCGCACCGTGCGCCTCACCGAGGCCGGCGCCGCGGTCGTCCCCCACGCCCGGGCCGCGCTCGCCGCGGTGGACGCCGCCCGGCACACGGTCGACGAGCTCACCGGGCTGCTCCGGGGCCGGGTCTCGGTCGGGATGATCACGTCGTGCGGGCCGCTGGGGCTCCCGGAGATCCTCGCTGACTTCCACCGCAAACACCCGGCCGTCGAGATCACGCTGACCGAAGCCGACTCCGACGACCTGGTCGCCCGCCTCCGCGCCGGGACGCTCGACGCGGCGATCGTCGGCCTCCCGCCGGTGGCGCCGGAGGGCCTCGCGACCCAGATCGTCACCGACGAACCGGTCGTGGGCGCGGTCGCGACCGGCCATCCGCTCCCCGACGAGATACCGCTGGCCGACCTGCGCGAACAGCCACTGATCAGTCTCCCTCGAGGCACCGGCATCCGGGCGCGGCTCGAAGACGCCTGTACGGCCGCCGGATTCACCCCGACGATCGCGTTCGAGGCCAGCGACCCCTTCCTGCTCGCCGACCTCGCAGCCCGCGACCTGGGCCTGGCGATCCTGCCGGCGTCCGTCCTGCAGTCCGAGCCGCCCGGGGTACGAGCGGTCACGCTCACCCCGGAGTTCCGGGGCCAGCTCGCACTCACCTGGCGCCGGCCCGGCCCCACCAACCCCGCCGCCCGCGCGTTCCTCACCGACGCCAGGTCCGCCCTGCCCCACTGCCGGGCATCGGCGCCCACTCCGCCGTAGATCGACGCCCACTGCACCGTAGACCGACGCCCACTGCACCGTAGACCGACGCCCACTCCGCCGTAGACCGACGCCTACTCCACCGTAGATCGGCGCCCACTGCGCCGTAGATACGCACTCGACTCCGGCCGGAACATGCACACGCACGCCGCCAGCACCGCCACCACGTGGATCGACCGGATCGCGATCACCAACGCCACGGTCAGATCCGTCGACGTGAACACCTCCGCCGGCGAGTGACCGGAAGCCAGCCAGCCGATCGGCTCCATCACCAGCGACAACAACCCGAACACCCCGAGCCCGACCGCGAGCACCCAGCGCGCCCACCGCCGTCCACTCCAGAGCCGGAACGTCACGAACAGCACGAGCGCGTAGACCGCGAACCGGAACGCCAGCCCGGCCCCGAGCACGCCGCCCGACTCGCCCCGGGACGCCAGCACCGCCACCGTCCCGATCGCTTCCACCACTCCGGCCCCGACCGCGGCCACCCACCACATCGTCGCGGCCCTGATCGCCGCGGGCGGGCCACCGGACGCCACCGGCCCGGGTACCGGCTCCGGACCCTTTGTCAATAGCCGTTCCGACATCGCACACCCCTCGTTGATTGAAGAAACCTGCGGTAATCCCGCGCCCTACCGAGCGTGCGGCAATTCCATAGAAACGGCGTCCCACCGTGGTATCGCAAACCGCTACCTCTGAGGTATGAAAAATTCCCGGCGCCATAGGTCGACCGGTAAAAGAAATCCGCGATAATGGGTCCATGCCCGAATCCCTCTCGCAGCAGATCTACGCGACCCTGCGGGAGGGCATCATCCGTGGCGACTACCCGCAGGGTTCCCGCTTGGCCGAACAACGGCTCGCGGAGAAACTCGAGGTGTCCCGCGTGCCGTTACGCGAGGCCGTCCCCCTGCTCGAACGCGACGGATTCGTCGAGACCCTGCCCCGGCGCGGCGCGATGGTCGCCCGGTGGTCGATTGGCGCCGCTAAAGACCTATTCGACCTCCGTTCAGTTCTCGAAGTCGGCGCAACGGTCTTCGCGGCGCGCCGGGTAGCGACCGGCGGAACGGTCGAGCCACTCGCCCGCGCGCTGAAAGAGTCGGAGGAGAGCGTCCCTCGCGGCGATCGATATCGCATCGCGCAAACCCGTTCCGCATTTAGTGATGCGATCGTGGAAGTCACCGGCAACGCGTTGATGTCGACGCTCATGCGCCCGATTTCTGGGCGCTTGACGTGGCTGTACTTCCTGACCTCGGAGTTGGACGTCTCCGATCCGGTACTCGGCCACCAGCAGCTCTATCGCGCGATCTCCTCGGGCCAGGAGCGGCTCGCCGAAGCCGTCTCCTATGCGCGCGTCGAGGCCGACCGGCGCGACTCCCTCAACGCACTCGAGCGAATCGGCGTCGAATAGACCTCATTTCACGCCACGTAATTGCGTCAGGCTGCCCGCACCGGCCGGCCCGTCTCCACGTAGGAGACCAGGCTCGACAGCACGAACGGCCAGCCGATCGACACGATCGCCACCTGGTCCTCCGGCAGCGCGTCGTGCGTCACGGTCACCCGCACCCCGTCCCGGACCGGCTCCAGGTCGAACGTCACCCGCGACACCCGGGCCGGGTCGCCCTCCTGCCCGGCACGCGCCCAGGTGTGCGCGAGCCGCCGGGGCGGATCGCATTCGAGCACCTCACCGACGACGTCGAGTCCGCCGTCACTGACCCGGCGATGCTCCCACCGCTCCCCCGGCGTCCAGGTCGAGACGTTGCGGTGCCCCCAGTAGCGCGCGGTGCGCGCCGGGTCGATCAGCGCGTTCCAGACCCGCCCGGGTGTCGCGGCGGCGAACGTGGAGTAGATCAGCACAAAAAGAATTGTCCCGTGCCTTCGGCGCGCCCGTACTGTTTCCGCCATGCAACCCGTCACCGGAGACGACGTGACCGCCGGCGTCGACCTGCTCCGGCACTCGTTCGCCGACGTCCCCGACAACGCCTGGCGGGTACCGGCCGGAGATCTGTCCTGGACCTGCTGGGAGACGGTGGAGCACCTCATCGACGACCTGTTCTCGTACGCGATCCAGGTCGCGGCGTCCGACCCGCCGCGCGACGACCTCGTGCCGTTCGCCTACCACGCGGCGCGCGACGGCGGTCCGATGAACACCCTGTTCCTGCAGCCGAGCGCGAGTACGGCCGGGTTGCTGCAGTCGCTCGAGGTCTGCGGTGTCTTCCTCGCCGGTGCGGTCCGGGACGCTCCCGCCGACCGTCGCGCGCACCACGGCTACGGCCTGTCCGACCCGGAGGGTTTCGCCGCGATGGGCGTCGTCGAGACGCTCGTGCACGGCGAGGACCTGGCCCGCGGACTCGGCCGGTCCTGGCGCCCGCCCGCCGACCTCTGCGCCCGGTCGCTCCACCGGCTGTTCCCGGACGCGCCCACCGACACTGATCCCTGGCGCACGCTGCTCTGGGCGACCGGCCGCAGCCCGCTGCCCGGCTACCCCGATCGCGGCACGAAGTGGCGCTGGGAAGCCCGCCCGGTCGCCGACCGATAAGCCCGTTTTCCGACTGAAGTCGGCGACCTCCGGCCGCAGCCGGAGCACACCTCAGCCCCTACGGTTGACTCGTGAGGGAGTGGCGGAGAGCGCGGATCGACGTCGGCCTGGTCGGGCTGTCGGCGCTGCTCGGCCTGTTCTTCGTCGCCGATTCCCGCCCGGCCTACCCGATCGCCGACCTGGCCGTCGGTGTCCTCGCCGTCGTCGGACTGCTGCTGTCCCGCCGCCGCTGGACCGTCCCGATCGTGATCGGGCTGATTTTTCCGATGGTGGTTTCCGCGACGTCGATGGGCCCGGCCGCGGTCGGGCTCGCGCTCGTCGCCCGCTACCGGTCCTGGCCGACGACGCTGACGGTCGCCGGCCTCCACGCGACGCTGGTCGTCGGCGCGTTCACGCTCGTCGCACGGGACGAGCCCGAGTACTGGACGGCGGTGATCGCGGTGCTCGCCCTCGACACCGCGCTGGTCGCGTCGGGCAAGCTGGTGCGATCCCACCGGCTGCTCGTCCAGTCGTGGCAGGCCCGGGCCCGCGAAGCCGAGGAAGGGCAGCGGCTGCGGGTCGAGGAAGCGCGCCACTCCGAACGCGAACGGATCGCCCGCGAGATGCACGACGTCCTCGCGCACCGGATCTCGCTGCTCGCCGTCCACGCCGGCGCGCTCGAGGTGCGCCGCACGGCCCCCGAGGACGAGCGGCGCGCGGCCGGCGTCATCCGCGAGTCCGCGTACGCGGCCCTGGAGGACCTCCGGGAAGTGATCGGCATGCTGCGCAGCGACGACACGATCGACGACGACCGCCCGCAACCGACGCTCGCCGACGTCCCGGCCCTGATCGAGCAGTCCCGCCAGGCCGGCACCCCGATCGTTCTCGACGACCGGTGCCGCGACGTCGACGCCGGCCCGGCCGGTCGGCACGTCTACCGGGTCGTCCAGGAAGGGCTCACCAACGCCCGCAAGCACGCTCCGAACGCGCCGGTCCGGATCGTGCTCACCGGCCCGTCGGACGGCCTGACCGTCGAGATCACCAATCCGGTGCCGCCGAACGGCCGGGCCTGGCTGCCGGGCGCCGGGAGCGGCCTGGTCGGCCTGGGCGAACGGATGCAGCTGGTGGGTGGCCGCCTGGAGCACGGCCGCACCGACGCCGGCGACTTCCGCCTCTACGCCTGGGTGCCGGCGTCATGACGGTGCGGGTGCTGATCGTGGACGACGACGCGCTGGTCCGCGCCGGTCTGGAGATGATGCTCGGCCAGTTCGACGACCTCGCGGTCGTCGGCACGATCGGTGACGGCGCCGACGTGCTTCCCACCGTCAACAGCATCCGTCCGGACGTCGTCCTGATGGACATCCGGATGCCACTGATCGACGGGCTGACGGCGACGGAGCAGTTGCGGGCCCGGCCCGACCCGCCGGAGGTGATCGTGCTGACGACGTTCGACACCGATCGGCACATCCGGCGGGCGATGCGGGCGGGCGCGAGCGGATTCCTGCTCAAGCACACGCCGCCGACCGAGATCGCGCGGGCCATCCGGCAGGTCGCCGCGGGAGCGCCGATGCTGTCGCCGGACGTGACCCGGCGGGTGATGGCGTTCGCGGCCGAGCCCGCGCCGGACCCGCGCCGGGACGAGGCCCGGCGGCGGCTGCAGGCGCTGTCGGACGGCGAGCGGGCGGTCGCGACGCTGGTCGGGCACGGGCGCACGAACTCCGAGATCGGCCGCGAGCTCCTGATGAGCACGGCGACGGTCAAGGCCTACATGACCCGCATCCTGACGAAGCTCGGCCTGACCAACCGCGTCCAGGTCGCGCTTCTGGTGCACGACGCGGAGTAGCGCGTCACCCGTCCGCGTAGAGGCGGACCACCTGTGCGGCGACGCGAGCCAGCTCGGTACGCAGTGCGGGCGGGTCGAGCACCTCGACCTCGTCGCCGAAGCCGAGCAGCGTGCCGCGGGCCGCGCCGAGCGCGCGGAACGGCAGCACGATCCGGACGTGGTCTCCGTCGGGCACCGACGACTGGTCGCCCGGCACGAGCTGGGGCGCACACATCCGCGTCACCCTCGGGGCGGCCTGCGCCCGCACCCGCAGCGTGACGACCACCGGTTCCCCGCTCGGGCGCTCGACCTCTTCCCGGAGCTCTTTCCAGACCGCGGCCAGGTCGAGGCCGGCCGGCCGGTGGGCCGCGGACGGCAGCACGGCCGCCGAGACGACCCGGGACACCCGGTACATCCGGGGCTGCCGGCGATGCGCGGCGACCAGATACCAGACGCCACCCTTGAACACGAGGCCCCACGGGTCGACCAGCCGCACCCCGGAGCTGCGGCTGCCGGCGTAGCGCAGGCGGAGCCGCCGCCCGCCGAACACCGCGGTGCGCAGCGTCCCGAGCCACCGGTCGGGGTCGGAGCCCCGGAACCAGCCCGACGAGTCGACCACCACGTACCGGGACTGGTCTTCGGCCTGCGGGCGGACCGAAGGAGGCAGACCGGCCGCGACCTTGCGCAGCGCCGAGCGGGCCGGTGCGGAGAGCCCGAGTTGCCCGGCCGGTGTACTGCCGACCGAGGTGAGTACGAACAGTGCCTGTGCCTCGGCCGCGGTGAGCCCGGAGACGTCGGTGCGGAAGCCCGGCAGGAGCGCGCAGCCACCCGCCCGGCCGCGCTCGGCGTACACGGGGAAACCGGCCGCGCTCAGCGCATCCATGTCGCGGAACACCGTGCGTACAGACACTTCCAGACGCCGGGCGAGCTCGGGCGCCGGAAGCTGCCCATGGGCCTGGAGCAGCAGGAACAGCGAGATCAACCGGTCGGCGCGCATGGATCAACGCTCGCATTAAAACCTGTCAGCAGATGGCATGTTTTTCGGGGAAGCTGCGGCCATGAAGATGACGTCCGATCCGCGCCCGCTGTTGTCGTCCGCCCTCGACCAGACCGGGTCGATCGTCCGCGGGGTCGCTCCCGATCAGCGCGCTCTGCCGACGCCGTGTCCCGACTACGACGTCACCCTGATGGAGGCGCACCTGCTCGGCGTGCTCGGCCGGGTCGCGCACGTCGGCGCCGGCGGCGCGCCGTTCGACGTCCCGTCGCTGGTCGAGGGCGTGGACGACGTCCCGGCCGCGTGGGATTCCGCCCGGGCCGCGCTCGAGAAGGTCTGGTCCGACGACGCGGTGCTCGAACGGACGCTGCAGGTGCCGTGGGGGTCGGTGCCCGGGTGGGCGGCCGCGCTCGGGTACGCCCAGGAGATCCTGACGCACGGCTGGGACCTCGCGGTGGCGACCGGCCAGCGCGGCCGGCTCGACGAGTCGCTGGCGGAGGCTGCGCTCGAGGGCATCGAGCAGCGCGTGCCGGCCGAGCCCCGCGGCGGGCACATCCCGTTCGGCCCGGTGGTGGCGCCCAGACCGGGCGCGACGCCCTACGAGCGCCTGGTCGCCTGGCTCGGCCGCGACCCCCGAGCGGTTCCGACTTCTTCATCGGCCGACCGATGAGTTTCGGCGGTGTCCGTCGTTGTACTGATTGACACCGAACACACCGCACCGAGGAGCACCAGTGGAATACAAGCTGGAAGTTGTCATCGTCCCGGTCACCGACGTCGACCGCGCCAAAGCCTTCTACCTCGAGAAGATGGGCTTCCGGCTGGACGTCGACTACAGCGCCGGCGAAGACTTCCGGGTCGTGCAGCTGACCCCGAACGGCTCGGACTGCTCCATCACGCTGATGCGCAACCAGATGGCCCCCGGCTCCCAGCGCGGCCTGCACCTCATCGTCGACGACATCGAAGCGGCCCGGAAGGAACTCATCGGCCGGGGTCTCGACGCCGCGGAACCGTTCCACTTCGGGCCCGAGGGCCAGACCCCGGGTCTCCACCCGGAGCGGGCCAGCTACGGCACGTTCCTGGAGATCCCCGACCCGGACGGCAACGTCTTCCTGCTCCAGGAGGTCACCAGCCGCACGCCCCGGGAACCGTTCGCCGAGTGAACCTCGAACAGCACCGTCGCGAGCTGCACGTCCATTGCTACCGCATGCTCGCCTCGTTCGACGAGGCCGAGGACGCGGTGCAGGAGACGTTCCTGCGGGCGTGGCGGGGGCGGGAGCGCGTCGACGGCAGCCGCGAGATCCGGGCCTGGCTGTACCGGATCGCGACGAACGTCTGCCTCGACGTGCTGCGGAGCAGCCGGTCCTCGCGCCGGCTGCCCGCGGCGGACGCGACGGCGGAGGCGTCCTGGCTGCAGCCCTACCCCGACCAGTTGCTCGACGAGCTGTCTCCGGAGGCCATCACGGTGGCGCGGGAGACGATCGAACTGGCGTTCATCGTCGCGCTGCAGGTGCTGCCGCCGCGGCAGCGGGCGGTGTTCCTGGCCCGGGACGTGCTCGGCTGGCGGGCCGCGGAGGCGGCCCAGTTGCTCGAGATCAGCGTCCCGGCCGCGAACAGCGCGCTCCAGCGGGCCCGCTCGACGCTGGCGACGCAGGTGCCCGCGCGGTCCGAGTGGTCCGCGCCGGTGCTCACCGCGGACGAGAAGGCGCTGCTGGCCGAGTTCGTCCGCGAACGAGGAGAACGATCCGGCGGCGGCGGTCCGGATCGCCGCGCGCGACATCCGCATCACGATGCCGCCCGACCACCTCGACTTCCGCGGTCTGGACGCGATCGCACCCCTGATCGAACGAGCGGTCGGCCCGACCCGCGAGGGCGACTGGCGGCTGATCCCGACCGCGGTCAACCGGATGCCCGCGGCCGCGAGCTACCTGCGGCGTGACGGCGACTCGATCTTCCGGGCGTTCAAGCTGGACGTGCTGCGGATAGCCGACGGCAAGATCGCCGAGATCACGACGTTCGGCGTCTCGACGTTCCCCCCGCTGAACCTGCCGGCGTCCCTCGGGAGCTGACGCGGCCGGCCGTCCCGGGTCCCCTCCGCTGCCGCTCCTCGAGCGGCCTACTCTTCTGCCTGCTTGCGGGCCGCCGCCTTCCGGCGCTTCCCCTCGTGCATCGCCTGCACCCGGGCGACCGGAATCGTGTGCCCCTCCGCGACCAGACCGGCGTCGAGCGCCTGCGGCACCGGCATCGCGTCTGCCCACGGGTCTTTCCCGTCCAACAGTCCGGACGCGTTCCGCAGCGTGAAGTCGCGCGGCGATACCGATTCCAGATCGTCCCAGGGCACCGGGAACGAGACCGGCGTACCGGGCCGGATCCGCGGGCTGTAGACCGAGACGACGGTCGCGCCGCCGGCCCGGGTGGCGTCCAGGAAGACCTTGTCGCCGCGGTCCTCCCGGATGAACGCGGTGGTCGCCAGCTCGGGGTCGAGCCGCTCGGCCCGCACCGCCAGCGCACGCTGCGCGGCGGCGACGTCCTCGTGGCCCACCCCGTCGGCGAGCGGGACGAAGATGTGCAGGCCCTTGGCGCCGCTGGTCTTCACCGCACCGGTCATTCCCAGTTCGTCGAGGGCCCGGCGAACCAGCAGCGCGGCCCGGGCGGCCACCGCGAACGGGTGGCCCTCCGGCGGGTCGATGTCCATGATCAGGTGCGTCGGCCGGTCCCAGTGCTCGGCCCGGACCAGCGCCGCGTGGTACTCGATCGCCCGCTGGTTGGCGAACCAGAGCAGCGTCCGGCGGTCGTTGCAGAGCCCGTAGGTGACCTCCCGCCGGGACGACTCCGCCCAGTGCCTGACCCGCGGCACCCACTCCGGCGTGTACTTGGGCAGGTTCTTCTGCATGAACGGTTCCTGGCCGCGCAACACCCGCATCACCGAGATCGGCCGGTCGTGCAGGTGCGTGATCAGCCGGTCGTGCACGGCGTCCAGGTACTCGACCAGGTCACCCTTGGTCGCGTCGGAGCCGTCGAACAGCGACTGGTCGAGGTTGGTCAGGTTGACGCCGTCCCGCTCGGTCACAGCCGGCCCAGCGCCTCGTCGACGATCTCCTCGGGAGTCTGCCCGCCGTCGATCGCGGCGCCGTTCTCGTCGTCGCCGAGCGGCTCGAGCGTCGCGAACTGCGAGTCGACGAGCGACACCGGCATGAAGTGGTGCTTCCGCTCGGCCACCCGCTGGAGAATTGTCTCTCGGTCGACGTCCACGTGAAGGAACCAGACGTCCGGAGCGCCCTGCCGCAACCGGTCACGGTAGGCGCGCTTGAGCGCGGAGCAGGGGATCACGCCGCCGTCAGCGGCGTGATCGGCGAGCCAGTCGGCGATCCGGGCGAGCCAGGGCCACCGATCCTCGTCGGTGAGCGGATGACCGGCGGTCATCTTCGCGATGTTCTCCGGAGGGTGCAGGTCGTCACCTTCGGCGAAGTCGACCCCGAGCCGCTCGGAGAGCAACTGGCCGATCGTGCTCTTCCCGCACCCGGTCACACCCATCACGACGACGGTCGGCTTCGTTGCGCGCATATCGCCCGATCGTAGCCTCAGGCCGAATCACCGGGGGTGAACGCATGCTGTTCGACGAGCACCATCCAGTTGCCGGAGTTGTCGCGCGCGACCGCCTCGACGCCGTACGGGCGCTCCTCCAGGGGCTGGATGAACTCGACGCCCTTGGCGACGAGGTCGTCGTAGGTCTTGCGGCAGTCGTCGACCCTCAGGCCCAGACCGTGCATGCCGCCCTCGTCGAGCGCCCGGTTGATCGCGTCGACCATCTCGGGCGAGTGCGGCGGCCCGGGCGTCGTGAGGTGGACCTGGAGCTCGGGCTGGGACGGGTGCGTGACCGTGCACCAGCGGTAGGAACCGTCGGAGAGCGTGACGTCCGAGCACTCGGCGAAGCCGAGCACGTCGAGGTAGAAGGCCTTGGACGCGTCGACGTCCTTGACGAAGACGCTGGTGATGGCGATGTTCGTGATCATGGAGCCAGGCTAGGAGGGCGCGCCGCCGCCGTGCTTCTCCTGGCTTGCCCGACGTTCGGCCAGCCCCCACATGAAGACGAAGCACCCGGGGATGTGCGGCGCGCCCGAGGCGGCCCAGCGGCGCTGGAAGTCGCTCGGCGTCTCGCCCACGACCTCGCGGAAGTGGCTGCTGAACGAGCCCAGGCTGGAGAAGCCGACCGCGACACACACCTCGGTGACCGTGAGGTTCGTGGCCCGGAGCAGGTCCTGGGCCCGCTCGACCCGGCGCTGCGAGACGTACGCGGCCGGCGAGAGCCCGTAGGTGGCGGTGAACATCCGCTGGAAGTAGTACTTGCTGAGGCCGGCGACACCGGCCAGGTGCGCCAGGTCCAGCGGGTCCC
Organism: Cryptosporangium sp. NPDC051539; assembly: GCF_044454545.1. NCBI lineage: Bacteria > Bacillati > Actinomycetota > Actinomycetes > Cryptosporangiales > Cryptosporangiaceae > Cryptosporangium > Cryptosporangium sp. NPDC051539. The sequence goes on along the minus strand of NZ_JBITDV010000002.1, from coordinate 21,691 downwards.
GGTAGTGCAGGTCGGCGTAGTCCCGGGCACGCCGCAGGTGGACCAGAAGATCCCCGGGCGCCCTCCGCACACCTGCGAGCCTAACCAGCGGCCGACGGGCCTGCTCGGGCACGATCGGGGCATGACCGACGACGTTCTGAGCATTCAGGAACGGCTCTACCCCGATCTGCCGTGCTTCGGGTGCGGGCACGCCAACCCCAAAGGGCTGAAGCTGCGCAGCTACCCGGCCAACGGTTACGTCACCGCCTCGTTCACCCCGTGGCCGGAACACGACAACGGGCTGGGGTACCTCAACGGCGGCATCATCTCAACCGTGCTCGACTGCCACAGCGCCGCCGCCGTGACGTACGAGGCCGAGCAGCGAGGCTGGCCGGCGCTCCCGGGCGCGGCGCTCCCCTACGTCACGGCCGGGCTCGACGTCCGCTACCTGCGCCCGAGCCCGCTGCACGACCCGGTCGAGCTGCGCGCGAGCGTCACGTCCGCGGCCGAAGCCGAGATGACGGCCGAGGTGGAGCTGGTCTGGGACGGCAAGATCCGCGCCACCGCGACCGCCGTGTGGAAACGCTGGCGCCCCCGGTGATTCAGTCCGCCCGGCCTCACCGTTCGTAGTAACGCGCTTGCCCTACCCAGCAGAATGGACTCACAGGGGGTAACTACCAACAGTGGGGGCTGGGGGAAATGGCACAGGGGGAAATTTCGCGTGACCCTATCTTGTCCGTTTGGTACCTATTTGAGCCGGACGAGGTATTCACCTTCGCACACGAGGGAGACCGCATCACTTTCGGTCGCGACGACGATTGCGACCTGATCATCTTTTCGGCGATCAACGGAGAGTCACTCTCCCGCGTCGCCGGTCGGATCTGGCGATACGAGGGGGAGCTCTGGGTCCGCAACCTTTCCGAGAAGCACGAGCTCTGGATCACCCAACCGGGCCTTCCACCGCTACCGCCGTTACCGCCCCGCGATCCGGCCCGTCCGGATCCGGGCCCGGCCCAGTCGATCCCGGGCGACCTGGCCTACATCCAGGGGCCCGACGGCTGTGCGCTGGTCGTGGCCCAGCAGCGGGTCGAGCCCGCGTTACCGACCGTCCTCGACGACCGGCCGACGACGAGCATGCCGCCGGTCCCGCACGAGCTCCGGCCGGTCGCGGCCGCGCTCTGCGAGCCGCTGCTGCGCGGTAAACAGCTGCCGGCCTCGTACGAGGAGGTCCAGCGCCGGTTGGTCAACCGCAGCCGGAAGCAGATCCGCGACCTGGTCAAGCGGCTCTGTTCCCGGTACCTGACCGAGATCCCCGAACTCCGGGAGCGGGTCGAGGCCCGGTTGCGCCTGGAGGAACGGGAGCTCGGCCTGCCGGCCACGCCGTCGTTCGTCCACAAAGGTGTGTGGTATTTCGGGGCCGCGGCCGACCCGGAGGACGACGTCGAGATCCGGCGTCGCCGGGCCCTGGCCCTGCCGGACTACTACGAGGTCGCGCACCTCCTGGTGCGCCGCAGGCAGATCACCGCCGACGATCTCCACCTCCTCACTCCACGGGCAGGCCTGCCCGGCTGAAACACGCTCTGAACGGCAGGCTCCCGCACGTGGATCGACGCGTCGCGGGGTCGGAGGGGGCTTCCGCGGCTCACGCGCTCCACGTCGAGGAAACGGCGACGACCAGGAGGGGCCAGTGGAACCGCATCGCTGAGACGCAGAAAGGGGGCTGCCCTCCCGGGCAGCCCCCGCCTCGCCGACCCGGACGCGGAGCACCGTCCGAGCAGCGTCGGACCCGGTGCTAGCCGCGCGGCCGGGCCGCGACGAGCAGGGCACCGGCCAGGAGCAGGGCCGCCAGCGCACCGAAACCGTAGGTGAGCGTGGCGACCGACGCGATCGCGGCCACGAGCAGCGGGCCGCCCGCGTCGCCGAATTCGCGGCCGATCTCGGCCGCGCCCATCGTCTGGCCCAGGCGTTCGGCGGGGGTGTTCGCCGCCAGGGCCGCGAAGCCGAGGGGCGTGATGACCCCGGTGCCGACGCCGATCAGCGCGGCCCCGGTGAGCAGGCCGGCCAGACCGGGCAGCATCGCGCAGGCCGCACCCGCGGCCGCCACGACCAGCCCGGCGGTCAGGCCGGTACGGGTCTCGAGGCGGCCCTCGTCGAGCGCCCGGCCGGTGCGGGGCTGGACCACCGCCGCGCAGGCCGCCAGCAGTGACACCGCCGCGCCGGTCGCAATCGGACCCAGCCCGTCGACCCGGCCGCTGACCGGCAGGAATCCGACCCCGGCGGAGAGCGCGGCGGTCGCTCCGGCGAGCGCACCGGTCGGGACCAGGAACCTCGGATCGGCCAGCCGCCGGACCAGGTCGACCAGCGTCTGCCGTACCTTGGCCATCGGCGGGACGACCGGCACGGACACCGCGGCCCAGACGGCCACCGCCGCCCCGAGCACCGCCAGCACGGCGAACAGCAACCGCAGCCCACCGGCCCACACCAGGACGCCGCCGAGCAGCGGACCGAGCGTGTACCCGATCGACTTGTAGAACCCGTACGAGCCGAACGCCCGCCCGCGCTTGGCCGCCGGGTTGAGCCGGGCGACCAGCGCCGACGCCGACGGCGAGAACGCCGAAGCGGCCGCGCCCTGACCGAGCCGGGCGGCCCAGAGCCAGGCGGGCCCGTCGGCCACCACGTACACCACCGACGCGAGCGCGAACGCGACGAGCCCGCCCAGCAGCACCGGACGCGGGCCGACCCGGTCGGCCAGCGTGCCGAACACCGGCTTCAGCAGGATCTCGGCGCCGTCGTAGAGGGCGAGCAGCCCGCCCAGGACCAGCAGCGAGGTGACCGCGTCGCCGGAGAAGCCGCCGAGGTTGGCCGCGATGCCGTGCGCGCCGAACGCCGTCGTGAACCCGGCCGCGTAGAGCGGCCACATCTGTCGCGCCGGTGGCGCCTCCAGATCCGTGGTCACACCCGCACGCTATCGGCCTCCACCGACGGTTCGGGCCGCTCGCTGCGGTGGTGTCGCAGCAGCCAGGGCAGGAACAGCACGGCGGCCACGGCGGTCAGCCCCTGGGCGTCCACCACCAGCTGCCAGAAGCCCGCGTGACCGGTGCCCGCGCGCAGACCGGCGGCACCGATAGACGGAAGGCTGAGCGTCAGGACCACGGTCCAGCCGGCGGCGAGCCGGTACCGGCCGGCAGCCACGACGGCGGCCAGCGGGAGCACGAGGAACACCAGGTGATGCACCCAGGAGATCGGCGAGACCGCGACCGAGAGCGCGGCGAGCACCCCGACGGCGCCGAGCCGGTTGCCGTCGTCCTCCAGCCGCCGGGCGCCCCAGGTCCCGGCCACGACCAGCCCGAGCGCGGACACGACCCAGAGCAGGGACACCGCCGACTCCCCCAGCCCGGTCCGGAGCAGCATCCCGCGCACCGACTGGTTCCCGACGACGTCGTTCGCACCGAACCGGTCGGAGTCCCAGAGCGCGCGCCAGAGGTACTCCTGGGCGCTCGGCCAGAGCAGCAGCAGCCCGGCGAGCGTGGCACCGGCCGCGGTCACGGTCGTGACCACGAACGTGCGCCACTGCCGGGTGACCAGCAGCCACGGCACGAACACGGCCGGGGTCAGCTTCACCGCGATCGCGACGCCGAGCCCGAGCCCCTCCCGGCGGTGGCGTCGTAGCAGATCGGCCGAGACCAGCATCACCAGGAACAGCCCGACCTGCCCGAACCGCAGATGGCTCCGCACCGGCGCGGAGAGCAGCAGCAGCGCCAGCGTGAGCGGCAGGCCGATCCGCGTGACGACCGGCCGCATCCCGATCCGCGCCACCCCCACCAGCGCCGCCAGCGACGCCGCCACCCACAGCACCTGCAGCAGCCCGAGCGGCACCCGGGAGAGCGGCTCGCTGAGCGTCGCCGCGAACGGTGGATAGGTGAACGGCATGTCGAACACGGTGCGGAACTCGTAGACGTCCGAACCAGTGCCCGCGGTGCCGCCGGCGCCGTAGTAGACGAGCAGGTCCTTCATCCGGTCCGGCCCGGAGACCAGCACCAACGGCACGACCGGCACCAGCAGCGCGGACGCGGGCAGCATCCAGGCCCACCCCGAGGACGTCAGCCACCGCCGTACCGGCCCGCCCGTGGTCGCGGGTTCCGGACCGGCCGCGGCCGGATGCGGCCGGTCCGCGGCCGCCTCGGGCCGGGCCGCCAGCGCGCCCAGCGCCACGGCCGCCAGTGCCCAACCGGCGACCACGTCGGTGACCCAGTGGAGGCCGAGCACGACCCGGCTCAGGCCGACGGCGAGCGCCGCCAGCGCGACCAGCGGCCACCACCGCCGCCGCCCCGCCTCCCGCAGCACCAGCGCCCACCCCAGCGCGGCCGTCAGCGCGTGCCCGGACGAGAACGACACGTCCACCGCACCGTCCACCGGCGCCGGACGCACCAGCGTCACGAACGTGACCGCCTCCAGCATCTGTGCCGCCGCCAGCACCAGCATCGGCGTCAGCACCGCCCGCCACGGCGCCCCCGACACCCGGCGCATGATCGCCACGATCGCCAGCACCGGGTACAGCACCGCCCCCGACCCCAGCTGCGCCACCGCCGAGGCGGCCCGGGAACCCGGATGCACCAGCCCCCGCGCCACCCACGCGTCGACACCGAGCGGCTGCCCGCCCGCGGCGAGCACCGGCACCAGCACGAACAGCAGCGTCACCCCGCCGGCCAGCACAGCCCCGCCGGCCGGCGTCCGCACAACGCTCGGCAACCATCGCATTCGGGTCAGGATCCCACCCGGCCGCCACCACGGCGGGCGGGACCGAGACCCGCCGCGGATCACACCTCGATCGGAACCTCGTACACCTCGACCGTGGGGTGGCCCGCGCGCTCGTGGACGCGCATGACGGCTTCCTTGCTCGGGCCGGTCGCCAGGCAGAACACCTTGCCGGTGTCGGGGTCGAGCCAGGCCCGCTCGAAGTGCACGCCCTCCTCGGCCTCGATCGCGAGGTCGGCCTCGTGCGCCTCCTTCAGCTGCTCCGCGGTCACTCCGACGAAACCGCTGTGCACGTCGATGAACGTCGCCATCACATTCCCTTTCGGAAGAACTCGTTGACGAGTCCAGATTCGAGGTCGGAAGCCTGTCCGACATCGGTCAGACCACCTAGGAAGGCCGACGTTTCTCCCTAGGCTGCCGGCATGCGGTCGAAGTCCGAGGCACACCTGTGCCCTGTGCTCATCGGTCGTGACGACCTGCTGGCACACGCACTGCGCCGGAGCGAGGACGCGGCCCGCGGCGCCGGCGGGGTCCTGCTCCTGGCCGGTGAGGCCGGAATCGGCAAGACCCGGCTGCTGACCGAGATCGTGGAACGCGCCGGCCTTCCGGTCGCACACGCGGCCGCGTTCCCGCGCGACGCCGAGGTGGCGGGCGGCCTGCTGCTCGGGCTCGCGTCCGGCGTGGGCCGCCTCGGCGGTCCGGCCGCCGCGCTCGCCGGACCGCTCCGCCAGGTCGCGGCCGGGGAGGGTGACCGTCAGCGCCGGTTGCTCGTCCGAGACGCCGCGGACGCCCTGGCCGCGGTGGACCGGCCGCTGGTCCTCGCCCTGGAAGACCTGCACTGGGCCGACGAGATGTCGCTGGACGTCCTCGACCGGGCGGCCCGCCGCCTGCGAGAGGTGCCGATCCTGGTCGTGGGCACCTATCGCAGCGACGAGCTCTATCCGCGCTCGGTGTTGCGCACCTGGCGGTCCCGGCTGCTGGCCCAGCGGGCCGGCGAGGAGCTGAGGCTGCGCCGTCTCGACCGCCCGTCGACGGCCGCGATGGTCGCCGCGATCACCGGGGCGATGGCCCCGGACGTCTCCGTCGGGGCCCTGTTCACCCGCAGCGACGGCATTCCCCTGCACGTGGAGGAGCTCCTCGCCGCACCGGGAGTGCCGGAGACGCTCGCGGACGCGGTGCTGACCAGGGCGCACGAGCTCCCGGAACCTGCCGTCGCGGTGGCCGCAGCGGCCTCGGTGATCGGGCGGTCGTTCGACGTCGACCTGCTCACGGCGGTGACCGGAACGCCGCCCGACGAGGTCGACACCGCGCTCCGCGAACTGCGGGACCGCTTCTTCGTCACCCCCGCGTCCGAGACCACCTTCGACTTCCGGCACGCGCTGATCCGCGACGCCCTCTACGCCGACCTCGCTCCCCACCGTCGCCGCCGCCTGCACGCCCAGGTCGCCGACGCCGCCCTGGCCGGCGGTTTCGGCGACGCGTTCGTCAGCGACCAGTACGAACGAGCTCAGCGGCCGCGCCCGGCGTTCGCCCATGCGCTGGCCGCCGCCCGCCACGCCACCGCGATCTCCGCGCACGCCGAGGCCGCCGCGCTCTATCAGCGGGCCCTGCGCACGATCCCGGACGACCTGCCCGGCCGCGACCGCGCCGATCTGCTCACCGCGCTCTCGATCGAACTCGTCGCGGTCGACGACGTCCCCGCCGCCGAGGCGATGCTCACCCGGGCCCACGCGCTCTGGCTGGAACTCGGCGAACCGGTGGCCGCCGCCGCGCTCTCGCCCTCGCTGGTGACCGCGCGCCACCGCCTGGGCACCGGCCTCGGGCACCGCACGGCCCTGCTGCGGGCCGAGCTCGACCGGCTCGGCGAACGTACCGACCGCCCGGCCGAAGAGGCCCGAGCCCGCATCCTGACCAGCCTGTCCGCGGTGTACATGTTCGACCGGCGGCTCGACGAGTCGCTCACCTACGGGTCGCGGGCCCGCGAGCTGGCCCTGGCCGTCGGCGACGACAACTCGCGCTGGTGCGTGGACGCCACGATCGCGCCGGTGCTGCTGTTCGCCGGACGGATGGACGAGGGCTGGCGGCTGGCCGACGCGACGATCGCCGACACGCTGGCCGCGGGCGCCGAGCCCGAGGCCAGCCGGGCGTACCAGATGGTCGGCAGCTCGGCCGCGGTGCTCGTCGAGTACGACGCCGCCCTCCGGTACCTGGACGAGGGCATCGCCTACGCCGACCGGACCGAGCAGTTCGGCGACCGCAACTACATGGTGTCGATGCGGGCCCGGGTGCAGTGGGCGACCGGCGCGTGGGACGAGGCCCGGCCGAACGCCGAGCACGCGCTGGCCGACTTCTCCGACACCGTGCTCAACCGGATCCTGGCCCAGCAGATCCTGGGCTTCCTGGCCATCGGCCGGGGCCACTGGGCCGCCGCCGCCGGGTACCTCGAACCGGCGTACGCGCTCGGCACCGAGTTGCGGGAGGTCCAGCGCCTCTCCCCCACGATCTGGGGCCTGGCCGAACTCGCGCTGCACACCGGGCGCCACGCCGACGCGGTGGACCGGTGCCAGGAGGGATACGCGGGTTCGGCCGAGGTCGCCGACGCCGCGTACCTGGCTCCGTTCGTCGTCACCGGCGTGCGGGCGTACCTGGCGTCGGACGACGCGACCGGTGCGCGGTCCTGGCTCGACCGGTGCGCGGCGCTGCTGCGGCTGAGGAACATCCCCGGGACGCTGCCCGCGCTGGACCACGCCCAGGGCCTGCTGCACCTGCACGAGGGCCAGACCGGCAAGGCCCGGGAGGCGCTCGACCGCGCCGGCGCGGAGTGGGACCGGCGGCAGCAGTTCTGGGAAGGCACCCAGGCGCTGCTCGACCGCGCCCGCTGCGCGTACCGGTCCCGTCGGCCGGTCGACGCGGCGGCGCTGGCGTCGGACGCGCGCGGCCGGGCGTCGGCGGCCGGTGCGTCGATCGTCGTCCGCGCGGCCGACGAGTTGCTCGCCGAGATCGGGACCCGGTCGTCGTCGGGCGTGCCCGGGCTCACCCCCCGGGAGGCCGAGGTCGCCCGGCACGTCGCCGAGGGGGCCACGAACCGGGAGATCGCCGAGTCGCTGACGATCTCCCCGAAGACCGTCGCCGCGCACGTCGAGCACATCCTGGCCAAGCTCCAGGCGAGCCGTCGCACGCAGATCGCGTCCTGGGTGCGCAGTCACGCAGAGTGATCTTCAACCGATGACGCCGGCCATCCGTGGTTCACATCGACGGAATACGTTGGTCGCGACTATCGATTGCATCGATAAAGAGCATCGTTTTTTGGCGCAGCAGCAGGAGAGGTACGGACGATGGACATCGCCGCACAGTACTCGGACGACCGGAGCGCACCGCCCTCGACGCTGGTGATCTTCGGCGCCTCGGGTGACCTGACCAGGCGAAAGCTGATCCCGGCCGTCGCCAGCCTGGCGCGCCACGGGCGCCTGCCGACGGAGTTCGCGCTCGTCGGCGTCGCGCGCACCCCGATGAGCGACGACGAGTTCGCCGTCTCGATCCTGGGCGACTCGAACGGCCTGGGAGACCTGGGGCAGCTCGCCGGCGGCGGCCTGCGGTACGTCTCCGGCGGTTACGACGACCCGGAGACCTACAAGACGCTCGCGACGCTGCTCGACGAGCTCGACCACCAGCGCGGCACGCGCGGCAACCACCTGTTCTACCTCTCGACGCCGCCGCAGGCGTTCACGCCGATCATCAACGGGCTCGCCGGGGCCGGGCTGAACCACGCCCGCTCCGACGAGGGGTTCGCCCGGCTGGTCATCGAGAAGCCGTACGGCAGCGACCTGGCCAGCGCCCGCCAGCTCGACGCGACCGTGCACAGCGCGTTCGACGAGCCCCAGGTCTTCCGGATCGATCACTACCTGGGCAAGGACACCGTCCAGAACGTGCTCGCGCTGCGGTTCGCGAACTCGATCTTCCAGCCGATCTGGGACCGGTCGTGGGTCGACAGCGTCCAGATCACGGTCGCCGAGACGCTCGGCGTCGGTACCCGGGGCAGCTTCTACGAGACCGCCGGTGCGATGCGCGACATCGTGCAGAACCACGTGCTGCAGGTCCTCGCGCTCGCGCTGATGGAGCCACCGGCCTCGTTCGGCGCCGAGGCGCTGCGCAACGAGAAGGTCAAGCTGCTGCAGGCGATCCGGCTGCCCACCGACCGGGACGTCGCCGACGTGGCCGTCCGCGGCCAGTACACCCGCGGTGGTACCCGCGAGGAGCTGATGCCCGGCTACCGCGACGAGCCGGGCGTCGACCCGCTCTCGCGCACCGAGACGTACGCGGCGCTGCGGCTGGACGTCGACAACTGGCGCTGGGCCGGCGTCCCGTTCTACGTCCGGACCGGGAAGCGGCTGCCGGCCCGGGTCACCGAGGTCGCGCTGACGTTCCAGCGTCCGCCGCACCTGCCGATCCCCGGTAACCAGCTCACCGAGCTCGAGGCCGACGCACTCATCCTGCGCATCCAGCCGAACGAGGGCATCTCGCTGCGGTTCGGCGCGAAGGTGCCGGGCCACTCGTTCCGGGTCCGCACCGCCAGCATGGACTTCTCGTACGACCAGACGTTCCGCGAGGAGTCGCCGGAGGCGTACGAGCGCCTGATCCTGGACGCGCTGCTCGGTGACGCGACGCTGTTCATCCGCACGGACGAGGTCGAGCAGTGCTGGCGGATCGTCGACCCGATCATCGAGCACTGGGCGAACGACAGGTCGCCGATCCCCACCTACGAGGCCGCGTCCTGGGGCCCCACCGACGCCGACCGCCTAATCGGTCGTCACGGACGTACGTGGCGCAATCCGGCATAGGTTCACCGCGGTGAGCTCGCCGCCGTTGATCTCCGCCGTCAGGTAGGTGGCGAACGGTTGACGGCGGCGATCGGTCGGCGACCCGGGGTTGAGCAGGCGCAGGCCGTTGTCGGCCACCGTGTCCCACGGGATGTGGCTGTGTCCGAAGATGAGCAGGTCGGTGTCGGGGTACTGCTGGGCGCAGCGCTTCTCGCGGCCTGCGGCCGGCCCGGTCTCGTGCACCACCGCGATCCTGAGCCCGTCCAGTTCGGTTCGGGCTACCTCTGGGAGCCGGGCCCGGAGTGCGGCGCCGTCGTTGTTGCCGTACACACCTACCAGGCGGACGCTGCGCGCTTCGAGCTCGTCCAGCAGCGCGGCGTCGACCCAGTCCCCGGCGTGGATCACCACGTCCGCGACCTCGACGTCCGCCCAGAGCGGGGCCGGGAGGTCCCGCGCGCGTTTGGGTACGTGCGTGTCGGCCATGATGACGAGGTGCATGTCTTGAGGATTCTGGTTACCGGGGCCCGTGGCAAAGTGGGCACGGCCGCGGTCGAGGCGCTGGTCGCCGCCGGGCACGACGTCACCGCGACCGATCTGGCGCCGCCTCGGTTCGACCGGGCCGCGCCCGACGCGCCGGTCGTCGACCGGGTGCCGTACGTGTCGGCCGATCTGACCGCGGCCGGCGACGCGTTCGCGCTGATCGGCGGGTTCAGCGCGGGCGAGGGCGCCAAGGCCGGGCGGTACGACGTGGTCGTGCACGCGGCGGCGATCCCGGCGCCCGGGCGGAACGCGCCGGCCACGGTGTTCACGAACAACATCGGCGCGCTGTTCAACGTCATCGAGGCGTGTGTGCGGTGGGGGGTGCCGCGCTTGGTGAACATCTCCAGCGAGACGGCCACCGGGTTCCATTTCGCCGAGCGTCCGGCGTACCCGGTGTACTTGCCGCTCGACGAGGAGCACCCGTGCACACCGCACGACCCGTACGGGCTGTCGAAGTACTTCGGTGAGCAGCTGTGCGACGCGGCCGTCGCCCGGTCGTCACTGAAAGTGCTGTCGTTGCGGCCGACCTGGGTGCAGAACGCGGCGAGCTATCCCCTCAACCTCGGGCCGGTCGTGGCCGATCCGTCGGCACCGAGCCTGACCGGCTGGTCGTACGTCGACGCGGACGATCTCGGCGACGCGATCGTGCTGGCCGCCGCGTCGGACGTCCCCGGTCACCAGGTGCTCTACCTCGCGGCGGCCGACACCGTGGGCGGGCGGGATCTGCACGCGTCCTGGCGGGCCGCCTACCCGGACGCTCCCACCGAGCTGCGCCCGGTCGCCCGCCCGGACGCGAGCGGCATCAACTGCGCCAAGGCCGCGCGGGTCCTGGGCTGGCATCCCCGCCGGAGCTGGCGCGACCACCTGGACCAGGACGGACGGCCGCTTCCCCACTGACCGGGCCACGATCGAGGTACGGGAAAGCCTCAGGTTCGCGGTCGCGCGGACGACGCGGCAGGCATGGGTGACCCCGCACGCTGGTTCGGTGTCGGCTCGAGTGATGCCGCGGACGGTGCGTGTGCCGGCCGGGCCGCCGCGGCCGCCGCGCTGGACGGGCGGGAGGCCGCGCTAGTCGTCGTGCTGAGCCAGGTCCGTGACGACCTCCAGGCGATGCTCGACGGCGTCCGCTCCCAGGTTCCGGCCGGCGCGATCATCGTCGGGACCTCGACGTCCGGGCAGTACACGGCCGGGACGCTCGACACCGCGAGCACCGTGGTCGCCGCCTACGGCGGACCCGGCATCGAGGCCCGCTACCGCATCGCCGACGTGTCCCGCGGACGCGGGCGCGAGGCCGCCGCCGAGGTCGCCGCGTGCACGTCCGAGCTCACGCTGCCCTACCAGGCGCTGCTGCTGTTCTTCGACGGCCTCGCGGACGACCAGCAAGAGCTCATCCGCGGTGCCTACGCGGCCGCCGGAGCCGCGACGCCGCTGGTCGGCGGCTCGTCCGGCGACGGGCTGCAGTACGTACGGACATACCAGTTCGCCGGCGACGCCGACCACGTCGACGTGGTCTCGGACGCCGTGGTCGGCGTGGGGCTGGCCTGCGAGTCACCGCTCGGGATCGGGGTCGCGCACGGCTGGCGTCAGGCCGGTGCGCCGATGTCGGTGACCCGCAGCGTCCACGGCAAGGTCTTCGAGCTGGACGAACAACCGGCGCTCGACGTCTACGTCGAACGGCTCGGGATGTCTCCGGAAGTGGCCCGCGACGAGCAGGTGTTCCGGGAACTCGCGTTCCGCTACCCGCTCGGGCTCAACCGCCGCAGCGGCGAGGACATCCGGTTGATCCACGGCGGTGAGCCCGACGACCGGTCGTTGATCTGTCTCGCGGACGTGCCGCAGGGCGGGCTGGTCTGGCTGATGGAGGCCGACGAGGACGCGCTGGTGGCGGCGGCCGGGACGTCGTGCCACCAGGCGATCGCGATGCTGGAGGGCGCACCTCCGCTGGGCATGCTCGCGTTCGACTGCGCGGCCCGCAAGATGATGCTCGGTCCGGCCGGCGTCGAACGCGAGACCGGAGCGCTGGCCGCCGCGGCCGGGTCGATCCCCTACGCCGGGTGGTACACCGACGGTGAGGTCGCCCGGATCCGGGGCTCCCAGGGCCTGCACCACCTGACGATGGTGACGCTGGCGCTGAGCTGAGGCTTCCGGTCGCGGGCTGACGGCGGCGGTGGCGGTGGCGGTGGCGGCTGGTCAGTCGTCGTCGTGGGTGCGGCGTTCGGCCTTCAGACGCTTGCGTTCCAGGCGTCGGCGTTCCACTTCGGCCTTGGTCGCGCGTCGCTTCACGCTGACGCCGCCCCAGAACGCGAACCCGGTGACGATGATGACCGGCGCGCCCGGAGCGCCCTGCGCGGTGGCCGAGTCGTCGAAGCCGCCCATGATGCCGAGCCCGGTGACGTGCACGGTCGCGAACTCCGGTGCGATGATCTCGATGCCGCCCATGATCGCGGCCGCCCGGATCGTCACCGTGCTGCTGGTGAAGACCGCTTCGCGCAGGTCGACGACGCCGCCGCCCCAGAACGCGAAGCACTCGAACTTCTCCGGCACGGTCCATTGGCCCGCGCGCTTGAAGCTGCTCATGATCGCGACACCCTGGCTCGAGGGCGGCAGCACGGGCACCACCGGCGGCGGCGAGGCCTCCGGCGTCCACTGGTGCGCGGTGCCGAGCGCGGGCAGGTCGCGGGTGAGCGGCTGCAGTTCGGCGTAGGTTTTGGCCGCGTAGACCTGGTTCAGCCGGACGTCGAGTTCGTCCAGACTGATGCGGCCCTCGGCGGCGGCCTCGTGCAGCGCGTTCGCCACCCGCTCACGGTCGGCATTGGACGCCCGGAGTTCGGCAGGCTGCAGGTCACCGGTCGCGGATTGAACCGGTGGCGTCGGTTCGGAGAGCTGGCTCACACAAAGAGAATAGGCGGTTACACAACCTCAGTCGTCGGGCAACAGCGGAACCGTGAACCCCTCTCCGCGGTGCAGGAGCGCCGCCCGGGTCACCGCCGAGGAACCGAACCGTTCGCGCACCGCGTCTAGGGCCGCGTCGAGCCCGCCGTCGTCCGGACGCTCGAGCGGGAGCATCAGCTGTTCGCCCTGTCCGTCGAGGTTCGCCACCGCGACGCCGATCAGCGTGATGCCGCGCGCGGCGATCAGCGGCAGCGCCGCGGCGAGCAGATCGCGACCGGCGTCGAGCAGCACGGTCGTGTGCGACGTTGGCCGGACCAGCGTGTGCGATCGGGTCACGCGCGAGTAGTCGTCGAAGCGGAGGCGCAGCGTCACCGTACGGCCGGTGCGGCCGGCGGCCCGCATCCGGCGGCTCACCCGGTCGATCAGGCCGGCGAGCGTCGCTTCCAGGTCTTCCAGCGCGTGCGGGCCGCGCCCGATCGCCCGCTGCGCGCCCATCGACCGGCGGCGCCGCCCGACGACGACCGGCCGCGGGTCGCGGTTGTGGGCGAGCGCGTGCAGGTGGCGACCGGCGCCCTGGCCGAGGATCGACACCAGGTAGGCCTCGCCCAGCCGGGCGACCTGGCCGACCGTGCGGATCCGGCGTTCGTGCAGCTTGGCCGCGGTCACGGCGCCGACGCCCCAGAGCCGCTCGACCGGGAGTTGGTGCAGGAACTCCAGCTCGGTTTCCGGCGGCACGACGAGCAGGCCGTCGGGCTTGGCGACACCGCTGGCGACCTTGGCCAGGAACTTGGTGCGGGCCACGCCGACCGTGATGGCCAGGCCCACTCTCTCCCGCACCGCGGCCCGCAGGCGGACCGCGATGTCGGGCGGCGAGCCGCTGACCTTGCCCAACCCGCCGACGTCGAGGAACGCCTCGTCGATCGAGATGCCCTCGACCAGCGGCGTCGTGTCGCGGAACACCTCGAACACGGCCTTGCTGGCGGCGCTGTACGCGCTCATCCGCGGCGGCACGACGATGGCCTGCGGGCACAGTGCCTTGGCCAGGCGTCCGCCCATCGCGGTCTTGACGCCGCACGCCTTCGCCTCGTAGCTGGCCGCGAGCACGACCCCGCCACCGACGATGACCGGGCGCCCGCGCAGGCGTGGATCGTCTCGCTGCTCCACCGAGGCGTAGAACGCGTCGAGGTCAGCGTGCAGGATCGTTGCCTGCTCGGGCACTCGGCAATCATCGCACAGATGTTCGAGAAATCAGCGGCTTCACCTCCCGGCCGACGAAGCGGATGAAGTTCTCGACCTCGGGCTCGTCCGCGGTCGGGGTGAAGATCAGGCTGTCGGCACCGGCGTCGAGGTACTCGGCGGCGAGAGCGGCGAAGTCGTCCGGGCCACCGGCGACGCCGAGGCCGGGGTCGTTGCCGAAGGCCTCCTGTTCGCGCCGCACCCGCTCGGCCCCGCCCGGTCCGGTCGCGGCGTGGGTGAAGACGACGATCCGGTGCGGGTCGGTGCGTCCGGCCGCCGCCCGCCCCTCGTCGATCTGGGTCTTCGCCCAGCGCACCCGCTCGGGCGAGTTCTGGCCGTCGAGGATCGTGCCGTCGGCGGCCTCGCCGGAGAGCTTCAGCGTCTTCGGGCCGACCGCGCCGGCCAGAATCTTCGGCACGTCCGCCGGCGGCAGGTCGAGCCGGACCCGGTCCAGCTTCACGTACCGGCCGGCCCTCGACACCTCCTCGCCCCGCAACAGGGCTCGCATCGCGTCCAGATGTTCGCGGAGCAGGGTCAACGGCGAGGACGCCCGGGCTCCGACCTGCTCCATCCACTCCTGGACGCCGTGCCCGACGCCCGGCCGGAAACGGCCGGGGAACATGCGCTCGAGCGTCGCGAACTCCATCGCGGTGATCACCGGGTTCCGGAACGGGACCGGCAGCAGGCCGATCCCGACCTGGAGGCGGGTGGTGCTCGCGAGCGCCGCCGCGGCCGGAGCGATGCCGCTTCCCCAGAAGCAGTCCTCCCAGAGCCAGAGCTCTTCCAGCCCGGCCTCCTCGGCCGCGCGGGCCGCCGCGATCAACCGCTCCGGAGGAACTTGGGGACGAAACACGACACCGAGTGAGGTCATGCCCTGTTCCTAGCGAGCGAGCGGCCCGGAAACAACTGTCGCGTGGCGAACAGTTCCGCCGTGCCGGACCGGACGGTGACCCGGCCGGATCAGCAGCACGCTGGGGATACGCCACTTCACCAGGAGGATCCGATGTCCGCGCAGGCGCCCACCGTGTTACGAGGAATTCCGTTCCACCGGCCCGCCGCCGCGGCGGAAAAGCGTCCGCTGCGGGTAGTGGTCGCGGCGTTCCTGGTCGGTCTGCACGGCGCCGCGCTGCTGCTCAGCGCGATCCTGGCCGCCACCGAGACGGCCGACCTCACCACCGCGCTGCTGCTCGGCCTGGGTGCGGCCGGTACCGCGGTGGTCGCGGTCGGGCTCCTCTTCGGCAGCCGGATCGCGGTCGTGATGACGCTCGCCTACGTGCTGGTCAACATCGCGCTGACCGCGGTCGAGGCGCACCGGCCCGCGCTCGGCGCGCTCGCGATCCTGATCCTGCTGGCCCGCCCGGCGAACCGGACGTTCTTCACCCGCTTCTGAGTGTGGGTGCGTCGCCCGTCGATGCACCACTGCGGGCCGAGGGACCCGATCCGGACGCGAGACCAGCGCGATCAGTGGTCTGCTGTGCAGCATGGTCCGGTTGGGGGTTGGGAAAAACGGCTTTTTCGCCAACGGCGCGGTGCGACGGGCAGCCCGGGCCGCACTGGTGATGCCGTTGATGTTCGCGTTCGGCTCACAGATTCTGCACAACCCGACCGCGGCCCTGTTCGCCAGCTTCGGATCGTTCGCGCAGGTGTTGTTCGTCGAGTTCACCGGGCCGGTGCACGCCCGCCTGCAGGGCCAGCTCGCGCTGATCGTCACCGGCGCGGTCGTGATCTGCCTGGGGACGCCGGCCAGCGGATCGATCTGGCTGGGCGCGGTCGTGATGGCGGTGATCGCGTTCGCGGTGCTGTTCGTCGGCGTGGTGAGCTCGGTGCTGGCCAGCGCCGCGACGCCACTGGTGCTCGCGGCGATCCTCTCGATCTCGGTGCCCGGCCCGGTGTCGTCGATCCCCGACCGCCTGCTCGGCTGGGCCCTCGCGTCGGCCGCGGCGCTGATCGCGATCACGGTGCTGTGGCCGACACGCTCGGAAGACGCCCTGCGCGCCGCGATGACCAGGGCGGCCCGCGCGGTGGCCGGACACCTCCGGTCGGGAGCCGATCCGGATGGAACCCGCGAGGCCGTGGAAGCCTTGCACCGGACGTTCCTGGGTTCTCCCAACCGGCCGACCGGGCTGTCGACGGCGGCCCGGGTGCTGGTCCGGCTGGTCGACGAGTTCGCGCTGCTGGGCGTGATCCTCGCGGACGATCCGCTCCCGCTGCCGGCCGATCACTCGGAAGCCGTCAACGCCGTGCGCCGCGCCGCCGCCGACGTCCTCGACCGCAGCGCCGACGTGCTCACCGCAGCGTCCCCCGAAGTCTCCGCCGCCGACGACGAACGGCTGCGCACCGCCGTGACCACCCTGAACACCGCCCGGGGAGAACTCGAACGCCGAGCCGGCGACCGCCTGCCCGGCCCGTCGGACGCACTGCTCACCGCACTGGAACCGAGCTTCCGCGCCGAGGAACTCACGTTCGTGATCTCGCTGATCGCCACGAACGTCGCCACCGCCGCGGCCGCCGAGCGCCGGGGCTGGTGGGAGCGCCTCCTCGGCCGCCAGCCCGGCAGCGTCACCGGGGCTTGGCGTTCCGCGGTCGAGCGGGCGTCCGCGCATCTGGAATGGAACTCGGTCTGGCTCCACAACAGCGTGCGGGGCGCCGCCGGACTGGCTCTCGCCGTCGCGGTCGCCGACCTCAGCGGTGTCTCGCACTCGTTCTGGGTGGTGCTCGGCACGCTCTCGGTGCTCCGGTCGAACGCGCTGGCCACCGGCCAGACCGTGGCCCGGGGAGTCCTCGGCACCACGATCGGGTTCGCGATCGGCTCGGCCGTGCTCGCGCTCGTCGGCCACGACACCGCGGTGCTCTGGATCCTGCTGCCGATCGCCGTGCTGCTCGCCGGGATCGCGCCGGCGATGATCGGCTTCGCCACCGGTCAGGCCGCGTTCACGCTGGTCCTGCTCATCCTGTTCAACCTGAGCGCGCCGGCCGGCTGGGAGCTGGGCCTCGTCCGCCTGGAGGACGTCGGCCTGGGATGTGCGGTCAGCCTGATCGTCGGTCTGCTGTTCTGGCCCCGCGGTGCCGCCGCGACCCTGCGGATCACGCTGGCCGAGGCCTACCTCGACAGCGCCGCCTACCTGGACGCCTCGGTCACGTTCGCGGCCGCCCGCTGTGACCGGGCCACCGTCCCTCCTCCGGACGCCGCCCGGCTGGCCGCCGCCGCGTCGAGCCGCCGCCTCGACGACGCGCTGCGCACCTATCTGGCCGACCGGGGTCCCAAACCCACGCCGCTCGACGAGATGGCGACGCTGGTCACCGGAGTGGCGACGCTCCGGCTCGCGGCCGACGGGATCCTCGCGCTCTGGGAGAGCTCGGAGGCGGGTGCCGGTGACCGGACCGCGGCCCGGGAGGAACTGCGCCGCCGCAGCGCCGCGGTGACCGGGTGGTACCGGGAGTTCGCGTCGCAACTCGCGGCCGACCTGCCGGCGCCGGCGCCGCTGCCCACCGACACCGACGCCGACCGCGTCCTGCTCGACGCCGTGCGCCGCGACCTGGCCGGACCCGAGGCGGGCACGGCCGTGCGCGTGATCTGGACCGCCGACCACCTGGACGCCACCCGCCGCATCCAGGACCGCCTGATCCAGCCCGCCGACGCCGCGGTGCCCGCGCACGTTCAGTAGCGGGTCGTGCTCCGGGCCAGCGAGGACCAGACCGTGCTCCGCACGCCGTCCACGGTCGCGCCGGAGAACTGGAGCATCGGCCCGAGCGCCGCGTTGGTCGCGGGGAAGCCCAGCGTCGGGGTGGAGGCCTCGTCGAGCGTGCTGACCTGCGCGGGCGAGAGCGCCACGTCCAGCGATTCGAGGTTGGACTCCAGCTGCCCCAGGCTGCGGGCGCCGATCAGCGTCGAGCCCACCCCGGGGCGTCCGCGGACCCAGGCGAGCGCGGTCGCGGCCGGGCTCGCGCCGGCCTCGTCGGCGACCGCCCGCAGCACGTCGATCACCGCGTAATCGCGTTCGGTCGGGGCGCCGACCAACGCGCTGCGCGCCGACTCGACCGTGGCGGCGTTCTCCCTGGTGTACTTCCCGGAGAGGTATCCGCCCTTCAGCGGGCTCCACGGCATCACGGCCAGGCCGTGCGCCTGCGACATCGGGGTCAGCTCGCCCTCCACCGTCCGCTCCAGCAGCGAGTACTCGAGCTGCATCGCGATCAGCGGTGACCAGCCGCGGAACCGCGCGATGGTCTGCGCCTCGGCCGCGTACCAGGCCGGCACGTCCGAGAGCCCGAGGTAGCGCACCTTGCCCGCCGTGACCAGGTCGTCCATCGCGCGGAGCGTCTCCTCGATCGGAGCACCGCGGTCCCAGTTGTGCAGCCAGTACAGGTCGACGTAGTCCGTCCGCAGGCGGCGCAGGGACTGTTCGAGCTGGGCGACGATCGCCTTGCGTCCGGCCCCGCCGCCGTTCGGGTCACCCGGATAGAGGTTGGCGAAGAACTTCGTGCCGAGCACGATCCGGTCTCGCAGGCCGGGCCGGGCGGCGAAGTAGTCGCCGAGGATCTTCTCCGAGTGCCCGTTCGTGTAGATGTTCGCGGTGTCGATGCTGTTGCCGCCGCGGTCGAGGTAGGCCTGCAGGATCTTCTCGGACTCTTCGACGCCGCAGCCCCAGCCACTGTCTTCGCCGAACGTCATCGTGCCCAGCGTGAGCGGGCTGACCCGCAGACCGGAGCGGCCCAGAGTCAGGTAGGAATCAAGCGTTGTTCGCATGGTCCGATCGAACCTCGCCGACGCCGCCGCGAGTAGACCGATGGTGCCCGCCGAGTGCACGATCCTGTCAACCTTGCGCGGATCGTACGCTGGAGTCATGGGGTCGCCCGAGGTGCTGGCTGAGCTGATCGCGCGCCACGCGCCGTGGCCGAGGGCCAACGGGCGGCTGGATTCGGTGACGCTGTCCGCGGTCAGCGGCCCGACCACACCGACGCTCTCGACGTCCCGCCCGACGCTCGCGGTGGTGGCGCGGGGCGCGAAGCGGACGGTGCTGCACGACCGGACCTACGACTATGCCGCCGGCCAGTTCTTCGTCGTCACGATCGACGCGCCGATCACCGGCCACGTGACCGAAGCACCCTTTCTGGGCTTCGGAATGGAGCTCCGCCCGCCGCTGATCGCGTCGATCCTGCTGGACGCCGACGTCGGCGCGCGCCCGCGGTCGGCGGCCACGCCTCCCGGAATGGCGGTCAGTGAGGCCGACGATGACCTGCTGGACGCCGTGGTCCGTCTGGTGCGGCTGCTGGATCGCCCGGCCGACCTGCGGATCCTCGGGCCGATGCTCGAGCGCGAGGTGCTCTGGCGGCTGATCACCGGGCCCCAGGGGGAGACCGTGCGGCAGGTCGGTCTCGCCGACAGCAGCCTGACGCACATCAGCCGGGCCATCCGCTGGATCCGTGAGCATTCCGCCGACGCAATCCGCGTCGAGGAGCTGGCGCGGCTGTCGGGGATGAGCGTGTCGTCGTTCCACCGGCACTTCCGGGCGATCACCGCGATGACGCCGATCCAGTTCCAGAAGCGGATCCGGCTGCAGGAGGCCCGGGTGCGGCTGGCGGCGAGCGCGGGGGATGTGGCTGGGGTGGGGTTCGCGGTCGGCTATGAGAGTCCGTCGCAGTTTTCCCGTGAGTACCGTCGGCTTTTCGGGGTTCCGCCGGGGGCCGATGCCCTGCGGCTGCGCCGCGCGCAGGGGTGACCCGCGTCGCCGGTTCTCGGTTTCCGACGCCTAGACCGCTGCCGGTAGGACCGGAACGTTGTCGGCGGCGCGAGGGGTTCCGAGTGCGGGCGGGTTCCCGCCATGCCGCGACCAGGCGCGACCCGCGCCGGCCGATCCCTGGGTTCCGGGTGCTGGAATGCCGCTGGTAGGACGGGAAAGTTATCGGTGGCCGGGTGGTTCGAGTGCAGGCTGGTTCCCGCCAGCGGCGCGGTTAGCGCAGGCGGCCGGTCACCGTCGTTCGGCGCGAAGATCCATAAGCGACGCGACGTGGCCGCGTGCGGGAATCAGCGGCCTTCAGGCGGCCACCGCGCAGTCGCACAGGGGCGCAGAGGCGCAGAGGCGCAGAGGCGCGGGCGCTGGGGCGCGGGCGCCCGGGCGCGGGGGCAGGGGCAGGGGCGCGGCGCGGGCACAGGGGCGCGGCGTGGGGGCAGGCGCGCGGTGCGGGGGCAGGGGCGCAGTCGCGGCTCGGGGTACTGCCTATGTGCGGCTGGGCGTAGGCCACTGGTGCCGGCTGGGTCGCTTCTTGTACGGCTCGGCGGTAGAGAACATTCAGTTCACTGCAACGGCGCTCTCCCGGGTTTCAGACCTGGTGAAAATCGGTGACGGATAGCTCGTCGCAGCTTTCGCGGGGTGTCACCCTTGTTCCGGGCAGTCGATAACGCCCCGGTAGACGCCGATTTGGCGTATGCGGGCAGGAGTGACTCGGGCTGGATCGGAGCCACATTGGGCACGGATGCCTCGGGCATTGACGCCTTCGGCCCCGGCGCGGCCAACGGTGACTCGCAGGGGCCGATCTTCCGGGTGATCGTCAGGTTTTCGGTGCTACAACGCTGCTGGTAGGACCGAAAGTCGTCGGCCCGGCAGTGGTGTCGCGTGCGGGCTGAGTCTCGCCGGCGATGCTGCCCCCGGGCGCCTGAACCCTATGTCCCGGGGCCCGGTGCCAGTGCCCAGTGCGCGGTGCCCGGTGCGCGGTCGCGGTGCGCGGTCGCGGTCGCGGTCGCGGTCGCGTAACCGTCGACCCGGCGTTCGGCTTCACCGCGGAACCGCTATCTACCCGGGCCGCTTCATTTGCGCGAAGCCGCCTACCCGCCGGGATCGCCTACCGGCCGGGACCGCGCCTACCGGCCGGGACCGCTTGCCCGCCGGGACCGCCTACCGGCCGGGACCGCTTACCCACCAGGACCGCTCAACCATCGGGACCGCTTACCCGCCGGAACCGCCTACCTGCCGGGACCGCTTACCCACCAGGGCCGGCTCAGCCGCCGGGAGGCGCTCACCGACCGGGGAGCGTTGATCAGCCCGGGACCCCTTACCGGTATCGGCCCGTAACCGCGCGGCGGCGCGGAAGGGTGAGGACATACGAAAGAGGGCCGCTACCCGATTCGGGTAACGGCCCTCTCCCTTACATAAAAGCCCGGCGGCGTCCTACTCTCCCACACCATCACCAGTGCAGTACCATCGGCGCTGAGAAGCTTAGCTACCGGGTTCGGAATGGGACCGGGCGTTTCCTTCTCGCTATAACCACCGGAACACCATCAGACACAACGAACCAACCAACCACCCCCCGCCGGGTCATCCCCGGGGAAAGTGCTGATGCTGTTCGTGGTCTGGGAACCACACAGTGGATGCGACTACTTACAAAAAAGTATGCTTTGTGGGCAAGCCCTCGGCCTATTAGTACCGGTCAGCTCCACCTGTTACCAGGCTTCCACATCCGGCCTATCAACCCGATCG
>NZ_JBITDV010000001.1:1206593-1254798 GCF_044454545.1 Cryptosporangium sp. NPDC051539 | reverse complement strand
TCACCAACATCGCCGCAGCCACCCGACACCACGCCCGCGACAGCACCCGACCCCTGGCCCTACTCGGCATCACCTAACGACTTTGCCGGGGCCCTCGGGAACACCCGGGTCGTCAGCACCCCCAGCGCGACCCGATCCGACAACCGCTCACCGACGACCCTTACCTGACCCGCACGTGGCACGACCTGACCAACGACCGAATTAGACCTAAGTTGCCGGTATTGAGGCTAGCCTGAACCACTGAACTATCGGGCAACCACGAGCCCCGCTGACCACTTTTGTGGCAACTAGGGGACTGCACTGCGTCAGGCCACCCATCACCCGCCTGACCAACCTCCCTGGACAGCGCAGCTAGGGCGACCAACCACTTCGCGTACGTGGCGACCCCGCTCAACCCAGATCGGATTGGCCACATGGCGATTTCGGCGCGAAGCGCCGCTACCCCAGATGGGCGTAAACGAACATGTATAGCGAATATGTATCCAATGTGTAGCCAGCGCTGGTGTCGTACATGTCGTACCGACACTCATCCTCACCATCGGAGGCCCTGCATCGTGAAAACGCTGAACGCTGCCGTGCACAGTGGACCCCGCAGTACCGTCGGGCGGCTTCTCGCTCTGCTTATCTCCGTCCTCGCCGCCCTAGCCGTCGGCGGTGTCCTCGCCACGCCTGCCAGTGCGCAACTCATATCCAACAAGTGCACGTACACCAACAGCCAGCCGACCCTCCAGCGCGGCAGTTCCGGCACGGCGGTTCGGCAGGTGCAGTGCGAGCTCAACTATTCGATGGACAACGTCGAAATCGCTCAGGACGGCAGCTTCGGCGCTACCACCGACAGCACCGTCCGCCGCTTCCAGCGCTGCCTCGGGCTCCCCGTAGACGGCATCGTCGGACCAAATACCTGGCGTCAGCTGAACCTCTGGGCGTGGACCGGCGGCCTCAACTGCTGACCACGCCAACCGCCAACAGAACCAGGCGATCCGTGAGTGGGCGAAGGCCCACAAGCTTGGGGCTGAGGCTCCGTTGAGCCTATGGACGACCTGACAGTCACCGCCATCGGCAACACGGGCGACAGTCGTCCACACCCCCGAGCTTAAACGCCCGGCCAGCCATCCCACTCGAATGGCGACGGACTGTAAATCCGTCGGCTTAGGTTCGAACACGTCACCCGCCACACGCAGGGAAAACGGCCTCTGGCCGGCGGAAACGCTGACCGGGGGTCGTTCCGTGTCCGCTGGCTTCGCGGCCGAAATCGGCCGGGAGGTGTCCGGTGGTGTCCCGACGTGTTCCACTGGCTGTCACTGGGGCCGGACGCACGGCGGACAACATCCGCGGCGAATCACAGGCCTGTCTACCGCCGTGGTGCCGTCAGTTCCGCTGTCGCGTGGTGTTTGGCGCCGACCCGCGGTGCGCCGCGCCGCGTCCTCTGTCCGGGCGACGGCTGACCCGCAAAGCCCGCGCCGGGCCGTGAAGCGCTGCAGGCCTGGCCGGCCCTCCGAGAAGACCGCAGCCGAGCGCACCGGTGATCGACTTGATCGGCGGGGTGAGGCAGACCGTCGGGAAATCGCCGCCACCATCGTCCGATTCAGGTCGTGGGTCAGACGGTGAAGACGTCGCCGAGGTGGACCGGCTGCAGGCGCTTCTGCTCGATGATCCCCATCAGGCGGTCCATGACCTTGATCACCGGGCGGTGGTTGGCGTGCCCGATCACCACGTGCTGGGGCTGGAACCATTGTTCGGCCAGCGCGACGATTTTCTGCGGCGGTTGGACGATCGCGTCGCCGAGGCTGCCCAGCCACATGGTCACGCCGGGGTAGCCCAGGTCGGCCAGCTGGTTGTTCAGCCGCCCGTCGCCGTGGCCGAAGGGCGGCCGCAGGAAGGGCCGGCCGGTGACTCCGTAGGTGTTCTTCAGGAATTGCTCGTTGCGCTGGACCTGGTCGGTGACCTCGGCGGCGCTCAGGTGCAGCAGGTCGGGGTGCGACCAGGTGTGGTTGGCCAGGAAGATCTGGTTGTTCTCCACCAGTGGGCGCAGCACCGGCGCGTGCTCGGTCCAGCTCTCGTTGATTCCGTTGCAGAAGAAGGTGGCCCGCAGGCCGGTGTCCCGGCAGAGCTGCGCGTAGGCGCCCAGCACGGCGCTGCTGGTGCCGTCGTCGATGGTGAGCGCAAGGCAGCGGCCGGTCCCGGGCAGCCGGGTGATCGTCCCGCGGGGGATCGGCGCCTTCACCAACCCGACCGGCGCGTCGAAGCGGGAGCTGGACGTGTCGGCGGGGGTTCCGTCGGTCGTGGCCGAGCCCGCCGCCGAGGGCGCCCAGTTGCTCGGCCGGGCCGGGACCGGCCGGTGGTCGTCCGCGCACCCGCTCAGCGCGGCGACCACTGCGACCGCGACCCCGGTCAGCACGCTTCGTCGGTCCACAGCGGCGCCCCCTGGCTGGCGCGACCCGCGTGTGCGCCTCCAGGACATCGTGACAGGTGTTTTCAAGGGTGAGCAGTGGGCTCCCTTGGGCCCGACCAGGCCCCCGGCCCCGACGATCCGGGGCCGGGATCGTCGAGGCCGGTGATCGCGTTCACCGGGCCGACCCGCCCTGCCGCGGACGCATCATCAGCGTCGCTGATGCACCAGGACGACGTCCTGGACGTCGACCGGCTGCCGCGCCAGGCTGCGCCGCCCTCACTCGCGCTGCGCCGCCCTCACGGAACGTGCGCGTTACAGGTGTTGTAGCGCCCTTCGTAGAACTTCCAGTTCGCGAAGTCGTATTGGGCCTGCTGGTCCCAGTACGACCTCGCGCTCGCGCTCCCTGCCGCCTGGCTCTGCCCAGCGTCGTAGATGAACAGGTCCCGAAAGGCCGAGGCGAGATCCTGCCAGTTTCTGCACGTACCGGCCTGCGCGGTACCAGCGGTGAAACCGAGGCTTCCCACTACCAGGATCCCGACCACCGCCACCTTGACGACGATGCCACGCACGCTCACGAGAACTCCCTCCAGTTGCCGGCGTCCGTCACCTGGAGTGCGTTCCATGCCGTTCCCTCCGCGGCCCCCGCGGAGGAAGCCACCGGCCCGGCGACGGCGCCGCCACCGGTGGCGGGCCTGGCTGCCTGCCACCTCGATCCAGCATGGAATCTGATCAGCACCGGGCTCGCCCGATCAGTGACCGCGCTGCCGGGTGTGACAGCGCGTAGGCGGCCCGGCGGCAAGTCCGGGAGAGCCGGGCTGCGACTCATGCAGCGGCGACTGACCGCCACCGTCACCAAGGACGGTCGCACGTTCGAACGCGTCATGGCGTCGGACCGGCACTACCGGAAGCCCGATGGGTCGGCCCTCACCCTCCCGGGCCGCTCGCTGTTGTTCCTCCGGCAGGTCGGTCTGTTGATGAGCTCCGACGCGGTGTTGGGTCCGGACGGCCGGCCCGTTCCGGAAGGCCTGCTCGACGCGCTCGTCCGCGGGCTGGGGAGCCTGCCCGACCTTCGGGGCGACGCCCGGGGCGGCAACTCGCGACACGGCTCGACGTACGTGGTCAAGCCCGAACTGCACCGCCCCGACGAGGTCGCGTTCACCGTCGAGGTCTTCGCGCGGGTCGAGGAGATACTGGGCCTGCCCGCCAGGACGATCAAGATCGGCATCACGGACGAGGAGCGGCGCACCTCCGCGAATCTCGCGGCCTGCCTCCACGCGGCTCGCGACCGGGTCGTCTTCGTCAACACCGGGTTCCTCGACCGGACCGGGGACGAATTGCACACCTCGAGGTTCGCCGGACCGATGGTGCGGAAAGCAGAGATGCGTACGCAACGAGGGATCGCCGCGTACGAGGACAACAACGTCGAGACCGCGCTGAGGGCCGGGTTCCGTGGCCGGGCCCAGATCGGTAAGGGCATGTGGCCCGCACCGGACGACCTGGCCGACATGCTCGAGCAGAAGCGCGCTCATCCGCGAGCCGGCGCGTCGTGCGCCTGGGTCCCGTCGCCCACGGCCGCCGACTGGTCAGCGCAGGAGATCGCGGCGGAACTCGACAACAACGTCCAGGGGATCCTGGGTTACGTCGTGCGATGGATCGCCGCGGCGCGGGCACTCGTCACCGACGGGCACGGCCTGCCCAACGGCTATACCGAGCCGGTACTGCACGGCTTCCGGCGCGAGGCGAAGCGCCGGGCCGACGCGCCCGGTTCTCGGTGACCGTCCGGCACACGTCGGGCGGGGTGGACGGACTGGCCGGCACCGACGCCCGGTGGTCGCCTCCGGCAGGGCGGCCCGAGCGTCCGCGAGCGCGTGGCCGAGTGAGGGCAGCGGGGGGCGGCGGGTGCCGATGAGCCGCCGGACGGCGGGCAGGGTAGTGAGTGGCTGCAGGAGGTCGCGGGCGATGCGGTGGGCTTC
The DNA here is from genome assembly GCF_044454545.1 of Cryptosporangium sp. NPDC051539. Classification (NCBI taxonomy): domain Bacteria; kingdom Bacillati; phylum Actinomycetota; class Actinomycetes; order Cryptosporangiales; family Cryptosporangiaceae; genus Cryptosporangium; species Cryptosporangium sp. NPDC051539. The sequence continues at coordinate 1,250,433 of NZ_JBITDV010000001.1, read as the reverse complement.
GCGGTCGTCGCGATCGCGGGTTCACAGAGTCCGAAGGCCGCGGCGAGATCGGTGGTGAGGCCTTCGAGGGTGGCACGGCGAGCGGGCGAGCGGTTCTCTGTGGCCTTTCGCGGCTGCGGGCGGCGGCGATCATCCATCGGCCGGCTGTCCACGAGCAACACGGCAAGGTCTTCGCCGGGACAGCGCTGTCGTGGATGAGCCCGGGACTCTCGAGTCCAGCGGCAAGAGAGTCGCCCTTCCATTGCCAACGCACTCCCGTGACCGTAGATTGGATCCAAAATCCGGTAAACGGGATGCGTTAACGGGAGGGTCGGGCATGCTCAGTCAGGCGGACAACGAGCGCGTCACACAGACCGGGCCGGACACTGCGCTGGGCCGGCTGATGCGGGCCTACTGGCAGCCGGCCGCGCTGGTGTCGGAGATGCCCGCGGACCGTCCGGTCAAGCCCGTGCGGCTGCTGGGTGAGGACCTGGTGCTGTTCAAGGGGGAGTCCGGCAGCTGGGGCCTGGTGGGGCGCTGGTGCGCGCACCGGGGCGTCGATCTCGCGTACGCCCGGCACGAAGACGGTGGCCTGCGCTGCCTTTACCACGGCTGGCTCTACGGTGCGGACGGCCGTTGCCTCGAGCAGCCGGCCGAGCCCGCGCACAGCAGGTTCGCGGAGAAGATCAGCATCCCGAGCTACCCGTGCGAGGAGCGCAACGGGATCGTGTTCGCGTACCTGGGCGCCGGTGACCCGCCGCCGTTCCCGCACTACGACTGCTTCACCGCGCCGGAGCAGTACACGTTCGCGTTCAAGGGCCTCTGGGAGTGCAACTGGCTGCAGGGCGTCGAGGGCGGCATCGACCCCAGCCACGTGAGCTTCCTCCACAAGTTCGTCGGCGAGGACCCGCGTGACGTCTACGGGCAGCAGTTCAGCGAAGAGGTCGAGGGCACCGGGATGAAGCTCTCGAAGCTGGTCGGCGACAGCTTTCGGCCGGACATCGAAGTGGAGACCGTGGAGCACGGGCTTCGTGTCTACGCGTTACGTCAGCTCACCGAGGACATCAAGCACGTCCGGATCACCAACCTGGTGTTCCCGAACGCGTTCGTGGTGCCGTTCGGCAACGGCAAGGCGTTCATCCAGTGGCACGTGCCGGTCGACGACTTCAACCACTACTGGTACATGATCCTGTACGACTTCCGGGAGGAGACCGACCAGGCGACGCTGCTCGAGCAGCGTCTGAAGGAAGTCGAACTGCCGGACTACCGACCGCTGCGCAACCGCGCCAACAACTGGGGCTTCGACCCGGCCGAGCAGCGGGACCTGACCTACACCGGGATGGGCTTGGACATCAACGTCCACGACCAGTGGGCGGTGGAGAGCATGGGCCGGATCCAGGACCGGACGGTGGAGCGGCTCGGTGTGTCCGACCGGGCGGTCACCGCCAACCGGCGGCTGCTGCTGCGCGCGATCGACGCGTTCGAGTCGGGCAATCCGACGCCCGGCGCCGCGCCGGACGAGGCGGCGGCGGCCGCGCTCACCGGGCCGCTGTGCATCGACACCATCGCGCGCAACGACGGCTGGGAGCAGAACTGGCGCGATCGTGAGGCCGAGCGTCGCGCGGAGTCGCCCTGGGCCACGAATGTCTAGCGCGGACGAGCGGTCGTACGCCGACGGTGGCGGTGGCGCGCGGCCGATGCTCGCCGCTGAGCGCGGCGGTTTCATCGAGCGGCACGACCTGTGGAGCGCGGAGCAGTACGCCGCCGCCGCGCAGGTCCGGCGCGTGATCGACGAGCTGGGGCTGGACCTGGTCCGCTTCTCCTTCGCCGACCACCACGGCCTGTTGCGCGGCAAGACCGTGGCCCGCGCCGGCGTCGCCTCGGCGTTGCGCTCGGGGTTGACTGCGCCGTCGTCCTTGCTGCTCAAGGACACGTCGGGCCGGTCGGTCTTCCCCGTTTTCGACGCGGAGGGCTTCGGCGGTTTCACCGGCGCCGGTGACGTCGTGCTGGTCCCGGATCCGCTGACGTTCCGCGTGCTGCCGTGGGCCGCGAAAACCGGCTGGATCCTGTGCGACGTCCGCCGTCCGGACGGGTCGGCGACGCCGCTCTGCACCCGCAGCGTCCTGCGCGATCAATTGGGCCGGCTGGCCGGCCGTGGCTACGCGATGACGGTCGGCGTCGAGCTGGAGTTCCACGTCTTCCGATCGCTGGCCGGCGGGTTGGAGCCGGATCAGGTCGGCGCGCCGGGCCGGCCGGGCGCCCCCTCCGAGGTGGCGCCGACCAGCCGCGGGTCGCAGCTGCTGCTGGAGGAGGACGCCGACCGCCTCGACGATGTCGTCCAGCTGCTGCACGCCGGTCTGACCGGGCTCGATCTGCCGCTGCGCACGCTGGAGGTGGAGTTCGGGCCTTCGCAGCTGGAGCTGACCCTCGACGCCGGCGACGCCGCTACGGCCGCCGACGCCGTCGTGCTGGTGCGTTCGGCGATCCGGCAGCTCTGCCGCCGGCGCGGGTACCACGCCACGTTCATGTCCCGCCCGGCGGGAACCGAGACCGCGTCCACCGGCTGGCACCTGCACCAGTCCCTGCGTGAAATTCCGACGGACACACCAGCGTTCGACGGTGACCCGCTCTCGCGGACCGGCAAGCACTGGCTCGGCGGGCTGCTGGCGCATGCCCCGGCGGCCGCGGTGTTCACTACGCCGACCGTCAACGGCTACAAGCGATACCTGCCGCACTCGCTGGCGCCGGACCGGGTCGTCTGGGGCGTGGACAACAAAGGCGCAATGGTGCGGGTGGCGGGTAACGGCCTGGACTCCGGCATCCGGCTGGAGAACCGCTCGGGGGAGCCGGCCGCCAACCCCTACCTCTACGTCGCTTCCCAGGTGGCCAGCGGTCTCGACGGACTGGCGGCCGAACTCGACCCCGGGCAGCCGGCCGAGAATCCCTATGCCGAACCGGCCGGGGGGCTGCCGAAATCGCTGGGCGAGGCGCTCGACGCGCTGGACGCCGACCCGGCGTTCGCCGAGGCGCTCGGCAAGGATGTCGTCGCCTGGTTCGCCGGGCTCAAGCGCGCGGAGTTCGCCCGCTACCTGGCGCACGTCTCCGACTGGGAACAGCGCGAGTACTTCGATCTCTTCTAAGGACCTTCATGACTTTCCAGCCGTTTCTCGTCGGTGGCGAGTGGATCACCGGTGACGACCGATTCCCGGTGCTCGACCCGTCCACCGGGGAGCCGATCGCCACCGTCGCCCAGGCCACCCCGGAGCACGTCGACGCCGCGGTCGCCGCCGCGGCCGCGGCCCATGCCGACCGGCGGTGGAGCGGGCTCGCCCCGCTGGACCGCACGAAGGTGCTCAGCCGCATCGCCGATCTGCTGGAGGAGAACCTCGAAGAGCTGGCGGTGCTGGAGACCCGCGACAACGGCAAGCCGATCGAACGCTCCCGGGCCGACGTCCTCTCCGGCGCCAAGGCGTTCCGGCACTTCGCCGGTGCGCCCGGCCGGCTGACCGGCACGGTCGTCCCGATCGACGGCGGCGCCCACCACGTCTACACGACGCTGGAGCCGGTCGGTGTCGCGGCCTTGATCCTGCCGTGGAACTTCCCGATCATGACCGCGTCGTTCAAGCTGGCCCCGGCGCTGGCGGCCGGCTGCCCGGTCGTGGTGAAGCCGGCCGAGCAAACGCCGCTGACGATGCTGCGGCTCGCCGAAATCTGCGGCCGGGCGGGCGTCCCGGACGGCGTGGTCAACGTGCTCACCGGTGACGGCAGGGTCGGGGCGCAGCTGTCCCAGCACGAGAAGGTCGCCAAGGTGTCGTTCACCGGGTCGACGGAAGTGGGTCGCCTCGTCATGGCCGCGGCCGCCCCCACCACCAAGCGCCTCACGCTCGAACTCGGCGGCAAGAGCCCGAACATCGTCTTCGCCGACGCCGACCTGGACGCCGCGGTCCTCACCGCGATGCGGGCGAGTTTCGGTCACTCCGGTCAGATGTGCACGGCCGGCAGCCGCATCCTCGTCCAGAACTCGATCCGGGCCGAGATGGAAGAGCGCCTGGCCGAAGCCGTCCGGAAGGTCCCGGTCGGCAACGGACTGGACGGCGGGATCACCGTCGGTCCGCTCGTCTCGGAGGATCAGCGGCAGCAGGTGCTGTCGTACATCGCGATCGGGCGGCAGGAAGGGGCGACGGTCGCGGTCGGAGGCGGGAGCCCCGAGCGCGCCGGCTACTTCGTCGAACCGACGCTGTTCACCGGTGTCACCAACAGCATGCGAATCGCGCGCGAGGAGATCTTCGGGCCGGTCGCCGGCGTGATCGGTTTCGAGGACGAAGACGAGGCGATCGCCATCGGCAACGACACCGCGTACGGCCTGGCCGCCGGAGTGTGGACCAGGGACCTGTCCCGGGCGCACCGGATGGCGCGAGCCCTGCGCGTCGGCACGGTCTGGGTCAACACCTACAACATCTTCGACGCCGCACTCCCGTTCGGCGGGGTCGGCGACTCGGGGCTCGGCCGTGACCTCGGTGACGACTCGGTGCTCGGCTACTGCGAACGCAAGGGCGTCGTCATCAGCCTCTGAAGACGACCCCGGACCGGCGTTCGTACCACCGGGCCAGTTGCTCGCCGGCGCTGGTCACGTGCGCCTGCATTTCGCGCCTGGCGGTGCGGGCGTCGCCGGCGGCCAGCGCGTCGATGATGCGCACGTGCTCGTTGTAGTTGTCGTCCCGGTGCCGTGGACTGTCCCGCAGCACCAGTGCGGAGACGTTGCGCGGGAATGCTTCGTTGATCTCCTTGATCACCTTGGCCAGGCGCTCGTTGCCGGAGATCTCGTGGATCAGCGTGTGGAAGTCGTCGTTGGCGGCGGTGGTGGAGGTCTGGGCCGGCGCCGCGTCCCGGCGCAGCAGCTCGTTGGCCTCCCGCAGGCGGTCGAGCGTGTCGTCGGTGACGACACGCACGGCCCGTTTGCAGGCGAGGCCTTCGAGTTCGGCGCGCACCTCGTAGGCCTCGCGGACCTCCCACGGGGCGGGTACCCGGACCACGGCTCCCCGGTTGGGGACCACCTCGATCAGACCACCGCTCTGCAGCTGGCGGAGGGCCTCCCGGATCGGCGTGCGGCTGATCCCCAGCCGGTTGGCGAGGTCGGCCTGGCGCAGCTGCGCGCCGATCGGGATCTCACCGGTCATGATCAGCTTGCGGATGGCCGCCGCGGTGTCGTCCACCAGGGCGCTCGGCGAGGGTGTCTGCTCGTCCATGCTGCTTTCGTTCCGGGGCCGTTTGGATCCAGGGTAGCTAAAAGAGGATACCTACTCAGCGTCTCGTCGGGCTAGGACACTTCGAGTTCCGTCCAGAGCTCGAAGCAGTTGCGCCGTGACAGGGCGGCCACTCCGATCGACGCGCGCCCGCCCGCACCGGCCTCGGGGCCGAAGACGTCGATGAAGAGGTCCGATGCGCCGTTGGACACCAGATGGAGATCGTCGAAGTCGTCGGTGGTCCGCAGGAAGCACAGGTTGCGCCCGATCGCGAACACCCGGTCCAGGCTCCCCACGGCCAGCCGGACGAGGCCGAGCGCGTTGATCGCCGTCATCCGCGCAGCCGCGTAGCCCTGCTCGACGGTCAGGTCGTCGCCGAAGCGCCCGGGGTGCAAGCGGTTACCCGCGCGGTCCTCCGGGGTCACCCCGCTGAGCATGAGCATGCTTCCGCTGCGGTGGAACGGTTTCACGTTCCCGTAACGCCCTCCATAGGGCGGTTGGGCATAGTCCGGGATGTGGAGGCCCAGGTCGCGGACTCGATCTTCAGGTGACGTCTTTGTGCTCATTTGTAGCTCCCATCGAAGGAATAACACGCTGGAATCACTGGCGAAACCTACCGGGATCCAGTAACCATACGATTGGATCCACTCTTAGACACCGCCGGGCCGTCCTGCAATTCGCGCATCGCCCGTCATCCTCCGGAGAGGTCTTGCCCCCATGAGACTCGCCCCCGCCTCCTCCCTGTCCCGCAGACAGTTGCTCGTCGCGGCTACCGCGGCCGCCTCCGCTCTCGCGCTGGCCGCCTGCGGCTCTTCCTCGTCCTCCACCGCGTCGTCGTCGGATTCCGGGCTGTCCGGGACCGTCGTCTGGGCCGACTACGGCGGCCCGACCCACAAGAGCCGGGACAAGGTCTTCCTGACGCCGTTCCAGAAGGAGACCGGCGTCAAGGTCACCAGCACGACCATCGCCGACGCCGTCCTCGCCCGGATGCTCAGCGGCGGCACCGGGGACTACGACGTCGTCCAGGCGGGCGTCTACGACATCTACAACCACAAGGACGACCTGGTGGCGCTGCCGTCGGGCACGGGGACCAACGACGTGCTGCCCGCCGACATCCGGCAGTACGCGCTGGGCACGTTCGGGGTCGGACAGGCGCAGGGCTACCTGCCCGCGACCTTCCCCGATGGCGGTCCGCAGTCCTGGGCCGACTTCTGGGATTTCACGAAGTTCCCCGGCAAGCGGGCGATCCCGGGTGTGCCGGCGTCGTTCGACTACATGTTCGAGGCCGCGCTGCTGGCCGACGGCGTCGCGCCGGACAAGCTGTACCCGATGGACCTCACCCGGGCGGTGAAGAAGCTCGACCAGCTCAAGGGCCATGTGGTCTTCTACACCGAGTACCCGCAGGTGCAGCAGCTGCTCGCCTCGAAGAGCGCCTCGATCGCCTTCAGCCCGACCGGCCAGTACGCCGGGCTGCGGGCAGCCGGCACCGACGTGTCGGTCACCTGGAACCAGGCGCTGCTGGCCTGGAACGTCTTCGTCATCCCGAAGGGGGCGAAGAACCAGAAGAACGCGATCGCGCTGGCGAAGGACTTCACCGACCCGAAGAAGCAGGCGGCGTTCGCCGAGCTGACCAACTACGCGCCGGGCAACCAGGACGCGCTGCAGTACGTCCCGGAGAAGACCATGGCCAACCTGCCGACCGCCGAGGCCAACCAGGGCAAGGTCATCGACGTCGACGACGTGGCTCGCGCCAAGCAGTACGACGACTGCCTGAAGGCCTACGGCGACTGGCTCGCCGCCGCCAAGTGACGGACGGTCCGGGGGTGGGAGCGCGCGTTCCCGCCCCGGACCGGTGAGGAAGGGTGACGTGCCCGTGGCAACGATTCTCACGCCGGATCCGGCTACGGTCCGGTCCCCGCGCCGGCGGCTCCCGGCCTCGCTCGACCGGAGCGAGGTCCGCTGGCTGCTCTGGCCGCCGCTGGCGTTCTTCGCCGTCGCGCTGGGCATTCCGCTCGCCGAGCTCGTCGTCCAGGCGCTGCGCGGTGACAGCACGGGGGGCAACGCGTTCGTCGCCGCGTTCGAGGCGGACCTGTTCGTCGCCGCGCTCGGCCGCACCGCGCTGCTCGCGCTGATCGTCACCGTGCTGGTGGTGGTGGTCGGCACCCTGTACGCGGTGGGCGTCGCGGTGGCCCCGTCCTGGCTCCGGGCGCTGCTGGTCGTCGCCCTGCTGCTCTCACTCTGGACGTCGGTGCTGGTGCGGACCTTCGGCTGGCAGCTGCTGGAGATTCCGCAGGGCGGCCTCTACTGGGCGCTGCACGGCCTGGGCCTCACCGACGAACCCGTGACGCTCTACCAGACGACGCTCGGCATGTACCCGGCGATGATCAGCGTGATGCTGCCGTTCGCGGTGCTGCCGGTGCTGGCCTCGGTGAACAGCCTCGACTCGGACCAGCTCAACGCCGCGACGATCTTCGGCGCCGGGCCGCTGCTCACGCTGCGCACCGTGATCCTGCCGCACCTGGCGGCCGGGATCTCCACGGCCGGCGTACTGGTGTTCGTGCTCTCGCTGGGGTTCTACGTCACGCCGGTGCTGCTCGGCGGCCCGGCCAACCAGACCGTCTCGGGTGTCATCAACCTGCAGCTGGCGCAGGCCGACGAACCCGCCGTCGGGGCGGCGATGAGCCTCCTGCTGGTCGCCGCGACGCTGGTGATCTACCTGACCGCGGACCGGCTGTTCCGGGTCAGCGAGAAGTGGGGCTAGGGATGAAGAGTCCGCTCGCCGGAGTGCTCGGCGGATCCCGGTTCGTCGCGCTCGGGGTGGCCGTCGTCGTGGCGCTGGCCTTGCTGCTGGTGCCGTTCGCGGTCGTGATCGCCACCTCGTTCAGCGACAACGCGTTTGCGCTCTTCCCGCCGGAGGGCTTCACGTTCGACTGGTACCGGACGGTGCTGACCAGCCCCGACTGGGGCCAGGCGGCCTGGCTGTCGATCTGGATCTCCGCGCTGGCGACGCTGATCGCCACCGTGTTCGGCCTGGGCGGCGCGCTGGCCTTGGCGCGTCTGCGCCGTCGTGGCCTGGCCCGGGTCGTGCGGACGCTGTTCATCGCGCCGATCGCGCTGCCGCCGGTCGCGTACGCGGTCGGCCTCTACGGGATCAACCTGGACGTGCCGGTGCTCTACGGGACCTTCACCCCCCTGGTGCTCGGCGAGGCCGTGCTGGCGCTGCCGTACGTGTTCGTCGTCGTCTCCGGTGCCGTCGGCCGGTTGGACCCGGCGCTGCGGCAGGCCGCGGCCACGATGGGCGCACCGTGGCCGATGGTGCTGCTGCGGGTCGAGCTCCCGCTCATCGCCGGCAGCGTTTTCGCCGGTGCGCTGTTCGCGTTCGTCACCGCGTTCGACGACGTGGTGCTCGCGGTCTTCGTGGCGCCGCTGGGCTCCACCACGCTGCCGCTGCTGATGCTCAACCAGTCGCAGGAGTCGGTCACCCCGGAGCTGACCGCCGCCTCGACTCTGGTTTCCCTCGCAGCGCTGCTGGTGCTCGGCGTCGGCAACCTGTTCACCCGCCGGAGGTCGGCCCCGGCTTCCCGTCCCGCCCCCGTGGAGGCCACCGCATGACCGTCTCGCTGACGATGTCCGACGTTCGGGTGACGCTCGGGCACAACCCGGTGCTCAAGGGGATCTCCCTCGACGTCGCCGAAGGCGAGTTCGTCACGCTGCTCGGCGCCAGCGGCAGCGGCAAGTCGACGCTGCTCAACGTCGTGGCGGGACTGCAGCCGATGGACTCCGGTGAGCTGCGTTTCGGCGGCGACGACGTCCGGGACACACCACCGCGCAAGCGCAACGTCGGCGTCGTCTTCCAGTCGTACGCGCTGTTCCCGCACATGACCGTGGGGGACAACGTCGGCTTCCCGCTGCGCGCCGCGAAGCGGCCGGCGGCCGAGCGCCGCCGGGTGGCCGCCGAGATGCTGGACCTGGTGCAGCTGACCGGGATGGCCGACCGCTCGCCCGCGTCTCTCTCCGGCGGACAGCGGCAGCGGGTGGCGCTGGCGCGGGCGCTGGCGGCGAATCCGGCGGTGCTGCTGCTCGACGAACCGATGGCCGCCCTCGACAAACAGCTCCGCGAGCGGATGCAGGTCGAGATCAAGCGGATCCAGCAGGAGGTCGGCATCACCACGATCGCCGTGACGCACGACCAGACCGAGGCGCTCACGATGTCCGATCGCGTCGCGATCATGCACGAGGGCTGCCTGGTGCAGGTGGACTCGCCGAAGGACCTCTACCGGCGGCCGGTGAACGCCTACGTCGCAACCTTCCTCGGTGAGGCGAATCTGCTGCCGATCGCCGGTTCCGGGCTCAAGCCCGCGGCATCGGCCCACGCGACGACCGGTACCGCGGTCATCCGTCCGGAAGACCTGGTGCTGGTGGACGCCGACACCCCCGACAACGGCTGGGTGGTCGAGGGCGTCACCCGGATGGTCAGCTACCAGGGCACCCGGTACCGGCTCGAGCTGGAGACCCCGGACGGTGCCCGGGTCGTCGCGTCGCTACCGGCGAGCTGGGACGCCGACGACCTGGTGCCGGGCCGTAAGGCGCGACTGGGCTGCCTCGACGCGTCCCGCGTCCACGTGATCGGGGTGGAGGCCGCGGTCGCGCCACTGACCGTCTGACCGGCGCTCATCGCCGGCGTGTGGTGAGCACGATCCCCGCCAGTTGCAGTGCGGCGGTCGCGAGGAACGCGGCCGCCGTGCCCGACCACGCGCTCAGCGCCCCACCGTAGAGGGTGCCCGCGCCGACACCGGCCCCGGTCAGCGCGCCGAAGATGCCCAGGCCGGTGGCCCGCCGCCGGGGGTCGAGCCGGTCGTCGGCGAGCAGGGTCAGCGCGGGGTAGAGCGGCGCGAAGGCCAGCCCCAGGACGACCGCGGACAGCGCGGCGACCCGGAAGTCCTGCGCCAGCGCGAGTCCGACCAGGGCGATGGCCAGCAGGATCAGGGAGGAGATGGCAGTGCGCGCGGGACCGAGACGGTCGGTGACCGACCCCAGCAGGAACCGGACGGCGATCACGCTGGCGGCGAAGACCGTGAGCACGGTGGTGGCTCCGGTCGGGCCGCCGACCGGTAGCCCGGCGTCGCGCAGGTGCACGATGCCGAAGGTCAGAATGACGCCCTCCGACGACCAGGCGAGTGCCGCCACCGTGCCGGGGAGCAGCACCGCCCGTGCCGCCGCGATCCACTGGCCACTCTCCGCGTGCGGCGCCACGCCGGGCAGTTCCGGTTCCGGTAACGGCCTGGCAAGCACGATGGAGGCCAGCACCAAGGCCGCCGCCACGATCCAGAGCCCCGCGTACCCGGTCCGGTCGATGACCACCTGGCCCAACTGGGGGCCCGCACCCAGTCCGATCCAGACGCTGACGCCGAACCGCGCCAGCGCCCGGCCCCGCTGCGCGGCCGGGACGATGCCGATCACCCAGGCGGCCATCACGGTGCCCGCGGCGGAGCTCAGGATGCCGAACAGCGTCCGGCTGGCCAGCGCTCCGCCGAATCCGCCGCTGACCAGCATGAGCAGGATTCCGGCCACGCCGATGACGCCGGCGCCGAGCCAGGTGCAGAAGTATCCGCTCCGGTCGGCGAGCCGCCCGACGAGGGGCTGGGCCGCCAGGCCGACGAGCGGGGCGACACCGACCAGTACGCCACTGGCGAGCGCGTCGAGGTGCAGCACGTCGTCGGCGTACAGGGGCAGCAACGTCGTCAGTGCTCCGTTGGCCAGTGACGCGCAGGTGGACGCGGCCACGATGAGCCAGAGCGAGACGGCTACGGACGGATGCTTCATCTGGGATCCAAAATGATAAAGTATGTATCCAATGCATGATCGCACACGCGCGGGGAGTGGATGCCTGATGAGTCGCCACCGGCATCTGAACGCCGCCGGCGCGGCGCTGCCCACCCCGGCAGTGCTGGCCGCGGTCACCGACCAGCTCCAGCTGGAGGCCGAGATCGGCGGGTACGCCGCCGCGGTCCTGCGCCAGCCGCAGACCGACGCCGTGTACGCGAGCGTCGCCCGCCTGCTCGGCGCGGAGTCCGACGACATCGCGCTGGTCGAGAGCGCGACCGTGGCCTGGCAGCGGCTGCTCGACGCCCTGCGGCTTCCGGCGGGTGCACGAGTGATCGCCGCCCGCTCGACCTACGTCAGCATGGCGCTGAGCCTGCTGGAGCTCGAACGTGACCGGCGGATCAGGGTCGAGGTGCTGCCGTGCGACGCCTCCGGCGGGGTGGACTTGGACGCGCTCGCGGAAGCGCTGCGCCGTCCGGCCGCGTTCGTCACCGCGTCGCACGTCCCGACGTCGTCGGGGCTGATCGAACCGGTCGCGCGGATCGGTGCGCTGTCCGCCGCCGCCGGTGTGCCGTTCATCCTGGACGCGACCCAATCGGTCGGGCAGTTACCGGTGACGGCTGCGCTCACCGGCGCCGACGCGATCTTCGGGACCGGCCGCAAGTTCCTCCGCGGCCCCCGCGGCACCGGCTTCCTCTACGTGTCGCCGCGGTTGCGCGCCGGGCTCCGGCCGCTCAATCCGGACGTCCGCGGCGCGGAGTGGACCGGCCAGGACACCTTCGACTTGAGCGACACCGCCCGTCGATTCGAGACCTGGGAGGCGTCGCACGCGCTGCGGCTCGGGCTGGGCGTCGCGCTCGACCAGCTGCGCGAGGCCGGACCGGACGTCGTCTCCGCGCGGATCGGCGGCCTCGCCGGCGACCTGCGGGCGCGGCTCACCGCGCTGCCCGGCGTGGTGCCGGCCGACCCCCCGGCGGCCGCCGGCAGCGGAATCGTGACGTTCGTCGTCGAGGGCGAAGACCCGCGCGAGACCGTGGCCCGGCTGGCCCAGGCCCGGATCCACGTCCTGGCCGTCCCCGCCGCGCACGGGCAGTGGGACCTCGGCCGCCGCGGCTTGGAGCGGGTGGTCCGCGCATCGGTGCACGTCTACAACGACACGACCGATTTAGATGCCGTGGAGGACGTGATCCGCAGGCCACGCCCGGCGCCGGCGACGAGCCGCCGGGCGGACGTCGTCGTCATCGGCGCCGGTGTGCACGGACGTTCGACCGCCTGGGAGCTGGCCCGGCGCGGACTGCGTGTCGTGCAGGTCGAGCAGTTCGCCGAGGGGCACCAGGAGGGTTCCTCCCACGGGGCGACCCGGATGATCCGCCGCGCCTACCCGAACCCGATCTGGGACCCGTTCGTCGACACCGCCTACAAGGCCTGGGACGCGCTCGCGGACGCGGCGGGGGAGTCGCTGCTCACCACGGTCGGCGGCCTGTACTCCCGCCCGGCGGGCACCGAGGGTGGCCTGCGCGGCCCCGGGTGCCGCCTGGTCGGCCCGGACGAGGCCGCCGAGCTGTTCCCCGGGCTGCGGGTGCCGGAGGGGAGCACGTCCCTCTACGACCCGGCCGCCGGGATCTTGCGCGCCGACGCCGCGATGCGCGCACTGCGCCGGCTGGGGCTGGTGGCCGGAGTCGAGGTGATCGAGTCGGCCCGGGTGCGGGGGTGGACCGAATCGGGTGACGGTGTGCATGTCGAAACCTCGGCCGGGACGATCTCGGCCGGACGGGTCGTGGTCTGCGCCGGCCCGTGGAACGGCGCCCTGCTGCCGGAGTTCGCGCCGGTACTGAACGTCCTCCGGATCGTCAACGCGTACTTCTCCTCGTCGGCCTCGGATCGCGTCACCGCTCCCGAGCTGGGGGTCTTCTCGTTCCAGACCGACGACGAGCGCCTGCTCTACGGCTTTCCGGCGTTCGAGGGCCGGGGCGTGAAGATCGGTCTCGACGACGGGCCGCCCGATCCGCTGACCGGGACTCCACCGCCGTCGGCCGCCGAGCTCGCGACGCTGGAGCGGTACGTCCGCCGCTACGTACCGGCCGCCGACGGGCCGGTCGAGTCATCGCTGACCTGCCGGTACACGATGGCACCGCGGAACCGGTTCGCGATCGGCGCGGTACCGGGCCGTCCGGCCACGTTCGTCGCGGCCGCCTGCTCCGGGCACGGATTCAAGTTCGGGCCCGCGATCGGGGCGGCGCTGGCCGACCTGGTCGAGGGCGTCGATCGCCCCGATCTGGACTTCCTCGCACCGGAGAACCTGCTGTGAACCTTCCCCTCGAAGCGGAGTACGTGATCGTCGGCGGGGGCACCGCGGGCAATGTGGTGGCCGCGCGGCTGGCCGAGGCCGGCAGGGACGTGCTGGTCCTGGAGGCCGGCCCGGACTTCGGCCCGTTCGGCTCCGACGCCTGGCCGGCCGACCTCCTGGACGCAACCCGGCTGGGCCACTCGAACGACTGGGGTTACGACTCCGGCGACACGCTGCCGGTGCGGGTCGGCTTCGAGCGGGCCCGGGCGATCGGCGGCTGCTCGGACTTCAACGGCACCACCCAGACCTGGGGCCACCGGCGCGACTACGACGGCTGGGGTGCGGCCGGCTGGACCACCGACGAGTTGCTCCCGCTGTTCGAGGAAGCCACCCGTCGCATGCGGGTGAAGCGCTACCGGGCCGCCGAGCTGACCCCGTGGCAGCACGCCTGGTACGACGCCGGCGTCGACCGCGGGCTGCCGCAGCTGGAAACCCTGAACAACCTCGACGAGACGGTCGGCTTCGCGCCCGAGGACAACAACATCGTCGACGGCATCCGCTGGAACACCGCGTTCGCCTACCTCGACCCGGTGCGATCCCGGCCGAACCTGCGGATCGTCGGCGACGCGCACGTGGCCAGGGTGCTCGTCGAGAACGGCCGGGCCGAGGGCGTGGAGGTGCTGTTCCAGGGTGGGGTGCACACCGTCCGGGCGGGCACGGTCGTGGTGGCCGGTGGCGCGTTCAACTCACCGCAGATGCTCCAGCGCTCCGGCATCGGCCCGGTCGTGCTGCTGCGGTCGCTCGGCATTCCGGTCGTCGTGCCGCTGCCCGGCGTCGGCGAGAATTTGCACGACCAGCCGTTCGCGCTGATGAGCTGGGCGGGTAGCGACCGGATGACGGCGGAGATGACGCGGGCCCGGCGGGCCGGCTGGGCGCCGGACGAGCAGGCCATGGCCAAGGCGTCGTCCAGCTTCGACCCGGACGTCTTCGACCTGCACTTCCTGCCGTACAGCCCGAGCCACCGCGGCGACGCGAAGCGGTGGAGTTGCGGGGCGAGCGCGCTGCAGCCGGAGTCGAGGGGGTACGTCCGGATCCTGAGCACCGACCCGGAGGCCAAGCCGCTGATCGACCACCGGTTCCTGAGCGACCCGGAGGGCCGGGACGCGAAGGTGCTCGCCGAGGGCATGCAGCAGCTCCGCGAGATCGCCGCGGTGCCGCGGATGGCCGCGCTGGTGGGTGCGGAGATCCATCCCGGCCCGGCCGCGCCGACCCGTGACGACCTGGTCGTGCACGTGGTGGCCAACCCGGACAACTACTGGCACCCGGTGGGCACCTGCGCGATGGGCCCGGCGTCCGACCCGGCGGCGGTGGTCGACCACCGCGGTCAGGTGCACGGCGTCGCGGGGCTGTATGTCGCGGACGCCTCGATCATGCCGCGCGTCCCCCGAGCGACCACCGCGATGCCGGTGGTCGTCATCGGGGAACGAGTGTCACGGTTCCTGATCGAGTAGCGGGGCGCCGGAGACGAACCGGTCGAACACGGTGCCCAGAAGCGTCGAGATCTCGCTGGTGTAGTCGTCGTTCACCAGCGCTCCGGCGAACGCGATGGATCCCACGGAGAACACGCCTCCGCCGTTCTCCCGGGGTACCAGGACCAGGTCGGAGTGCACCTTGGGGTTACGGGCCCCGCCGAGTACCCGGCTGGTCATGTTGAAGTTCTCCCGCGCCTCCAGGATGTCGTCGGTGTGCCCGACCGAGGTGGCCAGCGTGAACGTCGTCTCCGGAGTGCCGTGCAGCGGGTTGACCGCGTCGATCTCCAGTCCGGCGGCACCGCCGGACGTGCCGTAGGACCCGAAGTCGGCGGTCTCCACGCCGGCGAAGATCCAGGCGGCGGGGGAGTCGGCGGGCAGCAGCCGGTGGTACCCGGCGGAGCCGCTGGTCTTGCCCGCCGCGACGAACCCGACGCCGAACGTCTTCTGCGGTGGGCGCCCGCGGAACCGCCAGATGCCGCCCTGCCGCCCGGTGACGCTCAGGTGGTACTCGCCCGGCGGGGCCAGCCAGGCCTGGGTGGCGCCCCAGCGCCGGATCTCGATGACCTGTTCGTCCTCGGGGTCGAAACCGGTCACCCAGTACATGCCGTTGCCGCCCAGGTACATCAGCCGGCCGCCCTCGCCGACGTAGGTCTCGTAGGCCTCCAGCATCTCCTGCGACGGGTACTCCGGGTGGGTGCCGGTGAGCACCGTCCGGTACCGCCGGAGCAGGTCCGGCCCCTCCCGGTGCAGGTCCAGGTCGGTGACGACGTCGACCGTGCGCCCGGTGGCCTGCAGCCAGTCGATCAGCTGGAGGTCACCGGTGAACTGCCAGACCGGGCCGTCGTGGTTGTAGACGGTCGCGCGCAGGGTCAGGATCGGCCGCCGCCAGCTGGAGAAGCAGACGCCGTGCCCGTCGGAGTGCGACTCGTACATCGACAGGCCCAGCTCGCGATGCGCGTCGCGGTAGAGCCACCACGGGTCGAGCACCTGAACGGCCTGGTCCCAGACCTGGGTGCGGGGGCTGTCGACGCCCACGTGGTCGTTGGCGTAGGCCAGGTAGGAGTTGGTCGGCAGCACCAGCACCGCGTCGGCGGTCGTCGTCCCGGCGGGCGGGCGCACGATCAGTGGCACCCGGTCTTCCAGCCCGTCGGAGTCGACGAGCCGGACCGCATAGACGCCGCTGGGAAGCGTGTCCGGGAGTGCGATCGTGGTTTGCGACTCCCAGCCGCAGTCGGTCATGTCCGTGCGGTGGAAGTGGATCGCCGCGTACTCGTCCGGTGCGTAGCGGAAGTCCATCGTGTCGCCGGCCCAGGTCGAGCCGGTCACCGCCCGGGTCGGGTGGTTGACGGCCCGCCCGTGGCGGCCGTTCGCCTCCTCGACGTGGCTCGGCCGCGCGAAACCCGCACGGCCGATACCGTGGGCGAGGTCCCAGCGCAGCGTCCCCAGCGTGGGGTTCTCGATCTTGCCGTCGAAGCAGTCACGTGGGAAGCGACCGTCGGCCAGGTACCCGGCGCCCCAGAGGATCGGGCTGTCGGTGGCCCGGACCGGTTCGCCGGTCAGTGTCGTGCGTGCCGGGGCCGGCGCGACCACCCCGGTGACCACCCGGTTGTTCTCGAATGTTCCCGCCGGGGTGACGGTCAGTTCGGCGACGCCGCCGGACACGGTGGCCCGGACGGCGTACCAGCAGCCGGCCGTGAGGGGGACGTCCGTGGTCGCGGTGGCTTTTCCCCCGCTGGTGGCTACGGTCAGCACGGCGTGACCGGCCTCGTCCAGGCCGAACGTCCAGCCCTGGTCGCCGGCCTCGTTGCGCTGCCCGAAGACGGTCTGGGCGGTGCCGCCGGGTGCCGTCGGCAGGAACGTCAGCGTGAGAGCCACGTCCGCGGTGTCGGACGGGTCCGGCGGCACGAGGACGTACGAGCCGATCGGGCTGGGCTGGTCGAGGCCGGGCCGGGTGACGGGCGCGACGGCCGTCACCGGCTCCTCCCGGCGCGCGACGCCCGCGCTGGGGATCTCCAGCGCGTAGAGCCGGACCAGATCGGCGGTCCACTCCGCCCCGGTCGCGCTGACGAACAGGTCGACGACGTCGCCGGGTTCGGCGGAGACGACGCCGGTGTAACCCATCAGACCGTTCATCGAGCCACTCCGTAGTCGCGCAGACGGTGCAGGAAGATCGCATGCTCGGCGGCGCCGCGGTCGGGCAGTACCTCGCGCGGTGCGAGAGACACCGGGGGATCGCCGGGGGTGTCCGCGCGGACGGCGACCTCGTAGCCGTCGGCGGTATCCAGCACGATGTAGCGGGGTAGGTCGGGATCGGGGCTGCGCCGGAGGAAGTCCAGCACCTCGGTCAGGTCCGGCGATTGCCGGCCGAACGGATCGGCGCGCTGCTCGGCGATGACGTCGGCGGTGATCAGCGGCGCGACGCGGTGTTCGAGGATGTAGCGGTCGTTCTCGGAGAGCGTCATGCGCCTCGCCTCTGTCGCCATTTAGGGATCCATGCGATCCTATAGTGGATCCAATTTTGCGGAAGGTGGGTGTGGTGATCGAAACCGTCCTCGGCCCCCTCTCAGCGGCCGGCCTGGGCGTGACCTCGATGCACGACCACGTACTGGCCGACTCCTCCCGTCTGCACCGGCCGGGTCGGGGGCCGGCGCCGGCCGGCGACAAGGTCACCGTCGAGATGCTCGGACACCTGCGCTGGAATCAGCTGGCGCTCGCCGACAACCTGCGCCTCGACGATCCGGAGCTGGCCGTCGAGGAGCTGTCGCTGGCCGTCGCCGCCGGGCAGCGTGCGGTGGTCGACGCAACGTCCTGGGGTCTGGGGCCCTCCCATGCGGCGCTACCGGAGATCGCGCGCCGCTCCGGCATGACGATCGTGTGCTCCTACGGCACCTACCTCCCGCGGACGCTGCCGTCCCCGATCGCCGCACTGGGGGAGGCCGAGCTGGAGGACGACTTCTACCTCGCGCTGACCGACGCCGTACCGGGCACCGGTTATCGCGCCGGGCTGCTCGGCATCATGGGCACCACCGGCGACGTCACCGCCGAGGAGCGTATGCGGCTCCGGGCCGGCGCGCGGGCCGCAGCCCGCGCGGGTGCGGCCCTGACCGTCCGCCTCGACCAGCACGCCCGCCCCGGCCTCGACGTGCTCGCGCTCTGCACGGCCTGCGACCTGCCGCCGGACCGGGTCGTGTTCACCAACGCCGACGAATATCTGGACGCCGGGTACTGGGCGGAGCTGACCGCGGCCGGCGCCGTCCTGGAGATGTGCTTCGGCACCGAGGCCGGACAGAAGGGCCGCGTCGAGAACCCGTCCGACCAGCAGCGGCTGGCGTTCTTCCGGGACTTCCTGGCCGACCACCCGCAGGCCCGGTTCGTGCTCGGCGGCTCCACCTGGACCAAGGCGCAGCTGCGCCACTACGGCGGCTACGGCTACGAGCACCTGCTCGGGCGGATCGTGCCGGAACTGCTCGACGACGGCGTCTCCGAGAGCCGCGTCGCAGCAATGCTCGTCGAGGAGCCGCGCCGGCTGCTCGACCGCGGAGAGAGGGCAGTATGAACGTCGTAGGAAACGCGGTCCTGATCGTCGTCGACATCCAGGGCGGTTCGGTGCCGGCCGAGGCCTCGCAGAGCGAGATCCCGGAGATGGGCGGCAGGCAGGAGCGCGCGCCCCGGGTCCGCGACCTGATCGCGGCCTGCCGGGAGAACGACGTGCCGGTCGTGTTCATCCAAGAGGTCCACAAGCCCTCACTCGTCGACATCGGGCGCGAGCTGGACGGCGCCGAGGGCCCGCACTGCGTCGAGGGCTGGCCGGAGACCGAACTGGCCGGATGGCTGGAGCCGCGCCCGGAGGAGTTCGTGATCCGGAAGCGGCGGTACTCCGCCTTCTTCGGCACCGAGCTCGAGATCGTGCTCAAGGCGTACAAGGCGGAGACGGTGCTGCTGGTCGGTGGGCTCACCGACGTCTGCATCCACTACACGGCGGTCGACGCCCACCAACACGATTACCACGTCAAAGTGCTCACCGACTGCGTCGGCGGCTCCAGCGAGAAGGCCCACCTGGCCGCGCTCGACGCCGTGCGGTACCTCCAGCGCGACGCCCTGGTGCGGGCCTCCGACGTGCACGCCTGGCTGGCGGCGCGGTGATCGTCGTCGTAGCCGGAAACCTGCGCACGATGGACCCCGAGCGACCGCTCGCCGAGGCGATGGCACTGCACGGCGACCGCATCGTCGCGGTCGGAGACCGGGAGACCGTGCTCGCCTCCTGCCCGGCCGGGACGCCGGTCCACGACGTCGGGACCGCCACGGTGCTCCCCGGGCTCATCGACGCCCACCTCCACCTGGTCCGCGGCGGGGTGAAACTGCTGCAGGAGATGGGTGACGCCGAGCACCCGCTGGCCGACTTCCTGGCGACGATGGACGCCACCGGGCTCGCCGACGACCCGGACGGTGTTCCGGTGACGACGGCCGATCGACTGGCCGGGCTGCGCCGGATCCAGCCGCTCCTGCACGAACTGGGGCTGACCGGCGTGATCGACCCGGCGGCCACCGACGAGGAAGTGGCCGCCTACCAGGCCGCCTGGGAGGCCGGGGAGCTCACGATCCGGGTCGTCGCGATGCCGTATCCAGACGTCGACGCGGGCGTCGACGCCGCGATCGAGCGCTTGCGGGGCATCGGCGTGCGCACCGGTTTCGGCGACGACGTCCTGCGCCTCGGCGGCATCAAGGTCTACTTCGACGGCGAGGGCATGAAGTCGCAGGCCCTGCGCTCGACGCCGTGGCCGGACACCGGCTCGTGCGGCTACCAGCGGATTCCGTCGGAGGAGTTCGCGCGGCTGGCCGGCTTCTGCGCGGAGAACGGATGGTCGATCGGGGTTCACGCGGTTGGCGACGCGGCCGTGACGGCGGTGGTGGCCGCGTTCGAAGCGGCCGACGCAACGGCGTCGATCGCCGGTAGGCAGTGGCAGATCATCCACGGGTACCTGGAGACGCCGGTCGAAGCCATGCGCACAGCGGCCCGGCTCGGCGTCGTCGCGAGCCTGCAGCCCTCGATCGCGCTGCGTAACGCCGCCGGGCTGGTCGGGAAGCTGGGGGAGTCCGCGCACACGCTCAACCCGATGCGGAGCTGGCTGGACGCGGGCGCGCGGGTCGCGCTCGGCTCGGACGGCCCGTTCTTCCCGTTCGACCCGCGCGAACTGATCCACTCCGCGGTCACCCGCCGGATGCGCGGGTTCGACGCGCCGCTGGCGCCCGGGGAGGCGATCACGATGGAGGAAGCCCTCCGCGGCTACACGTCCGCCGCGGCCGCCGCGTCGTTCGCCGGTGACCGCCGCGGCATGCTCCGGGCCGGCTGTCTGGCCGACTGGACCGTTTTCGACATCGACCCGGTCGCTGCCGGGCCCGAGGCGTTCCGGAACGCACGCACACTCCAGACCGCTGTCGGTGGCCGAGTGGTCTTCCCCATCCCTGCGAGGAGATTCGTATGAGCCGCTCCGCCCACTGGTCCGACCCGCTGACGGAGAAAGAGATCGCCGGTGTCGTAGCGTTGCTCCGCACCGATCCCCGCCTCGGTGCGCGGCCCCGGTTCTGGGGCATCGCGGTCGAAGAGTCGCTCGCCCGGAACCTGGCGCCCGGTGAAGGCCGGCCGGTCCGGCTGGTCGTGATGAACCCGGACGAGCACGCGGCCTGGGAAGTGACGGGGTGGACCGCAGGCACCGATCGGGACGCGTCGATCGGCTCGTGGAGCACCGTCGACGCCCGGCGTCCGGGCGTCTCCAGCGAAGAGGCGCGGTTGATCGCCCAGGCGTGCCGCGAGGACCCCGCGTTCCAGGCCGCGCTGGCGAAGCGCGGCATCACCGATCCGTCGCTGGTGTGGGTGGACCCCGAGTCGATCACCGGTTTCGAGCCCGAAGACCTGGCCGACCGCCGGCTGTCCTGGGGAACCGTTTGGCACCGCGAGACCGCTGACGACAACGGGTACGCCCGCCCGGTGGCCGGGCTGGTGCCGATCCTCGACCTCGAAAGCTTGGAAGTCCTGCGGATCGAGGACCACGGGGTACTGCCGATGGCCTCCGAGCACGGCAACTACCGCTCCGGATCGTGGGGCCCCGATCGCGAGGTCTCCGGGCTGGAGATCAGCCAGCCCGACGGCGTCGGGTTCGAGATCCAGGGCAGCCTGGTCACCTGGCAGAACTGGTCGTTCCGGGTCGGGTTCACGCACCGGGAGGGGCTGGTCCTGCACGAGGTGAACTACCACGACGGCGACCAGGTCCGGCCGGTACTCAAGCGGGCCTCGGTCAACGAGATGTACGTGCCCTACCTCGACAGTGACCCGACGGCCTACCGCAAGAACTTCTTCGACTGGGGCGAGTACGGAGCCGGGCCGCTCACGGCCTCCCTCGAACTGGGCTGCGACTGCCTCGGCGAGATCCGCTACCTCGACGCCGCCGTGCTCAACGGCCACGGTGAGGCCAGGACGATCAGCAATGCGATCTGCCTGCACGAGGAGGACCACTCGATCCTCTGGAAGCACGTCAACACCCGCACGGGCGAGGCCGACGTCCGCCGCAGCCGACGGCTCGTCGTGTCGTTCTTCGCGACGGTGGCGAACTACGACTACGGGTTCTACTGGAACTTCTACCAGGACGGGATGGTCGACCTCGAGATCAAGCTGACCGGGATCCTGTCGGTCTCCGGGATCGCGGACGACACCGTTCCGGCGTACGGCCGCCTGGTCAGCCCCAACGTCCAGGCACCCAACCACCAGCACTACTTCGGCCTCCGCCTCGACACCGGGATCGACGGGCCGCTCAACCGGCTGTCGGAGATCCACGCGGAGGTCGAGGAGGACGAGGAGCTCAACCCCTGGGGCAACGCCTGCAAGATGGTCCGCACCCCGATCCGCACCGAGGCCGACGCGGCGCGCCGGACCGACCCGGCCCGGGCCGTGCACTGGCTGGTGGAGAGCACGACCCGCACCAACCGGTTCGGCGACGCCACCGGGTACCGGCTGACGCTGCCGAACACGACCCGTCTCTTCGCGCGTCCCGGCAGCGTGGTCGAGCGCAAGGCCCCGTTCGTTTCCCGGCACCTGTGGGCCTCGGCGTACGACTCGCAGGAACGCTTCATCGCCGGCGAGTACCCGAACCAGGCGCCGCTGGGGGAGGACGGCGTGCACGTCTGGCAGCGGGCCGACCGGTCTCTGGACGGAGCGGAGTTGGTGCTCTGGCCGGTCGTCGGTGTGCACCACGACCCGCGTCCGGAGGAGTGGCCGATCATGGCCGCACACCGCATCGGGATGCGGCTGGAACCCGACGGGTTCTTCGACCGGAGCCCGGCCCTGGACCTGCCCGCACCGAGGAAGCACGCCGCCACCGGCGACTCCTGCTGCCACTGAGAGGGTTCGATGAGCGTCGTCGAGTGCGATCCGGGACGCACGCCCCGACGTTTCCCGCCGGGCTACACCAGGTCGAGCTGCTGACCGGTGAGGGGTCGATCCCGAACGGATCGTCGTCGGCCACACCGACACCGTGAAGGAGATCCGCTACCACCGGGACCTGCTCGATCGCGGCGTCTGGATCCAGTACGACTGCATGACGGCCTGCAAGAGCGGCGGCCGGCTGGTGCCGTGGGAGCTCGACCGGCGCGTGCAGTACCTCAAGCAACTGGTGGACGAGGGGCACCACCGCCGGATCCTGCTGTCCCCGGACGTCAGCCAGCGGTCGCATCAGGCCGCGCTCGGAGACCCGGGCCTCACGTTCGTGCTGGAGGAGTTCCGCGCCGCGGCCGTGCGGGCGGGCATCGGCGAGGACGTTCTGCATGAGATGGTCGTCGACAACCCGCGGCGGGCGATGTTCGGGCAGTAGCCGACGCCGACCGGCGAGCTCCCCCGTCAGGGGTTCCGGGTTTCCGCCAGGTCGATCAGGCCGAGCAGGTTGATCGCCGTCTTCCGGGCGGCCGCGTATCCCTGCGCGACGGTGAGATCGGCTCCGAGACGTCCCGGACGGAGCGGGCCCGAGCGGTGGCCTCTGGATGGCTGGGCACGGAGTCTCTTTTCGCGTCTCGGGGCGCCGTGGAGCGGGGATCAGGTCGTCGGGACGACTACCATCGTGCGGGGTAGCGCGGAGAGCACTTCCGCCCCCGTCGCGGTCATCACGACGGTGTCGATCGGCGCCAGTTCCCAGCCCTCGGCCCGGTCGACCAGCACGGTCTCGAAATTGGACACCCATCCCTCCCGGAGCGCTACGTCGGTCGGGCCGTCGTTGTGCAGGTAGGCGTGGCCACCCCAGCTCGGGGGAAAGCAGGCCCCCAGCGAATACCCCCCGGCCCACCAGATGTTCTCGGCGGGCACCTCGCTGCGGAGCGTGACTTCGGCGGCGTGCATCGCGGGCGCGGGGTCGGCGTCGGGCCGGGCGTCGTTCAGAAATGTCTGTAGCGCGCGCCCGGAAGCCGCCAGCCAGGCGGCCGGCCGGGGTCGTTCCCGGCCGAGGCTGAAGACCCGGGCCAGGTTGGCGTGGTACCGGTCGACGACGCCGGACAGGTCCAGAGAAATCAGGTCCCCCTCCTGAAGCCTGCGGCCGGACGGGAAATTGTGGACGTCACGCCAGGCGGTGGGGCCGGAGGACACCAGTGGGTTCTGGGCCGCCACCTCGCCGCCCTGCTCCGCCAGGAAGGAGGTGGCCAGCGCGGACACCTCGAGCTCGGTCATGCCGGGCCGGATGGCCGACTGCAGGCGGAGCATCGCGGCGTCCGCTATCCGGGCCGCCGCGCGCACCCGATCGAGCTCGGCAGGTGACTTGTAGAGGCGGACGTCGTCGACGATCCAGTCTCCGGACTCCACCCGCAGGCCGGCCGATCGGAGCGCGTCGGCCAGCTCGTTGACCACCTGCGGCGACGGTGTCGGAGACGACCACTCGAGCGCGACGACGTCACCGGCTCCGCGAGCGGCGAGGAACCCGGAGATCACGGCGGCGGATTCGCCGTACTCGTAGTAGGCCGCCTCGTCGGCGAGTGTGCTGTGCTCGACGTGATCGGCGTGCCGGACCCAATCGAAGAAGACCGTGTGCTCGGAGTCCGCCCGGAGCGCCAGCGCCACCGGCAACCGGGGCGGGTACCACGACGCGGCGTAGTCGCACAGGTAGTACAGGTTCGACGGACTGGTCACCAGCAGCAGGTCGATGTCCCGGCGGGACATCTCCGCCCGCACGCGGTGGCGTCGTCCGGCATATTCGGCGCCCGCGAACGTCAGCGCTGTGGGTGCCGGCATCACCGACTCCTGGTGAGGGTGTCGCCGAGGCCATCGGCGCGCGGGTCAGCCGCAGCGTCGACCACGCCGTTGCGTAACCGGGCCACCTGCACGTGTCCCGCGTCGTCGTGGCGCCCGGCCGCCGTTTCGACGGCGAACCCGAGTGCTGCGGCCGTAGCCCCGAGCCCGTGGATGCCCGGCTCGAGCAGGAGCGTGTCGACGGTGCGGCCGAGGTCGCGGGAGCCGATCACCCAGCGGGGCCGCGCCAGCACGGACGCCAGGTCGCCGGTGTCGACGACGTCCTCGGCTACCTGGGCCAGGATCCAGGCCTGTGATCGGCCGCCCTGGCAGCCCAGGGCGACGACCGTGTCCTCCGTGATGGCCAGCGCCGGGCAGAGCGTGTGGGGCGGCCGGACTCCGGGCTGCAGCCGGCCGGGGTGCCCGGGCCGGAGGCTGAACGCCGCGCCGCGGTTGTGCAGCACCAGGCCGGTGCCGGGCTCCAGCAGGCCGGACCCGAAGCTCTGGAAGACGCTCTGGATCAGCGTCACCGCGGTGCCGTCGGTGTCCACGGCGGTGACCGCCACCGTGTCGCCGCGGGGCTTGGGGGAAGGGTCTTCCCGGCCTGCTGGTACCGGCGACCGCAGCAGGAGACCGTCGACGTCGACCGGTCCTCCTCGCGGGTCCCCCAGCAGGGCGTCCCGAGCCAACTGAGCGCGGTGGGCGTCGGTGAGCAGGTCGTCGGAGCCCAGTAACGCCAGCAGCGTCGCACCCTGGGCCGGCGGTGGGGCGGCATGCCAGGTGACGCCGCCGACCGTCGTCGAGAGCGGCTCGACCACCTCGGCACGGTGGGCCGCCAGATCCGCGGCCTCCAGCGGACTGCCCAGGCGGGAGAGCCCGGCCAGGAGCCGTTCGGCGAGCCGGCCGCGGTAGAACGACGTCCAGTCATCCGCGATCGTGCTCAACGTCCGGGCGAGTGCGGGCTGGCGGAGCACGTCCACCGGCTCACCCGCCGTGTCGATCAGCAGTGCGGCCAGGCCGGGGTCGGCGCGGACGGCGTCCAGCCGATTCCGGGTCGCCCTCCGGAGGCCTTCACTGGCCCGAACGCCCTCGGCGGCCAGCGCGATAGCGGGCGCCAGCAGGTCGGCCAGCGGTAATCGGGCGCCGAGCGTCGCGAGCCCGGCCCAACCCGCGACCGCGCCCGGCACCGTGACGGTCAGGGGCCCGGCGAACGGCATCCGTTCGTGGCGCGCGAGCGTGGCGACGTCGATACCGGTGGCGGCCGCGCCGATCGACAGCACCGCCCGTGTCCCGCCGTCGGCGGGCCGGAACAGCGCCACCAGGTCACCGCCGGCGGAACATTGGTGCGGGTAGGCCACCGCGAGCGCGGCCGCGCCGGCCACCGCCGCGTCGACGGCGCCACCTCCGGCGGCCACAACCGTCCGGGCGGCGTCGAGGGCGGCGGGATGCGGGGCGGCCAGCGCGACGGTCATACTGGCACTGTACCTAGGGGATACAGATATCCAAGGATTGGATCCGAAGTTGCGAAGTGAGCTCAGGTGGCCGCAGCTCTCGGTGCAACTCGGTGAGGCCACGCTGGGCCCTGGAGGCCAGGGCGGCGCGGATCGCCGGACCGGAGACCGTGCCTCAGGCGTCCAGGTTTCCGTCACGGGTGGTCAGGTCGAGGACCATGTCGCGGTCCCGGGCGAGTGGACTGTCGACTCCGGATCGCTCCCGCAATTGGGTGCAGGACGCGCTACTGGCCCACGAGGCCGGCCTCACCTGACGGGTGGGCCGGCCCCGGACGGGTGGATCAGTACGCGGCCTTCCAGAACGCCATGTCGAACGCCGCGGGGATCGACGCCGAACTGCGGTACTCGAACAGCATGGCGGGAAGGTCGCCGACCTCGTTGCCGGGCAGATCGGTGCCGCCGAGCGGGAGCCCCTTGACGACGAAGTGCAGGGCCATCATCCAGTTGTCGCTGCTCGGCGGCGTTGGGTCCTGCCTGCACGTCAAGGGCGGCAACCCGACGAGCAGACCCATGACCTCGAGCCGCTCCTCGAATCCGTCGGGGAACAGATTGATCGGCGGCGTCCGCGGGCGGACGTCCCAGGCGTCCTTCGCCGAGGCGCTCCCCATGCTGCCGTATCTGTCGAGGATGTGCGCGGTCCGTAGCGCCGCCGACAGCACGATCGCGGCGTGAACCTTCTCGGTGGGGGAGAAGGTCACCGGGATACCGGCATGGTTGACGAACTCCTGCCGGTACCAGGGCAGTTTCAGGTATTGGTGGAGTTCTCCGCTCTCCAAGTCGAGGACGGCGTTGTCCCCGATCTCGGTGAACGGTATGCCGATGGTGGCCTGTTTGCCGGTGGCCCGAATCTTGTCGCCGGACACGCGGCCGGTGTTGACGAACGCGTAATTGGGGTTGAGGACTTCGATCCGTAGGCCGTTGCGGAGCTCGGTGTGCAGTTTCAGGTCGTTGAGCGCGTTGATCGCGAGATCTCTGGCTCGCTTTCGGGCGTACCAGCCGTCTTCATCGGTGATCTCAGCCGGAGTGGTCCGTAACTCGATGATGTTCCCGCCCCGGCCGCGGGGGAGATCCTTGGTGAGTTCGAGCAGGACCTTTCCGTCCTCGGTGTTCCGGACGATCGCGAACACCTTGGGATCGACGCCCGCAACCACGGCGTTGATGATCACGCCCGGCCCGTCCGTCAACTCCTCCTCGGTCCCGAGTGAGTAGGTGCTGAATTCGGTCTCGTAGAACGGGTTCGGCGGATCCTGATGGACGGTTTGGTCGGCCACCGTGCCTCCTTCGTGCGGATGCCCAAAATGCTTGACCCCGGCTGAGCAAGGCTACGTGTACCCCATGACCAGCGGCGAACGGACTTGGAGGCGCGGGTGGCCGGTGGGTGCTCTCGGCGTGGGCGTGTCGTGGACCTGACACGCTCGGTGTCGGCCGGTCGACGCACTCAACGATGCCACCGTGCTCGACTGGACCCATGCCCGACGACTTCGAGGACCGTCTCACCGCCGCGGCCCGGGACGCCCACGAGCACGAACTCACCGCACGACGCCTGACCGACCTCGAACGACGTCTGGCCGGCGTCGAGCAGGAGATCAGCGCACGCCGGGCCGAGGCCGCCGTCGAGGACAGGGACGTCGCGCGCCTGGAGGGCCTGTCGCTGACCCGCGTGCTCGCCTCACTGCACGGCGCCCGCGACGACGAACTGGCGCGCGAGAAGGCCGAGGCCGACGTCGCCCGCTACCGCCTCGCCGAGGCCGAGGCCAGGCGCGACGCGGCCACGCGCGGAATCGCCGGAGCCCGGGCGCGCCTCCACGCCCTCGCCGGGGCGCCCTCGACCTACGCGAGCCTCCTCGACCTGAAGGAACAGCGCCTGCGCGAGTCGGGCGACCCCCGGGCCGCCCGCCTGCTCGCTCTCGCCGCCGACCGCGGTCGGCTCACCGCCGAGCTGACCGAGCTCCGCGAGGCCCAGGACGCCGGGCGGGCCGCTCACGCCGCGCTGTTCCACGTCCTGTCCGTGCTGCGGAGCGCGGCGGGCTGGTCCACCTTCGACGTCCTCGGCGGTGGCGGCCTCAGCACCATGGTCAAGCACTCCAAACTGGACGACGCCGCCCGCGCGGCGGCCTACGCCGACCAGTGCCTCGCCGCGCTGCGCATCGAGCTGGCCGATGTCGCGGTCGGCGCCCCGATCGCGCCGGCGCTCGTCCTGAGCCCGACGACCCGGTTCGTCGACGTCTGGTTCGACAACATCTTCACCGACCTGTCCGTGGGTGGACGCATCGGTGAGGCTCGCCACCGCGTCGCCGACGCCCTGCGCACCTGCGACCAGATCATCGCCCACCTCGACCGTCGCATGGCGACCACGGGGGCCGCGCTCGGCGAGGCCGACACCGAACGCCAGGCTCTCCTCAGCGGCTGAGCCGTACGGGTCCTGTGGATCAGCTCTCGGGCGTCTCCTGGATGTGGCCCGGGTGCACCGGTCGGGCCGCGCCTCCGCCCGGGCGCTGCCGGCGGCGCTGGGCTGGGGCCGGGGAGTTCTTCGTCGACGGCCGCGTGCCCGGCGTCGTCCCCCGTGACTGATGGACCCCTGGTGGTACGTCCCGGCCGACGCGCGGATCCGCGACGACCTGGAGTGCCGCAGCTCCGTGGCGGTCGCCCGGCGAACGAGCCTCGGCCGTTTGCCAGTGACCCTCGGGGAGGGTGACGCCGGCCGAGTGGCGCCACGCCGTCCTGCCGCGCCCGCTCGCCGGCTGGGCCACAAAGGAGAACGTCATGAATCTGGGGAAGATCCGAGCGCGACCGTCGGCCGTCGAGTTACCGGACGCCATGGTCGGGCCGCCACCGTTCCACGGTGGGCGACCGTCCCGGTTCCGTCGCCGCCTCAGGCCGTAGCCGAACCGTCCATCACCGCAAAGTCAAAGACTCGCCGCCGGCTACGTCTGGGCGTTGGCATCTCTACGAGCCGCTGGCCCGAGGAATCACTACGACCGGCGACGCGCACGCGGAGATCGTCACTCCAGCGCCTACGCCCCACATTCAATAGAATGCTCGGCTGCCCCTATCACTGCTTGCCGCCGCCAACTCCATCGCGACCGAGCGGTTTTCGCATCGGCTCCGCGTGCGGCGGTGGCTAGGTGCCGGTGCGCGTCGCCTCGGCAACGATGAATCGGAGGAATTCCTCGGCGGCGGGTGGATACCGGCGTCCTCGTCGCCAGACCAGCAAGAGGGGCGGGTTGATCCGCGGTTGGAGGTCTCGATGCCAGACCTTGGCGGGCGCGCCGACGAGAAAGCGGCGGGGGAGGACCGCGAGGCCGTGCCCGTGCTGGACGAGACCGATCAGCACCGGTAGCTCGTTGGACTCGATCATGATGTTGACCGACACGTCTTCCTCGGCGAGAACCGCGTCGACGGCTGCCCGCAGTCCGGCGCCGCGACGGAATCCCACCATCGCTTCCCCGTTGAGTTCGCGTAGTGGTACTTGGGACAGCCCCTCCAGGTGGTGGCCGCTCGGGCCGGCCAGAACCAGGTCGTCGTGCCCGACGACCACGCCTTCCAGGCTTTGCGGCAGGTCGCGCAGCTTTCCGGCCACGACGGCCATGTCGGCGACATCCGTGCGTACGAGCTCTAGCAGTTCGACGGTCGTTCCCTCACGCAGGGTGACGTGCACGGCAGGTGTGTGGGTGCGGAACCGGGCGAGAACGGCGGGCACGTCCAGCGAGCCGGTGGGGAAGGTAGCGCCAAACGTCACGTTGCCCACGGTTTGACCGTTGAGGCTGAGGACTTCCTCTTTCGCAGCTGCCAGCTCCGCCAGCGCACGCGTGACCCGGCCGACGAAGATCGCACCGATCTCGGTGGGCCGTACGGCGGGCCGGTCGCGATGCAGGAGGCGCAGCCCGAATTCGTCT
Source organism: Cryptosporangium sp. NPDC051539 (assembly GCF_044454545.1). Taxonomy (NCBI): domain Bacteria; kingdom Bacillati; phylum Actinomycetota; class Actinomycetes; order Cryptosporangiales; family Cryptosporangiaceae; genus Cryptosporangium; species Cryptosporangium sp. NPDC051539. The sequence goes on along the minus strand of NZ_JBITDV010000001.1, from coordinate 1,220,903 downwards.
TCGAGCTTGCCGATCTGGTGGGAGACGGCGGATTGGGCCACGCCCAGCCGGGCGCTGGCGCGGGTGAACGAGCCTTCGTCAGCCACCGCCAGCAGATACTCGAGCTGCCGTATTTCCATCTCGAATCAAGATACTCAGCATCTCTCGATCCGTATAGACAGATGGAGTTCCTCCTGGCGATGCTTAGCCCCACGGCTCGCCTACCAGGGGCGGAGCAGAGATGGACCGGGAGATCGCCATGGCTGATCGTTCCCCGCAGGCACTGGGGCGCCGCAGATTTCTGGGGCTGGCGGCCGGCGGCGCTGCGGCAGTGGGATTCAGCGCCGCGGGGTGCTCGCCGAGCGTCGGCGGGAGCTCTTCGTCCAGCTCCGCGAACGTATTGCGCATCGCGACCTCGGACGGCAACACCAACGACAGCTACGACCCGTTACGGCTGGAGCGGGCCATGCAGATCCTCACCGCGTGCCTGATGTACGAGTCGCTCGTCGACTTCGACGACCGGATGCAGCCGGTCGGCCGCCTGGCCGAGTCGTTCCGGACCGAGGACGACGGCACCACGTGGACCTTCACGCTGCGTGACGGCGTGACGTTCCACGACGGTAAGCCGCTCACTCCGGCCGATGTCATCTACTCGATCACGCGCGCCCTGGACCCGAACGAGGGGTCGGGGAATTCTCTCGCCGGCCAGCTCAAGGGAATTCTGCGTGCCGGGGGGATGACGGCCCCGGACGCCCGGACGGTCAAATTCTCGCTGGACACCAAATACGTGTTCTTTCCTGGTGCGATGGCCACTCGGTTCGCCCGCATCTACCGGGCTGGGACCACCTCGTTCGACGAACCGGTCGGAACCGGGCCGTTCGCCTTCGCCTCGTTCAAGGCCGGTCAGTCGTTCGAGGCGAAGCGGTTCGCGGGTTACTGGGGCGAGGCACCGGCGATCGAGCAGGTCTCGGTCATCAACTACCCCAACGAGTCCACCCGGCTCTCGGCGCTCATCGACGGCGACGTGGATCTGATGTTCGAGGTCGCCGCCGCCGCGGCCGCCGACATCACGGGCGCCGACGGTCTGCGCATCCTCGAGCAGAAGAGCGCCACCTGGATCCCGCTGGCCCTGGACACGACCGTCGCACCATTCGACGACCCGAAGGTCGTCAAGGCGATGAAGCTGGCGATCGACCGGAAGAAGGTGGTCGAGGTGGGCCTCGGCGGCTACGGGACGGTCGGCTACGACACCCCGATCCCGGCGGACGACGCGTCCTTCGCCGGCCTGCCCGAGCCGGCGCGCGACCTGGCCCGAGCCCGCTCGTTGCTGGCGTCGGCCGGACACGCCAAGGGGTTGACCCTGCCCCGGCTGACCTGCCTGGACCAGGCGTCGGCGACGAGCATGGCGCTGGTCATCCAGCAGCAGCTGGCCGAGATCGGCGTCAAGTTCGAGATCGCGCGCGAGTCCGCCGCGACGTACTGGGACGACTCGTGGCTGAAGAAGCCGTTCTACTCCAACGACTACCAGCGCCGCACGCCCGACGAGATTTTGAAGCTGGCGTTCACCAGCGACGGCGCGTGGAACATGTCCAAGCAGAGCGATCCCCAATTGGACGCGGCCGTCGCCGCCGCGGCCTCCACGACCGACGTTCGGGAGCAGAAGCGGCAGTACGCGGTGGCCCAGCGACTCATCGCCCAGCGGAATTCGACGATCGTCTCCGCCCAGCTGTCCCGGCTCTCCGGCATCTCGGACCGGGTGCGCGGAGTGACCACCAACCCGGTGTTCTGGCTGGACCTGCGCAAGGCGAGCGTCTCGTCGTGAGCCAGTCCACCGCCGCTCCCGCGCTCATTCCCTTCCGGCATCCGTCGTGGCGGTTCCTGCGCGTCGTCGCCTCGAAAGTCGTGGTCGGCGTCCTGACCGTATGGCTGGCCAGCGTCGTGGTGTTCGCGGCCGTCGAAGTCCTGCCCCAGGACCCCGCGCGGGTCGCGCTGGGCATCGAATCGAGCGAGGCGCAACGCGCCCAGTTCCGCGAGGAACACGGACTGAACGACGGCGCCGCGGAGCGCTATCTGCGGTGGGCGAGCGGGATCGTGCGCGGCGACTTCGGCACCAGCATCGTCTCGGGCCGGCCAATCGCCGACGAGCTCGCACCCCGCCTGTACTACACCGCGATCCTGGCGCTCGCCGCCGTCGCCTTGAGCGTGGTGATCGGACTGCCGCTGGCGATGATCGCGGCCCGGAGACCCGGGGGAGCCTTCGACACCGGCGTGAACATGCTGACCGTCTCGTTGAGCGCGGTGCCGGAGTTCGTCATCGGGATCCTGCTGGCCTGGCTCTTCGCCTCCCAACTCGGCCTGCTTCCGCTCGTCAGCACCAGCATTCAGGACGGCAATTTCGCCGCGCTGGTGCTGCCGACGCTGACGCTGGGGCTGATGGCGGTGTCCTACGTCTACCGCTTCTCCCGCGTCGGCGTCATCGAGGCCGGTCAGGCGCCGTTCATTCGCGCCGCCACGCTGCGTGGGGTGTCCTCCCGGCGGGTCACGACCCATCACGTGCTGCCGGTAGCCGGCGGTGCCGTCGTCAACGTCGTCGCGCTCAACGCCATCTATCTGCTCGGTGGCGTGGTGGTGGTGGAGAACGTCTTCTCCTATCCCGGCCTGGGGACGCTGCTCGTCACCGGCGTGCAGACCAACGACCTGCCGGTGATCGAAGCGGTGGCGGTGGCCACGGCCGCGTTGCTGGTGGCGATCAACCTCGCCGCCGACACGCTCGACGCCGCGATGAACCCCCGCACCCGGGGAGCTACGCGATGAGCCTGGCCACTCGCGAGAAAAGCGCGCGCCGGAAGCCCAGCGTCGCCGCCGTCGTGGGCGTGATCGCCCTCGCGATGAGCCTGTGCACCGCCCTGCTGGGTCCGCTGGTGCGGCCCTACGCACCGAACGCGCTGGTGGGCGCTCCACGGCTGGCGCCGTCCGGCGCGCACCCGCTCGGCACCGACGACCTGGGCCGCGACCTGTTCTCCCGGATCCTCTCCGGTGGCCTGGACGTCGTCGTAGTGCCGTTGCTGGCCACCGTTGTCGCGTTCGTTCTGGGCACGGCGCTGGGCATGGCCTCGGGCTACGTCCAGGGACGCTTCGACGTCGTGGTCTCGCGCTCGGTGGACGTGCTGATCTCGCTGCCGCCGCTGCTGCTGGCGATCGTGTTCATCTCCGGTTTCGGTAGTTCCTTGCACGTCCTGGTGCTGGTGACCGCGGCGTTCTTCATCCCGCGAATCACCCGCATCGTGCGCGGGGTGACCGTTCCCGTGGTCGCCAACGACTTCGTCAGCGCCTCGCGGCTGCGCGGTCTCAGCACGAGCGCGACGCTGTGGCGCGACGTCGTGCCCAACATCTCCGGCGTCCTGATCGTGGAGTTCGCCGCCCGGCTGGGCAACGTCATCATGTTCGTCGCCACGTTGAACTTCCTCGGGCTGGGCACGCAGCCGCCCGCGGCGAGCTGGGGCCTGATGGTGTCGGAGACGCTCAGCCTGTTGCGCACCAACCCTGCGGCGCCGCTGACCGCTGCCGCGCTCATCGCCGCGCTGGCCGTCGGTGTCAGCCTGCTGGCCGACGAACTCGCCGCGTACCTGGCCAAGGACCAGCTGGGAGGACGCCGCTGATGACGACGAAAGACGTACTGGAGATCCGCGATCTCACGGTCGACTACGTGAGCCGCGGCGGCCGCACTCCAACGGTGTCCGACTTCGCTCTCACGGTGACCAGCGGCCGCATCTACGGTGTGGTCGGCGAGAGCGGCAGCGGCAAATCCACGTCGGTGCTTGCCGGTATCGGCTGGACCTCCCCGGCCCTGCATCGCGTCGCCGGCAGCAGCCACGTGCTGGGCGAGGACGTCTGCGCGCTCTCCGACCGGGAGCTCCGCCGGGTCTGGGGGCGGCGCGTGGGCTACGTCCCCCAGGAGGTCGGCGGAGCCCTGCACCCCTCGTTCACGATCCGCCACCAGTTCCGCGAGAGCCTGCGCCTGAACCGCGGCCTGGGCAAAGGTGAGGCCGACGCCCGGGCCCGAGCGCTGCTCGAGGTCGCCGGCCTACCGCGCCCGGCGGAGGCGCTCACGAAGTACCCGCACCAGTTCTCCGGCGGGCAACTGCAGCGCATCGCGATCGCGCTGGCGCTGGCCCCCGGCCCCGACGTGATCGTCCTGGACGAACCCACCACGGGGTTGGACGTCACGACCCAGCGCCTGGTCGTCGACGTGCTGCGCCGGCTGGCCAGCCAGGAACACGTCGCGGTCGTGTTCGTCAGCCACGACATCGCGCTGCTGGCCGAGTACGCCGATGAACTGGTGGTCATGTACGCCGGGGAGATCGTGGAAAACGGAGACGTGAGCACGGTCCTGCAGCGCCCCCGCCACCCCTACACGCGGGCGCTGCTGGACGCCGTCCCCACCCCGCACCGCAAGCAGCTGCCGGTCAACATCCCTGGCCTGCCGCCCGGCCGGGTGGTCCTCGACGCGTGCGCGTTCGCGCCGCGGTGCGCCCACGCGCAGCCGCGCTGCGGCGAAGAGAAACCCAAGTTCGCGCAGCGTGTGCGGTGCCACCGCGCGGGGGAGCTGAACCTCGCCCCGGCGACGTCGAACGAGGTCCGCCGCCGGCGGGAGCTCGGATCCGCGGTGCTCACCGCCCGAGACGTCGTCGTCGAGTACGCCCGAGGCGTGCGCGCGGTCGACGAGGTGTCGATCACGCTGCGGACCGGCAACGTCACTGCGCTGGTGGGCGAGAGCGGCAGCGGCAAGTCGTCGCTGGGCGGCGTGATCGCCGGTCTCCGCAAACCCGACGGCGGCAAGCTCGAGTTTCGCGGCAATGTGCTGCCCCGGGATCCTCGCCGCCGGTCGCGATCGGACCGCCGGGACATCCAGTTGATCTTCCAGAGCACCGCCGGCTCGCTGAACCCCCGCCGTACCGTGGGTGACCATCTTTCCCACGTCGCCGGCTGTTTCGACCGACCGGCGAGCGCCGTTCCCGGCATCCTGGAGGCGGTGCGGCTGCCCGACGCGCTGCTGCGGCGCTACCCAGCCGAACTCAGCGGTGGGCAGAAGCAGCGCGTGGCCATCGCCGCCGCCTTCCTCGCCGACCCGGCGGTAGTCGTGGCGGACGAGATCACCTCCGGTCAGGACGTCAGCGTGCAGGCGGCCATCCTGGAGACTCTCGCGCGCATGCAGGACGCCCACCGGACCGCCGTGCTGTTCATTTCCCACGACCTGGGCGTCGTACGCAGCATCGCCGACGAGGTGTACGTGATGCGCCACGGGTCGGTCGTCGAGTTCGGGCCGACCGACGATGTGTTCGACGACCCGCGGCACGAGTACACCCTGCAGTTGCTCGCGGCGGCCCCGGCCGGCCCTACCCGGCTGCTGGACACCCGTCCATGACCGTCAGCATCTACCTCGACGGCACGCTGACGTTCGTCGCCGAGGGACAGACCCTGGGTGCGTTGCTGTTCTCTCTCGGTGTCTTTTCCACCGCCGGTGCGCCGCGGTGCGGCATCGGGGTCTGCGACGACTGCCTCGTCACCGTCGACGGCACGGACCGCATCAAGGCCTGCCTGACCCCGGTCCGCGACGGTATGAACGTGAGGACATCGTGACGAGCCTGCTCCCGCGTCTGACGGCGCAGTGGGTCCGACACCGGACCGACTACTCGCCCCGGACGTCCACCGCGGTCCGCCGCTGCGTGGCCGATGCCCTGGCCTGCGCGGCGGCAGGAGTTCGCGCCCCGACGTACGCCAAGGTCGCGCGCGTCGTCGAGCCGCTGTGGGGAGGGCCGGGCTCGGTGAGCCTGTGGTACCGCGGCCGTGGTACGACGCTGCTCGCGGCCGCCTACCTGAACTCCACCGCCGTGGGCGCCGACGACCTCGACGACGGGCATCGGGGTGCCATCGGCCATCCCGGCGGGGCGATCGTGCCCGCCGCACTGGCCTACGCGGAGGCCGAAGCGCCGGATCGCGACCTGACCGCGCCCATCGCCTTCGGTTACGACGTGGCCACCACCCTGGCCGCCGGACGCACCGCGGCCCGGCTGCCCACGATGGCCACCGGGCGGTGGGCGGCCTACGGCGTCGCCGCCGCGCTCTGGGCCCTGACCGACGCCCCGACGCAGGTGCTGACCGACGCCCTCGCCCACGCGGGCTCCCTGTCGCCGCAGCTGGTGCATCCCTCCGCGGCGACGCCCGACGGGCTGAAAGAAGGAACCGCGTGGGCGACCGCGGCCGGCATCACCGCGTTCCATCTCGCGCTGGCCGGTGTCGGAGCGCCGACCCACGTCCTGGACCACCACCCGGACTACGACGAGGGATGGTTCGCCACCGCCCCCGAGGGGCCGGCGGTCGAGCGCGCCTACTTCAAGCGGTACGCCTGCTGCCGCTGGATCCACCCGGCGCTGGACCTGCTCTACCGGCTCAAGGCCGACGGGGAACTCCCCGCGCCGGATCGGATCCGGGCCATCGAGATCGACACGTTCGCCCGATCGCTGACCCTGCCGAACGATCCGTGCCCCACCACGCTGGAGGCGGCCCACTACAGCTTCCCGTTCTGTGTTGCGCTGGCCGTCCACGCCGACGCGCGGGCCTTGTTGCCGCTCACCGCGAACAGCCTTCTCGACGACGGCGTACGCCGTACCGCCCGGCAGGTGCGGCTGCGGGAGAGCCCTGACCTGACCGCACGGTTCCCCGAGCGCACTCCGGTCCGGCTCACGATCACCACCGACGACCGGTCGTGGACGCTCAGCCTGCCCACCGCTCTCGGCGACCCGACCGTGCCGCTGCCGGACGATTTCCTCCCGGCCAAGCACGGCCACCTGCTGCGCGACCATCCGGCCGTGCGTCGCGAGCTGGCCGATCTGCTCAGCACCGAGCAACCCGTCACCGTGCGCGGGCTCGCCACCCTGCTCACCACCGCACCGTGCTCACCCTCATGAAAGGCCCGTCATGACCGACCGCAACACCACTGTCGAAGCCGTCGGAGTCGGTGATGGGTGGCATACCGCGCGGCGACGCGACGCGACGCCGGCGTTCACGCCGCAGGAGTATGCCGACCGGCTGCGCGGTGTGCAGGACGACATGGCCCGCGCCGGGCTGGACATCCTGCTGGTCCACACCCCGGAGAACATCTGCTACCTCTCCGGCTACGAGACCTCCGGCTACTTCGAGTACCAGGTCATGGTCGTACCGGTCGCCGGCGAACCGACGATGCTGGTCCGCAACGTCGAGCAGCTCAACGTCGACGAGCACACGTGGCTGCCCGGTGCGTACGTGTGGCGCGACGGCACTGACTACCTGCGGGCGACCGTGGACCTGGTCGAGGCGATCGCCGCCGGCGCGCGTGTGCGGGTCGCGTTGGAGAAGCACTCCTGGTTCGTCACCGCCCAGGTCGCCGGAGCGCTGGAAGCCGGCCTCGACCGCCACCGGTTGGTCGACGCCGGGCACCTCGTCGAAACCCGCCGGCTGGTCAAGAGTCCGGCCGAGCAACAGCTGATCCGGGAATCCGCACGGATCGCCGACGCCAGCATGGCCGCCGCGCTGGGGGTGGCCGCGGCCGGGCGCACCGAGCGCGAGGTGGCCGCCGCCGCCCACCACGCCAACATTCTGGCCGGCGGGGAGTACCCCGCGCTGCCGCACTACGTCTCGTCGGGAGCGCGCAGCGAGGTGGGGCACGCGACCTGGAGCGACAAGATCCTCGAGCCCGGCGACCTGATCAAGCTGGAGTTCCTCGGCGTCCGTCGCCGCTACCACGCCGGGATCACCCGCGCCGTGTCGGTCGGCCGCGCCGGAGCGAGCGTCCGGGAGCGGGCCGCCGTCGCGCTGAATCTGCAGGAAGAGGTGTTCGCCGACCTCCGCCCGGGTGCCGCCACCCACGACGTCACCGTCCGCGCCCGGCGGAGCCTCGCCGGCCGCGGCCTGGCGCCGATCAAGCTGCGCCTGGGCTACTCGATGGGCATCGGATTCCCGCCGATCGCGGGCGAGGGAAAGACCGCGGATTTCCGAGAGGGCTCGCCCGTGACGCTGGCGGCGGGGATGACCTTCCACATGCTCGCCGTCGTCGGGCTCGACATGACGTTCAGCGATACCGTGCTGATCACGCCGGCGGGATTCGAGCGGCTGACCGGCACGGCCCGCGAACTGCTCGAGGTCTGAGCGGTGTTCACGTTCACCGGCGATCCGTACTCCCGGGGCGTACAGCACGGCCGCGAACGCGCCGAGCAGATCCGCCGGCGTCTGGCCCAGCAACCCCGGTTGCCGGTTCAGCCGTGGATCGCGGCGACCGCGGTCGCCGCGCCGCACCTCGTCCAGGAGATGGAGGGGATCGCCGCCGGCGCGGGGACGCCGTTCGAGGACATTTTCCGGCTCAACTGCTTCGAGGCCTTCGACCTGGTCGAGATGGTCGAACGCGGCGGTTGCACGGCCGTTGTGTACGCCGCGGAAGGTCGGACCGTGGCGGCCCAGAACTGGGACGCCAACGCTGAGCTCGCTGCGGGCCTCGCCGTCCATCTCCAGCGCGACCCGCAGCGGCCGGACGTGGTCGTCCTCGCATCGCCGGGCGGACTGGGCTGGATCGGGATGAACGAGCACGGCGTCGCGCTGGTCACCAACGACCTGATGGGCGGAACGACGGCGCTCACCGCGCCGAGCCAGGTGATCCGCCGTCTGCTCCTGGAAGAACGCAGCGCCGAGGACGCCCTCGCCCGCGCACTCTCTGTCCTGCATCCGGCGCTGCGCAGCTACCTGCTGGCTGACGGTTCGGGACAGTTGATCTCGCTAGAGGCGCGCGCCGGCGGTGAGGCCGCAGTGGCGCGCTCCGGATCCGTCCTGACCCACACCAACCACGCCAAGACGACGCCGGGGCGCGACGCGGAAGACGCGGAGCTGCAACGACGCGTCTACCCGTCCTCGGCGCACCGCGACACCCGCGCCGCGACGCTCGCTCAGGATCTGCCGTCGGGCACCGGCGCCCTGCCGCGCCTGCTTGCCGATCACGACGGCCACCCGCTGTCGATCTGCCGGCACGAGTCCGCTGACGAGGCCACCATCACCGCGGCTTCGGTGATCTTCGACTGCACCGGCCGCAGAGCCGACTTCGCCCTGGGGTACGCCTGCCGCCCCGAGTCCCGCGACAGCGTTCGCTTCGAAGGAGATCCACGTGTCCCTCAGCTTCGCGACCTCTGACGACACGGTCGCCTCGGCGCTTGCGGGATTTGCCCGCGCCCACGGCGCCACTGTTCGCGTGAGCCTCGACCCGGCGTTCGTGGCCGCCGCTGACCCGGCCCCGACCCGCCGCGTCGCGCTCGTCTCGGGCGGCGGGTCCGGCCACGAGCCGCTGCACGTCGGTTTCGTCGGCCGCGGCGGCCTCGACGCAGCGATCCCCGGCCAGGTCTTCGCGTCGCCGCACAACCGGCAGATCCATGCCGGCGCCCGGGCCGTCGCCCGGCCAGGTGGGGTGCTGTTCGTCGTGAAGAACTACACCGGCGACGTCATCAACTTCGGCATCGCCGCCGAGCGGCTGCGGGCCGACGGCATCGAGGTCGAGACCGTCCTCGTCGACGACGACCTGGCCACCGAGAGCGACACCACCGCGACCGGTCGCCGCGGCACCGGGGCCACCGTCGTCGTCGAGAAGATTCTGGCCGCCGCCGCGGACGCCGGGACCTACCTGCCGGATCTGGCCGACCTCGGCCGGCGGGTGGTGGCCGCGTCACGCAGCATCGCGGTCGCCTCCCGCGCCCACACCGCGCCCGGCGGGAGCGGTGAACCGGCGTTCGAGCTGCCGCCGGACCAGCTGGAGTACGGCGTCGGCATCCACGGCGAGCGCGCAGTGGCCACGGTCGACCGACGCGGCAGCGCGGAGATCGTCGACCGCATGGTGGACGACCTGCTGGGCCGGCTGCCGGTCACCGAGACCGGATACGCGGTCCTGGTGAACGGTCTGGGCTCGGTGACCGGGCTCGAGATGTTCTCCGTGCTCGACCGGGTGGCACGTCGGCTGGACGAACGCGGCATCCCGCTGGCCGCGGCGCTGGCCGGTACCTACGTCGCGGCCCTCGACATGCGGGGGTTCTCGATCACGTTCACCGCTCTGGAACCGGAGTGGGTGGCTTTCCTGGCCGCCTGCACCGAGACTCCGGCCCTGCCGAGCACCGAGCCGGTCGCCCCGGCCCCGACCGTGGCCCGGGCCGCTGCCGCGACGCCCACCGTCAACCAGGACCCCCTCCTGACGACGTTGCAGCGACTCGTCGCGGCCGCCAAGCCCGAATTGACCCGCCTCGACCAGGTGACGGGCGACGGGGACTTCGGCGACAACCTCGAGGCGGGCGTTCGGGCCGCGCTGGCCGATCCGGCCCACCGCGGTTTGCGCGCGGCGGAACACGCGTTCCTGGACGACGTCGGCGGGTCCAGCGGCCCGCTGTACGGTCTGGTCTTCCAGCACCTGCGCCGCGCCCTCGACGCGGCGACCGGCGTCGATGCGCTGCGCGCAGGCCTGTCCTCGGCGCTGGCGGCGGTGCAACGCGTCGGTGGCGCTGCCCCCGGGGACCGCACGATGGTCGACGCGCTCCACGCGGCGGCGCAGGCCCCCGGCTCCTTCGCCGACGTGGTGCGCGCCGCCGCCGTTGCGGCCGCGGCCACCGCTGATCTGCTGCCCCGCCGGGGACGCTCGAGCTATGTGGGGGAACGAGCACTCGGGACACCGGACCCCGGTGCGATGGGCATCCCCCTCGTGCTCGCCGCGGTCGTCGCCACGCTCGACCCGGACATCGAGGCCGCCGAACTCGTGGCGGAGTGGAGCTGACGTGGACGGGGACATCGCCGTCATCGGACTCGGATCGATGGGATCCATGGCCGCCTGGCGCATCAGCGAACGGACCCGTGCGCGGGTCATCGGCTTCGAGCGGTTCGGCGTGGGGCACGCGCGGGGAGCGGCCGCGGGGGAGTCGAGGCTCTTCCGCACCGCGTATCACGAAGGAGCGGGCTACGTTCCCCTGCTGCTCCGCTCCCGTCGACTGTGGCAGGAGCTGGAGACGCTGTCCGGGCGGCAACTCCTTCTGCCCACGGGGACACTTTCCCTCGGGGATCCGACTACCGAGGCACTGTCCGAGGTCCGGGACTCGGTTCGACGCCACGACCTGCCCCACCAGCTGTTCGACGCCGACGAACTGCGTCAGCGGTATCCGCAGCACGCCGTAGCGGACTCGGACTGCGGAATCCTGGACGAGCTCGGCGGCGCGCTCCGACCCGAGGTGGCGGTGGCGTCCGCCGTGGAGCGCGCCCGGACGAACGGGCTGGAGGTCCACGAGCGTGAACCGGTCCTCGGCATCGAGACTGACGGGCCGGCCGTGATCGTCCGCACCGGCGCCGGCCGCTACCGGGTTCGGCACGCGGTCGTGACCCTCGGCCCGTGGGCGCAGGATCTGTTTCCCGTCCTGGCCTCGGCGCTGACGCTGAAGACCATCGTGCTGACCTGGTTCCTACCTCGTGACGTCCGTCGTTATCGGCCCGAGGTCTTCCCGACCTTCATCCGGGACACCAGCGACTTCCACATCTTTGGGGCCCCTTCGCTGGACGGGTACAGCGTGAAGGTCAGCGGGAGTCCGATGTGGGGGACCGTCCCGGACGCGGACTCCGTCCCGCGCTGGCTGGAGGACGAAGCGCTGCGATCGTTGGGCGAGCACGTGCAGCGGTTGCTGCCGGAGCTGCATCCGGAGCCGGCCAGGCACTCCGTCCACACTGACGCGTTCACGCGCGACAAGACCCCGGCCGTCGGCCCGGTGGGGGAGAACGTCACGGTGCTCGCCGGTTTCTCCGGGCACGGCTTCAAGCTGGCCCCGGTCTTCGGGGAGATCGCGGCACAGTACGCCGTTGACGGTGGGAGCGACGCGGACGTGAGCATGTTCGCGCCCGAGCGCCTCGGTTTCTGACGCAGACATTGCCGGCGATCTCACTCGGGGTGCAGTCAGCCACCGGCGAGTTGGCGGTGGGCGGCGCGGACGATCTCTCCGGCTTCCCGGATGGCGTTGGCCCGCGTGTCGGGGTCGGGATCGTCGACGGCACGTTCGGCGGCGTGGAGCCGGGCGGCCGTGTGGGGGTGCCGTTCGATCTCGATGACGACGCCCCACAGGCGGTAGAACATGCCTTGCCGGGCCGGGACTGAGGACCCAGCTGGCGGGGCCGGGGCAGCCGCTGTCGACGCCCGCGCCCAGCGCTCCTTGGCGCTGGCGGTACGCGCCGTGTGCGGCATCGCCACCGGCGACACGGATGAAACCTGACGACCTCGGCGCTGCGCGCATCTGCGCCGACCACCGGAGCGCTGACCGCGATGAGCGCTGACACCGAGCGGCTGGCCGCCGCCCGCCTGCTGCCCTCCACGCGCCGCGCTCTGCTGGCCAGAGAGCTCGAGAACGACGTCGTGATCCTCCCCGGCTACTCGACCCCGGCGCCCAGCACACGATGAGGAACCCACCCCTCGTTCCCGGCGTCGTCCCGGCACCATGCCCATTCGCTCTCGGGGTCGTCCCGAATCACGGTCACCGTCGCGCCGGCCGAGACACCCAGCTCACGCGTGTCGTAGGGCGTGCGGACCGTCGCCGTCGGACGCGCCAGGTCGAGGTGTCGCTCGGGTACCCAGCCCTGGCCCTCGACATTGGTGACGAAGACGAAGGCCGGCCACTCGTCATCACGATCGCCGACCTCGACGCGCTCGCCCGGCCTGATCGTGATCGGCCGCCGGTCAGGAACCTGATGCCTGTTCTGAACCCGGACCCGCATCCGTCGAGACTACGCACCCCGGCCAGTGCGCGAGTTCGTCCGCAGGTCCTTCATCTGAGATGCCGGGGCCAACGACCCTGCGGCGAAGCGTCGCCTCCCCACCGTCGACGCGGCTCGGGGGCGCGAGCAGAGTGAGGATGCCGGTGCGCTCGCACCCGCTTGCACTCCCGGAGCCCTTCGGCCGCGGCCGAGTTGCGGCCGCCGCGCTCGGTGCCGCTTCTGGTAGGTCCGGCGCAAGGAGTCGGGGTCGGAGGACATCGTGGCGGAACCGCAGATCTGGGCCCGACGGCGTCGCGGGCACCGTCGTGGGAGCCGACGTCTGGAACGGGCGTACGGTGCTCGCCGCGGACTGGTCGGGAGGCCGGCTGATCGCCGTCACGGTCGAGCGCGGCGAGCTGACCCCGTGGGGCGACGGGTACACCGAGCCCGAGTCCCTCAGTCTGGTCGGTGACGACGCCCTCATCACCGAGCGCGGGGGCATCCTGCTTCGGCAGGACCTCACCACCCCCGGGCGCGCGAGCGCGGTGATCGTGGCCTCGGGACTGGGCGCTGCGCACCAGGTCGTCCGCACTGCCGACGGCGCGGCGGCGCTGGTCGCCGACCGCGCCGGCGGTCGCATCGTCCGCGTCGACCTGGGCACCGGAGCCATGGCCGTGCTGGTGTCGGGCCTCGCCGCACCGGTGGGCGTGGCACTCGGCCCGGACGGTGCGGTGTACGTGACCGAGCAGGGGTCCGGCAACCTGACCCGGCACGCACCCGACGGCCTGGCCGACGTCGTCCTCAGCGGGCTCGTCTCGCCGTTCTTCCTGTCCTGGGTGGACGCGGACCGCAGCCGGCTGCTGGTCACGGAGCGCGCGCCGGCGCACCGGGTCGGCGTCGTCGACGTGACCGCGGGCGCGCCCGTCCTGGAGCGGCTGGTAGGGCGCGGGATCTCCCAGCCCTCGCAGGCGATTCTCGTCGAGGACATGCTCGTGGTGACCGGGGAGCAGCGGATGCTCGCGCTCGACGCGTCGGCTGGCGTGGCTCCCGGTGTCCATGTCGGGGTGCCGACGGGCCCGCTCTGGCCGGGGTCGTGGGTGGACGTCGGGATCGACACCGGCGTCACTGGGTGGACGAGGCCGGAGCTCGCGATCCAGGCCGAGCCGGCGGGAGTCCTGACGGTTGACGAGCACCCCGGCGCGGCTGACGATACGACCCGCCCAACGGTACGCCTGCTCGCCCACGCGACGCTCGGGCCGGTCGACGTCGTCGTGCGTGACGCTGCGTCCATGACCGAAGTGGGACGCGGCACGGTCTCCGTGGGCTTCGACCCCACGTCGCCGCCGGACGGTCCGCCGATGTGGATCGAGAGCGCGTCCCAGACGCCGGTCCTGCACATGCTGGACGCGGATTTGAGCCCCGGCGTCGCCGACGCCGGGAGTCTGCTGCCGAAGGACGGCACGGGGAAGGTCACCTCCGTCTGGCGTGTGCTGGCGGTACTGGCCGACACCAAGGGACGCTCGCTGGTCGGACGCGCCGGGCACGTCC